>NZ_JAFLNM010000009.1 GCF_017313275.1 Flagellimonas profundi | reverse complement strand
CGGCGAGAAGCTGTTCATCGATTACGCCGGTCCCACCATCGGACTGACCGACGGCAGTCGCGCCCACATCTTCGTGGCCGCCCTGGGCGCTTCCAGCTACACCTATGCCTGTGCCACGCCGCGCGAGACGATGAGGGACTGGCTTGAGTCCACCGCGCGCGCGCTGGCCTTCATCGGCGGCGTGCCGCAGCTGATCGTGCCGGACAACCCCAAGGCCATGATCGCCGATGCCAACCGCTACGAGCCGCGCAGCAACGACACGGTGCTCGACTTCGCGCGTCACTACGGCACCTCGATTCTGCCGGCGCGCCCGCGCCATCCGCAGGACAAGGCCAAGGCCGAATCGGCGGTGCAGATCGTCGAGCGCTGGATCATGGCGCGCCTGCGCCACCAGAGGTTCGACAGTGTGCACGAGGTCAATCAGGCCATGGCGCCGTTGCTCACGCGGCTCAACGACAAATTGTTCCAGAAACTGCCCGGCAGCCGCGCCAGCACCTTCGCCGAGATCGACGCGCCGGCCCTGTTGCCGCTGCCGCTACAGCGTTACGAGATGGCGCACTTCAAGACCGTCAAGGTGCACATCGACTACCACGTCGAGCTTGAGCGCCACCGCTACAGCGTGCCGCACGCGCTGGTCGGCCAGACGCTCGAGGCACGCGTGACCACCGCTGTGGTGGAGCTAATGCACAGGGGGCAGCGCGTCGCCAGCCATGCCCGCAACAGCCGCCAGGGCGGCTTCACCACGACGCCAACGCACATGCCTGCCGCGCACCGCGCCCACATGGAATGGACGCCGACCCGGCTCATTCACTGGGGGCGGAGCATCGGCCCGGCGACGGCCGAAGCGGTCACGCGGCTAATGGCCGAGAACAAGCATCCGGAACACGGTTACCGCGCCTGCCTTGGCCTGCTGTCGCTGGCAAAGCGCTACGGCAAGGCGAGACTGGAAGCGGCCTGCATGTTGGCCTTGCAGATCGGCGCCTGCCAGTACCGCCACGTCAACGACATCCTGAAAAACAACCGCGATCAGAGCGCGCCGGCCACCGCCAGCGAGTGGGTCAGCCCCGACCATGCCCACGTCCGCGGACCTGGCTACTACCAATGAGGAACGACGAAATGATGATGCACACCACCCTGGCGCAACTGCGCTCGCTCAAGCTGGACGGTCTGGCCGCCGGCCTGGAGGAGCAGCTGGCCCAACCCGGCATGGCCGCGTTGAGCTTCGAGGAGCGCGTGGCGCTGTTGATCGACCGCGAGGTCCACGCCCGCAACGACCGCAAGCTGGTGCGCCTGCTCAAGAACGCGCACCTCAAGTACGGCCAGGCTGCCATCGAGGACATCGACGCGCGCGCTGGCCGTGGCATCGACCGCCGCGAGGTGATGAGCCTGGCCTTGGGCGAGTGGGTCAGCGCCGGCCATAGCGTACTGGTGACCGGGCCCACCGGCGCGGGCAAGTCTTGGCTTGCCTGCGCGCTGGCGCAGTACGCCTGCCGGCGTGGCTACTCGGCAATCTACCAGCGCGTGCCGCGCTTGCAGGAGGAGCTACGCATCCGACATGGCAGCGGCGCCTTCGGCAAGTGGCTGCTGCAATTGGCCAAGACGGACGTGCTGGTGCTCGATGACTGGGGCATGGGCGCCATCGACGGCATGACGCGCTCGGACCTGCTTGAGATTATTGACGACCGAGCCGGCACCAAGGCCACCATCATCACCAGTCAGCTGCCGGTGGAACATTGGCATGCATGGATCGGTGACGCCACCATCGCCGACGCCATCCTGGACCGCATTATGCAGCGCAACCACCGCTTCACGCTGACCGGTGACTCGCTGCGCGCCCAGCGACCTAAAACCACCAAAAAGGAGAAAAACATCGACCCATCGTGACCGCAGCCCTTACAATTTAATCGCGTAACAGCATCGAATGCGCAGCGGTCACGATAGGCCGGAATGAGCGGTCACGTTGACCGGAATACGCAATCGCCGGCCGGACCGATGATCAAGGCAGGACACACCTCGCTACCGCCCAGGAATTCGGCGATATCGAAGTCCTCATCTACCCCGAAGACAAGTAGTGGCCAACTGGAGAATTTCATGGCGACTTCAGGAAACAAGAGCGAACCGACGCGTCCGGTTGCGGCGCCTTATGACGACAACGAGGGCAACCTTCGCGCCTTTTCGCCGCTATCGCCCAAAGC
>NZ_JAFLNM010000007.1:0-2500 GCF_017313275.1 Flagellimonas profundi | reverse complement strand
TGGGCCGATCCGATTTCGCTCGCCGCTACTCTCGGAATCACTCTTGTTTTCTCTTCCTCCGCCTACTTAGATGTTTCAGTTCAGCGGGTTCGCCTGCCTTACGGCATGACTGGCCTTCAACCAGCCGGGTTGCCCCATTCGGACACCCACGGATCAATGCTCATGTGCAGCTCCCCGTGGATTTTCGCAGCTTATCACGTCCTTCATCGCCTCTGAGAGCCTAGGCATTCCCCATACGCCCTTCTTTTGCTTGTCGCACCTGTACCATAAGGTACAAATGCCCTCTCGTAATCCTTTATATATTCTATTCTACTTCGTGTTTCTTCTTTGACTTCGCATGTAACAGACCTAAGTCGTTACTGCTCCGTCCCAATATGTCAATGAACTTTCCAGCGCGCCGCCACAGATACAAAATATCAGCGGACGGCTTTGCCGTGGTGGAGAATATCGGAGTCGAACCGATGACCTCCTGCGTGCAAGGCAGGCGCTCTAGCCAGCTGAGCTAATCCCCCATTATCAGTTGTCAGTTAACAGTTATCAGTTAACAGTACTATATAACGGTAACCCAACATCTAGAATTTCCTGATTTCAGTACTCAATGAACTTACCTTCGTAGTCTCAGGCAGACTCGAACTGCCGACCTCTACATTATCAGTGTAGCGCTCTAACCAGCTGAGCTATGAGACTGTCTTGGCCCAAATTGCCAGTGTATCAAAAAACATATCATAAACGACAGCGCAAAACGTAACAACCACCTCGTGCGGGACCCGTCTCCGGGCGTCTCTTTCTCTAGAAAGGAGGTGTTCCAGCCGCACCTTCCGGTACGGCTACCTTGTTACGACTTAGCCCTAGTTACCGATTTTGCCCTAGGCCGCTCCTTGCGGTGACGGACTTCAGGCACTCCCGGCTTCCATGGCTTGACGGGCGGTGTGTACAAGGCCCGGGAACGTATTCACCGGATCATGGCTGATATCCGATTACTAGCGATTCCAGCTTCACGGGGTCGAGTTGCAGACCCCGATCCGAACTGTGACCGGTTTTGTAGATCCGCGCCCCCTTGCGGGGTGGCTTCCCTCTGTACCGGCCATTGTAGCACGTGTGTAGCCCAGGACGTAAGGGCCGTGATGATTTGACGTCGTCCCCACCTTCCTCGCGGTTTGCACCGGCAGTCCCGTTAGAGTCCCCATCTTGACATGCTGGCAACTAACGGTAGGGGTTGCGCTCGTTATAGGACTTAACCTGACACCTCACGGCACGAGCTGACGACAACCATGCAGCACCTTGCAGGCAGTCCGAAGAAAGGGGTATCTCTACCCCATGCAGCCTGCATTTAAGCCCTGGTAAGGTTCCTCGCGTATCATCGAATTAAACCACATGCTCCACCGCTTGTGCGGGCCCCCGTCAATTCCTTTGAGTTTCATTCTTGCGAACGTACTCCCCAGGTGGGATACTTATCACTTTCGCTTGGCCACGGAGACCGAAGTCCCCACAGCTAGTATCCATCGTTTACGGCGTGGACTACCGGGGTATCTAATCCCGTTCGCTACCCACGCTTTCGTCCATCAGCGTCAGTACATGGTTGGTCACCTGCCTTCGCGATCGGTGTTCTATGTGATATCTATGCATTTCACCGCTACACCACATGTTCCGGCAACCCCACCATGACTCAAGACATGCAGTATCAAAGGCAATTTTATGGTTGAGCCACAAACTTTCACCCCTGACTTACATGCCCGCCTACGGACCCTTTAAACCCAATGATTCCGGATAACGCTCGGACCCTCCGTATTACCGCGGCTGCTGGCACGGAGTTAGCCGGTCCTTATTCTTACGGTACCGTCAGACACCTACACGTAGGTGCGTTTCTTCCCGTATAAAAGCAGTTTACAACCCATAGGGCCGTCATCCTGCACGCGGCATGGCTGGATCAGGCTCCCGCCCATTGTCCAATATTCCTCACTGCTGCCTCCCGTAGGAGTCTGGTCCGTGTCTCAGTACCAGTGTGGGGGATCCCCCTCTCAGGGCCCCTAACCATCGCTGCCATGGTGGGCCGTTACCCCACCATCTAACTAATGGTACGCATGGCCATCCCTGTCCGATAAATCTTTAATCACCTTATCATGCGATAAAACGATACCATGGGGCATTAATCCAAGTTTCCCTGGGCTATTCCCCTGACAGGGGCAGGTTCCATACGCGTTCCGCACCCGTGCGCCGGTCGTCATCAGTTTGCAAGCAAACTATGTTACCCCTCGACTTGCATGTGTTAGGCCTGCCGCTAGCGTTCATCCTGAGCCAGGATCAAACTCTTCATTGTATTTCCTTGAATGTCTGTCCGACACCCGGAAAAACCGAGTCCCTGCATCAAAATGGTTTGTTATTAATTCTACGCTGTCGTTACAATATGTATATGAACTTCTTCTCTTGTCTTTTACTTCCGAAAACCCCTCTCGGTGTCTCAGAAGCGCCCTGCCTTATCAGCTAAGCGGGTGCAAATATA
>NZ_JAFLNM010000006.1 GCF_017313275.1 Flagellimonas profundi | reverse complement strand
GACTTTGGTAAGGCCATTTTAATTGGGTCTGGTATTCTGGCTTCGCCGGGTCAAAAAATGGTCCAGCCTCTACAACGGCAACTTTGAGCCCAGACTCCGAAAGCACTTTGGCGGCCATACCACCACCTGCCCCCGAACCTACAATAATGGCATCGTAAACCGTGGAATTTTCAATAATTTGCATTGATATCAGTTTGGTTTAGTTTAAATAGTTTTAAATCAATCCATTACCTCCAATTCAAAAAGGTCTGTATTGATTCTATGTACATCTTAGCGTTTTCTTTGAAAAATTTGTTGTGAAAAATAGTGCTATAGCCAAAATATATTGAGGAATCGAAAACAAAGTGATACCAAATTCAAGAATTTTATAAATATTTAGCCTTCATACAATATCCCAAGATAGTTGCTCTTACAGAGATCTTGTTTTTGAATGGATTACTTTTTATCGTTTTGAAACACTTGATCAACGTAAATTCCAATGAGGTGTGTTCTTATATCCACAGAAGTTTCTTCTGCGTCATCTTCCAGTTTCACTTTCATGGTTTGGGAGGGAAAAAGCGGCATGTGGCAACTGATGCAATTGTTAAGCTTGGCTGTCTCATAATCCAAGTTAATGTGGAGGTCTTTAGGTGAGTTATGGCATTCAACACATTTGGAATTGAAATGATCAGTATTCCCACGTTGTTTTTTGTGGGGATTATGGCAAGTAGTGCAAATCAATTCTTCTGAATTTTTAAAACATTCACTGCTTTTCAATAAACCATATTGGTTTCCATGTACATCCAGCTGCGCTTGAGGTCGACCAAAATTGTAATTTTTGGCATATTCATCCAACCGATCTCCAACAACAAATGAAAAAGGGTTCTCCTTGATTTGTATGGCTCGTAATCCTGAATGACACTGTACACAATTGTCCATTTTTAATTGACGAGAAAGGGAATCGATATGGACCACTGGGTCAATTGTGGTTTGACTGAGATTTCCAGTCCTAAAATCAACATGTTTTTTTAAGGGTCCATGGCATCTCTCACAATCTATTCCCAACATAAAAGAATTTCGGTCATAGATATTTGTATTCCCTTTAGGATTCTTATTCTTTGCAAAAGTCACATGACATTTCACACAATTATCCGTAACGGCCCTGGAGTATCTATAATTTGGATAACCGGGACTGTTGATAAAGTCATCTATAAGCGTAAAATAAGAAACTTGAAGTTGAAAAAGGGAATCCCCTTTAAATGACAAATAAGATTGCCCCTTGACGCCAGAACCTATAACTAAATCTAATTGATTCTTATCCAATAATTCACCTGAAGTTTTGGATGAAATAGTCTGAAAAAAGTACTCACCATCCTTTACAATTTTTGCATTACCATCAATCAGTTCAACTTCATGTTCTGATCCTTCGAAAGAACCTTTTAAATTTTCAGCGGTGGCAACTGCCGAGGTATTGAAATGTGCGGTTAGGATATGGTTTTTATAAACATCTTGATGACAGGGTATACAGGATTCCGATCCAGCAAACTGCATCCCATTATAATGAATGGGCATAGTTTCTGAGACTATAAAATATTCCTCATTTTCATCATCTAGAAAGAGGATTCCAGCAACAACAAGAATTAGAATAAAAATTAGTATGTAGGCTGTTTTACTTAATTTGGAAAACACATGTGAAAATTCAAGGTTATTATTTATAAGTATACACCAATTACGAAGTAAGTTAACAAACCTAAACTATTTTAAGTGGTTGGACCAATATATTCACGCTAAGTAATAACCTCCAAATAATAAAATACAAAATGGAAATCAGGTTCATATAAATGATTTAAGTCTTCAATCCTTGTATAAAAATACTTGCCACTACAAATCAAAAAAATATCAGAATTAATATTATGAAATAACTGAACTTTATAATATTAGTTAGATCATTTTTCGTAAAAAATTAAAGGAACGGTGAATTAAAAGCCTCTGGTTCCATATGGGAACAATAAATAAGGCGAACGCAACGAAGTGGAGTGCTGCAAGCCCCAAATCTTACAAAAACTAATACTACTGAGCGAGGCAAGTTTTATCCAATTCACAATTGTATTTTCCACTTTTCCTTGAAAAATACCTTGATTTCACTGGGCTGAACCCTCTTTTCCGTGAAAAAGGCAATTTCTTCAAATAGCAGGACGGTGCCCTAAATAGAATTGAAGACACCCGATATGAAAACTTCAAAAGGCATTTTTAAGCTAAAAATTCCTTGGTTTTACTGGGCTGAGACCGTTTTTAAGCTAAAAATGATTCATACGACAATAACCGGCATTTTACAAAATCCCTTAAAATACGGGCTTTTCCGAAGGAAAATGAATCAATAGCGCTGCGTCAGCACGCTATCCTCTTGCTCTTCATATTTTCTTTGCTAACAAAGAAAAAATAAATAGCCATGTTCAATAAGATGAAACATTAAAGTCTTCAATTATTGGAAATAGGTTATTGCACCCTATTCCAATTTTACTTCACGCTTATCTTTCCAATCACTATAAAATTGAAACAGGAACCACGTGTAAAAGTTCAGGGTAAGTATTTGGGACTTGAAAAGTGATAAATGACATAAGGATTCTGAATATTCCAAAAATGGCTAAATCTTGTTTGAGTTCATTTCGAACATTTGAAATTGTTATCTTTACATTGAAAGTTGAATCATCTAGAATTTCGGCCAAATTAAAAGGCAGTAATTCGGTCAACAGATTTTGTAAGGTCTTAAAATCCTTTAGATATAGGGCTTGCGGAATAAGGTTTGAATCCTGCCGCGGTCACAGATTTTAATCCCCGAATAAGCCTAAGTATTTGATACTTAGGCTTTTATTTTTATTTTTTTAGAGTCGCACCATCTTAATATTGCGAATCCCAACTACCTGTTTATCAATTATTTAATTTTCTAAAAAATCAATTTTGTCCCACTAGCTCCCCACTGAATTAATAGGATATTGAAAATATTAATCTTTTTCTGACAGGTTTTTCTATCTTTAAGGCACTCCCCCATACTGGAAGTTATTTTTTCCAACATAGCTAGAATCTTTTAAAGTTTTAATTGATGAAAATCAAGCATAGTGATGTTTCCATTCCCCAGGATAGACCTTTTGAGAACTGTAAGCTAAACAGGGAGCCTATTGCTGAAATTCTTACTACAATAGTTTCAACATTACCTGATGGATTCGTCATGGCCCTAGATAATAAATGGGGGACAGGAAAAACAACCTTTGTTAAAATGTGGAAAGAGTATTTAAAAGTTCAACAATTCGAAACTCTTTATTTTAATGCTTGGGAAAATGATTTCCAAAATGAAGTTATCGTAGCACTTCTCTCAGTGTTTAATGAATTAGAGAAAAAATCTCAAGAGAAATATGATATATTATTGTCAAAGACAGCGAAGGTAATGAAGGCAGCATTACCAATTGCACTAAAAGGCGTTGCTAGTAAACTAATTGGAGAACAGACGATAAGTGAGGTGATAAAAGCCTTTTCAGAATTCGGTGTTGAGGAAGTGGAAAGTCAATTGGAAACTTTCAAAACTCAAAAAAATAGTATAGAAGGCTTCAAAAAAAGTCTCATTGAGTATATAAATTCGTCGGATAGGAAAAAATCCGAAACAAAAACGGTAGATAATGGGAACCCTGTAATATTTTTTATAGATGAACTTGATAGATGCCGTCCAAACTATGCCGTTGAAGTATTAGAAAAGATTAAGCATTTATTTTCTGTGAAGGGAATAGTTTTCGTTCTATCAATTGATAAAACCCAATTGGGAAATTCGATTAAAGGGTATTATGGAAGTGATTTGATTGACTCCGATGAATATCTAAAGAAATTTATCGATTTAAATTATTCAATGCCCGAGCCGGATAAAACATTATTCATAAATCATTTGTATCAATACTATGGGTTTTCTGATTATTTCGAACTTCAAAAAAAATTATATGCTTCAATATACGATGACTCAAAACAAATGCATTTAGCTGCTCAATTATTCTACAACGAAAACCATACTCTAAGGCAAATAGAAAAGTCGATGGCTAGAGTTCGGTTAACATTAGGGGCATTTACCAATCAACACTTTGTCTACCCATATATTTTAATATTCATCGATTATCTGAGTACTTTTCACAGTGACCTTTTTAATAGAATCGAGCAAATTAGTATGCCTATTCAACAATTTATTGATGAAATAGAAGGAATAATGCTCAAAATTAAGGGAGTTTCCGATTTAAACACCTTTGATTTTTTGGTTGCAGAATTGATATATAGATATCAGCGTAGTCATGAACTATTTCGAAAAGCACCTTTAAAAAATTTAATTGATTTTGATACCAACAGACAACCAAAATTATTAGTTAAATCACAGTTTGAAAACTCACAAAACAACATTGCACAGCTCATACATAAATTGGATAACAGTGGTTACAATGAAATTTCCCTGAGACAAATAATGGATAAATATAATCTTACAGACTCAATCAAGTTCTGATAAAATTTAAGAATGAAGAATATCACATATCTATTTGGAGCTGGTGCAAGTAAAGGAGCACTTCCAATCGTAAATGAAATAACTGATAGGATTGGAAACTTAATTGTTCGACTCACACAATTCCCAAGAACACATTTAATGGGGATTTTGAATGAAGAAACAATTAACGGTGAAAAACATGACCTTTCCGTATCATTAGATAAAATTATTGAGGATTTGGAATGGTTAAAGCGCGAAAGTGATAATCATGCAAGTATTGACACCTATGCTAAGAAACTTTTAATTAATAAAGAATATAAATCGCTTCACAAATTAAAGGTAGCGTTATCTCTGTTTTTCACGATTGAACAAGTCATTAATAAACCAGATGATAGGTATGATTTCTTCTATGCCGCTTTATACGATGAATCCTACCATTATAATTTTCCAAGTCATATAAAAATTCTAAGTTGGAATTATGATAATCAATTTGAAATCTCTTTTTCAAATTTCAAAAATGAAGCTAAGGATTTATCATCAATTAGGAGAGGTCTTAATATGACTACTAAATTTGAAAGAGTTAGAGATATTAAGAATTGGCAAATTATTCAAATAAATGGCTATACATCATTCTCCGAGTTATCGAGAATAGATATGTCTACTTATGGTGAAATAATTGGTCAGGAATTTGAAACACCTCTCCTTCGACAAATTATCATTAACTACATAAAGGCTTCTAATCAAAAGCAATATGTATCTAACCTCTCATTTGCATGGGAATCCTTTGACGCGGATAGTAAATTCGATATTGTTGAAAACGCAAAGATATCCACTGTTAATACTGAAGTTCTTGTAGTAATTGGTTATTCCTTCCCATTCTTCAATCGTAAAATTGATAGAGAGATTATTGGTAATATGAAAAATTTAAAAAAAGTATATTTTCAAGCCCCGGAAAGGTTTTCAAAAGATAACAAAGAACGTTTTGAAGCCATCAGGACGGATATTCCAAAAGAAAACTTGATAGAAATCAATAATTTGAATCAGTTTCATATACCAAATGAATTATGAAATAAGTGAAAAATGACCCAATAACTACCCATTAAAAATATAATACATTGATTATCAGTATATTTAAAAATAAAAATAATCCTGCCGCGGTCACGAATACATAATTCGATAAGAAAAAAAACGCCAAGCTTGCTTGAGCGTTTTTTTTTGGACTATTTTCATAGTGATGCCTAGTCAAGAAGAACAGCGTCAATCCTGCCGCAGTCATTTGGCAACAATGCCAGCATAATGTAAGTCCTTGCATAAAACAGGCAAGGGTTTTTGTTATCCGGTCATTTAAAATCAATTGAACTTAATAAAGTTTACACTAAATTTTCATTGGAATCTTTATTTATTTGATATATCAATTATATTTGTATCAAATAATTTTTCGTGAAAGTTCCAGCAAAAACGGTTTTCTATCATATAGAACGTACGATCAAAACGTATAGGAAATTCTCCAGGCAGAATTTTTTAAAGGTTGTAGATGATATTACCGTAGACCAAAAATTGGTTTTACAATACTTAAATGACCGTCCAGAACTAAGTCAAAATGAAATTGCAGAATTGGTTTTTAAAGACAATGCTTCCTTAACACGTATGATCGACCTTTTGGTTCGAAAGGGTTTCCTGGACAGGTCCATCAACCCAAAGGACCGCAGAAGGTTCCATATTGAACTTACACCCAAAGGCAAAGAAATACTCGAAAAACTGGCACCGGTAATTGCTGAAAACCGAAAAAGGGCTTTTGCCGGAATATCCGAAGAAGAACTTGTTCAACTAGAGCAGACACTGAATAAAATAGTATCCAATTTAAACAAAGCGTAATATGCGTAAAGCATTATTGATAATCTGCTCTTTGACCTTCCATTTATCAAGTTGCCAAAGTGAGGCACAGACCTATCCCGATGAAACATGGTCCAGAGCCGAAAATCCGGAAGCAACGGCTTGGCCCGATACCAATCGGACCAATTTCAAAAGATACATCATAGATAGTACCAACATAACCGGTCTGGTCCTTGTACATAAAGGACAAATTGTATTGGAATATGGAAATATTAGTGAGAATAGCTACATAGCATCCTGCAGAAAAAGTATTCTTGCCCTGTTGTATGGTAAATATGTGGAAAATGGCACCATTGATTTGGACAAAACATTGGAAGAGCTCAACATCAATGATGTGACCGAACTCCTACCCGAAGAAAAAAAGGCCACGATAAAGAATTTAATAGCTGCCCGCTCTGGAGTATACCTAAGAGGCTCAAATGGTGGTGATTTCCGAAGATTTGCTCCAGAAAGAGGTTCAGTTGCCCCGGGAACCCATTGGCTGTACAACAATTGGGACTTTAATGCGGCCGGATACATTTTTGAGCAAGAGACCCAAAGCAATATCTACGACGAAATCGAAGTCCAATTGGCCAAACCCTTGCAAATGCAAGATTGGGACAGAACCCTCCAAAAGAAAAGTGGCAATAACGACATATCCAAGTTTCCAGCATACCACATGTGGTTTTCTACCAGGGATATGGCCCGTATTGGACTATTAATGCTCCGTAATGG
Source organism: Flagellimonas profundi (assembly GCF_017313275.1). Lineage (GTDB taxonomy): Bacteria > Bacteroidota > Bacteroidia > Flavobacteriales > Flavobacteriaceae > Flagellimonas > Flagellimonas profundi. Next base: position 117,968 of record NZ_JAFLNM010000006.1, on the reverse strand, counting down.
GAAATGGAAAGAATCACAACCAATCCCTAAGGATTGGGTGCGAGAAATAACAAAACAGAGGACTTCTTATTCGGAAGCGCAAAAAAGTGTGCCCCTACTTAAGGAAGACGGCCTGGACTTAGGATATGGTTATATGTGGTGGCTTATTGAAAACTCAAACGATCCCAGATTAAAGAATGCCTATTCGGCCCAAGGGGCCTTAGGACAAAACATAACAGTTTATCCTGAAATAGATGTTGTTTTGGCCTTTAAAACCAATAGTGTGTATAGAAGAAGAAACTCAATCCAAACACAAATGAAGCTTATTAAAAAAGCTGTAGAAATTTATAATGGTCAATAAAACGACATACAAATTCGCAAAATCTACAATGATGAGATGTATGTCAGTGCTTTTCTTTTGTGTGATCACTATATCGGCTTGTGTCCGAAAAAGCGATTCAAAAAAGCAAGATGAGGCAGCAACACCTCAAAGGATTGATGTAGTTGCTGTATTGGATACCATTTGGGAAATGGAACAAACACCAATTAGAAAACGGGATTCGGCTTTCCATAAATATGGTGGCGAATCAGAGGAGTATAAAAAATATCAGGCCGATTATAAAAAGAACCATAAGGTAAACGAGGAAAAAATAGCTGAAATCTTGAAGGATGGCTGGCCAAAACTAGAAGTAATCGGGGAGCAGGGTAACCTGACCATCTGTAATGTACTGCAGCACAGTAGTCCCGAAATACGCCTAAAGTATCTTCCGTTAATGCGCCAAGCCACCAAAAACAAGCAATTAAGTCCTTGGTTATTGGCAAGAACGGAAGACAGGATCGCAACCGACCGAGGGGAGCTACAAATTTATGGAGGGCAAATCAAATATTATCCCGAAACCAACACCTTTGATGTTTGGCCCATCGCCGACCCAGAAAACGTTGATAAAAGAAGAGCAGAAATCGGACTGGAGCCAATGGCAGAGTATTTACAAAACCGAAGATTTCCTTTAGAGTGGAACCTTGAAAACCAAATAAAAAGAACAGCGGTATTTAAAAGCAAATCAATCAAAGAACAATGAACAAAGCCCTTTTCCTAAGAGAATTCATGAATGAAATTTGGAATGAAAAGCATCTAGAAAACGTTGGAAAATACATTCATGAACAATACACTATCCATCTAGACCCAACCGACCCATGGGAGGGAAAAACACTATCCCATTCCGAATTTATACACAGAATGGAATCAGCATCTTTTGGCCCATTTCCAAACATGAACTTTGAAATAACTTCAACAATCGAGGACGAGGATTATGTTGCAGCCACTTGGATATTGACGGGAACCAACCTAGGTAACATAGGAGAAATTCCACCTACGAATAAGTCAATCGAAACAAAAGGGATGACCATTTATCATTTTAAAGACAATTTAATCAACGGCCACACACAAATTTTCGACCGGAAAACAGTAATGGAACAATTAGGATTTTTATAAGATGAAGACCAGAAAAGAACTGAAGGACCAATACAAACAAATGAAATTTCCCATGGGGGTTTTCCAAATTAAAAATATTTCCAACAACAGGGTTTTTATCGATAACAGCCTAGACATGGAATCCAAATGGAACAGACATAAAATGGAACTGAAATTTGGGAACCACAGAAACAAGGACCTCCAAACGGACTGGAATATGTACGGAGAGGAAAACTTTACTTTTGAAGTGCTTTCTGAACTTAAAATTGAAGAAGGGGTGAAAATTAATTGTAATTCAGAATTAAATACACTTCAAGACATCGTAGTTCTGGAATTGGATAAAAGAAATCTTTATTGATTACCCTATAATCCATGGACATTTATTTTTAGTGAAAAGGTGGATAAATTATTTGTTTGTATCCAAACTAATCCGCACCATTGATTCTCCAAGGTGGGTTTAACCTATTCTCACCTGCATAAAACAGTATAAGTTGGTTTCCATCAAGGTCTTTTAGCCGAGCCTCTCTCCACAACCATCTCTGGTCAACTGGCTCTTGATCAAATTGAATCCCTTCTTTCTTGAGGTTTTCAACCCGCTGGTCCAAATCATCACATTCAAAATAAACATAAACACCCTCGCCTTTTGGCAATTTATCCGTTAGATGAATCGAAAAAGTGGAACCACCATCAGGACATTCAAATCTCGCATAATGGGGCAATGATTCAACTATCAATTTCAAACCCAATTTTTCATAGAATGGGATTGATTTTTCCAAATCCAAAGATGGAACGGTAACTTGGTTCAAGTTCATTTGTTTATCACTTACTGTAAAAGAAAACCTTGCAGTAATTATTGCAAGGTTTTCTAATACGCTCTTGTTAACTAGGACCTATTAATACGTCAAGGTATTATATCCTTTGGCCTGTAATTGCAATAATCGGATGGAGTACGTGACCACTGGCTCCATACCATCAATGAGCTGCTCTTCCTCAACACCCAATTTAGCCATAGCTACACTGCATACACTAACCCTAACCTTTGACTTGTATTTTTGAAACAACGTTTCCAATTCCGAACCTTTAACCAATTGTTTTACCACTTTGCCTTTTACGACAATTTCATAATCGGTCACCTCTATCCCACTGGAAATCAGTTTATCGTACATACCCAACACCCCTCTAAAATGAAGTTCTTGGCTCACTCCAAATGCATATTGTTTTGTTTCTTGTAAATCGGCAACGATCTGTTCGTCAAGTTTGTCTTGTCCGTGTATGCTGGACATGGTCAAAGCTGTAAAGAAGCCCAGGATAATAAATGCTCGGAGTGTTTTCATTGTAGTTAGGAATTAATTCTAGCAAAATTGCTATCTGTAAAAATACAATTATTGGCTATCTTCTCCCACAACAATGGTCTTATAGACCGTAATCGGTTTACCATAAGTGGTAAATCCATCCAAAACCACTTCAAATTCCCCAGTAAGGTCTGAAGTATAAAATTCAAATTGCAAATCGGTATTACCAACCTCAACGTGGGGTTCCCAGAATAGAATTCTTCGGTAATCAGGAATTCTAGATTGTTTGCTGTTTCCTTCTACGTAACGCTGTTTAAAATAATTTTTTTTCGAAACAGCCTTTTCTATCGGTACATTGATTCCATTTTCGGGAGCATAGTTTTCAAAATAATCCCCCTCAATTGTTTTCACCACCATCATTCCCTGATAATCCTTGCCAGCAAGCCTAAACTGGTCCCTTACCAAACTAATGGACTCAATTTGTTTGGCATCAAAGTCCTTTATTTTTTCGTGGTTTGGGATATATACACCATCAAACAATACAATTGCTGAAAAATCATTGGCCTGCTCATTGTATGTCTCAAAATCTTGGGCAATTCGTATATAATCGCTACCATTCGGATTGTTCCGATAGCCCGCGTAATTGAATACTTCCACAAGGGTTTCCTGAAAAGTGGGAAAACGTGTAAAATCATCCAAATTTATGGTTTCCGGAATCCCACCGTTAAATGGGTCGATAGGCGTTCCCAAAAGAATGGAATCGGGTTTTACAGAGAAAAACTGATTCTCCAGTTGATTATAAACGCTACGCAATTCTATTTCATCCGAGTATTGTGGCTTTAAATAATATTGACCAAAGGTCAATCCAGAAGCATCCAAGTTTGGCAATGAGCCGAGTGACACTTGAACATCCCGGGTATTTTCCGCTATCTGCATAATAGCCCTGGCCCGCTTGTAATCTTGACTCAGATAGGTATAAAAATTCCCATTACTGTCGGTGGTGGCAAATTTCAAAAGAAATTCCTCACCTGGAATGGATATCACCATTTTAGTATCAGGCGCTGGATTTCCAGCATCATCCGTAACTTTACCAAACAAAAGTTCGCCCCGTTGTTCTGGCAAAAAGAGGCTATCGCCCACTGTTTTGTTCAACTCCCCTTTTACATCCAAATAATCATTGGCATAGCTTATGGCGTTTTTAGCAGGCTGTGCGGCCATTTCATCTTTCTTTTGGATTTTTAAGGTATAACTTCCCTGTCCCAATTGTGCCTTATAATTTTTTAGGGTGAAATTTACCTTTTCACGAGTTCCAAAATTCGTATCGGACATTTTTATTTGTATAATAGAAGAGTCAATTGGTTGACGAAAAGACTGAGGATCATCAGCAGTTATCTCATCTGAAGCATCATCCGGCAAAAGTTGGGACTGATCTACTTGGTATGGATTGATGATCACCAAATCGTCCTTGAATACTTGCTCCAAACCATTGTTTTTCATCCACTGGGTATACCCGAGAAGTTTGTAGTTTCCAGAGGGCACATCGGTATTGACAAAGAAATCCCCCTGGGATTTACCCCTTTCCAAGCGGATTTTTTGCTCCATTATATACTCTCCTTGTTGGTTGACCAAGGCCACATACCCCACAAAACTAATTGTACTGGCCCGATTGTTCTGTGCATTGAAACAATAAAAGGAATAGTGCAAATACTCTCCCGTAAACACAATGGGACCGGTATGGTGTACATAGACTTTTTCCTGTGGTAGACTTTTCAAGTTTTGTAACTCGTTCACACTGCTTATTACGTATTGAGCCCGGGCCTGAAAGGCCAAAGCTGCAAGAATCAATAGTACTGTCCATTGTTTTTTCATAAGCTGTGTTTTAATCGATCCAGAAATCGGGTTTAACATTTGATCCAACTATGTTGCAATCTGCGCATATTGTAGGGACCACCAAATAAGGTCCTTCGCATTCACCAGGTGGATCATAATTATCTAGGTAGAATTCCACTAAACCCTGTTTTACTCGACCTATTAAACCACTTGAGCATTGATCTTCTGGAGGCCTGGGCCCATCCCTTTCAGGATTTCCAAGAATTGGAGCAATCGGGTTTTCACAATTGATAGTTCCAAAATATGGCGGAAGTGGTTCATCAGGAAACAAATCCTCAAAATTGAAGTACAGACGTTGACTTACCTCTGAACTCACATCAAAAAAACCAATAACAGGAGTATCGCCATCAATATTGTACACGTTTCCTTCCAAGCTACCAGGCTGCACTTGACTGAATAGTGATTGGCTCTGAGAAAATGCGACCAGTTTCTCATAAAAATCGAATGCCGCTCTGGAAACGCCTCTCTGTTTGACCAAAATACTGTATCTATGGGATATGATAGGATTATCAGTGGCTATAAAACGTACCATGGTCCTTTCTGCCCTATTTCCGTTAAGTACGTTCCCGTTCAACAAAACTTCTCCGGCAGAAAAATCCGTCCTATAGCACACGCGCTCTTCCCTTGCCCTAGGAACCAATTGCACATCGGGATATAAAGTTTCCACCACATTCCCCAAATCGTCGTAAACGAATTCAGTTTGGTCACGTATAATTTCGAATTCATATGGAGTCCAATAAGGCGCTATAATTTTAAAGGTTTCTTCGTAGGCATATCTGAACAATTTACTTCCATCGGACGAAAAAGAAGCATCCACAAAAATACCTACACCATCAAGTCCTGTGTCACTGGTCATTCTTTCGGCATACACATTATCAATATTCGAAGTTTGGGGAAGCATCATGGGTTCAGAAGTATATTCTTCCCCATTGACAGTGATCACATACAATTGATATGAGCTATTTGACACAGCTTTAAATGGAGTTATGGACTCGTATGTCCCATCCTCGGTTTCTTCAAATGGATATACGGTGCCATTATCCGTTCTAATTTCAACATTCGCTCCATTTTCAAATTCAGGTTCGAGTCCTCGTTCAATTATAATGGGCGTGTGCACATTAAATAGGCTTTGCTCTTCCACGTTTACAGTACTATCACTTTCAACGCGCTGCATTCGACTTAAGAATACTTTCTGTACGGCCTCTATATCTGTTATATTGGCCTCCACCACCAAAGTTCCAACCATACTGGTGTCGGAAAATATGTCCGAAGTTGCATCAAAAGGCTCTACACAGGCATGTGCCGAGAAAATAAGCGCCAAACCATATATGTATGTTCTGCAACTCATCCTTCTATCCAAAATTCTGGTGTCTCCTTCTGCCCCAACAGGCAATCACCGCAAATCCTGGGCACTACAATATAAGGACCTGGACAGGTGGCGGTAGGGACTGCGCCCTCACTGTAATATGCATAAAAACTTATAACACCTTGATCTACACTCTCAATTATTGAAAGAGGACATGGATTAGGTCCTGTTGGTCCTGAAAAACAATACGATATATGAGATTCCGGTGGGCTTGATAAATTACAGTTGAAAGGAAAAGGGGGCAAGTCCTCATCAGGGAAAAAATCCTCGTAATTAAAAAAGAGCCTTTGGTCCGACACCCCTACGGCTTCGACATAACCCAAAACATTTTCTGCAATTCCATCTTTTCTTTGCACATTGGCGTACAGTGCCCCTGGTTGAATCTGGGAAAATATATCACCGGACTGGGAAAAACTATTTAGGGTCTCGTAAAAAGAATAGGCATCGGCCGACTGAACTTGCTGCTGCACCAAAATGCTATACCGATGGGAAATGATAAAATTGTCCTTCCCTATGAACCGTACCATTTGCCTGGTTACATCCGAGTTTGCTCCACCCAATGCACTTCCCTGTACTATTTGATCGGATGCAACGGTATTAAAACATACGCTTTCCCCGGTTTTTTCAACCACTTCCAAATTATAGGTAGGTTCTGGCAGGGCACAGGGGTCGTAATCAGTTAAAACGAACTCAAATTCACTGGTAAATGGCGGTATTATTTTATAAGTTTCCTCATAAACATACTTAAAAAATTGACTTTCCCCTTCCATTGGTTGGCTATCCACATAAATGGCCACCCCTTCCTCTCCATTATCATTAACAGCCTTTTCGGCGTAGATGTTGGTCAATTGGGAATTACCTTGAACCGTTAATGGGTCCGATATGTACTCCACACCATTTCTTGTTGTTATATCCAAGGTATACCCAACACCCATTTCCAAAGCAAATGGTTGATTGGAAAGATATACGCCTTCGTCACCTTCCGTAAATTGGTACTCGGCGCCGTTGTCTCCCAGCACACGTACGGTCGCCCCTCCCTCCATATCCACAGAATCCAAGGGACGGCTTCCCAAAGGAATAAAAGGGTTATAAACCGTGTCGGTCTCCAGATCCAAGCGCAGACTGCTCCGGCTTAAATATACCTTCTGGGTAATCATTTCATCCGTAAGAACGGCCTCCACAACCAAGGCGGCGGATTGCCCATCTTGGTTGAGTGTCTCTATTTCCAACTCATCCAGACATGCGCCAAGTAATGTAAGGAGCATGATGGCTAAAATTATTCGATATAAGCCTCCTTTACGATTCATCAAAACTTGAAATTATAGGTTATGGAAGGAATTGGAACTCCAAATATCGAGCTTTGCAATGCTTTAACTTCACCATCTTCCGTTACAAAAAAGACAGAATAGGGGTTGTTCCTGCCCAACACATTGTACACCTGAATTGTGATAAAACTATGCGCTAGTTTGTTCTTTTTGTGGTTCCCTTCAATATTGATTCCCAAATCCAATCGATAGTAGTCGGGTATCCTGAATTTGTTCCGATCACTGAAGGTTACATAATCCGCATTATTGAACCTAAAGGTCCCCACTGGATAGGTAATGGGCCTTCCCGTCTGATAAACAAAGTTCATGGACACGCTATATCGTCTGGTGAACTTATAATTCGCAATAACACTTAGGTCATGGGGCTTATCAAAATTAGATGGAAAAAACTCCCCGTTATTGATACGTTCCTCACTGGTATCGCCATCAAATCTATACTTAGAACGAGAATAGGTATAGCTCAACCAGCCGTTGAAGTCGCCCCTGTTCTTCTTCAATAAGAATTCAACGCCATAGGCTTTACCTTCTCCTTGGAGCACTTCGGTCTCCACATTTTCATTGAGCAAAAGGTCCGCCCCTGTTTTAAAATCAAGTACATCATCCATTTGTTTATAGTACCCTTCCAAACTCAACTCATACATATTGTCATTGAGGTTTTTGAAAAAACCAAAAGTGGCCTGATATCCTTTTTGGGGCTTAATGTTCAAATCCGATAGTTTCCAGGTATCTATGGGGGACACCGTGGTATTATTGGAGAGTGTATGGATAAATTGATAGGAGTTGTTGAAGCTGGCTTTGACCGAGAAATCGGGTGTAAACAAATATCTGGCCGACACTCTGGCCTCTGGACCACCATAAGTTTTAATAAACTCTCCGCTATCGTAACTTATAGTATCTTGAACAGTGGATTCACTGCGTGGCGCACCTTCTTGGTAGGTATTTTGTGTTGCTTCTCCCATGGCCGCATAAAAAGCATATCGTGCCCCAACATTTAAAAGCAGCTTCTCCGACACCTTAAATTCATCACCAATATAGAGCGCTCCTTCCAACGCCTGTTCTTTATCAATGGAAATGCGTTCCACATTAGAGTTGGGACCTTTAGGCTCAACATTTCCCGGTTCCACTCCGTAATACTTTGCCGATAGACCGTAATCCAGCGTGTGCGCCTCATTTAATCGAGTGTTCAATTTATAGCGCAACTCCGATTCGTTTATGGTGTAATCCAGTTCAAAATTGCTGTTGCCCTCACCTTCATAATCAATACCAAAATTATAGTTGCTGTTGCTTGCCGTAAGTACTCCGGTGCTTTTTTCGCTAAGCTTATGCGCCCACCGAACAGAACCCAATCTGTTACTGTAATTGTAAAGTGAGTCCGAGGTTATACTAAAATTATCCTTGCTGTAATAGGCAGTTCCCCTGATTTCACTGTTCTCGCTGAACTTATGATGGTATTTTATAATGCCATCAAAAAAAGAAGCCTCGCTATTGTTCAAGGATTCTTCATCCAATGCTTTTAAAATCCAATCGGCATAAGCTCCACGGGCACCTACAACTAAGGAAGATGTATCTTTTTTTATTGGAAACTCCAAAGCCAAGTTCCCTGTTACCGGACCAATGGAACCTTCACCCGAAATTTTTTCCGTATCCCCATTTTTGGTCTCAATATCCAGTACTGAAGAAAGCCGTCCCCCAAATTCCACTGGAGGTGCTCCTTTATAAATATTCACTTTTTCTGTGGTGAACGGGTTCAACGCTTGAAAAACCCCAAAGAAGTGCGTTGGATTGTAAATTACCGCATCATCCAATAGTACCAAGTTTTGATCCGTTTTACCCCCACGTACATTTAGTCCTGTAGCACCTTCACCTGCCGAAGAAATACCTGGAAGTGCTTTGGCCACTTCTAAAATATTTCGTTCACCGAGCACCAACGGAATATCCTTGGATTCTTCGGAACTTATCTCTTCGCTCCCCGAAACGGCATCTTCCACATTGCTTACGGCATCTGCCTCAACGACAACTTCTTCCAATTGCTCCAAACTCTCTTGCAGTTGAAGGTCCAAGGTCCCATCGTTGTACATTATAATTTCACGTTCCGAATCTCGGATTCCCATAGCACTGGTAGATATCAAATTATAACCAGCTGGAAGAACGAGCTCATACTCCCCTTGCTCATTGGTTACTGCAACACGAGCGCTTCCGCGCACCCTAATGGCCAAATCCGGAATCGGTGCACCCGTTTGGGCATTGATCACCCTTCCCGACAATTGATAGGTTGACTTTAAATTCTGTTCATCGGCCCTACCGATGCGCACAACAGGCAATTTTTGTGCTTTTTGAGACACTTCATCATTATAAAATGTAGGCGGGGGAGGATTACCCCCTACTTTCTAAAACAACCCGGACACTGGCCATTGAATCATTTTGTTGATAGAAGCTCGGGGGCAATTCATCATAAACCACTGTATTCTGCAATAAAAACACACGTTTTTCCTCCTCCAACAGGTAAAAGTTCAATGTTGTGCCCGATAGAATTGCATCAAGGATTTCGGAAATCGATGCATCCACAAAGTTTTCTTTTACTTCTAGATCTTCAATCCAATCATCGAGGTAAAAAAAAGTATAATTGGATTTGTCCTCCAATTCAGCAAAGAATTCAGAAGAAGTTTTTGAATCACCCGTAATAGTAATGGATGTGTTTTGTGAGAACGTGAATTGTACCATCAAAAAAATGGTCAATAAACTTCCTTTTTTCAAAAAAAAAGAATGAGGTCTAAGAAAAAGTGTCAATGGTTTGTTGAATTAGCATACGTCAATTTAACAAAATTTCAATAGGTTGCTTAAATTAGCTCATTGAATCTTTATTCTTTTCAGTCTAAATTCAAAAAACATTAAATTTTCATCAATAAGAATGTTAGATTGCCACGAGAATTTTATTTGATTAAAAAAACCAACTAAGCCAATCATATGAAGACATTTACAACCAAAACTTTACTCATTGTCTGTTTAGTGTTGGGATACTATTCCAATGCCCAAATCGAAAAAGCCCCACCTAGAGCGGAAGGCGAAGGCCCATGGTCACAATTGATCATTCGAGGTGTTACCGTTATTGACGGTACACTGTCCCCTCCTATCGGCCCAGTGGATATTGTAGTGGAGAACAACCGAATCGCATCGGTGCAAGTAGTAGGCTTTCCGGGCATGGACATTAACCCCGACCGAAGACCCCAACTAAAACCAGGTGGAAAGGAGTTAAATGCCGAGGGAATGTATTTAATGCCGGGATTTGTGGATACGCATGCACATATCGGTGGCAGCTCACAAGGCACTCCTGCGGAATATGTTTTTAAATTATGGATGGGACACGGCATTACCACTATTTGCGATCCAGGTTCAGGAAACGGAATTGATTGGGTACTGGACCAAAAGAAAAAAAGTGCCAAAAACGAAATTACCGCCCCAAGAATTCAAGCATACAATTGGTTTGGCAACAGTTTGAACGGTGAACGCCGCCGTGCTGACATAACAACTCCAGAAGCTGCCCGCGAATGGGTACGCGCCAACGCTAAAAAAGGTGCCGACGGCATTAAATTTGGGGGAGGCCTGCCAGAGGTGATGACGGCAGCTTTGGACGAGAACAAAAAATTGGGACTACGTTCCAAAACCCACCACGCTCAGTTGTATGTGGGCAGATGGAACGTACTGAACAGTGCAAGAGCCGGATTAACCTCCATGGAACATTGGTACGGTCTGCCCGAAGCCATGTTCGATGACAGAACAGTTCAGAATTATTCTTTGGATTACAATTACCAAAACGAACAAGATCGTTTTGGCGAAGCCGGTCAACTATGGGAACAAGCTGCAAAACCTTTTTCCGATAAATGGAACGCAGTTATGGACGAACTGATTTCCTTGGATTTCTCCATCTCCCCTACCATGGTTATATACGAAGCCAACAGGGACCTGCAAAGAGCCAGACGAGCCGAATGGCACGAAGAGTATACACTTCCTTCACTTTGGGAATTTTATGCACCTAGCAGACAGTCCCATGGCTCCTACTGGCATTATTGGGGAACCGAACAGGAGATTGACTGGAAAGAAAACTACAGACTTTGGATGACCTTCTTGAACGAGTACAAGAACAGGGGCGGAAGAGTTACCGTGGGCACAGATGCAGGGTTTATTTATCAACTATATGGATTCGCATACCCCAGGGAGCTTGAACTCATGCGCGAAGCAGGGTTTCATCCGCTAGAGGTCATTAAAGCAGCTACCCTTAATGGAGCTGAAGCTCTTGGATTGGACGATGAAATTGGAACCATTAAAGTGGGGAAATTAGCAGACTTTGTAATTACCGAGGAAAATCCGTTGGAAAACTTTAAATCCCTTTACGGTACCGGTGCAATTCAACTACAGGAAGACAATACCATTGAACGTGTTGGGGGCGTAAAGTACACCATAAAGGATGGTATTATTTATGATGCCAAAAAACTATTGGAAGATGTAAAGAAAATTGTTGAGGAAGCCAAGGCTGAATCCAATTACAAAATAGTTCAGCCAGGGATGAAGCCTTGACCGAACATGAAGTTATGTGTATAAAAAAGGCTGTAATTTTTAAGTTACAGTCTTTTTTATGGCTTCTTCTTTTCCAAAGAATCCAGTATCCGTTGTGTTTCCTTTAACTCCTGCTGAAGCTTCTCGTTATCTAAAATATATTGCTCCCGTAATTGGTCCATTTTACGTTCAAACTCATCGGCAGGAACATATTCCGGTTCAAACAATGTTTCTTTAAAAATACTGACCACGGTAAACAAAAAACTTATGGCCACCGCCACAATTAAACCTATGAGCAAGGTCTTTTCCCGTTTTAAAGTTGGTGCGCTTTTTTTAAGGCGCCTCTTTTCATCCTTGGAGAGTTTTGGGGTATTGGACAAATGTCCCAAAAACGTATCCCACTTTTCCTCTTCTTTTACATAAAGATTCATAAACCCTCCCTCATTCAAAAAATCTTCTGTACTTGGCGTGGATGCCAACATAAATATGTCCATCCCATTGCCGCTCATTACATCCAATAAATCCGGGTCGTACGTTTGGATTTCCTTAACCAGTTTCTGAACGTATTCCAGACTGTAATTGGGCCTCAAAAATTCGTCGTAAAGAGTTTGGATTTCAAAATAGTCGTTTCGTTCCAGAGCATATTCCAAAAAACGATCTTTTAGTTCAGCCTTAAAAAATTCACTCATTTTTCAGAATGGGTGGTTAGTGTTTTTTTGATTATTGTGGCTAAATGTAAAGAAATGGGACGGTAAGCTACTCTAGGTCAGGGCAAAAAATTCATCAACTTTTTGTTTTGAAGCATCATTCAAAGATCAACTATCATAAAATAACCAAAATACAAAATGAGGACTTCATACGATCTCAGCGCTCAAGCCAGCCTGTAACAGCTTGCTGCATTTGGGTTTTAGAAAAGAGTACTCTCCTGTTTTTACCGTACATTTTCCTTTGTAATGCACGATCAAGGAACATTGTTCTGCCTGTTCGGGAGTGTGCTCACATACTTTTATAAGGGTTTCTATGACGTGATCAAAAGTGTTTACATCGTCATTAAAAAGAACTATCTCATGCTCATTAGTGATTTCTTCCTCCAGAAGGACATCTTCCAACTCTTTTTCTCTAGTACCCATAGCTAACGAAGTTTACTACTTTCTAATTTACATATTTTGCTGCAACCCACTTGTTCTTCTCCAGATTTTTTTCAAATTCCAAACCGTAGGCACCACATTTTGAAGAAATTGCATCTAAATCCCTTAAATAGAAGCCACTTAAAAATAGTGTTCCTCCCTTATTAAGGCAATCTGCATAAACAGGAATGTCCTCCAATAAGATATTTCTGTTGATATTGGCCAGAATAACATCAAACTTTTTGCCTTTGAGCAAACTACTGTCACCTTGAAAGGCTTTGATATCCGAACAGTCGTTTCGTTCCACATTTTCCTGGGTATTTAGAAAGCACCATTCATCAATATCGATGGCTTCCGTATCAGCAGCCCCTCGCTTTTTGGCCAAAATGGCCAGGACACCTGTACCGCATCCCATATCCAGGACCGATTTTCCTTCGAAATCATTATCCAGAATATGCTGTAGCATCATATGCGTAGTTTCGTGATGGCCCGTTCCAAAACTCATTTTGGGTTCTATCACAATATCGTACTCCACCTCAACAGCTTCATGAAAGGGCGCACGTACCATGCATCGGTCGCCTACTTTTATCGGATGGAAGTTTTTCTCCCACTCGGCATTCCAATTCTGCTGTTCAATTTCCTTGCTGGTCCAACTGATTTCAAAATTTGGATTCTGAGTAACAAAAAGTTCCTCCAATATATCTTCCTGCCATTCGGATTTGAGAATGTAGGCCAAAAGACCGGTTTCGTTTTCCACAAAACTTTCAAATCCCAATTCCCCCAACTCCGCAATCAAAATATCCGATGCAGGTTGGAGGGGACTTATTTTAAAATCGTATTCGAGGTAAACCAAGGACATTCTTTAAATCGCCTTGATGATATCCGTGAAATCTTCAGCCTTTAATGAAGCACCCCCGATCAAACCTCCGTCAACATCAGGTTTTGAAAATATTTCAGCTGCGTTGGCAGGCTTTACACTTCCTCCATATAGGATGGACACATCTTCGGCAATGGATGCATTGAATCCGTCCGCAATGGTTTTTCTGATGAACGCATGCATTTCCTGAGCTTGCTCGGGGCTTGCGGTTTCGCCGGTACCTATGGCCCAAACAGGCTCATAAGCAAGCACTATTTTGCTCCAAGCGCTGGCATCAAGGTCAAACAAGGCATTCTTTAATTGACTTTCCACTACGGCAAAGTGGTTATCGGATTTTCTATCCTCCAATTCTTCACCAAAGCAGAAGATCACTCTCAGATCTTTATCAATAGCGGTCTTCACTTTCTTGGCCAATAATTCATCGTCTTCACCAAAGTAGGCACGTCTTTCGGAGTGACCTAAAATCACAATATCCACACCTAGGCTAAGCAACATATCGGCAGAAATTTCACCTGTGTAAGCTCCACTTTCAGCAAAGTGCATGTTCTGGGCCGCAACCTGTATTTTGGAATCCTGAAGTGCTTGCTTTGCCGCTTGAAGGTTTACAAACGTTGGCGCTACGATTACATCGGCATCTGTATCGGGTAGTTTAGCAGAAAGCTCGGCCAACAACTCCTCTGTTTCCTGAAGGTTCTTGTTCATCTTCCAGTTTCCTGCAACAATCTTTGTTCTCATATTATTTGGTTTTTTCTTTAATGTTATGATTAGAAAGTAAGTTCGTCAAAATCGTTGTAATGGACCTTTTGCTGAATAGTTCCCTTGCTGAGTACCAAAATAGCCGGATTGGAACGTACAATGGTTTTTAAAGTGGTCTCATCTGTAAAATAGAATTCAAAATCCAGTCCGTAGGTATCGATTATCTGATTGGCCATATCGCTGCTCGAAGCGGACATACCAATAACCTTATAGCCATTTTGTTTTGCTTTTGCTGTAACCTCGTCAACTCCCTCAAAGGCATCAAGGTCACTTTTTGCCATATCGTATGCAATCACCATCACCAGCTTATCTTCTTCCAGTAGTTCTCCTGCATAGTCCTGTCCTTCTTGTTCAATGGTAAAATCATGAATCGGTGGCTCATATCCTGCTTGAACTTCCGTGGTTTCCACATCAATAAACTCCCCATCTACCGAGGGGTAATCACCCTCAGTAATATAAATTTGATCCTCTCCGTTCACCTTAAAACGCCATGCATACTCATAAATGGGTTTTGGCGCATCTTCGGGAACGGACATTCCTTCTTGAATGTTTGCTCCAATTTTATAAGGCCTAAAATCCACCGAAGGTAAATGGGCCAATACGTGATTGGCGAACAAAATGCAAGCCAACAGAGCCACTCCCCCAACAATCCAGTTGGTCTTGGGGCTGAACAAGGGTGTAATATATTTTCTGCCGAAAAATAGGATCAAAATAAATGCCAGCAAAATCACATCTTTGGTAAAGGATTCCCACGGCGTTAGTTTAATGGCATCACCAAAGCACCCACAATCGGTCACTTTATTAAAATAGGCCGAATAGAACGTGAGGAATGTAAAGAAGACGATCATTAACAAAAGACTCCACACGGTAAATTTGGGTTTAAAGCCCACCAAGAGCAAAACACCCAGAATTACCTCGACAATGACCACAAAAATGGAGATGCTCAATGCCAATGGGGTTAAAAAAGGCAAATCCAACACCCCTGGACTAAAATATTCTTCCAATTTAAAGGAGAAACCCATTGGATCGTTCAACTTGATCAGTCCACTGATAATGAACAACACCCCTACTATAATTCTTGATATCCAGACCAAATATTTCATTCTTCTTCGTTTAAATGAATCAATGCGAAAACCGCATAATTAACCATATCCTGATAATTCGCATCCACACCTTCGCTCACCAAAGTCGTCCCTTGGTTGTCCTCAATCTGTTTTACCCGGAGTAATTTTTGCAAAATCAAATCCGTGAGCGAACTTACTCTCATATCTCGCCAAGCTTCACCATAATCATGGTTTTTGTCCTCCATCAATTTTTTGGTGATAGCGACTTCCTCATCGTAAAGTGCGATAGCCTCTTCTGCGGTAAGGTCAGGTTGTTCCACCACTCCCTTTTTGATCTGTATGAGCGCCATAATGGAATAGTTGATGATTCCGATAAATTCGGAACGCTCATCCTCGTCCACTTTGCGCACATCATTTTGTTGGAGACCGCGAATCCGCTGTGCCTTTATAAAAATCTGATCCGTTAAGGAAGGCAACCTAAGGATGCGCCAAGCGGTGCCATAATCCTTGGCCTTTTTTGAAAACAATTCACGACAGGTTTGTATTACCGCATCGTATTGTTGGGAAGTCTGCTGCATGTATTGTTGCTAATTTGCGTAAATTTCGTCCAACTTATCTGTGCCCACAAGCACTTTGCCAAAGATAATGAAACCCAACAAAGCATATATTTTTTATGACCATAAACTGCAAAGGTGAACTTGTAGACCTAAAAACCCCCAAGGTAATGGGCATACTCAACCTTACACCCGATTCTTTTTTTGATGGCGGAAAGTACAAGGACGAAGCATCCATCCTAAACCAAGTTGATTACATGCTCAAAAATGGGGCTACTTTTATAGATATGGGCGCTTACAGTTCCCGCCCTGGTGCAGAGCACGTTCCGGAAGAAGAAGAGTTGAAACGGATGGTTCCTGTTATTGAACTTATCCTGAAAAAATTTCCGGATACTATTATTTCCGTGGACACCTTTCGAAGTAAAGTTGCTGCGGAAAGTATTGAACATGGTGCGGCCATCATCAACGATATTGCGGCAGGAAATCTGGATGAAGCGATGTTTGACACCATTGCCAAATATCAAGTGCCGTACATTATGATGCATATGAAAGGTACTCCGCAATCCATGCAAAAAGAAGCGACGTACAACGACTTGATCCATGATATCAGGTTATACTTTTCTGAAAAAGTAAAAGAGGCCACAGCAAAAAAAATCAACGACATCATTATAGATCCGGGCTTTGGATTCGCCAAGACAACGGCACAAAACTATACACTGCTCAACCACCTGGATATGTTCCAAACCTTTGGTTTGCCCATTTTAATAGGCTTGAGCCGAAAATCTATGGTTTATAAAGTTTTGGGATCATCTCCAAAAGAGGCCTTGAACGGCACCACGGCCTTGCACACCATCGCTCTTTTAAAAGGCGCAAATATTATTAGGGCACATGATGTAAAAGAAGCCGTGGAATGTGTTAAACTTGTAGAGGCCTTAAAAGAGAATGCGCTCTAATTTGAGGTTCTTCTATTTTTGCTAATTTTACAAAAACGCTGCGGTTGGATTTTCTAAATTTTCTAGACTTTAAGATTACGGATGTCATCGACATTGTCCTTGTGGCCGCATTGCTCTATTATATTTACAAACTGGTCAAGGGTACCGTTGCCATCAATATTTTTATTGGGATAGTAATCGTTTGGGCCCTATGGAAACTTACCGAATTGCTTCAGATGAAAATGATCAGCAGCATGGTCGGTGGTTTTATGAACATTGGCCTGATTGCCCTCATCATTGTGTTCCAACAGGAAATCCGAAAGTTTCTGTTAATGATCGGGTCTACCAATTTTGCTTCGAAACGTAATATTTTCAAGCATTTTAAATTCCTAAAACAGGAGGCGATTTCCACCAAAACGGATGTAGAGGCCATTGTAGGTGCTTGTGAACGGATGGGAACTTCAAAAACGGGAGCCCTTATTGTAATCGAGCGCAACAATTCCATGGATTTTGTAAAATCTACAGGGGATGCCATGAACATAAAGGTGACCCAACCCATCTTGGAAAGTATTTTTTTCAAGAATAGCCCCTTGCATGACGGAGCCATTGTGATCCAAGATAATTTTATCACGGCCACACGGGTAATCCTACCTGTTTCCAACGATCGTAACATCCCCCTTCGTTTTGGGTTGCGACATAGGGCGGCCGTGGGAATCACAGAAAAAACCGATGCACTTTGTTTAGTGGTCAGTGAGGAGACGGGCTCTATATCCTATATTAAAAATGGTGAATTTGTTCCCTTCAAAGCGAGGGAGGAATTGATAAAGCGAATCAAAAAGGATTTGGAGCAATGATCTGCAAGAATTGCGATAACGACCTGAGAACAGATTTTAGTTATTGCCCAACTTGTGGAGCAAAAGTAATTCACCATAGATTGACCTTTAAGAATGTCTGGGAAGACATCAGTTTTCAAATCTTCAACCTCGACAACACACTGTTTAAAACAATAAAACATTTATTTACCCGACCCGATGAAGTAATCAATAGTTATATCAGCGGTACCAGAAAACGATATATGAACCCGATCAGCTTTTTTGCTATTGGGGTTACGCTTTCCGGAATCCTGTTTTATGTTTTAAGAAATGTTTACCATATACATCTCACCCAAAACAGTCTGAACAACCAAAAAACACCCGACCTGGATTTTGTTTTTGACTACCAAGGGCTGATGTCTTACCTGATCATACCAATTTACGCCATGTTCACATGGCTCCTGTTCTTAGACAAGAAAAAACTGAACTACACGGAACATTTGGTGGCAAATGCCTTTATTTTCGGGCAAGTATCCTTTGTTCAAGTATTATCAGGACTTCTTATTTTCGGATTTTTTGATGTTCGCTATGACCTGTTCAATTATACTTTCCTTCTGATTGTCGTACTTTATCAGTTCTATGTCTTTAGGAAGGTCCATCACACAGGACCGGTAAGTACGTTACTCAGAGCACTGGCCTATATGGTGATGCTTATCATTCTTATGATCGGAATTGGCATACTGATATTCCTGATCGGTTATCTAACTGGAAACATAAATATTGAAGATTTTAAACCACCAAATTAGGCGACTTCTTCCGCCAAGAACTGGGCATTGTACAAATCGTTGTAGTAGCCACCTTTTTGTAAAAGCTCTTTGTGTGTTCCAATTTCAATGATCTTGCCTGCATCCATCACAATGATCTTATCCGCTTTTTTGATGGTCGCTAAGCGGTGAGCGATAATAATGGAAGTCCTGCCTTCGGTAATCTTGTCCGTGGCTTGTTGGATCAATTGCTCGGAATACGTATCCACAGAAGATGTGGCCTCATCCAAAATCAGGATACTTGGATTGCTTACGTAGGCGCGCAAGAAGGCAATTAATTGACGTTGACCGCTGGATAACATGGTTCCCCGTTCCTTCACATTGTATTGGTAACCACCCGGAAGACTGGAAATAAACTCATGCACCCCTATTTGCTTGGCAGCAGCCTCTATCTCTTCCTCGGTAATGGATTCATCGCGTAGTGAAATGTTATGCGCTATGGTGTCCGCAAACAAGAAAACATCTTGCAATACTATGGCAATATGTGAACGTAACGAACGTAGGGTATAATCTTCCAAACAGACACCATCTACCAAGATCTTACCAGAGTTGATTTCGTAGAATCGGTTGAGCAAATTGATGATAGTGGATTTTCCCGCTCCGGTAGCGCCCACAATAGCAACGGTTTCACCCGCCTTTACATCAAACGATATACCGTGCAACACCTCTTCATCGGGCACATAGCCGAAGTGTACATCCTTAAACTCGATATCCCCTTTTACAACTTTTTTCTCTACGGTACCCTTATCATCAATATGGCTATCGGTATCCAAAATTTTGAATACTCGATTGGCAGCTACCATTCCCATTTGAAGGGTATTGAACTTATCGGCGATTTGACGTAGCGGGCGGAACAACAGATCCATCAAGAAAAAGAAAGCCACGATAGCTCCTTTGTTGTCCATCCCAACATTTTCAATGTTTTGTATCACCCCAAAATATACGACCAAACCAATACCAATGGAGTTGGAAATTTCGGCCACAGGGAAAAATATAGAGTTGTACCAGACCGTCTTCAACCAAGCGTTTTGATGCTTCTCGTTAATGACACGGAACTTCTCCTTTTCGATTTCTTCGCGGTTGAACAGTTGAACTATCTTCATCCCGGCAATACGTTCCTGCACAAAAGAGTTAAGGTTGGACACTTGCGCCCTCACCTCGATAAAAGCCACTTTCATGGCTTGTTGGAAGAGACGCGTAGCTATCAAAATAACTGGGAGGATGGCAAAGACAATCAACGCCAATTTCCAGTTGATAACCACCATAATTATGGCTGCGGACAACATTTTTAGGGCATCCGCCACGATCATAAAAAAGCCTTGACTAAAAATTTCGCCAATACGTTGCATATCCGCTACCGCTCTGGTTACCAGCACCCCTATCGAAGAGTTGTCGAAGTAGGTCATTTTAAAGCTGGTCATTTTTTCAAAAAGGTCGATTCGGATATCCCGAATCACCGACTCTCCCAACAGGTTTGCAAAATAGTTGAACAATAACTGCGTGGTCACCTGACCGAGCAAAAAGGCCAACATGAATAAAACATTGTTGAGCAATTGACCTGCATCCTTGTTTTCCAACGATTGGTTGATGATCGTTTTTACCAATAATGGTATTCCGACGGCAAAGGCCGCGGACAAAATAGCCACAATGGCCACCAACCAAAAGATGCCCCTGTAGGGCCTGGTCCGTGAAAAAACCCGCTTGAACAGTCTAAAATCAAACGCTTTCCCTACATCATCCTTTTTGCTCATCAAAAATTTCTTTTGGATATGAAACCTTGGTCAAATATAATCCTTTTGCGGGGACGGAGACGCCTGCCTCTCCCCTATCTTTACTTGCAATAATTTGATGGATGCCTTCCGGAGCCATTTTCCCCATGCCCACATCCAATAATGTACCTACCACCGCACGGACCATATTTCGTAAAAAACGGTCGGCGGTAATGGTGAACACCCATTTCTCCTTATCAATGGTCCAAAATGCCTCGTGAACATCGCAATCAAATGTTTTTACATCGGTATTGGATTTGGAAAAACATTCAAAGTCCGTGTAGTCCAACAATATTTTAGCCGCCTTGTTCATGGAATCCACATCCAAAGGATGTTTTACAAAATGGGCATGATCAAACAAAAAAGGATCTTTTTCCTTAACCAACCAATATTCGTAAGTGCGTCCCACAGCATCAAAACGGGCATGGGCATCTTGGGCAACTGGAATAATTGCCTGTACCGCAATATCATCGGGCAAAAAGGCATTTAACCTGTACACCAGCTCATCAATATCCGAAACTGCATCAACATCCAAATGACAGAACATTTCTTTGGCGTGCACTCCTGAATCCGTCCTTCCGGCACCTACCACTTCGACCTTTTCACGGAGCAATGTGGACAGGGCCTTTTCCAAAACCTCTTGCACGGTGATGGCATTGGGTTGGTTCTGCCATCCGTGGTACGCCTTTCCGAAATAAGAAAATTGGATAAAATATCTCAATGGGATCCCTTACTTTTAGGTCGATAAAGATAATTCAATCCTTTCCAACACAAATCCAACGGATAGTTTTTAGCATATTTTTAGCGAAATGACGAAGATTTTACTGCTTTCCGATACACATGGGCACATGGACAAAACCATTTTAAAGTATGCGGCCCAAGCCGATGAAATTTGGCATGCAGGCGATATTGGCAGTCTTAGTGTAACCGATCAACTGGAAGCCATTAAGCCTGTAAGGGGTGTGCATGGAAATATTGATGACCATGTGATTCAAAAAGAATTTCCGGAAAACAACAGGTTTATGTGCGAAGGGGTCGATGTTTGGATCACCCACATTGGCGGCTACCCCAACCGCTACAACATTCGTGTTCGGGATGAAATCAGAAACAATCCGCCCAAACTTTTTATTTGTGGGCACTCCCACATACTAAAAGTAATGCACGACAAAAAGCTTGGGCTGCTGCACATGAATCCAGGGGCATGCGGAAAGCATGGTTTTCATCAAATGCGGACCATGCTGCGCTTTGTTATTGATGGCGAAAAGATTACGGATTTAGAGGTTATTGAATTGGGAAAAAGATAAAGAATGAAATACGATCTGATCATACTGGCAATTTTCTTGGCAAGCTGTTCGACCAGGTCCTCCAAAAATGAGGATTCCACATCCCAACCCGAACAAAGTGCGGTCACCCTTCATATTTTAGGAACCGTTCAAGATGGCGGCAGTCCCCACATAGGTTGTCAAAAATCGTGTTGTGCAGAACTCTTTAACAATCCCGATCCCACCCGAAAAGTAGTTTCCTTGGGGTTGGTAGATCATAAAAATAAAAAAAGCTATCTTTTTGAGGCCACTCCCGATATGTCCTCCCAACTGAAACTCTTAAAGGAACATGCCCGTAGTAACAGGGAAACCCCTGACGGAATTTTTGTAACACATGCCCATATTGGCCATTACACTGGTTTGATGTATTTGGGCAGGGAAGCCCTGGGCGGAAACAAAGTACCTGTATATGCAATGCCACGAATGAAAGCGTTCTTGGAGTCCAACGGACCTTGGGAACAACTTGTCTCGTTGAAAAACATGGAACTACGACCCATAAAAAATGAGGTGACCATTCAACTTACGCCAAACATAAAAGTTGTTCCTTTCACCGTGCCGCACCGGGATGAATATTCCGAAACCGTAGGTTATAGGATCATCGGGCCGAACAAATCGGTTTTGTTCATTCCCGACATCGATAAATGGTCCAAATGGGAAAAGGATATTTTGAAAGAAATACAAAATGTGGATTTTGCTTTTTTGGATGCCACATTTTTTGATGGTCCTGAGATCAACTCAAGAAATATTTCCGAAATTCCCCATCCTTTTGTTATTGAAAGTATCCGTTTGTTCAAAAACCTACCCAAAAGTGAAAAATCCAAAGTTCACTTTATCCATTTTAATCATACCAACGCACTTTTGAACAAAAACAGTGACTCCTATCAAAAAGTTATAGAGGCAGGTTTCCATATCTCAGCTTTTGATCAAAAGATCGGTCTGTAGACCTTACAAACATAAAAACCCCGGCCGAAGCCAGGGTTTTTTCGCACTAATACTACTAAGATGTTAGGTTTAACGCAAGCGATCAACAGATTTTACAAGATCTTCATCCTTTTTGATAGCCCTGTTGGCCAGGACCAGAAAAACGATAGAAAATACAGGAATCAGCATCCCAATACCCTTCTCAGAAACCACAGTTTCTCCGGATAAGCTTAGCGATCGATAAACGAAAAATCCTAGTAAAAAAAGGTTCAATATCATATTCAATCTGTTCACCACAAATTGATTTTGTCGTTTCTTGTACATTACAATCGATACTACGGCCAATACGGTAATTACGTAAAAAACGAGGCTTAACATAACTTCATCCTGGGCAAACACTTCTTTGCCGCCCACTTCGACCCATAGATTCATAAAGAACGGAAGTATTCCCGAAATAAGGCCTACTATAAGTAAATATAACGTTTGTATCCGCTGAATCATTGTTCAAATCGATTTCGAATGGCAAAAATAGGCGTCTTTTTGATAAATAAGGCTTTATTCTTGAAAAATTATTTGTAATATTGTCATGTTATTATCAAGCACCTACCTCGGAATTCTTTCTCCAGTAGTATCCAAAAATAACTTTACTTCAAATTTTAGAATCACAAGTTTAACTTATTCCATTACTTAATGTTCGAGATTTCAGATCTAAAAGCTAAAAAGCTTCCTGAGTTGCAAGAGATTGCAAAGGATCTTAATGTTCCCAAATTCAAATCATTGAAAAAACTGGACCTGGTATACCAAATATTGGACGTACAGGCCTCCAACCCTAAAGCTGTTGCAGAAACTGTTGCTGCGACCAAAGAAGAAAAACCGGCCCCTAAACCAAAAAGAACAAGGGCTCCACGTCCCAAAACCACGGAGGCCAAAAAAGACACCACAGGGGACAAACCTGAAAAAGCGCCTCAGAAAAGAGAGCCAAGGAACAAAAAAGACGACTCCAAACCACAGGGAAAACCTCAAAAACAGGATAACAAGCCTCAAGACAACAAGTCACAGGGTAGTAACAATTCCCAAAAGAATCAAAACAACAGAAGAAACACCCAACATAACAAAGGCCACCACGACAAAAAGAACAGCAATTTTGACAAGGACTTGAGAAACAGGTACAAAGAACCTGAGTACGAGTTCGACAGCATTATTGAAAGTGAAGGTGTGTTGGATATTATGCAAGATGGTTATGGGTTCCTTAGGTCTTCCGATTACAACTATCTTTCTTCCCCCGACGATATTTACGTGTCCCAATCACAGATAAGACTGTTTGGGCTTAAATCCGGGGACACTATCTTGGGGAACATTAGACCTCCCAAAGAAGGTGAAAAATATTTCCCGCTGATCAAAGTGAACAAAATCAATGGACTTGACCCACAAGTGGTTCGTGATAGGGTTGCTTTTGAACATCTTACCCCGTTGTTTCCAAAGGAAAAATTCAAATTAGCGGAAAAACAAAGTACTATTTCCACAAGAATCATGGATTTGTTCTCCCCCATCGGGAAAGGACAAAGAGGTATGATCGTATCCCAGCCCAAAACGGGTAAAACCATGTTATTGAAGGATATCGCCAATGCGATAGCGGCCAATCACCCAGAGGTGTATCAAATCATTTTATTGATCGATGAGCGTCCAGAGGAGGTTACCGATATGCAACGCAATGTACGTGGCGAAGTGGTTGCTTCTACTTTTGACAAAGAAGCCACCGAGCACGTAAGGGTTGCCAATATTGTATTGGAAAAAGCAAAACGATTGGTAGAGTGTGGTCATGATGTAGTGATCCTGTTGGATTCCATTACCCGTTTGGCCCGTGCCTACAACACCGTACAACCAGCATCCGGTAAAGTATTGAGTGGTGGTGTGGATGCGAACGCACTGCACAAACCAAAACGTTTCTTTGGTGCTGCGCGTAACATCGAAAACGGAGGTTCACTTTCCATTATCGCTACGGCATTAACGGAAACAGGCTCCAAAATGGACGAGGTCATCTTTGAGGAATTCAAGGGTACAGGTAATATGGAACTCCAGTTGGACAGAAGAATATCCAACAGAAGAATTTTCCCTGCGATCGACCTTATTTCTTCCTCCACACGAAGAGATGATTTGTTGTTGGACGAAAATACCATTCAACGCATGTGGATCTTACGCAAATACTTAGCGGACATGAACCCTGTAGAAGCCATGGAGTTTATAGAACAACGCATAAAGCAAACCAAGAACAACGAGGAATTTTTACTCACCATGAACGAGTAAAATCCTACAAGGTTCTATATCATAGTATTAAAAGCCCTTCAAGTTTTTTGAAGGGCTTTTTGTTGAGTCAATTTATAGAAAAGGCATATCTTTAGTTCAGTTTCCCCAAAAACTGAACTATAAACACTTAACTATGATAAACTACAGAACGGCCTTTCTTGCACTTTTCGGGGCCACATTTTTGATGTTGGGAGCTTGTCAGCAAGGTCCTAAAAAGGAAGAATCCACCGAAACAAAGGATGTTAAAACCACTCAAAAAGAACCTATTGCGCCACCCGAAGGCATAATTTCCTTGGAAGAGTCAAAATCCCTTTACGATAACTATACCAAAAACAGGGTGGACATGATTCAGCAATTTGAAGCAGAACGAGGAAGTGGGGATGTAGCGTTTGTTCCGGCCCGATTTACTTCCTTTGGCTATGATAAACTAAAAACTTATATCGCTTTTGCTGAACAAGAAGCTGATAGTGCTGGAGTAGAAATAAGTTCTTTTCGATTTTATTTCGCAAATTATCCTGACAAACCGGATTTTCCAGATGGAAAAAAAATAGTGCATCCTAGGCAAAATTCTATTTTTGTTGTTCCCACTATGATTGTAGATGGTGCAGAATACGGATTTTATATCGGAGCCGACGGTAGTGCCAAATTGATCAAGGATGCTGTGGGCGGCAAAGCTGTAGGCCAAAATAAAAAAGGAGGTAAGTCCTATGCAAGCATGCTGCCAAATATGGTTCAGGATGACCCTCAAAGCCTTGTTTTGAACAAAGGGAATTCCTCCCCTCCCCCAAATAGTGATTACTAAACCGGAATGTAATCGAAGATCTAATTTCTTTTCTTAAAGAGCAATTTTTCCTAGTTACTTATTTAGTGACATGGATAATCTCGGTGTTGACTTACAGGAAATATTTTGACACGACCCTAAAATATTTCCCGATGTTTATCGCCTATACCTTTTTTACTGATTTATTAGGGTACTTTATTAAGTTCAATGATAGTTTTCAATTTTTTTCCGAAGGAAAATATGCCTCTTTAAACATTATAATCTATAATATCTATCAGTTGATTGCATATGCGTTTTTTTATTGGGTTTACTTTAAAACCTTAAAAAGAACTCAACATAAAAAACTTGTAAAGTATGGAGCTTTTCTAGTTCTTGTGAGTTATTTGACAAGTTTGATTTTCCAAAATCCATTGTATAGAGGTCTATACTATGCAGAACTTGTTGGATCGTGGGTATTATTGGGATGCATAATATTTTATTTTAAAGAAAAGAAAAATGAAAACTCCTCCTACCATCAAGGGAAAAATTTGCTTTTTTGGGTAAGCTCAGGTTCATTTATCTTTTATGCCATAACTCCATACATTTTTTTACTGGGATCTATAGATGATCATGTATGGTATGATTATCACTTTCAAAAAATATTATTTGTACTCATAGCAATTATGTATGGCTTTTACATGTTGGGACTTTTATTAGGTGAACGAAAAGCATTTAGATGATCAAAAATCAAAGGCCTTTAAAATAGATTCACTTCCACAGCTTTTTTACGTTATTTTTGATTTTCAACAAAAGCACTGAAAGCTAACTGGTTGGCCAGGGAACCATGGAAGAATTTTATACATTTATCTCAGAGCAATACATTCTTCCATTCTATCTTATCGTATGGATTGTGGCCATGGCCCGATACCGCACCTATTTTGATACTCCATTAAAGTATTATCCAATGTATTTAATGTATACCTTCCTTACGGAGTTATTGGGGTATTTTATTAAATATTTTGATGAATTCCAGATCATTGATATTGAAAAGTACAGTTGGTACAATGTGATTATATTCAATATCTATTCGGTGATATCCTTTTTGTTTTTTTATTACATCTACTGGAGAGTTGTTAAAAACCAGACGTACAGAAAATGGATAAAAATAGGAGCCTTGGCAAGCATTATCGGGTATGTGGTAAGTCTATTTTTTCAAAATCCATTGTATAGCAACCTTTACTATGCCGATATGCTCGCTTCCTTTATTTTACTTTTTAATATTTGGCTCTATTTTAAAGAAAAAAGAAGTGAATCTACCATCTACCCCAACAAACGCAACCTCATGTTTTGGATGAGCCTGGGATTGGTGATCTTTTATTCCATTTTCCCTTTCCTGTTTTGGATAGGCTATGAGATTCCTGAAATCTGGATTGATTATCACCTAAGGACCATATTGCGGATATTGATTTTATTTATGTACGGTACCTTTTTGGTCGGTGTTCTTATCCACAGCAGAAAAGCATTTCGATAAAACCATTTCCTTGATCTTGATCCCAAGATAAAAAACAAAGTTTCCAAGAACAGGAAAATTGCTGTATTTTTAGAATTAACGGCACGGGAACAAGCCCAATGAAAGAATTCTACGATTTTCTTATCGACAATTATACTATTCCAATCTACCTTGTGACATGGATTGTCGTGGTTTTACGATACCGCACCTATTATGATACGCCTTTGCAATATTTTCCCATCTTTATCATGTACACATTTCTATCCGAAATGTTGGCCGTCTTGATTTTGCGCTATGAAGAATTCCAATTTTTTTCAGATGACAGCTACAGCAACCACAATGTAATTGTCTATAATATTTATGCATTGGTTTCTTTCCTGTTCTATTATTATATCTATTGGCATGTTTTAAAGGTCAAAAAACATAAAGCTTGGGTATTGTATGGAGCATTGGCAAGTATTTTGTCATTTATGGCCAGCCTGTTCTTCCAAAATCCGTTTCATGCCAGTCTCTATTATGCGGATATCATATCCTCCTTTATTTTACTGTTCTCCATTGGATTGTATATCAAGGAAAAGAGGTCCGAACAAAGTTCATATTCTCAAATACACAACACTATGTTCTGGACCAGCATGGGACTGGCAGTTTTTTACACCTGCTTTCCGATAGTATATTTTATTGTTCACGAGATACCAAAAATCTACCTCGAATACCCCATATTCCAAGTACTGATGATAGCCGTAGTATTTATGCATTCATCATTTATCATTGGCGCCATTACCGGAAGAAGAAAAGCATTTAGATAGAATGGAATTCGACCAAAATAAAAAACGCCCCCAAATTGGAGGCGTTCAACATATTTTTATTTGACAAGAATTACATTGTTGCAACCTTGGTCATCAACTTGCTCTTAAGGTTTGCGGCCTTATTGTTATGAATGATGTTTTTCTTGGCCAATTTATCAATCATACCAACTACAGTAGGCAACAAAGCTTCAGCAGCTTTTTTATCTTCCTCGTTACGCAATTTTTTGATGGCATTACGCACAGTTTTGTGCTGATACCTGTTACGCAAACGTACTGCTTCGTTTCTTCTGATTCTCTTTAATGCTGACTTATGGTTTGCCATTGCTTAAATTTAATTCTTTCTAAATCCTTTTTTTGTAGCCCGTAGGGGAATCGAACCCCTGTTACCAGGATGAAAACCTGGCGTCCTAACCCCTAGACGAACGGGCCATTATTTCAATTTCAAAATTTCAAACTACAAAGTTAAAAACTAATTTCTTTTTAGCTTAAAACTCTTCTTAGTAGCCCGTAGGGGAATCGAACCCCTGTTACCAGGATGAAAACCTGGCGTCCTAACCCCTAGACGAACGGGCCGTATGGTTGCATAATTGCGGATGCAAAAATACAACTATTTTTAAGTCTTGCAACAGTATTTTTTATTTTTTGCAAGCTGTTTAGTAGGCCTTTGCGAACAACACCCTTTTATGGGAAGGTTTTCCTGTTACAATACACTTGCCCTCTTCGTTTTCTGCATCCAAAGGAATACAACGAATAGTGGCTTTGGTCTCTTCTTTTATCCTGTCCTCGGTTTCGACAGTTCCATCCCAATGGGCGGAAACAAAACCACCTTTTTCCTCGATAACTTTTTTAAACTCATCATAGGAATCCACTTTGGTGATATGTTCCTTTCTGTAATCAAGGGCTTTATTAAAGATGTTTTCCTGAATCTCATCCATTAAGGACACCACCTTGTTCACAACCTCTTCCGCCTTTACGATTTCCTTGGTCAATGTGTCCCTCCGCGCCACCTCAAAGGTACCGTTGGCCAAATCACGCTGCCCAACCGCCAAGCGCACGGGAACACCCTTTAGCTCATACTCATTGAATTTAAAGCCGGGCTTATGGGTATCTCGGGTGTCATATTTAACAGTAATGCCTTTATCCCGCAATGCCTTGACCAATGGATCCACTTTCTCCGAAATGGCATCCAACTGATCCAATCCTTTATAAATCGGTACAATTACAACTTGAATCGGTGCCAATTGTGGTGGCAGCACCAACCCATTATCATCGCTGTGCGTCATGACCAAAGCGCCCATCAATCTCGTGGAAACACCCCAAGATGTGGCCCAAACGTATTCTTGCTTACCTTCTTTGTTGGCAAACTTGACATCAAAAGCCTTTGCAAAGTTCTGGCCCAAAAAGTGTGAAGTACCCGCCTGCAATGCTTTTCCATCCTGCATCAAAGCCTCTATACAGTAGGTTTCCTCCGCACCGGCAAAACGCTCGCTCTCGGTTTTGGTTCCCTTGATCACGGGAACACCCATATATTTTTCGGCAAAATCCGCATAAACATTCATCATAAGTTCTGCTTCTTCCACAGCTTCCTCTCTAGTAGCGTGTGCGGTATGGCCCTCCTGCCACAAAAATTCGGCAGTTCTTAAAAAAAGTCGTGTTCTCATCTCCCAGCGCACCACATTGGCCCACTGATTTATTTTTAGCGGCAAATCCCTGTAAGATTGCACCCATTTTCTAAAAGTATCCCAAATAATGGTTTCGGAAGTTGGACGAACGATCAGCTCCTCCTCAAGTTTGGCGTTCTCATCCACCACAATACCACTGCCGTCCTCGGCATTTTTCAATCGGTAATGGGTAACCACGGCGCATTCCTTGGCAAACCCCTCTACGTGACTGGCCTCTTTGCTTAGATATGATTTTGGGATGAACAACGGGAAATATGCATTCTCGTGGCCCGTTTCCTTGAACATTCTATCCAATTGACCTTGCATTTTTTCCCAGATGGCATACCCATAGGGCTTTATGACCATACACCCCCTAACACCTGAGTTTTCAGCCAAATCTGACTTTACTACTAGTTCGTTATACCATTTGGAATAATCTTCTGCTCTGCTCGTTAAATTTTTACCCATCTATTGTAGTTTGGCACAAAACTTGTGACTTTAGTCATGTAATGATTGGGTAAAACTAATTATTTTTAGTATGTTCAACAATAAAAATTGCGCCATGTTAAAGTCTTTACTCCATAATAAATTCAGAACCTTCGCCATATTGATGGTTATTGCCCTTTTTATGGCTTCTTGCGGTTCCTACCAACAAGCCTCATATTACGATGACGGAATTTATTCTTCCAATAACCGAGTTGTAAGGGTTGAAAAGAAAAATGCCGAAGCGGTAAGAATTGAAGAACAAGAAAGTAATATCTACGGAGATTATTTCGGGGATAAGGCAAACGAGTATGGTGAAATTTTGGACAGCGAGGTTTTTACCGACATTGACAGCTATTCCAGCCAAGTTCAAAACGATACTGTTCCTTACGGTGAGCAAACCGATTATTTTGCTTACAACAACAACTACAACGGAAACCCTGGCTGGGGTGATAACCCCACAAATGTCTCCATCAACGTTTATGACAATAGTTGGGGATGGGGCGGCCTCGGTTGGGGTTGGAACGACCCATGGTTATGGAATGGCGGATGGGGATGGAACAACCCATATAACAATTGGGGATGGGGCTGGAACAGTCCTTACTACAGTTGGGGATGGGGTTGGAACAACCCATGGAGATTCAATCGTTGGGGCTGGGCCGGATACTACGGATGGGGATACCCATACAATGGCTGGGGCTGGGCCGGATACTACGGTTGGGGCGGATACTACAACAACTATTGGAACCGTCCGTATTATGGTAGAGGATATGGAGACTATGCTTATATGAGAGGAAGAAGAGGATACTCCTCCCGCATACCTGGAACCACACTCACATCTAGATCCAATGGATACGCCAGCAGAATACGAAACAACAGTGGGCGTTCCAATGCGAACTTGTCCCGCAACAATAACAATTTGGCAAGAAGAAGCTCTCAAGGATATAGCAATAGGTCAAACGTTAGAAGATCTATAAGTGCCGATGCCGTTGCCAGAAACAGAAATTACAGAACAAGTAGAAGCACCAGAACTTCCCCAAGTTATAGTGGAAGCTCAAGAACTACTGCACGACGTTCTTACGGAACTTCTTCAACTAGGAGCAGTAGAAGCTACAATAGAAGTAGTTCGCCTTCATCCAGAAGTTACAGAAGTTCTGGACGAAGCACAAGAAGCTACCAATCCAGAAGTGCTGTACCTAGCAGAAACTACAACAGATCTTCAAGCAGGTCCAGTTCTAGAAGTTACCGCAGCAGCGGTTCATCAAGAAGTAGTTCGCGAGGAAGCTATCGAAGCTCAGGAAGTAGTTCCAGAGGAAGCTCCGGAGTAAGTAGATCTTCCGGCGGCTCAAGATCTTCAGGCTCATCCCGTTCTTCCGGAGGAAGAGGCGGTAGAGGTGGCGGTAGACCATAATTCCATAAACTCATCGATTAATCTAAATCAGAAGAAATGAAAAGAATATTGACTTTCATCATGGTATTGGCATGCACTTTCGCAAGTGCACAGACCATTGACGATGTTCTCCGCTACAGTACGGAAAACCTTCAAGGAACCGCGAGGTTTCAGGCAATGGGAGGAGCATTTGGAGCATTGGGTGGCGACTTGTCCGCCCTTAATGTTAACCCTGCTGGTTCAGCAGTCTTTAATTTTAGTGAGATAGGGTTTACAGGCTCTAACTATCATATAAACAATGATGCACTTTATGGCAATAGCCTAAGAAGTACCACCTCCAATTCTTTGGATTTCAATCAAGTTGGTGGTGTATTTGTATTCAATTCGTCAACAGATAGTCCCTGGAAAAAAATTGCATTGGCATTCAACTACGACATGGTGCAAAATTTTGATAATGAATTTACCGCATCTGGGAACACCGCTGTAGGTGTAGACAATTATTTCCTCAACTTTGCACAAGGAGAGCCCTTGGGGCCACTACGTACACAACAGGGAGAATTCATAGAGGATGCTTATTTGGATATCGGTGCCAATCTGGGATACTCGGCCCAACAAGCATTTTTAGGGTTTCAATCCGGTATTATAGAACCTGTTGAAGACGATGATCAAAACACTTCCTATTTCTCCAATGCACAATACGGAAGTGTAAATCAAAGATATTTACAGAACACATCCGGCTACAATAGCAAATTCACTTTAAATTTTGCCGGTCAGTATAAGGAAGATTTGTACTTGGGTGCATCGGTGAACTTCCACAATGTTATATATGATAGGGTCTCCTATCTTGATGAAGATGGCTACGATGCGGACTCACCGATCCAGTATACCTCTTTCGATAATTTGCTTCATACCGAAGGCTATGGTTTCTCTTTTAGCTTAGGAGCAATTGCAAAAGTAAATCAGTCCATTCGAATCGGCGGTAGTTATCAATCACCAACGTGGTATACATTGACAGATGACACCAGCCAACGAATCAATAGTAACCTAGCGGTATCGGACATTGATTTCATCAACTTTAACATTGTAAATCTTTATGATGAATATAGAATAAAAACACCGGAAAAATACACCGGTAGTGTTGCCCTTGTGTTTGGGCAAGATGGACTCATAAGCTTGGATTACAGCTATCAAGACATGTCCAAAGCAGAGCTTAGGCCTACTTCCGACCCAAATTTTACCGCGGAAAACGATTTTATTGCCAGCACCTTGGGAGCTGTGAACTCATATCGTTTGGGCGGGGAATACCGAATAGAAGAGGTAAGTCTTAGGGCAGGTTACAGATTTGAGGAAAGTCCTTATGAGAACAGTGATTTTATTGGTGACCTAAACGGTTTTTCCGCAGGTATCGGTTACAACTTTGGAGCAAGCCGATTAGATTTGGCCTATAGCAGAACAGAACAAGATATAAACTCTTACTTCTTTGATGGCGGTATTGATAGCGCTGCACTGATCAATAGAATAAACACCAACATTTCTTTGGGCTATACCTTAAAATTCTAAAAAGAGAAAAAGAAAATTATATAGAAGGCTGGAAGAAATTCCGGCCTTTTTTATCGCACCAACGAAAAATGCCTACGAACCGATGTAGCGACCAAAACACCATCATCGTCCCGTTCATAATCCAATCTAAACCAGTAATCCGAAGAGGGCATATCCCTTCCATTAAAGGTGCCGTCCCATCCAATGTTCACATCAATTTGCTTTAATAGCTTTCCGTAACGATCAAAAATGAACACTACAGGGTTGATCAACTGTTCTACCCCATAAACATTCCAGTTATCGTGGACACCATCGCTATTTGGTGTAAAGAATTTTGGATATCCGACCACTAAAAACTCGATGGGCTCGGTAGCACCACAGCCATTTTTATCGTTTATTACAACCGTATTCGTACCAGGTGGCACATCATAGAACACTGGGTCGTCCTGAAATTCACCTCCATTGATCGCATATTCGTAATTACCATCACCCACCGGAACGATCTCAATATTGTAAGGGTCTGTTTGTTCACTATTAACCAAATCATCGATCACTCTAACTTCATCAAGTTCGGGCGTCCCATAAAAGGTAATGAGGATATCATCGGTAACGGTTGTTCCAAATGTAGATTCGATAGTAACACGATAACGACCGGAATTTGGGCTCGAGACCGTCAATTCAGTTTCTCCGGCCCCTGAAGCCAAAATTGTTTCGTAAGTACCATCATCTTCTGCGTCCAATTCCCAAGTAATATTCGCAATGCTCGGTCCTACAGGAGAGTTTAAGGCAGAAAGCACAATATCAGGATCACCTTCACAGGCAACAATATCGAATCCTAAGAACTCATCCCTTAACGTACAATCCAACGCCGTATTTTGATCTTCATCCACCGAACTGCCCGTAAAGGTTAAGATAAAGTCTTCTGGCTCATCATCAAAATTGGTATTGTAGTTATTGATGTAGAGGTAATAAACCTCTCCTTGCCTAACATTCAACCATTCATCATAAGTGTTCTGGCTTCCTTTTACAAACGGGGCCCCTTCGCGCCCATCAACTGGATTTATCCCTATTCCTGTAAAATTGGTCTCATTGTATTCGTAATTACATCGTATCGGTTGTGCGGAACCATCCCCAATAATGGTACAAAAGGTTTCATTGGAAGTTTCGTCAAAAGGGCCATACAATGCAAAGTCCCATTCCGCGGTAATTGGACTACCTGGGTTTACAGGTATGGCTTCAACATCAAAACCGATCTGACCATCCGTACCAGCCCTAAATACAAACCATCCCGTATTGTTCTCAATATTGGCGGAACTGACACTTCCCTTTTCCAAACAACCGGTCTGCGTAATGACTTCAGGATCAAAATCATCAATATCGCCCCCACCATCGGTAGTTCCCAAAATAGGCGCATCTGCACAAACTGGTATTGCTGTTCTGCAATCCGGGGAGTTTTGTGCGCTAACCACTTGTGCAAGAAAAAAGAAACAAATAGCGCTAAATAGAGCTCGCATAGAATTTTGGGGCTATTGGTTATTCTATAAGCTGTATAACTCCCTAATTCTTTCTTTTAGTATGTTTTAACCGAAGAAATTTGTAGTTAATCGATGAACGAACCAGCTATTATCTTCTTAAGGAAAAATGACTTTGTAAATATTTGGCATACGTCCGGTTTCCATCGGCATCAATGTACGATAGTTTGAACCAATAATCGGTGGACGGTAAAGGCTTCCCCTGAAAACTTCCATCCCAACCGGCGTCGAACTCGTTCATTTGCTTGATGAGTTTTCCATACCGATCATAAATCGTAACAATAGGCGAATTCAAGGTTGAAAGACCTTCTATCTGCCAGGTTTCGTTCAACACATCGCCATTGGGTGAGAAAATGGCCAAATACCCTACCACTACAATATCTTCTTCGACCACTCCACAACCAAAAAGATCGCGCATGTTTACGGTGTGTACACCAGGAGGAACGGCTTCAAAAACATTACTGCTTTGATACTCCCCCCCATCCATACTAAA
Organism: Flagellimonas profundi; assembly: GCF_017313275.1. Lineage (GTDB taxonomy): Bacteria > Bacteroidota > Bacteroidia > Flavobacteriales > Flavobacteriaceae > Flagellimonas > Flagellimonas profundi. The sequence continues at coordinate 82,658 of NZ_JAFLNM010000006.1, read as the reverse complement.
TTCGTACATACCATTGTTTTCCGTATTGATCGTTACCGTGTTGTTCACACTCATATCCTCTATATCGATACTGGAGATTTGGGGATTCGTTGAAATTTCGACAGATACCGTGCGACTAGCTTCACAACTAATTCCGTTGGATTGATTAGTAACTGTTAACGTATATTCTCCCGCATCGGACACTGTTATGGACGGGGTCTGCTCTCCCGTACTCCACAGATAGATATAATCGGGGTTGGGCTGTGTTTCCCCTATTTCTATACTTCCAACAGCTTCGCAGATTACCGCTTGCTCATCAAAAGTCAATATTGGGGTTTCAATGGGATTCAAAACAAAGCGTTGCGATGCATCGTAACAATCTGGGTTTGCCAAGGAGGTGGTTCGAACATATATGGTTTCGGAACCTCCCATCAACATATGTTGTTTTTCGAAGGGATGGACACCCATGTCCGCATCGGTTTGCGAACTGTGGTAACTGACAACAAAATCATCAGGATCCATACCTCCCAAGGCTTCCGTGTTTTTACTGTTCAGGTCAAAGGCCATATCAACCTCGTGGCAAAAGGTTTCATCTGCAATCACACCTGTAACGGGCACTTCATTGAATCCAACTTGTACATCACTCACAATATTTTCGGCAGATGTGATGACTACAACTCGGTACTGCCCTGTATTCTGAACATTGTACGTTGCCCCGTTGGCTCCTGCGATAAGTTGATAACCGCTTCCCGAATCAATATACCACTCATAATTGATGGCCCCGGAAGTAGTGGCATCCAATACCACATTATCCCCCTCGCAAGCAGAAATCGGGGGTCCCAATAAATTGCTTACAATGGAACAATCCAATGCGCTATTGGGATAATCCACCCAAATATTGCCGGTAAACTGAATGGAAAATCCAGAATTTACATTGCTGAAGTTGTTAATGAATAGGTAATAGTCCTCTCCAGCCTCTACCTGAAGCCAGTCTTCATAATGTACAGAGTCCACATTACCCGTTGGGTCTTCCCCTACCCCAATGAAACTGGTATTTTCACTATTATCAAAAAAGTTACAACGGACAGGTTCGCCCAAATCACTGCAATCGGTAGCTCGGTAAAGGGCAAAGTCCCAGTCCTCGTTACTATTGTGTCCAATATTGAAACCCAATTGCCCCGCTTCGGCCGTCCTAAAACGATACCATGCGGAATTGGATTCGATAGTACCCGTTACCGTCGGCTCCAAACAACCACTGGCCGTAGCGCCATTAAAGTCGTCCAAACCAAAACCACTGGTTCCCCCATTGATCGGCGTATTGCTACAAATAGGAATAGCATCTGCACAATCTTGGGCCACCTGCGCTTGCGCCGTCTGCCAAAATAATAGTATCAACAAGGTCTTTGTTAAGGTTCTAAACATAAAAGACTGTAGGTTTGGGCATTATAAAAGTACCGTGGTGCTAGGGTTAACAATAATTTATGTTGTCAAACCCCCGATAGCAGATGTTAAATCGGTCATTAATGTATATCTTTGCTCCTCTTAAGCAGTAGCTATGAAACTAGAGCAGGCATTGGAAGAACAATATGAAGAAAGAGGAAACGACCACGTTGGTTCCTCAACGGATACCCCAATGAGGGACGATGCTTTTGTATTGAGCGATGAAGAAAAAATCGAAAGAATACAAAAAAGCGTAAGGGAAATTATGCTTACCCTGGGTCTTGATTTGGATGATGACAGTTTAAAAGGCACTCCAAAACGAGTGGCCAAAATGTATGTGCAGGAAATCTTTGGCGGATTGCACCCTGACAGAAAGCCAAAATCATCAACTTTTGACAATAAGTACAAGTATGGCGAAATGTTGGTGGAAAAAAACATTGTGGTCTATTCCACGTGCGAGCACCACTTATTGCCCATTGTTGGGCGGGCGCACATCGCCTACATTTCCAACGGAACCGTTGTCGGCCTTTCCAAAATGAACCGCGTAGTGGATTATTTTGCAAAGCGGCCCCAAGTTCAGGAACGTATGAACATCCAAATTGTAAAAGAGCTTCAAAAGGTATTGGGCACAGAAGATGTGGCTTGCGTTATCGATGCCAAACACCTTTGTGTGAATTCCAGAGGAATACGGGATATTGACAGCAGTACAGTAACTGCTGAATATGGTGGAAAGTTCAAGGAAGAAGCCACGCGGAGAGAATTTTTGGATTACATCAACCTAGATACCGAATTTTAAACACCAACTGTTTAAATGCAATTGTACAAAGACCAAACCTTAAGAATCCATAATTCGCTTACCGGAAAAAAAGACATATTCAAACCTATAAATGAAGGTCATGTAGGCATGTACGTCTGCGGACCCACCGTTTACAGCAATGTACACTTGGGCAATTGCCGCACGTTCATGTCTTTTGATATGATTTTCCGATACTTCAAACATCTGGGGTACAAGGTACGCTACGTCCGAAACATTACAGATGCCGGGCACTTGGAAAACGATGCGGACGAAGGTGAGGACAAAATTGCTAAAAAAGCCAAACTAGAGCAGATCGAGCCGATGGAGGTGGTACAACGCTATACCGTTGACTTCCACAACACCCTGCAATTATTCAACTTATTGCCACCGAGCATTGAGCCAACTGCTACAGGTCATATCATTGAACAGATAGAGATCATCAAGGAGATTCTTGAAAAAGGATTGGCCTACGAGGCAAACGGTTCGGTTTATTTTGATGTGCTCAAGTTCAACAAAGACCATGATTACGGCAAATTGAGCGGTAGAAAGTTGGAGGATATGATTACCAACACCCGCGAACTTACTGCCCAGGACGAAAAAAGAAACCCACAGGATTTTGCCCTTTGGAAAAAAGCGGAACCACAGCACATCATGCGTTGGCCATCCCCTTGGGGAGATGGTTTCCCAGGATGGCATTTGGAGTGCACCGCTATGAGCACCAAATATTTGGGCGAAACCTTTGATATTCACGGCGGAGGAATGGACCTTAAATTTCCGCACCACGAGTGCGAGATTGCACAGGCAGAGGCCAGCACGGGAAAATCGCCTGTAAACTATTGGATGCACGCCAATATGTTGACCCTGAACGGCAGAAAAATGTCCAAATCCACGGACAACAATATTTACCCTGCAGAGATTTTTAGCGGTGACAATAACATTTTGAGCAAGCCATATACACCAGCAGTAGTTCGATTTTTTATGATGCAGGCCCACTACACCAGTATTTTGGATCTTAGTGATGAAGCTTTGCAAGCCTCCGAAAAAGGATATAACCGTTTGATGGACGCCCTTGATAGTATCGATACGTTAAAAACAGGTGATACATCAGATTTTGATGTGGCCGCTTGGAAGCAGAAGTGCTACGATGCCATGAACGACGACTTCAACACACCGATTTTGATCGCGCAGTTGTTCGAGGCCGTTAAACATATCAACTTGATCAAGGAGGATAAGGAAGCTATTTCCGCAGAAGATAAGGAGGTTCTTGCAAGTTCGCTCAAAGCCTTTGTTTACGATGTGCTTGGCATTGAAAACCAATCCATGACCAAAGATGATTCCAATACACTCAACGGAGTAATGGAATTATTGATCGATATTAGAAACGAAGCTCGCGCGAACAAGGACTTCGCTACTTCTGACAAAATTAGAGATCAATTGATCGAATTGGGCATTCAGATCAAAGATGGCAAGGACGGGACTACCTTCAGCGTAAATTAGTACTTCACAAATTTTGATTGGTACTCCCCGGGCGAGACATGAATTTTTCGCTTGAACAAACGGTTGAAATAGGAACGGTTTTCAAACCCACATTCCAAATAAATCTCCTTTATTTTCCGATCCGGATCTTTTAAAAGGTTGATGGCCATTTTTATGCGTTCGCTGTTGATGTAGTCAATCGGTGTAACCCCCAATTCTTCCTTAAATGTCTTGTGGAAATGCGATTCGCTCATACAGGCCTTTTTACTCAAATCACTAACGGTCAAAGGTTCGTGCAAGTGTTGGGAAATATATTCGATCACATAGCCCAACCTATTGTTCGAGCTTAATTTGGATGCGTTTTGGGTATATTTTTCCCGCGTGTTGCCCTGCAAAATCCGAATAATCAGTTCTTGGAGCATATTGTCCACAAAATAGTCCTTGGACGGATGGTTCTCCGTGAACAGATACAATAACCGTTGAATAATGCCATAAATACTGGCATCGTTGGTAAAGTGGTAATTGTAATCCATTAAAGCCCACTCGGAACCATCATGTTTGGGAATTACCTCGTTCATCAAATTAATGACCTTATTTATTTTCTCATCAGAAATGGCCATGGCCAAACAACGTGTCGGATTCTCTTCATTTGCTTCGGGAAAATCAATGCACATGACTTCGTTGGATGGAAGTATCAAGGATTCGCCCGGAAGAAAATCAAACGATTTTTTATCTCTCAGATGCATTACCTTTTTTCCTATCAACATGGAGGCAAGTACAGGTTGGTCAAATTGAAGTAGCACTTTTTCGGCCTGCAGATGGGTCTCAAAAACGTGCATCGATGCGTTATTCAACGTATACGATGTTTGGTTCTCGACCAAATGTTCAAGTTTTCTCTCCTTATAAAATCGTTCTGGCAACTGCATATAAAATATCTACTCCTTAATATATTGTACAAATACTTACTAAATATAAAAAATATGATGTGATATTTTGTTAAAAATATAAAAACAAAGAGGATTGGTCATGTCATTAATAGAATACGTCAGATGTCCGGGGTTCAAAATCAATACTTTTAAAATCAGCCACTTGGACAAACTGTGGACGAACATAAAAATTAACTTTAACAACACGTATTATGAGCAATGTACAAACTACTGAACGTAGTGTTTTGGAAAAACCAAAGTTCAAAGATCAGTATGAAAATTACATCGGTGGAAAATGGACCCCGCCGACCAAAGGAGAATATTTTGACAATATTTCCCCTGTAGATGGAAACGCATTCACCAAAATTGCACGGTCCACTGCCGAAGATGTGGACAAGGCCATTGATGCTGCATGGGCGGCAGCTCCAGAATGGAACAATTCCTCCGCCACATACCGTAGCAATCTATTATTAAAGATTGCCGATGTGATGGAGAACAACCTTGAGGCTTTGGCCCGCGCCGAAACTTGGGACAATGGGAAGGCGATACGCGAGACCCGTGCCGCGGATATGCCATTGGCCATTGACCACTTCAGGTATTTTGCAGGAGTAATCCGTGCAGAGGAAGGTTCGGTAAGCGAATTGGACAGCAACACGGTTTCCATGAATGTAATGGAGCCACTTGGTGTAGTAGGGCAAATTATTCCTTGGAACTTCCCCATTTTGATGGCCGCTTGGAAATTGGCACCAGCATTGGCCGCAGGAAACTGTGTAGTGCTCAAGCCTGCAGAACAAACACCCGTTGGAATACTTATTTTGATGGAACTGATCGAGGATATTCTGCCCGCAGGTGTACTCAATATTGTTAACGGATTTGGGTTGGAGGCAGGAAAGCCATTGGCCTCCAGTCCACGGATTAAAAAAATTGCCTTCACGGGAGAGACCACTACAGGACAATTGATCATGCAATATGCTTCCAAGAACATTATTCCTGTGACATTGGAATTGGGCGGTAAATCCCCGAACGTTTTCTTCGAAAGTATTATGGATGCAGATGATGAGTTCTTCGACAAATGTTTGGAAGGTGCCGTGATGTTCGCCTTGAACCAAGGTGAAGTTTGTACCTGCCCATCCAGAATACTGGTTCAGGAAAACATTTATGATAAATTCATTGAGCGTGTCGTGGAACGCACCAAAGCCATTAAACTTGGTCACCCTCTAGACCCAACCACCATGATGGGCGCCCAAGCATCCAACGATCAGTTCGAAAAAATCATGAACTACATCCAAATTGGCAAAGAAGAAGGATGTGAAGTATTGGCAGGAGGCGAAGCTGCCTACAACGAAGGTTTGGAAGGTGGATATTACATCCAACCCACCATTTTGAAAGGAAACAACAAAATGCGTGTCTTCCAAGAAGAAATTTTTGGCCCTGTGGTCTGCGTCACCACCTTTAAAGATGAAGCCGAAGCTCTGGAAATAGCCAACGATACCCTTTATGGTTTGGGTGCAGGGGTTTGGACACGTGACATGCACCAAGCCTATAAAATCTCCCGACAGATTCAAGCTGGTAGAGTTTGGGTGAATTGCTATCACAACTACCCTGCCCACGCACCATTTGGAGGGTACAAAAAGTCAGGTATTGGAAGAGAAAACCATAAAATGATGCTCAGCCATTACACCCAGACCAAAAACATGCTTATTTCTTACGATAAGAACAAATTGGGCTTTTTCTAGGATGGAAAATTTGATAAAACGCGTGTTGGTTTCGGACAAGGCCATAGAAATCATTGATCAGCTCAGGGAACGCCATGGGGAACTTATGTTCCATCAAAGTGGCGGGTGCTGCGACGGCTCCTCCCCTATGTGCTTTCCAAAAGGAGAATTGATGCTCAATGAAAACGATGTTAAATTGGGTACCATCCACGGGTGCGATTTTTTCATGAGCAAGGACCAGTTCGAATACTGGAAACACACACAGCTTACAGTCGATGTAACTACAGGACGTGGTGCCAGTTTTAGTCTGGAAATTCCGTTGGGACTACGTTTTGTCATTAAGTCACGATTGTACACAGACGAGGAACGGGAACATTTGGAGCCCGTGCAACCCGCTGAAGAAGTTTAACCCAAGCCCCGACTTTGTCGGGGCTTTTTCATACCTTGTTCTTTGTTTTGTTCCATAGAAAGCATGAAGAAAATTTTGATAGCGCCATTTGTTTTGCTGGTAAGGTTTTACCAGCTTTTTATCTCCCCCATGTTTCCCTCCACATGCCGCTACACCCCTACGTGCTCCCAATACACCTTGGAAGCCTTAAAAAAGCACGGGCTTTTTAAAGGGGGATGGCTTTCCATTAAACGCATCGCCAGTTGCAACCCCTGGGGCGGAAGCGGATTTGACCCCGTTCCCTGAAAAATTGAACTTTAATTAATACCGTGCAACCGTTCAAAGTAGTTATATTAGTCCAAAATTTAGATAAATGTATTTCCTCGGATTTGACTGGAACCCCGAAGGAACCCTTTTTAAACTGGGTTTTCTACAGATAAAATATTACAATTTGTTATGGATCGCGGCCTTTGTCGTTGGGTGGTTCATCATGAAGAAAATCTTCCTGAATGAAAAGAAATCCATGGAAAAACTGGATTCCCTTTTTATTTATACCGTGGTCTCAATTATGTTGGGTGCCCGTTTGGGACATGTTTTCTTTTATGATTGGGACTACTATAAAGACCATTTGGCGGAAATCCTGTTACCGATTCGAGAAAGTGCGAACAGTTCTCTTTTCGGTATTATCAATGGTTATGAGTTTACTGGGTTTACAGGCTTGGCCAGCCATGGTGCTACCATTGCGGCCATTATCGGTATATGGCTGTATACCCGTAAATGGAAAGACATTAAAATGCTTTGGCTGTTGGACAGATTGGTAATTCCGTCAGCCATTGGTGCGGCTTTCGTGAGGTTCGGTAATTTTTTCAACTCCGAAATCAACGGTAAAAAAGTAGATGAGTCCTATTTTCTTGCAACCCGTTTTATCCGCGATTCGGACGATATGCCAGCTTATCAGGCCATGGCACTCACCAAGGAGCAAACCCCGAACGCGGCGTACAAAGCCATTCAGCACAATCCAGAATTTTCGGAGGTGCTACAATCCATTCCCTATCGTCACCCAGCTCAATTGTACGAGGCTTTCTGCTACGTTTTAGTATTTATAGCACTTTACCTGTTGTATTGGAAAACGGATTGGAAGAACAAACCAGGTTTCCTTTTCGGGTTGTTCATGGTACTCTTGTTCGTGGTACGGTTCTTTGTGGAATTCTACAAGAAAAGTCAAGGTGGATTCGAAGATGCTTTGGGAATGCTTTCTACAGGGCAATGGCTCAGCATCCCAATGATACTTATCGGGGTGTACTTTATGATAAAACCTGCACCCGTAGAACTGTAATTTGATGATACAAATTTTAAAAGTAGTCCTTTTGGCGTTGACCATTGTTTTGGCATCATGCAAAACGGAGTCCAAACGATCCATTAAAACAGAAAACATCACCTTTACCAAAGAAGGTGAACTTGCCGTACTGTCCACAGAAACAGATTCCATCAAGGCCAATTTTGATATTGAGATAGCCGAAACGGAGTACGAGACCCAAACTGGACTTATGTACCGAAAATCCATGAGAGAAGATCGAGGTATGCTCTTCATTCAGCCTACAGAGTCTTTACAGTACTTTTACATGAAAAACACCGAAATCCCTTTGGACATTATTTACATTAATTCAGGAATGAAAATTGTGAGCTTCCAAAAAAACGCTGAACCCTTCAATGAAGATACGCTTCCTTCCAATGCGCCCGCAAAATATGTGTTGGAAATCAATGCAGGGCTTTCCGACCAATTAGGTTTGCAAGTTGGGGATAGCATCTCATTTTCGCGTAATTAAATGCCTAAATATCTCTTAGAAAATCAAGTTTCGAATCGTTTGATTTTTCGAAAGCTCGAAGAGTCGGATTTTGAGGATTGGCTACCCTTTTACCACAACCCAAAATCCACCCAATATTGGCAAGGACTTCCCACTAACCCCGTTGAAGCATGCAGAACACAGTTTGATCGAGTTTTTGAACGCTACGATAATGATTTGGGTGGAATGAACGCTCTTATTTTAAAAGAATCTAGAGAGCTGGTCGGAATCTGTGGGCTCCTTGTTCAAACCGTGGATAATGTAAAAGAACTGGAAATTGGGTATTCGGTATTACCAAATTTTTGGCTACAAGGGTTTGCTTTCGAAGCTGCTAAAAAATGTAAGGAGTTTGCCTTTGAAAACAATCTTGCAGATTCATTGATTTCCATTATCCATGTGGACAATCTGCCATCGCAAAAAGTAGCACTTAAAAATGGTATGTTGTTGGACAAAACCACCACATACAAGAATAATCCGGTTCATATTTTTCGGGTGAACCAAGGATAATCGTAATTTTAGGGTCATACGTTTTGCCACATGAAGCCACCCAAAAGCTACGCTATTCTTATACAAAACAATTCCAACACCGACCAATTGGTCCAGGACTTGCTCAGTCATCGTGCAGTTGATGGATTGCTAGCGCTACAACCTTTAAAAGGGCTTCTTTTTTCTCGATCGGAAATCAATCGATACATGGACGAAGAAGACCGTCACGACATCAAGATTTTGACCAAGAACGGCGAACAACCCTTAAAAACCATGAGCAGCGGTGAACAGAAAAAGGCCCTACTCAACTACTTGTTGCAGCAGAACCCTGATTTTATGGTGCTTGTAAATCCTTTTGACAATTTGGATATAGCCACCCAAGCGAAACTTAAAGAACAGCTTTTGGATATTGCCTCCCACAAAATTTTGGTTCAATTAGCGAGCAGATTGGATGATATATTGCCGCATACCAACCACTTTTTTAAACTGGATGGGGATAGCTTGCATCAGTATGAATCCCCTGATGTCTTTTGGGAAGAAAACAAAACCAAATCCATCAGTTTTAACGGTACCATACCACCACCCTTGTCCCCTGTTGCTCTTGACCTAAAGGAATTGGTTAGCTTTAAAAAGGTCTCCGTTGGTTTTGATGGCCGCCAAGTGCTTAACAACATAGATTGGACCATCAAAAAAGGGGAGTTCTGGCAACTGATCGGCCCCAATGGGAGCGGGAAGTCCACATTATTGTCCATGATCACAGGTGACAGTCATAAAGGCTACGGCCAATACCTCACCATTTTTGGACAAAAAAAAGGGAGCGGTGAAAGTGTTTGGGACCTGAAACAAAAAATTGGATACTATACCCCTGCCATCACCAATAAATTTCGTGGTTACCATAGCTTGGAAAATATGATCATTTCCGGATTACATGACTCTATTGGACTTTATGTGCTGCCAACCGATAGCGAAAAACAACTGGCCAACAAATGGCTAGATCTTTTAAACCTAGAACATAGAAAGAACGAACACTTTAGGGACTTATCTGTCGGGGACAAACGCTTGGTAATGATGGCCCGCGCTATGGTAAAGCACCCACCTTTACTTATTTTGGATGAGCCCACAGCTGGTTTGGACGATGCCAGTGCCAACTTATTTGTAGCCTTGGTAAACAAAATAGCCAAAGAAAGTGATTCTGCCATTGTTTTTGTCTCCCACCGAAAAGAGCCACAGTTGGAACCTGAATACATTTATGAGCTCCATCCTTCGGAAAACGGCTCTAAAGGAATCAGGTTAGATCATTAAGTGGTTAAAAAACAACCTCTTAGGTAAATCACCCGTTTTTTTGCTATCTTATAGGGAATTCAATCATTAACTTTTCCCATACATGCAAAAAATAAATGTTAAGCCAGGAGCTAAACTTGTGGATTACAAGGCATACGGCTCCCTTTACTCCTCTGTTCTGGATTTTATGGAACAGGCCAAAGACCCTATCGAATCCCTTAAAGGACGAACCATTTGGATGATCAACTCGACCGCCATTGGTGGAGGTGTTGCCGAAATGCTTCCGAGTCAAATGCGCATATTGCGAGAGTTGGGCGTATCTATCGAATGGCTCGTTATCGAAGCGAAAAAAGATGCCTTTTTTGATTTGACCAAACGCATTCACAATGCCATTCACGGTAGTGGCAACGGTGTTTTTACAGAGGAAGACCGCAAAATTTACGAAGAAGTTAACCGCAACAACCTTTCCAAAGCCCTCGAACTTATCAATGATGGCGATATTGTTGTGGTGCATGACCCACAGCCCATGCCCTTGGCGGCCATGATCAAAAAAGAAAAAAACGTTTCCATTATTTGGAGATGCCATATCGGTCTGGAAGAAGATACCGATGTTACCGATGCCGTTTGGAAATTTTTGGAACCGTACACCAATGATTATGACCATTTTGTGTTCAGTCTCCCCTCCTACGTTCCCAAGCCATTGAAAAATAGAACTTCCATTATTCCTCCTGCCATTGACCCTTTGAGCCATAAGAACCGGGAACTTCAGTTGCATAAGTGCATTGGTATTTTATATCAGTCAGGGATTTTGGACGACCATAAAGCCATTCTGTATCATCGATATGAGCATTTGGTAAGAAAAGTAATGCCAGATGGTTCTTTCGACGTTTTGGATGCAGGTCAAAACCTGGATTTAATCTATCGCCCGATCGTGACTGAAATCTCGAGATGGGATCGCCTAAAAGGTTTTAAGGAGCTGATGGAAGCCTTCATTAAAATGAAATTGGACAACCGAAAATACGGTGACCCAAAAAGTTTGGAATACAAGCGTATTGAAATGACCTTATTGGTGATGGGTGGGCCCGACCCTGCTTTTGTATCCGATGATCCTGAGGGCAAAGAGGTTTTAAAGGAACTAACAGAAACCTACAAAAAAGTGGATAGCAGCATGCAGAATGATATTGCCATATTGCTGTTACCCCTTGATAATCCGAAACAGAATGCTTTGATCGTAAATGCGCTTCAGCGAACATCGAGCATTATTGTCCAGAACTCTATCCAAGAGGGGTTTGGACTTACCGCAACAGAGGCCATGTGGAAAAGAAAACCCGTTTTGGTATCCAACGCTGCCGGGCTCAAATATCAAGTGGTCCACAATCAAACGGGGCAAATAAATGCAGACCCGACGGATATTGAAAGTTTAGCCAAAACTTTGGCCTATATGCTCAACCATCCAAAAGAAAGGGACAAATGGGGCTTTAATGGTCAGCTCAGGGTAATCCAAAACTTTACCTTGTTCAGTCAATTATTATCGTGGCTGGGGACATTATCTGCAAACAAAATATAAAAACAAAGGCCCTCAAAAATGAGGGCCTTTCTTATAAAGTGTAATGTAAAAAAACGAAAAACTATGCTCCTGTAGCAGCAGCAATTTTCTTCTTTAATGAGTCGAACATCACGGGTGTTGCAATAAATACGGAAGAATATGTACCTACAATCACACCTACGATCATGGCAAACATAAATCCTCTTAAGCTTTCCCCACCAAAGATGAAGATGGCCAACAACACGATCAATGTTGTCAAAGATGTATTCAATGTTCTACTCAATGTACTGTTCAACGCCAGGTTGATATGTTCTCCACCTTTCCAACCCTTTAGGCCGGTAACTTCACGAATACGGTCGAATACTACCACCGTATCATTCAGGGAATAACCGATTACCGTTAGAATGGCGGCAATAAAGGCTTGATCAATTTCCATGTTAAAAGGCATAATGCTTCCTGTCAGTGAGAATATACCCAATACAATCAATACATCATGGAATACCGCAACAACAGCACCCAAAGAGAATTGCCATTTTCTAAATCGCAATAAGATGTATAGGAAAACTACTGCCAATGAGCCTATAATAGCCAATATGGCGCTCTTTTTAATATCATCGGCAATGGTTGGACCAACCTTACGGTATTTCAACACACCCAGGTCTTCTGCTGTGCCTCCGGGTTTAAAATCGTCATAGCTGGTACCATCAGGGAAGTATTTTTGAAGATGTGTGAACATTTCGTTCAAAATCTCGGTATCCACTTCCGGTCCATTTTCTTCGAACCTATAATTCGTTGTGATTATAATTTGATTGGCAGCTCCAAAAGTTTTGGCATTGGTTCCACTTCCGAATACTGAATTTAAGTCTCCAGCTATCTCGGAAGGATTCACTGCTTGTTCAAATCGAATTTGGTAAGAACGTCCTCCCACAAAATCCACACCTTGTTGAAGCTTGAGGGTAAACAATGAAATTATACTGACTGTAACCATTATTCCCGAAATGATGTAAGCTACCTTACGCTTGGACAAGAAATCTATGCTCAAGTTCTTGAACAGGTTCTTGGTAATTCCAGTACAGAAATCCAATCGACGTCCTTTTTTGCTGGTATAGGCATTAATCATCAAACGAGTCACAAAAATCGCTGTGAACAATGAGGTTACGATACCAATCATCAAAGTTGTGGCAAAACCTTTAATAGGTCCTGAACCAAATATGAAGAGTATGATCGCGGTAAGTCCTGTTGTAATGTTGGCATCCAAAATAGAGGACAAAGCATTTCCAAAACCATCGGCAATGGCCTGTGCCTTTCCTTTTCCACGGTCCAATTCTTCTTTTATCCTTTCAAAAATAAGTACGTTGGCATCCACCGACATACCAATGGTCAATACGATACCCGCAATACCTGGCAACGTTAACACAGCTCCAAGGCTGGTCAACACCCCAAAAATCAAAAGAATGTTGAACAATAGTGCGATATCGGCAAAAACTCCTGCTCTTCCGTAATAGAAAATCATCCATACCAACACAAATAGCATGGCTATTACAAAAGACATCAAACCACTGTTGATCGCTTCTTGACCCAATGAAGGGCCTACCACAAAAGAGTCTATAATCTCTGCAGAAGCAGGAAGTTTACCTGCACGCAATACGTTGGCAATATCTTTGGTTTCGTTTACGGTAAATGTACCCGTGATTTCGGAACGGCCTCCAGAAATAGGTCCTGAAGAAACACCAGGTGCCGTATATACCTTGTTATCCAAAACAATGGCAATACCCGTTTGGTTGTTGTATGCATCACCTGTTAGTTCTTCCCACTCCTTGGCACCACGTGTATTCATCGTCATGCTAACAGCGGGTTTGTTGAACTGGTCAAAAGTATCCTGTGCATCGGAAACTACATCACCGCTTATTCTAGGTGTACCTTCTCTATTGGATTTTAATGCATACAAATCAACTACCTCAGCATCTTTGGATGGACGCTCCCAAAGGAACTTGGTAAATTGAATATCGTTTGGCAATAATCTTTTGATCTCCGGCATTCTCAAATAACCGCCCAACTCGGCAGTATCGGAAACCATAGCACGGGCTATTGCGTGGCTACCTGGGTTGGCCGGCAGCAATTTGCCCAATATTGGGTTAACGTCCTGAGCCATGTCCAATGAGTCTTGCGAAACATCGGAAAGCAGGGAGTCAATCTCTGATTCTGGTTTGGAAACTTCCTCTTCGGTAGTTTCAGGCTCTAAAATTTCTTTTAAACGCTCGTTGGCGTTCACCAAAAAGTTCCCAAGGCTTTGGTTGCTTTGTGGATACGTTTCCCAAAACTCCAATTGTGCTGTACTGGACAACAGCTCTTGTGCACGAGCAATATCCTTTGCACCGGGAAGCTCCACTACGATCCTTCCTGAGTTTCCTTCTCTTTGAATATTCGGTTGGGTTACCCCAAATCCATCAATACGTTCACGAAGTACTTCAAATGCAGAAACAATGGATTCATCAATTTTTCTTCTGATGATAGGTTTTACCTCGTCATCCGTCATTTGAAAATTGATATCATCGCTAAGTCCCTTGTTCGCAAAAATATCAGGGGAAGCCAATTTGGTATCTCCTTTAATATTATCAAAGGCATCAAAGAATAGCTCCAAATAGGTGTCGTCGCTATTTGTTGAAGCTTCATCGGCATCGGCCAATGCTTTGTTGAAAACCGGGTTTTTGGTATTGTTGGCCAAGCCTTTCAAGATATCCTTCACGGAAATCTGCAAGGTAACGTTGATACCTCCCTTAAGGTCCAATCCTTTGTTCAACTCTTTAGTCTTGGCTTCCTCATAGCTCGTAAAGCCCAAAACAGTGTTGTCACTGATGGAGTCCAAATACGATGCTTCTAAAGCTTCACGCTTTGCAACATAGTCTTCCTCAGCTTCCGAAATTTGGCTAACAGCGTATGCTTCAGCGTCTCCTTCCAACTTATTAGTGATGAAAGTATAAGACAACTGATAGATGCTCACCAAGCCAAAAAGGATAGCGAAAAGCCTTATAAGTCCTTTATTCTGCATTGATTGTTAATTTTTTAGAAGTTTTCTTAAACAGCGTGCAAATATATCATTTCCGATAAGATTTGACAATAGAAATTAATGTAATTGCAATTACAGGTTACGCTTAAGCTGTTAAAATGAAAATGTCATTCTGGACAAACCTAGAGATTCCAATGCAAATTCAAGAGAAATCTTTTTTAGGTCGCATCCAAAATGACATTTCAGTAAGACTATATTTTACGGATTAAACTTCTAGCAATCCGTTGGTTTTCTTAACACCTTCGGCACTTTCCTGCATTTTGGCCTTTTCGGCATCGGACAATTCGATTTCAACGATCTTCTCGATTCCGTTTTTACCCAAAATTACTGGTACACCGATACAGATATCATTCAAATCATATTCCCCTTCCAGCAAAGCGGAACATGGGAACATTTTCTTTTGATCACAAGCAATGGCCTGAACCAATCCAGATACTGCAGCACCTGGCGCATACCATGCACTGGTCCCCAACAAACCTGTAAGGGTAGCTCCACCTACTTTGGTCTCTTCCACCACCCAGTTCATTTTATCTTCGGATAAGAACTCGGAAACTTTAACACTGTTTCTGGTAGCATGACCGATCAAAGGAACCATTCCTTTATCACTATGTCCGCCGATTACCATACCGTCGACATCGGATATTGGCGCTTCCAACGCCTGGGCCAATCTATACTTGAAACGGGCACTATCCAAAGCACCGCCCATACCGATAATTCTGTTCTTTGGCAATCCCGTTGCTTTATGCACCAAATAAGTCATGGTGTCCATTGGGTTACTTACCACAATAATGGTTACGTTCGGAGAGTGTTCCAAAAGGCTGGTTGCCACGGTTTTCACAATTCCAGCGTTGATTCCGATCAATTCTTCACGGGTCATTCCCGGTTTACGTGGTATACCTGAAGTGATCACTGCAATATCACTACCGGCAGTTTTGCTATAATCGTTGGTGCTTCCCGAGATTTTGGTGTCAAATTTGTTCAAGGAGGCGGTTTGCATTAAATCCATGGCCTTACCTTCGGCATATCCTTCTTTGATATCCAATAAAACTACTTCTGATGCAAAATTTTTCATTGCTATGTACTCAGCACAGCTTGCTCCCACTGCGCCTGCTCCAACTACGGTAACTTTCATTTGTATAGATTTAAATTTTAGTCTTCAAAAATAAGGCATTTGACTCAGAAAAAGGCTGACTTTTACCAGTTTTAGCGGCCTTATTCAACCGAATTCCGCAAAGTTGACATCCACTACAAAAATGAAAAGAAATATTTCGGAGAATCGGGGATAAAAGCCAAACACAAATATTTTGTCTTTTTTATGCAATAGATTCTTACAAACTTACGTTCTAATAGTCCCAAAATCATTTTAACCTACTTGACCTATGAAAAAGCTCTTTTCATTGTTGTCCATTATAGGCATTATCGCCATAAGCAACTGTACCCGTGTACCAGAAAACAACGACCCTATTTTGGGTGTTTGGGCAAAAACCGAATCTTCCAGTATTGAAGGCAAAAGCGAGAGTTCCATTCGTGAAGAATGGATCTTTAACGATGTTTACCTAGGCAGATACCAAAGATATTCCAACTCCGAATTAATTTTTTACACTGATTTTAAATGGTCCCAGGAAAATGGAAACTATTCCATTGTTTATGGCGACCCACAAGTGACCGATATTACCGTTAGCTTGCAAAAAGCAAAAGATCCTGAAGTATTGACCTTGGACAATGGCTCGGTCTTCGCCACCAGGGAATGACGTGAAGACTACATATATGAAAATAGGAGGCCCCGTAATCGGGGCCTTCTTTATTATTGATCGGTTGATTTGGTGTTTTTCTACCTGAACCCGAAGTTCACACCAAAGGTAAAGGTGCTGAATTCAGAGATATTATATTCTGCGTTGAGCCTAAAAAAGCCCAATTTTAACTTGGTACCCAAATTGGCAGAAACGCCACTTGCTTTTTTACTAACAGAAAATGGATCCACAACTGTTTCGGAAAAGAAAGGTCCGTTGGCTTCGTAAGTACCCAACAAATCGATATCGGACTTACCGGTAATATACCCAACTCCCCCGTAAAAATTAATTACAGGAATATTTCTTGTGGATACGACGGCACTAAAATTCCATGTTTTGAAAGATGCATCTATACGTTGATCACTACCACTAATGGTAGAAGACTCCGTAAAATCATACTCACCATTCAAGTTCGTATAACCTATAACTGCAGAAATGGCCACCGGCAATAATTTATCGGCTGGCAACATTTTTGTAAAATCATATTGCAGACCAGCTCCAAAAAGGCCGATCTTGGCATCTTCGTCAAATTTGATCTTAGGCAAAAAACGCGCTTTCACTTCCAATCCTTTGATAAGGCCAACGCTTCCCTGAAGGTATCCAGAAGGAATAAAGTTCAGATTTTCGGCTGAAAGCCCTGTCGGCAGCTCAAACTCTTCTCGGAAAAATCCGCTTTCATCCTCTACGAAAACATTTACCCCCTCAATATCACCTAAACCGGTAGCGACCATTCTGGCTTGTCCTGGATTATCCACGAAATCAAGGTTTTCATAATCAGCGGGATCCAATAAAAACGCTTTTTTATCGTCCTTGTTCTTGAATCCTGTCATGTTTCCAATAATGGAAATTTCGAACCCTCCCAAGGGTTTGGCATCGGCTGTATTGTACCACCCATTGGATATACTATAAATCGATGCTTCTGATACTGGCGCTAAATATGCATTGGCAAATTGTTCGGCATCTGCCACACCCGATACAAAAATATCATTCAGATCTTGGGCTTTTCCCATAGTGACAGAAACCAGCGCTAGCGCTAAAATTATTCTTTTCATAATGTTGAAGTTTTCCCCAAAACTAAAAAACTCGCCTTTTTAGGGCGAGTTTTTGTTGTGAAATGCCTATTATCTATACATCTATATTCGCATAGACGGCATTTTTCTCTATAAATTCACGTCTTGGAGGTACTTCATCACCCATCAACATAGAGAATATACGGTCAGATTCTGTGGCATTATCAATACTTACTTGTCGCAATGTTCTGTGCTCTGGGTTCATGGTTGTATCCCAAAGCTGCTCAGCGTTCATTTCACCAAGACCTTTGTATCGTTGGATACTCGCGCCACCGTTCATTTCTTTATTTATTTGATCACGTTCCTTATCGGTCCAAGCGTACCGTTTTTTGGAACCTTTTTTCAACAAATAAAGTGGTGGTGTGGCAATGTAGACGTGCCCCCCCTCTATCAACTCCCTCATATAACGGAAGAAGAAGGTCAAGATCAACGTTTCAATGTGGCTACCATCGACATCCGCATCACACATGATCACTACTTTATGGTAGCGAAGTTTGTCCAGGTTCAATGCTTTACTATCTTCCTCGGTTCCAATGGTTACTCCGAGAGCCGTATAAATGTTTTTGATTTCTTCGTTTTCAAAAACCTTATGCTGCATGGCTTTTTCCACGTTAAGGATTTTACCACGCAATGGTAGAATGGCCTGGAAATTCCTGTCCCTACCTTGTTTGGCCGTACCACCTGCGGAATCTCCCTCTACCAGGAATACTTCGCATTTGGTCGGGTCCTGTTCTGAACAATCGGATAGTTTACCAGGTAATCCACCAACGCTCATCGGATTCTTACGCTGAACCATTTCACGAGCTTTTGCAGCTGCATGTCTTGCTTGGGCGGCCAACTTCACCTTTTCCACGATTTGCTTGGCATCATCTGGATTCTCTTCCAAATAATCCGTTAACATCTCGGAAACGGCCTGACTAACGGCACTGGTCACCTCTCGGTTACCCAATTTGGTCTTGGTCTGCCCCTCAAACTGTGGTTCTGCCACTTTTACGGAAACAATAGCGGTAAGTCCCTCTCGGAAATCATCTCCGGAAATTTCAAACTTTACCTTGTCCAGCATTCCAGAGTTGTCGGCATACTTTTTAAGTGTGGTCGTCAAACCTCTTCTAAACCCGGAAAGGTGCGTACCCCCTTCATGGGTATTGATATTGTTCACATAGGAATGCAGGTTCTCCGTGTACCCCGTATTGTATACCATGGCCACTTCCACAGGGATACCGTTCTTCTCCCCTTCCATGGAGATGACATTCTGAATCAATGGCTCCCGGGTACCGTCCAAGAATTTGATAAATTCCTTAAGACCTTCCTCTGAGTGGAATATCTCAGAGATGAATTCTCCTTTTTCGTCCTTGTTTCTTTTATCTGTAAGCGTTATGGTAACCCCTTTGTTCAAATAGGCAAGCTCACGCATTCTATTGGCAAGGGTCTCATAACTATATTCTATAGTTTGGGTAAAAATCGTGGTGTCCGGAATAAAGGTTACTATGGTTCCTGTTTCCTTGCTCTCACCGACACTTTTAACAGGGTATAAAGTCTTACCTCTTTCGTATTCCTGTTCCCAAATTTTGCCATCCCTGTAAACTGTGGCTTTTAAGTGAGAGGATAAGGCATTCACACAAGATACACCTACACCGTGAAGTCCACCGGAAACCTTGTAGGAGTCTTTATCGAACTTACCTCCAGCACCGATCTTGGTCATAACCACCTCCAATGCGGAAACACCTTCTTTTTTATGCAGGTCCACTGGGATACCCCTACCATTATCCTGGGTTGTTATGGAGTTATCCTCATTGATGATCACATCAATTTTATCACAATGGCCGGCCATGGCCTCATCAATGGAGTTATCCACTACTTCGTACACCAAATGGTGCAATCCCCTGACCCCTACATCTCCAATATACATGGAAGGTCTCATACGTACGTGCTCCATTCCCTCAAGGGCCTGGATACTATCCGCCGAGTATTGTTTCTTGTTCGCTTCTTCGCTCATATATTTTTAGGTATTTGCCTCAAATTTTCAAATCTTACAAATATAATCAATACCCCGTGCAAATGGCCTCTAAGAGCCTATTGAACAGCTTAAGTTATCAACAAATCCTGTGGAAAACGGACCAATGCAAAACGGGTTTGGCAACTTAACCTCTAACAACTAAAAAGCCCCTTGGGTAAGGGGCTTTTCGGACTAATTAAAAAATGAAACAAGTTAAATTTACTGCTTCATATCGTTTGGTTGGTTTAAACAAGGATTATTTCACATATGCATCGGTATGAACCTTGGCCACAGCTCTTCCCGATGGGTCGTTCATGTTCTTGAAAGCTTCGTCCCACTCCAGGGCGATTTTGGTACTACAGGCTACCGATGGCTCCTGTGGCACGCTCAACGCTGCCGCATCCGACGGGAAGTGACTTTCAAAAATTGAACGATAATAATATTCTTCTTTCGAGGTCGGGGTCTGAATCGGGAATTTGAAATGGGCATTTTCCAATTGCTCATCTGTAATTTCTTCTTCCACCAAAGCTTTCAAAGTATCTATCCAGCTATATCCGACACCATCCGAAAATTGTTCTTTTTGTCTCCAGGCCACACTTTCGGGCAAATAATCCTCAAATGCTTTTCGCACCACCCATTTCTCCATACGTTCACCGTTGATCATTTTATCTTTTGGGTTGATGCTCATCGCTACATCCATAAACTCTTTGTCCAAGAAAGGAACGCGTCCTTCGATACCCCATGCTGCCAAGGATTTATTGGCTCTTAGGCAATCGTACATGTGAAGTTTATCCAGTTTTCTCACGGTCTCCTCATGAAAATCCTTTGGGCTTGGCGCCTTGTGGAAATACAGATATCCCCCGAACAATTCGTCCGCACCTTCACCCGATAGGACCATCTTAATCCCCATGGATTTGATCACTCTGGCCATTAAATACATTGGTGTTGAGGCTCTTATAGTCGTAATATCGTAAGTTTCTAGGTTATATACAACATCTTTTATCGCATCCAAGCCTTCTTGAATGGTAAATTTGATCTCGTGATGTACCGTACCAATATGGTCAGCCACTTTTTGAGCGGCAGCCAAATCGGGCGAACCCTCCAATCCAACAGAGAAAGAGTGCAACTGTGGCCACCACGCATCGGCAGTATCACCAGACTCTACTCGTTTTTGAGAATATTTTTTTGCAATTGCGGAGGTCACGGAAGAATCCAATCCACCAGATAACAGTACTCCATAAGGCACATCGGACATCAACTGGCGGTGTACGGCAGCTTCCAGTGCTTCTTTTATCTTGTCAATACTGGTTTCGTTTTCCTTTACGGCATCGTACTCCATCCAATCACGCTTGTACCATTTCACAAACTCTCCATCGGAACTGTGCATATAGTGCCCTGGAGGAAACAGTTGGATTTTGGAACAAGTTCCTTCCAAAGCTTTCAACTCGGAAGCTACGTAAAAGGTTCCGTTCTTATCCCAACCAATATACAATGGAATGATTCCCATATGGTCACGGGCGATGAAATACTCGTCCTTTTCGGAATCATAGATGGCAAAACCAAATATTCCGTTCATTTCATCCACAAAATCAGGTCCCTTTTCTTGATAAAGCGCCAAAATCACCTCACAGTCGGACTGGGTCTGAAAATCGTATTTCCCATCAAATTGTTTTCTCAACTCTTGATGATTATATATTTCACCGTTGGCGGCCAAAACCAATTTACCATCGGCACTGAACAATGGTTGTTTTCCTGAAGCAGGATCCACAATGGCCAATCTCTCATGGGCCAAAATGGCTTTGTCGTTGGAGTAAATACCACTCCAATCCGGCCCACGGTGCCTTACTTTCTTCGACATCTCTAACAATTGGGGCCTAAGTACCTCCGTACTTTCCTTTACATCAAATGCGCATACAATACCACACATATCAATTAATTTAGTAACAATTTTCAAACAAAAATGAACTTAAAGATTAATATATAAAACCCTAAAGTTATTTTGAATTACATTTAATAACTATTTATGTCCATTAAAATAAAATATGTAATTTTTTTATTCTTTTATGCTTTTAACCCGAACGCTTTGTAAGGTTGTTTAATTTTCTCGTCTGTATATTTATAGCAACATTAGAATTAATTAGTTTTACAAGGAACTTAAATCACAATCATGAAGAAATTAACATTACTACTTTTAGTGCTTTGTACCAGTTTAGTATTCACCACAGAAGCTACGGCACAAAAATTCAGTGGACTTGATGCGAGTCCAGCGGATATTGCGTATTATCCTGCAAGCTCCAGGGAGGCCGATAAAGCTGCCCGTGTTATTTACAGTCGCCCACAATTAAAGGGACGTAGCCTTGCCGAATTGGCTCCGGTTGGAAAAGTTTGGAGAACAGGTGCAAACGAAGCTACAGAAATTACATTTTACAAGGATGCCAAAGTTGGCGGTAAAACCATTAAAGCCGGTTCCTACTCTTTGTTTTCCATTCCCGGCGAAGATGAGTGGACGGTAATCCTGAACAGCAACCTACACCAATGGGGTGCTTATTCCTACGATAGCGATGGTGATGTAGTTAGAGCTACGGCAACAGTTTCTACCGACAGTGAAGAATTGGAAGCTTTTGGAATGGCTTTCGATGACGATGGAAACTTGGTTATGGGTTGGGGAACCACAAGGGTTACCTTGCCTATCAGCTACTAAAAAGTTTTAGTCTTAAAAATATAAAAGCCCCATTTCGGGGCTTTTTTTTATTTCTCTTCACAACTCAAAAAAGCTTCAAGTAAATTCTTCACTTCGTTCAGAATGACAAAAGGGTATTATTTTTTCTGGATCCCACCCAAGAAAACATGTTCGGCGGTCACATTGGGAATCTCTTCGGATGGAATCGTCATAATATCATCGCTCAATATCACAAAATCAGCAAATTTACCTGGCTCAATGCTACCTTTTTCATCTTCCTCAAAATTGGAATAAGCTGCCCAAATGGTCATACCTTTCAAGGTTTCCTCCCTGCTCAAGGCATTCTCCATTTGAAAACCTCCTTCCGGATATTGTTCCACATCCTGTCGGGCCACCGCGGCATAAAAGGTCAAAAATGGATTTACTTGCTCCACAGGAAAGTCGGTGCCCAATGCCACCAACCCGGCTTTCTCCAATAGATCTTTGTAGGCATATGCACCTTTTACACGTTCAGGACCCAACCTATCCTCTGCCCAGTACATATCGCTGGTAGCGTGGGTCGGCTGAACGGATGGAATAACACCATTTTCAAAATAATCGAAATCGGATTGCGAAATTACTTGTGCATGTTCCACTTTCCATCTACGGTCGGTTTTACCCTCCAAGGCTTTTTCATACGCCCTTAACACCACAATATTGGCAGAATCACCAATGGCATGGGTATTCATTTGATAATCGGTGGCTGCAATTCGCTGAGCCAAAGCTTCAATTTGGTCCACAGGAGTTACCATAGCCCCAAAATGACCCGGTTTATCGGAGTAAGGTGCTCGTAACGCGGCTCCCCGAGAACCCAAAGCACCATCGCCATATACTTTTATGGAACGGACATTCAACCCCTCTGTTTTGATTATGCCCTTATCCAAAAAGTAATCCAGATTTTCGGGATAATTGGAGACCATTGCGTACACTCGAATGGATAGTTCATCCGCCTGTTGCAAACTATCTATCAATTCAATAATATCCCGCGACAGTCCAGCGTCGTTTACTGTGGTCAACCCATAATCCAAAGAGATTTTCTCGGCATCCTTAAGAGCTTGTATGTTTTGTTCCAGACTAGGCCGTGGAATCACATTATTGATCAAACCCATCGGGTTATCGACCAAAACGCCTGTAACCTCACCATCTTCTTTGACAATTTCGCCACCCTCCGTTTCGGTGTCAGCTGTTATGCCCGCCATATCCAATGCCTTTTGGTTCACGAGATACGCGTGGCCATCTATGCGTTCCAAAGCCACAGGGATATCGGGGAACAATTCATCCAATTTGTCCTTGGTCGGGAATTCTTTAACCTCCCAATCATTTTGGTCCCATCCCCTTCCCAAAATAAAGTTGGATGGACGATCGTTTTGAAATGCCACTACTCTTTCCAGTACCTCATCAAAACTTTGGGTCCCGACCAAATCTACAACCTGTTGGTTTTGGCCCAATCCATAAAAATGGCAATGGGCATCGATAAGGCCCGGAACAATGGTCTTGCCCTCTGCGTCCAACTGTTTTTGGGGATTATATTTTTTTGAGATTTCTTCGGAATCGCCAACGGCAACAAACTTTCCATCTTTGATGGCTATACTCGATGCTTTGGAGAAGGCATCGTCCACGGTATAAATATTTGCATTGGTAACGATAAGGTCTACCTCTTCTTTGGTTGTGCAAGAAAAAACGACCAGACCCGTGACGAACAATAAGAACTTTTTCATTTCTGTTGGTTTCCATCAAAAATAGAAAAAGCAAGGATATGTTTAAGGGTTTTCGTCTTCAAACTTTGTCATCACAAACTCCACTCTTCGGTTCTTTCTTCGGGCTTCGTCTGTGCGGGTAGTGTCCAGTGGTTTACTATCCCCATACCCCCTGGAGGTTATTCTGTTTTTATCCAATCCCAAATCAATCAAATATTGTGCAACCGAACCGGCACGTTCTCGAGAGAGGATGTCGTTGTACTTATCGGAACCCAAATCATCGGTATGTCCACTAATGGCAACCTTTAGGTTGGGATGTTTTTCTAAATATTTATATACATCTTTAAGACTTTGCTCTGCTTTGGGCTGAAGATCAAAACGATCAAAATTAAAATTGACATGATCCAACACATACACCTCATCGGTTTTGTATTCTGGGCCCAGGTAGGTCAACGAAATATCGTCGAGATAATAATAGGCATAGCCTTCCTCATTTTTTGATGGATTTTGTGTATCCAAGTAGGAAGTACCTGCATTACTTTTGAAGTTTCCAAGAATCAAATGATTTTCAAAACCTTTGGCCACCATATCAAAACTCAATTCCATCCAGTCCTGCTTATCCTGATAATAACCAGTAACGGGAAATTGTTTGATATGGGTCGTCTGAGTAGAGGCAGACAAGAGTTCACTTTGTGAAAGTTCGCGTTTGGTATGCACCGAAAGTGGCTTTTCGGAAAACACAGCCCCCATATCCATTACGGCCCCATCCGACTTTTCGGAAAGACTGATGAACAAGGTCAATCGGTATCGACTTCCTTTTTCCAGTGTTTCCGTGAGCGGCACTTGAATGTATTCGCGATAATCTCGTGGAGCGAAGAGATACAGTCCAGCATAAGCAGCACCTTCGTACGGATCCTGCTTCCCCTTAAAGTTCATCGGAACTCCCAACTTGGTTCGGCTACATTCGTTAAAATAATCAGTCGTTCCCAGGGTCGGGGCACTCCAATGCTCCGCATCCTTGTTGAGATTGCTCATTTTAACCGGACAAGATACAAAGTCTTCAAAACCGCCATTTTGTACCATATTTTGACTAAATCCAACGAAGGAAATCATCAAAAACAAGTAAAGAACCAGCGTATGTATTGGTCTTGGTTGCATTATTTCCAATTGTATGGGAACGGCCAACTATTGGAACATCAATGAGTTAACCGAAAATAATGAACGGTATTTTCAGCTATTTATTGCGTATTCTCCTACAAACTAAAAATCAAACTTATAGGATACCCCTGCCAAAGCTTGGAATCCCTGGACCCTAAAATTGGCCCAACGCTGGTAATTATTGTTCGCAATATTGGATGCTTTCACAAAAATGGAGAGCTGCTCGTTGAACCTGTACCCTATATGGGCATTGGCGTCAAAAAAGCTGTCCAACGTAAGCTGAGTATAAGAAATGGACGGAGGCACATTATTGGTTAAGACAACCGAGGTCAAAGCATCCCTTTCCCCTACATAAAACAAATTGGCACCCATATACCATTGGTCGGTAATCTGATAATCCATAAAGAGAGATCCTTTGATCGATGGCAAGTTCCAAGCAGGGTTATCGGTTTCGGTATCGTAATCATAAAATTCTGCGTTAACACCCAAAGAAAAATTACGGTTCACATCCACATTGATTTCCCCAAATACACCCAAGGTTTTTACGTCATCATAAAAAACTTGAAAGGAATTGCCATAGTAATAACTCTTTTCATCGGTTCTGGTCGTGTTTACCGTATTTTGATAGAACAACGGCTTCCTGTTTTCCGCCATGTACGAACCTTTGATGTTATACCCCACATTGGAGGTCAACTGTCCTTTCAGGCCCAAATATCCTTCATATTGTTGGTCCGTCGGGACAATATCCAAGGTCGGGGACACATAAGGGTTGTCATCCACAAAGTCATGATAGGAATTTTGCTTTAACTCCCCTTCTATTCCTCCGTAAGCGATCACATTTTCGTCCATCACACGATAGGATGCTGTTACAGATGGATAGATATAAAAATTGTTCTCGCTATTTTCCATATCCAGTCCGTAGACGATGTTGGCACCCAAATTTAACGTAAGGTCATCACGCAGGATCAACAAACTTGGGTTCACTCCCGCCTGTAGATGGCTATAATTCTTCTCTCCATCGTTCACAGATTCTGTTATGGTGCCATTCTTAAAATTACCTCCCACATAATCGACCTTGGCAGAAATCGTGATCAATTCCTCAGTAATGGGCAATTCAAAAGTGGGATTGATCACTGCCCGGTTCTCAGCAGATTCCGTAGCATCCCAAAAGCGTCTCAACAAGATATTCCCACTCTTAAAATAAGAGTCCTCCATATTGAAATGGGCCTTCGCTTCTGCATTGAAATAGTTTTGCGTTTCATCCATCGCATTGATTTCATCCTCACTGAACAATTCACTCTGTATTCCGTACCAATTATACAGCTGGTGCTGTAATCCTATGGCGGCACCCCAATCCATATAACGGTCCTTTTTAGCATAGGAAGCATTCAACTCGGTGTCGTAGAAATCCGTTTCCAAGGGCGTGGAGTCCAAATCTCCGCGGGATGAATTGTGGGTTAGCCCAAAGTCCAACAAATCTTCTCCCCTGTTGAATTCCCGACTCGTGTAAAAATCAACCAAGGCATTATTGTAGTTACCCAAGCCCACCGAAGCATAGGAATTGTACAAAGTGGGCGGTGGTGTTTTTTCCACCCCCGAAGCCTTACCCTTTGCTGGGGTAAAGGTGGACGCAACGGGCACAGAGAATATACTATAATTGATTTTCTTCTTCTGGAGCACAATGGAATCGTTCAAACTTGGAGAGGATTTGATCTTAAAGGCATCCGAAACGGTCGGGGAATACGGTTTTACCACCGTTACCGTTTCTGTACCAATGTTATCCTCTTCTTGGGCGATAACCATTCCGCAAAGGCTCAAAAAAAGTAATGAAAATATATAATAGGTTCTCTTTTGCATCTTGTGTCTCGTTTAGTTTTCGTTGGGGTCTACGGATGAATTGCTCTCTGCTTCCTTGGCCTTGATCGTGGCCAGTTCACCTTCTGCGTCCGAAACGATATCCTCAAATTCGGAAAAATTGGAAATGACACTTTCCAAAATGTAAGTGGCCTGGAAGGCATCTCCCAAATTGTAAAAGTTCTTGGCCATAACCACCAAGCCTTTTCCTGCCCATTCCTTGTAGGCTGCATAATCCTTGGCCAACTTTTGAACGGACTTGTTGGATGCTTCAAAATCCTCTTCCTTATTTTTGAAATAAGCATCGTAATACCAAGCCTCAGCGGCAAGCTCGCCAGATGCAATTTGTTTTACATCCTGGTAGGCGGTTTTGGCCAAACTCTCGTTATCCGTAGCAATGGCGGAACGTGCAATCATTATCTGTGCGTCACTTCTGATACGATCGTCAATTTTAGGAGCGTTCAACACCTTTTCGGCATAAGCGATGGTTTGGGAATAATCCTTTTGACCGTAAAAACCTTTCATTAAATTGGACTGGGCGAAAGTCTTGTTCTCTGAGATATCTGCCGTGTTTTCCAATCTTTTCAAATAGGGAATGGCGCTATTGTAGTCCTGCTTATCCACATAGATTTCACAAACACGGGTCAATGCTTGTTCCGTATAAGCTCCGTTCCCACTATCGGCCACTGCTTTGTATTTTGGTAGGGCCTTTTCTTTTTCTCCGTTGGCAAAATACAGTTGCGCTAAGGCGAAATTGGCATTCTGCGCATGCAATCCATTAGGGAACTCTTTTAAATAATCTTCGTACCCACGAATGGCGGCTGTAGTTTTGCCCTCAATTTGTTTTCTTTCCGCGGATTCAAAACTAGCATTGTCCAGTTCGGTATCGGTCACCTCCACAAAGTCCAGATTTCTGGCCCAGGCGGCATATTCGCTCACCCGACCTTCGTCCACATACACCAATTTGGCAGTGGCCACCGCTTGTTTCGCTTCTTGGGTGTTCGGATATTTTTGAACCACTTCTTTAAGTTTGTCCAATGCTTGATCATTACGACTGGAATTGTAGTACACCAATCCTGAACGCAACAATCCACGTGGGGCAAATTTACTCCCCGAATACTCCGCCACAATACGGTCGTAGGTCTGCAGCCCTAAACTTTCTTGGTCATTATTGATATAGGAATTGCCCAGTTCAAAAAGTGCATCATCCCGTAATGAGGAGGTAGGGAACATCCTCAAGAATTCGTTAAGGCCATCAATTTTTGCTGAATTGTTACCCAAAAATCCATCACATAGAGTTTTCTGGAAGGCCGCATAATCACGTTCGGGACCGTTCATCTTTGATGATGCATCGTAGGCTTTCATTGCCAATTGATATTTACTGTTCACAAAGTAACTGTCGCCCAACCGTAAATAACCATCGTTCTTTCTTTGGTCATCAATGGCATTGGAGCTCACCACATTCTGAAAATAGGATATGGCATTATTGTAGTCTTTTAGCTTGAAGTAAGAGTAGCCCAAATTGTAATCCAGCTGCTCATATTCGGGAAGTGATCTGGCAGCCGGAAAGTTCTGGAATCGAACGAAATCCACTAAGGCCTCCTCAAATTGGTTCAATCTGTAGGCCGACTCAGCTTTCCAATAAAGAGCTCGAGCTTCAAAATTTGAATTTTCGGCACTTTTCAAGGATTTATCGAATCGCTCCCGAGCACCTTCGAAATCACCATCAATAAACAGTTCCACCCCACGGTAGTAGGCCACTTTCTGATAAGTTTCCTTGCTAGCGTAGTTTTGGTTCTCCTCCAAAAGTTGCATGGCACCTTCGAAATTGCGGGATGTGATATAAGAATCCACCAAAAGTTCCTGGATTTCCATTTGATGCTCATCCTTTGGATATTTTTCCAAATAAGTGGTCAACACCTGTGGAACGGGCTCGTACGCATTACCGATTTCGTAGCTCAAACGGGCATAGTTCAACCAAGCATCTTTTTGGATTTCTGGACTAAACTCCATTTGCGAAGCATTTCTGAACGCATTCAAGGCTTCGGACTTTTTATCCAGTTTCAAGTAGCACTCTGCCAAGTGATAATATGCATTTTGGGAAACGGCATTGGTGCCGCCGATAATTTTGTTGAACTGCTGAATCGCTTTTTGATAATCGCCCAATTTGTAATGGCTGTACCCCAATAAATAATAATCGGTGTTGTTCCATTTGCCCCGCTTGCCCCTGTATTCTTCCAGGTAGGGGATGGCCTCGGCATATTGTTCCAAATTGAAATAGCTTTCACCAATGATCTTGTTCAATTCCGAAACTTCCTGACGATTGGATTTGGGCAGTTGTTTTTTGGCCATTGTGATGGCTTCCTCAAACTTTCCCAATTTAAAATTCAGGTCGGCTTGATAGTACGTGAGCTTTTCATCAAGCAATTCCGGGTCTTGGATTTGGTCGAAACGGGCGCTAGCTGAGCTGTAATCGTCTTGTTCGTAGGCAATGTACCCCAAATAATATTTGGCCTGCGAGCCATATTTTTGGGAGGTGGTCACCTTGTTCAAATAACGCTCTGCCTCTTGTGGACGTTTAGATGCGTACAAGGCGTATCCGTTGTTAAAATTAAAACGGTCGCGTTCTGAATAAGGCATCGAATTTTCATCAACTTTTTTATACCATTTTAGAGCGTAGGGGTATTTTCCTGTTTCAAAATAGTAGTCGGCCACATCCAAAAAAGCAGAATTCCTTTTGGTGGATGTAGGGTAACGTTCCACAAAATCTTCCATCATTTTATCCGCTCCACGCTGGTTCAAACGAATGGCTGCGTTGGCAGCATAGTAAGCACTGTTGGCTTCTGTTTCCCCATCCTTGGTAGTGGCCTTTATGGACTCAAAAATATGCTGAGCTGCCTGGTACTGCTCGTTGTTGTAGAGCGCCAAGGCATCTTGATAGGCTTTGTTTTCGTGGGTGTATATTTTGGTTTCCTGTGCGGAAAGCACAAAAAAAGTTCCCATTAAAATGGGAATTAAAAGGAGGTTTTTTCGATTCATAGTGTTCTACGCTCTTCTCGATTGACTTTACTCATAACGTCAAAATTAAGGCCAAAGTATATTTAATTGGTCATTTACCGAAATTTACGACTCTAGACTTGATTTATTACCTCGAAATAGTAATTTTAGCACTCATGCCAAAAAACCTCATTGGCAACAACAATCCTAATTACTTGAAATCGTATGAAATTTCTGTTCCAGATAATTTAGGATTTCAATTTCAAACCTCAACATAAAAGGCATAAAACCCTTTTTTCAATTTTAAATCTGGCAATGTCCGTGCATTGCCACATTGTTCAATTTAATTTTTGTTGAGATGACATACTTATTCATTATCCCCTTATCCTTTTTATTGATTTGTGTGCTTTTGTACAACAACTTAATCAGTAAAAAGAATAAGGTTGAGGAAGCATATAGGAGCATAGATGTAATGCTGAAAAAAAGAACTGATTTAATTCCACAACTGGTAAACACCATTAAAGGGTACACCAAACATGAAAGTGAGACACTGATCTCCCTCACCAAACTGAGAAACAACATTGTGGATAGAGACCCACCATCCGAATTAAGGCTTAAACTCGAAAGCCAGATGGATCAGCTATTGGGAAAACTTCAAATAACGGTGGAAGCGTACCCCGATTTAAAGGCCAGCGAAAATTTCTTGCTTCTCCAATCAAGTTTAAACGAAGTGGAAGAACAGCTTTCTGCCTCAAGAAGGGCATATAATGCGGCCGTGTACGCATTCAACAATACCTTGGAGATGTTCCCTTCCAATATTGTTGCCAAGTTCATGGGATATTCCCCAAAGACCATGTTCACAATAAAACCATCCGAAGCGGACCTCCCTAAAGTTTCATTTTAATCATAGACAGATATGATGGACTTCCAAAACCTAAAGAAAGAGCTGTTGCCATTGCTGCAAGAAGCAGAAAAGCTCAGGAAAACCTACCGTTTCTATAAGGTGATATACACTTTCCTTATACAACTTTTCCTTATATGTGGCATTGCCCTTGTTTTGTTCGTATACTTGTTCAACTCCAAATTTACCGAATGGATCGCAAGTTTGTCCCCCAACGCACCATGGACCTTTACTCCCCAAATGTTGGTACTGTTTTTTTGGTTCTTGTTTTTCATCAGTTTAATAATATTCCAAACATACAAAAACAAATACGTTACTATTGAAAAGAGGCTGATGCGAGTGCTCTTGGACAAAATGGTTCCCACATTTGAGTTCTATGAACACGAACAGATCAAAACCGAAGAATTAATAAATAGTGGATTGGTGACCATGTACCGACGACCTTTTGACAAAAAAACGCATGGACCGATATACAATCGAGGCCAAGGGCTTCTTTCTGGAAAGGTCAAGGATACTTCCATTACCATCGGCAATGTTAACATTGTTGACCAACGCTATGGTTCTTATCTCATGTACATTCCCTTCTTTGCACACATATACATTGCATATACCTATATACGTCCTATATTCAAAAAAGAGAAAAGCATTGAACAAATAGGGAGTAGTTTATCGGGCATGTTCGCCATAGTTGACTTTAACAAAAAATGCAGTGGAACCACCATTGTACTGCCCGATCAATTCGAAAAGAGAATCGGATATTTGGCAAAAACCATACAGTCCTTAAATTTTGGTCGCGACCAATTGGTAAATCTTGAAGATTCGGAATTTGAAAAAGAATTTGTGGTGTACAGCACTGACCAGGTTGAAGCGAGATATGTTTTATCCACTTCCTTAATGCGTAGAATCACATTGTTAAAACAAAAAATCAACAAACCCATCATACTATCGTTTAAAGGCGGTAAGCTCTATATGGCGGTTCATCATCCGTATGGCTTTTTTAGTCTACAAGAGAACAAAAATCTGGTCGATTCCAATGTGCTTGAACTATTTTATAATGACATTACAACAGCCATTGGCATTGTGGAGGACCTAAACCTGAACACTCAGGTTTGGCGATAATGATGCCATCATATTTTTTGGAAAAATATGCTTTGATCTTTAATTTTTGATTCTGTTCGTGTATTTTCAAATACTTTTGTAAAGCTTATTGAACTAATTATGCCCGAGACCATCTTAAAATTACAGGACGCTGCCGTGTTCCAAAACGAGAACCTTATTTTGAACCATATCGACCTTGAGGTAAAAAAAGGGGAGTTTGTATACATTATTGGTAAAACGGGAAGCGGTAAGAGTAGTTTCATGAAAACTCTTTATGCGGATCTACCACTTAAACAAGGGGTTGGCCAGGTCGTGGATTTTGACCTGAAAACAATGAAAGAAAAGGACATTCCCTATTTGCGGAGGAAATTGGGCATTGTTTTTCAGGATTTTAAATTGCTTCCCGATAGAAATGTCAACAACAACCTGAAATTTGTCCTTAAAGCAACGGGATGGACGGACTCAAAAAAAATGGACGACAAAATCGAGGAGGTCCTCGACAAAGTGGGTATGAAAACCAAAGGCTTTAAGTTTCCCCACGAGCTTTCAGGCGGTGAGCAACAACGTATTGCCATTGCCCGCGCCCTGTTGAACGACCCTGAGCTTATACTTGCAGATGAACCCACTGGGAATTTGGACCCTCAGACCAGTGTGGAGGTAATGAAGGTTTTACAGGATATTAATAAGAATGGTAGAACTATTATAATGGCCACACACGATTATGCCCTAATCCTAAAATATCCGCACAAAACTCTAAAATGCGATGGCAGCAAAGTTTTTGAAGTGATTCAAAAAGCGATTTAATCACCGAAATATCCGCGCAGTACATTGATTTACACTGGAATTGCTTGATCAATAAAAGTTTTTGTTACTTTGTTAAAACTAATTTTGCTTCCTATATATGGAAATTCTTGGTATTGATATAGGCGGATCGGGCATAAAAGGTGCCCTTGTAAACGCCGAAACCGGAGAAATGTTGACGGAACGTTTCCGAATTCCAACCCCAAAATCAAAAAAGCCGAAGGACATGGCCAAAGTGGTGGCCGAAATTGTTGACCATTTTAATTATGAAGGTCCTGTCGGCTGTGGATTTCCCTCTATCGTTAAAAATGGGGTATGCAAGTCTCCTGGAAACCTAGACCCAAGTTGGGTGGGTGTTAACGTGGATGAATTGTTCACCGAGTATACAGGTCACGAATTTACGGTGTTGAACGATGCAGATGCTGCCGGCTATGCTTCCATGAACTACGGGGTAGGAAAAGGCAAAAATGGCTTGGTAATCATGATTACCATTGGAACAGGTCTTGGTAGCGGGGCCTTTTATAATGGCGTGCTCATCCCGAATTTTGAGTTAGGACAGATTCCTTACAAAAAATACAAGAAGATTGAAAAATGGGCTGCCGCTTCTGCCAAAGAAAGAGAGGACCTTAGTTTTAAAAAATGGGGCAAGCGCTTTAATAAATTCTTGAAATTAGTAGAGCTTATTGTATGTCCGGACCTTATCATCGTAGGGGGTGGAACCTCAAAAAAATGGGAAGAGTTCAACCAATACATCAAAATTGATACGGAAGTGGTAAAAGCTGAACTTATGAACCATGCCGGTATTATTGGAGCGGCCGTCGCATGTTTACGAGAACAGCACCACGGGCATTTACACTAGTTTCCAGAGTAGGTAGAACCAAGATTCCCAGCAGACTTTAAAAAGAAAAGCGAATGAAGACTGTTTCCTCACTCGCTTTCCCATTATGTTTAAAGTAAGCTTGCTTACACTACTTTGTTTCTCTTTCTGTCCACTTCTTTCAGATAGATTTTTCGAATCCTCAAGTGGTTTGGCGTTACCTCAACGTATTCATCCTTTTGGATGTATTCCAAGGCTTCTTCCAACGAGAATTTGATGGCAGGCACAATCTTGGCCTTATCATCGGCACCTGCGGAACGTACGTTGGAAAGTTTTTTGGTTTTGGTTACGTTCACCGTCATATCATCCTGGCGGGAGTTTTCACCAATTACCTGTCCTTCGTAGATATCCTCTCCCGGATCGATAAAGAATTTACCTCTTTCCTGAAGCTTATCAATGGAATAAGGAATCGCAGTTCCGTTTTCCATAGAAACCAAAGACCCGTTCAATCGTTGTGCGATATCCCCTTTCAATGGCTGATATTCAAAAAACCTGTGTGCCATTATGGCCTCTCCCGC
This sequence comes from Flagellimonas profundi, assembly GCF_017313275.1. Lineage (GTDB taxonomy): Bacteria > Bacteroidota > Bacteroidia > Flavobacteriales > Flavobacteriaceae > Flagellimonas > Flagellimonas profundi. The sequence goes on along the minus strand of NZ_JAFLNM010000006.1, from coordinate 48,238 downwards.
CGTAGCGGTCAACAGTTGGTTCCTAAGACCGATGATTCCCCTCGATGGAATGATGAATTCACAAACCATTCTGGAACCTCTGGCCTCCATACTGGTCATCTCCCCTTTTCGGATGGATACCATTTCCACAGCTTTTCCGGATACTTCCTCTGGTAAATCGATGGTCAAATGTTCCACAGGCTCACATTTTACACCATCAATCTCTTTAATGATCACTTGTGGCTGACCAATTTGAAGCTCGTAACCTTCGCGACGCATGGTTTCAATCAATACAGAAAGGTGCAAAACACCTCGGCCATACACTAAAAATTTATCGGCACTGTCGGTTTCTTGAACACGAAGTGCCAAGTTTTTTTCCAATTCTTTTTCCAAACGCTCTTTAATGTGTCTGGAAGTAACAAACTTTCCATCCTTACCAAAAAATGGACTATCGTTAATGGTGAAAAGCATACTCATGGTTGGCTCATCAATGGCGATAGTCTTCAATTTCTCAGGGTTTTCAAGATCGGCAACAGTATCACCGATTTCAAAACCTTCCATACCAACAATGGCACAAATATCTCCTGCAACAACCTCTTCCACTTTTAAGCGTCCAAGTCCTTCAAAAGTGTAAAGTTCCTTAATTCTAGTTTTTACAACGGAACCGTCTCTTTTTACCAAAGAAACTTGTTGCCCTTCACGGAGCGTTCCTCTTTGTAATCTACCAATGGCGATTCGACCCGTAAAAGAAGAGAAATCCAAGGAAGTAATCAACATTTGAGTTGAGCCTTCCTCAAGTTTAAATTCTGGTACATGTTCAATCACCATGTCCAATAATGGCTCAATATTCTCGGTCGGGGTTTTCCAATCCTCGCCCATCCAGTTGTTCTTTGCAGAACCATAAACGGTTGGGAAATCGAGCTGCCATTCTTCTGCACCCAATTCAAACATTAGATCGAACACTTTTTCGTGCACTTCTTCCGGGGTACAGTTTTCCTTATCAACTTTGTTGATGACAACACATGGCTTCAAACCAAGATCAATGGCTTTTTGAAGTACAAAACGGGTCTGTGGCATTGGCCCTTCAAAGGCATCCACCAACAACAAAACCCCATCGGCCATGTTCAAAACACGTTCTACTTCACCCCCGAAATCGGCGTGACCAGGGGTATCTATAATATTTATTTTTGTGTCTTTGTAAACAACGGAAACGTTTTTGGAAACAATGGTGATCCCGCGTTCCCTTTCCAGGTCGTTGTTATCCAATATCAGGTCGCCCTTGTTCTCGTTTTCTCGGAACAACTGGCAATGGTACATGATTTTATCAACCAAAGTAGTTTTACCGTGGTCTACGTGTGCAATGATTGCAATGTTTTTGATTTTGGACATAACCTAAATTTTTAAGCCCGCAAAGATACTGCTATTTTTTACTTGTTAGCACACCTAAATGTTATTTTTATCTTATTGATTTAGTGGGAGTTCCAAATTTACAAACCAACACACCATCGCTTCTCGCTGATAATCCAGCCAACACTTAAGTTTACCACGGGTTGAATGGTGCCTTTGAACGGCCCTACATAGTAACCAGCCCCTGCATCAATCGAGAAGCTAAAACCAGAATCATAACTACGCTGAATCCCGTAAACCAGTCCGCCATAGCCATGAATTCCATCAACCAACCTACCCTCGACAACGCGGCTACCTGGAGAAAAAACTGCCGCCGAAGGGGCAAAGTAGTTACCTGAATTCCCATAAATGGACCTTCTGCGCCTTTCCCGACTATTTAGGTTATGATAATAACGGTTTTGAACGGTAATGGCAGGGAAGAAATCGAAATCTTCCAGCGGTTGGGAACTGGCCGGTTCCAAAGCTGCTTGGTATGCCACTCGAATATCCAACGTACTGTTTACGCCCAGAGCCATTTCATATTCTATGCCAGGATTAAAGGCATTTAGCTTAAACTGGCGAACCTCGCAATTTGTCCCGTATTGGGCGTGCATGAAAAAGCTTGTTGACAGAAATGCCAAAAGTAGTGAGCGGCGCATTGTAGGTTAATTTGGTAATAGTATAACCCAAATTTCACCAAAATAGTATGTTTTGGTGGCTTTATTTAATCAAGATATGGGTCCTTTTTCTTTCTTTTGGTAGCCACCCATCCAAACGTAATGTTCAGCAATGGTCCATACCCATTGGGAACACCATCTCCGCGGTAATATCCTGCTCCAAGTTCCAAATTAAAATTGAAGCCTTTTTCATAGGTTCGTTGAATGCCATAGACCATTCCGTAAAATCCCAAATTAAAATCATTAGGGCCTTCAACATTTGTGGAAATCCGCAGCTGTGAAAAGAAAATGGCCTGGGCCGCCGCGATGTAGTTCCCCGAATTCCCAGAAGTGTTTTTGCCCAACCTATCCCTTCTATTAAAATTATGGTAATATCGGTATCGGTTATTGGTTGCCAATCCAAACACATAACCCTCTTCGTAGGTGGCAGTGGCCAAACCTAAATCAATAGAAACACTTTGATTTTTAAAAAGACCCAGCTCATAGGTGAATCCGGGACTCAACAAGTTCAATTTAAACTGATGACGCTCCAAATGCACCAAATCAAAGGCACCTCCCCGTTCCTGCCATTGTGCATGGGAAATTAGGGGCAATAGCCCAAGGACGAACAAAATAATCCCGTACTTCATAGTTGATGGTTTAGTTTGATAAATCTAAAAAGGATACCATTGTTTAATGCTATATTTGTGCAAACTTTAAGAAATGGACATCACCAAAATTCCACAGATAAAACACACGGACAGCGATAACTTTTTTTTGTTGGCAGGACCTTGTGCCATCGAGGGTGAGGATATGGCCATGCGCATTGCAGAAAAGGTCGTGGCCATTACGGACAAGCTTAAGATTCCATATGTTTTTAAAGGAAGTTTTAAAAAAGCGAACCGGAGCCGTATTGATTCCTTTACAGGGATAGGTGATGAAAAAGCCCTGAAAATTTTAAAAAAGGTCTCGGAAACCTTTAAAGTGCCCACCATAACGGATATTCATGAAATATCCGATGCCGCTATGGCTGCGGAATATGTTGACGTATTGCAGATACCCGCCTTTTTGGTGAGACAGACCGACTTGGTAGTTGCAGCTGCCGAAACAGGAAAAGTGGTCAACTTAAAAAAGGGTCAGTTTATGAGCCCTGAAAGTATGCAGCATGCTGTAAAAAAGGTAACCGATTCGGGTAATGAGCAAGTTTGGATTACCGATCGCGGTACAATGTTCGGATACCAGGATATGATCGTGGATTTTCGTGGCGTACCCACCATGAAACAATATGCCCCCGTGGTTTTGGATGTTACCCACTCGCTTCAACAACCCAACCAATCTTCCGGCGTAACTGGCGGTAGACCAGCCTTGATCGGCACTATGGCCCGGGCAGGAATTGCCGCAGGTGTTGACGGTCTTTTTATGGAAACCCATTTTGACCCCGCCAACGCCAAAAGTGATGGAGCCAATATGCTGGATTTAAGTTTATTGGAAAAACTGCTTACCGATTTAACCGCTATCCGAAAAACCATCAATTCCCTTTAAGCAGCTTAAAACTGTTAAAATTTACTGAGCAACCCTCTGTTTAACAGTTAAATAAGTTTTAGTTAAAAACCTTATTTATAATTAGTCTAAATATATTTTGGATAAGCAATCATTGGCATTTACATTTGCCAAAACATTTATTTAGACTAATTTTAAATAATACAATGAAACGTATACTACTCATGCTAAGCTTGGCTTTTTATTCTTTAGCACAAGCGCAATCAGGGAACATCTCCGGAAAAGTAACAGATCAAAGAAACCATCCTTTGGCCAATGTTAATATTGCAGTTTCCAATACTAATTTAGGAACAAATACAAATTATTCAGGGAACTATGAAATATCCGACCTTGCCCCTGGCTCCTACACTTTGACATTTTCAATGGTAGGTTTTGGTACACAGAATAAAACCGTAACGGTTTATTCCAACCAAACTACAACCGTACAAACCATTACTATGCTGGAGCGACAAGAACAACTGAACGAAGTTGTGGTCGAAGGGAACCAAGTAAACAAATTTGGGCGCAAAGCAAGCGTATACGTATCCAAAATGCCCTTAAAAGACATTGAAAATCCTCAAGTGTTCAATTCTATTTCAACCGAGTTGTTACAGGACCAAGTAGTGACCAATTTTGAAGATGCCCTTAAAAACGCACCCGGCATCGATAAACTTTGGGAGTCTACAGGTAGAGGAAATGATGGAGCTGGATATTTCTCATTACGTGGTTTTCCCGTGCAACCAACAATGATCAACGGATTGCCTGGCCTGACCAACGGAAGTCCCGATCCAGCCAACATTGAATCCATTGAGGTCATCAAAGGACCTTCAGGAACTTTGTATGGTAGCAGCTTGATTTCCTACGGTGGTTTGATCAACATCAACACTAAAAAACCATTCTACGGTTTTGGAGGAAATATCTCCTACACTTCTGGCAGTTATGGATTGAACAGGGTAAGCGCCGATGTAAACACCACCTTGGGCAACCAAAACAATGTCGCACTTCGTGTAAACACTTCGTACCATACACAAAACAGCTACCAGGATGCTGGATTTAGAAAGTCGTTCTTCTTTGCGCCATCTTTGGCATTTCAGGCAACTGATAGACTTTCTTTTAACATCAATACCGAGTTTTACAATGGTAGAAGCACCAACCAGACCATGTTGTTTGTAGATCGTGGTTCGCCACTCCGTGTGACCAATTTGGATGAATTGGGTTACGATTACAAACGATCGTACACCAGCAACGATTTGTATATAGATACACCAACATACAGCCTGCAAGGTCAGATGAACTATATTTTGAGCGATTCATGGACCTCTCAGACCGTAATTTCCAGATCAAACGCAAAGTCTGATGGTTACTACTCCTACTTGTACGAGATATCTTCAACTGTAGAAGCTCTTTCTGGTACTCCACTCGAAGACGGCATTATTTTGGGCCGCTACACCAGTAACCAAAACTCGGAGACTTTGGGAACCGATATCCAACAAAACTTTATAGGTGATTTCAATATCGGAAACATGCGCAACCGTTTGGTAATTGGATTGGATTACCTTAAAACAAGGACCATCAACAACAGTACAGGCTATGGAAACCAAGGTTTTATTTATGTTGGAAGAAACCCAGATGAGTTCCAAGCCGTTGCCCCTGCCCTACACGATTACTTTGGGACTCCAATGGGAACCGGCTTGTACGACTCCGGTGTTTTGACACAGGCCGGTGCCGATGCTGGAATAGCCACCTTGGCCAATCCAGGAGCACAGTTCAGCGAGGCACAGCAAGAAATTTTCAGTGCCTACGCCTCCAACGTAATCAATCTGTTACCGGAATTGTCCGCAATGGCCAGTTTGCGTGTGGACCGTTTTTCCAACGACGGATACAATCAAACTGCATTCTCGCCAAAATTTGGTTTGGTATATCAACCTATCTTGAATAAAGTATCGGTGTTTGCCAACTACATGAACGGATTCAGCAATGTGGCACCCGTAACAGAACTTTCCGACGGAAACACTTCGGTAAGGGCATTGAACCCTGAGCACGCCAACCAGTTCGAGTTCGGTACCAAATTGAACCTGTTCAACGATAAACTATCTGCCACTTTGAGCTACTACGACATTACCGTGAGCGATATGGCACAACGAATCGATACCGATGCCGACAACTACTTCTACACCCAAGATGGGGAACAGACCAGCAAAGGTTTTGAAGCGAGTATTATCGCTTCTCCCATTGAAGGATTGAACATTGTGGCAGGCTATAGCTACAACGACAGTAAATTGGTTGAAGGAGACGCCAGCTTTACCGGTTTTAGACCCGAGAGTGCAGGCCCGATGAACTTGGCCAATGTGTGGGCCAGCTACCGATTTACACAAGGTACCATGGAAAACTTTGGACTTGGATTCGGAGGTAACTACGCCAGCGAAAACAAAATCTTCAATAGATCAAACGGTACGTTCACTATTGACGAGTACACAATTCTCAACGCCTCTGCCTTTTATGATGCAAGGGATTTCAGAATCACTTTGAAATTGGATAACATCGCGAACAAAGACTATTACAAAGGTTGGTCTACCATCAGCCCCCAAAACTTAAGAAGTCTTTCCGCAAATTTCACCTATAAATTCTAAGAATACAGATGAAAAAACTAATAGCGACCTTATTGCTCATTACCCTGCCCATACTGTCGGCCTCTGCACATTATTTGTGGATAGAGACCAACGGTACAGGGGCCATGGGCCAAGCACAGGAAGTCCGTGTGCATTATGGAGAATACACCTACGGTGTGATTGAAAAAGTTGAAGGCGAAGCTTTTCCTTTGGTTTCCAAGTTTACCCTTTGGGTAATTGCTCCCGATGGCACAAAAACGCAGTTGAGCACAAAAGCCAAGGAAGACCATTATTTGGCGAGTTTTACCCCATCCCAGAATGGCGTATACACCATTGCCTTGAACAACAATGAAATTAATGTAATCGATTATACGCAATATGACTTTGGGATTTTCAAAACGCATTATCATTCCACCGCAAAAGTTCAGGTGGGAACCGATGGCGATACCAAAACCATAAATCCCGATGGAATTGTGGTAAAGCAGTTGGAAAATGACGAAGACAAAATTAGGCTTCAAGTATGGTACAAGGGCGAGCCCATTGCAAAAAACGAGCTTAAAATCTATGTAGCCGACCTGTGGTCCAAAACCCTGTACACGGATGACAATGGAGAGGTTTCCTTTGCCCTGCCTTGGAACACCAAGTACATTGTGGAAACAACTGCCAAGGAAGAAATTCCTGGCACCTACAATGGCGAGGCTTATGAATTTATTTGGCATTGTGCTACCTATTGCATAAAGAAATAAGCCATGGTGACCCTAATTTCATTACTCACTTTTATAGCTTTTTACTTGCTGTACGGTACATCCAAAAAAATGGCTTCAGTAGGTGTTTTTGGCTTGGAGAAATGGACGGGTGAACACAAAAAATCGGCTCAATTAGCCAGTTTGGCCCTAATGATTCTATCATTGGGGCTCAGCTGCTTTTACTGGGGGCTCGGTTCAGGAACGTTCTCTTTCTTAATCCTTTTGATGACGGTAGCCAGTTTAGTGATTCTTCTTGCTCCATTAAGATTATTGAACTACCGTTTTTTGGGCATTCTTCTTTTGTGCGCAGTCTTTTTTGAAACCTTTTTGTTTTAACCTATGCCAGCCAATAAAAAATATTTGAACCCATCGCCCCCGCAACGTTTTGCCAAAATTACCGCAGCTATTTTAGGTGGTCTCATTGTGGCCGTGATGTTCCATTTGGCCTTGGCCAGTTGGTTCAACCACGTAGCGGTAATCATTACCAGTACATTTTCTGCCTTTATTCTTTGGGCTGTTTTGATGGTCGTTGCCTTTCTGGGCAAAAACGGCTGGAAAGTCTGGGGTATTTACCTTTTGACCAGTTTGGCACTCTTTGTCATATCCTATTTTGGAAATCAAACCCACCCACTCGTTTAAACTATGGGAAACCGTATCTATAATATATTATTTCATACACATACCGTAAGCGGTATCGTTATCAGCGTAGCGCTTTATGTCATTTTTTTTACAGGGTCTTTCTCGTTTTTTAGGGATGAAATTGCCAATTGGCAACGTGGACATTCCGTAAGTCAAGAAGATGTATTGCCCGGCAGCCTGGATGGGCACCTTAACGACCTCGCCAAAGAGTACAATTTATACGGCCGGGATGTGGAATTGAGACATTATTACAACGAACGGAGCATTTCCGTCAACTTAGGGGCTTCAAAAGATTCATTGGCAACGGAAGAGGACAAAGCACCGGTCTTTTTCTACTTGGACCCTGAGGACAAGACCAAAACCGATAGTTATACAAGTAACTATCATTTGGGTGAATTCTTGTACCGGCTTCATTTTTTGGACCAAATTCCATACCCCTACGGAAGGACCTTGGCGGGGTTTGTGGCTTTCTTTTTCCTTTTCGCCATTATTACAGGGGTTTTGGTACACTGGAAAAAGATCGTTTCCAACTTTTATACCTTCAGGCCGTGGGCCAAACTAAAGACCATGTGGACAGATGCCCATACCGCTCTGGGGGTGATAGGGTTTCCATTTCAGTTTGTATATGCCGTAACCGGAGCTTTCTTTTTACTGAAAGGTATTTTGGTGCTTCCTATGGTAATGGGACTGTATGATGGTGACCAAAAACAATTGTACGAAGATTTGGAGTACAACCATCCTGTTTATGAATTTCAGAACGAAAAATTGGACATGGCCATCCATTTGGACCAATATGTTGAGGAGATAAAAAAAGAATGGGGTGATTTTCGGGTTACCGAGACCCATATTTTCAACTATGGTGACCAAAATATGCACGCTGCCATTAGTGGACATCTCGGTTACGATACCAAACTGAACGGTTTGGGATACCGTATTTACAAAATTGCCGATGGTTCCATTGCAAAAGAAAAAGTGCCAATTGCCCCAACTTCCTATTTGGATGGTGTAAAAAACATGATGTTCCGTCTCCATTTTGGGGACTATGCCGGTTATGGGCTTCGGGTGATTTCCTTTATCCTGGGATTGGTTTCGTGCTTTGTGATTTTATCGGGAATTATGATCTGGCTTGTGGCTCGTGATAAAAAGAACATACCGGAAAAACGCAGAAAGTTCAACCGACAAGTGGCGAATTGGTATATGGCCATCTGTCTTACCTTGCTACCTGTTACCGCTTTGGAATTTATTATCGTAAAGTTTGCACCAACAGTGGATATGGGTTTCCTGTACCAAACTTATTTCCCAATCTGGTTGGTGGCCACGGTGTTCTTTATCCTTAAAAAGGATATTGCCTTTACCAATAGATGGACGTTGATCTGCGGTGGTATTTTGGGATTATTGGTTCCGATTGCAAACGGAATTGCAACAGGCAATTGGATGTGGATTGCTTATGAAAAAGGATATCAACACATCCTATTAGTGGATTTGCTTTGGTTGATTTTAGGGATTGTATCACTCTGGATAGCCTTTTTTAAACTGAAGACAAAGAGGTCCGAACTGGCCCCTACCAAAGGCTGATTATTTCCAAAAACCTTTATGGTTGACGGATTCCGCATCTTTGATGACCGCCACAAAAACTTCGGCATCAATATCATCCAAGGTATGGTAACGGAGTGACTTCATCACTTTTCTGCCCTCGGTGATCATTTTATCCAGATGAACGCTCAGGTGGGCCGAACTCCAAAAGCCTACATCCACATACCCCTTTTTTCGGGATACGTTGAAATAGCAAAATGGTTTTCCGTTCAAGTAGTAAAAGGGCAGCCGGTATTTATATTTCAAATCCAGATTGGCAACGGAAGTCTCCACTAAAACCTGTAGTTGTAGCAATATACTTTTGAACAGCTCTTCCTGATTGATAATATAATCTTCCGCTGGGTTCATAAAAAGCTTACTTGTTATTTACGCTTGAACAGCTTTTTAACCAACTTCAGTAAAAAAAGTGCAACAAAACCTATAACCAATCCAAAAATAAAATCCTTGAGCAAAGTCGGCAGGCTTGGGAACAATTGATGGAAAAACTCAATGTTATGGTTAAAAATACCCCCAGACACCAACAGCAACGCCAATGTCCCCACGATTGACAACCCTTTGATGATCTTGGGAAGTGCATTCACCAAAACTCTTCCTACCTGATCGGAAAAAGTATTATGCTCCTCATTCAGATTAATGAGTCTGTAACCGTAATCATCCATACGAACGATCAATGCCACAATGCCATAGACTCCAACGGTCGCCAATAATGCCACAACGGAAACCGTTGCTATTTGTATGGTCAAAGGTTGGTTGACCACCGTACTCAATGCGATAATGACAATCTCAACGGACAGAATAAAATCCGTGATTATGGCCTGCTTTATCTTCTTCTTCTCCAATCCGGGCAATTCCTCTTCGGGAATATCAATAGGGTCTGTTGCATGACCTTCTTCATTCCTGTGAAAAATATATTCGTATACCTTTTCTGCTCCCTCATAGGCCAAATAGACCCCTCCCAAAATCAAAATAACTGTTATGGCAACCGGCAAATAGGCGCTCAACAAAAAAGCAATGGGGAGAATAATCAGTTTGTTCAAAAAAGAACCTTTGGTAATGGCCCATAGTACAGGGATTTCACGACTTGACAAAAAACCGGTTGCTTTCTCGGCATTCACCGCTAAATCATCACCCAAAATACCTGCTGTTTTTTTGGTTGCGACTTTACTCATGGTCGCTACATCGTCCATCAATGCGGAAATATCGTCCAAAACAGCAAAAAAACCAGATGCCATACTACTTTTTTAGGTTAATGATCAAGTTGGAGGCAAAATAAACAAATCCCTCCTTAAGATGACTGAAAATCGAGAAAACTATTCGGCTATATGCCCTCCATTGACATTAAAGTAGCGGCCCAGATAATTACCGAGGAAAAGAAGATGCCGATTGTATTGGCGGCAAAGGCCTCACGTTTTTTCATTTTGAAGAGATAGGCTGCAATACTTCCAGCATAAACTCCCGTACCTGGCAGTGGTATCATAACAAAGAGCACAATACCCAAAAAACCGAAGCGTTGTATTTTTTTACCTGACCCTTTTTTGGCCCTTTGGCCGACAAAAACCGCGGACTTTTTATAGAAACGCCATTTGATCAGATGACGGTTAACGTACTCCAAAAAGAACATCATCATCGGAAACACCAATACATTGGCCCCAAAACAAACAATAAAAACCAGGTACTCATTTACACCTTGGTACATTCCATAAGGAATACCAACTTTTGCTTCGCCAAATGGTGATAGGCTCCAAAGTGCCGCTATAATTAAATCGATGTGCAAAGTGCTTAGGTTTTAAGCTGGCAAACCTAACAAGGAATTTGAATATAACGCCCTTTTAAGCCCTTAAATATTTATTAATTGTGATTTTGAATCAGCTTGATTTTCCCCCAAAAGAGCCTAACAAGTTTATGTCCAGGTTAACAGTTTGTAAAATGTACGCTTCGCCATTGAAACACATGCGAAGGTTTCATAGTTTTGATAAAACCATCAACATGAAATTCCAACCATTTTTTATCGCTCTTTTTACCGCTTCATTACTGTTTGCCCAAGAACATACACATCAAAGCTCCCGAGCTCTTGAGTTTCCGGATATTCCTGGTTATGTAACCTTGAAAACAGATTTACACCAACATACCGTTTTTTCTGATGGCAATGTGTGGCCCAATATTCGAGTTATGGAAGCGCTCCGGGACAACTTGGATGTAATTTCACTTACCGAGCATATCGAATACCAACCCCACAAGGAAGACATTCCCCATCCAGACAGGAACCGTTCCTATGAAATTGCCCTGCAAGAAGCCAAGGACCATGATCTTTTGCTTGTCCATGGATCGGAAATCACGCGCCAAGCGCCTATCGGGCATAACAATGCCATATTTATCAAAGATGCCAACCAACTGCTGGTAAATGATGCCGAGGATTCTTTTGCTGAAGCAAAAAAGCAAGGTGCATTTGTGTTTTGGAACCACCCTGCCTGGTATGCGCAATCGCCAAAAGGAAACCCTGTTTTGAGTGATTTTCAAAAAGAACGCATTAGTAGTGGAGAGTTGCATGGTATCGAAGTGATAAATACCGGTGATTATTCCGAAGAATCATTGGCTCTTGCCCTTGAGAATAATTTGACGATCATGGGCACTAGCGATATTCATGGACTAATTGATTGGGATTATGTGGAAAAGGGACATACACGTCCCATAACCTTGGTCTTTGCCAAAGAAAGATCCAAAGAATCACTTAAAGAAGCTTTATTTGCCGGCAGAACAGTGGCAGTCTTCAATTCTCTACTGGTGGGGAAAGAGGAAAACCTGGTTCCTTTGCTGAATGCCTCTGTTCAATTTGAGAAGGCCAAATACATCAACAACACATCTATTTTGGAAGTTACTTTAAAGAACGTTACCAGTAGTGACCTCATTTTTGAAAATCAAATGTCGTACACCTTCTATTCCAGTTCCCCAGTATTCACAATACCTGCCGAGGGCACCAAAACCCTTCAAATAAAGACGCTCGAAAAAAAGGACGACCTTCAAATAAAACTTAAGGCGCTGGGTGCCTATATTGCCCCCAAAGAGCATCCCGTAATTACCTGGAACATTGCATTAAAAGATCAAGAATAGCTTAAGCCACCGAAGTAAAAGAAGACCCATTGATCGTTTGATCAAAATCGGACGATATTTTGAGCATATATTCTTGAGGAGTTTTCTCTGAGATGGACACCCATTTTTTATCTACGTCAACATCAAAGTAAAACATGGAAAAGTCCGTATCCACATCCAATCGGGATAACAAGAATCTCATAATCCTTGGTCTGAGACTGTATTCCAAATCGATACAGGTCCGTTGCATTGCTGGATTGTCATCTCCAGAAAATACCCAATTGAATGTCACTGGCTTTTGATAATTAGGATATACAATATACTAAAAAACAACCCATTACCAACTTTTGCACTTGAATTTTGGATACAAGGTTATTCTTTGCCATCTACGTAGTCCTGCAAATAGGCGTAGCGAGAGGTCAATTTACCATTTTGGGTCATACGTGCCCGAAGGAGAAGACCATCTTTATCGTTGTTAAAGAATGACGGAATTACATATTTGGAAAATGCCTCACCAAACCCTACACTGGCATCGCGCGGCAACTCACATGGCAAATTGTCCACTGCCATAACGGCGATGGCATTTTTATCCCGATAATCAGTTTCTGTTTCGGATTTGGGCTCGTAACCATAGATGGGATCAGCAATAGTGGATGGACGAATGGTGGATGCCACTGGACCATCGATATCGCAACTGATATCGGCCACCACTTTTATATTGAACTCGGGCTGTTTTGCATCCTCCCGTGTATAGAGATAGGGGGCGCCGTCGCCATAAAAATGTCCTGCAATGTAGAAGTCGGTGACTTTGGCAAACCTGAAAAAGTTGGACTTATATGCCTCGGGGTTCTGAAAAAAATCGGCTTTGTTACCGCGCACCCCATCTTTTCGTTTGTTATATTCGGAAGCATCTATCTGGCAATATACCGGATAATTGAAATCTTCCTTTAAGTACTCTGCAACACCAACTTGTTCCAATCCCATGGCATCGAGCATTTCCTTGGCTCCATTACCCACTCTGCCTTTTCCCGTTAGCAATATTTTAATGTTGGGCAGTTGTATTTTTTTAAGCTCGGCAATCAAGGCTTGTTGATCTAAAAGAGATTCGGCCTTGGGCAATTTGTACAGATTGTATTTTAATCCATACGCCCTGAATCCGTTATAGGCCCCTACTATACCAGCATAACGACCAAAGGCCACCAATCTGGCCCCTTTTGCGTTGGTGATGACTTCGTGATCGTACAATTCGATGTTTTTATCCAGTATTGCTCGGAGCAACTCTCGGTTATATGGTTGTTTTTTAATGGTGTGTGAAAAGAAAAAATATTTTTTGTTGGGAATCAACGCATCGATGGGAACTTCTTTGACACCAAGAAGTACTTCGCAGGAACCCATATCATCGACTACCTGGATTCCCCTATCGGCATACTCTTTATCGGCGAAAACCCGAATGGGGGACGATTCCACTAAAATTTCAGCTTTTGGAAATTTGGAGAGGACATTTTGACATTCCTTTGGTGACAGTACCACCCTGCGATCGGGCGGATTTTTCCGTTCCCTGATAATTCCGAACTTCATATGGTATTTTGGTATAATTGTTGACCAAATTAAGGGTAATAGGCAGGGTAAGCAAACTTTTTATTGTTTGATGGATATGAGTTACCTTTGCCGACCGCGTTAGGGATAGAGGCAGGTACCATGTACGGCCGATAGCCCGACCGAGAACTTGCCGAGCAAGTTTTGGGAAACGCCCACACTTTGACTGCGCTCAATGCAGGCCAAGTTCTTTGATAAAAAAGTGAGAGATTCCTGCCTTCGCAGGAATAACATTACGGGGCCGACCGGTTTTGACAGCAAGACCAATGGCGATGTAAGCATGCCGAGCGCTGGGATACAGCTCGTTAATCTCATGTTTCACACTTTTAATTGGCGAAAATAATTACGCTCTTGCCGCATAATCTGAATTATAGTAAGATATGCCTCGTCCCTACAAGGTAGGGAAGCGAGATGTTCCTGAATAGCCCTTGTTGACGGCGATTCGTTTAGGAGCACCAAAAAAGTCAACACAAGGGTGTTCGTTCGCTTTGGCGACACCTCTAAAACCTAAAGAAGATAAGTGTATGTTAGGCCGTATCTGGTCAGGCATGCATCGAAAATCAAACAGATACTAAGCATGTAGAAAGCATGGTTATTGCTTGTTTGGACGAGGGTTCGAATCCCTCCGGCTCCACTAAAACACCATCAAAACAACACATTAAACCTGTAAATTACTGATTTACAGGTTTTTTTATTTTATTTGGTTTCGTTTAATCTCAATTAAAATCAGTTTGAAAGGCACCAAATCGATACCCATTTTAAAAATTAAAAAAAGGTATCGATATTCTTGTAATATTCTCTTTTATAATATTTTACAAAACTCCAATAAGTTATTTTTCATACCTTTATTGACATAAATCGATACCCAAAATATGTCAAATTCCTTTGCAGTCTTATTTTACCTTAAAGACAAACGTCTCGACAAGAACGGGAAAGCCGGACTATACCTAAGATTAACAGTAAATGGTCAACGATCAGTAATAAGCCTTCATAGAAAAATCGATCCTGAAAAATGGGACTCCAGAATGAACAAATTGAAAGGAAAGGGAATAGAGGCAGAAGAATTGAATCGATTTATGGCAACAGTCCGCCACAAGGTTAACAAAATACATCATGAATTGGTGGAAGAAGGAAACTTTTTTACCGTGTATGATGTAAAGGACAAATTCTTAGGCAATGACAAAAGGGTAAAAATGCTTTTGGAGCTCTTTGATGAGCATAACCAACAAATGGAAAAATTGATTGGTATTGAATTTGCCCTGGGCACATACAAACGATATCATACCACAAGAAACCATGTGGCTGAATTTATAAAGTTTGAATTCCGAAAATCAGACATCCCGGTTCGAGATGTGGATTTAAAATTTATCAAAGGATTTGAGTACTTCTTAAAAACAGCCAAAGAATGCAACCATAACTCAGCATTGAAATACGTAAACAATTTCAAGAAGATAATCCGAATGGCCGTGGCACATGAATGGATCAGTAAAGATCCTTTTTATAACTATAAGGTGCAGTTCAAAACGGTAGAGCGTGAATTCCTATCCAAAGAGGAATTACAGACTTTAGTGGACAAGGAAATCAATGGAGAACGTTTGAACGTTGTTCGAGATATGTTTGTGTTCTGTTGTTATACCGGCCTTTCCTATATAGATGTTCAAAAACTAAATCCTGATAACATTGTCACGCATATTGATGGAAGTCTTTGGATTAAGTCCAAACGTACTAAAACAAAATCAAGATTAGGTATTCCCCTATTACCAACTGCTATTGGTTTAATTGAAAAATATCAAGACCATCCTAAGGTAATCAACGGAGATTGCGTTCTTCCTGTATTAAGCAATCAGAAGTCCAATGCTTACTTGAAAGAAATCGCTGACCTCTGTGGAATCAAAAAGAACCTAACCACTCATTTGGCCAGGCATACTTTTGCAACAACTGTAACACTTTCCAATGGTGTCCCTATTGAGACTGTAGGACAAATGCTCGGACATAAAAATCTTCGAACCACCCAACATTATGCTAAAATCATAGATAGAAAGGTGAGTGATGATATGCAGGTTTTAAAAAAGAAGTTGGGCATTCAGGAGAAGGTTAAAACAAATAATGCCTGAATTTCTGTCCCAATCTTACCCCAACTTTTGCACATGGATCCTGTTTTAATTTTATAGTGTTCGGAAAGATAAGCGTGAAGTAAAATTGAAATAGGGTGCAATGAACCTATTTACAATATTGAAAGAGTTCAATTCCTTCACAAAAAACAATGCTATTCAGGTTTTCTTTGCCTTGCAAAGAAAATATGAAGAGCAAGAGGATAGCGTGCTGACGCAACGCTATTCATTCATTTTCCTTCGGAAAAGCCCATGTTTTATGGGGTTTTGTAGAATTTCAGTTTATTCCATTTAGTTCATTTTTAGCCTAAAAATGCTCTCAGCCCAATGAAACCAACGAATTTTTAGCTTAAAAACTGAGCTTTGGTGCTTTCAATGAAGGTATCTTTTCTTCTTAATTTATGATTGTAATGATTCTTGGAACAATCCCTTTTTAATGGAAAAAGCTGTTCAGCCCAGTAAAACCAATAAATTTTTAATGGAAAAATGGGTTTCAAGAAGTTTAACAGATCAAATTTTACCTCGCTCAGTAGTATTAGTTTTTGTAAGATTTGGGGCTTGCAGCACTCCACTTCGTTGCGTTCGCCTTTGTTTCGAATATCATTATGAACCAGGGGATTTTAAGGCACCGTTTAATTGAACTTTGGAAAAGGCGGGCATATGGCTTATGGTTGTTTTGGGAGCATTATCTGTCCAACCAAACCAAAGCGGGCTACTGAGGAAAAACCTTGCAGCTAGCCTTTTACTGCCAAAGGCTATATGCAGTGTTGTGTGTTCGAACTTTTTCATTCTATCAAAAAACTCAATTCGTCACAAGTTTTAGTCGGTATGAATTCAGTCAATTCGTAATTTGCCAATTCCTTTTTCTTGAAAGGATCATTTGCAATAATTTTTTCCAATTCAGGTTTCGATTTAACATTCGATAAAATTATTCCTCCTGTTCTAGGTATTTTTCTTCCTGATAAGAGAAAATGTCCTAATTTATATTGCTCATTTAGGAATTCAATATGGTCATTGAGAAATTGGTCAACTTTTTCCAATTCAGTTTTATAAGTCAGGTTTATAATGAACATTTAGATTTTTGTATTCAATTCAATTTTTCGTTCTCATATGGTAGGACACACAACTTTTTATGTAATCATAAAATACATCCATATGCACCCAAAATTGAAAATTATTGAGGCATCAAATCATCTTTTCTTGGTATCGTTTACTTGAACTTTGGTAACGGTCCCATATAAAAATGATAGCGGATTTGTTGCAACTACTTTTCAGATTAAAATATAATTTTATTAGATAAAAAAGCGGTTCAAGTTTGCACTCAAACCGCTTTTGCTTATATATCATGTTATAAGGCACTTTTATTCACTGATATATGCTTCTAATTTTGAAAAAGCCTTTTCCCGGAACGGAATTAATTGTTTATAATCGTTACTTTCAAATACTTCATTCAATGAATTTATATTTGGGAATTCCATAATTGAAACTAAACTTGGTTTGTAGTCCCCAATTAAAGGTTTCGTAATTTTAAATTTATTAACTGGTTTTGCACGTGCTTTTTTATAAAGAAGACCTACTTTTTCAAGATAATGCGAAAGTTCTTCCTTTCCGTTCGGATTCAATGTTGCTACGATTGTTAAATTTACTTTGTCCATGATTTTGTTTTTTATTATTTAACTATTTTCTCTTACCCATTTTTCTATCAAATAATTAGAGATAGAATCCTTTTTAGAAATCACAAGTTTATTGTCCTGTACCATTTCTATAATCTGGTTTGCAGAAAACCAATGTGCTTCCTTTATTTCTTTATTATCTATTTTAAAGTTTTTATTTTTTGTTTCAGCTGAAAATCCTAACATCATAGAGGAAGGAAATGTCCAGGGTTGGGAAGCAATATATTTAATGTTGGTCACGGCAACGCTTAATTCTTCTTTCATTTCTCTTATAACAGTATCTTCAAGACTTTCTCCAATTTCTGAAAAACCTGAGAAAAGAGAGCACATATAACCATATTCCTTTTGATGCATATTTAGTAAACATAAAGAAGGTGAGTTTTCTTGTTTGTATTCAATCAATACAATCACAGCAGGATTAATCCTTGGAAAATGAAGTGAGTTACATAGACTATTTGAACACTTTCTTCTGTGGCCTTTTTCTTCGGTAATTGTTTTTGAACCACAATTATTGCAAAATTGATGTGTCTTATTCCAATGTGCTATACCTTTAGCATATGCAAGTAGAGAAGCTTCTTTTTCAGTAATTACATGAAAACAATCGCGTAAACAGCATAAATTTGAATCAGTTAAGAAATTAGATATCGTAGCGTATTTTATTTCAGATAAGTCTATGCACCAGACTTCTTTATTGTCTGTTATTCCCAAATAATATTTTTTTTCAGATAGCGAAGTCAATTCTGATGGAACATTCATTACCACTTTATCACTATTTAAATAATTAATGCTGAAAAAATGGTCCTTATAAATTGGGATGAAAGAAATTTCTAACGGCTTAGTTTTTATTTCTCGTGATTCAACTGCTCTATTGAAATCTTTATTACTGTAAAATTGTATATCATTCATCGGCTTCAAATTTTTTTGCCCAATCTTTTGCCCAAGACTCTAAAGGTTTTAGCAATTGGAAAATTTCTCTTCCTTTATCAGTAAGTGTATATCCATCAACTGTTCTTTCAATTAAAAAAGATTGGGTTAGTTCTTTTAACCTTTTATTTAATGTTGTAGGTGATATAGATTCGCATCTATCTTGAAGTACACGAAAAGTGCAAGAACCCTCTTGTAATCTCCAAATAATTCCCATTGACCAACTTCTACCTAATAGGTCAAATAAAGCCATTAAATGGTTACCTGATTTTGAACCCCTTACGGGCCTTCCTGGTTTTGGCAGTGACATAATTTAATTTTTTGCTACACATTATATAGCAAAGCTACAGAATATGTAGCGTATATGAAAGAGAATTGGATTATTTATACAATCTGATTTGATTCCAATTCCAATTAATTGAAGTTAGAGCGACTCTTTAAAATGACTTACAATGGTCCGGAGTTCATATCAAAGGTATATACCAATAGCGCAAGGGCAAGCAGATAGCGCTGGAGTTCATCCATCCCGGCAGGCCCATGGAGAACGAACATATGGAAAGCTGAACAGGTTGTATAGGGAGAATATGCTCGATGCCTACTGGTTCAACAATCTTCTCCAAGTATTGGTACCTACCCAAAAATGGATAGAGGATTACAATATAAGATATCCCATGCATCCATCAGGGATATGCCGCCGGGGGGATACATGAACCGTTTCGGGAAGAATTCCTCCCTGAAACCAACGACATTAATGATAATTTTATGAATTTAGCGATGTCCTAAAAGAGGTTAGGCTACAAAAGGGGTCAGGCTATAACTTTTCGTGGGCACAGAATCGAGTTCGACCAACGTTGAACCAAACGATTCATTCTTAAGTAGCTGTTTTCGATACTGAGACGGAAACACTACATTACATCTTCTTTAGACACGTACATTAAATCAACAGTCTAAAACTTGATAATCCTATAACAAGAGAATTAAATGACCGAATTTGAAAGAATTGTGAAAGCTAATTTCGGAGAGTTAAAAAGGGAAGAAATTGACATCCTTCGTTCTTTCTTTTATCATGATAGAATGGAAAAAAATGATTTTTTTATTCAAACCGGAAAATACTGCAGAAAGCTAAGCTTAGTAAAATCAGGACTGTTGCGGATTTATAGGCATTCAGATGGAAAGGAGGTAACACAATGGATTTCATCCCCCAATCAATTTGTTACGGAGATTTCGAGTTTCTTCTTCAATGAACCTAGTAGATTGTCCATCCAAGCTTTAACAGATGTGGAATTACTTACAATCAACCGGAAAAACTATGAGCAATTAAACGAAAAGCTTCCTATTTGGAAAGAAGTGGAAACACAATTTATGGCCAAGTGTTTTGCTATTCTTGAAGATAGGGTGTTTTCGCATTTATCCATGAGTACAGAAGAAAGGTTTGATCTTTTTTTCCACCAAAACCGGGAGCTTTTGAACCTAGTTCCTTTACAATACATTGCATCAATTTTGGGAATGACTCCTGAAACCTTAAGTCGGATCAGAAAAAAACGTATTGGAAATTCTTGATTTTAGTCAAGAGCATTCCATCAATTTTAAATCAACTTTGCCCGAAACCTAGAATACATGACAAAGGAAATAAGGACAAAGATTGAAATAAACGCCAGTCCAGAGAAAATATGGACTGTTTTAACACATCAAGAAAATTATCCCAATTGGAATCCATTCATCCGAAAAATGGAAGGAAAACTATCCATTGGTGAAAGGTTGCAGGTAATTATCCAAATGAACAATTCGTCAAAGATGACATTTAAACCAATAGTTTTGGAACTTGAAGAGAACCAAGTTTTAACATGGAAAGGAAAGTTCTTGATCAGTGGACTTTTTGACGGGACTCATACCTTCGAACTTATCGATAACAACAACGGAAAGACCACTTTTAAACAGAGTGAAATTTTTGAAGGGATTCTTGTACGATTCTTTAATTTAGAAAACACGAAAAAAGGATTTGAAAGGATGAACGAGCGAATTAAACAACAATGTGAAAAATAAGGTGCCATTTCATAGTATAGCTGTAATGCCCAAAAATAAACGGGCAACCATTGTAGCATCCATAACTTACTAGTACAAGGGGTCTGTCCATAGCCAACCAATGTTCAAATACACGCTTTTTAACTAATATGAAAATACAGATTTTAAAATTTAAAGGTTGATTCAAATGAAACTAAGCACATATCTAGCCAATAGGTTAAGGGAAATATTGTTGGAGGGAAAATGGGTGTTAGGCACCAACTTCAAAGACGAAATAACCGACCTGGATTGGCTAAAAGCGTCCCAGAGACTAGGGAACTCCAATACTATTGTAGATTTAACCTTTCATATCAATTACTATATTTCCGGAGTAGCTCAAGTTCTTAAGGGCGGGACATTGGATATCCGAGATAAACATAGTTTTGAATATCCACCCATAAAATCCGAAGAAGATTGGAAGCAAATGGTAAACAAATTTTGCGCTGACTCAAAAGAATTTATTGAACTTGTTGAAAAGATGTCAGACCAGGAATTATTGGCTGACTTTATAGAAGAAAAATATGGCACCTATATGAGGAATCTGGATGCTATGATCGAACATACCAGTTATCACCTTGGACAAGTCGTTTTACTAAAAAAGCACCTCCGATAAAACCCCATGATATGGTTTAGTTGTAACTATTTGAAGTGTAGTTGGAATCAAGCAGTCACTACAGTCAAAGCAAAAAACCTCAAATACTACCGGATATACATCTTTAAGTATAAGTTTGATCTGCCTACTTCATTTACAACCCTTCTCCTTTCAAGTTTATTTTTCTCTTATCCAAAAAGTATAAGGTATCCATCCAAATGGTAAATCCTTCGGGCTATTTTGACCAGAGAGCCATTAAAATGATTGTGAATAACATTTAAGTCTACCACTGCGCCGTGTGATTTTTAATTGAAAAAACCACTTTTTTGGTGACGAAAAAAATACTCGTCCAATTTTCGGTTGCCCGACAAAATTCCTAGGGGCATTTTTGTCTAATGGAAATACACAAAGGATTGATTTTAGTACTATTGGCACTTACGATGCCGAAACTCAGTTTGGCGCAGGAACTGAAGCCTTCACTGTTCGTGCGAACACCACAAATTGCAAATTACAACATCAACACCAATGAAGTCAGTTATACTCCGATTCTATCCATAGGTGCGGGACTTTCTTATAAATCAGAGTTCATAGAGTTGGCTGCCTTTGTAGATGCCACTAATCAATATGGATTTTATACTTTTTTCGGAACTACTTTAAAAACCAATGAAATACAAAGAAACCTATATCTAAACGTCAATTGGTTTGGAGAAGTCACCTATATCCCAAAGCAACACCAAGATTCAGATTCCTTTGTCCATACTACGGGAATTTCCCTTTTCCTAAACCATTCTTTTGATTGGGGCTCCATAGGCATTCCCTTATGCATTGGATTTGGTTATAGCAATAAAACGATTAGCCTAAATACAAGAACCATTCTAAATATTTCATTAAACCTTAATTAACAATGGATTTCACCAACTTACATCAAGACCACAAGCCTTTATTGATTGCCAATGTCTGGGACGTGGCTAGTGCAAAAATTGCCGAAGAATTAAATTTTCAAGCACTGGGAACATCCAGTTCTGCAATTGCTTCGCTTCTTGGATACCAAGATGGAGAAGAGATGTCTTTTCTAGAGTTACATTATATGGTAAAAAGAATTGCCTGTTGTTCAAATCTACCCCTATCTGTCGATCTGGAATCCGGTTACAGTCGGGATAGTAAGGACATTGCCAATCATTTGAAGGCCTTAAAGGATTTAGGGGTTGTTGGGGTTAATTTAGAGGACAGTATTGTAGCTAAAAAACGGTCTCTTGTAGAAGCGGAAAGATTTTCAAATCTCATTTCCGAAGTCACCAAAATCCTAAGGAAGGAAAATATTGAAATTTTCCTAAATATAAGGACCGATACCTTTTTGCTTAACATACCCAACAAATTGGAGGAGACCAAAAGAAGAATTCAGCTTTATGAACAGGCCGGAGCAAATGGAATCTTTGTTCCCGGTATAGAAGAACTATCTGATATTAAAGAAGTTGTTGACTGTTCCAAATTACCCATCAATGTGATGTGCATGCCCAATCTTCCTGATTTCGATGTGCTATCTGGTTTAGGTGTAAAGCGAATAAGTATGGGAAACTTTATATTTGAGGACATGTACCAACAATTCAAGTTAAGGACCGCTGAAATTTTAAATCAGCAATCCTTTAAATCACTTTTTTAATGCGTATTACCGAAACTAAGACCATAGATACTTATTACGAGGCCTTGTTGGCCAGAAGAGAAGATTTCGTAGGTATTTTTTTTGTAGGTGTTAAAACGACTTCGGTTTTCTGTATCGCGACCTGTAGGGCAAGAAAGCCAAAAAAGAAAAATGTTGAATTTTTTACGTCCTTTAAGGACGCTTTAGATAATGGTTACAGACCTTGCAAAGTTTGTAAACCTACTGAAAACGCTAACGAAGCACCGGAACCAGTCCAAATCGCTATTCGATTGGTCAAAGAAAATCCCAAATCAAAAATTTCAGATAATCAACTCAGACAATTAAATGTCAGCCCTGAGGTTGTCAGGCGATGGTTCAATAAAAATTACGGAATGACTTTCCAATCCTATCAAAGAATGTATAGGATCAATGTGGCCTTTCAAGAGTTGAAACAGGGCAAAAACACTACGGAAACTGCCTTTGATTCCGGCTACGAATCCTTAAGTGGTTTTGGGTACACTTTCAAAAAACTCGTTGGAAATTCCCCAAGAAACAGTACAGCGGAAAACGTAATTTTAATTAGCAGACTAACTACCCCTCTGGGTCCTATGTTCGTATGCGCCACTAAAAAGGGTGTTTGCTTACTGGAGTTTGCCGATCGAAAAATGCTTGAAACAGCCTTTAGGAGTTTACAAAAT
The DNA here is from genome assembly GCF_017313275.1 of Flagellimonas profundi. Taxonomy (GTDB): domain Bacteria; phylum Bacteroidota; class Bacteroidia; order Flavobacteriales; family Flavobacteriaceae; genus Flagellimonas; species Flagellimonas profundi. Next base: position 24,710 of record NZ_JAFLNM010000006.1, on the reverse strand, counting down.
CTCCTAAACGCCCATATAATTGCAGGCGAGAATAATCATATCAAACAGACCCAAAAGGAAATTACCGAATATTTTGATGGAACTAGACAAAAGTTCGAAATTCCTCTTGAAACCCCTGGAACAGACTTTCAGATCAGGGTATGGAAAAACCTTCAAAAAATTCCATTTGGAACCACATCAACCTACACTGAACAAGCTCAAATACTAAACAGTCACAATGCAGTAAGAGCCCTGGCATCAGCCAATGGACATAATCGTGTATCCATTATAGTTCCATGCCATAGAGTCCTAGGTAAAAATGGAAATCTAGTGGGCTATGGTGGTGGAGTCCAAAGAAAAAAATGGCTTTTGGACCACGAACAAAAATTTCACCAGCAAGTACCCTAAAATAATCTTCCCTGTATTTGTTGGCTAATTCTTTGGACCGCCTATTTTGCATTACCTAGTTTTGATTCTACTGTCAAGGTCAAGTCAGTGCCTTTAGCAAACTCTTTTTAATCCGCTGATTTAACTATTTTACCATCTTTCATTACAAAAACCACTCTTTTGATGGTAGGATAAAATTCAGTCAAAACGTTTCCTTTTAAGGCAATTATATCCGCCTTTGCACCTTTTTTAAGCACACCTATTTCGTTTTGTTTTCCAAGGTGCGTGGCTGAAAGGATTGTGGCCGATTGCAGTATGTCCAGTGGGGTCATGCCAGAGTCAAAATAAGCCTTGAACATATCGATCGATGAACTGCCCCTAGATACATTCAATTCATTATAATTGTCCGAACCCGCCACAATAGTTACTCCAATTTTAATTGCTTTTTGTAATCGTTCCGTCATTGCTTCTCTATACCTGTCAATCCATTGGTCACTCCCAAAATCATATCCGGCTAACTCACTGAACAACTCCATGTACTCCCTACTGTTTTCTGTAGGAACCAGATACACATCCTTCTTTGCCATCATGTTCAATGTGGAATCGGAAATATTGAAACCATGTTCAATCCCATCAACACCAGCTTCAATTGCTTTCTGAGCAGATTCGTCCGTTACCGCGTGGGCAGTTACTTTGAGACCATACCCATGTGCGGTCCGTACAATGGCCTGCATCTCCTCCAAAGAAAGTACGGTTTCGTTCGGTAAGTTGTCAGCACAAATCTTGATAAGGTCAACGCCTTGATTTACATGTTCCTGAACGGCAATTTTTGCATCTTCCACACCTCGGATGATTCGATACTCTCCCGAAATCAAATCTTGATGTTTTGGTTCGACACCGTAAATTTGTCCCCCAGGGGCGGACAGTATGGGCCCAGAAGCAAAGATTCGTGGCCCGATAACCGTACCTTCCTCAATGGCATCCCTAAGAGCCACGTCCAAATAGAGCCCCGAATTTCCCAAATCCTTAATACTTGTTATACCCACGTCAAGATAGGACCTTGCCCTTTTGGAACCTCTAAGCACCCGTAAGGCCTCACTTTCCATAGTAAGGGTGATTACCGAATGTTCCGCAAAATCATCTTTCGGAGATTGGGAGAAAAGCACATGGGTATGCGCATCTATCAATCCCGGTAAAACGACGTAAGCAGAAAGGTCTATCCATCGATGGCCATCTGTATTGGCCTTGTTTGCATCGGAGACCTCAACGATTAGACCATTCTCCACAACAATCAACTTGTTTTCAAGAAATTCATTTTGCTCGCTGTCATAAAAAAGTCCAGCTTTGATATATGTTTTTGCTTGTTGACCACTCAGGAAAGATGCAAAAAGTAGCATAAAAAAGGTACAATAATATTGACGCATGTATTTGTTATTTTAAATCTTTGTTCGGTGTACTGGTTAATCAATAATTAAAAAGGGGTCATTTTCTTGTCATCCAATATTGGGTCCCGCCCAAAAGAGCGATGCCCAAATAGCCTCTTACCTTTAACTTATTTTTGTCGAGCAGCTTGATGTAACAATTATAGGTTTTACCATTTTTAGAGTCCATAATGGTACCGTTCTGAAAGACATCGCCCACCTTTTTAATATTTTCAATTTTACCCATACCAATGATGGGTTTGCTCCTTTTGTCTCCTTGGCATGAACTACATAGCCCATTCTCTGCACCACCATAATTTTTCACATTTTTTACGAAATATTGGTCCCTAATCTTATAGACTTCAATAATTGCCTTTTTTTTCCTTGGTCTTATCATCATACGTTTCCTATTCTACAATACTACTTTGACCATGGGCAATTGCATAACAAAGGATGAAGATAACTATACGGAATCGTTTCATACTATTCCTTTTGGCTTTCTTTAGAAATAAGGTTTGATTTTAAACCGCAGGGTTCAAAGGTATTCAAACCATATAGCAATAAAATCAATGAAATCATTTCAAGGAGTATTCGTATCCAATGCCAAATTTCCCAGGTTTCCAATGTTAATTTTAAGGTCGCGGCGTTAAGGTCTGCAGCATAAAAGTGCTGGTTGGTACTCTTGAAAAATATAAAGAACAACACAATTACCGTAAGCATGAAAAAGGTGGAAAGAACGAAATAGGGCAAATGCAGATCTTTGTGATAAAAGGCTTTAACACTATACAACAATGGCACTAGGGTGGCCGCTAGGGTAAGACCCGTATAAAAATATCCAATAGATGGCCCAAATTTGGCGTAATACAGATAAAATTGTTCCGGGGCCAATCCTTTCCAATGCGGCACAAGGAATAATCCTTCGGTAATCTGACCACCTAAAAAAACGGATACGGTCACCATGGAAAAGTACTTTAGTGTTCGGTTCATTGGTATGTATTTGGTTTACTACCCTTAATGGCAGTTGTCCCACAAAGCAAAGCAGTCCTTCCAAGTAGTATTGCACATGTAAAAAATAGCATGCTTTTCTAATTTTCGCACGGATTAGGCCCAATGGGGTAAGTGAAATACCGAGATAGGATACCACATCGTATTGCGACACCATGGATATAATTCTAAGAAATTTGTCCCGTAGCATATAATAAAGTTCCTAACCGCCCAAAAGGGTGATTTCATTTTTTGTCCCTTCCCTTGTTCTGGCCTTAACTCTTTATCCCAAGACTAAAGCGTGGTCATATTTTCTGGAAAGTCCTAATCCTTTATGGACAGGGCTATGTATGACACAGGTTTACGGTATATTATCATCTTACTGGTTCAAATCCATATATGGTTGTATGCATCCCCGCTATTTTCCATTGCCCGGCTTCCTTTACCATGAGACGGGTTTCCCTTTTGTTCCCAAAGGTCTCATCAAACGTCCGATAGCTCACCCATGCACCCGTTCCGAACACTTGTATGGTTACATTGTCAGGTTGTACCGGAGTTGGCACAGGCTCAGGGTGTTCTTTAATATAAGTCTTCACAAAATCATCCACTTCTCTCCAACCAAGCATCTCAGAAAATGAACTATCTGCAAAGTTCATATATGTCTTGACCACAGATGGTTGATGGACCCAATTTGTCCTCCACGCTTGGTAGTCCCTATTGAACGCATCCTCCGTTTCGGTTCTGAGGCTCTCCAAAATTGCCTGCTTTTCTTTTTCGATGATAACAGTGTTTTCTACACTTTCCTCCTTAACCCCTTCCTTGCTTTTCTTACATGCAGCTATAGACATTATCAAAATCAGTATAATTAAAGGTCTTTGTAAAATTTTCATAGATATTCTTTTTTTATTCTTCACATTTTACCAATCGTTTTTATCCTTCCCCGTTTACCAATGCCAGGTACCACTTTAAAACCTGATATATGGAAATCAGGTCATTGGTCATTACATATAAAAACGTTTATATCCGGGAAAAAACAACAGACCAAAATTACCTACTCAATGTATTCCTGAATTGATAATATTTATCCAATAGTGCACATATTTTGCCCTAAACATCTCTTAAAACCTTTTTTTTGGATAAAATTCTATATTTTCATCCTTATATGAAGCCTATATTAATTGACTCGAACAGTATTTTTCAAGGGCCTGTCACCGCGAAGAAATTATACCTTCCCTATCTTAATTCACCTTTACATTTTCATAATGTTTATGAAATCGTTTTGATTGAAAAAGGAGAGGGTAAACGAGTGGTGGGCGATCATGTAGACCGATTCACCAATGGGGACTTGGTATTTATGGGTCCTAGACTTCCACATTTTTGGTGTTCAGACAAAGAATGTATGGACCGCAACGAACCGGAGGGATTCAAGGCTATCATCGTTCATTTCGATATCGAATGGTTGGAAGGAAAATCATTGGCCACTCCCGAATCCTACGACCTACGTAAAATTTTGGCTCAGGTTCAAAGAGGAGTCTCGATTAACGGAAAACCAAAACAGCGCATCGCCATATATGTGAAAAAGTTGGCCAAGGGCAACTATCTCCAACGATTGATCTACTTACTCAAAATATTGGATGAACTGAAGGATGTCAAAAGTTATGATTGTTTGGCCAGTGTCAACTTCAGGACGTCATATGATCATAAAAAAGTGGAACGGATTGAAAAAATCTATCAGTATGTCATGAACAATTTTACGCGTCCGATTAAATTGGATGAAGTCGCCAATGTGGCCCATATGACTCCAACGGCATTTTGTAAGTATTTCAAGTCCTACTCCCATAAGACCTTTACCACATTTCTCAATGAATTTCGTATAGGCCATGCCTGCAAATTGCTACATGATAGAAGCTTGACCATATCACAGATATATCTGCAATGTGGATTTAACAATTTCTCAAATTTTAACAGGTCTTTTAAGGTCGTGAAAAATATGAGCCCCACGGAATATAGGGATAGTATACCATAACTATTTTGAAACACTCTAAACTTAGAGTAAAGCATATCATATAAAACTTCTTTAAAATGATTATTACTGAAAGTACAGAGAAAGATACAAGGGAAATACGAAATCTTTTAATCTCAGAAAATCTCCCGGTGAAAGATATCCGATACGGAACAATAACCTTTTGGGTTTTAAAAAATCAACAGGAACTGGTTGGAGTAATTGGATTGGAAACATTTAACAAATTTGGACTATTAAGGTCATTAGCTGTAAAGAAGGATTTTAAAAACCAAGGGTTTGGCTCAAAACTGATTGAACATGTCATAAAACACTCTTCCAAACAAAAAATTCAAACGTTGTACCTTCTGACCACAACCGCTGAGCAATTATTTAAAAAGTTAGGTTTTAAGTTGGTCCAAAGAACAGATTGTCCAGACTCCATAAAGAATACGGCAGAATTCAAGGATATATGTCCAGAATCAGCCATTACCATGGTAAAGGACCTGTCCAAACGGATTTGACCGTTGAACAACGAAGCACGAAATTAAAAACCACAGTTAACCGGTAGTTTCAACAATAGGGCGCAAAACACTCAATAGAAAGCTCCTATTATTAAATATTTAAAAAAACCTCTTTAGTCTAAAAAGGCTTCGAATCATATCTTATGCTTTAGTTTCGGTTTTTATCAAATGTTATTTTGAAAAAGTCTCCTGGAAATTTATGATAAAATCATTCATGTATTTTTTGTCCTTATCCAAAGTCCGAAAGACCAGATAGTGTGTTCTTTTTAAACCATTCTTACCTATTCGCTTAAATGTAAGCTCTTCTGGCAACTTAAAAGGTTTCAAAGCCCATTTTGGCATACACATAATTCCCATATTCGCAGCTATCATTTCTAAAGCGACCTCGGTCAATGGAATCGCAGAAATATGCAATGGAACAATTTTATTTGGTTTTAAAAAATGGTTGTATACTGCCACAGTCTCCAAAGGAAAGGAGTGAATTATTAAATGGCTTTCCAAAAAATCGGTTGCCTCTAAAAATGCACCCTGACTCAATGGATTTTCTTTATGCATAACACCAACGATTTCGTCTTCGTACACTTCTAAATTTGACAGGCTGCCCTGTATGGGCTTCTGGGTAACTATGGCAATATCGATTTCATTCGTTAAAATTTTTGGAATAGGTTGGTGTGTCGCGTCAAGAACCAATTCCACATCTATTTCTGGATACAAAAGACCCATTTTTTGGATAAATGATGATAGGCCTCGATAAAAACTATAACACTCTGTACTGAACTTAACCTTACCAACAGAATTTGTTCGCAACTGTTCAATATTCCGGAATCCCCTTTCAATACTATTAAGTATGGAATTCCCTAGTTTATACAGTTCTGTACCTTCCTCGGTCAAATGCCATTTGTTGCGTTTTCTATGGAAAACCTTAAAACCCAAACGCTCTTCCAAATCCCTCAATTGGTGACTTAATGCCGATTGTGTCAAAAACAATTTTTCAGCAGAATTGGCAATACTGCCCTCCTCCTCTATTGTTTTTATAAGTCTAAAATATTTGATTTCCACAGACCTCAAAGTTACTAAATATCACTACCATATAATCTGAAAATATTTCAGTTATAGTTTTGAATCATTCATCGTTAGGATTTCTAGCTTTCTAATGGGCTAAATAATTTTACAGCGAATTTAAAATTTAGAAATAATGGAAAAGCAGCATACCCCTACCGATTTAATTAAAGCAGTGGAAACCTATTTTGATGCTCTTTATTATTGCAACACTGAGCTACTCAACAAAGTGTTTCACAAAGACTCTAGCCTATTTGACGTTGACCAAGGAAAGGTTTTTGTTGAACCCATTGATAGTTTTAGCAGAGATGTTGGAGGAAGGGTATCTCCGGCAAGTGTTAAACAAGAGCCCGAGGCAGAAATTCTAATGATTGACTGGTTATCAGCTCATTGTGCTACTGTAAAAATACGAATCAGGGCACACAAAAATATATTTGTGGACCACTTAGCCTTTGTTAATGGAGAGCATGGTTGGCAAATCGTTTCAAAAATTTGGCATCTGGAAAGCGTGATGGACTAAATTTTCTCAAAATAGATTTGAATTCCAGTATTCGAAACTACCATGGGACACATAGGATAACGGTTCAGCTAAAAGCTTGAACCGTTATTGCTTCCCGACAAGCCCATACTATCTGAAATTCAAATTCATTACATTCCTTGCCTTATTGATACATGACCCCTGAAAACATAATATCCATTTTATATCCCATCCTTGATTTAAATTAAAATCCAGATTAGCTCTTTTGCTATCGATTGGGGCTAAAACAAATGCATTAGTGACAAATTAGTTTTTGCTCCTTTTGGTATGTCAAGTCCTTAACAACGATTATCATTACACAATTCTATAGTAGGGTTTGATAACTATTGAGTGGTAACCATAATTTTTGTCTCCAATCCATAAAACCACAAGAAACGAGTTTGAAATAGTGTTGACTGTCCTGATAATTGTATCTTAATCCCTTTTTGGTCTGAGAGATTGAACAAAACAAACCTAAGAGCTTTACAAATTTCCGCACGTGGAGGGAAATTACTATGTTAGTTGAATAAGAACAATGTTACCATTCAGGGAAAGGCAGTTAAATATTTGGAAGGTACCATTGACTTAAAAATGTAAACGGGCATACCGTTTTGTTCAAATAATAGTGGTTTCAAAAACCCTCTTAAAGTCAGCTAATAGCCAACGGGGTTACAATCGAGGAGCAAGTGAATGAATTTGGCACTATTGCTTTACAAAAGGTTTGAGTGATCTGAAAAACCAATCCAAATGAAAAAATCTAAAGAAAACAGTGAACACTATATCTGGGGGAACAATTGCACTGGATGGCATTTGGTCAAATCAGCAAGTTTGAGTGTAATTGAAGAATTAATGCCGCCAAATACACAAGAAAAACAACATTGGCACAACAATGCCCAACAGTTTTTTAGGATTTTAAAGGGAAAGGCAACTTTTGAAATTGGAAACGAAATTATAACTGTAGAAAGCGGGAACGGAATTCACATCCAACCAAAAGTACCACACCGAATAAGGAATGACCAAACTGAAAACTTGGAATTTATCGTGATTTCAGTACCTCCTTCCCATGGGGATAGATTTGACGAATCGAATACATAAAATCAAAATTCAAAGCGAGTTGACCATTTGGCTCACTGGAGAAATACGTTAAAGTAGCTGACCTAGCAATCCCAGAAAAACAATGATTATAAAGGAGTCCATTATTATCGTGAGAAAATATAGATGTCATTGAAGATGTACCTCCTCACCATCACCTAAAATATGGCATTGGTGCAGCAGAGATTCTAATTTGAGAAATTGACTGAGTGTAGCCCTGCCCTCTTTGCAGGGACTGACTGCTTCCATATGGGTTATCCATATTTTCGTATTTGGGGCGTGTGCGGCCAAAGCTTTGATATGCTCTCCTGTCATCGTTACGGGTTCTCCAATGGAAAAAGTGGCCGCGCCACCAGCAACAATGACGTGCTGTGGCTGATGTCTATCGAGCGCTTCTTCTACTGCTGGACACCATATTGTATCCCCTGCGATATAGATACGTTGATTTTGATGTCGGAAAACAATACCATTGACAGCGCCCATTTTTTCCTCTATGGCTCCAGTGCCATGCTGACCATCTGTTAAATACATCTCAATCGAGTTAAACGTCATGGGTTGTTGAAGTCCATGAACATCTTGAAATCCATAGGCTTCAATGGTGTCCACAAGAGTTGATGGACAGATGATGGTAGTTGCTTTGCTGATTCGTTGTACGGCAGCTTCATCCCAATGATCTGGATGTAGGTGGGAAACAAAAACGGCATCGATGTCATCGAGTTTACGCTGCAATAAGGTCTCGCTAAAAGGCAGTGGTACCAGAGGGTTTTGACGCTTATCCTCGGTATAGGGAAAAGGGCCAATGGAGGATTTTTCGCCCAACATTGGATCAATGAGAAACTTCGTTTTTCCTAACCTAAGTTGTAATGTGGCATTCCGCCATAGTTGCATTCTAATCATAATGGATATTTAGTATTTGAAGTGATTCATCATTCTCTAATGTAAATGCTAACCCAATAACATTGCCCACATTTGGAATGGCAAGTATATACCTGAACATGGGCAAAAACCAGCAAGTCATATCCCTGTTCGGCACCAGCACTCTTGTTGTCCAATTGCCTATGAAACTTATGTATCCAATTCTGTATGTCTTGGGGTCTTTGTTAAGATTTGTACCTTACTGTTAAAAGGTGCCATAACCCAAAAGTTTCGGCAATATGTTTGGTAACGCTCCGCTAATGGACAGTAAACTTAACACCTTGAATGATTGCGGCCAAGCAAGTTACTTTTGAGTAACTTGGTTTTTAAAAAATAGATGATGGACTATAAGGATTTTGAAAACTGTGGATTGAAAAAAGCATTGGATATGCTATCCGGAAAATGGAAACCAATGATTCTGTACTTTTTATTTTATCAGGGTGAATTCAGGTTCAACGATCTTTGGCGATCCATACCGAGGATATCCAAGAAAGTTCTTATGGAGCACCTACAGGAAATGGTGGGCAATGACCTCGTCATCAGGCGTGAAGTGAATGGTTTCCCATCGGAGGTGCGATACGCACTTTCAAGAAAAGGGAAGGCTTTGGGCCCCGTCCTTTCCGCTTTGGATGAATTTGGCAATACATCAAATTTGAACTGAAGCCTAAAACTTTAGGGAGTAAAGGCATAGCTGGACTTCAGAAAGGGGCAAGCGCATTGATATACACTCAAGAATCAACTTTTGTAGGCATGAAATGGAGCTTTCATTATTGTTCCAATCCCATAATTCTTTAATTTTAAGGCTATCAATTAAATGGAGCATATATAAATCGTGCTTCCAAGACTACAGTGCCTATTCCGCAGGTGTTATGCGGTGAAAAGTTCCTGCAGACCCCTTCTAATATAAAGGGAGGGGGGGGGGAGACTTTAGTACAGGTAGCAATATATGTTTAATTGGGTTTTATATGGTATTTTTTTCGCTTGTGATAGATTTCTTCAACATTCCGTTCAAACGTTCGATTTCTCCTTTTTTTGCAATTAATTCGTTCAGGGTTGCTTCGAAAGTGTTCGTATCGGTCAACCTGGGAAAGGACAGTTTTCCCTTCGCAATGGAGTACTGAATCATGACATTGAAATAATTAAGAATCAAGATCAATCGTTGGATACCATCGCCCTTGACTTTCCTAAAGCCAATCCGCTTTGCCGTCCTTTCGTTGATAATATAACTGGTGCCACGGACCACCAGCGGTTCAGTGTTGTTAGTTTCATAAGATATTATCAAATCTAAAAGTCCTTGTACATACTGCCGTAGGATAAAACGTGTGCGTTGTTTGTTATTTTTTTGGCCATCGATAACAAAGACATAGTCCAATAGTGTTCCTCCATGTACTTTTAGCAAGCCATTTCGGGGGGCTTCAGAAATGAAGAGTAAGGAATGGTACTTGAGCTTTCCACTTTTCTTTAGCGCAGGCACATCAAAAAATGGAGCGATGATGGATAACACTATGGGAATTACCACAATTACAAGAAGATAGAATTTAGTCGCCCAGGCAATCAACGAAAAAATCAGAACTACCAAAAAAGCAGCAGCACCAATAAAAATTTGTATTTGCTGTTGTTGTTTTTGTGTTTTGGCATAATAATTATGTTGCATTTGTATGGTAGTATCTAAATGGGAAAACCAAAGGTAAACCAATACATCTAGAAGGTCAATCCAGTCGCCAAAAATCAAATATCCAATTAGAAACCATTACGTGTATCATTTCAAATCATCGGAAAAATGTCCCTTGTGCTTTCCTTTCGAGAATTTAAGCTCGTTAAATTCAGTTGAATTCCCCTTCGAAATAGTCAAACTTCTCCATTCGGCACCTTTTCTCATCTTACCTAAGCAAACGATTTGTCCAATATGATAGGGATAGTGGGCCAATTGCCGGTTAATGGCTTCTACAACGGAATGTTCTTGGTTTCTGATATAAATTTTTGTTTCCAAGTCATCCACACTTAGTGCATCCAACGCATTAAAAAGGCATTTCCATCCATCATTCCATTTTTCCAACAACTCGATTTTAGTTGTTATAATCGACTCAAACTCCTTATCTCTTTTCCGCCAAACCTTTTCACCATCGGAAGTCATAAAATCGGTCCAACGCGATTTCATATTTCCCCATAGATGATTCACAATTATTGCTATTGAGTTGGATTCTTCATTAACTCTCCAAAAAAGATCATCTTCATTTAATTGGCTAAATGTTTTTTCTCCAACAGATTTGTAGTATTCAAATTGCTTTTTGACGCTATGTAGATATTCTGTTTTCATTAAACACTTCGTTTTTTGGTTTTGTCAGCGTCCATCAGTGAGGAAGATAGCCTTTACATTAGGTATATCCAAATGGAGAACACCATTCCCAATAAAATTAACTATATAGGCAAATATGAAGAGTTCAAATATTACATTGACAATACCTACGAAATGCCGGATGATATGGTATCATTATTGGTCCGTTTTTTGGAACAAAACGATGGCTCCTTTTCCAAAAGAGCCAAAAACAAAGAATTTGTCCAACTCAATGAAAGTGAAATTAAGGATATCGAATACCGATATAACCTTATTTTCAATTGTTAAAAAAGTACCTGAACAATCAACATCGAATCTTAATGGACAATTCGAATGCTTGGGCCTTTAAGATAATCTCGACTAACCTCTTTATTTTTTTCCTTATTGAACTGATTATTTGAACGATTCAAACTATGCTGATCTTAGCAACAACTAAACTTAACATGATGTAATAAATCAACATAAATCTTGAATAACTTTTTTTAGTTTATTAAAACCATTTTAATGAAAAGTGACCTATTCGGTGAGCATAAAATTTTGAAAAGCTAAAACCCTTTGTTTACAAGGGTTTCCAAATATAGGTTCTAGTGTATACGAATGTGCCTACAGTCAGGCAACAATTCTACTACCATCGGTTCTCAGACTTCAGGAGCAGATGGAAATGTTGTTAGATTCAATATAGTTGGAGGCTATGAAACACAAATATCAGGAGTAGGAATATTCTATCCAGATGGTACCGAAACCCAAAGAAAAGGTGTTAAAATTGACATTAATGTAACTCCTACGCTTCAAGGAATAATAAATAAAAGATGAGATTCTTGAAAAAGCAATAGAATTTATTAATCAATAAAATTGTAAAATAATAATCTGTTAGTCTCGTAAAACGATGAGGAAGTGGTTTCTAGAACAAATTGAAAAATTGGGGCTTGAAAGTACTCCCCTAAAATCTAATGCTGAAATAAATGGAAGATTTCCAGAATATGTGGAATCAGAAAATATAGTCTTTCCTCATGAGCTAATAGAAGATGGAGAATGGAGAATTGTGGAATGGTTGTTCGAGAAAGGGCAGGTTGTTAAACCAGGTGATGCTGTTGTTGCATTAGAAAACAAGAGAAAAAGATTTGAGTATGAAACCTTTGTGGGCGGTAAATTGAATTGTTTTAAACAAGTAGGTCAAAAGTTGATGGTGGTACTGTTATGGCCGAAATCATTGGAGTTAGAAAAAACTAAAGTTCAAATAAATGATGCGGAAGATTAAATTGAAAACTGCAATTAAAGCTGATAAGGAAATAGTTTTTGATTTATCAAGAAGTATCGATTTGCATAAAATATCAACCGAACATACTAAGGAAAAGGCAATTGCAGGGAAAGTTTCTGGACTTATTGGTGATGGCGAAAGGGTGACTTGGAGAGCCCAACATTTTGGAATTTACCAAACACTAACATCTAAAATCATTGAATTTGAAAGACCAGATTACTTTGTAGATGAAATGGTGAAAGGAGCATTTAAAAGCTTTAGGCACCAGTATGACTTTAAAGACCTTGAATACGGTACATTGATGATTGACTATTTTGAATATAAATCTCCTCTTGGCATTTTAGGAAATCTTGCTGATAGTTTGTTTTTAAAAAAATACATGAAGACATTGCTTGAAAAACGCAATCAAACTATAAAGGAGTTTGCCGAATCAAAAATGTGGAAGCAAGTACTGGAAAAATAAAAATTCAAAAAACGATACAAATTTTCCGCTCTTATAATGTTCCCATCCAATGAGTTTTAAAAAAAAGGTGGCCCCTCAGGGGACCACCTTTTAACAAAAAAATCTAAAATTAACTAAAAATGGTTTTCTTGTCGATAACCTATTCAAACTCTAGGATAAATTGTTTGAATTCCGAAGAGTTGAACATTCCATTGCCATCATGGCCCACATTTGGAACTATAATCTCCCTATGATTATTTTCAGTAGGGTAAAATGTTTCCATATAGAGGTACATATTCTTCCCTCTTTTTAAGCGGTTGGAACCTATAAGTGTGGCCTGACAATCACTCGTGTTCAGTGTTCCCGTGGTCAGCGTATCGTTACCTCCCAAAAGGTAGATCGTGTTCCTAGCTACTTGTTGCTGTGTCAAAGTTGCTGCATCTATACCATCAAGATAGGGGGGCGCAAATTCATAACCATAGGGCCAGTAGTCATATCCTTCGCAGTCCATTGGTTCATAAAAGGTTCCGGTTTCCTCGTTATAACGTTGGCCATCGGGGTAATAAAAATATTGGTTGTTAGCCACGATATATTGGAAATCAACACCTGCTGCAGATTCTTGGACCTTATTGGCCAATGCGTAATGCTGGGTAAATGCCGCACCCGAAGAATGCCCTGCGATAAAAACGTTTTTAAGGTTGGGGAATCTTTGCTGATCGGTAAAGCGGTTCACTAGGCTGTCCAAAACGGCAAAGGAACTAAGCTCGATATTATTGTTATCCGCATTGGTACCTTCCCGCCATCTGGAATCGTTCCATACCAAACCGTTGGCTGGCGCAGAACTATTATCTTGAAAGTAAGGTGCGATGACCAATGTTGTCTCTTCTAAATCCATACTCTGCAACGAGCTGGTCATATATTCAAAATAATTGTCCGCATCCCTATTGGCCCCATGCACCACTACCACCACTTTATCGATAAAGTCCCAAACAAAATCGGAATCATCAATAAAATCATAATTGGAATACATATCAAAAGTAAGGGTCGCATCGGTGTTGTCCTTTAAATCCAGTTGTTGCATACAATCCGCAGTTGCCGATGAACATGGGGACTTAGCATTCAAGTCGTTAGCAACAGTAGTAAATGTATAGGACACAGTCTCAGCGAGCATTTTTCCTTCCGATCCAATTTTTCCACTATCCACATTAACCGTGTACATCGTATTTTCGGATAGCCCATCAAAGGTGGCGATAATTTTAGTGGACTGGTTCAGGTATTGCAGCGTAAACGGAACATCCTCGGTACCTGCGATGACATGCATCGACTTCTCAAGTGCATTGGGTGCCACTGCAGCGGAAAAGACTATTTCAAATGAACTTTCCAATGCAACATCTTGTTGATTTTCCATTAAAGGGGAATCGTTCAATTTGACCGAAATTACGCGTAATGTATCCATGGATACTCCATCGTCTTCGCTACAGCCCATTAAGGTCAGGATCATTAGCCCTAAAAGCAAGGTCCGCTTATTTTTTATTTTGAATTTTATTTTCATCTCAATGTCTTTAATGTTGATCACAATCTTTTCTTAATTACAGGCAGGATAAGTACAGGAAGATTCCTGAGTGGTTGTGGAACCAGCGGCACAATCCACGCCGCCCACGGTCCATGTACCACCTACTTTATAGGCCCAAGAACCGGAGTATTCCCATGGAGCACCAGTTCCATCCACATCGACATCCCCATAAGTCTCCACAACAACATCCCCATTGTACAGTTCAATGGCGTCATCCCCGTTCTGGTTCATAGACCCGGTCTCTATAATAAACTCAAACGAATCGGTACAACTACCAAAATATGTGGCAATGGTCGCTTGTTCTCGGGCAAGTAAGATATCGTCACCTTCCTCTACTGCAATCGCCGGTAGGGTGAATTCGATTCCATCGGTACCTCCACCATTGTTTGCCACACCAACACTATAAATGCTGAGATCTGGAATATCCTTGTTGGCTTTTAAGTGTACGGCCTTTCCTCCATTGGTCCCACTACCTTCCCATAATAGGGCCAACACGCCCTTGAGGGCCAATGCTTCGGAGCATATAGGATAGGGACAGCTTGAATCTGCGACCGTTGCGGAACCTATAGAACAGTCAACGCCACCAGTGGTCCAAAAACCATCAAACTTATAGGCCCAAGAACCTGAATATTCCCAAGGTTCACCGGTACCATCAACATTTACGTCTCCATACGTTTCGATAACCACATCACCTTGATACAGTTCAATGGCATCGTCCCCATTTTGATTGATGGCGGAATCCGCATCCAATACGTGTTCGAATTCAGTGGTGCATCCACCGAAGTAGGTTGTAAGCAATGCTGTTTCCCTAGCTACTAGGATATCGTCTCCGGCGGAAACGGAAATTGCTGGTAATGTAAACTCCTTACCATCGGTTCCTCCCCCATTATTTGCCGTTCCAAGCCCATACAGGCTCAAATCCGCTATGTCCTGGTTGGCGACAAGATGAACGGCCTTACCATCATTTGTTCCAGAACCGTCCCAGGTAAGTGCCATAACACCTTTTAGGGATAACGCTGGTAATTGTTCCAAAATGGCAATTTCAATACTTTCGGAACCATTTGTGGCATTCGTAACTTCATCCAGGGAGATTTCAATAATTTCATTTCCTTCATTTTCCCCGTCCAAGTTGGTGGTTATATCAAATGATACAGACAATTCACCTTGGGGAATAACAATATTTTCCACAGTTGAAATGCTATAATCCGAATCTTTGGTTGCCGATCCACCGAAAATCAGTGTAGCGGTTACATCACTATTGGCCACTTTGTTCAGTGAAGCCGTAACCGTTGCGGCTTGTCCATTTTCGTCCAATTCGGAAACATTACTGGCAAGCGTCAGAGTTGGAGGCACGAAAGCTGCGGTAGTAAAATTAATGGACAAGGGGTTGTCCAGTTCTTCCCCTTTAGTCCCATAAGTTCCTGCGGGCAGGGTCAATGTATAATTTGTTTCATAGTCCAATGCAACAGGCATTAGGCTTACCGTGGAATTGGTATTTGAAAATTCAATTTCATAATTCACACTTCCTGATCCAGAGGAAAGATCAAGGGCCGAAGACACGGCATCCATATCCAGACTGTGTGAAAATATTATCTCTACGGAAGTGTTCACAGGAACACCCTCCACTGGAGTATCAAAATCGGTTTCGGTGATATTGGTAGTGAGCACACGCAAGATAGTGTCATCCAAAATAACACCTTCGTCATCATCGTTGCAACCAATGAACAAAAGCACCAGAATAAAGCCGATTTGCAATATGGGGTTTTTATACGTTTTCATGTTTAGTAATTTTTAGTTTGTCATTTGCTAATCTTATCTGTAATAAAAGAGCTGAACTCCCTTGGATGGAAATCCCATACCAGGGGCAGCAAGTAATAGACCATGAGCGATAGAAAAACAATGGATACAATATTCATCCATATGCCACTCTTGGCCATATCGGATATTTTCAAATAGCCCGACCCAAAAACTACCGCGTTTGGAGGTGTCGCAACGGGAAGCATAAAGGCACAGGAAGCAGCCACCGTCGTAGCCACCATAAGTATGTAGGGGTTTATCTCCAATCCCACTGCGATAGGTGCCAAAATTGGGAGCAACATAGCCGTTGTGGCCAGATTCGAGGTCACTTCGGTTATAAAGTTTACCGAGGCGACGATTACGAAAATCAATGCAATCAAGGCCAATCCTTGTAAAAGGTTCATCTGGCTGCCCAACCATTCGGCCAGACCTGTAGTTTCAAAACCTGAAGCCAAGGCCATACCCCCTCCAAAAAGCAATATGATCCCCCATGGCAATTTGACTGCATCCTCCCAATGGATCAATGGTCCTTTTTTGTCATCACTTTTGATCGCAAACAATAAAATACCGGCACACATTGCTATGATGGTATCATCAATGGCGGGCATTATGGGTTGTAGAAGGAATGAACGGGTAATCCAAGCAAAGGCTGTTAACACAAAAATCCCTAGGATTATTTTCTCCTCTCGCTTTATCGGTCCCAATTTTTGGATCAACTGATTGATTTCCTGTCTTCCTCCCGGAAACTCTTTTTGTTTAAAGGTGAAAGCAAATTTTGTAAGGTATATCCAAGCGATGATCAAAAGTGGAACGGCGATGGGCAGTCCCCACTTGGCCCATTGCCAAAAGGTGATTTCAATCCCATATACCTCTTCCACGTATCCTGCGAAAACCAAGTTGGGCGGGGTCCCTATCAATGTGGCCACACCCCCGATAGATGCACTGTAGGCTATGCCGAGCATCAAGGCTTTACCAAATATTAAATTTTCATCTTCTCGGGTTGCTGGATTGTCCTTTAATTGGGCCACTATGGACATGGCGATGGGCAACATCATAACAGAGGTTGCAGTATTGGATATCCACATGGACAGAAAGGCAGTTGCCACCATAAAGCCCAATATGATTTTGGATACGTTGGCGCCTATCATCCGAATGACATGTAATGCTATACGCTTGTGAAGGTTCCATTTTTCGATAGCTATGGCCAACATAAATCCCCCCATGTAAAGGAAAATATACCGATGCCCATAAGATGCCGTAGTACTCGACAGATCTACCGCGCCAGTGAGCGGGAACAAAACAATGGGCAGCAAAGCCGTTACGCCAATAGGAATGGCCTCGGTAACCCACCAAATGGCCATCCATAATGTTATGCCCAACATATCGAAGGCACCATCCGGCATGTCGGCCGGCGGATCAAAAGCCTGTAAGGTCAGAAAAACCAAAGGACCCAACACCAAAAAGACATTTCTCTTGATTATTTCCATTTTTGGGTCTTGTAGGGTTCAAAATTCATTTCGTCGACCAGTTGCCTCAAAAATTTTCCCGTGGTGGGCAATACAAAGGACAGATATAGTTTTTCACCTTTTCTATCTTCCGTAATTAAACGATCGGGTACATCCATAATGGATTTACCCGAAAGTAATTTAGTGATGGTCAAGGCTATCAAATAGGTTCCGTCGGACGAAGGATGTTTATCATCAAAATAAAGATCAAGATCGGGTCTCAATGTCCTCGCTTTCATATACACTGGACCTACAGGAAGGACCTTTGCATTTAACTTAGTGGCAAGGTCCATATAACCTTTGGTAATGGTTTCCTGCATGAGTGGATTGGAGTGGTAGGCCCACGTCATGTAAAAAATGGGTTCAGCTCCCTTGGAACGTACAAAATCGGCAAATTTGGTGCCGTATTCCATAAAACGTTCCGGTGCCTCTATGGTACTTAGGCTATGATCTCCAAAAACCACATAGTCCCATTGGTTATCCTCCAAAAGTTTCCTGGTAATCGTACCCTTTTCACTTTTCCAATGCTGTTCCAGGTTACTGCCACCTACGGTAGATTGTCTAGCGTCAATGGTTACGCCCTGGGTTTCGGACATGGCTTCCACCAATTGGGGCATGTTCCAAAAATAGGTAAAGCTATTTCCAACAAATAATATCTTGACAGGGTCTTCATTTTTTTGTGCATTCAACGATATTGGTAGGCACAAAACAATGGCAACTACCCAAATACCGATAGACCGGATATATTGTTTATTTAACATAGGAAATGGAATTCTTATTGGTTTACTGGTGTTTCTTCAAAAAAATTGGGGATGGGACTAGGTACATTGGAATTCCTGTCTATTTCTGACTGCGGATACAAAAACCGCTGTGGCAGATCATTGCCCGCATTCGGAACAATGGGCACGCGCACCGTCGTTTCCCTTTCCGTTCTTCTAGTATCGTTAAAGGACTCCAACAGACCGAAAAAGGTCACATAACGTTCTTCCAAAATCTCTCGCAACAAAGCATTTTCAGTACTGATTCCATTGGTGTTTTCCATTCCACCACTCTCAAAATCTGCGGCAACATAGGGTTCATAGGTTACTTGTGACGGGTCGACATTTCTAAGGTACCCACCATTGTCCATGAAAGATCTATAATCGTTCAATCTGGACAGTCCTTCGTCAAATCCATTGCTACGAAGTCCGGCCTCAGCCAAGATGAGCAGGTTTTCCTCATATGTCACCAGAGGCGCCGGTGCATCTTGAGCGGCAAATCCAGTTGTGGTATTGGGCTGAATCCCAGTACTGTTTGTTGTAAAAAGGAAATTGTACCTACCGGTTTCATCAGTCTTTGCGTTTCCCCTATAGTTTGAAGGGATAGGGTTCGACGTCTCCGGATTTACCAGGCTCGCCATAAAATCAGAGACCACCACATCGGCTTGACGGACCTCCACGGCAAAAAACTGATAATTCAGGTTGGAGTTTTCCATGGCAGTTCCATGTGGGCCGTACATACTGTTCTCCAAGGAACTTATGCCATTTAAAGCAGCGTTCCAGGCGTCTTGGTAATTTTTGGTGTGCATGTAAAATCGTGCTTTCAATGTATAGGCGGTCTCTACCCATGCATTGGCATCACCGTCAAAATAAATATCGGAACCCGCACTGGGCCTTCCCGTGCCCTGGTTCAATAAAGAAATGGCCGTATCCAGCGTATTCTGAATTTTACCATATACGGACAGCTGGCCCTCAAAAGCGGGATCGGCAATCGCCACATTGCCAGCTTCATCAAATGGTATATCTCCATACAAGGCTGTTATGGAGCCCATGGAATGGGCTTGAAGTACCAAGGCAATACCTTGGGCTATAGGGCCAATTTCATCGTTCAGGGCTGTTTCTTCCGCAATAAGTGCATTTCGGAAGGCATTTACAAAGGCATCGTTCCAAAGTGCATCAAAATCACTTGTGGTCACCGAATATTGATAAAATCCTTCATGCTGCCTATCAATACCTTTATACTGTCCGGCAAAAATAGCAGCTCTTCGGGCAGATTCACCACTTTGAAATAATAAATTCCCTACTTCGGCCCCGGTTAAAACAGTACCATACCCACTCTTGGTAAGATTGTTCGGGTCATTGTTAAGGTCATCGACCAAATTACTGCAGGAAAACAGCAGCATACAAATTATTACGATTGATATATAGCGTTTCATTTTTACAGTTTTTTTGTTTAGAAGTTAAGGGTTAGGCTGAACAAATAGGATTTTGTACTTGGATTATTGAAATAATCAATTCCCCTAGCAGCACTTACCCCAGAAAGATTAGTATCCGGATCGTTACCTTCGAAAGGTGCCCATAGAAAAAGGTTTCTTCCCGTTACAGAGAATTCAGCGGACCGGATACCAATGGAATCATTCATCCAATCATTGTTCAATCTGTAGGATAGGCTCAACTCCCTCAGCCGTGTCCATGAACCATCCTCAATATAGAGTTCATCGTTACCGTTACTGAAAAATCCCCCATCTCCATTGTACCATGCTTCGGTAAGCGCCACTGGACCGGCCCCAAAATCCTGGACATTTCCCCTGAATGTATCCCCGATATTGATGATATTTCCGTCTGCGGTAAAATAATTTCTTGAAGCGGTCACTTCGTTGGCGGTATCGTACCATGTCCCCAAATCCCGCATTACAGATTTTGTACCGGCAAAAATATCAGCTCCCTGGTATGTTTCCAAGAGCGCGGTCAATCTAAAATTTTTGTACGAAATTGTGGTTGCCAAAGATCCCTGCCAATCCGGATTAGGATCACCTATCACACCTTCGACCTGATCTTGTTCGGGAAAACCATATTCGTCATAAACAATGGAGCCATCTTCATTGCGCAGTGTTCTAGACCCCCATAGGACACCCAAAGGTTCACCTTCCACAGCCCTTGAACTTACTGCCGAAAGTCCTCCCAGGTTTAAGGATTCGATGCCAGCGAGGTCGGTGACCTTGTTGCGAACCTGGGTAAAGGTCGCGTCAATAGACCAGGAAAAGTTATTCGAATCGATGATACGGTATCCTAGATCTAATTCATATCCCTTATTCTCAATTTCTGCTCCATTGGTGTATACAGAGGTATATCCCGTTGAATTGGCCTGGGGAAATTCCAAAAGGACATCCTCCGTGACATTAGAAAAATATGTGCCGCTCAGTGATAGTCTGTCGCTGAAAAACCGAAGGTCGGTACCCAATTCTATCTCTTTTTTTCGTTCAGGTTTTAAGTTGTTGTTCCCCCTGCTGGAACTGGGTACAAACGCTCCGTTGCCAAACAATCCTAGATTAAGTCCGCCTCCGTAGGAATCTCCAAAAGTCGGAGACACATAAACATTGGAAGTATTGAATCTTGCTGGCTGTACACCGACTTCCCCATATGAAGCCCTTAGCTTACCGAAAGAGAAGAAATCGTTTTCCCCAAAAAGGTCCAATTCGGAAAACTGCCAGGCTACCGAAGTTGACGGAAATACAAAGGCTTTGTTGTCCTGATCTCCAAATGTGGATGCGGATTCAGCTCTGACTGTAGCATTAATAAATAACATTTCATCTATTTCAAATGAGGCGGAGGAATATACTCCCGCCGTTCGCTCTTGCCCTTGGGAACTAGTGGTCACTATGTTTTCGGGTAAAATATTGTCCACATCGCGAATACCACTGTCCACATCCAAGAACTGGACAAAATTTGTACCTACATAACCGTTTACAGCCCTGGATTTATCATTATAGTTGAAACCCAACAAAAAATCGCCACTTACATTGTCCGTGAGGTCAAAGTTGGTCTTGGCTATATAGTCCATATTGAAGATGGTATTGGTGGCCAGTTCCTGACTAATATAACCTGAACGGAAAGCACCCGAGGCCGAACCAGGTGTAAAGAACTCGTTTCGTTTTTCACTATAGTGATCGAGCCCTACTCTTGCAATCAATGTAAGCCAAGTGCTTGGAGTGGCCGTAAGTTCTACGTTTGTAATAAAACGGTCCACCTTGGCCAAGTTCTCCTGTTCATTGATCGTCCAGAGTGGATTGTTATAGGTCGGTGTACCATCTGCCCCTAAAGGTTCCCGATAAGATCGGTGTCTGTTGGATACAGGGGTAGCATCGCTGTTCGCATAATAATCGCCCCGATATCCCGAGATATCAAAGCCCACTGGATTTCGTAATAGACCCAGATAAAGCCCTGAACTGTTCGCTCCCTTTTCAATCCTATTGGATTTAGTTCTGGAGTATGAGGAACTTATTCTTAGACTGATTGCGTCCGTGAAATTTTGGCGCGCATTGAAGCGTAAGGTAGTTCTTCGATAATCGGAATTATTGCGAATAATGCCCTGTTGATCCAAGTTACCGAGGCTAAAGAACATCGAACTCTTCTCATTACCCCCACTAACGCTTAGATTGTTTTCCAAGAAATGTCCATTGTTAAAAATCTTATCAAAATTTGAATCGTGAAAAGTTTCTCTGGAGTTCTTTGTCAATATGGGATAATATACATTGCCATTTTGGTCTATAAAAAATTCTCCAGAGGTATCCAGTTCATCCAATCCCCCCGATCTCTCGGACAACTTATCACCCCAAGAATCCCTGGCCCTTTGATTGTAGACACCATTGTCGCCTTGTCCAAATTTCCGTTGCAGTGGGTATCGTCTATTGATTTCGTCGTACGAGTAGGTACTCTTTAAACTCACGGATAATCTACTATTGAATTTACCGCTCTTTGTAGTGATATTGATAACACCACCAAGGGCCTGTGTGCCCCACAGTGCCGCCGCAGATGCACCCTTGAGAACCGTAATGCTCTCGATATCGTTCGGGTTGATATCGTTTAATCTGGATTGTTGGTTTACACCCCCACTATCGCTGTTTCCCCTTACATCGTTACTGATGGGCACACCATCCACGATAATAAGAGGTTGACTATTCCGGGTTATCGAGGAAACCCCTCGAATCTGTATATACGAGCCCGCTCCGGGATCACTTGAGTTCCTGGATATTCTCACTCCTGATGATTTACCCGATAAACTATTGAGCACACTGGTCTCACCGGACTCGGCCACTTTGTCGCCGGATACCGTTGAACTGGCATATCCCAAATCATCCTTCTGTTCTTTGAAACCTAGGGAAGTGACAACGACCTCATCCAATGCTTCCGCACTTTCCTCCATGGTTATATTAAAGGTCGTATTATTTTCAACCGTTCTTGTTACCTGGGTAAAACCAATATAGCTGAACAATAGTTGCGAAGTTTCATCCCTTACTGTAATGGAATAATTTCCGTCAAAATCCGACGTGGTTCCGTTTGTGGTTTCCTTTTCAATAATGGATACACCGACAAGGGGTCGACCATTCTCATCCGTTATGGTTCCAGTGATATTTTTTTGGGAAACTACGATTTGAAAGGAAAGGACCGCAAGTAGCAAAAATGCATGCTTTAGTCTGAATTTCATTTTAAATGTTTTAAGTTTGATTAGTTTAGAGTAAAAACTACCAAAAAGACAAAAGTTGTTGTTTTGATATTATTGTGCTCATGTGATTGACAATTATATAAATATTCATAGTTTAAATTGTCACTTTAATAATTTTTATCGATTTTTATCGATTTTTAACCTATATGCATGCATAAAGAAGAAGAGATAAATAAAATTCATGAGGAATTTATCTCAAAACTTGAACGTCATTACGGCAAATACGACCCGAGTTCAAATAAATTCGAGTCCACCAGCAATTCAAAAATTGCACGGGACTTATTCTATAGTGATTCACAATTTTCCAGATTGATAAATAATACCGCATCTGCGGGAGAACTGACCAGGGCCTTACGAAATGTGCAGCGCCTATTGGATGTAAACGAGCTTCGTGGCAAAGTGAACAAGTTGGATGATGGATCAAAGCACCCGTCCCAAGGAAATAAAAAATATCTTTTTGTTATTGGAGCCCTTTTTTTGGGACTGATAGTATCCACCACATACTTCCTCTCCAAAACGGAACCCCTGGAAAACAATGGGAATCAAACATCCGAACAGACCCGTTATGAAATGTTACGATGGGGATTTGAGAACAACTACGTAAAACCTTACGTCCGGCTGAGGGAACTACCCCGAGACTGTTACTATCCCTGTTATAAATATCAAGGTAAATGGCGGCTCCGGAACGAATATAAAATTCCTTTTTTTAGAGAACGTAACGGATTCCACTACGTTGCCAAGGAAGTGGTCATGTATGCTAGGTGTATGGATGAACGGGATGACCAGGGGGAATCCTTTGAAGGTTACGAGTACCAAAAACATGAAATTTGGTACGATAAAAGGGAAGTTCCCATAGATTCGTTTTTGACAAAGGATGAAAATCCAAAATTGAGCGTTTCCTATATGAACTCAAATTTTGAGAACGACCCTAACTATGTCAAAATCGCTTATGTACACACATTTTTCAAAACGGAATTCAACATAGATGGAGAACAGATCCAACGTTCTGGAAAGGCAATAGGACGCGATATTGAATTTGTTCCCCAAGAAGTTTTGGAAAAGGAGGCCTTATCCACAGAACTGCTCAGCGAATTAAAGAGCGAAACAAATTCCATAGCTAAAAACTTACTGGAAGACTTCTCCAAACCCATTACCTGTAACCCTACCTTGGCCCCTAACAAGGACTTTAATCAGATCAAGGAAGGAGATATACTCAGCTTCAATTGTCAATTCAGTACAGGTAGGTTCTTGGTAGACTACAATAAATCCTACATTTTTACCGATCAGTATATCCGTACGTTTTGTAGATAGAAGGTTTTAAAAAGCATACCGTTGTGGTCCGCCCCTTCGGATCTCCTCGCTGGCGTACGACTCAAACTTTTTAAAATTTTCCCTGAAAGCATTGGTAAGCTTAAAGGCGGTTTTGTAATAGGCATCGTCGT
>NZ_JAFLNM010000005.1 GCF_017313275.1 Flagellimonas profundi | reverse complement strand
CATTCCGAACAGGGAAGTTAAGCCCGTTTGCGCCGATGGTACTGCCACACCAGGTGGGAGAGTAGGTCGCCGCCTTCCTCAAAGCCCGATACATTGCGTATCGGGCTTTTTTGTTTTTATATGGTATATATCTATATCTGTTTAGTCGATCGAAAACTTGTAAAGAAGTTTCTTTTCATCAGCAGCAGGAACTTCCGAAATAAGAACATATTTTCCTGGAGTTAAATCCGCTTCAAAAAAACCTTTGCTCTCTGCTGGTAAGTTGTTCATACCACCCAAAAATGTAAAACCCTCGGGTGCAGGTGTACGTAGTCCTCTTGGGTCCATCCAATTCATCCATTGAACCAAAGAGTCTAAGGAAGCCGTATTGTCATACCGTACCAGGTTTACATCATGTCCAACAAAATTTTCGTAAACTTTTTGGTCTATGAAATTGGTCTGGAATATTTGGTTGCCAGAAGAAAGGCTGTCCTTTAGTATAAGGCCGCCGGTACTTGAAATATCTATGTTTGCCGTAGGTGTAGGGGGGGTAAGCTCAGTAGCTTTATTGGATACTATTATTTCTTTTAGCATGCCATGCGAAGTGTGCCATTCTCCATTGAACATTTTTACATAACATTCCATCATATAACGTCCAGGTTCCAAATAAACGGTGCTCTTTACTGTATGTTTAGGGGATACTAGGCCTGTTCCTCCCAAGAATTTTACTTGTTGGAACCACTCTGGGATTTTACCAAAAGCGGCCATTGCGCTATCCATTTTATTTTCCATGATCAGTCTCATGCCATCATCAAAAGGGGGAAGTAGTTCGGCTTTGGTATTTTCTATGGTGATTCCTTCTGGATAAAGGTCCATCATAACAAAATGAACTTCTTGCGATTGATTTTCGTAGATAAAGGTGTTCCAACCTGAATAAAGGGTGTCCGCAACAAAAAATTCCATACTTTTTGTGCTTACATTCACCTTGCCAAGCTCCAATGAAGATTTTTGTGGAGTTGTGGTTTCTTCCTTTGTTTCTTTTTCTTTGCTTTTGCACGCGACAAGCGTAATTAGTACTAAACAAATTGCAAATAAACTTTTCATAAGTAATGTATTAAGAGGTTAGTTATTCTCTTTTAATACATAGCAAAGTAGAAAGGTTTCGTAGGGTAAGAGGCTCCTGTTAATATACAAACTATAAATTAATCAAAGGTTTAGGAGTGTGTGGATGGTCCGTTTACCTTTGTATTTGTATGGCCCTGGTGTAGCTGTAAATAAAAATGCTCCTCGCAGTGCAACACTTTGAGGAGCTCGTGAGTTTAGTTAAGATTCACGTGTATCTTTATATTCTTGGTAAATCCCCTTCGCCTTTTAAGGGTAAATAGGATTCTCCCATTAAATATTTATCTACATAGTGGGCAGCTTGTCTTCCTTCTGAAATAGCCCAAACAATAAGCGATTGACCTCTTCTTTGATCACCGGCTGCAAAAACTCCGGGTACATTTGTTTTATAATCTGCTACCGAAGCTCTAATGTTGGTTCTTGAATCCATTTCAAGATTTAGTTGATCGGCAACCGTAGTCTCCGACCCTGTAAATCCCAGTGCCAATAGAACCAAATCACATTCCCATTCTTTCTCTGTGCCCTCTACTTCTTTCAGCATGGGTCTTTGGCCGGGTTGCTTGATCCATTCAACTTCTACCGTTACCAAGCCTGTTAAATTTCCGTCTTTATCTGTATTGAATCTTTTGGTTGAAATGCTGAATACACGTTCGGCTCCTTCCTTGTGTGAAGAACTGGTGCGTAAACGCATGGGCCAAAAAGGCCAAGGTTGTCCTTCAGGGCGTTCCGGCGTGCCCTTTGGCATAATTTCAAAATTGGTTACGGATGTGGCTCCTTGTCGTATGGAAGTACCTATACAGTCGGAACCGGTATCGCCACCACCGATTACAATTACTTTTTTGCCTTTGGCAGAAATGTCTTCACCTTTAAAAGGAAGGCCATCTACTTTACGGTTGTTCTGTGGCAAGAAGTCCATTGCTTGAACTACGCCCTTGGCATCTATTCCCTGAACGGGAAGGCTTCGTCTAACCGTAGCTCCACCACATAGTACAATGGAGTCAAACTCATTCTGAAGTTCTTTTGCCGTAACGTCCACTCCAACATGGATACCGGTTTTAAACTCAATGCCTTCTTGCTCCATAATTTCCAATCGCCTATCGATAACATTTTTTTCCATTTTAAAATCTGGAATACCATATCTAAGAAGGCCACCGGGTTTTTCATCTCTTTCGAAGACTGTAACCGTATGACCTGCACGATTCAATTGTTGCGCTGCAGCTAGACCTGCTGGCCCAGAACCTATCACTGCCACCTTTTTATCAGTTCTGTTCATTGGAGGTTCCGGTTTTACCCATCCATTCTTAAAGGCGGTCTCCACAATATTCTTTTCGATGTTTTCGATGGAAACCGGAGGTTCGTTTATTCCCAATACACAGGCTTCTTCGCAAGGTGCAGGGCATAATCTTCCCGTGAATTCCGGGAAATTATTGGTTGAATGTAGAATTTCGGCCGCTTTTTCCCATTTTCCTTTATACACAGCATCGTTAAAATCTGGAATCAAATTACCCAGTGGACACCCACTGTGGCAAAATGGAATCCCACAATCCATGCAACGTGCACCTTGGTTCTTTAATTCACTTTCCTTTAAAGGCTTTGTAAATTCCTTATAGTTTTTGATACGTTCTTTGACAGGGGCGTATGCTTCATCCTTCCTGTCAAATTCCAAAAATCCTGTAATCTTTCCCATGTCTCAAATTATAAGGTTTGCATTTTTTCTTGTTCCAATCTGATAAGTGCTTGACGGTATTCTTCAGGGAATACTTTAATGAATTTAGGAAGACATTTTTCCCAATTTTCAAGAATACTTTGTGCCAATGGACTTAATGTTGCATTGTAATGGTTTTCAATCAAATCTTTCAATTGTTGGATATCGTTGTCCTCATCAACAGGAAGAAGGTTCAAATGATCTCCATTGCAGTTTTGCCTGAATGTGTTGTCCTTGTCATATACGTAGGCGATTCCACCGCTCATACCGGCACCGAAATTTCTTCCAACGGAACCTAAGATAACGGCAACCCCACCGGTCATGTATTCGCATCCGTGATCCCCTATGCCTTCCACCACGGCTTTGGCACCAGAGTTTCTTACGCAGAAACGTTCTCCTGCTTTACCGTTGATATAGGCTTCACCAGAGGTTGCTCCGTATAATGTTACGTTTCCGGTAATAATGTTCTCTTCTGGTTTTATTGTGGATTTAAAAGGCACTTTAATGACCAATTTGGCTCCAGAGAGTCCTTTTCCAAGGTAATCGTTGGTATTTCCGTTGACGACCATGGTCAGACCTTTGGTGGCAAAGGCTCCAAAGCTTTGTCCGGCAGAACCTGTAAAGTTCAACTTGAGTGTGTTTTCCGGTAATCCATCTGCGCCATAAATTTTGGAAATCTCGTTACTGATGATGGCACCTACAGCTCTATCCGTGTTGTGGATAGGGAAGTCCAAAATGGTCTTTTCTTTCCTGAACAAAGCAGGGTGTGCCTTACCGATGATTTCAAACTCTATGGATTTATCTATCTCATGATATTGTTTTTCCGTATTGTGGAACTTGGTGCCTTCGGGCACATCAATTTGATAAAGTATTGGAGTCAAGTCGATTCCAGCAGCTTTGTAATGTTCAATTGCTTTTTTTCTGTCCAGTTTTTGAACTTGTCCGACCATTTCATTTAAAGTTCTAAAACCAAGTTTGGCCATGATCTCACGAAGTTCTTGGGCCACAAAATACATGTAGTTGACCACGTGCTCAGGTTTTCCTTCAAACTTTTTCCGCAGTTCGGGATTCTGTGTGGCAATACCCACGGGACAAGTGTTCAAATGGCAAACGCGCATCATCACACAACCTGATGCTACAAGCGGTGCCGTGGCAAATCCAAATTCTTCTGCACCCAATAAACATGCAATGGCAACATCACGTCCGGTTTTCAACTGTCCGTCACATTCCAAGGTTATCCTGTTACGCAAATCGTTCAGGACCAAAGTTTGTTGGGCCTCCGCTATTCCAAGTTCCCAAGGTAGACCGGCATGCTTCAAAGAGGTCAGTGGAGATGCACCGGTACCTCCATCAAACCCAGAGATTAAAATAACGTCCGCTTTCGCTTTAGCAACACCAGCAGCAACTGTTCCCACGCCGACCTCAGAGACTAACTTCACATTGATACGAGCTTCCCGGTTTGCTGATTTTAAATCATAAATCAACTGGGACAAATCTTCAATGGAGTAAATGTCGTGGTGGGGTGGTGGTGAAATCAACCCTACGTATGGTGTTGAGTTTCTGGTTTTGGCGATAGCAGGATTTACTTTTGGACCGGGAAGCTGGCCACCTTCTCCTGGTTTAGCTCCTTGGGCCATTTTGATCTGTATTTCCTGTGCACTGGTCAGGTAGTTGGATGTAACTCCAAACCTACCAGATGCTACCTGCTTGATGGCACTGTTTCGCCAATCGCCGGTTTGACTTTTATAGAAACGAGCCGAATCCTCTCCTCCTTCTCCTGAATTACTCTTTCCTCCAATTCGGTTCATGGCAACCGCAAGATTTTCGTGGGCTTCCTTGCTGATACTTCCATAGGACATGGCCCCGGTTTTAAACCTTTTTACAATTTCTGTCCAAGGTTCAACTTCTTCAATGGGAATGGGGTCATAGTTCGAAAACTCGAACAGTCCGCGGATGGTCATTAGGTGTTTGGATTGCTCATTGACCAATTTGGAATACTCTTTATAAGTTTCCGGCTCGTTATTGCGTACCGATTTTTGAAGCATGGCGACACTTAATGGATTGAACATGTGCTTCTCGCCATTTCTTCTCCATCGATACTCTCCACCAACCTCAATATCGAGATTGGCTGCTATTTCCTGTGCTAGGAACGCCTTTTTGTGGCGTTTGGTTACTTCTTTTTCTATTTCATAAAGCCCGATTCCCTGAATACGGGTCGGGGTATTGGGGAAATATTTGTCCACTACGGTGGTGTTGATACCAATACACTCGAACAATTGGGAGCCCCTATACGAGTTAAGGGTGGATATCCCAATTTTGTTCATCACTTTTAGGATGCCTTTTCCGATGGCTTTGTTGTAATTTTTAACAGCCTCCTCAAAAGTGTAATCAGTAATATTGTTCTCTTCAATTTGCTCTCCGATGATTTCATTTACCAAATATGGGTTGATGGCACTCGCCCCAAAACCAAACAATAAGGCAAAATGGTGCACCTCTCTTGGTTCTGCCGATTCTATAATGATGCTCAATTTTGAACGCTTACCCAATTTTCTCAGTCCACTGTTTACATAGGAACAAGCCAAAAGAGCTGGAATTGGGGCCATTTCGGCACTCACCATCCTGTCGGATAGAATAATGATGTTCGCATCTTCATCAATGGCTTTTGAGGCTTGATTGAGAATGGAGTCCAAGGCCTCTTCCAATCCGTTGTGCCCTTTGTTGATCTCGTAGAGCATGGAAATGGATACAACCTTATAATCTGGACTGGCATCGTAATTTTTGATTTTGTCCAAATCCTCCTTGGAAATTACGGGGTTTTGGATTTTCAGTTTTCGGCAGTGAAGCTCAGAAAAGTCAAATATGTTGTGGTCGCTACCCAGTGTAAGGCTAATATCGGTAATCAATTCCTCGCGAATACCATCCAAAGGAGGATTGGTTACTTGGGCAAATAATTGTTTAAAGTAATTGTAGATTAACTGTGGGCGTTCGGAGAGTACGGCAATAGGTGTGTCCGACCCCATGGAACCAATGGGTTCCTTGCCATTTTCTGCCATGGGCATAATAATGGTATTGATGTCTTCTTGTGTATAGCCGAACGCAGTTCTTCGGGTTTGTAAAGGGAATTCCCCAAAGAAAACGGGGCAATCGTTATAGGGAATATCCCTTAGGTGCACCAAATTGTCCTTCAACCATTTTTTATAGGGATGTTTTTTTGCAATATGTTCCTTGATTTCCTCATCGTTAACGATTCTTCCTTCCTCCATGTTCACCAAGAACATTTTTCCCGGTTCCAATCTCCCGTGGAATTCAATATCCTCTGGTTCAAGTTCAACCACACCGGTTTCCGAGGACATGATTACATATCCTTGCTTGGTCACGGAGTATCTTGAAGGACGAAGACCATTTCTATCCAGGACCGCTCCAATATAGTTGCCGTCCGTAAATGGAATGGAGGCAGGTCCGTCCCATGGCTCCATTAAACAGGAGTTGTATTCGTAAAATGCCCGTTTAGCTTCGGACATGTCGGGATTTTTCTCCCAAGCTTCAGGAACAAGCATCATCATCACCTCAGGTAGGGAGCGGCCCGTCATCAACAATAGCTCAACTACCATATCCATACTCGCGGAATCCGATTTTGCAGGCAGTACTATAGGAAGTATTTTTTTGATGTCCTCACCGAACCAATCGCTCTCCATCAGCTCTTCCCTAGATCGCATACGGGAAACATTTCCTCTTAATGTATTGATCTCGCCGTTGTGGCACATATACCTAAAAGGTTGCGCCAGATCCCACATAGGAAAGGTGTTTGTGGAAAATCTTTGGTGAACCAATGCCAAGCGGGTAACCACTCTGGGGTCCAAGAGGTCTTCATAATACTTACTGATATCTTTGGGGACCAATAAACCTTTAAATATGATGATTTTGGTAGAGAGACTGGGAAGGTAGAAGAATTCACTTTCCGATAATTTACTTTCTATTACGGTATGCTCTGTAATTTTTCGTGCAATGAAAAGATTAAGGTTAAATTGAAAATCATCCAAAGCTTCACCTTTACCAACAAAAACCTGCATTACATAGGGTTCGGTTTCCGCGGCTATGCGTCCGGGAACGGAGCGGTTTACGGGCACGTCTCTCCAGCCCAATAATTGAAGTCCCTGTTTTTTTATATTTTCTTCAAATACTTTGATGCAAAAGTCCCGTTGGTTTTCTTTTTGAGGTAGAAAAACGTTCCCTACTGCATATTCACCTGCTTTGGGCAAATCAAAAGGGCAGGCATCTACAAAAAAGTCGTGGGGTATATCAATTAATATACCTGCACCATCTCCAGTTTTACCATCGGCACTCACAGCGCCTCTGTGTTCCAATTTATCAAGGATTTCGAGGGCCTTGTGGATTATATCGTTGGACTTTATTCCTTTTAGGCTGCAGATGAAACCTGCACCACAGTTATCATGCTCAAATTCTGGTAGGTATAAACCTTGTTTCTCCAATCTCATCATTAACGTATTTCTTCAAAAATATCAAAATCAATGAATAAAGTATAAGGTTTTTATTGATTATCAGATAAATAATCAACGTAATGTTTGCAAGGTTAAAAAAAATTCAATTTAGGAATATATGGAATGTTAAATTGTCATTATCTCAAATTGAGTAATAAAATTACGCCCTTCCCTAACTGGAAAAGCCTATTTTAGGTAGATGTGGGTTGTTTAGTGAAGAAATCCTTCTCAAAAGGAAGGGAGGGTTGGGGAATAAAAGATGTTTTAAAAAAAGACCCCCTCTTTTTGGAGGGGGTCTCGATTATTTAATCTGTAAGAATGCTTCTGGAAATAACAATTTTCTGAATTTCCGAAGTGCCTTCATAGATTTGCGTGATTTTGGCATCTCGCATCAAACGTTCGACATGGTATTCCTTAACGTATCCATTACCCCCATGGATTTGCACCGCTTCAACAGCCGTTTCCATCGCGACTTCAGAAGCGTAGAGTTTGGCCATGGCTCCTGAAAGGGTGTAATCGTTTCCTGTATCTTTATCGCATGCTGCTTGATATACCAAATGGCGGGCTGCCTGTATTTTGGTGTGCATGTCTGCCAATTTAAAAGCGATAGCTTGATGGTTGGCAATCTCGGTGCCAAATGCTTTTCGCTGTTTTGAGTATTTCAGTGCAAGTTCATAGGCTCCTGCTGCTATTCCCAGCGCTTGTGCCGCAATCCCAATTCTTCCGCCAGCCAAGGTTTTCATGGCAAACTTAAATCCGAAACCATCTTCACCTATGCGATTTTCTTTTGGAACTTTTACATCGTTGAACATTAAGGAGTGGGTGTCGCTTCCTCTTATCCCCAATTTATTCTCTTTTGGTCCTATGTCGAATCCTTCCGCACCTTTCTCAACAATTAGGGCGTTTATACCACGATGACCTTTATCTCTGTCTGTTTGTGCAATTACTAGGTAGACTTCGGCTTGGTTTCCGTTGGTTATCCAGTTTTTTGTTCCATTTAATAGGTAATGGTCGCCTTTATCAATGGCGGTTGTCTTTTGTGACGTTGCATCGCTTCCTGCTTCTGGTTCGGACAAGCAGAATGCCCCGATAATTTCACCCGAAGCCAAGCGTGTAAGGTATTTTTCTTTTTGTTCTTCAGTCCCGTAGGTTTCCAATCCCCAGCAAACCAAAGAGTTATTGACCGATACCATAACCGAGGCCGAAGCATCAATTTTGGATAATTCCTCCATGGCCAAAACATAGGATAGGGTGTCAAGTCCGCTCCCACCATATTTTTCGTTGACCATCATGCCCATAAACCCAAGGTCTGCCATTTTTTGAACAAGTTCCCCTGGAAACTTTTGTGTTTCGTCGCGCTCAATTACTCCCGGTAAAAGCTCATTTTGGGCAAAATCTTTTGCCGCTTGTTGTATCATTAACTGTTCTTCGGAAAGTGTGAAATCCATAAAACTGAATAATATTTAAAAACTACCTACAAATATAGCTTTACAATATTAATTTTCTATGGATAAGTGCAAATAAATGAGAATGATTAAATTTTTAACTGTTTTTTTGAAAAGCAGTTTTTATTGTTTGCATATTTTTATGCCGATAAGATTATGCGGAAATATTCATTTTGAATATCTTTAGCAATTCAGATAACTACTCAAAAATATTATTCCTTAATTAAACCAAGCTTAACATGGAAACCCTTTTAGTTGTCATTTTTGTAATTGGATATTTGGCAATTACCCTAGAACATAATTTAAAAATAGATAAACTTATTCCGGCTTTGGCCATGATGGCCATCTTATGGGCGTTGATGGCTTTTGGAATCGATAGTTTTACCACTTGGTTCGATTCTGGAAATCATGAACTGCTCGAAAACTTTGGAGCCTTTGGGCATGAAGAAAAGATGGAGCTAATGGAAGAAACATTGCTGCACCATTTGGGTAAAACCGCCGAAATTTTGGTTTTCCTTCTTGGAGCAATGACCATTGTTGAAATCATAGACTATTTTGATGGTTTTGCTACCATAAAGTCTTTTGTAAAGACAAGGAGCAAAAAGAAAATTCTTTGGATTTTCTCTTTCTTGGCGTTCATACTTTCTGCGATAATCGATAACCTAACGGCTACGATCGTACTTATTTCCATCCTTCAAAAAATTGTGAAGGACAGGGATGTAAGACTTTGGTATGCTGGTCTTATTATTATCGCGGCCAACGCTGGCGGTGCGTGGTCGCCAATCGGTGATGTTACTACGACAATGCTTTGGATCGGAGATAAGGTTTCTACAGCAATGCTTATCGAACATTTATTGGTGCCTTCTTTGGTTTGTATGTTTATTCCATCCCTCATAGCATCTTTCCTACCTGCATTTAAAGGTGAAATAGATATGGAGGAAGAGGAAGGAGCGCAGTCCAAATATGGTCCTATTATGTTGTATCTTGGATTGGGAGCCATAGTTTTTGTTCCTGTTTTTAAAACGGTGACACATTTGCCACCATATGTAGGTATGATGTTGTCCTTGGCCGTTGTGGCAACTTTTGCTGAAATTTACAGTAATAAAAAGATTTCAATTTCATCCGTGGACCAGGAGAGCGATGCACATGCTCATCACAGTCCGGTGCATAGTGCCTTGACCAAAATCGAGTTGCCCAGTATTTTATTCTTCTTAGGTATTTTGATGGCAGTGGCCGCTCTGGAATCTTTGGGGCTTCTGTTCAATTTTGCCGAAGGATTGAAACAAGGTATGCCACTAATGGGTACTGAAATGGCAGGAACACGAGTGTCCGATTTGGTGGTGATACTATTGGGTGTTGGTTCTGCAATTATTGATAACGTTCCGTTGGTTGCTGCAAGTTTGGGGATGTTCTCCGAGCCTTTGGATGACCAATTGTGGCATTTTATAGCCTATTCTGCGGGAACGGGCGGTAGTATGCTGATCATTGGTTCTGCTGCTGGAGTTGTAGCAATGGGAATGGAGAAAATTGATTTCTTCTGGTATCTTAAGAAAATATCGTGGTTGGCCTTTGTGGGCTTCATTGCGGGAGCAATTGTATTTATGGTAATGCGATATTTGTTCTAAAAAATACTTTAGTTCAAAAATCTCCGTTATAATTGCAACTTAAATTGGGGATTTTATATGAATATTTTTCAAGAAGTAACGGAAGGTGCTGAGGCAACTGCCTCAATTTCCGAAGAAAAGACCTTGTCCGTCATTGATCTTATTGTCAACGGAGGAACAGGAAGTGTCATTATAATTATGGTGCTTTTTGTTCTTCTGTTTGTAGCAATGTACATTTATTTTGAACGTATTTTTGCCATTAAAGCAGCGTCCAAAATAGATAAGAACTTCATGAACCAGATTCGTGATCATATCATGAACGGGAAATTGGAGGCTGCAAAATTATTGTGCGCACAAACGGATTCTCCCGTAGCACGACTTACAGAAAAGGGGGTTGCCCGAATTGGAAAACCTTTGGATGACATCAATACGGCAATTGAGAATGCAGGTACATTAGAAGTGTACAAACTCGAGAAAAACGTAAGTGTATTGGCTACGGTTGCCGGTGCTGCGCCCATGATTGGTTTCTTGGGGACCGTAATTGGTATGATTTTGGCGTTCCATGAAATGGCAAGTAGTGGAGGCCAGGCAGAAATGGGTTCCTTGGCGTCAGGCATTTATACCGCAATGACCACAACGGTTGCTGGTCTTGTAGTCGGTATTATCGCTTATATCGGTTATAACCACTTGGTGGTGCGAACGGATAAGGTGGTGCACCAAATGGAAGCAAATGCGGTACAGTTTTTGGATTTATTGAACGAACCTATATAGTTTTTCTATGAAACTGAAGGGAAGAAATAAAGTAAGTCCGGAATTTAGTATGTCGTCAATGACAGATATTGTGTTTCTGTTGTTGGTGTTTTTTATGCTAACGTCCAATGCGCCAAATGCATTGGATTTGTTGTTGCCAAAAGCAAAAGGGAAATCGACGAACACTCAAAATGTTTCGGTAACTATTGATAAGGACCTGAAATACTTTGTGAACAACGAGCAGATCAACAAAGAATACATTGAAATTGAATTAAAAAAGGCACTTGAAGGTCAAGAAAAGCCGACAATCATCCTCAGGGCAGAAGAAAGCGTTGCCATTAAAGAAGCAGTCAACGTAATGGACATTGCCAATAGGAACAGTTACAAGGTTATCTTGGCGGTGCGGCCAAAATAATGTCCTTTTTAGATACGAGACACAAGAAAAAATCCTTTACGCTTACAACACTTTTGTTAAGCGCACTCCTGCTATTGCTTTTTTATATTGGATTAACGTACCTCGACCCTCCCATTGAAAATGGTATTGCTGTTAATTTTGGGACCATGGAATATGGAAGTGGGGAAGTACAACCTACGGAGCCCATTCGTTCCGAACCTAGAGAAGTCGAAAGTCAGCCTGAGCCCCAGGAAGTGGCTGAGCCTGCTGAACCTGAAGAAGCGGTTGTTGAAGAAGCCCCGGTTGAGGAAGTGTTGACAAGCAACGATGAAGAGACCATCAAACTAAGACAACAGGAGGAAGCCAAGCGAAAAGCCGAGGAGGAAGCTGAAAAGGCCAAAGCGGAAGCGGAGCGTATTGCGAGAGAAAAGCGAGAAGCCGAAGAACGTAAAAGACAAGAGCAAGAAGCCAAGAAGAAAAGTGTGGATGCCTTAATTGGTGGCATCGGTAAATCGGATGGTACCACTACAGGTAACGAAGGTGATGATGATCGCGTTGGAGACAAAGGCCAACCTGATGGCGATCCCTATGCTACCTCTTACTATGGATCGCCAGGAACCGGAACAGGCGGATATGGCCTGAGCGGTAGATCTTTGGCCGATAAGGGCCAAGTGCAGCAAGAATGTAACGAGGAGGGCAGGGTAGTGGTCCGAATTGTTGTGGACAGAAGTGGCAATGTGATCAAAGCGCAACCTGGGGTCAAGGGTACTACCAATAATGCACCCTGTCTTTTGGAGCCAGCTCGTGAAACGGCGATGCTCCATAGATGGAACCCTGATTCCAACGCACCTGCACAGCAAATAGGTTTTGTGGTGGTCAACTTTAAACTGGGACAATAGTGACCTATCAGGAAACGTTGGACTGGATGTTCGGACAACTTCCGATGTACCAGCAAAAAGGTGCTGCGGCGTTCAATGCCAAGCTGGACAACATCATACACCTATGCAATGTACTGGACAATCCCGAGAAAAAATTTAAAAGTATTCACGTAGCTGGTACCAATGGAAAAGGGTCCAGCAGCCATATGTTGGCTTCCATTCTCCAAGAAGCGGGTTACAAGGTCGGGCTATATACTTCACCCCACTTAAAGGATTTCAGGGAGCGTATCAAAATAAACGGAAAGGTTGTCAGTAAGAAATTCGTAATCGATTTTATAGCACAACACCGACTTTACTTTGAGTACCACAAGCTTTCCTTTTTTGAAATGACCGTGGGAATGGCA
Organism: Flagellimonas profundi; assembly: GCF_017313275.1. Classification (GTDB taxonomy): domain Bacteria; phylum Bacteroidota; class Bacteroidia; order Flavobacteriales; family Flavobacteriaceae; genus Flagellimonas; species Flagellimonas profundi. The sequence continues at coordinate 226,805 of NZ_JAFLNM010000005.1, read as the reverse complement.
TTTAGTTATTTTGCAGCGGAAGAAGTGGATATCGCTGTGATCGAGGTTGGTTTGGGCGGACGGTTGGATTCTACCAACATTATAACTCCCGAAGTGTCCTTGATCACCAATATAGGTATGGACCATACGCAGTTTTTGGGTGATACCTTGGAGAAGATTGCCTTGGAAAAGGCGGGTATCATCAAACGGAAAGTTCCTGTGGTCGTTAGTGAGACCCAGCCGGAGACCCAGATGATTTTTAACCTAATTGCCCATCAGCTGAAGTCCCATATTGTTTTTGCGGATGTCAATCCTGCCAAAGGATACAAAACTGATTTGCTTGGGGAATATCAGCGAAAGAACATCAATGGGGTGGTGGCGACCATTCACCAATTAAAAGGTTTTGATGTTCCAGAGGAGGCAATTTCCGAGGGACTTAAAAAGGTTGTCCAAAATACGGGCTTGCTTGGCAGGTGGCAAATACTGCAACAAAACCCATTGGTGGTTTGCGATACAGCCCACAATAAAGAGGGGCTTGAACTTGTGCTGGAACAGGTAAAAAAGCAATCATACGAAAAACTTCATATTGTGCTCGGGTTTGTAAATGATAAGGATGTAAATGCTGTGCTTTCACTTTTTCCAAAAGATGCATCATATTACTTTGTGAGACCAAGTATTCCCAGGGGTATGGATGCACTGAAGCTTCAGGAACTTGCAGAAGAGCAGGGACTTACGGGAAGGGTTTGCAAGTCGGTCAAAAAAGGATTTAAAAAAGCTTTAACAAAAGCGAATGACAACGATATGATTTATATTGGAGGAAGTACTTTTGTTGTGGCAGAAGTAGTATAATTTTTTTCAATTTTTTGTTTTTTAAATCAAAAACAGTCTTATATTTGCACTCCCATTTAGGAAATTGAATGGGCGCTTAGCTCAGTTGGTTCAGAGCACCTCGTTTACACCGAGGGGGTCGGGGGTTCGAATCCCTCAGCGCCCACTTTTAGAGTTTAAACAAAAACAAAACCTTGCATATCTTATTGATTTGCAAGGTTTTGACGTTTTAGGCCTTTATTTGAATTGGTTTGATTTGATATGTTTTGGTTTGCAATTCGGTTAGTAAATTTTTTTGTGAAAAGTGTTAACCGAATAAGCCTGTAAATTACTATATTACAGCAACTTAGTATTTGACTTTCGTAGGTGATTTTCGTTCAATTTAACACAAAACCTATGAGAACTCGGTCTACATTTTCAATCAGTTTTTGGATAAGCACTGCCCGGCGGAATGACGGAACTGCTAAGATTTATGCCCGTATCACCGTTGATTCACAACGAGTTAACATGAGCCTCAAATACACCATTCCTGCAGAAAGTTGGGACCGAAAGGGATCGAGGGTTCTGGGGCGCACAACGGAAGCGCAGGAAATCAACGCCTATTTAATGGAGGTTGAAACCGAACTTTTCCAATGCTACCGTGAATTACGATCCAAAACAACCCACATTACACCGCAAATGGTCAAGGCGAAGTATTTCGGGGAGGATGAGAACCAAATGACGTTAACAGCCCTCTTTGAATACCATAACCTCCATGGCTCACATAATCTGGGTAAAGCGACCCTGAGCCATTATAAGACCACTCAGAAGTACTTGTTGGCCTACTTGAAGAAGCAATATAAATCCGATGATTATAGATTGTCACAACTAAACCATCAGTTTGTTGTAGGTTTCGAGACCTACTTGCGAAAACTACATCCTATTCACCATCATGGTAGACTTTCGAACAACGGGGCAATGAAACATATCCAACGTTTGAGAAAGATGGTCAGAATGGCTGTGAACAATGAATGGTTAGAAAAATATCCCTTTCAAAAATTTAAGATTAGGATGGAAAAAAAGGAAAGGGATTTTTTGACCATGGGAGAATTACGAAAAATTCAGGATTTCCAAACCAAGATTGAACGGTTACGAATTGTAAAAGACTTATTTGTTTTTAGTTGCTACACAGGTATTGCCTATTGTGATATAATGAACCTTAATGAGGACAATCTAGTATTGGGTATCGATGGAAAGCATTGGATAAGTACAAAAAGACAAAAGACCAAGAACAGCTTCAAGCTGCCTTTAATGGGACCAGCATTGTCGATTGTGAAGAGATATCATTATCATCCGAAAAGACGTACAGATAAATTATTTCCTAAGATTTCCAATCAAAAATTAAATAGCTATCTGAAAGAGATTGCGGATTCATGCCATATCAATAAACACATAACTTTCCATATGGCAAGACATACGTTCGCTACGACTATTACTTTAAGCAATGGGGTTCCTATTGAAACTGTTTCCAAAATATTGGGCCATTCAGAATTGGCCACGACCCAAATTTATGCGCGGGTCTTGGATAAAAAAATCAGTGAGGATATGAGTGGTTTGGAATCAATTCTGGAATCTAAATTCTCAGATTCAATTGATGATAACGAGAAGTTTGGTAACTCTGTCTTTTAATCTTGAGAATTCATTGCAATGATTAGGGTGCCGAAACTATCGAAGATTTTTAGTCCCAATCTTACCCAGACTTTTGCGCTTGGTTCCTATCGGGTTTTTGTAGTGTTCGGGAAGATAAGCGTTGAGCAAAAAACTGATAGGACGTAATCTACAACCTGCTTTGGCAAAAGTTTTCTATTTAGCGTCGCCTTGGCGACACTAAGTTGAAAAGCAAGAGGATAGCGCGCTAAAGCGGCGCTATTGATTCATTTTCCTTCGGAAAAGCCCTGTTTGTAAGGGTTTTTGGAAATGTTTGAATTCAGAGATTATGGTTTTTATTGTTGCAAAAACGTTGAAAGTACATGTAATTACTGAACAAAATTGTAACAATTGAGCCCTTTAAAACATGTATTATGGACGATTTTAGAGCAGTACGAATAAAGAAAAGGACACTATTAAGATTCAAGGTCTTTTCAAGAAAAGTGGGCAAGAGTTATTCCCATACCTTGGATATGGTAATGGACTTTTTTGAGTGGCACGGTTTTATGCCATCTGAAAGATTTGAAAAGAGCATAGGTCAAGAGATCATTAAAAACAGGAAACGGACAGATGCGGTCATTGCCATAATCAGGGACATTGAAAAGAACCAAACCTTGCCCACCATTGGTATGATGCAGGCCCTTTTCAATCAGGAATTGGACAATGATGAAGATGGGGATGATTTTCTTGAGGACATGATCGAAAAGAATCCACCAAAGCCAGACCCAGTGTTCGAGGGTGAAGTAACTGTTCCGAAAATCAAGTATGATCGGTTGGAGGAAAAGGCGGCCTCGCTCCAATCGGATTTAAATAGTATACTTAATAATGTCAAGGTGGTCAAGAGCAGTTTTGGGAAAAGCTATCTGAAGCTTGAAATAACGGAAGGGCGGTTGGAACGATATAGACGTGAAGCAAACAGACCATTGGATTACCTCAAATGATGAGGAGACTATATCGTTAATAGATAAAATTGCCTCGCTCAGTAAGGTTAGTTTGGCAAGATTTGGGGCTTGCAGCACTCCACTTCGTTGCGTTCGCCTTATATCGATTTCTATTTCATACCAAGGTTTTGAGAGCATTTTGTTTAAAACGAACATAGATTCCACTGAAAAACGTCTTCACGGATTCTATATAGTTTCCTATCTTTGAATCAGATGCGAAAATACCGAAACATAAAGGCACTTTTCTTTCTGGGGATACTCAGTATGCTTTTGATGCACAAAGTAGTACCACACTGGCATCATCAACATGTAGAGGAGCATCATCATGATGTGGCACATAACCATCACAATCATCATTCCGATGAACCGGAAAAGGAAAATCCAACAAAAGGATTCCTGGATTGGTTTTTTGAAATGCATGCCCATACCAATACCACGACCGATATATTGGTATTGAAGCAGAGAACAGTCGAAAAAGTTTCCTTAGAAAAATTAATAGCAAAAACGCGACTTCCTAAGCTGGTCATTTATACATTTTATAAATCAGATACCATAGTTAAGAAATGGTATCGTCCACCAGACAAGCTTCGAAAAGCTTATTTATTCAATTATTCACTTCGGGGACCCCCTTCATTAGGTTAATCAAGAAGGCAGGCTGATTCTTACTGCTTAAGGATTCAGCATGTTTGTTTCTCAATTTTTGATAAACCTAAACAAAATCATTATGAAATTTAAATTCGTATACGCTCTTTGCGTATACCTGTTCTTCGGTAAAGTGTTTTCACAATCCACTGAGATGGAGAAAGTACTAAGCCAAATAGAACAGAACAATAAAGAGTTGAAGGCCTATCAATCGTATATCAATGGGCAGCAATTGTTAAATAAAAGCGGTAACAATTTACCGAATCCAGAAGTTCTTGGGTATTATTTACCGTTTGGTGAGCACCAATCGGACGATTATTCAGAATTTGAAGTATCACAATCCTTTGAGTTTCCCACAGTGTATTTGGCACGCAATAAATGGAACAAGCTTCAAGAGGATCAATTGGAAGCGATGTATACCAAAAAGCGTCAAGAAATCCTATTGAAAGCCAAAGAGGGGTTGATCAATCTGAACATGCTTCGGAAAAGGCTGGAGATTGAAGAGGTCCGGAAAACCCAAAGTTTGGAGGTTTTCCAACAAATCCAGGAATTGTACAATAAGGAACAGGTTGGAATTTTGGATCTCAACAAGGCTAAAGTAGCTTGGATACAGGAACAGTTTGTTGTGGAACAGATACAAGCAGATATACAAAACCAACTGACCGAATTGCAAACGCTAAATGGTGGCCAATCCATTGAAATGAATGATTTGCAGTTGGACAGTCCTGTCCAATTACAAAGCATTGAGACAATTTGGAGTGAAAAACTGGCCAATGACCCAAGATTGACTGAACTTCAAGCCAATGAAGCTTCTGCTTTCCAGAGCGTCAAACTGGAAAAGAACAAAGTCCTTCCTAATATCTCATTGGGATATAACTACCAAGGTGTGAATGGCAATGATTATTCTGGGGTATTTGGCGGTTTGTCCATTCCCTTATGGAACAGTAAAAACAAAGTCAAGGCGGCGAAGGCCGACTTTGAGTATCAGCAAACCAATTCAGAAGTAACAAGGGCATTGATGTATTCACAATTTCAACAAGAATACAACCAGTACCTTTTGTTGTTCAACAAATACACCGAATATCAAGAAACCCTATCCAACCTAGATAGCGAAGCACTTTTATTTAAAGCCTATAGTCTGGGGGAATATTCCTTTTTGGAATATTATATGGAAGTTCAGTTTTATCGGGATGCAACCGATAGGATGTTGGAAATGGAAAAACAATTACAGCAATTACAAGCACAATTATTAATACATCAATTGTAACACCTTAAAAAACAAAAAGATGAAAACAGTATCAAAAATTTTAATGGCATCAATGGTAATCATTGCAATAGGAATTACAGGATGTCGCGACACCAAAAAAGAAGAACCCAAAGACGACCATGGACATACCCATGGGGAAGGTGCAGACCATACGCACGAACAGGAAGAAGTTAAACAGGAGGAATTTACAATGGATAAGGACTCCGTACAAACTGAAGAGGAGGGTACTCACACTCACGAGGACGGAGAAACACACCACGATCACTAAACTTTAATCAAAATGAAAAAGTATTTAATAATTGTGCTTGCCTTAATGGCAACAGCTTGTAAACAAAATAACGAAGAAGACCACGCACATAATCCAGATGGCAGCCATGTAGGGGATGAAACGCCTCGTTTGGATTATACCATTTGGACAGATGACACCGAATTGTTTGTGGAGTTCCCGGCATTGATTGTTGGACAACCGAGCAAGTTCGCCGCACATTTTACTGTATTGGATAAACATCAGCCAATACGAGAAGGTTCGGTTACGGTAAGTTTGGTCAAAGGTGAAAAAGGAATACGGTCAACTGCTGACGCACCCTCGTCACCGGGTATATTTTCTCCACTTCTTCAGCCCACAGGATCTGGGGAACATCAATTGATTTTTGATCTTACCACCCCGCAATACACTGATAAAATCGTAATCGAGGATATTATGGTCTATGCCAGTTTGGACGAAGCCAAAGAAGCTTTGGGTGAAGCGGGAGAGGATGGATCCATTTCATTTTTGAAAGAACAGGCTTGGAAAACAGCTTTCCAAACTGAACCTGTAACAAAAGGTGAAATATATGATGTTATCAAAACCTCTGGGGTTTGGCAACCAGCTCAAGGGGCATTAAAAACAATGGTGGCAACGGCCAACGGAACCGTCAGCTTTTCATCATCCAATCTTACCGAAGGCATGGAGGTAAAACAAGGACAGTTGCTATTGAGTGTGAGTAGCCAAGGATTGGCATCCAATAATTTAAGTGCCGAGGTGGCCAAAGCAAAGGCTAATTATGATCAGGCAGCATCGGAATACAACAGAAAAAAGGAACTCTACGAGAGCAAGATCATTCCAAAGGCTGCATTTGAAAAAGTGGAAAGTAATTATGCCATAGCAAAAGCAGAATATCAATCCATTGCTTCGGGAGTGTCGGGAGACAGTAAACAGATTCGAGCACCTTTTAATGGTTTCATAAGATCTGTAAATGTGGCCAATGGTGATTATGTAGAGCAGGGAGCTGTATTGATCAGTGTGGCAACAGAGGATTCAAAAGTGTTGAAATCGCAGATTGCACCCACCTATGGTTTGACCATGGAAAATATCAAAGGTTTATGGTATCAAACGGAAACTGGTGATTGGAAAAACATTTCAGATTCAGATGGTGAAATCCTATCCATTTCAAAAGATGTGGAAATGGAGAGTCCATTGATTTCAGTATTTGCCAGAGTGAACGACATTATTGCAGTTCCAGACGGTAGTTTAACCCAAGTACAGATTGCAATGGGTGATGGTAAACAAACCACAATTGTTCCCGAATCGGCCTTACTGGAAGATTACGGTAACTATTCGGTTATGGTGCAACTTTCGGGAGAAAGCTTTGAACGGAGATCAATTACCATAGGTAAACGCAATGGTGAAAATGTAGAGGTCTTAAAAGGTTTGGAAGCTGGTGATGTTGTGGTAACCACAGGTGCGTATCAGGTAAAAATGGCTTCCATGTCAGGAACAACCCCTGCACATGGCCATGAACATTAAAAAGCAAAAATTATGTTGACTAAAATATTAAATAGTTCCCTACATAATCGTTTGCTGATTTTGTTGGGAGCCGTAGTGTTGAGTGTATTGGGAGTGTACTATGCAAAAACAATGAATGTTGATGTATTCCCAGATCTCACAGCACCTACGGTAACCATTCTTACCGAAGCCCATGGCATGGAATCGGAAGAAGTGGAAAAACTGGTGACCTATCAATTGGAAACCGCCCTGAACGGTTCGCCCAATGTAAGACGTATTCGCTCCTCATCGGCAGCGGGTATTTCCATTGTCTGGGTGGAATTTGAATGGGGTACGGATATATATCGCGCGCGCCAAATTGTAAGCGAACGCATCCCGATGGTTCGTGAAAATCTGCCTGAAGGTATCGGCGCACCAACTATGGCACCTATTTCATCCATCATGGGAGAAATCATGTTATTGGGTGTCACCTCCGATAGTTTGTCACCTATGGAATTACGTACCCTATCCGACTGGACGATTCGCCCACGCATCAAGGCAATAGGGGGAATCGCCAATGTGGTGGTTATTGGTGGTGAGTACAAACAATACCAAGTATTTGCCAATCCCGAAAAGCTGAAGCACTACAACGTGAGCTTGTCAGAACTGGTAGAGCACGTTAAGGAAGCCAATGTAAATGCTCCTGGTGGTATAGTGAATCAGTACGGCAATCAATACATCATTAAAGGAAGTGGCAGGGCCTATGCTTTGGAAGATTTACAGGAAGCTGTTTTAAAGCAAATCAACGGTCAGACCATTAAAATCAAAGATGTAGCTACCGTACAGATCGGGGCATCGGACAAGATTGGAGATGGCTCATTGAATGGGAAGGAATCAGTGATTTTGACCATTTCTAAACAACCCGATGTCAATACTTTAAAATTGACCGAACAATTGGATGAGGCTATTGCAGATTTGCAGAAAACCCTGCCAAAAGGGGTAGAAATCAAAAGCCAGATTTTCAGACAGGCTGATTTTATTGAAGCTTCCATAAGCAATCTAAATTCGACATTGTTGGAAGGTGCATTTTTCGTGGTTATTGTATTGTTCATTTTTTTGATGAACTGGCGTACCACGGTAATTTCTTTGTTGGCAATTCCCATTTCATTATTAGTATCAATCATCATCTTAAAACTAATGGGATATACCATAAACACCATGAGTTTAGGCGGTATGGCCATTGCCATTGGTGCTTTGGTGGATGATGCGATTATTGATGTGGAAAACGTTTATAAACGTTTGCGAGAAAACAGTCGTTTACCAAAAGAAGCACAACAATCGGTAATTACCGTAGTACGTGATGCTTCCGTGGAAATTCGAAGTTCCATCATCATAGCGACCTTGATCATAATTGTTTCGTTAGTGCCTCTGTTCTTTTTGAGTGGAATGGAAGGTAGATTATTACAACCGCTCGGGATTGCTTTTGTAACATCTGTATTAACTTCCTTGATTGTTGCAGTTACAGTAACCCCTGTGCTATGTTCGTATTTGCTGAACAACGAAAAGCTGTTGAACAAGCAAGCCGAGGGCACAAAAGTGGAACAATGGCTTCAAAAACGTTATGCAAACACACTCGACAAGGTGATCAAGTTCCCAAAGACGGTGATAGGTGTAACTGTGATTGCTTTTGTTTTGAGTTTGGCATTGGCAACCCAATTGGGAAGGAGTTTTTTGCCTGAGTTCAATGAAGGTTCATTGGTGATCAGTGCGGTTGGTCCTCCTGGTATGTCTCTGGAAGAAAGTAACAAGGCTGGGAAACAAATAGAAAACTTGTTGTTGGAAATGCCCGAAGTTGAAGTGGTGACCCGCAGAACTGGCCGAGCGGAACTGGACGAACACGCACAAGGGGTCAATGCTGCCGAAATTGATGTGCCATTTATATTGGATGGTAAAACCAAAGAAGCGTTTTTCGAGGAAGTCCGTACCAAATTGAGTGTGGTGCCCGGGGTTAACATTACCCTTGGGCAGCCTATTGCACACCGTATAGACCATATGCTATCGGGAACGCGTGCCAATATTGCGATCAAAATTTTTGGCTCTGACTTACAACGTTTGTTTGAATTGGGAAAACAGGTGGAGCAAAACATCAAATCCATTGATGGATTGGCAGACGTGGCGGTTGACCAGCAAATAGAAGTTCCCCAAATTCGGATCAAACCCAAACGCCAAATATTGGCAGCATACGGAATGACAGTTGGCAATTTGATGGAACAAGTGGACATTGCGTTTGCTGGTGAGGAAGTAGGCGAAATCTATGAGGGCCAACAATATTTCGATTTGGTGGTACGCTACGAAAAACCCTTTCGTGATAATATTGAGAACTTCAAAAATACCTTGGTAAGCCTTCCTAATGGAGGACAGACCGTGTTGGGTGAATTGGCGACCATAGGATCTGTAAGCAGCCCAAATACTATCAGTCGAGAAGATGTCCAGCGTAAGATTGTGATTGCCGCCAATGTACAGGGCAGAGATCTTCGAAGTGCTGTAAACGAGATTGAAGACATGGTCAACAGTACCATTAACTTTCCTGAAGGGTATCGTGTACAATATGGCGGACAGTTTGAAAGTGAATCCAAAGCTTCTCAATTGTTATTGGTCACTGCATTTTTGGCCATTGGCATTATATTCTTATTGCTGTATTACGAGTTCAAAAATGTAAAATTGGCCTTTGTGGTCCTCATCAATTTGCCCTTGGCATTGATCGGGGGTATTTTAATCGTGTACTTCACATCAGGAATTGTAAGTATTGCAGCAACTATTGGATTTATCAGTTTGTTTGGTATTGCCACCCGAAACGGTATTCTCTTGGTATCCCGATACGAAGATTTGCGACAAGAAGGAAAAACAGGGATGGATCTGATTAAAACCGGGGCATTGGATAGGTTAAACCCTATTCTGATGACGGCCTTTACCACAGGGTTGGCATTGATTCCTTTGGCCTTGAAAGGAGGCCAGCCAGGCAGTGAAATACAAAGCCCGATGGCCGTGGTCATTTTGGGAGGGTTGCTATCTGCGACCCTTTTGAACCTAATTGTAATTCCTTGTGTTTATGAATTGGTGATTAGCAAAAATAAATAAAAAGGAAATTGGGGTACTTCATATTGGAGCAGCCCACTTAATTTTTAAAAGGAAAATGACACGCTAAAAGCCGGTTTAATATTTTATGGTTAATTTTATAGTCTACGAAGGTAGAGTATTATAAATTATCTGTAATTCGGTTAGTAACCAAAGCATAAGCAAGGATAAACTCAATAAAAACAAGGGGTTGCAGGGATGGTTCGAATCCCTCAGCGCCCACAACAAAAAAAGCCTCCGAGAAATCGGAGGCTTTTTGTTTTTAAACAGTAATGGATTCCCCAATATCGGGCAATAGTAATTTTTTGCCCTTCTTTTCGAAATACTCGACTGCTTTGGGTTTATCTATTTTAATCGGCGGAAAAGTGTCGTAATGGCAACCGATCACGGTGTTGCATTGTATAAAGTCACTTGCTATGGTAGCGTCTTCGTAGCCCATGGTAAAATTATCCCCGATAGGCAGTACCGCAATATCCAATTTCGGACAGGTTTTGGGAATAAGCTCCATATCCTTGGTCAGTGCAGTGTCCCCGGCAATGTAAATGCATTTGGAGTCATCGTAGAGCACAAAGCCACCGGGATTGCCCCCGTTGCTGCCATCGGGCAACATACTCGAGTGAATGGCATTCACATATTTGGCCGTTCCGAAATCAAAGGTATATTTTCCTCCATGATTCATCCCGTGCCCCTCAACACCTTTGTTGCCGAACCAGGTCGCTACCTCAAAGTTGGAGACCAAAAGTGCCTCCGGGTTGTTCTTTGCAATGGCTTCTACATCGAGTACGTGGTCCTGGTGGCCGTGGGTCACAAAAATGTAATCGACTTTAAGATCGTCGATGTTGATATCCGAAGCCATTTCGTTTCCGGTAATAAAAGGATCGAAAAGTATTTTTTTTCCATTCATCTCCACTAATAATGTGGCATGACCTAAATAGGTGATTTTCATAGTATGTATTTTTTATTTGATTTTAGAAATAATTGTAATGCTGAGGGCATTTCTGCCTTTTGCATAAAGTTAGTAAGAACGCATGTGAATTTCAATGCCAAACGGAAACGAAAGCTGGCAAATGCATCTAATTTTTTGAATCCTGAAATATGGATTGCAGAAAAAGGGTTTACCTTTGCAGTATGATTGCTACAATTTGCAGAAAAGCCCATTTCAACGCCGCACACAGGCTCCATAATCCCAATTGGAGCAAGGAGAAGAACATTGAGGTGTTCGGTAAATGCAACAGTCCAAGTTTTCACGGTCATAATTTTGACCTAGAGGTGAGGATAAAGGGCGAAGTTGACCCCGATACTGGTTTTGTGATGGACCTGGCCGATTTGGGTGCTTTAATAAGGGATGAGGTAGAGGAACGTTTTGATCACAAAAATTTGAACGAGGATTGCCCGGAGTTCAAGGACTTGCTTCCGACAACCGAGTATTTTGTAAAAGTGATTTACGATATCCTGAAACCCAAGCTAAAAAAGGGGCATTTGTTGCACATAACGTTGCACGAGACATCAAAGAACTCTGCAGAGTATGGAGATTGGGATTAATTTCCGATATTGCAGCCCATTTTAACGGGATATTAGCTCAGTTGGTTTAGAGCGCTGTCTTGACAGGGCAGAGGTCACTGGTTCGAATCCAGTATATCCCACTTTTTCTACCCATATTCAGCTATCCTTTTTCTTAGTTTTTGGTTACTGCGCTCCAATTGTTCGTTTTGGTGCCGCAAGTTCCCTATGGCCTGTTCTGATAGGTCAGGATTTTAAACATGCTCGCTGTGTAAGGTATCAATTGTATGCAAGCTTGAATTTACCTATTTAATTCTTTCAGGTATTCCTTGCATTTTATTCCAGATTCCTTCAATTGCCCCAATTGCCATTTTCCTTTGGATTTGGCAGAGGGTCTCAGCATTGAACAGGTTTCATTCTTGTCCGATATGGACCAAGTAATCCAACTAATTTTCCTTGCTTCCATCCAGTTAATATATGCTTGCCATTCTTCATAATCGATAGGGCCGTCGCCAGTTGCCTCCATTCCAGCCGATTCGGAAACAAAGATTGGTAACCTTTTTGCCAAGGCCTCATCAGCGCGGTCACGCAACCATTTTTTATGGGTGCCCGCATAGAAATGCAGGGTGTACATCAAATTGGCATATCCTTTAATGGGGTCATTTGCAGGTAGGTGAATGTCTTGGTCCCAATGGGGTGACCCCACTAAAATAATGTTATCTGGGTCGTTGGAGCGAATCACTGAAATAATCTCCTCTGAGTAGGTTTTTATCTCTTGCCAACTTTCCTCATCTGGCTCATTGAAGATTTCATATATGATATTTGGGTGATGACCGTACTTTTTGGAGATTGAATTAAAAAAGTCCTTTGCTTCTTTCAAGTTTATATTATGGCTATGCCAATCAATGATCACATAGATACCTTCCTTTATGGCACCCTTTACCACGGCTTCAATCTTTTTTGTTGAAAATTTTGGGGCATCAATATATGCCATGTCATTTAGCTCAATGCCCATGGAGGCACGAATTACATTGATGTTCCAGTCCTTTCTTAGCCACTTTACAGCACTCTTGTTATAAAATCGGGGCCAAAGGCAATGCCAGCCAAAACTCACGCCCCTCAACATTAACGGTTGCCCATATTGGTTTGTCAATTGGGTGCCCTCAACATGCAGCCTGCCATTCTCTTTAACGAATTGGCCGGATGATGTAGTAATTACTGTAAGAAATACTATTATGGTTAATTTTCGCATTACTGATTTTTTGGAAAGGAATTGTTTTTATACTAATCGGATTGACTTTTTTGCCAAGAATAAATTTCAAAAGTGCATCTTGAATTCAAACCTTATTGACCTACTGTAAATATCCCCTGTAAGGTTTCTTACAGGGGATTTGGAATTAAAAAAACTAACTTAAAATTGGATTATTCTTTTAAAATGTATCCAATATTGTCAAAGTAATATTCACCGCCATTGCCTGTAAATTCTTGGAATGTTATATTCTGGACATGGTCTGCATTGAGCAGTTCTTCCCAGGTGAACGTATATTCTTGCCATTCAGGGGTAACATCAAAAATCGGGGGATTTGCCTCCCAATTACTATTGAAGACCAATTTCAACATACCGCCATCAGGTCCTTTTATGGAAATTCGTATTCCGGCATAATCGGCAAGTTGGTCATCCCAAAGCCAATTGCCTTGAATATTGTCCCAAGCCCCCATTTCCTTTTTATAGTAGGTTGTTCCCTGTGCTGCAGTGGTATCGGTATGATAGGTATGGTTGTTCCATGGTTCAACATCCCAGCCAAAGTACCATATATCATCATATAGGGCCGTACCTACGGCATAGGTGGAGGTTACGGAGCCCGAAATGGTGGTCACGGTAACATATTGTTTGTCTGCCCCGGCCGGAGTTTTTACCACGATTTCCGTCAATGTGCTCGAAATTACCTCGGCTTCGGTAGTGCCAAAAGTCACTATGGGATCTAAAAAGAAATTTCCGTAGATAGTGACCTCATCACCTTCATTGGCATTTACAGGATTAAAGCCCCGTAGTATCTGCGGTGCTGGAGGTGCAATCACAAAATGGTAGGCAACCGACCCTGACGAGGTGACCAACATAATTTCATCCGATACGTTTTCGTATGGTGTATCCTCATCAACAGTTACAAAAATGCTACTATCGGTAACCAATGTTGGATTAAAATAGGTGTCTGTATCGTTGATATATATTTTTTCAAGGCCCATAAAACCTGATCCTCGGATAATGTACATGTTATTGGCATATCCAATCGAGGTTGGGGCCAAGTCTCCTTCCTCTGCCTTGCTTACCGAAGTAATGACCGGGGCAGCGGTGAGAGCATCATCAGTGTCATTGGTTGAGCAAGATGACACTATGCCAATAAAGATCGATGCCATCAAATAGAGGGCCAATTTGTATTTTATCTTACTGTTTTTCATGATCATGATATTTTGAGTTTAATTAAACGTATAGGGAACGGGGTCTTCCAACAGAAAAGGATTTCTGGCAACATCCGTATCTGGATAGGGTAAATGGAAATCACTCTCGGTAGGTGTAAAGTAAACAGCACCATTTTTGTCTCCTCGGTTTTGTTCGCTCATAATGGCTATGGCATCCGCTCTAGGGATTCTCCCCAAATCGAACCAATAATCTCCTTCGAAAGCAAGTTCCAGTCTTCTTTCTTTAAAAATGTCATCAAAAGTAATTGAAGACACACTTGGCAAACCGGCCCTGTTCCTTACCGCATTGAACGATTGCAGGGCAGCTGGATCCGTAGTGCTGCTGCCACCCGCCAAAATGGCTTCGGCATGGATCAATAATAGTTCGGCATACCTCATGATATAGGTGTTGTTTTCCATCATGCCATAAGCATCTGTGGGTCCTGCGGAATCTGTACCAGCCTTGCCCACTACATATTTTTTTATTCCTGCACCGGAAACTTGGGCATCAATATCATCTGGAACAATTAATCCAGCACCATCTGCTGTTGTGATGTTCGGGTATTCATCACCGGGCAGCATTATGGTTTCCTTTCTTCTGAGGTCACCGGGCCCAAAGGCCGTTAAAATGTCCTGTGAAGGGCCAAAAACCCCACCATAGGTAGTGTTGGTTATAAAGGAGGAATACCCAAATTGTGTATTGCAGTTGCTGGCCACACCATAGGCGCCGTTGGTTTTCCATTGAAGGGCAAAAATGGACTCTTCATTATTGTTGTTGTTTGTCAAGAACAGATCTCCAAACGATTTTTCGGGTAATTCGCTTCCGCCCAACAGTTTGAACTCTCCGCTATTGATGACCTCTTCCGCCAATGCCCTGGCATTTGTATAGTCCTCCTGATATAGATATACCTTGGAGAGCATTGCTTTTGCGGAGCCTTTGGAAACATGACCGTTATTGGCATAATTGGAGCCCCTTACTTTCGACTTCAATTTTTCAATGGCGGTCTGATAATCCATTTTAATGAGCTCATAGATGTCCTCGATCCGGTTTGTGTTGATCAAGGGAGTATCCACATGATCCAAGTTGTTCTCAATAATGGGTACGGGTCCCCAAAGCCTTACCAAATAGAAATAGGCAGTGGCCCTTAAGAAATAGGCTTCACCCAAAGTGTTTTCCAAAACGTTTTGATCAACTTTGGAACCAACCCTTTCGGCTAAAAAATTGATAAGTGCATTGGACTGGGCAACAGTAGCCCATAAGGATTTCCATGCATTTTCCAGTTCACCGTCCGTGCTCGAAAGAGAAAAGTTCCGCATACTGGTAACATCACTGGAATAGGAGTGCATATTCCCAGACCCAACTTCTGTAATGGCAAAGAAGGCCTTGTTGTGGAAATTGAACCAAGTTTTGTTGTACATGGCATTGGTTGCCGATTCCACTTGGTCGTTTGTACTATAATAATTGTCCAATGTAATGGAGTCTTCCGCTGGTCGCTCCAAAAAGTCTTTCTCGCAAGCACCCATTAATAGGGTCAGTACAGTAAAGCTCAGTAGCTTATATGTTTTTAAAATTCTTTTCATGTTATTTTTATTAAAATTCAAGATTCAATCCAAAAGAAATGGTTCTCGATGCGGGGTATCTACCATTATCGATGCCGTTTAAGAGCGGATTCTGGTTTACAGAACCCACTTCTGGATCATAACCGGAATAATTGGTGAACGTATAAAGGTTTTGGACACTGCCATATACCCTTAGCCTGTTTACATTAAATTTGCTGATGACATCCAAAGGCAATGAATAGCCAAGGGTTAAATTTTGAATCCTTAGATAAGAGCCATCTTCCAAATAACGATCGGACATTACAAGGTTACTGTTACTGGCACTGCCAATTGGCCTTGGAAGGCTGGCATCTGGATTTTCTGGGGTCCAGAAATCCGAGGCTATCGCCAACTGATTTTGATATAATGTGGAGTTTGTGGTATTGCTCCTTCGTGTCAGGTTAAGGACATCATTTCCATATGATCCTTGTAGAAATATGGAAAGATCGATGTTCTTGTATTTGAAGTTGTTGGTGAAACCGAAAGTGAAATCAGGGTGTGGATTGCCAATATAGGTTCTGTCTTCCTCATCAATACTTCCATCGCCATTGATATCCCTGTATTTTATATCCCCTAAAAAGGTTTCACCGGGTTGTTGCCCAACAGCTTGTCCAAATTGTATTGGAGCGGAATTCAAATCGTCCATATCCCTGAAAATACCTTCAACCTCGTATCCATAGAACATACCGATGGGTTGCCCTTGTGCTGTTTTGGTAACGGTCAAGGGGATATAGCCATTGGTGTTGATCACGCCTGTAAGATTTAAACTGTTGGGAATGCTGGTCACTTCATTTTCGTAGTGGGATACGTTCAATGATGTGTCCCATGAAAAATCACTTGCTTCAATGGTCTTATAGCTAAGGGTGGCATCAAATCCTTTATTACGCATGTCCCCAATGTTTTTATAGGGCGATGCTATACCGCCTTCCCAAGTTTGCCCACCTGTTAAGATCAATGGCAATGGCAATGGAAAGAGAAAATCCTTGGATTTCTTTTCATAGAGGTCCACATTTGCTGACACCCGTGAATCCAATAAGGTAAAACCAAGACCCAAGTTGGTCTGTACCTGTGATTCCCATGTTAAATTTGGGTTCGAAATATTGTCCACCAAGAAACCTGTTCCAAGACCGGAGCCATAGGCGGTCAATGTTGAGGTATAACGGTTGTTCGGTATTTGCTGGTTTCCGGTTTCCCCATATCCCGCACTTATTTTTATGTTGTCCATAATGCTTTTGAAACCTTCCATAAAGGATTCGTTGGAAAGCTTCCATGAAATGGCCGCAGCGGGAAAATATCCCCATTGCTTACCGGGAACATTGGGGTCGAATTTTGTGGACCCATCTGCCCTATACGAAGCGGATAGGCTATATCTATCGTTGAAGTCGTAGATGACACGTCCAAAAAAGGATAATAGCCCTTGGCTCCCTTGATACCCTGTAACTGTGGATGAGGTTCCGTCCGATACGTTCAAGGTCTGTACATCATTGGACAGAAAGCCGGTGCCATAGGCAATGATACCTTCCCAATGGTTGTCGTTGACCTCATTTCCTAAAAGCACGGTGATTCTATGTTTGTCCAATGATTTGTTGTAGGTGAACAAATTTTTAAGGTTGGTGGAATACCAATTTTGTCTTCTAACGTTAAGATCTGCAAATTCATTGATATTGGTTCCCCATTCATAGGTAGGAGTAAATTCATTGTTTTCTGAAAATTCGGTGCTTGCTCCAAATTCCACACGATATTTTAACCCTTCGAACAAATCAGCTTCGGCAAAGAGGTTCCCCAAAAAGTTTTTCCTGACGAGCTTGTTGGTCTTGCTCAATGCTAAGGCCACGGGATTGAAATAGGTCACAGCCTGATCATTTGAAGGTGGCCCGGCAAAACTTCCGTCCAAGTTCCTGACCGGTATGTCCGGCGCCTGTAACAAGGTATTGGTTAAGATGCCATTGTAATTGGAATTGGTTGTAACATCCTGATTGGTTATGGAACCACTCAAAAAGGCACCAGCTTTAAGCCACTCCTTTACCTGGGCCTCTAAGTTCAGTTTTACGTTGTATCGTTTGAGTCCGGACCCAATTACGGTACCTCTTTGGTCTAAATAACCGCCGGACAAATAATAGTTGACACCTTCCTTACCCCCTGATATGGATAGCTGATGGCTTGTTACAATGGCGGAGCGGGTAACTTCTTCCTGCCAATTGGTGCCTTTTCCCAATAGTTCGGGATGTGAAAACTCTGGTCTTAGCTGTTGACCATTGACGTCGGCCAGGGCATTTTGCAACTTGGCATATTGCTGTAAATCCATTACATCCAAAAGTTTGGGAATATCTTGGAACCCAGTATAAGTGTCATAGGTGATTTTTCCGGTACCTCTCTTCCCGGATTTTGTAGTGATGATGATTACCCCATTGGCACCACGCGACCCGTAAATGGCAGTGGCCGATGCATCTTTCAACACATCGACGGACTCAATATCGTTAGGGTTCAATAAAGCCAATGGACTCACGCTGTTATTTCCTTGGGAAGTGAAATCACCACCTACAATGGGTCTTCCGCTGGTGGAACTATTAACAGCATCACCGGAAATTGGAACACCGTCAATAACGTATAAAGGTTCATTTGTTCCGCTTATGGAGGTTATTCCCCTGATCTTCACCGATGAAGCTGCCCCAGGTTGTCCCGAACTGTTGGTGATGGTGACCCCGGAAACCTTACCTTGTAGCATTTGGTCGGCATTGATCTGTTTCAAATCTTTCAGGGCATCTCCTTTTACAGAAGAAATGGCACTGTTTACATCGCCCTTTCTTTGGGCGCCATAACCGATTAAGACCACCTCGTCCAGATTTTCCGTGCTTTGCTTCATGACCACATTAATGGTCGTTTTTCCTTTTACGGTTTGCTCTTGGCTGGCAAACCCCAGATAGCGAAATACCAGTATGGCATCATCGCCTTGAACAGATATGGTATAATTACCGTCAAAGTCAGATACGACACCATTATTGGTACCTTTTTCAATAATGTTCACTCCCGGAAGTGTCACTCCATCTTCATCGGTTACAACCCCTTTGATTTGTTGTGCAATGACGCATTGGCCAACAAAACCGAACATTATCAAAAGATAAAAGTGTATTGCCCTACAACAAATGCTCTTTAAAATTGATTTTTGCATACCCTAGTTTGTTAGTAGTTTTAGTTAATTATGAATTGCTAATCAACGCTGCTGAATTTTTTTGATTTTATCAAACAAAGCGCTGTTTTTTTGTTGAATTCAAAATTAGAGCAAATGTCGTCCTTGAAGTAATATTATTTTTTCGATTACCAATAGGATATTTTGACTAAATGACTTAATCAAATTGAAATAATCGACTGTGTGATTGGTTCACGAAAAGGTAAGTAGTTTAACATGCAGTGAGAAATACCTGCATTTTATATAAGTAAATCGATTTTTTGTATTAAAGGACTCTCTTAATGCCAGAAAACTCGTTCTTGTATTGGCTTGGCGTGCAATTTTTTAATTTCTTGAAAACCCTATTGAAGTTGGCGATATTATTAAATCCACTGCTAAATGCTATTTCGGAAATACTGACATCCTTTTCCAATAATCTCATAGTGGCATAGCCGATTCTTACATCATTTACATAATCAACAAAGGTCTTTCCTGTTCTTTTCTTCATGAACCTATTAAAGGATCCCTGGCTCATGTTTACAAGCTTGGCGACCTCGGACAAGGTTACTTTTTTGTCAAAATTTTCCTGAACATAATCATAGACCTTTTTTATTTTATCACTGTTCTCAAAACTTTCCCTGTCCACGGTGTAGGTCGAAAGGAGTCTTTGGTTTCTTGAATTAGATAGGTCGTACAATATTGAAACGAGCTCCAGAAAATAGTCCATACCGTCCATTTTGGATACCCGGGAAATCCTTTCGTAAGTCTCGAAGGCTGTTTTTTTGGAAAACAAAATGCCGTGTACCGACCTGTCCAGCATATTCTTGATGGGCTTCATAATTTTTCGCATCAATAGTTCGTCGTTGAACAGGCTTTGGTGAAATTGTATGGTTATCTCGTGTATTTTTGTGCTTTTGCAAGTGTTTGTAACCCAGCCATGATGTAGGTTCGGCCCTACTAGGACCAGTTCAAGGTCATCAATCTCCTCAATGCTGTCGCCCACAAAGCGTTTAACGCCTTTTCCATTGCCTATAAAGTTGAGTTCGTACTCTGGATGAAAATGGATAGGAAAGTCAAATTCGCTTTTCGTCCGGTCAAAAACGAGGAAACTGTCCTCGGGGGTCAATGGTGTGATTTCTCGGTGTACATTCTTCAATAGGCTCATTTATGGTGTCATTATATTTTATTAGAATGGTAAAATAATACAATAATTATATTCTTGATTGTGATTAATTTTGAATCATTCAAATTCAATACAACAAAATTACATTTTTTATTTTTTTTGAATTAATACATTAAAGATAGTTAAAGGAAAGAAAGAAAAACTGAGAAAAATACAAATACGATTCTGTAATTCTTCAATCCATTGTTTTTGTTGAGTTCTTGTAAAACGACATATAATATGTCTTACAAAAAATCAGCTCCAGTTGATACAAAATATTTAAATGCTGTTAAAAAAATACAACAATAACTGTATTATATTTCATAAGAAGGTTTTGGGATTGGTCTGGAGGGCATTCCCACGGATAACTGGTTTACAAAGGTTTTATATCTCAATATGATGAGATTAGGGATATCATGGGTCCTATTTTTGAGGAACCACAATAAAACACATCATTACCTCCCCTATAAAAGCCATGATGGCGAAGAAAATTTCGAAGCTTTCAAAAATCTTTCGCGGACCTTGTTACTATAAGACATTAACAAATTGAAACCATAGAAGCATGAAATTGCTCAATGTTGCGGATATTTTGATAATTATGGCCTATCTCATCACTGTTGTTGTCATAGGTTTTGTGCTCAGGAAGAAGGCGCAAAGAAGTAAAGACGATTATCTGTTGGGGGGTAAATCCATCCCATGGTATATGCTCGGTCTTTCCAATGCATCCGGTATGTTCGATATATCGGGTACAATATGGTTGGTGACCTTGATGTTCGCTTACGGTATCAAAAGTGCTTGGATACCATGGTTATGGCCTGTTTTTAACCAAGTGTTCCTTATGGTATATCTGTCCAAATGGTTGAGAAGGTCCAATGTTACTACAGGAGCTGAATGGATAGGTACACGGTTTGGATTTAAAAAGGGAGCGAAGTATTCGCACATCATAGTGGTAATCTTCGCCTTAATCTTATGCTTGGGCTACTTAGCTTATGGTTTTATAGGGTTGGGCAAGTTTATAGAAATTTTTATTCCTTGGGAATTTGTGAAGAATCATGTTCCCTTTGCTGTTTCCCCTGAACTTGTCCCTCATTTCTACGGGATAGTTTTTACGTTATTTGCAGTTTTCTATTCTCTTTTGGGCGGTATGTCGGGTATTGTTTGGGCAGATGTTATCCAATTTACGATCATGACGGTAGCCGCCTTGGTGATCGGCTATTTGGGTTTTGTTGCCATTGGCGAAAATACACTTCTTGTACCCAAGGGATGGCTGAGTCCTTTCTTTGGCTGGGAGTTGAACATGGATTGGAGTTCCATTATTCCCGAGGTCAACCAAAAGATAAGTGAAGATGGGTTTGGGCTGTTCACCATTTTCTTTATGATGATGGTCTTTAAGGGAATGTTGGTCAGTGTTGCGGGACCTGCTCCTACTTATGACATGCAAAAGATATTTTCAACAAAGTCGCCATCAGAAGCTTCAAAAATGAGTGGATTTGTATCGGTGGTATTAATGCCCATCCGATATTTGATGATTGCTGGCTTTGCGGCCTTGGCTTTGGTCTACTATGAAAAACTGAATTTGTTGACGGTATCGGGCAATGTTGACTTTGAACTGATTCTTCCTGCAGCAATAATGGAATTTGCTCCCATAGGCCTATTGGGACTTTTATTGGCAGGTTTAATCGCAGCATTCATGTCAACCTTTGCGGGTACCTTGAATGCAGCACAGGCCTATTTGGTAAACGACATTTATTTAAAGTACAAAAACCCTTATGCCAGTACACGCCAAATAAAGAATATGAATTATACTACAGGTCTTGTTGTGGTTGTTGTGAGCATTGTTTTGGGATTGTTCGCCAAAGATGTAAACTCTGTGTTGCAGTGGATTGTTTCGGTACTATATGGAAGTTATGTGGGGGCCAACATTTTAAAATGGCACTGGTGGCGTTTTAATGGAGAAGGTTTCTTTTGGGGTATGGCGGCGGGACTATTGGCAGCAGCCATTGTTCCAGAACTGTTTCCAGACATTTTGGAACTATACCTTTTTCCCATCCTGCTGGTAGTGTCATTGATCGGTAGTATAGTGGGCACATACACGGCACCGCCAACAGATCAAGAAATACTGAAATCTTTTTATAAGAATATTAGACCCTGGGGCTTTTGGAAGCCCATCCATAATAAACTGGCTGAGGAAAATCCGGACTTTGAGGGAAACAAGGCATTTGGAAGAGATATGTTTAATGTTGTCATGGGTATTACTGCTCAGACCACTTTGGTGATTATACCCATGTATGTGGTGTTTAGGCAAGAGATACCTCTGTACATTTCGTTGACTATCTTGGCAGTTTGTCTGTTCTTTTTAAAAAAATACTGGTGGAACACATTGGAAGAAAAATTAAATTAACATAAATAAGAATACATTGTATAAATCAACCCATTCAATAGAAGCGGTAAAAGAGCGCTATCAAAAATTAATCGATAGGCCAAATGAGCCCATTACATTATCAAACGGAATTTACAGAAGATATAAAAACCCCATTGTGACAGCAGGCCACATCCCTGTTCATTGGAGGTACGATCTAAACCCAAAAACAAACCCCAATGCCCTAGAGCGTATAGGGTTTAATGCCGCTTTTAATGCAGGTGCTATAAAATGGAACGGTCGCTACGTATTATGTGTTCGAGTTGAGGGCAATGACAGGAAATCCTTTTTTTCCATTGCGGAAAGTCCAAATGGCATTGATCATTTTAAATTTTGGGACAAACCTTGCGTTATTCCACAAATAGAAGGGAACCCGGACATAAATGCCTATGATATGCGATTGATTGACCATGAGGATGGTTGGATCTATGGTATTTTTTGTGCGGAGCGCAAAGACCCTGATGCTCCTTTGGAGGATACCAGTGCCGCTATAGCAAGTGCAGGTATTGTACGAACGAAGGATTTGAGACATTGGGAACGTTTGCCAGATTTGATCACCAATTCTGGGCAGCAGCGGAATGTTGTGCTTCATCCTGAATTTGTCAATGGAAAGTATGCCATTTATACCAGGCCCCAGGACGGATTCATAAGTGTGGGCAATGGAGGCGGTATCGGCTTGGGCTATATTGATGATATCACAACCCCGGTAGTAAAGGACGAAAAGATAATCAATAACAAAGTCTACCATACTGTTTATGAATTTAAGAATGGATTGGGCCCTGCCCCCATAAAAACGGAAAAAGGATGGTTGCATCTTGCGCATGGGGTACGGAACACCGTGGCCGGTCTACGCTATACCCTGTATATGTTCATGACGGATTTGAATGACATTTCCAAAGTGATACATCAACCTGCAGGCTACTTTATGGCACCCGAAGATGATGAAAGGATAGGGGATGTATCAAACGTATTGTTTGCAAATGGATGGATAGCTGACGATAACGGAACGGTCTATATCTATTATGCATCATCGGACACAAGAATGCACGTGGCTACATCAACAATGGATTTGCTAGTGGATTACTGCACAAATTCACAAGAAGATAAATTTACTTCAGCTGGTTCTGTTGATACCGTATTGGAACTCATTAAAAAAAACAAAGGGATGTATTGATGGTCAGCGCCTATGAACAGCTGAAATTGGGGTTCAGCTCCGAGCTAAATAACATTTCGGACTATCGGGTCAACAATATCTTGGGTCAAGAACATGGAGGGTTTGTGGGCAAAATAGACCATAATAACAAAATAGTTCCCAAAATCGATTTTATAGTAGTTTTCTGAAAAAAGGAGTTAACTTTTGGGCCATTTTCTTGTGCTCTTCAACACTTGGGTGCCATAAACAGCCATTAGTATATGTAGAGTCAAACTCAAACAACAGAACGGACTTGTTGTGGTTTTGTGCAAAATAAGATTGTACCTCTTTTAGGCAAGAGACCAAAAGTGTGTTTTTTTCCCCACCTACCATGGGACTGTTCAATAGTACGATCTGCGTGTTGGGGTAGTGGCCGTACACCGTTTTTATAAAATTGATATAATTGGCCGTGTATTTCTCCTTGTTAAAAGGCAAGCGTGGCTTTACGCCATCACCATTGGACAGATCGTTGGTTCCCAGGCAAATACTGACAATATCTGGGGTGCGATCAAAATTGTTCCCAATGGTATCATCAGTGTTGAGGTATAAATTTTCATAGACTTGGGGCATAATGGGTTCCTCGATGTTCTCATCGTTCCAATTTCTGTACATACCTATGCCCGAAACAGAACTCAAGGTAAAATCTGCCTGCAATGCCCGGGCTACATTGGCCCCATAAGAGAAGTAGACGTTTTCATGGTCAAAGTATTCTCCTGTATCACAAGGTACGGTACTACCATCGGCTGCCGCACCACAGGTTATGGAGTCGCCAATGAACTCAATATAAGGTTGGGAGGAAAAATCGTTCTCCAGAATCTCCTCGACCTCTATCCCATGTAACAAAACATAGCCATTGCTGGCTTCGGATTCCTTGATGATTTTTAGTGAATGCACCTTCTTTTCGGCAGAGACTTCCACATGGTATTCCTGTACGGCACTGCTCTCTATTTTTGTCCTTCCAAGGTAATTGCCATCCAACTCAAACGAAACATAATTGTAGGGCGGGTTTTCTCCCTTAAGGTAAACTTTGCATTCGGTCCCTGAAAAATTTATGGAGACAGATGCACCTGGGGAAATCAGGGCAGCATCGTTGTCAAGAAGCTGGTAACGGCCGCTATATTGAAAATTTTCATTGTCAGCTCTAAATTTTGTTGGTTTTGTCCCTGTGCAATTGAACAAAATCGCAAGGATCAACGTAGGTAGTATTTGGGTGTTCACGGTATTTTTTTAAACAGTAAACTTAAGAAAACCTTCGCTCTATTCATAGCTTTTCTCTGTCCGGGTTTTAAAAAACAATAGCGGTTGGTTTAATGCGAATCGCATAATTTGGTGGGTTTAACATCACATTGGTTATTTGTTTTTCTAGATATGATCGTAACCAATTGTAGGAAAGCCCATTTTAACGGGATATTAGCTCAGTTGGTTTAGAGCGCTGTCTTGACAGGGCAGAGGTCACTGGTTCGAATCGAATCCAGCATATCCCCTTTTACCTTCCAATTACAACAAATCCAACACCCGTTCCAACGCCATTCCTCGCGAACCTTTGATCAGCAATGCCCCTTTTTTCAAAGGGTTTTTGGAGAGATATGCCTTTAGATCATCAAAAGATTTGAACTTTTTCAGCTTGGTATGGGTGCCATGGAAATTTTCCCCGACCAAATAGGCATCATCAAAGCCCAATTCGATTACAACATCTGCAATGGCCTGATGTTCTTCGGCTGCCGTGTCCCCAAGTTCGAACATATCGCCTATGATCAAGGTTTTTCTTTGGGCGTCCATCAAACTAAAGTTTTCCAGAGCAGCTTTCATGCTGGTAGGGTTGGCGTTATAGGCATCCAGTACAATATCAAACCCATTTTTGGACAGTAACTGGGACCTATTGTTCTGTGGCTGATAGGCTTCAATGGCCGATTTGATATCGTCTATGGGGACGTTGAAATATTTTCCCATTAAAATGGCCGCACAACAATTGGGAAAGTTGTACTTGCCCACCAGTTGCGTTTGTATTTGAGTGCCCTCTGCCTCCAAGGAAACAAAAGGGTCCACCCCAAGGAATTTGATGTTGTAATAGTTGGGGTCGTTTGTGCTAAAACCCATCTTTTTGGTGTAGTTCGCCAACTTCCCTTTTTGAATGTCATCATCGGCATTAAAGAAAACGTAGTTGTCGTTGGCCATTAAATAATCATACATTTCGCTTTTACCTTTGATAACGCCTTCCACGCCTCCAAATCCCTCCAAGTGGGCTTTCCCAAAATTGGTGATGTAGCCAAAATCGGGCTGGGCAATGCTGCACAGAAACTCGATTTCCTTTTGATGGTTGGCACCCATTTCCACAATGGTGATTTCGGTGTCCTCCTTTATGGAAAGCAAGGTCAGGGGAACACCAATATGATTGTTGAGGTTGC
Organism: Flagellimonas profundi; assembly: GCF_017313275.1. GTDB lineage: Bacteria > Bacteroidota > Bacteroidia > Flavobacteriales > Flavobacteriaceae > Flagellimonas > Flagellimonas profundi. The sequence continues at coordinate 200,683 of NZ_JAFLNM010000005.1, read as the reverse complement.
CTTGGGTGGCAATGGTTTTGTATTTTTTGGAGATGACCGCGTTGATGAGCTCTTTGGTCGTTGTTTTTCCGTTACTGCCCGTTAACGACACTATTTTGGCCTTTGAATAATTCCTGTGATAGGTTGCCAATTGTTGCAAAGTGCCCAAAACATCTTCGCAAACAACAAATCTGTCGGACGTTTTAAATTCTTTCTCGTCTATTACGGCATACGCAGCACCTTTGTCCAAGGCTTCCTGGGCAAATGCATTGCCATTGAAATTGGGGCCCTTTAAGGCAAAGAACATACAGTTTTCGGTGATTTTCCGAGTGTCCGTACATATTTTTGGGTGCTCCAGAAATAGAGCGTGCAACTCTTCCATTGTCATAAATCGAAGATAAAAAAAAAGCCCCGACCTTTTGGCCGGGGCTTTTAAAATACTCAAGAAGTTATTTTATCTCGCTTTTTTGTGTCGTACCGTTTTCTTGGTCCTGGATTTAGATCCAACTCTGGACATGGCACATCTAAAGCCGATATCGTCCGTTGCCATATACTGTGGCAAGTATCTACGTTGTGCGGGATCCAACCAGTAGGCGCGATCTCTCCAAGATCCTCCTTTGTAAACTCGAACTTCGTTGTTGATCAAAGAGGTTCTGTAGTTGGACTCATCATACTGACGAACCAATTCGCCTTCGTCGTTTCGTTCTACTTTATGTTGTGGAGAATCGTACATTCTTTGATTGTCTTCTTCATCGCTAAAACGACTGAAGAATCTTGAAGAACCTGGGTCACCATCTCGGAACCCTCTGTTGTCACTCTTGTCAAAGTTGGTCCTCAAGTAGGTTTCTTCTTCTGTAACAGGAACTTCTTTTATTTCCCCGGGAAGATTGACAGCCACAATTTTACCGTTCGGTAAGGTGTCATAAACAATATTATCTTCCAAAATTTCAACTTTTCCGTCTTCGCCAATGGCTTTTTTCATAAAGACGTTTCCACGATAGTAATTGAAGTCACTTATTTCGTCATCAACAATTGGACGGTATACATCTGCCACCCATTCATTCACGTTACCGGCCATATCATACAGTCCAAAATCGTTGGGCTTGTATGATTTAACCTCCCCGGTAATATCGGCACCATCATCGGACCAACCGGCAATACCGCCGTAATCACCTTTACCTTGTTTAAAGTTGGCTAATTGGTCTCCACGTCCTACACGTTGTCCATTTCGAGTGTAATCACCCTCCCATGGATATTTTTTTCTACCTCTGTAATTGTTGTACTCTCTGGTTCCAACTAGGGCCTGTGCTGCATATTCCCACTCTGTTTCGGTAGGTAGTCTGTAGGCAGGCATTATTATACCGCTACTTCTTTTGGCAAAGGCGTTGATAGAGTCTTGCTTTTGTTTTCCTTGTAGCGAGTCAATTTCGCCTCCATAAACAGATTCTGGATTGTTCAAATAAGCTTCTGTGCTAAAAGTACCATCCAACTCGCCGTTCAATACTTTGTATTTAGTGTCTTCAGCCAGGTAGCCCTCTCTTTCCAGCATAACTTCATTTACCCTGTCCGTTCTCCATTCTGCATATTGAGTGGCTTGTACCCAGTTAACACCAACAACGGGATACTCTGCATAAGCCGGGTGCCTTAAATAATTGTTGGTCATGGTTTCGTTAAAGCCCAATCTGTTTCTCCAAACCAAAGTGTCTGGTAGTGCACCTTTATAAATATTGGCATAATTGGGGTTGTCGGGAGGATATACTTCCTTCAGATAGTCCAAGTATTCCAAGTACATTACATTGGTCACCTCGGTTTCATCCATGTAGAAAGACTGAACATGCTGTTGGGTCGGAGTGTTGTTCCAATCATGCATGATATCGTCTTGGACCTTACCTTTGGTAAATGTTCCACCTTCCACAAATACAGTCCCTGGAGGAGTTTCTTGCTCTTTAAAGTCCGAATTGTATTGAAATCCTCCTTCTTTGGCATTAATTTTCCAACCAGTGGCTCTGGAGACATTCTTTGACGAGGAAGAGTTTTTACAACTTGAAAAACTTCCCATTACTACGGCGCAAGAAAGTACAACTTTGATTAAGTGTTTTTTCATAATTTGGGCTTGAGTACTTTAAAACTCAGGGCTTTATACCCTCAGTAACTTCAATTTGTTTTGATTTTAAAAATCCTTCGATGGCATTAAAACGGTGTTTTTACCATTATATTTTGTGCTCATCAAATATTTCTGGTGGCGCTGCAATTGGCTAACGCTACACTTCAGTAACGGAGAAGGTGCCAAATTAGTATGCCAACCTTTGCTTTTAATGATTAAATTACTTCCAATGAAAATTTTCAGGTAAGTTTTTGGGAAAAGCCCTACCTGGTAATTTTAAAAAACATACCTATAATACAAGAATTCATGGAAATCAACGTTTACTCATAATATATCCATTTGGTATATCTTGGATCTTGAACTTTACTAAACGCTAAATACTTATAATGAGAAAGTTACTTTTATGTGTAGTGCTGCTTGCCATTGCCCCTTGGATGAGCGCACAGCAAGAAAGAGCGATTACGACAGCGGTTCCTTTTTTGACCATTGCTGCAGATGCACGGGCTTCCGGTATGGGGGATATGGGTGTGGCAACTTCTTTTGATGCATATTCCCAACAGTGGAATCCGGCCAAATATGCCTTTGCCACCCAAAAATCGGGAATCGGAATCAGTTATACCCCGTATCTGGAAACCATTGTAAACGATGTTTCCCTTTTAAATGCCAATTATTATAACAAATTAAATGATCGGAGTGCCTTTGCTTTTGGACTTCGTTATTTTGGATTGGGGGAAATTGAACTAAGGCAGACTTTTGATCAACAACCCACGCTGGTCAAGCCCAATGAATTTGCTTTGGACGGTTCTTACTCTTTAAAACTGAGTCCGAGCTTTTCCATGGCAATCGGAGGTCGATTCATAAGTTCTAACCTTCGTTTTCAGGATAGTTCCCAAGATTCACAGGCGGCCAATGCTTTTGCTGTGGATATTGCAGGTTTCTATCGGTCTCGAGAAATTGCTTACAGTAATTATGATGGACGATGGAGAGCGGGCTTCAATATTTCCAACTTAGGCGGTTCTTTACAATATGATGCTGGGGGGCAAGAGAACTTTTTGCCTACAAACCTCAAATTCGGTGGAGGTTTCGATTTTATTTTTGATCAAGACAATGTCTTGGCCATAAGTACCGAATTTAATAAGCTATTGGTTCCCACGCCCAGGGATTTTAATGGTGATGGGCAAATTACGGCAGAAGATAATGATGAATACCAAAACATCAGTTTTTTTAATGGAATATTCGAATCCTTTGGCGATGCACCCGATGGGTTCGGTGAAGAGCTCAAGGAAGTAACTTGGGCATTGGGTGCCGAGTATAGGTTTAGAGAGGCATTTATGTTGCGAAGTGGTTACTTTAACGAAAGTGAAGAAAAAGGATCTAGAAAATTCTTTACGCTCGGGGCCGGTTTCAAGTTTAAATCAGCACAAATAGACCTTTCCTATCTGTTCTCTACCTCACAAGTAAGAAATCCTTTGGAAAACACATTGCGATTTTCCCTTACCTTTAATTTCGGTGAAGAATTCTACAACGATTAAAAAGGGCATAAAATATATGAATGAAAACCTGTCCCTTGGGCAGGTTTTTCTATTTTTGGAATACACTCGGGTTTAAATGAAAAAAGAGAAAATTGGTTTTGAACTGCTCATTTTTGATGATGCATCGGAGTTGTCACAAAACGAGCAAAAATTGTTAAAGCAGGCCGCGGCAGCAAGACAAGATGCCTACGCGCCATATTCCAAATTTAAGGTCGGTGCCGCCGTACTTTTGGAGAATGGCGAAGTGGTCATCGGGAACAATCAGGAGAATGCTTCCTATCCTTCAGGCTTATGTGCCGAGCGCGTGGCCATTTTTCATGCCGGGGCAAAATATCCTGGGGTGCCCGTAAAGGCTATTGCCATCAGTGCTTCTTCATCCAAGGAAGCGAATGGCGAACCTGCTGCTCCATGTGGCAATTGCAGGCAGTCCATTATAGAGTATGAACAAAAGCAGAAAAGCCCGATTTCGTTGTTGTTAAGTTCAGAAACTGGCCCTATATACAAGTGCAATTCCACCGCGGATATTTTGCCATTGGCATTCAATAGCTCATTTTTGGGCGATTCTTAATTCAATTCTTTTTCCAAAACAGATATATATGTATTTTTGCTTTCCCTACCACAGGGCGAAATTCATTTAATACAACTGTAGATGAAAAAAATCACCAAAGAAGTTTACCTTAAATGGTACGAGGACATGTTTTTCTGGAGAAAGTTCGAGGATAAACTTGCCGCCGTATATATTCAGCAAAAAGTTAGAGGTTTTCTGCACCTATACAATGGTCAGGAAGCGGTTCTGGCAGGGGCATTGCACGCAATGGACCTGGAAAAGGACCGCATGATCACTGCTTATCGAAACCACGTTCAACCGATAGGTATGGGAGTGGATCCTCGAAAAGTGATGGCAGAACTATATGGAAAAGTAACAGGTACCTCCAAAGGTAATGGTGGTTCCATGCACATTTTCTCCAAAGAACACCGTTTTTATGGTGGACATGGAATTGTAGGTGGACAAATTCCTTTGGGCGCTGGATTGGCATTCGGCGATAAATATTTTAAAAGGGACTCCGTAACACTTTGTTACATGGGCGATGGTGCTGTTAGGCAAGGTTCGCTTCACGAGGCCTTTAACTTGGCCATGTTGTGGCAATTGCCAGTAGTGTTCATTTGTGAAAACAACGGCTATGCCATGGGAACTTCCGTGGCCCGTACATCACACTCGACCGATATATGGAAGTTGGGTCTTGGTTACGAAATGCCATGTGGTCCGGTAGACGGAATGGATCCGGCCATTGTTGCCAAGGAAATGGACAAGGCCATAGAGCGTGCAAGAACAGGGGGAGGACCGACTTTCTTGGAGATGAAGACGTACAGATACCGTGGTCACTCCATGTCCGATGCCCAACACTACAGAACAAAAGAAGAAGTAGAAGAGTATAAAAAGATAGATCCGATTACGCAGGTTAAAGATGTGATTCTTGAGAAGGGATACGCATCGGAAGATGACCTGAAGAAAATCGATAAAAAGGTGAAGGACTTAGTGAAAGAGTGCGAGAAATTTGCTGAAGAGTCAGATTTCCCACCAAAAGAACAGTTGTACGACACCGTTTACGAGCAAGAAGACTATCCATTTTTACAACATAAATTATAATTAGATGGCAGAAGTAATCAACATGCCTAGATTGAGCGATACCATGGAAGAAGGAACCGTGGCAAAATGGCTCAAACAAGTAGGGGACAAAGTCGAAGAAGGGGATATATTGGCGGAAATCGAAACCGATAAAGCCACCATGGAATTTGAATCTTTTCACGAAGGGACTTTGCTCCACATCGGAATAGAGGAAGGTGATGGCGCCCCGGTTGATTCACTTTTAGCCATAATCGGTGAGGAAGGAGAAGATATTTCAGGTCTGTTGAATGGCGGGTCGGAAAGTTCTTCCGATTCAGCGAAAGAAGAAAAAACTTCAGAACCCGAAGTAGCGGAGGGTGCCACTTCTGCAAGCGAACCTGCCGATATTCCCGAAGGAGTGGAAATTATTACCATGCCACGGTTGAGCGATACCATGGAGGAGGGAACTGTAGCAAGCTGGTTAAAGAACGTTGGAGATGAGGTAGAGGAAGGAGATATCCTGGCGGAGATTGAAACCGACAAGGCAACCATGGAGTTTGAATCGTTCTATTCCGGAACGCTCTTGCATATCGGTATTCAAGAAGGAGAAGGAGCTCCTGTGGATTCTTTGTTGGCCATCATAGGGCCAGAAGGAACCGATGTCGATGCTGTGTTGAAGGCACAAGCTGGAGGTGGCTCTTCCAAGAGTGCACCAAAGAAAGAAGCTTCCAAAGAGGCCGCTCCAAAAGCAGCTGAAGAATCATCCAGTAAAGAAGAAACAGCACCTGCCACACAAGATGGGCAGCGCATTTTTGCTTCACCATTGGCCAAAAAGATTGCTGAGGAAAAAGGCATTAACCTGGCAGATGTAAAAGGAACGGGTGATAACGGTAGAATAGTTAAAAAGGACATAGAGAACTTTACACCTGCTGCAAAAGCTGCACCATCAGCAGAAAAAACCGAGGCTTCTCCAGCGGTAGCACCAGTTGCCCTACCTGTTGGTGAGGAAAGCGTTGAAGAAGTTAAAAACTCTACCATGCGTAAGGTGATCGCCAAGCGTTTGGGCGAGTCCAAATTCTCTGCACCTCATTACTATCTTACTATTGAGGTAGATATGGACAATGCAAAGGCATCGCGTTCACAGATCAACAATTTACCGGATACCAAAGTGTCTTTCAACGATATGGTGTTGAAAGCTTGTGCCATGGCGCTCAAAAAGCACCCTCAGGTAAATACATCTTGGAACGGAGATACTACTGTGTACAAACATCACGTGCATATGGGCGTTGCCGTGGCTGTAGATGAAGGTCTTGTGGTTCCTGTAATAAAATTTGCAGATCAGTTAAGCCTAACGCAATTGGGAACTGCTGTAAAAGATTTGGCCGGTAGGGCAAGAAACAAGAAAATCAAGCCAGATGAAATGGAAGGAAGTACTTTTACCGTTTCCAACTTGGGGATGTTCGGTATATTGGAATTCACTTCCATCATCAATCAACCGAATTCTGCGATTTTGTCCGTTGGGGCCATTGTTGAAAAGCCAGTGGTTAAAAACGGAGAAATTGTACCGGGCAGTACCATGAAGGTTACATTGGCCTGTGATCACAGAACAGTTGATGGTGCAACCGGGGCTCAATTCCTTCAAACATTGAGGGCATACCTAGAGAATCCAGTGACCATGTTGGCATAATTTTCCAATGTCCCATTGAACGTCGCCAAAAGGTACATTCAACAACATATCATCAAAAGCATCCTTAATCGGGATGCTTTTTTTATCTTTAATGAATTCAAAAATCAAAAAAATGAAGATACTGATCTACGCCTTGGCAGCTCTTTTTGCAATGAACTGCGGTTCTACACAGGTTGCTGAAACTACGGTGATTGCATCGCCAGCTTTACCGGATTCGGAGGATATGTTTACCAATTCGGAAAGAATAGGTGAAATGATGAACTACTTGGCGTCCAATGATCTTAAAGGAAGGGATTCGGGTAGCGAAGGGATAGAAATGGCAGCAAAGTATATAGAGACTTATTTTAAATCCTACAGACTTGAGCCTTACTTTGAAACCTATAGGGATACCCTCTCAAACTTCAATAAGCCTTCATATAATATGGTAGGGGTGGTTGAAGGCAATGATCCTGAATTAAAAGATGAGTACATCCTGATTGGAGCACATTACGATCACATTGGCATTGTAAAACCCGAAAATGGGGATGCCATTGCCAACGGAGCTAACGATAATGCTTCGGGAACTTCTACGGTTTTGGAAATGGCCCGTTATTTTGGGACAAAAAGAACCAACAAACGCAGTTTGATTTTTGCCTTGTTCAGTGCAGAGGAAAAAGGTTTGTTGGGATCAAAACATTTGGCCAAAACGTTAAAAGAGGAAGACCTGAACCTCTATACCATGCTCAATTTTGAAATGACCGGTGTTCCCTTGAAGGGAAAAGATTATTTTATGTATATCACTGGATATGACATGTCCAATTTGGCCGAAGTGAGTAATAAATATGCTGGTGAGAAATTGGTGGGTTTCCTGCCTACGGCGAAAGAATTCAATTTGTACCAGCGATCGGACAACTACCCGTTTCATGAGGAGTTCGGAGTGCCTTCACATACCTTCTGCACTTTTGATTTTACCAATTTTAATCACTACCATAAAGTTGGGGATGAACCTGATATTATGGATTTTGCCCATATGGCACAATTGGTAAACAATACCATTCCAATAATTGAGGGGATTGCCAATGCACCGACACAAGAAATTGAACTGACAAAATAGAAGGAAATCGCTATCTGATTATGGCAAACATTATTATAACGGGAACAAGCAGGGGTATTGGATTTGAGCTGGTTAAACTTTTTGCCCAAGAAGGGCATCAAGTATTGGCACTATCTCGAAATGAAAAGCCTGTGAAAAACCTAAACCTTCCCAATGTGCATTGTTTTTCGTTTGATTTGGGCGACGCAACAGACTATGAAAAGTTGAGCCATTTTTTGAAGCAATGGCATGTAGTAGATGTGCTCATTAACAATGCGGGCCGATTGTTGAACAAGCCATTTTCGGAAACGACACCGGAAGAATTTGAAAGTGTTTACAAAGTAAACGTGTTCGGTGTGGCCGAAATTACAAAGACCGTGCTGCCTATGATGGGCCAAGAAGGGCATGTGCTTACTGTGAGTTCGATGGGAGGAGTGCAAGGGAGCATGAAATTCCCTGGATTATCCGCTTACAGTTCAAGTAAAGGAGCGGTGATTACATTGACGGAACTATTGGCAGAAGAGTACAAGGAAACAGGACCGAGTTTTAATGTGCTGGCATTGGGAGCCGTGCAAACCGAAATGTTGGAAGAAGCATTCCCAGGCTATAAAGCTCCCGTTACAGCATTGGAGATGGCCACATATATCAAAGATTTTGCCTTGACCGGACAAAAACTCTACAATGGAAAGCTGCTTCAGGTAAGTAATAGTACGCCCTAGATTTTCTCATTATAGATACTCTGGATAAACTCGTAACTTTATCCCAGTGAACGATACCCTTCAAAAATACCTTCCAGAGCTTGCCGTAGCTCCCTGTTTTGAGCTCATCAAAACGCATGGGGTGCATTTAAAAATTGTAAACCATAGAGTAACAAGGCATGGTGATTACCGTAGGTTACCCAATGGGTTACATCAAATTACCGTAAATGCCTCATTGAACAAATACCGGTTTTTGATCACGCTCGTCCACGAAATCGCGCATTTGGTGGCCTTTGAATCCTATGGTCGTCGAATAAAACCGCACGGAATGGAATGGAAGCATACTTTTCAGCACTTAATGGTTCCCTTTATTAGGCCAGAAGTGTTTCCCTCCCAATTGTTGCCCATTATTGCGAACCATTTTAAAAACCCAAAGGCCAGCAGTAGTACCGATGCCAGATTGTCCATTGCACTGAAAGCCTTTGATGAGGATGAACGGCAGCACAGTTATGTGTACGAGTTGCCCATCGGCAGTGTTTTTAGGCTGTACAATGGCAGGTTGTTCAAAAAAGGGAGCAAAAAAGTAAAACGATACGAATGTGTGGAGTTATCCACTGGACGATTATATTTGTTCCAGCCAAATGCAGAGGTAGAGTTGGTTAAAGATGTGGCAGGTTAGCCAAAAAAAAGTAGAAAACTTCAAAAATGAACAAGAATTATTACGCGGTTTTAATGGCAGGCGGAGTTGGTTCCCGCTTTTGGCCTGTAAGTACATCATCCAACCCCAAACAGTTCCATGATATGTTGGGAACGGGAAAAACCTTGATTCAAAAAACCTTTGATCGTTTAAATAGGTTTATTCCCACCGAAAACATTTTGATCCTGACCAATGAGCGTTACAACGATTTGGTCCTGGAACAATTGCCGATGGTAAAGCAGGAGCAAGTCGTGTTGGAACCGGCCATGAGAAATACGGCCCCCTGTATTTTGTATGCTTCCTTAAAGATTCAAAAAATGAATCCCAATGCGGTAATGATCGTAGCCCCAAGCGATCACTGGATAGAGGACGAAGCAGCATTTGAAAAAGATGTGACCGCTTGCTTTGATAAATGTGAGGAGGAAAATGCGCTATGCACCTTGGGTATTCAGCCTACCTTCCCAAATACGGGCTTTGGTTATATCGAATTTGAGAAGGGAAGTGACGAAAACCTGAAAAAGGTGTCCCAGTTCAGGGAAAAGCCAGATTATGAAACCGCAAAGGAATTTTTGGCACAAGGCAACTTTTTGTGGAACGCAGGTATATTCATGTGGAGCGTGGAGACCATAGTGGAAGCCTTCAAACAATACCAGCCAAGTCAATATGAATTATTTGGCAAAGGAATTTCCAGTTATAACACATCGGAAGAAAGAGCCTTTATTCAAGAAAATTATGCAAAGGCGGAAAACATATCCATCGATTATGCTATCTTGGAGCAATCCAAATCCATTTATACCCTGCCTGCTACTTTTGATTGGAACGACTTGGGAACCTGGGGAGCTCTTTACGACAAACTTGATAAAGACGAAGATGGGAATGCCGTTGTGAATGCCCAAGTACTGTTGGAAGATGCCAAAGGGAACATGATTCGTACCCCAAAAGGGAAAGTTGTTGTGGTAGATGGTCTGGAAGACTATATTATTGTGGATAAGGAAGAGGTGCTCCTGATTTATCCAAAGGACAAACAACAGGATATTAAAAAAGTATTGAACCAAGTAAAAGAAAAATTTGGGGATCAGTTTGCGTAATAGATGAGCGAAGAACAAAAAAAGGGTATGGAAACCACAGCTCCCAATCAAGATAGTGGAGATGAGGTAAAAAAGGACTTTAAGGGCCTTTTGGGCAGTGTGCGCAAGTTCCTATCGGACTTATTGGAAATACGCTCCAATACAGATGCCGCCGCCACAAAGGAATCCATAATTGCCGATATACCCTTTAAAAACCATACCACTTGGATTTTGATATGTTCTATTTTTATTGCCTCTATTGGGTTGAACGCAAACTCTACAGCAGTGGTTATCGGCGCCATGCTTATTTCCCCTTTGATGGGTCCCATTTTGGGAATGGGCATGTCCTTGGCCATAAATGATATCGATACATTGAGAAGATCGCTCAAAAACTTTGCTGTAATGGTGGTGTTGAGCGTGATAACCGCGTTTCTATTTTTCTACTTTTTTCCACTACGGGATGAATCATCGGAATTGCTGGCGCGTACCAAGCCCGATATCCGGGATGTACTGATTGCATTTTTTGGTGGACTGGCCCTTGTGATCGCCCGAGCCAAAAAAGGAACCATTGCCAGTGTTATTTTTGGTGTGGCAATCGCAACGGCCCTGATGCCTCCTTTATGTACTGTAGGCTTTGGTTTGGCCATAGGAAAACCTTGGTATGCGGCAGGTGCCATGTACCTTTTTACCATCAATACCATTTTTATTGGTTTGGCTACTTTTCTGGTCATCAAGTTTTTAAGGTTTCCGATGGTGCGATACGCGAATTCCCATAGGAGGAGGCTTATTGCACGTTTGGCTTCCATTACCGGCGTTTTGGTGATGATTCCCGCAGGTTTTACATTTTATAAAGTATTTCAAGAATCACTTTTTAAAAAACAGGCCCAGGAGTTTTTACAGGAAACGGTGGAGGTGTATCAGTTTGATGGTTCCGGTAGATATGTGGACAACCTCACAAAATTGGAATATGTGGATGATGGAGCTTCCATGATAGAAGTTGTGTTTATGGGGGATGAATTGGTTCCGGAGAATGTGATAAATACTTGGCGCACACAAAAAAACCAATTCTCAAGGCTAAAGAATGCAGAGCTCCATATTATACAAGGAGGGAAGGACGATTCCGAGGAAAAGTTCAATTACGTGAGTGAACTTTATGAAAAAAACAAAGCGGAACTGCTGAACAAAGACGAACAAATTCGATTGCTCGAAGAAGAATTGGCCACTTTGACCAAAAACGCGGGCAAACGGATTCCTTTCCAGAATATTAGTGCAGAGGCCAAGGCCAATTATGAGAATATCGATGCATTGGGTTTTTCATATCAAGTTCGCACCGATTTTAAAAAAACGGATACCATACCTGTTTTTGAGGTGAATTGGAAAAGTGGTGTGAGTTCAAGTCAAAAGGAATCGGATACAAAAAAAATGTTGGCTTGGTTAAAGCTGCGCCTTCAGGATTCGACTTTGGTTATCAAAGAAGTGGATTAATTATTTAAATGTCCGATATCCACCTTAATTCCGTTCCTCAATATACATTTGCCGCACTTTTTTAAAGAGCTCGGATGAATAAACAAAATCGGTAACAGCTTTGTTTTCGGTCTTAAAGATTTCCTTGTTTGTTCCTTCCCATTCTTTAAGTCCGTTTTTTAAGAAGATGATTTTTTCCCCAATCTCCATCACCGAGTTCATGTCGTGTGTGTTGATCACCGTGGTTATATCGTATTCCTGTGTGATTTCGTGAATCAGGTTATCTATCAAAATGGCTGTTTTGGGATCTAGTCCAGAATTGGGTTCATCACAAAACAAGTATTTTGGGTTCATTACAATGGCGCGAGCAATGGCAACTCTCTTTTGCATACCTCCGGAAATTTCAGCAGGATACCTTTTGTGTGCATCAACTAGGTTGACACGCTTCAAAACAAAATCCACACGATCTTGCTTTTCGGATTGTGATTGGTTGGTAAACATATCCAACGGGAACATGACATTGCCTTCCACGGTCATGGAATCAAAAAGAGCACTTCCTTGGAATACCATACCCATTTCTTGCCTTAGGTTTCTTCTTTCTTTTAACGAAAGGTCGGAGTAGTATTGACCGTTGTAGCAAATACTTCCTTCGTCGGGCTCAAAAAGGCCTAATAAGCATTTTAAAAAAACTGTTTTTCCCGAACCACTTTGCCCAATGATAAGGTTGGTCTTTCCTTTATCAAATATTGTTGAAATTCCCTTTAGAACGTGATTGTCCCCAAACGATTTATGTATGTTCTCTACCTCTATCATTAGCCCAACAACAATTGTGTTAATACGTAGTTCAATATAATAATCACCACACTGGTCCATACAAACGAGGTGGTACTGGCCTTTCCTACTTCCAAGGCTCCCCCTGTCATATAATAACCATGATAAGATGGTACGGTAGCGATTACAAAGGCAAAAACCACCGATTTTATAAATGCATAGGTCACATGGAACGAATCAAAATCCATTTGTAGCCCTTGGATAAATTCCCCGCTGGGTGCAAAACCCCCAAAAACAGCTGCGACCCATCCTCCTAAAATACCAACAAACATGGAAATAGCCACTGCAAAAGGATATAACATAGTGGCAACAATTTTTGGAAAAACAAGATAGTTCAACGAGTTGATGCCCATTACCTCAAGAGCATCAATTTGCTCTGTTACCCTCATGGTGCCAATGCTGGAAGTAATGTAAGAGCCTACTTTCCCAGCCATAATAATGGAGGTAAAGGTAGGGGCAAACTCCAGAATCATCGATTGCCTTGTGGCAAAACCAATAAGACTTTTGGGTAATAAGGGGCTATTTAGGTTAAGTGCTGTTTGAATGGTAACAACACCGCCAATAAAAAAGGAAATAAAAATAATGATGCCCATGGCGCCATAAATCAGCTCATCGATTTCCTTGAAGATCAAGGTTTTCATAATGCGCCACTTGGTAGGTTTTTTAAATACTTCCCAGATCATGATGAAGTATTTTCCAATCGCTTCTAGGTATTTCATGCGTTTTATGGACTTGAGGTCATAAAAATAAGAATATTGTGGAGCATTTAACCTTGATTTAAATTTTTAAACGGCAGAATTCAATAGTTTTGCTCTTATTCGATTAAATCCCTAGCATGAAAACAAGCAATTTTATAGTTTCCATTTTAGCATTGTGCATGATCAGTTTTACCTATGGTCAACGCAGAAAAAAGAACGATGCAGCAGCTCAACCTGCACCCATTGCCCAAACACCAAAATTGGTTGTGGGCATTGTGGTCGATCAAATGAGGTATGACTACTTGACCCGTTTTTGGAATCAATACGGAGAAGGAGGTTTTAAAAGATTGGTAAACGAGGGGTTTAATTGCAAAAACAATCATTTTAACTATGCACCTACCAGTACGGGGCCTGGACACACTTCTGTCTATACCGGGACAACCCCTTCCATGCACGGCATTATTGGAAATAATTGGTTCGATAAGGAATCGGGCGAAGAGGTATACTGTGCAGGTGATGACAGCTATACTTCAGTGGGAACAACCTCGGATGCTGGACAAATGTCGCCGCACCGAATGCTTGTAACCACGATTACCGATCAATTACGTTTGCACACTCAAAAACGAGGTAAAGTGATTGGTGTTGCCTTGAAGGACAGAGGTGCCATTTTACCTGCAGGCCATGCTGCCAATGCGGCTTATTGGTTTGAAGGTGGCGAAACGGGAAATTGGATTACCAGCTCCTATTATATGGACGAATTGCCACAGTGGGTAGTGGATTTCAATGCTTCGGATAAGGTTGAAGTATACAAGAAACCGTGGAATACCCTAAAACCCATTGAAACTTATGTGGAAAGCGGTTTGGATGCCAATAATTATGAAGGATTGCAAAAAGGGGAAACAACGAATACTTTTCCGCACGACCTGCCTGCCATTTGGGATCAAAATGGTCAGTTTGATCTGATAAGAAGAAGTCCTTATGGGAACAGCATTACTGCGGATTTTGCCTTGGCGGCTTTGGAAGCGGAAGATTTGGGAGCTGATACCATTACCGATTTCTTGGCCATCAGTTTTTCAAGTACCGATTATGTGGGTCATTTTTTTGGGGTCAATTCCAAGGAAGTGGAGGACACATATATTAGACTGGACCAAGATTTGGCCCGAATACTTTCCACTTTGGACGAAAAAGTGGGAGAAGGGGAATACACAGTTTTCCTGACCGCTGATCATGCAGCCATTAATGTGCCATCCTACTTAATGGACTCCAAGATTCCAGCGGGATATTTGGATATGGATGGTATGCAAAGCAAGTTTGATGAGTTTCTACAGTACAAATACGGAACTACCGATGTGGTACGGGATCTTTCCAATTATCAACTGTTCTTGGACCATAAGATTTTGGCCAATTTGGATATTGATTTGGATGATGCACAAGAGGATATCGCACGAGAACTATTGGCTTACGAAGGTATTGGACAAGTGTACACAGCGTACCAAATATGGAAAAACGAATATACCGAAGGTATTCCGTACATTTTGCAGAACGGCTATAACCAAAAGCGTTCCGGGGATGTGTTGCTTGTGCCCAATGTAGGTTACATCTCTTACAGTAGAACGGGTTCCACCCATGGTTCGGCACAGATCTACGATACCCATGTTCCATTATTGCTTTACGGAAAGGGAATTAAGCAGGGAAGTACGGTGAGCCGTACCGAGATTCCCGATATTGCTCCTACCATTGCAGCCCTGTTGGGCATTGCATTCCCGAATGGGGCTACAGGACAGCCGATAAAGGAGGTTTTGGAGTTTGAATAATCACAACTTCGACCAAATACCCTTCCAGCGAAAGCCACGGATAAATTTGCCCTCTTTTTTGGAAACGTATTTGGGTTGTTGTTGGAAGAATGCTGCCAGATAACCCAAAATCGCTTGGAGGTAGAGGTTGGGGCTTTTGGCCTGCCAAGCCATTTTTAATGCGGCAATTTTGGTGAGAACAATACCGTAGCGCATTTTATACATGGCAACTCCTTTGGATCGATGGTTTTTGGCACTGTACCCATGTCCCGTTGGGCGGAGGTGCTTTACTTTGAGTTCCGTAAGCGTTAAAGTGTCAAAATCGTGGTAGTTGGCCAAAAGGATATCCACCGTATCCCAGCCAACACCGGGCCGTAAACCACCTATTTTGTTGAAACAGGCTTTGTGATACAATTTTATAGGACCTCTGATATGAGTTTTATCGGAGATGTGCTCATATACCCATTGATCACCTTTTTTGATGTATAAAAGTCCAGAGCACATACCCAGTTTCCAATTGGCCTGAAATTGATTGACGATGAGCTCAAAATAATTGGGAGGTAGAACAATGTCCGCATCAAATTTTCCTATGAGGTCAAATTCTGAGGTGTGTTCCAGTCCAAAATTAAAGGTATCCACCACTTTTTTTCCAGGTACGTGTTCATCAGCAGATGTACGCTGAAGCACTTTTATCCAGTGGTGTTCCTTTGCAAAGCTCTCGGCTATTTTAAAAGTATCATCCGAGGAATTGTCATCCACCAAAATAAGCTCGTTGGGCAAATAAGTTTGCCCCACAAAGGAGTCCAAGCAATCTTTTAAATAAACTGCTTCATTATGGGCGGGGATAACAATACTGATTCGCATTTGCTAAAATTCCAAAAAACCGGGCACTTATCCCAAATTACTTTTAGGTCCTTTCGGCATAAACAATATAGTACCTGTTTGTAAAGTATCTTAGAATAGGCCGTATCCCAATTTTTTTGGTTGGGTTTGTCCATTTGGCAGTATCCTTAATGGTCCAACCAGCCTTTTCCAAAAGCCAATCAAATTGCCAATCTTCAAATTCGTGATAATGACGGTCCCATGGGTCGGTTTTGCTCCGGTAGGCAGGTGAAAACCATAATCGCATAGGTACGCTTGCCACTATTTTTTTGGCTTTTATCTCTTTCAAAACATTTAAGGGAGCCACCAAATGTTCAAAAATCTCGAAGGCAGTGACCACATCTGCATCTGATCGTGCAACTTTATCAAATTTGAAATCCAAATCTTCACCTTGGGTATTTTCCACTTGGTACCCGTTGGATTTCATTATTTCAGAAAAGGGATTTTCAACTCCTAGGTCCAAAATGGATTCTGAAGTATTGATGTGCTTTCTTAAGAATGCTAAAGTATGCTTGTAGCGTTTATTGGGAAAGTTGTTCTCGTACATCTAATATTTGTATACAATGGCGTTGATGTTCATACCGGCACCAACACTTGCAAATATAACAACATCTCCCTTTTTTACTTCATGTTCCGGTAGCTTGCCTTTAAGGACCATATCATATAAAGTGGGAACAGTGGCGACTGAACTGTTGCCCAAATCTTGAATGCTCATGGGCATGATATTTTCTGGAACGGCTTTTCCATAGATCTTATAGAATCGCTTGATGATGGCTTCATCCATTTTTTCATTGGCCTGATGAATAAAGATTTTCTTGACATCATCGATTGCAACGCCACTATCATCCAAACAGGAAGCCATGGCCTTGGGAACGTTAACGCAAGCGAACTCATAAATTTTTCTTCCCTGCATTTTTATGTACCGGGTATCCTTGGATTCGGAAGGGCTATTGGATTTGTCAAAATATAAATAATAGGCCTCCTCATTGGCATAAGTTACCGAGGCATGGGACAATATCTCCCCGTTAGGTGGATCGGCCTCCAAAATGGTAGCTCCGGCACCATCGGAAAAAATCATACTGTCACGGTCGTGCCTGTCCACAACTCGAGAAAGGGTTTCGCCGCCTATCACCAAACATTTTTTGGCCATACCACTTTTAATAAAAGCAGTTGCCTGAATCATGCCCTCTATCCATCCTGGACAACCAAAAATTAGATCGTAAGCAACACATTTTGGATTTTGGATACGCAATAAGTGCTTTACGCGAGTCGCCAAACTTGGCAAAGTGTCCCCTTGAATTTTTCCGGGTGTCAGGTCTCCAAAATTGTGTGCGAAGATGATGTAATCAAGTTCCTCTTTATCCACTCCAGCATTCGCGATAGCTTCTTCGGCGGCCAAAAAGCCAATGTCCGAAGTCTTGAGGTCTGGTTTTGCATATCGTCGATTTTCAATACCTGTTATCGCTTCGAACTTCTCAATGATCACATTGTTCTGTTGTTCAAAGGCCGACCCATCGGTCTCCATAAACTCATGATTCAAAAAATCTTCGTTTTTGGTTACTATGGAAGGGATGTAGCTTCCAGTGCCTGTAATGCCGATTTTCATTTTATATAGGGGTTTTAAATAAAAACAAGTTAAGATATCTAAACTTTAGGTGCTATGCATGCATAACAATTGTTACAATGTTCAAAAGGTACCGTTTATATGGCTGGATATGAAAAAAGCCTTGGTCTAATTTTAGAATCAAGGCTTTTTTCAATGTTTATGATGGTTTTTAGGCTTCTATATACTCTTCGATAGGAGCACAAGTGCACATTAAATTACGATCCCCAAACGCTTCATCCGTTCTTCTAATGCTTGGCCAAAACTTGTTTTCGGCGATATAAGGTAATGGAAAAGCGGCTTTTTCCCTGCTATAGGAGTGGTTCCATGAATCGCTGGTCAACATGCTCAAGGTGTGAGGAGCATTTTTCAATACATTATCCATTTCATCTGCAGAAGCTTCATCAATTTCCTCTCGAATAGATAATAGCGCATCGCAAAAACGGTCCAGTTCGGCACGGCTTTCACTCTCGGTCGGCTCTATCATCAATGTTCCCGCAACTGGGAAGGAAACCGTTGGTGCATGGAATCCGTAATCGATAAGTCGCTTGGCGATATCCGTAACCTCTATTCCATTTGCTTTAAAGGGCCTACAGTCAATGATCATTTCGTGGGCGGCACGTCCACGCTCACCTGTGTAAAGTACATCGAACTTACCTTTTAAACGGTCTTTAATGTAGTTTGCGTTTAGAATGGCTGCTTCGGTAGCTTTTGTGAGTCCTTCGGAGCCTAGCATTTTGATATATCCGTAAGAAATCAGGCAAACCAATGAACTTCCCCATGGCGCCGAAGAAATAGCGGTTATTGCACTTTCTCCGCCAGTGGGAATTACTGGGTTTGTCGGTAAAAACGGTTTTAATTGTTCCGCCACACAAATAGGTCCCACGCCTGGCCCACCACCTCCGTGTGGTATGGCAAAGGTCTTGTGCAGGTTCAAATGGCATACATCGGCCCCAATAGTTGCAGGATTGGTCAACCCTACTTGGGCGTTCATGTTGGCACCATCCATGTAGACCTGACCTCCGTTATCGTGGATGAGTTTGGTAATTTGTCTTATAGATGATTCAAAAACACCATGGGTGGAAGGGTAAGTGACCATCAATGCAGCTAAGTTTTCTGCATGTTTTTCCACTTTTTCCTCCAGATCTGTCAAATCAATGTTTCCTTTTTCATCGGTTTTGGTAACAACTACTTTCATACCAGCCATTACGGCTGAAGCTGGATTGGTTCCGTGGGCAGAAGCAGGTATCAAGCAAATGTTTCTGTGATCTTGGCCTCTTGATTCGTGATAAGCTCGGATTACCATAAGTCCCGCGTACTCTCCTTGCGCACCAGAGTTTGGTTGAAGTGAAGTAGCGGAAAACCCTGTAATTACATTGAGTTGCTCTTCCAATGATTTTAAGACTTCTTGGTAACCTTCAGCTTGGTTTAAAGGCACAAAAGGGTGGATGTTGCCCCATTCTCCCCAGCTCAATGGTAACATTTCCGATGCCGCATTCAACTTCATGGTGCAGCTTCCCAAAGAAATCATGGATTGGTTCAATGCCAAATCCTTGCGCTCCAATTTTTTGATATAACGCATCAACTCAGTTTCTGAGTGATAAGAGTTGAAGACTTCATGCTCCATAAATGGAGTTTTCCTTTGCAATGAATTTGGAATGGCTTCACCCAACTGCATCTCCCCTAAAGATTTTTCATCCAAATCATGTGATTCCAAGAAGCAAGAAATCAATGTGTCCAAATCAGTATTGGAAACAGCTTCGTTCAATGAAACAGAAACCGTGGAGTCATCCATATAATGTAAGTTGATGCTCTTGCTTTCTGCTACATCTTTAAGTCGACCTGGGTTTTTCACCTTCACCTGAATCGTGTCAAAATAGGCGCTGTTCAATTGCTCAAAACCGTAACCTTCCAATGTTTTGGCCAACTTTTTGGTATTGTTGTGCACTTTGTTGGCAATATATTTTAAACCTTCCGGTCCGTGATAAACCGCATACATACCCGCCATTACGGCCAAAAGCACCTGGGCGGTACAAATGTTTGAGGTTGCTTTATCTCTTTTAATATGTTGCTCCCTAGTTTGGAGTGCCATACGTAAGGCCGGGTTGCCATCTGTATCCTTGGTGATTCCGATAATACGACCTGGAATATTTCTTTTGTAAGCTTCTTTGGTAGCAAAGAATGCGGCGTGTGGTCCACCATAGCCCAACGGAATCCCAAAACGTTGTGTGGTTCCCACAACAGCATCTACGCCCCATTCGCCAGGAGGAGTGAGCATTACCAAGCTCAAAATATCGGCGGCAACGGCTACTTTTATTTCGTTCTCCTTGGCTTTTTCCACAAAGGACGCATAATCGTTTACTTGACCATGTTTACCGGGATATTGCAATAATGCACCATAAAATTTTTCGGAAAAATCAAAAGACTCGTGGTTTCCAATGACCAATTCTATACCTAAAGGTATAGCTCGTGTTTCCAATAAGCTCAACGTTTGAGGTAGCACTTCTTCGGAAACGAAGAATTTGACAACTCCATCTTTCTTTTGTTGGCGACTGCGTACTTCGAACAACATGCTCATGGCCTCTGCTGCTGCTGTACTTTCATCCAAAAGGGAGGCATTGGCAATTTCCATGCCCGTAAGGTCGCTTACCATGGTCTGGAAATTCAAAAGTGCCTCCAATCGACCTTGGGCAATCTCTGCTTGATAAGGTGTGTAGGCCGTATACCAACCTGGATTTTCCAGAATATTTCTTTTGATTACGGATGGGGTAAACGATTCGTGGTATCCCAAACCGATATAGGTTTTAAAAACCTTGTTTTTCTTGGCCAGTTCACCCAAATGGCTCAGGAACTCATGTTCACTGATACCTTCGGGGAGGTCCAATGGTTTTTTTAATTTGATATCATTGGGAATGGTCTCATAAATGAGCTGTTCCATGTTTTCCACCCCAATGGTTTTGAGCATGTGGGGCAAGTCTCTCTCTGTGATGCCAATGTGTCTGGCGGCAAAAACCTCTGTATTCATGTTCAATCCAATAAAGTGCACAAAATTAGGGATAAATTCGATGAAAATAGTCAATTTTGAAAGTGTATGCGGCAAAGTTGTTAACGACCAATTAACCTTTGGCAAAAGGACAAAGATTTTAACACATGAGAATCCTAAAAACCATTTTTGATTTCTATCTGGATGCCAGTATACATGTGGCCGTTGCGGTTATTTCCATGACAGGGGTTACCTTTCATTTGTTGGGGAGTTCTTCGGATATCAATTTGTTGGGTTTTATCTTTTTTAGTGTGATTGTTTGTTACAATTTTATAAAGTATGGTGTGGAGGCCTATAAATACCTTATCGTGTCCAATGTATACCATAAGGTCATTCAAATATTCAGCTTTGTTTCCTTTGCTTTCGCCATTTATTTCTTGATTCAATTGGACGAACAGATTTGGGTGGCCACTGTTGTCTTGGGTGTATTGTCCGCATTGTACGCAGTTCCTTTGTTGCCAAGGGCCAAAAACTTGAGAAATTTGGCAGGACTCAAAATTTACATCGTGGCTTTTGTTTGGGCCGGTTTTTCGGTTTTATTACCAGTTTTGGATGCAAAAATGACCTTGGACTGGGACTTTGCCGTAACCTTTATCCAGCGCATGTTGCTGGTTTTGGTACTTATTCTGCCTTTCGAAATCAGGGATATGCAATGGGACGACAAAAGGTTGAGGACTTTGCCACAGGTGCTTGGTGCTAAAAATACCACGCGATTGGGCATTGGTTTGACGCTGATTTTTTTTCTATTGACTTTTTTAAGGGATGAATTACATCAGCAGGAAATCGCCCTAAGGGCTATATTGTGTGTTGCTCTTATCTTGGTATTACTTTCTGGCAAAAGACTGCAATCTAAATATTTTGTGATGTTCTGGGTGGAGGCGATTCCTATTTTCTGGTTTTGTATGTTCTGGTGTGTGGAAAAATATATTTAACGTTTCTCTTCCAAGTCTTGCTTCATTTTTTCCTTGTCATCTTCTGATAACATGGTCAGGCCCGCCCTATCGCACAATGAGGTTAATTCGCTGTTCTTTTTGGAATATCCACGGCATACTTTGCAGTACGATAAATGTATGCGAAGTTTAAGGATGTCCCACCAACTCGCCTCTTTATATTGGGATTTGTCACAAATGCTAGATGCCTCTTTACACGAAATCTTCATACCTAAAACCAATTTTCATTTAAACAACCCATAAGTGCAGTTCTTGCTCTATGGATCATCACCCACAGATTGGACGGATTAATATCCAGTTCATTACAAACATCTTCAGTGCTCATACCTTGAATGGTCTTCAATTTAAAGACCATGGCCTGTTTTTGAGGTAGTTTTGTGATACAGTCTTGAATTGCTGAACCCAATTCTTCATTTTCCAGAACATTGTCGCCGTCCTTGCTGTAGGGATCGGCCACTTGTTGTTCCAACCAATCGCCTTCGGCTTCTGAATCGGAATTGTAATTCATGCGAACTTCTGCTTTCCCTTTTTTAGAATTTATTTTGCGATAATGGTCTATAACCTTTCTTTTAAGAATGGATACCAGCCAAGTACGTTCGGCAGCATCCCCTTTAAAGTTTTTGGCCGAGTTGAGACCTGCGAAAAAGGTTTCCTGTACCAAATCTTTTGCAATTTCGGCATCGCTTACGCGAGAAACTGCATAGTTGAAGAGGTAATCGGCATATTGGTCCACCCAATTGTCCGGTTGAAGTTTGTGCTTGGCCATATTCCTATCGAATTACCAAATGTAATGGTTTTTGAGCATCTAAACCCATGGTTGAAAATGGATTAGACGAATAAATCGATCAATGCTGACAAAAACATGATTTTGGTCTTTTTTAGCACTTGAAAACTTTTAACTTTTGGTTTCCAAGAGTCCTGCTCGCTCCAGCAGGGCATCTATATTGGGTTCAGCCCCTCTGAACTTTTTGTAAAGGTCCATGGGGTTTTCCGTGCCTCCTTTGGAAAGTACATGTTCTTTGAATTTGTCCGCTACCATTTTACTGAAAATCCCATTTTCCTTGAAATGGGCAAAAGCGTCAGCATCCAGTACTTCTGCCCATTTATAGCTGTAGTAACCGGATGAGTACCCGCCCTGAAAAATATGGGCAAAAGAGGTGCTCATACACGTTTCGGGTGTTTCTGGAAATAAGTTGGTGCCTTTAAAGGCTTCTGTTTCGTAAGCTTTTACATCTTTGATGTTCGATGGGTCTTTTCCGTGCCATGCCATATCCAAAAATCCAAAGCTCAACTGACGAACCGTGGCCATACCTTCTTGAAAGGTGGCGGATTCCTTGATTTTTTCCACCAACTCCATGGGAATCAACTCCCCTGTTTCATAATGGTGGGCAAAAAGTTCCAAGGCATCCTTTTCGTAACACCAGTTTTCCATTACTTGACTGGGTAGTTCCACAAAATCCCAGTACACCGATGTTCCCGATAGGCTAGGGTAGGTGGTATTGGCCAACATACCGTGCAGGGCGTGTCCGAATTCATGGAAAAGTGTGGTTACTTCGTTGAACGTAAGCAAGGACGGTTTTGAGCTTGTTGGTTTGGTAAAATTGCACACATTGGAAATATGTGGCCTACTGTTTTTTCCTCCAAGGGTATATTGTGGTTTGTAGGAGGTCATCCAGGCGCCACCACGTTTTCCCGGTCTGGGGTGGAAGTCGGCGTAGAACAGAGATATGAAGTTGTCATTCTCATACACCTCAAATGTTTTCACTTCCTTGTGGTATTTATCTATATTGTCCACTTCTTTAAACGTAAGCCCAAAGAGTTTTTCCGCAACCTCAAAGACCCCGTTTATTACATTTTCCAGTTTAAAATAGGGTTTCAGCTTTTCGTCATCCAAATTGAACAGCTTTTGCTTCAACTTTTCGGAATAGTAAGCGCTGTCCCATTTTTCCAAACGGTCAATGTTGTCCAACTCCTTGGCATAGGCCTCCAGTTCGCCGAATTCCCTTTCGGCGGCAGGTTTGGCTTTCTCTAAAAGTTCGTTCAGGAAGTCAAGCACTTTTTCGGGGGTCTCGGCCATACGCTCTTCGAGCACAAAATCAGCATGGGTTTTATACCCTAAAAGATTGGCCCTTTCGTGACGTAGATTAACAATGCGCTTTACATTTTCTTGATTGTCCAACTCATCATTATGAAAACCTTTGCTGCCAAAGGCCAAAGAAAGTTCTTTGCGCAATTCCCTGTTTTTGGCATATTTCATAAATGGGATATAACTCGGATAGTCCAAGGTGATCAACCAACCTTGCTTGCCTTTGGACTCTGCTAGTTGTGCCGCTGCTTCTTTGGTACCTTCTGGAAGTCCTTCCACATCTTTTTCATCCGTGAGGAACATTTCGTATTTATTGGTCTCGGCCAATACATTTTCACCAAATGTGAGCTTCAACTTGGCCAGTTCTGTATCGATTTCTCTTAGGCGCTTTTTGTTTTCCTCTTTTAAGTTGGCCCCATTCCTGCTGAAATTCTTGTATTTCTTTTCAAGAAGGGTCTGCTGCTCTTTGGTAAGGTCTAACGAATCACGTTTTTCATAAACCGTTTTGATACGTGCAAAAAGCCCTTCGTTCAGAGTAATGTCGTTGCTGAACTCTGATAACAGCGGAGATACTTCTTGGGCTATTTTTTGAATTTCCTCGTTGGTTTCCGCTGAATTCAGATTGAAAAAAATGCTCGAGATACGATCCAATTGCTGTCCGGAAAAGTCCAATGCCTCCAAGGTGTTTTTAAAAGTGGGCGGTTCCGGGTTGTTTACAATGTCATCGATTTCCTTTTTGGTATCCTCTATGGCCTGCAGAAATGCGGGCTTAAAATGTTCGTTTTTTATTTTTGAAAATGGAGCTTGGTTGAATGGCTCCAACAATGGATTGTTCATAGTTGTTACTTCTGTTCTTTGTTTTTTAAACGCGTTATGGTCCAATCACTCAACAGGTAAGCAAAACCAATTATGGAAGAAAGCCCTGCTATGGTTAAAGCGGCATAGTTTCTTTCCTTGGCGCTACTGGTCATTTTGTTCATGGCAGCAATGGCCTCATCAGAGTATTCGTTAAGATCTACAAAACCATTTCCGTTTAAGTCGTATGTACTGGCATAATCCGAAATGAATTGCCAACGAATTTCAATAAAAATTAGAAGGGCAGCATAAATTGTAAATACCAAAAGACCGCTTTTCCAGAGTCCTTTTACATAGGGGTTGCCCACTTTTCTCAGCGTGAAGCCAAAAAAGGCAATGGCACAAATGCCCACCAATATGCCTATTTGATTATAGTTCACGATCGATCACGATTTACTATTGGTACGTTTTCTTCACTTCTTCGGCCCCTTTGATCACTTTTTCCTTGAGGCCTTCTTTGTAAGCTATAAGGTTGTCCATGATTTTCTTGTTGGAACTTCCAATGATCTGTGCCGCAAGGATTCCAGCATTTTTGGCGCCGTTCAGGGCAACTGTGGCTACGGGAACACCTCCGGGCATTTGCAAAATGGATAGGACAGAATCCCACCCATCAATGGAATTACTACTTTTTACAGGGACTCCGATAACAGGCAAAGGGGATAACGAGGCCACCATGCCCGGCAAATGCGCTGCTCCACCAGCTCCCGCAATAATGGCGGAAAAGCCATTGGTGTGTGCGCTCTTGCTAAAACTGAACAATTTTTCGGGTGTTCTGTGGGCGGATACGATATCCACTTCCACATCTACTCCCAATTCCTTCAATATATCGATGGCGTCTTGCATAACGGGAAGGTCACTTGTGCTTCCCATGATCACGGCTACTTTGCTCATATCTTATTTGCTTATCACTTTAATCGTTTCTTTTACCTGCTGAGCCACCTCTCTGGCCCTTGCCATATTTTCGTCCACAATGGTCACGTGTCCCATCTTACGAAACGGACGTGTTTGTTTTTTGCCGTAAATGTGCGGGGTAACCCCCTCCATCTGCAGTATTTTTTCGATGTTCTCATAAACCACATCTCCCGTATATCCTTCGGCGCCTACCAAGTTAACCATAATTCCAGCTACTTTGCTATCCGTTTTTCCGAGCGGCAAGCCTAAAATGGCACGAATATGTTGCTCGAATTGGTTGGTGTACGCAGCTTCAATACTGTAGTGTCCGCTATTGTGTGGTCTTGGGGCAGATTCGTTGACCAAAATTTGATCGTCCTTGGTCTGGAACATTTCTACCGCCAACAGCCCTACGTGTTTCATGTGCTCGGAAACCTTCAGGGCCACTTCTTGGGCTTTTTTGGCTACGGAATCGTCAATTCGTGCAGGGCAGATAACGTATTCTACTTGATTAGCTTCCGGGTGGAACTCCATCTCGACCACAGGATATGTCTTTACCTCTCCTTGGGTGTTCCGTGCTACCACAACGGCCAATTCATTTTTAAAATCTATCATACTTTCTGCAATGCACTCCACATTGGGCAGGTCTTTAAGATCTTCCATCTTTCGGACTACCTTTACGCCCTGTCCATCATAACCAAATTGAGCACTCTTCCAAACAAATGGTAGCGAAAGTCCTCCGTTGTTAATACTGTCCTTGATTTCCGAAGTGTAGGCAAAGCGTGTAAAAGGAGCTGTGGGAATATCGTGGTCGGTATAGAACAATTTTTGTACGGCCTTGTTCTGTATGGTCCTCAAGGTCTTGGTCGGGGGGTATACTTTAATCCCTTCGTGCTCGAGTTTCTCAAGCGCATCTATGTTTACGTTTTCAATTTCGATGGTGAGTACATCAACATCTTTTCCGAAGGCATAAACGGTGTCAAAATCCATCAGACTGCCTTGTACAAACTCATTGCAGGCTATTTTGCAAGGGGCTTCGGCCGAAGCATCCATGACTTTGGTTTGTATATCCCATTTTCTGGTTTCGTAGAGCATCATTTTGCCCAATTGTCCACCACCTAAAATTCCCAGTTTAAATTTGGAAGAGAAAAATTGCATTGATTTTTAAATTGAATGTGGACAAAAATACATGAAATCCACGAGGGTATAAAAGATGTAAGGGCTTAGCAGCTTTAAAAATATTATCTTTGCCAACCTGACCATAACTCGAACACATTGATCAAGCTTCACGATAAGATTTTTAAGCCGTATATAAAGGAAGAACAAATCCTTGCAGCCATTGATAAAATGGCAAAGGAAATTGCTGCCGATTACAAGGATGAAACACCCCTTTTTGTCGGAGTGCTCAATGGTGCTTTTATGTTCGTGGCCGATTTTCTTAAAGCGTATCAGCACCCGTGCGAGGTTTCCTTTGTGCGGTTGAGCTCGTACCAAGGGTTAACGTCAACCGGTATTGTGGAGACATTATTGGACGTACCGGATGAGGTGGAAGGAAAGAGTGTTATTATTTTAGAAGATGTAGTGGACACAGGTCGTACCTTAAAACAGCTGGTACACTTGTTCAGCAACACCAATGTAAAAGAATTTAGAATCGGGACGCTTTTTTACAAGTCTGATGTTTACAATGGCGAATACACCATCGATTACGTAGGGCTGGAGATCCCCGATCATTTTATTGTGGGTTATGGACTGGACTATAATGAGCTGGGCCGAAACCTTAGAGAAGTTTACCAATTAAATCAAACAGATATGATCAACCTAGTGCTTTTTGGAAAGCCAGGAGCTGGAAAGGGTACCCAAGCAGGGTTCCTAAAGGAAAAGTATAATTTGAAACACATTTCCACTGGGGATGTTTTCCGTTACAACATTAAAAATGGAACCGAGCTTGGTAATTTGGCCAAGTCTTATATTGATAAAGGAGATTTGGTTCCCGATGAGGTAACCATTGATATGCTAAAAGCCGAGGTGGAGAAAAACCCGGATGCGGCAGGTTTTATTTTTGATGGATTTCCACGTACAGCTGCCCAGGCAGAAGCATTGGACAATTTCTTGGAATCAAAGGATATGAAGGTAAACGCAACCATAGCCTTGGAAGCTGAGGACGATATTTTGGTGGAGCGCCTATTGGAGCGTGGTAAAAGCAGTGGTCGTTCCGATGATCAGGACGAAAGCAAGATCCGTAACCGTTTTGATGAATACAATGAAAAAACGGCTCCATTGAAAGCCTACTACGAAAAACAGGGGAAATTCCACTCTGTAAACGGAATAGGTGAGATCAATGAGATTACCAAGCGTTTGGGCAAGGTAATCGACTCCCTGTAATTGGTTTCCACACAGACTTTTTTATATTAGAATATGACCGAAGGAAATTTTGTAGACTATGTAAAAGTGCATATTTCTTCTGGAAACGGAGGTAAAGGTTCTGCGCATTTACGTCGCGAAAAATATGTGGCCAAAGGTGGCCCGGATGGAGGTGATGGTGGTCGTGGCGGTCATGTTATAGTCAAAGGGAACAAAAACCTATGGACGTTGGTCCACTACAAGTTTAAAAAGCATTTTAAAGCAGGTCACGGGGAACATGGCGCAAAAAGCCGCAGTACCGGTGCCGATGGCGAAGATGTGTATTTGGAAGTGCCCTTGGGAACGGTAGTACGCGATACTGAAACCAATAAAGTACTTTTTGAGATTACCGAAGACGGAGAGGAGAAAATTGTCCTCGAAGGTGGTATGGGAGGATTGGGGAATTGGCATTTTAAAAGTGCCACAAACCAAACCCCAAGGTATGCCCAGCCAGGTATAAAGGGGCAAGAAGGTCATGTGACACTCGAACTTAAGGTGTTGGCCGATGTAGGACTGGTTGGTTTTCCCAATGCAGGTAAATCCACGCTCCTTTCGGTAATGACCTCTGCCAAGCCCAAAATCGCCAATTACGAGTTTACCACCCTAAAGCCCAATTTGGGCATCGTTGAATATCGGGACTTTCAAAGTTTTGTAATGGCCGATATCCCAGGAATTATTGAAGGTGCCGCCGAAGGTAAGGGACTGGGACATTATTTCCTTCGCCACATTGAACGTAATGCCACCCTTTTGTTTTTGATTCCGGCCGATAGCAAGGACATCAGTCAGGAATACAATATTCTTTTGGACGAATTGAGAAGGTACAACCCCGAATTGTTGGACAAAGGGCGTTTGGTGGCCATTTCCAAATGCGATATGCTGGATCAGGAACTCATTGATGAAATGGATGAGGATATGAAAGAAGATTTTAAGGATGTCCCCTACATGTTCATATCATCGGTAAGTGGATTGGGAATCCAACAGTTAAAAGATAGACTTTGGAAGCTATTGAACGAATAGTGTCCCTACTTCTTTATATCCAATCAATTTATTGATTAAATTTAGAAGGACCCAAATGTTGATTATGCGATATTTACTTTCCATACTATTGGTGCTTTCCTTGTTGTCCTGTAGTTCTGTCAGGGTAAATTACGATTACGATAAGACCGTTGACTTCTCAAGTTACTCTACCTATAACTATTATGCCGATATGCAATCTGGCCTAAGCCAGTTGGATGAAAAGCGCTTGCTGCGCGCCCTGGATTCCACTTTAAAGGCGCGTGGGTACCGATTGGCCGAGGAACCGGAACTCTTTATCAATATTATGAGCGACGAATACCGAGGCGCTCCCAACAGCAATGTGGGGGTTGGTATTGGTGGAACCGGTCGAAATGTGGGCGGAGGTATTTCCGTAGGATTGCCCTTGGGAGGACTTAATTTACAGCGCAGCATACAGTTTGATTTGGTGGATGCCCAACGCGATGCTCTTGTTTGGCAGGCTGTGGCCGAGAGTGGGCTTTCTGAGAACGCCTCGCCCAGTGTGCGCGAGGATAAGCTCAGGGCTGTAGTGAAAAAAGTGTTTTCCAAATTCCCTCCAAAAGTAAAATAGCCTTGATAATCAAGGTGTTGTATCTTTTCCAATTTAAAATTCAATGACTTTACCGTTCGGTTGGTCTAAATTACCACTTGTCATAATTCACTTCAACGGGCAAGGGTTCTATTGTACTTTAGTTTCAGAAATAAATTCTAAAACAGAACAGTCATGATAGCACTAGCCAAATTGATCATTTCACTTTTAGTAAGTATAATTCTATAATCCGCTGAAGCGGTCACAAAATTCATCAAAATGAAAAAACTGAACACAAGACAAAAAGTTGTATTCTCCCTAGGTATCCTTGGAGTATTGGTTGGAATATACGGTAGGTTCAATGCTTGGGAATACATGGAATACTTCCCATTTTTCTATACAGGCTCAACCATGATGTGGATTGCCTTTTTGCCACAGGGAAAATCGTGCTGCAACCCCTTTAAAAGAAAAGCTGCACAAAAATCTTAGTGTGGTATATACCAAGTAAGTTTAATGTAAATTTGGGCAGTTGATGCTCAATCGAATGGAGTTAAGTACAAGGAAAAGGAATATTGCGTTTTGGGTTCTTCAATTATTGGGATGGGGATTTATCAACTCCATTGCCACCTTGATCCCCCAGAACATTAGCATTGAGATGACCATATTCTCGGTCATTGTCGGAATTTTCATAGGGGTTTTTTCTACTTCGATATTGCGCTGGTACCTTAAAAGAAATGTGCATTTTGATTCTTTTGGAGGCAAAGAGGTACTTAAAATTATTGTCTCCACCTTGGTGGCCTCTGCGATTTTTGGTCTTTTAAATGTTTTTTTTGGGTATATCTATATAAAGTTCGGCCCTGAGCTTACCGAAGCCGAAATGCATATGTTCGAAGGCTATGACAAAATCATGGTGCAAGTGCTTAATTCGGTCTTTTTGGTCGGGGCTTGGACAATTACCTACTTGGTCATCAAATTACTTTTGAAGCTGAATCAGAACAGAATAGAAAGGTTGGAGCTGAACACTACCTTGAAACAGGCCCAATTGAACACCTTAAAAGGACAGATAAATCCACATTTTATGTTCAATAGCCTAAACAATATTAGAGGTTTGATGCTTGAAGATGTGGAAAAATCCAGGGAAATGCTCACCAAGCTTTCCGAAATCATTCGATATTCCCTTACCAAGAACAATATCAACGACATTCCCGTACGTGAAGAATTGGAAGTGGTGGATAATTATATCGACCTGTCCAAAATCCAGTTCGAAGATCGTTTGGAGTTTGTAAAACAAGTAGAGGAAGAGACATTGGATTTGAGGATTCCTCCCATGATCATTCAATTACTGATAGAAAATGCGGCCAAGCACGGTATTTCCAACCTAAAAAATGGCGGAAGGATCCTGTTGGCCATATTCAAGAGGGACAAAGACTTGTTTATTGAGGTGCGGAATACCGGAAAACTGAATATTTCCGAAGATTCAACTAAATTGGGATTGAAAAACATAGAACAACGGTTAAAACTGTTGTATGCGGACAAAGCATCCTTTAAATTGGAAGAGATATCCGATGAGGTAGTGGCTGAAATCAAAATACCATTGGCATGAACATCAGGGCGGTAATAGTTGAAGACTCCAGACTGGCACGAAACGAGCTCAAAGAGCTTATCAAGCTTCATGATGATCTGGAACTTATCGGTGAAGCGGGCAACGTAGATGATGGTGTGGAATTGATTGAGTCTGAATCTCCGGATTTGTTGTTCCTCGATATTAATATGCCCGAAAAGGATGGCTTCGATTTATTGGAAATGTTGGATGAGGTACCTATTACCGTTTTTACCACCGCCTACGATGAGTATGCTATAAAATCCTTTGAGTACAATGCGTTGGATTATTTGCTGAAACCAGTGAGCAACAAGCGCTTTGATATGGCTTTGGAAAAAGTACGTGCCAAGATGGCCTCCAAGGAGGAAAGCGCATCCACGGCCAAAAAATTGACCGAGAACAGCCAGATTTTCATTAAAGATGGGGAAGCCTGTTGGTTGGTGAGAATAGGCGACATTTCGCTTTTTGAAATTGTAGGGAACTACACACGGGTGTTTTTTGAGGACAAGAAACCCATGCTATATAAATCGCTCAATCAAGTAGAGGAAAAGTTGCCTGATAACTCATTTTTTAGGGCCAACCGCCAGCAAATCGTAAATACCAACTACATTGAAAATGTGGTGTCCTGGTTCAATGGAAAGCTAAAGCTTACCATGAAAAACGGAGAGGAAGTAGAAGTCTCCCGCAGGCAATCCTACATTTTTAAGGACCGGATGAGTCTATAGTCTACATGGACTTTAAGAGTCCGCCATCTATCGGAATATTTGTTCCTGTAATAAACGCCGCTTTATCCGAGGCCAAAAATGTAACCAAGTAACCATATTCTTTAGGATCGCCAATACGTTTTACGGGCACCTGCTCTTCCATGTTGGATCGGACTTCATCCGGGGAAATCCCAAGTTTTTCAGCTTTTTTGGAGTTCAATTGGGCAATTCGGTCCGTATCAAAATAACCCGTAAGCGTACTGTTCACGGTAATGCCATCTTTAGCAACATCGTAAGCCAAACTTTTGGCCCAAGTGACCACTGCGGCCCTAATGGTGTTGGAAAGTGCCAAATAATTTAAAGGTTCCTTCACCGAAATGGATGCGATATTGATGATTCGTCCCCATTTATTTTTCTGCATATGTTTTAGGGCGAGTTCTGTGGTGTATACTACCGACTTAAAAAGGAGGTCAAAGGCATTTTGGTAATCTGCCACATTTTTTTCAAGTGCCCCGCCCCCTTCTGGACCTTGGGTATTGTTTACCAGTATATCTACGGTATTGGTCTCGAAGAACTCCGATATTTTTGCCTTATAGGCTTCAAAATTCGTAAAATCTACGCACAGGTATTGATGTTTTTGCCCTTGGGAATTGTCCATTTCCTTGATCAACTCTTTCATGCGTTCCTCACTTCTGGCCATAAGGGTCACGCTTGCACCACTTTCGGCCAATTGCTGTGCTATGGCCTTCCCGATTCCTTTGCTGCTGCCTCCTACAAGGGCTGTTTTTCCTTTTAAAGATATGTTCATGGCTATCGGTATTCCTCTCTCACGGGACTAAAAATGTCCATTAATTTACAAGGGGTCAATGCTTTTCCGCTATGGGGAACATTGGAAGGGATCACTACAATGTCTCCTGCGGTGTAGGTGTCTTTTTCTCCGTTTAAGGTGAACTCAAAAGTACCTTCTACCACGTGCATGATCTGTTCATGGTCATGCTGGTGTTCCGGTACTTCGGCATTTTGCTCCACATCCCAAAATACCCAGCTCATACGCTCTCCGTGTACCAATTTGCCATGGTACCCTGACA
Organism: Flagellimonas profundi; assembly: GCF_017313275.1. Lineage (GTDB taxonomy): Bacteria > Bacteroidota > Bacteroidia > Flavobacteriales > Flavobacteriaceae > Flagellimonas > Flagellimonas profundi. The sequence continues at coordinate 167,789 of NZ_JAFLNM010000005.1, read as the reverse complement.
TTATTTCCTTTGGTTCGATTTCTGATAGATTCATAGTTCTCAAATTTAGCAGCAAGATAAAAATTAATATAGAGCTTCCATGTTTGTATTGGTAATGGCTTTGGCTATTTTTGATCTTTAATTTGAAGCGATGCAGGTACATTTTATAGGTTTGGGCGAAATCAATATGTTCAATTTGGCCATTGCCTTGCACAAAAGGGGAGAAACGGTTACGGGCAGTGAAGAGAAGTTTGATGAATCCCTGAAGTCCATTATGCAAGAACAGGGATTGGTATTTAATGAAGCAGGTTGGTTTTCCGATAGAATAAATGATCAATTGGATGCCGTTGTCTTGGGAGCGACCGTTACAAAGGACAATCCGGAATTGTTGAAAGCACAGGAGTTGGGCTTACGATTGGTCTCCTACCCCGAATTGCTGTTCGAACTGAACAAATACAAAACGCGCGTGGTAGTGGCGGGCAGCCAAAATAAAACCAGGGTAACCTCCATGATTCTGCATGTGCTGGAGTATAATGAAGTTGAGGTAGACTATGCATTGTCATCGCAAAAGGGAATCCATTTGTCCGAAGAAAATGACTTTATTCTGATTGAGGGCTGCGATACCCCTTCATCCGTTATCGATGCTACTCCACAATTCCATAAATATCAACCCAATATTGCTTTATTGAGTGATATTGAATTAAAAGAAGAGAGTTCTCAGACCGATCATGAAACCTATTCGGAACAGTACGGCATTTTTGTGGATAGTATTGTAAAGGGAGGGAGCATTACCTATAATGAGGAGGATGCTGAAGTAAAAAAACGAGTGGAATCATCCGAAAACCCTATCAGAAAGTTTCCATATGGAACCCCAGAGTACCAAGAAGCGGATGGTGAAGTGTTTTTGGATACCCCCGATGGTGAAATGCCCATGGAAATTGTTGAGATCAATGATTTAAGGAACATGGCAGGGGCCAAGTGGATTTGCCAACAAATGGGAGTGGACGAAGTGGAGTTTTATGAGGCAATGGCCACTTATAGATAATTGATATTTTCCAGATATTTAGGGTTCAGTGCCAAGACTTCATTTTTTATCTGTTCTGCAGCTTTCAATTCTCCTAATTTTTTGTTGATGCCAATAAGTTGGGCATAGGGAGCCACCCAATGCTTTAATTCATAACTCTTTTCGAAGCAGTCACGGGCTTCTTGCAGCTTTTCAAGCCCTAAGAAACATTGGCCTTTGGCGTAGTGAAGCCATTCCATATTTTGTATTGATCGCAACAAACCACTGTATTTTTCCAAACACCAAATGGCAAGGCCGTAGTTGTGGACATTTATGAGGTTCTCCACAATATTTTCATATGGAATGGTGTTTGGATTTGCTTTTAGTTCAATGAGTTTGTCCAGGTGTTCATGAGCCTTTACGTTATTTTTAAGTGCAGCATTCGCATAAATCAGAACTAAATAGATGTCTTGTAGATAGTCTTCAAATTCTTCATCTTCTTTGAATTTGTTTGCGTCAATAATAATCTCTCCCCATTCAACCGCCATTACATGATCATTATATTTATGGTGGATTTCTTCCAAAAGTAAGACTGCCTCATCCACCATGCCCATGGTTTCCAATGCCGCTTTTTGGTTTTTTGATTTAAGGTGGCATTGGCATATCAACCTGAGGTATGGCTCCTCCAACTCATCTCTATGGTATACGGGACCTTCCAAAGCTAAGGCTGATTGAAAACAATGTAATGCCCTTTGGAAATTTCCCGATTCAAAAAAGAGGTTCCCCTGTTGGTATAAGTTCTTTTTTCTTCCCGCCTCATCAAGATTGGCAAGCGATTGTGTTAAAAAACGGAGAGCGATTTGAACATTTTTGTAATGTTCATCATATAATAAATAGTCAATGCTTTGTTCAACAATTTCTTGGGAAGGATTTTGTTCCAAAATTCTTTTCAAAAGGTTCTTGACCGGATTTTTATCCTTTAAATGATTGGATGTAAAGACACGGTCACGTAACGCTTCAACATTCTCGGGGAGAAAGGAACTGATTTTCTCATCGCCATAAAGTTCCTGCAGCGCTTGATTGTTTTTATGTGCACTTAAAATAGACTGATCTAACCAATGCTCGAACCATGCTCCAAAGGAGTTGGCCACCCATTCAAAACCACCATCGGTCACCAAACGGTTGAGCCATATTTCCCCTTTGTTTGCTCCTTTGACAACCAGAAAATAATATATGCCGCAGCCATCGTCCGCGATGGGGAGTTGTCCATTGTCCGTACCCTGAATCAGATCGTCCACTTTTTCATTATCCTTTAAGCGGGCTTTATTGATTTTGTCATCATACGTGTCATAGTTGTCCTTTGTGGGATCAAAAAGGCACAGGTCGTTGTACTCCGAAGGATCTATCCAAGGCAGGTGCAGTTTGGGAAATTCTTGTTTGATGTCAAGTGGCAAAATCCCATTTCCCGGACCCACACCACCATTACATACCTGAAGTAAAAAATCACGGTATGTCGCCGGTAGTTTAATCTGATGTTTTTCTTCAAAAAGCGTAATGTTTGCTTCGGAAAATGGGATGTATTGATGCTTTTTAAAGTGTTCGCTTTCATTTAAAAACTTGTGGTCCAGATCCCAAAGCTGTTCTAGTTTTTTCTTGATACGGTTCACCTTGTCTTATTCTGATTTGAAATATTTCAATCTAAATATAGGTAGTGATCCAACTAGCTTTTAACACGGATTGACGAATACCCCCTTTTGAATTGACGGAAGTAGCCAAAAAAGGAAAGACCGCTAAAATTTGAATCTGTTACACCCCAAATTGCCTTAAATGATGATCCAGGTGCTTGTACTGCATTTGTCCCCATTGTTCTGGAGTAAAGGTGCCAAACACGGGATGGGGGTCCCATTCTTTTCTATCTTTCTCTTGATGGAAATCGTTGATCAAATCAATTAGTGCCTTCTTTTCCTCATCAAAATTTTTATCAGCAACTACCTTTAACCCTTTGGCCGTGGGTAGCCCTTTTCGCCATGGCTTATCGTTGTACAGGCTTTTTTTGAAAAATTTCCCCATCAGTTTCAGCATAAAGTTGGGTTTGTTATTGGGATTGTATCGGCCTAACGAAATTTTTAAAGGGAATTGACAATGGTGAAGCATTTGACCTACCTCCATTTTGCCCCATTGCCTTTCCGGAGATTCCGAAAGCTGATTTATTCTTGCTAAAATTTCCTCGTGTGCCTCGCTATTGAGAAGGGATTTCATAATGAAGGATTTATATTGAAAATTACATAAAATTATTCTCCTATCTTTAGACCATGCAAGAAAAACTAGCTTCTTTTTCCATTAAACATTGGGCAGATGATGACAGGCCCAGGGAAAAATTGGTGCAAAAGGGGAGTTCCGTGTTGTCCGATGCGGAGTTGATTGCTATTTTGATCGGTTCGGGAAGTAGGGACGAAAGTGCCGTGGAGCTTTCCAAACGGATATTGGCCTCGGTAGACCATAATTTAAATGAGTTGGGCAAGCTTTCCGTAAACCAATTGATGCGTTTTAAAGGTATAGGGGAAGCAAAGGCTGTAACCATTGCAGCGGCACTGGAAATGGGACGGAGAAGACGTTTGGAGGATACCACCAAAATCACCAAGATTAAAAGCAGCCACGATGTTTTTGAACTGCTGTACCCTTTGATCGGAGAACTTCCGCACGAGGAATTTTGGATTGTCTACCTGAACAATTCCAACAAGGTCGTACATAAAGCACAGTTGAGCAAGGGTGGGATTACGGGGACTTTGGTCGATGTGCGCCTGGTGTTAAAACAGGCCTTGGAATTGGGCGCTGTAGGAATTATACTGGCCCACAACCATCCGTCTGGGGCCATGGAACCCAGCGGAGCGGATAAACAAATAACACATAAATTAAAAGTGGCATCAGAAGCTTTGGACATAAAAATTTTGGACCACTTGATTTTATCCCAAAATGAATATTTGAGTTTTGCGGACCAAGGAATATTATAGCCCATGTTATTGATTTTCACCCATAAGGTAACTAACCGATTAACATATACCGCCAAGCAGATTTTTGAAAAAATCTTGGGGGTGGAGATGGGGTTTACTACAAAGGTAGAAGATTTTATAAAGCACGATGGGCCTAAGATGACCTATTCCAAACAACCTTTGCAAAACGAGTTTTTTGTCAGGAGTAATGACTTGTTGTTCGAACAGGGTATCAATGATTTGGAGATCAAGGTGTCCGATTGGGACGGAATTCCTTGTTTCTTCTCTTCTGGTGAAAAAAGTACGATTCCTTTTGACATTTTTTCAGCTAGTTTTTTCCTCATGAGTCGTTATGAAGAATATTTGCCCCATGTAAAGGACAGTGTGGGGAGGTTTCCCGTAAAGGAAAGCATAGCTTATCAGAATGATTTCTTGGAACTTCCCGTTGTGGATCTATGGGCCAACAAACTGTTGGAATCTTTAAAGCAACGCTTTCCAGATTTGGATACTAAAGAGAAAAGCTATCGTTTTACTTCGATTATAAATGTTACCGCTTCCCATGCTTATGCCATGCGCGGTTTCGCCCGCAGTATCGGAGGCTTACTGTTGGACTTGGGGAATTTTAGGTTTAAGGATGTTCTTGATCGCTTTTCGGTGTTGTTGCGGCTCAAAAAAGATCCGTACGACAACTTTTTTGAATTGATCAATATTCATAAAAAGTTTCCCATTAAAACCATGTTCTTTTTTCAATTTGCAAAACATTCCGCTCATGACAAGAACATATCCCCCAATAACAATCGGTTTCGTTTTCTTATTAAATCGGTTGCCGATTACAGTATTGTATCCTTGAGCACCTCGTTTGTCTCTTCTGCGGACAAAGTGGTGCTTCGTGAAGAGAAAAAACAATTGGGCAATTTGATCAATAGGCCCATTAACTATGCAAGGCTAAGATACAATAAGGTAAATGTCCCCGCCACCTACAGAAATTTGGTGGAAACCGAGTTCACAGACGATTTTTCCATGGGGTATACCCACGAAATTGGCTTTAGGGCAGGTACCTGCACCCCTTTTTATTTTTACGATATCAATACGGAGGTAAGGCAACCTATAAAAATACATCCTTTTGCTATGCACGATTATGCTTTGGTCAAATATAAAAGCAAAGAAGAGGTGTTCGAGAAAATGGATAGGGTTTACCGATTGGTAAAACAGGTCAAGGGCGATTTTATTTTGGTGTTTTCCAATGAACTTTTGGGCGGTAAACAGCAATTGGATTGGATGGAGCTTTATCAATCTCTTTTAAAGCGATACTATGTTTGATCACGAAGTAACCGACGTTTTTTTCGATTTAGACCATACTCTATGGGACTTTGAAAAAAACTCAGCCCTTACCTTTGCCAAAATTTTAGTGGACAATAAGGTAAAGGTTGACTTAGATGGATTTTTGGAGATATATGCACCTATTAACCTACAAATGTGGGCTTTGTACCGCGAGAATGCAATCAGTAAATCGGAGTTGCGCTATCAACGTTTAAAAAAAACCTTCGATACACTTCATGCACCGGTTTCGGACGAGGTGATCCATAAGTTGGCGCACGATTATATTCTAAACTTGTCATCTTTCACCCACTTATTGCCAAATACCGTGGAGACCTTGGAGTATCTATTCCCTAAATATAGGCTACATATAATAACCAACGGATTCCAGGAAGTACAGACAAAAAAACTTCGAGGAAGTGGAATCCACCATTATTTTCAAAAAATAATAGATTCTGAGATGGCCGGAGTGAAAAAACCGCATCCCCACATTTTTCAAATGGCCTTGGAAATGGCTAGTGTAGATCCCAAGAACTCATTGATGATAGGGGACAATATGGAGGCGGACATTTTGGGGGCCAAGGCTTTGGGCATGCAAGCACTGCATTATAATTTTCATGGGGATGATAATCACGAAGTTTGTACGATGATTCATGATCTGATTGAAATAAAAAACATTTTATAGAGTTATATAAAGACCAACAACCCCCATCTTTCGACACTGGAAAATGTGCTTTGCTATGAAAAAATTATGCTATTCCACCCTTTTGGTAGTGGGCTTTTTGTTTTTTATCGCTGCTTGCACAGAAGAGCAAGATTTTAGCCAGATTGACGATTTAAGCGTAACACCTACTTTAGCCTCGGGTCTATTTTATCTGGAATCCGACGAAGCCACCATAAATTCCGCGGGTGCTTTAACTACTTTTTATTTTCGTGAAGTAAACTTTGATGCCTTCAATGAACAATATGTGGCGGAACATCTCTTGGAAGGGACAATAACCTACGAAATAGAAAATACCACAAGCAAGCAACTAAGAATAATCATTGGGTTTATAGATGATGCCGGAAATATTCTTGATACCGAAATTTTTGATATCGAAGCCGGTCCTTCCAGCGTTTTGACCAGAGAAGTATTTTATGGTCAGGGCGGTAAGCGCTTGGATATACTCACTAACACTTCCAGCTTGCGCGTTTCAGCAAATAATTTAAGTGATGACACCAGTGTTTCTTCGGCCGAAGACCCAAAAGTGATCTTTAGGTCCGGAGCGGAATTCCTATTTGAATTACAATGAGAATAGCCTCTAAATTAATACTCTTGGCACTGTTTTGCGGGACAACTGTTCTAGCCCAAAATAAGGAGCTACTGTACGATTTTTATGAAATACCCCAATCTTTAATGGTAAACCCAGGGGTGAAAACCTCACAAAAATGGCATGTAGGAATACCCGTATTGTCTGGAGTGTCTTTTCAGGGAGCTACTAGTGGAGTTACCGTAAATGATCTTTTTGCAAATGATGGTGTTGATTTTACTGCAAAGGTCCAAGATCGTTTGTTGGATGTAATGGGCAACAAGGATGATTTTAGCTCCACAAACCAAATAGAAGGGATTACCGTAGGTTTTAGAGGAAAGAATAGACCCGAGGATTATTATTCCTTTGGAATGTATTGGGAAACTGATATCATTAGTTACTGGCCCAAGGATTTGGCTATTTTGGCCTTTGAAGGAAACGGGGGAGACAATATAGGCCGAAGCTTTGATCTTGGGGATTTAAACCTTCGCGGTGAAATGATCAATGTGTTTCATTTTGGTATCAATAGAAAGATGGGTGAAGCACTGACTTTGGGTGCGAGGGCAAAAATATATTCCAGTATTTTTCAGTTCCAGTCCATAAATAATTCTGGCTCCTTTATTACAAGGCCGGGCCAAAACAATATTTATGAAAGTGCCATTAATGCTGATATGCAGCTTCAAACGGCCGGAATCAGGGGTTTTTATGATATTTTTGAAGCTGATACGGGTACTGAACAAAAAGAAGTGGCTAGTCTATTCACCAAACGCATGTTTTTGGGCGGAAATCTAGGGTTCGGTGTTGATTTGGGATTTAGTTACGAGTTAAATCCGCAGACTACCGTAACGGGAAGTGTTTTGGACCTTGGTTTTATAAACAACTCAAAAGATGTATGGAACTATAACTTTAGCGGAAGTACCGTAACAGATGGAATTTCTGTATTTCTACCGGAAGATATAAACAATGTTGACAATGATCTATGGCAAGATTTGTTGGATGAAATAGAGGAAGCATTGCCAAATGGCGAAAATGAATCCGGTTACATATCCTGGAGACCGGTAAAGGTATATGGTTCCATCAGATATGATTTTGGGCAAGGCGGAAGCACCGTATTCGATAATTGTGGATGTGGCGTAAATGCCGGCGGAGGAACCAATCGTGATTATTACCGAAATAGTCTTGGTGGGCAATTATTTATGATGAAAAGGCCAAGAGGTGTACAGGGCGCACTGACAGGTTTTTACCAAAGAAGATTTGGTAGGGTCGCTTCCTTGAAAGCCACATATACTGTTGATAAGTATTCTTTCACCAATATTGGATTAGGGGCCAATTTTCAATTGGGCCCGGTCAATTTTTATGTTTTGGCAGATAATCTTTTAAGTTATTCCAATATAGCTGATAGCCACTATGCATCTTTACAGTTCGGATTTAATATTATATATTGGAACGATAATTGATTATCTCTACTATATGAAATCTAAAGTATTGTACATATTGCTTTTTGCAATGGGGTTAACGGGTGCTGTGAATGCCCAACTGAATAGTTATAAATACATTGTTGTTCCCAAAAAATTCAGTGTGTTTAAATCAGAAAACCAGTACCAGACCAGTACATTGGTAAAATATTACTTTGCGGAAAATGGATTCAACGTAGTATACGACGATGCCCTTCCGATTGATTTGACCGACAATGGATGTCTTGGCCTCACTGCCGACCTTATCGACGACTCCTCCATGTTCACCACCAAGGTTAGTATAGCTCTTAAAGACTGCAACAACCAAGAAGTTTTTAGGTCTACACAAGGAACCAGTAAACTCAAGGGTTATTATGAAACTTATAGGGAAGCTATTGCAAATGCATTTGTTTCTTTTGCAGGATTGAATTATAAGTACGAACCAAATAAGAACAAGGCAAAAGAACCCGATACAGTTACCATAAGTTTTAAAGACGATGTAAAATCTATTGAAAAACAACCGAAAGAGCATGTTGTTGAACAAAAAGCGACAAAGGAAGAACAGGTTTACAAAGCTGTACGGCCCAAACCATCCAAAATTGTTAAGGCTGTAGATAAAGAAGTATCGGCTATGCCCGTTCCAACAGAACTTTTGTATGCCCAGCCAACGAAAAGCGGGTATCAGTTGGTGGATAGCACACCAAAAGTTGTACTTGAGTTGGAGTCCACCTCAATGGAAAATGTTTTTATGACCGATTTCCAAGGAAACAATGCAGTTGTTTTTAAGAAAGAAGGTAAATGGTTTTTGGAATATTCGGAGAATGGCGAAAAAGTGCAAAAGGAACTCCATATCAAGTTCTAAAATTCGTACTTATCCTTCCATCTTTTCTTTAAAAAATCTTTCATGGAATTTTCTCTAGGATTGTTTCCTGGCCTGTAAAAGGTGGTTCTGGAAATTTCATCGGGAAGAAACTCAAAGTCCACAAAATTATTTTCATGGTTATGGGCATAATCGTACCCTTTTCCATACCCAAGATCCTTCATTAATTTGGTGGGGGCGTTTCTAAGGGGTATCGGCACTGAGAGGTCCCCTGTTTGCCGTACCTTTTGTTGCGCTTCGTTTATGGCCATATAACTGGCATTGCTTTTAGGGGAACTTGCCAAGTAGGTCGCGCATTGACTCAAAATGATCCTAGCCTCTGGATATCCAATAGTGGTTACGGACTGAAAAGTGGTGTTGGCCAAGACTAGGGCTGTAGGGTTGGCATTTCCAATATCTTCGGATGCCAAAATAATCATTCTTCGCGCAATGAACTTTACATCCTCTCCGCCTTCGATCATACGTGCCAACCAATACACCGCGGCGTTGGGGTCACTTCCGCGAACACTTTTAATAAAGGCCGAAATAATGTCGTAATGCTGCTCCCCGGTTTTATCGTAAAGTACGGTGTTTTTCTGGACCTTGCTTAGCACTAGATCATTCGTTACAACAATTTTATCACTTGCCTCCGAATTGATGATAAGTTCAAAAATGTTGAGCAATTTTCGTCCATCCCCTCCAGATAATCGCAGTAGCGCTTCCGTTTCCTTTAGCTCAATTTGTTTTTTGGAAAGATTACTGTCTGTTTTTATGGCCCGCTCCAATAGGGCAACAAGGTCTTCTTTCCCAAAAGGATTAAGGGTATACACTTGACACCTTGACAAAAGTGCGGGTATTACCTCAAAACTTGGGTTTTCTGTGGTAGCCCCTATTAAGGTGACCCAACCTTTTTCTACAGCGCCTAATAAAGAATCCTGTTGTGATTTACTGAACCGGTGAATTTCATCAATAAAGAGGATTGGGTTTTTGGAAGTGAACAATCCCCCGCTTTGTTTTGCTTTCTCGATTACCTCTCGAACGTCTTTTACCCCACTGCTGATCGCACTCAAAGTGTAAAAAGGTCTTTGGCTTTCTGTTGCAATAATGTTGGCCAAGGTGGTTTTTCCAGTTCCTGGGGGACCCCAAAAAATCAAGGAGGGAATCACACCGGTTTTTATTTGGTTGGTCAATGCGCCCTGATTTCCCACCAAATGTTGCTGACTAATGTAATCCTCTAAGGTTTTTGGTCGTATGCGTTCTGCCAAAGGTTCGTTCATGAGGTAAAAATAAAATAAATTTGATGGTCTGTTGTTCTTGTAAGGGAAAGGATTTATATGTATAACCTGACAATTTGTATAATTTTAAGGTTATGGCGGGATGTTTGATTTTGTATGGATATGAGTTCAGATTCATTTAAATTTTCCAATGCCGTGGTATTGGCGCCTTTGGTCGCAGTACTTTCCATTTGGATTGTTTTTTGGGTTGAAGTGAAGTTTGGCATCAACCTAAACGACTATGGAGTATATCCAAGGAGATTATCTGGCTTAAAGGGAGTATTCTTTAGCCCGTTTATTCATGGCTCCATTGCCCATTTGTACAATAACACCATTCCCTTGGCCGTTTTGACCGCCTTCCTTTTTTATTTCTATCAAAGTGCAGCACTTAGGGTATTGGTATTTGGGACCCTTGTCTCTGGACTGCTTACATGGGCCATCGCGAGACCATCTTACCACATTGGAGCGAGTGGAGTGATCTATTTATTGGCAAGTTTCATATTCTTTAAGGGAATATTGGCCAAACATTATCGTTTGGTTGCGCTCTCATTGATCGTGGTTTTTATTTACGGGAGTATGATTTGGTATATCTTTCCGGTCAAAGATGGTATTTCCTGGGAAGGGCATCTGGCAGGATTCGCTACGGGTCTGGTTCTCGCCCTTATAACCAAGGTTCGTGTTCCAGAGGCACGAAAGTTTGATTGGGAACGTGAAGATTATAAGGAAGAGGACGATCCTTTTCTACAACATTTTGATGAGGAAGGGAATTTTATCGAGACTGTTACCGAAGAACCAGAGGAACAAATCGAAATTAAATACCACTACAAAAAATCCACTGAGGAGTAAAGGTTATTTTTTGCGCTGTCTCACCACTTCATAAAGGAAAACACCACAGGCTACCGAAACATTCAACGAACCGATTTTTCCCAGAAGAGGCAGCTTGGCTTGATGATCAAGTATGTTTAGGGTAGAGGGGGAGATGCCTTTTTCCTCCGACCCCATGATTATGGCCGTAGGTTGGTTAAAATCCACTCCATAAATCTCGTTTTCAGCTTTTTCCGTAGCGCCCGTTACCACGACACCTGAGGACTGTAGATAGAAAATAGCGTCTTTTAAATGGTCTACCTTGGCAATTGGGACGTTAAAAGCCGCACCGGCAGAAGTTTTCACAGTGTCATCTGTTATGGGTGCAGCACCGTTCTTTGGAATGATGATGCCATGGACACCCGAACATTCCGCAGTACGTATAATGGCCCCAAAATTTCTTACATCCGAAACTCCATCCAGCATTAAGAACAAAGGAAGCTCATTCTTGGAAAGGACCTGTTCCACCAATTCTTCAAAGTTGTGGAATTGTACTGGGGATATTTGAGCAACCACACCTTGGTGGTTGTTACGGGTAAGACGGTTTAGTTTTTCAATCGGAACATAGGATAGGCTCATTCCACTTTTGCGTACAGTGGATTCCAGTTCTTTAAAGAGCTCACCTTTGAGGCCCTTTTGGATAAATATTTTGTTGATGGGCTGGTCAGCATTTATTGCCTCCATAACGGCCCTTATGCCATAAATGATGTTCTCGTTTTTCATGTCGCAAATTTAGGCATAAAAAAAGCACTCGTTTTGAGTGCTTTTCAATTTTTTTAGTTTAGGGTTTATTGTTGTTCAAGCCAATTTAAAACCTGAATAACATCTGCTTCATCTTTAAGCTTTATTTTATTTTCTTTCAAATAAGTCTTTATGGTATCTCGCTGATCGGCAGGTAATAATTTTAATAACTTCCTGTTAGAAATCACTAATTCGTCAATTCTATTATTTTCAGGAACTTCCAGATAATATTCTGTGAATTGAGAGAATCTTGGGGGAATGGCTTTAACAAAGGAATTTTGTGCTTTCTGACCCTCAGTATATTTTACATCAACACGTTTGTAAAACTTGTATTTACCGTCAGATAGCAATGTTAAATAACCGTTTTGTGTTAAACCGGAGTTGTCAATGAACGTTTTAAAACTAAAAATTTTACCATCTACACTCCTTAAATTGATATTCTTGTCCCTTCTTAATCCACTTACAGGTGAGTTTGGTGTATTAGAGCTTTTTATTTCAATTTCTTCCATGTAGGCGTTGTATCGGTAAAAAACGTCAGATTCAAAATCATCTTTATAGTAAAGCTTACCAGGCAAAAAAACGTCAGTAGTATAAGCGGAACCTTGTATGTCCGACTCTTTTTCTTTTCTTTTTTCCTTCTGGGAATTCACATCTCCCAACAAGTATGAAATTGATGCGCTATTACCAGAAGTGCCAGAAACTTGACTTGCATTAACTGTTCCAAAAGTTTGGGCAATTGCACTTGATGCGCCAACAAAAACTAAACAAGCAAAAAGGTATTTTTTCATGTGTTCGATAATTTATAGAAATCTATAAATAATGTTTATAATTTATTTTATAGAAATGTTAAATTTTGTAATAATTATTATTTGACCCACCTTCAGATTAATTATTTAGGGAGTTGATAATAATACTACCGTTATTCGTGGCAGTCAATAACAGCTCTTTGTTCGTAGTGCTATTTAACCAAACCAAATCCTTAACATTACCTTCAAGATAAAGCCCAGAGTCGCTTCTGCTCATAATGTTATAACCATCTTTTTGATTTGAAATCAATACAACGCCCGAAACAAAATCCAACCGAGGAGTTTCAACTTCGGTTTGGTAAATATTACCAGCTAGAATACAGTCTTCAAAGCCATCACCGTTTAAATCTTTGAATTCAGTCGCCAAAATTGGAAAAGACTGTGCCGCTGTCGGTAAGTCTTTTAATTCGAAATCACCATTTCCTTTATTTAAAAGTAAAACAGAATTAAAGTTGGTTACTTCATTCTCATAGGCAGTTTCCAATTTTTCCCCATAAACATCAACTAGTTTTGCATTGGCAAATTCGTCGAAGGTTTTGAATTTTTCCTTTATAAAGGGCATTTGTTGAGAGGAACATTCTCTTCCTCTAACAGGCACAAATTCTCCTTTATATTTCTTACTTAAAACGATATCGGGTGTACCATTATCATCAAAATCGTTAGCGTAAACTTTAAGAGGTTTGTCTTTACTGGCTTTGAATTTAGTGTTTTGTCCTACATTCCCAACCAAGTAATCAGGCTTGCCATCATTGTTAATGTCAGTTTCTTTTACTGTGAACCATGATCCTTTTTCGTTGTCAAAGGAATAATCTTTTAATAGCGAAAAGGTGCCACCTACGTTTTTAAAAAAGCCAATTTTGGTCCACTCTCCAACGGCAATCAAATCTTCTTTGTCATCACCATTAAAATCAGTGATTAAAATATCATTGACAATACCAAAACTTTCAAGCTCAGGAATAATTTCTTCGGTAACATCGCTTAGTGTTCCTGCATTATTTTGATAGACAATAGAGGGTGAAAAACGAGGGTAATTTTGGGGTATAATTCGATTGCCGACAATGATATCCAAATAACCATCTTGATTAAAATCTAAACTGGCGATTGTTTTTCCAGATTTTGGAAAACTGTTTAAGGCTTGTTGTTGGTTTCTCGTAAAATTACCTTTCCCATCATTTAGATATAATCTATCCGTGTAAAACGACGAATGCTCTAAAAATTCATTACCACCACTAACTATAAATAAATCTTCATCTCCATCATTTTCAATATCTATGAATAGTGCCGCGGTATCTTCGTAAGCCTTATCATTATCAAAGGCAGGGATATTCTTTTCTGTAAATTTTCCTTGTTCAGATTGAACAAACAAAGCGGTTGGTTGACCCGAAGCGCCCGCAACAACAATATCCATATAACCGTCACCGTTAACATCTGCTTTTTCAATAAAAGGACCTTGTGTGGATTGTTTGTAAGGAAGTAAAATTTCTTTTTCAAAGTCATCATAAGGGTTTTCCTTGTGGGAATAGTCCAACCCGATTTCATTTGGATCTACGGTCTCAAATAAGCTTGGTGTTCTGGAATCAGGAACACTTATATTATTTGCATCCGATTCATTGACCACAAGCTTTTTATTAACATCGACATTATAGGAGACATGATGCTTGCCATTAGGCCAGGAAATATAAACAGAATCAACTTTTGAAGTATTTCCCAGGCCAAAATGGGCTATGTTTTGGTGAGATGATCGGTAACCGCGAACTGTTCTTGATTCAACGATCTGCGAATTATTTCCGTCATAAAAAATTTCAATTTTCGGATAGGCCTCACTCAATTTACTTTTGGCGTCAACCATTAGAAAATTACCTTTTTTATTATCTACAGCAGTGTTTTTATAAAGAAAGGCAACTTCGTCCATGTTGTTTACCACAGCATCTAGATCGCCATCGTTGTCAAAGTCCGCAATTGCTGCACCATTACTAAACGAAAAATCTGCCAATCCCCAATCCTTGGCCTTGTCGGCAAAGTTTAAATCACCATTATTTTCAAACAGGATATTTGGAAGTTTTTCTGATGGCATTGATTCGTACAAACGTTTCTTAACTTCTAACGGTACATTGCCCTTATACTTTACTTTGGCCTTGTAGACCTCTTGTTGAAGGTCGTTGTCGAGGGCGTATCTTCTATACCCATTGGTAACAAAAATATCTTTATCCGCATCCAGATCATAATCGGCCATGAGTACGGACCAACTCCAATCGGTATTGGCTAAATGGGTTTGTTGGACAATGTTCGAAAACTTGTTGTTCCCCAAATTCAATTGGAGGGAATTGTACATATATTGGTAGTGAAACCCGGCTTTATTTGTTAAATAATCGAACCTGGCGGTATTCATGGATGCCATTAAAGTTTTTGACCTTACATGATCATCAGCGGCCATATCCAGAACAAATATATCCTGAAGTCCATCGTTATTGATATCTGCAATATCCATACCCATTCCATAGTATGATATTTGCTGGGTATAGGATTTTATTTGGTCCGAAAATGTACCGTTGCCATTATTGATGAACAGTGCATCCGGTATATAATAATCACTGGCCACATAAAAATCCAAAAGATTGTCATTGTTAATGTCGGTTACCGTGACACCCAATCCAAATAAAGGACGTTCCAATCCGGCCGCTTTGGTAATGTCTTTAAATTTTCCATTGTCGTTTTCATAAAAATGACAGCTATTGAAATATTTTGCCTCTTCGCTTTCTGAAATCAGCTTGAATAGGTTGATAGGGTCAACGCCGTAAAACTCATTCTCGTTCATGACAAAGCAGTCAAGGTCATTGTCGTTATCAAAATCAAAAAATACGGTTTGGGTACTTATTCCCTGATCGGCCAAACCAAATTCCTCCGCTTGTTCGAGAAATGTTCCATCTTTTTGATTGATGTAAAGTAGATTGCTGCGTTTTTCCCGTTGATAGGGACCACCTTGTGAAATATAAATGTCCTGCCAACCGTCATTATTGATGTCAACGATACTTACACCATTACTCCAGTTTTTATTGGTATTGATATGTGCGGAGTCCGAAACGTCTTCAAACTTGAAATCCCCAAGGTTTTTATAGAGCTTATTGGCAACTTGATTGCCGCAGAAGAAGATATCTTGAAGGCCATCATTGTCGAAGTCAATAATTCCGACACCGGCACCATTATAAAAATAGTCGTAGTTAAAAAGATTTTCTTTGGTCTCAATATTTTCTTGTATGGTATTCTGAAATTGGATACCACTTGTCTCAGCATCAATTTTTTCAAAAATGGGTTGATTTGATGTGATATTGGAATCATTGGTTTTTTTGTCCTTACATGCAGATGTGAGCATACAAACCAATGATAGTATAGTTGTTCCTTTGAAGAAATTCATAATTAACGGAGGAGATCAATTATTTTTTTAGCAGTAATATTATTAAGAAAGGGGTTGCAGTGTGCAACCCCTTAATTTTATTTTCGACAATTATATAATTAATCATCGAATAAGATGAACTAATCTTATGTGATTAGTCTGCGCAATAGTCTATTTCAATAAGACCAGCTGCAGTACCAGTACCTACGCTAGCAACCATGTTGCCTGCAGGCGTATAGATTTGGAAGGAAATCTCTCCCCAAAAATCACCTTGGAAATCAATTTCAGCTGCTGCTGTTTGGCCTGGAGGAACTTCAAAAAATGCAGTTCCTTCACTATCACCAGAGGTACAATCGTATCCTGGGTCTTCGTAAGGGGTACAAAGTCCTATTTCATATACGGTACCATCACTTAATGTGATGATGATACCAGGACCTCCACCGTCTGCAGTTGTTGGCTGCCAACCATCGCCGAATGCATCTTGCATATCAATGGTCCAGGTTCCGGCTTGAGTTGGTTTAGGTCCACATACCAAAACAGAAGTGTACTCAAAAGGTGAGTTAAAGTAAGAACCAGTCAATGTTCCTGAGTTATCTGCAGCAGAATAAACCCTTCCATCGGTTCTTACAATTTCAAATCTGATTGTGAATGCATCACCACCAAAAATCTCATCACCTGTTAAACCTAAGGCAGACTGCATTTCTTCAGCAGTTGCCGCATAGGTAAACCTAGGCAAACCATTTGGTCCGATGGTTCCATCACTTAAAGAGAATGACTGAACTAGTACCTCGGTATCTCCAATCGTGGAATTACCTTTGTCCGAGGTATTGTCATTATATCCTAAATACACATCAAGAGATTGGAGTAAATCCCCATTTTCCTGATCTTGAACTTCAACAGTGGCGCCAAACCCTCCACCTAACAGAGTGCTGGTTGTAACGTCATAGTCAATTGTGTTCTCTGTAACTTCGATAGTTCTAAGTATGGACCCCCTTGTTTCTTCTGCCACAATTTGGTCAATTACTTTGTCGCTATCTTCACAAGCTGCGAATAGTATTGCTACCATACCAGCTAAAAAGACTTTATTTATAAAATTAGTTTTCTTCATTTTTCTAAAAAATTTTAGTTAGCTGGTGGAAATGATGGACTAGCTGGATTGTTATCCCAAAACACCTGAGTAGTCAAATCTGACCTCTGCTCAAGGTTTGGATTGTTCAACACTTCGTTTTGTGGTAATAATAACGTTCTAGGGAACGGTCCTGGATCTGGTTCCCAGTTAGGAGCTACAGTCGTAGGGAATCCGGTTTTCCTGTAATAGTTATAAGATTCAAAACCACCACCGTACAAAGTTGTGAAATATTGCTCAGCAAAAATATTCTCTTTGTCATCACCGGTTGCGCTGTTGAAAGCGTCAACAATGTCAGCAATATAATCCTCAACTTCAGTTTCAGTTGGTTCAAAAGATAAGTCTGCAGAACCGTCCAAGGCACCAAAGCTCTGAACTTTTGCAATCGACTTGGTTAAACCAGCCTCAAGTGCATCCGCTTTTTCGGCATCCGATGTGGCCATTTCACCAATCCAGAAGTCTACATAAGAAGACAGGATAATTGGTTCAATACCGGCACCGCCGCCACCTTGACCAAGACCAACACCAGGTGCCAAAAGCACGCCAGTTACGGCATCTGTATCGCTAAATTGGCTATCATCAAAACGTCCAGCTGCAGGGTAAACACCAGGAGCGGTTTTTAAGAAACCATCCGGTGGTCCACCTTCATCATTACCATGGGATCTACCCCAGTACCCATTGTCTACACTGCAGTAAACATATCCTGCGTAGTGTGCTGGAGGAACGAATAAAGAACAAGAGATTGTTTCTTCGTTTGGTGGTACCTCGTTACCATTAACGTCGATAGCTCCTGGAGTACCATTAGCTTGACGATAAAAGTAATATCTGATTCTAGGATCATCATTCTGTAGCATCAAATTCATGAGCCAGTTTGATCTATATGGCCCCACACCAGTTGGAGTATAACTTGCTTCGTAATCTGGGTGACGGTCACTAGGTTGTAGTTCACTTACCCCATATCTGAATTGTAAGTCATCATCAGAAGAAGTAATATAATCCCCAGAAGCAACGATGGCATCAAAAGCCGCTTTGTTTCCAGTGTTCTTATAGGAACGTAATCTGATAGAATTAAGGGCTTTTATCCATTTGGATGTATCCCCGTCATAAAACATATCCGTAGCTCCTTGAACACCCGGTCCGGAAGCAAGTAGCGCTTCGGCCTCGTTCAAAAGTCTAAATGCTGCAGCATATACCTCTTCGCCGCTATCTAAAGTCGGAGCAGGAAACTCAGCTGGATTACCAGCTTCAGAAAATGCAGCAGCACCTATCATATCCGCTAATTGAAATAATGAATGCGCATACATTATTTTACCTATGCCAATGTGAAAAGAATAATCCACATCCGTTTCGGCATCAATGGCTTCAAGGGCTTGCAGGTTTGTTAAAAGACCTACGTCAACACCTGTACCAGGTATGTTAAAGTCAGAACTGTAGGTTCTTGCCCACACAGAATTTAACGTAGTACCTGAAAGTCCGTTAAAATAATTTCTGGAGCCAAAGTACTCAATACGGGTCAATTGAGCAGCTACGTCCCCAAAATCATCTTGGTTGGAAATGTACGCCAATTGCATTGCATTAAGCAGCAAATTGGGGTCCGACTGTGTCGGAGACAGTTCGTTTGGGCTTATTGTCAAGTCCAAATCGGTCGTTTCGCAGGCTGTAAAAGTTATGCCCGCTAATAAGACCAATGTAATATGTTTAAATATATTTTTCATAATCTTAATCGTATTTAACAATTTTTATTAGAAGGATGCTTTAACGCTAAATCCATATCTCCTTGCACTTGGACCGTTCAAGAAATCAAATCCTTGTCCATTACCTACACCAACACCTTGTACGTTAGGGTCAAAATTAGCACCATCTGGAGTATTGTAAGCATCATACCACAAGTTAAATCCTTGTACAGTGAATGTCAATTGTCCGAATGGCGTTTTATCCAAAAATTTAGAAGGTAGGCTATATGCCAATGAAACTTCTTGCAAGCGAATAACCGAAGCATCGTAAATTCTGGTTTCAGTTGGTCCAAACAACAAGTTGGTAAAGTAATACGTAGAGTTGTTGATCTGCGTATTGTTAGGTGAGCCATCTGCCTTAACACCTGGCAAAATATAAGTACCTAATCTATCTTGGGTTTCAACAATAAGACCTCTACCCAATAACGTTGCAATGGTACTAGAAAGAATGTCACCACCCTTGGTATGGTTTACCTGAACATTTAAACTCAGGTTTTTGTAACGAAGCGTGTTGATGAAGTTCATGGAATAATCTGCGATAGCATCTCCAACGATTGGAGCCAATCCATTTTCATCTTGCTCAGCTACTTGGTAACTACCAGCACTGTTGACTATGAAATTAC
Organism: Flagellimonas profundi; assembly: GCF_017313275.1. Lineage (GTDB taxonomy): Bacteria > Bacteroidota > Bacteroidia > Flavobacteriales > Flavobacteriaceae > Flagellimonas > Flagellimonas profundi. The sequence continues at coordinate 148,340 of NZ_JAFLNM010000005.1, read as the reverse complement.
CATTGTCATCACGTTGAATAGCTGTTCCGTAGATAGAACCCAATGATTTTCCTTCTTGTGCTACGTTACCACCTCTAAACAATCCACCTCCTGCGGGGATGGAACCAGAATAGAAAATCTGATCCTGCTCTTGCTCAGTAACAATAACGTCATTGGTAAAGAAGTTGATTCTTGAATTCCAAGAGAAATCCTGACCGTTAAAAATGTCAATTCCTAAATCAGCCTCAATACCTTTATTTTCTATAGCACCAATATTACTTTGAGTTAAAGTAAATCCTGTTGAAGGTGCCAATGGCTCTTGAACGATCAAGTCGTTGGTTGTTTTAAAGAAATAAGTAAAGTCCAAAGAAACTCTGTTCTTCCAAAACTTAGATTCAAATCCAACCTCTACTTCTTCTAAAAGCTCTGGTTTCAAATCAGGATTTGCTCTAAAGTTGGCAACCTGGTTGGTTGTTATGGATGTTCCAGAAAGTTGATCGTTGAATACCTGCGTGTTTTGCTCTGTAAAACCAACAGTTGGGTAAGCAGAATTAGTGTCAAAGTTAGCGGAAGTACCATAACTTGCTCTAATCTTTAAAAAGTTCAACCCATTTTCCGACCTAAGTTCAGGGAACGCGTTTGTTGGTAGGAACGACAAACTAGCTCCTGGATACGTAATACTATTGTTTGCACTCTGGAAGTTGGATACCCAGTCTTTACGTGCACTTACGTTCAAGAATAAGAAATCATCATAATCCAAGGTTGCTTGACCTAAAAGACCAACAATGTTTCTTTTTCTTGAAAATTGTATTGGCAACTGATTCTGGTAGTTGAAATGTCTTTTAACACCAAATACGATTTGACCTGTACTTGACACACCATTTCTGTCATAAGAATCCGATCTAGCTGTTGCCCCAGCAGTAAAGCTAAGTCCAAGTTTATCAGAAATATCATAATTACCATTTATGGAAACAAAGTGGTCCCAAATGGTATTGTTATTGTCATAGGTATCTAAGAATCCAAAAATAGCAGAGTTAAATGCAACACCACCTTTATTGGAACTGTTGTTGTTACGTTCGTTGTAGAAATCCAAACCGGTTCTCCAGTTCAAATCCAAGTTTTCTGATAAAGCATAATTAGCAGATAAATTCCAGAAAAAACGGTTTGTAAATTGGTTGTAAACAACATTTTTTGCAGTCCACCTAGGGTTGATGATACTGTTGTTCTGACGATAGTATACACTGGAACCGTCAATTGGGTTTTCAAATGGCAAGCCCATTAAGTCAACACTCAAAGGAGTAAAAAATACGTTACCATATACAGAAAGACCATCAGTACCGTTACCCCTACTGGATGCAATTGGAGGAGTAAATACATTTGACCTAGCGTAGTTCATTGTACCACGAATGGTGAATTTGTTGCTTAATTCGGAAACACCACCTAAAGAGATGTTTACCCTATCAAATTTATTTCCTGGTGTAAAACCAACATCATTAAAATAACCAACGTTGGCATTAAAAGCGGTTTTACCGTCTTCACTTGAACCGGAAATGTTAATGTTGGTACTCAATGTTCTACCAGTTCTAAAGAAGTTTTCCACTGAGTTGTATGGTTTCCAATCGTAACGAGCACCATCAAATTCTGGGAATGCTTGTGGAATACCTGTAGCTGAAGAAGCTGTAGAGTAAGGGTGTGCTAACGTACCATTATCATCAATCGCTGATTGAGCACCCCAACCTGCTGTACCATCTTTATCGAAACTTGGACCCCAGTTACTGAAGAACCATCCAAAAGATTGGTCAAAACCATTACCATATTGTTGTTGATAATTTGGCATGGAAGCAATATCGTTCGCAAAGAAAGATTGTGAAACTGTGATTTCAGTCTTTTTAGGTCCAGTAGTTGAGGAACCGGATTTTGTGGTAATCAAAATAACACCGTTTCTTCCCTGCGTACCATACAAGGTCGCAGCAGAAAGACCTTTCAATACTTCAATGCTTTCAATATTGTTAGGGTCAAGGTCCAAGAATCTTGAACTACCAGTGTTACCAGATATAAAGCTTCCCTGTTGGTTGGTATCGTTACTGAAAGGAACACCATCAACAATAAACAAAGCCTGGTTATTACCACTAAATGAGTTCAAGCCCCTGATCACTACGTTGGTAGCTGATCCGGAGGCACCACCTGCAGAAGTAATGTTTACACCGGCGGCTTTTCCTGAAAGCACCCTGGCAACATCACCTTCCGCACGCTCTTCCAAAGCTTCGGAGCCAACAGAAGTTGTGGCGTAACCCAGTGCTTTTTTCTCTCTCTTAATACCTTGGGCGGTCACCACCACCTCTTCAAGAGCTTGAGCGTCTTCTGACATTTGTACATTGATTACGCTGCCGGCGCCAACTACTCTCGTGGCCGGTTTCTGCCCGATGTAGGTAAAAAGCAATGTCTGCCCCTCACTTGCGCTGATGGCGTAATTTCCATCAAAATCTGTTTGGGTACCCGATGTGGTCCCTTCAACGACAATGTTGACCCCAGGCAGCGGGAGGCCATCGGCATCCGTAACTGTACCTGTAATCGTCTTGTCTTGCGCATAGGATATATGCACAACAAACGCCAATAATAGCGTTAACAATCCATTAAGTTTTGTTCTCATTGTTAAATTATTTGAATTAGCTGATCGCTAAAATCATAATTTCGTGTTAATAATCCAAACTAATTTTATAAAATCTTTAAGAATGCCATCGTAAATGTGATAACTGCAAAAACTTAAAAAATCATTAACAACTACATAATTTAAAGGGGGGATAATTCTTCTAAATGCAAATTAAGCCGCGCCGCCCCTCAAAAGCCACGGGTATTTTGTTGCTCCGGTAAAAATTTTGAAGACTTGTGGATTTTTGTGAATTCTAAAGGGTTTTTTTTTGAGGTGCCCTTGGTTGTTAAGAAGGGGCGAAATCCAATATTGTATATATACCTTAATATATACACCATAATTTCATTCATTTTTTATTTCGGCCGTTGTGTGTGTTTGGCAAGTCTTTTTTGGTTTTATTTTGGTTATTCGAAAAGGGTGCTTAAACTTTTTTTGGTTCTACTGTAAATTTAATTGGCTTGGATTTGAATTATTGGGAATAATCACTACATTTGCAGCCCTCAAAAAGAGGGTTATTTAGTTTTTAAAAGAAATTTAATGCCAACAATTTCACAATTAGTACGAAAAGGAAGGGCCACAATTACCAAGAAGAGTAAATCGGCTGCTTTGGATTCGTGTCCTCAAAGAAGGGGTGTTTGTACACGTGTTTACACTACTACGCCAAAGAAACCAAACTCTGCAATGCGTAAAGTTGCAAGGGTAAGGTTGACCAATGGTAAAGAGGTGAATGCATACATCCCTGGTGAAGGTCACAATCTCCAAGAGCACTCGATAGTATTGGTTAGAGGCGGGAGAGTAAAGGATTTGCCTGGTGTGCGATACCATATCGTTCGCGGTGCTTTGGATACCGCGGGTGTTGCAGGAAGAACGCAACGACGATCTAAGTATGGTGCAAAGCGTCCTAAAAATTAATCATTTTTAAGAAGAAGCGATGAGAAAAAAGCAGGCAAAAAAGAGACCGTTATTACCGGATCCAAAATTTAACGATCAACTTGTTACACGTTTTGTGAACATGATGATGTGGGACGGTAAAAAGTCAGTTGCATTCAAGATTTTTTATGATGCAATTGCAATCGTAGACGAGAAAAACACCGACGAAGAAAAAACAGGATTGGAATTATGGAAAGATGCTCTTTCCAATGTTATGCCACACGTAGAGGTTCGTAGTAGAAGAGTAGGTGGTGCGACATTCCAGATTCCTATGCAGATTCGTCCGGATAGAAAAATATCCACTGCCATGAAGTGGTTGATCAGCTTTTCAAGAAAGCGTAACGAGAAATCCATGGCACAAAAATTGGCAGCTGAAATTTTAGCGGCGGCCAAGGAAGAAGGTGCGGCAGTTAAGAAAAGAGTAGATACACACAAAATGGCTGAGGCCAATAAAGCGTTCTCACACTTTAGATTCTAAACAATATAATGGGAAGAGATTTAAAATATACAAGGAATATAGGTATTGCAGCTCACATTGATGCTGGAAAGACAACTACTACAGAACGTATTCTTTTCTATACAGGTGTGAGCCACAAAATTGGTGAGGTGCACGATGGTGCCGCTACCATGGACTGGATGGAGCAAGAGCAAGAGCGTGGTATTACCATTACCTCTGCTGCAACAACTTGTACATGGAAGTTTCCAATGGAGAATGCGCAAACATTACCTGACACAAAAGATTATCACTTTAATATTATAGACACCCCCGGACACGTTGACTTTACGGTTGAGGTAAACCGTTCCCTTCGTGTGTTGGATGGATTAGTATTCTTGTTCAGTGCTGTTGATGGTGTTGAGCCTCAATCAGAAACCAACTGGAGGCTGGCCGATAATTATAAAGTTCCAAGGATTGGTTTTGTGAACAAGATGGATCGTCAAGGTTCAAACTTCTTGGCTGTGTGCAAGCAGGTTCGCGAAATGTTGGGTTCCAACGCTGTGCCGATTGTATTGCCAATTGGTGATGAAGCTGATTTTAGAGGTATTGTTGACTTGGCCAAAAACAGAGCTGTTGTTTGGCACGAGGAAAACTTCGGTTCTACATTTGATGTAGTTGATATACCTTCAGAAATGAAAGATGAGGTTAAGGAGTACAGAGCTGCCTTGATCGAAGCTGTTGCTGAGTATGATGAAGAGTTGATGGAGAAATTCTTTGAGGATGAGGATTCCATCACTGAAGAAGAAGTGCATGCCGCATTGCGTGCAGCAGTTATGGATAGGGCGATCATTCCAATGATCTGCGGTTCTTCCTTTAAAAACAAAGGAGTTCAGTTCTTGTTGGATGCTGTTTGTCGCTACTTGCCTTCACCTTTGGATAAGGATGATATCGTAGGTGTCAACCCGAATACAGAGAAAGAAGAAAGAAGAAAACCAGATCCAAAAGAACCTTTTGCTGCATTGGCCTTTAAGATCGCAACCGATCCTTTCGTAGGTCGTTTGGCATTCTTTAGAGCGTACTCAGGTCGTTTGGATGCAGGTTCTTATGTACTGAACAATCGTTCTGGAAACAAAGAGCGTATTTCACGTATCTATCAAATGCACTCCAATAAACAAAATGCCATTGAGTACATAGAGGCTGGTGATATTGGTGCTGCCGTAGGATTTAAGGATATCAAAACAGGAGATACCCTTTCCGATGAAAAACATCCAATTGTTTTGGAAAGTATGCAGTTCCCTGAGCCTGTAATCGGTATTGCAGTTGAGCCTAAAACTAAGGCTGATGTGGATAAATTGGGTATGGCTTTGGCAAAATTGGCCGAAGAGGATCCAACATTTCAAGTAAAAACAGATGAGGCATCCGGTCAAACCATTATTTCCGGTATGGGCGAGCTTCACTTGGATATTATTTGTGACCGTCTTAGACGTGAGTTTAAAGTAGATGTTACCCAGGGTCAGCCCCAGGTGGAGTACAAAGAAGCTATCACTGGAACAGCTGATCACAGAGAGACTTATAAGAAACAAACTGGTGGTCGTGGTAAATTTGCGGATATCGTATTTACCATGGAGCCTGCTGAAGAAGGTAAGTCCGGTCTTGAGTTTGTTAACATGATCAAGGGAGGTAACATTCCTAAAGAATTTGTTCCATCTGTTGAGAAAGGATTCAAAGAGGCTATGAAAAATGGTCCTTTGGCAGGTTTCGAAATGGATTCTATGAAAATTACCCTTAAAGATGGGTCTTTCCACCCTGTGGATTCTGACCAACTTTCTTTCGAACTAGCTGCAAAATTGGGTTACAAGGTTGCTGCTAAGAAAGCTAAAGCGGTAATTATGGAGCCAATCATGAAGTTGGAAGTTCTTACCCCGGAAGAAAACATGGGTGATATTGTAGGTGACTTGAACCGAAGAAGAGGTCAGGTTAACAGTATGTCAGATAGAGCGGGCGCTAAAGTTGTTAAAGCTGAAGTGCCACTATCCGAGATGTTCGGTTATGTAACTGCCTTGAGAACTTTATCTTCTGGTAGGGCAACATCCACAATGGAATTTTCACACTATGCCGATACTCCTTCGAATATTGCGGAGGAAGTTATTAAAGCAGCTAAAGGAGTAACCGCTTAATTTTTCAGCAAGATGAGTCAAAAAATTAGAATAAAATTGAAATCTTACGATCACAATTTGGTGGACAAATCTGCTGAGAAGATCGTGAAGACAGTAAAAACAACTGGTGCGGTGGTAACTGGACCAATCCCATTGCCAACGCGTAAAAAGATATTTACGGTTTTGCGTTCACCCCACGTGAACAAAAAATCGAGAGAGCAGTTCCAATTGAGCTCTTACAAGAGATTGTTGGATATATACAGCTCCTCATCCAAAACCATCGATGCGCTTATGAAGCTTGAGCTTCCAAGCGGGGTTGAGGTTGAGATCAAAGTCTGATAATGTTTCTGCCCTAGGTGGGAGCAACATGTCCCGAACGACGGTTCGGGAAAAACGGAGAAAGAAAAAAATCTGGGTCAGAACAGAATATTTTCTTGACCCAATTTTTTTGCCAAGAAGTTGGCGAGAGTTATAAAAAGTAAATAATTGTTAATTAATTAAATATGTCTGGGTTAATAGGTAAGAAAATCGGTATGACCAGCATTTTCGACGAGAATGGAAAAAACGTTCCATGTACCGTATTGGAAGCTGGGCCATGCGTGGTTACCCAAGTCAGAACCGAAGAGGTAGACGGGTACAAAGCCCTTCAACTAGGTTTCGATGACAAGGCAGAAAAACGTGCTAACAAGGCCGAAACAGGCCACTACAAAAAAGCAGGTACTTCTCCTAAAAAGAAAGTCGTTGAGTTCCAAGGGTTTGAAGGTGAATACAAATTAGGAGATACCGTAGGTGTTGATTTGTTTGTAGAAGGAGAATTTGTTGATGTAGTTGGTACATCAAAAGGAAAAGGATTCCAGGGTGTTGTTAAGCGCCATGGTTTCGGTGGAGTTGGACAAGCAACTCACGGTCAGCACAACAGATTGAGAGCTCCTGGTTCCATTGGTGCTGCATCGTATCCATCCAAAGTTGTAAAAGGTCTTCGTATGGCCGGAAGAATGGGTGGTGACAGAGTTACTGTACAAAACTTAAGAGTATTGAAAGTGGTTCCAGAGAAAAATCTTTTGGTAGTAAAAGGATGTGTGCCTGGCCATAAAAATTCATACGTAACTATTCAAAGGTGGCAATAATGAAGGTAGCAGTTTTAGATATCAATGGAAAAGAAACAGGTAGGAAAGTAGAGCTTTCCGATGATGTTTTCGCGATAGAGCCTAACGAGCATGCTATTTATTTGGATGTTAAGCAGTATTTGGCCCATCAAAGGCAAGGTACTCACAAAGCCAAAGAAAGGGCGGAGATAGCTGGTAGTACCAGAAAAATCAAAAAGCAAAAAGGTACCGGTACTGCAAGGGCCGGTAGTATCAAGTCACCCATTTTTAGAGGTGGTGGTAGGATCTTTGGTCCAAGACCAAAAGATTATACTCAAAAGTTGAACAAGAACATGAAGCGATTGGCAAGAAAATCTGCCTTGAGCATGAAGTCCAAAGACAAATCTATAGTGGTTGTTGAAGACCTCAATTTTGAAGCTCCAAAAACCAAGGACTTCGTTAATTTCTTGTCTTCCTTGGGAATAGAAAATAAAAAGTCCCTTATTGTGTTGGGCGATACAAATAATAACGTATATTTGTCGTCGCGTAATTTGGAACGCTCCGAAGTTGTAACAGGCTCAGAATTAAATACTTACAAAATTGTTAACGCAACGAGTTTAGTATTGACCGAAAGCGCTTTGGAAGGAATTGAATCGAACCTAAAGAAATAGAAGTATCATGAGTGTGTTGATAAGACCGATAATTACGGAAAAAATGACCGCTGACAGCGAGCTTTTCAATCGCTATGGATTCTTTGTAAATCCAGCTGCTAACAAGTTGGAAATCAAGGAGGCGGTAGAGGCTACTTATGGTGTTTCTGTTGAAAAGGTGAGAACCATGAACTATGGTCCAACGCGTAAGAGTCGTTATACAAAAACCGGAATTCAGCACGGTAAAACAAACGCAATGAAAAAAGCGATTGTAGATGTAGCTGAAGGTGATATTATTGATTTTTACAGTAATCTATAAAGACGAGAAATGTCAGTTAGAAAATTAAAACCGATAACCCCTGGTCAGCGTTTTAGAGTAGTAAACGGATTTGACGCGATTACTACTGATAAGCCGGAGAAAAGCTTGCTTGCTCCGATAAAAAAGACAGGTGGTAGGAACAGTCAAGGAAAAATGACCATGCGCCACAAAGGTGGTGGTCATAAAAGAAGATATCGAATCATCGATTTCAAAAGGGATAAGCAAGGAGTTGAGGCCACTGTGGTTTCAATTCAGTATGATCCCAATAGAACTGCATTTATCGCCTTGGTAGAGTACAAGGACGGTGAAAAAAGATATGTGGTTGCCCAAAACGGATTGCAGGTAGGACAGACCGTCAAGTCTGGTTCTGGTTCCGCTCCTGAAATTGGAAACGCGCTTCCATTGAGCGAGATTCCTTTGGGTACAATTGTGTCTTGTATAGAGTTGAGACCTGGTCAGGGTGCGATTATGGCGCGTAGTGCCGGAACTTTTGCGCAGTTAATGGCGAAGGATGGTAAGTTCGTGACCTTGAAATTGCCTTCTGGTGAAACTAGAATGGTTTTGGCCACTTGTTTGGCTACCGTAGGTGCAGTTTCCAACTCCGACCACCAATTGCTTGTTTCCGGTAAAGCCGGTAGAAGCAGATGGTTGGGTAGAAGACCAAGAACTAGACCTGTAGCTATGAACCCTGTCGATCACCCAATGGGAGGTGGTGAAGGTAGAGCTTCAGGAGGTCATCCAAGATCTAAGAACGGTATTCCTGCCAAAGGATTTAGAACTCGTTCTAGAACTAAGGACACCAATAGATATATCATAGAACGTAGAAAGAAATAAAAGAAAAGTAAATGGCACGTTCGTTAAAAAAAGGACCATATGTTCATTTTAGTCTGGAGAAAAAAGTCCAGGCCAATATAGAATCAGGTAAGAAATCGGTTATCAAAACGTGGTCTAGGGCCTCTATGATAACGCCGGACTTTGTTGGGCAAACCATCGCAGTACACAACGGAAGACAATTTGTTCCCGTTTTCGTTACTGAAAACATGGTAGGTCACAAACTAGGGGAATTTTCACCTACGAGATCTTTTAGGGGTCATGCAGGAGCTAAAAACAAAGGTAAAAAGTAAGTAAGCTATGGGAGTTCGTAAAAGACAAATGGCCGAAAGGTTAAAAGAAGAGAAAAAGCAACTTGCTATTGCAAAGCTTAACAATTGCCCAACTTCCCCAAGAAAAATGCGTTTGGTCGCTGACTTGGTGAGAGGTAAGCAAATTGAGATGGCATTGGCTACCCTAAGGTTCAACCCTAAAGAGGCATCCAGAAAATTGGAGAAGCTTTTACTTTCTGCAATTGCAAACTGGGAAGCTAAAAATGAGGGTGCGGATATTGAGGCTGCCGATCTTTACATCAAGGAAATCCGTGTGGACGGAGGAACTATGTTGAAGAGATTGAGACCAGCTCCACAAGGTAGAGCACATAGAATCAGAAAGCGTTCCAATCATGTTACTATGATCTTGGAGGCCAATAACAACGTTCAAAGCTAGAAGAATAATATGGGACAGAAGACCAATCCAATAGGAAATCGCTTAGGAATTATCAGAGGATGGGAATCCAACTGGTACGGAGGAAATGATTATGGCGATAAGCTGGCTGAGGACGATAAAATCAGAAAATACCTTTATGCGCGTTTGGCTAAAGCTAGCGTATCCAGGGTAATTATAGAGAGAACCTTAAAATTGATCACTATTACCATTACCACGTCAAGACCTGGTATTATCATTGGTAAAGGTGGACAAGAAGTGGACAAGCTTAAGGAAGAGCTTAAGAAAATCACCAACAAAGAGGTTCAGATCAACATTCATGAAATTAAGAGACCTGAACTTGATGCAAACTTGGTAGCTGCAAGTGTTGCAAGACAGATCGAAAGCAGAATTTCGTACAGAAGAGCCATTAAAATGGCCATTGCAGCAGCAATGCGTATGAATGCCGAAGGTATCAAGATTCAGATTTCCGGACGTTTGAACGGGGCCGAGATGGCACGTTCCGAATCTTACAAAGAAGGAAGGATTCCATTATCTACTTTCCGTGCAGATGTGGACTACGCCTTGCACGAAGCTCACACTACCTATGGTAGATTAGGGGTAAAGGTGTGGATCATGAAAGGAGAGGTTTACGGTAAAAGAGAGCTTTCCCCATTAGTAGGATTGAGTAAGAGTCAAGGAAAAGGCGGCAAGGATAACAAGAAATCCCGTCGTAGAAAGTAATTAAGATAAAGTAAGGTAAAATGTTACAGCCAAAAAGAACAAAATTTCGTAAAGCCCAGAAAGGGCGTATGAAGGGGAACTCACAGAGAGGGCACCAACTTTCCAATGGAATGTTCGGTATCAAGTCCATGGATTCGCACTTCATTACTGCTCGTCAGATTGAGGCTGCACGTATCGCTGCGACAAGATACATGAAGAGACAAGGTCAGTTGTGGATCAAAATATTCCCGGACAAGCCTATCACCAAAAAACCTCTTGAGGTTCGTATGGGTAAAGGTAAAGGTGCTCCAGAATATTGGGTAGCCGTGGTGAAGCCAGGTAGAATCATGTTCGAGATTGCCGGTGTACCAAAGGATATTGCTGAGGAAGCCTTGAGGCTTGCGGCGCAAAAACTTCCGGTGAAGACCAAGTTTGTTGTAGCAAGGGATTATTCCGCCTAATTTTTAATTGAGAAGAAAGATGAGACAATCAGAAATAAAAGAACTTTCAATTGAAGAGCTAAAGGAGAGATTGGCCGAGTTCAAAAAACAACACGCCGACCTAAAAATGGCGCACGCTGTTACTCCTTTGGAAAATCCTTTACAGATCAGAAAGACTAGAAGGACGGTAGCAAGACTTGCAACTGAATTAACTAAAAGGGAATTACAATAATCGGTTCTGCCTTATGGAAAACAGAAATTTAAGAAAAGAAAGAATAGGCGTTGTTACCAGCAACAAAATGGAGAAATCGATAGTGGTTTCTGAGGTAAAACGAGTGAAGCACCCAATGTATGGGAAGTTCGTTCTGAAGACCAAGAAATATGTTGCCCACGACGAGAAGAACGATTGCAACGAAGGTGATACCGTCAAAATAATGGAAACACGACCATTGAGCAAAACAAAATGCTGGAGGTTGGTAGAAATCCTAGAAAGAGCTAAATAATTATGGTACAGCAAGAATCAAGATTAAGAGTTGCGGACAATACCGGTGCAAAAGAAGTTTTGACCATCCGCGTACTAGGAGGAACAAAGAGAAGATACGCTTCATTGGGTGACAAAATCGTTGTTACTGTAAAAGAAGCTACTCCAAACGGTACTGTAAAGAAAGGTTCTGTGTCTACAGCAGTTGTTGTTAGAACAAAGAAAGAAGTGAGAAGACCAGATGGTTCTTACATCCGTTTCGACGATAACGCATGTGTGTTGTTGAACCCGACTGGGGAGATGAGAGGAACTCGTGTGTTTGGTCCTGTTGCCAGAGAGTTGAGGGACAGACAATTCATGAAGATTGTTTCATTGGCGCCTGAAGTGCTATAAAAGAAATATCAGAAAGATGAAGTTGAAAATAAAAACAGGGGATACGGTAAAAGTCATTGCGGGAGACCACAAAGGCAGCGAAGGCAAAGTACTTCAAGTAGACCGTGAAAAGAACAAAGCTATCGTGGAAGGCATCAACGAAGTGTCCAAACACGAAAAGCCAAGTGCGAACAACCCTCAAGGAGGCATAACTAAAAAGGAGGCCCCAATACATATTTCCAATCTTTCCTTGATCGATCCAAAATCTGGCGAGGCTACTCGTGTTGGATACGAAGTAAGGGACGGAAAGAAAGTAAGGTTCTCCAAAAAATCCAATGAAGTAATTTAGTCATGAGTTACATTCCAAGATTAAAGCAAGAATATAAAGAGCGCGTGATCAAGGCGCTGACCGAAGAATTTGGTTACGAAAATGTAATGCAAGTTCCCAAGTTGCAAAAAATAGTGGTCAGCCGTGGAGTCGGTGCCGCTGTTTCCGATAAAAAACTGATCGATCACGCTGTGGATGAGTTGACCAATATTACAGGTCAAAAAGCGGTCGCTACCCTTTCCAAGAAAGATGTTGCATCTTTTAAATTGAGAAAAGGTATGCCAATTGGCGCAAAAGTGACCCTTAGAGGAGAACGCATGTACGAATTTTTGGATAGATTGATCACCAGTGCCCTTCCTAGGGTTCGTGATTTCTCAGGAGTTAAAGCCACAGGTTTCGACGGTAGAGGTAACTACAATTTGGGAGTTACTGAGCAAATCATCTTTCCAGAAATCAATATAGACAGAATCAACAGGATCAACGGAATGGACATTACGTTCGTTACTTCCGCTGAAACTGATAAAGAAGCAAAATCATTGTTAACCGAACTGGGAGTACCCTTTAAAAAGAACTAGTATGGCCAAGGAATCAATGAAAGCCCGCGAAAGAAAAAGGGCTAAAATGGTAGAAAAATACGCCGAGAAAAGAAAGGCTCTAAAAGAAGCGGGAGATTATGAGGCTTTGCAGAAGTTGCCAAAGAATGCTTCTCCTGTTCGTATGAGGAACCGTTGTAAACTAACAGGTAGACCTCGTGGTTACATGAGAACTTTTGGTATATCAAGGGTTATGTTCAGGGAAATGGCCAACAAAGGTTTGATTCCTGGAGTTAAAAAGGCAAGTTGGTAATTTAGATAAAGAAAAGAAATGCTTACAGATCCAATTTCAGATTATTTGACCAGATTGAGAAATGCCAATAAGGCAGGTCATAGGGTTGTAGATATCCCAGGTTCCAATCTAAAAAGACAGATTACCAAAATATTGTTCGATCAAGGATATATTTTGAGCTATAAGTTCGAGGAGGATAAAGTACAAGGGAACATCAAAATCGCCCTTAAGTACGATAAATTCACCAAGGAGCCTATCATTAAAAAATTGCAGAGGGTAAGTAAGCCCGGTCTGCGAAAGTATTCAAACTCTAACGATTTGCCTAGAGTATTGAACGGGTTGGGTATCGCTATCGTTTCAACTTCCCACGGAGTTATGACCAGCAAGCAGGCCCAGCAAGAGAACGTAGGTGGTGAGGTATTGTGCTACGTATATTAATTGAGAAAAGAGAAGAAAAATGTCTAGAATAGGTAACAGTCCAGTAAAAATTCCTGAAGGAGTCACTGTAGAAGTGAAGGATTCCATGGTTACTGTAAAAGGTAAATTGGGGGAGCTTACACAAGAGTTTTCAGGGATTGACATAAAAGTCGAGGACGGAAGTGTTGTTTTGGAAAGACCTTCCGATGACAATAATCACAAATCAAAACATGGTTTATACCGCGCTCTTATCAATAATATGGTAGCAGGTGTAACCGAAGGTTGGACCAAGGAATTGGAACTTGTAGGTGTTGGTTACAGAGCCAGCAACCAAGGACAGAAATTGGATTTGGCCCTAGGATTCTCTCATAACATTGTTCTGGACATCGCTCCCGAAGTGAAGATTGAGACCATCTCCGAAAAAGGGAAAAACCCTATCGTAAAACTAACATCTCACGACAAGCAATTGGTAGGTCAGGTGGCCGCCAAAATCAGATCTTTCCGTAAGCCAGAGCCTTACAAAGGAAAAGGTGTGAAGTTTGTTGGTGAGCAATTAAGAAGAAAAGCAGGTAAATCAGCTTAATAATTAAGACTATGGGATTATCTAAGACTGAAAGAAAATTACGCATCCGAAGAAGAATACGCAAAGTATCCTTAGGAACTGAAGCAAGACCAAGGTTGTCTGTATTCAGAAGCAATAAAGAAATATATGCCCAGTTGATTGACGACAATAAAGGTGTAACTTTGGCGGCGGCTTCATCCAGAGATAAGGATGTCGACTCCAAAGGAACAAAGTCCGAAATCGCGACCAACGTGGGTAAGGCCATAGCCGAAAAGGCCCTTAAGCTTGGTGTTGAAGCCGTTGCTTTTGATAGGGGAGGAAACCTATATCACGGAAGAGTAAAATCATTGGCTGAAGGAGCTAGGGAAGCCGGACTAAAATTTTAATAAACTATGTACCAGAATTACAAAAACGTAGAGACAGTAAAGCCAGGTGGACTGGAGTTGAAAGACCGTTTGGTTGGAGTACAAAGAGTTACCAAGGTAACAAAAGGTGGTAGAGCCTTTGGTTTTTCTGCAATAGTTGTTGTTGGTGACGAAAACGGAGTTGTTGGACATGGTTTGGGAAAATCCAAAGAAGTAGCAACAGCAATCGCCAAAGCTATCGAGGATGCCAAAAAGAACTTGGTTCGTATTCCATTGAACAAAGCAACACTCCCTCATGAGCAAAAAGGAAAATACGGTGGAGCAAGAGTTTTTATCAAACCTGCTTCCCATGGTACCGGGGTTATTGCCGGTGGAGCTGTAAGAGCCGTATTGGAAGCTGTTGGAGTACAGGATGTACTGTCTAAATCCCAAGGATCCTCCAACCCGCACAACGTGGTAAAAGCTACTTTCGATGCTTTGTTGCAATTGAGAAGTGCTGATACCGTGGCAAAACAAAGAGGAGTTTCTTTGGAAAAAGTCTTTAAAGGATAAATAGAGGATATTATGTCAAAGATTAAGGTTAAACAAATAAAGAGCGGCATTAAAAAGCCACAGGACCAAAAAAGGACTTTGGAGGCTCTTGGACTGAAAAAAATCGGACAGGAAGTTGAGCACGAAGCTACTCCTAGTATCCTTGGAATGGTAAATAAGGTAAAACACTTGGTTTCCACAGAGGAAGCTTAAAATATAAAGGCACATGGATTTGAATAGTCTTAAACCAGCGGATGGCGCTGTGCACAAAGAAGGAAAACGTGTAGGACGTGGAGAGGGTTCCGGTAAAGGAGGAACTTCTACCCGTGGACACAAAGGAGCCAAGTCTAGATCTGGATATTCCAAAAAAATTGGTTTCGAAGGTGGTCAGATGCCATTGCAAAGACGTGTACCCAAGTTCGGTTTTACTAACATGAACAGAAAAGAGTACACAGGAATCAATTTGGGCAAACTTCAAGAGTTGGTGGACAAAGGAACCGTGAAAAACGAAGTTACTTTGGAAACTCTTATCGAGAATGGACTGGCCCACAAAAACGATTTGGTAAAGATATTGGGTGACGGTGAATTGAAAGCCTCCCTTAAAGTATCTGTACATAAATTTACTGCTTCCGCTAAAGCTGCGATTGAGTCAGCAGGAGGTGAGGCAATAAGTTTATAAGAAGTATAGCATGAAGAAATTTATTGAGACCATATCAAATATCTGGAAGATTGATGAATTAAGGCAACGTATCATCCTAACATTGGGATTGTTATTGGTGTACCGATTTGGTGCCCAAGTTGTGCTTCCCGGTATTGATACCGCCCAATTGGCCCAATTATCCTCGAACACCGAAAGTGGTATCCTGGGTATTCTGAATGCTTTTACGGGTGGTGCTTTCGCGAATGCTTCGGTGTTCGCTTTGGGTATTATGCCCTATATCTCTGCTTCTATTGTGGTGCAGTTGATGGGAATAGCGATTCCTTATCTTCAAAAACTTCAAAAAGAAGGAGAAAGCGGTAGAAAAACCATCAACCAGATTACCCGTTGGTTAACAATTGGTATCTGTATCGTTCAAGCCCCTGCTTATTTGTATGGTCTTGGAGCCCTAGGTGTGCCGGACAGTGCATTTGTTTTGGGTAAAGGTTTGGATTTTATCGTTCCAGCTGTTATTATATTGGTAACAGGATGTGTGTTCGCTATGTGGTTGGGTGAGAAAATTACCGATAAGGGAATCGGAAACGGTATCTCCTTGTTGATTATGGTTGGTATCATCGCAACAATGCCACAGGCATTTGCACAGGAATTTGTTTCAAGAACAACCAACAACACAGGAGGAATCATGTTTATGTTGATCGAGGTGATTGTTTGGTTCTTGGTCATCTTGGCCAGTGTTTATTTAACCATGGCCGTAAGACAGATTCCAGTACAGTACGCAAGAAGAACAGCTTCTGGCGGATATGAAAAGAACGTAATGGGAGCACGTCAGTACATTCCACTAAAATTGAATGCATCTGGTGTAATGCCCATTATCTTTGCACAGGCAATTATGTTCGCGCCAAGTTTGATTGGTAGAACATTTAACGATACTGCTGCAGGTCAGTGGATGGAAGTACAGTTCGCCGATATTTTCGGATTGGCCTACAACATCCTATTTGCAGTATTGATCATCATATTTACGTACTTCTATACAGCGATCACCGTGCCAACGAACAAAATGGCCGATGATTTGAAAAGAAGTGGTGGTTTCATTCCGGGTATTCGTCCAGGAAAGGAAACAGGAAATTATTTGGACAAGATAATGTCCTTGATTACATTACCTGGCTCCATCTTTTTGGCCCTGTTGGCGGTATTGCCGGCCGTGGTTGTAAAGTTGATGGATGTACAGGCCGGATGGGCATTGTTTTACGGAGGTACATCACTATTGATTATGGTCGGTGTAGCGATAGATACTGTGCAACAAGTAAATTCTTATTTGTTGAACAGGCATTACGACGGCTTAATGAAAACCGGTAAAAACAGAAAAGTAGCATAATTTATGGCAAAGCAGCCAGCAATAGAACAAGACGGGACTATTATTGAAGCATTGTCTAATGCAATGTTCAGAGTAGAATTAGAGAATGGGCACGTGGTAACGGCGCACATTTCCGGGAAAATGCGTATGCACTACATAAAGTTGCTTCCTGGAGATAAGGTAAAGTTGGAGATGAGCCCATATGATTTAACAAAAGCAAGAATTACTTATAGATACTAGTTACATGAAAGTAAGAGCATCAATAAAGAAGAGAAGTGCCGACTGCAAAATTGTTCGCAGAAAGGGCAGATTGTACGTAATCAACAAAAAGAATCCTAGATTTAAACAAAGACAAGGGTAATTATGGCAAGAATTGCAGGGGTAGATATACCTAAACAAAAGCGTGGCGTTATTTCGCTTACCTACATCTTCGGTATAGGTAAAAGCAGGGCGCAAGAAATTTTGGCAGCAGCCCAAGTAAGTGAAGATACCAAGGTTTCCGATTGGACCGATGATGAAATCGGTAAAATCAGGGAAGCAGTGGGAGCTTACACCATTGAAGGAGAGCTTCGCTCAGAAACCTCAATGAACATCAAGCGTTTGATGGACATTGGTTGTTACCGTGGAATTCGCCACAGATCTGGATTGCCGTTAAGAGGTCAACGTACCAAGAACAACTCTAGGACCAGAAAAGGAAAAAGAAAAACAGTTGCCAACAAGAAAAAAGCAACTAAATAACAAGTAGGTAGTATGGCAAAGGCAAGTACTAAAACAGCTAAGAAGCGCAAAGTAGTCGTAGAATCTACCGGAGAGGCGCACGTTGTTGCATCTTTCAACAACATCATTATTTCCCTTACCAATAAGAAAGGTGATGTTATTTCATGGTCTTCCGCAGGAAAAATGGGATTCCGAGGCTCAAAAAAGAACACTCCCTATGCAGCTCAGATAGCAGCAGAGGAATGTGCTAAAGTTGCTCACGAAGCAGGTTTGAGAAAAGTGAAGGTTTATGTAAAAGGACCGGGTAACGGTAGGGAATCAGCCATCCGTTCCATTCACAACTCTGGAATCGAAGTAACTGAAATCATTGATGTTACTCCACTTCCGCACAACGGTTGTAGACCACCAAAAAGAAGAAGAGTTTAATAATCATTAATAGATTAATGGCCCCAAAAGGGTCTTCACCCGAAGGTGCAGTTAGATTATCGAAGGATAAGCCTTAATTCATAATCGCACTTTCAAATTAATAGAAGATGGCAAGATATACAGGACCAAAAACAAAAATCGCTAGAAAGTTTGGAGAAGCGATTTTCGGAGACGATAAGTCATTCGAAAAGAAAAATTACCCTCCAGGACAACACGGTAACAACAGACGCCGTGGTAAAAAGTCTGAATATGCAATCCAGTTAATGGAGAAGCAAAAAGCAAAATATACTTACGGTATTTTGGAGAAGCAATTTCGTAATCTTTTTGCCGAGGCAAAAAGAAAAGAAGGTGTTACCGGTGAGATTTTGCTTCAGTTGTGTGAGTCACGTTTGGACAACGTGGTCTTCAGAATGGGAATCAGCCCATCAAGAAGAGGGGCGCGTCAGTTGGTATCGCACCGTCACATTACCGTAAACGGGGAGGTAGTAAATATTCCATCCTTTTCACTAAAAGCCGGCGATGTAGTTGGTGTTAGGGAAAAATCCAAATCAGTACAATCCATTGCTGACTCTTTGGCTAACAACAGCAGTGTTTACGAATGGATCACATGGAACTCTGAAAAGAAAGAAGGTACTTACGTTGCCGTTCCAGAAAGACTTCAGATCCCTGAGAATATCAAGGAACAACTGATAGTCGAATTATACTCTAAATAAGAATTCAACATTAATCCAATTATGGCATTACTTAATTTTCAGAAGCCCGATAAAGTTATAATGATCGATTCAACAGATTTCGAGGGGAAATTCGAATTTCGTCCTTTGGAACCTGGGTATGGATTAACAGTTGGGAATGCGCTGAGAAGGGTTTTGCTTTCCTCTTTGGAAGGTTTTGCCATCACTTCTGTGCGCATAGATGGAGTTGAACATGAGTTTTCTGTTATACCAGGCGTTGTTGAAGACGTTACAGAAATTATCCTGAACCTAAAACAGGTTAGGTTCAAAAGACAGATTGATGATGTTGAGAGCGAGACTGTATCTATTTCCGTAAGCGGAAAAGAACAAATGACAGCTGGTGACTTCCAAAAATTCATCTCAGGATACCAAGTGCTGAACCCAGACTTGGTTATCTGTAACATGGACCCTAAGGTAAGCATCAACTTAGAGATTGTTATAGAAAAAGGTCGTGGTTATGTTCCCGCGGAGGAAAACAAAAAATCAAATGCTCCTTTAGGAAGTATTGCGGTTGATTCTGTTTACACTCCGGTAAAGAATGTAAAATACAGCATCGAAAATTACAGGGTAGAGCAAAAAACCGATTACGAAAAATTGGTTTTTGAAATCATCACAGATGGTTCCATCCACCCAAAAGATGCCTTGACCGAGGCTGCTAAAGTTTTGATTCACCACTTTATGCTATTCTCCGATGAGCGTATCACCCTTGAGGCTGATGAAATTGCCCAGACCGAGACATATGATGAAGAATCATTGCACATGCGTCAGTTGTTGAAGACGAAATTGGTAGATATGGACTTGTCCGTAAGGGCTTTGAACTGTCTTAAAGCTGCCGAAGTGGATTCTTTGGGAGATTTGGTTTCCTTCAACAAAAACGATTTGATGAAGTTCAGAAACTTCGGTAAAAAATCATTGACCGAATTGGAAGAATTGGTCATTAATAAAGGTCTACAATTTGGCATGGACCTTTCCAAATACAAATTAGATAAAGATTAATAATCATATTTTGCTCTCCTGTTAAAGCGGGATTTGGTAGCAAGATGATAACTTAGAACAATGAGACACGGAAAGAAGTTTAATCACTTAGGTAGAACGGCTGCCCACAGAAAGGCTATGTTGGCCAATATGGGAAGTTCCCTGATAGAGCATAAAAGAATCAACACTACGGTTGCAAAAGCCAAAGCGTTGAAGCAGTTTATCGAGCCTTTGATCACCAAAGCAAAGATCGAAAATAACCAGACTACCGAGAAAGGTACGCACAACAGAAGGGTTGTTTTTAGTAACTTAAGAAGCAAGGAAGCTGTAACAGAATTGTTCAGTACCGTTGCAGAAAAAGTTGGTGACAGACCAGGAGGTTACACAAGAATTATTAAATTGGGTAATCGTTTGGGAGATAACGCGGACATGGCGATGATCGAGTTGGTGGATTTCAATGAGCTTTACAACGCAGGCAAGCCTAAGAAGAAATCGACCAGAAGAAGTAGAAGAGGTGGAGGTGCCAAGAAAGCTGAAGCACCTGCTCCAGCAGCTGAAACTAAAACTGACGATTCTGAAGAATAAGAAGAATGTTATTAACTATTGTATTTAATGAAAAAGGATAAGTGAAAACTTATCCTTTTTTTATGTTTTTTTGTCTTAACTGAAACTAGAGCACGAAATGAAGTATCACACAAAGAAAAAAGCGTTGATTTTGTTGGCGGACGGAACCATATTTTATGGTAAGGCTGTTGGAGGAAGAGAAGGTACCGCAGTAGGGGAAGTATGTTTCAATACTGGGATGACAGGTTACCAGGAAATTTTCACCGATCCATCTTACTACGGACAGTTAATGGTGACCACCAATGCCCATATTGGTAATTATGGGGCCCATGAAGACGAAGTAGAATCCGATTCCATAAAGATTGCGGGTCTTATCTGTAAAAATTTCAGTTATGAATATTCAAGGCCAGATGCCAAAATGAGCCTTCTTGAATTCTTGGACCAAAACAACCTTTTGGCGATCTCCGATGTGGACACCCGCGCTTTGGTGAGCTACATTAGGGACAACGGCGCCATGAATGCATTGATTTCCACAAAGGTAGATGACATCGACGCACTGAAAGAGGAGTTGAAACAAGTACCGAGTATGGAAGGATTGGAGCTTTCTTCCAAAGTGTCTACAAAAGAACCTTATTTCTACGGAGATGAAAACTCGGAATTCAAGATTTCTGCTTTGGACATCGGAATCAAAAAGAACATCCTCAGAAACTTGGCAAAAAGAGGGGCGTACATCAAAGTGTTTCCGTACAATACTTCATACGATCAAATGAAGGAATGGAACCCAGATGGATATTTTATATCCAACGGTCCAGGTGACCCTGAGCCTTTGACTGATGCGGTAGCTGCGACCAAGGAGATGATTGCTTCCGACAAACCGTTGTTCGGAATCTGCTTGGGACATCAAGTGTTGGCTTTGGCCAACGGAGTTTCCACCTATAAAATGCACAACGGTCACAGGGGTATTAACCACCCAATCTTAAATTTGATCACAGGAAAAGGGGAAATCACTTCCCAAAATCATGGATTTGCAGTAAATAGGGAAGAGACCGAATCAAATGCAGCGTTGGAGATTACCCATACCCATTTGAACGATCATACCGTTGCAGGAATAAAAATGAAGGACAAGGACGTATTCTCGGTACAGTATCACCCCGAAGCAAGTCCAGGCCCGCACGATGCAGATTATCTGTTCGACCAGTTCTTCGATTTGATCAAGGCAAGGAAAAACTAAAACGTTATAGTTTTGTTTTTAAGCAATTAAGTGCGTTTTGTGAGTAATATCATGGAGTTAAAAACGCCACCTTTTGTATCTTAGCCCAATAATCACAACTAAAAACATTGAATTAAAATGAGCATCATTATCAACATTCATGCAAGACAGATATTGGATTCCAGAGGAAATCCAACAGTAGAAGTAGATGTAGTAACCGAAAATGGAATTATGGGAAGGGCAGCAGTGCCTTCTGGAGCCTCTACTGGGGAGCATGAAGCCGTTGAATTGCGCGATGGTGGCGATTCCTTTATGGGTAAAGGTGTCGGTAAAGCGGTCAATAACGTAAATACCATCATTGCAGAGGAATTGATCGGAACTTCTGTGTTTGAGCAGAACTACATCGATCAGACCATGATTGAGTTGGATGGTACCCCGAACAAATCAAAATTAGGGGCCAACGCCATATTGGGAGTTTCCTTGGCAGCGGCAAAAGCGGCAGCCAACGAGTTGGGAATGCCGTTGTACCGCTATGTAGGTGGTGTTAGTGCCAACACACTTCCAGTACCAATGATGAACATTATCAATGGAGGTTCGCACTCCGATGCACCGATTGCATTCCAAGAATTTATGGTAATGCCCGTTAAAGCAAAAGACTTTAGCCATGCCATGCAAATGGGGACCGAAATCTTCCATAATCTTAAAAAAGTATTGCACGATCGTGGTTTAAGTACTGCTGTAGGTGATGAAGGTGGATTTGCTCCAACATTGGACGGAACAGAAGATGCCTTGGATACCATTGCCAAAGCTGTTGAAAAGGCCGGCTACAAATTTGGGGAAGAAGTGATGATCGCTTTGGATTGTGCCGCTGCAGAGTTTTATGTTGATGGCAAATACGATTACACCAAATTTGAAGGAGATAAAGGAGCTGTAAGAACTTCTGAAGAGCAAGCACAGTACTTGGCCGAACTTTCTGAAAAGTATCCGATCATTTCCATTGAAGATGGAATGGATGAAAACGATTGGGAGGGGTGGAAAGTGTTGACCGAAAAAATTGGTGACAAAGTACAATTGGTCGGTGATGATTTGTACGTAACCAACGTGCAGCGTTTGTCCCGTGGTATCGAAAATGGTATCGCCAATTCTATTTTGATCAAGGTGAACCAAATCGGGACATTAACGGAGACCATTGCAGCCGTAAATATGGCGAAGAATGCTGGTTATACCTCAGTAATGTCTCACAGATCAGGTGAAACGGAAGACAATACCATTGCTGATTTGGCAGTTGCTTTGAACACGGGTCAGATTAAAACAGGTTCTGCTTCCCGAAGCGACCGTATGGCCAAGTACAATCAATTGTTGAGAATTGAGGAAGAGTTGGGAGATATAGCATACTACCCTCAAGAAAAAGCATTTAAGGTAAAATAAGCATAATAATTATTTAGCATACAAAAGGCCTTTTCCAAATGGGAAAGGCTTTTTTTTGTTTCAATAACAAACTTTGGTTAAATTAAGGGTTCAACTAAACACCCATTCAAATTCTCCCATATGAATAACTTTCTTTTTGTTGCCGCCGAAAACGATGCTTTGGAAAACTGTAAAGCTGGTGGTATGGGCGACGTAGTTCGAGATGTGCCACGACAAATTTCAGAACGGGGCGACAAGGTGCATGTTGTTGTGCCGGCTTATTCCAGACTTCACCATGGGGGGTTGCCCAGGACTACCTTGAACTTTTCACTAAGAGGTATTACCTATACTGCAGAATTGTACGAGGTAAAGCCCAAAAAAGAGTTTCCTAATATCTTTCATTACGTATTGCACCATCCAGAGATAGAGGCCGGAGATATTGCACATATATATCACAACGACCCGGAAGAGCCCTTCTATACCGATGCTATTAAGTATTTCATATTTTGTACTGCTGTGGCAGAAGCTATAAAACAAGGAGCCTTTGGAGATGTGGATTTGGTGCATTTACATGATTGGCATTCCAGCTTGTTGTTGTTTCTAAGGGAATACCATCCGGATTATACCAATCTAAAAGATATTAGGATCGTATACAGCATTCATAATCTTGCTATTCAGGGTATACGCCCGTTTGATGACAATTATTCATCCGTGAAAAATTGGTTCCCCAATGTGCCTTTGGACTACCAAAAGTTGATGGATTACAGGTACCAAGATTGCATTAACCTTATGGCTGTTGGAATAAGATTTGCCGATGCGGTACACACGGTTTCGCCATCTTATAAAGAAGATGTACTGCTGCCCAGCTCTCCCCCGGAATTTATTGGAGGGGAAGGATTGGAGAAGGATTTGCAACAGGCAGATGAAGAAGGACGATTGTTCGGTATTTTGAACGGTTGCAATTATAAGAACATCAACAAGGAGAAAAAAGGCAATATTTACCGAAACACGGTCAAGGCATTGTTCGGTTGGCTGCAACAGGAAGATAAAAAATACAAGGCAGACTTTTTGGCCCATACAGGGGAGAAAATTATGGCCTTTGTAGATGATAGACCCAAATTTATTGCATCCAGTGTTGCGCGGTTAACGGAACAAAAGTTTTATTTCTTCATGCGTTCACCAGAAGCTTTCGTGGAAATTCTGAAACATTTGGAGAAGGTTGATGGAATTTTTATGCTATTGGGTACAGGGGCACCCGAGTATGAAGAGTTGTTCAGAAAGCTGAGTTACGAACACAAGAACTTTATTTTTACCAATGGTCAATCGGAGAAGCTCATCGACTCCATGTACCTGGAATCCGACCTGTATTTTATGCCCAGTCTTTTTGAACCCTGTGGTATAAGCCAAATGCTGGCCATGAGAAATGGGAATCCTTGTTTGGTTCACCATACGGGAGGGCTTAAAGATACTGTGGAACATATGAAGACAGGTTTTAGCTTTGATGGCGATACCTATGACGAGAAAATAAAAAGTATGTTGGAAGCCTTGGATATAGCTTTGGA
Organism: Flagellimonas profundi; assembly: GCF_017313275.1. Lineage (GTDB taxonomy): Bacteria > Bacteroidota > Bacteroidia > Flavobacteriales > Flavobacteriaceae > Flagellimonas > Flagellimonas profundi. The sequence continues at coordinate 123,972 of NZ_JAFLNM010000005.1, read as the reverse complement.
TGTATTCCAAAACGATAAGCCGACCTGGAAAAAAATACAAGCTGCGGCAAGGAAAAAGCGTTTCACTTGGAAGAAATCGGTGGACGAATATTATAAACTGCTCTACAAATTGGATTGAGCCAATTTTTCCATATCAATTTAGCGTTAATATCAACACAAATAGTGGCTGTAAATTGTTAATGGCTCTGCTTTTTCGTAATTTCCGCATTCAATTTTTACTAATCTATTAAAATATAAAATGTCGGATAAAGCTATACTCGAATACGGGGGAGAACGGTTTGAATTTCCCGTTATCAAAGGTACTGAAGATGAATTGGCCATAGATATTAAAACCTTGAGGGCCTCAACAGGAATGGTGACCATTGATCCAGGATACAAAAACACTGGATCCTGCGAAAGTGCCATCACCTTTTTGAACGGAGAGCAGGGTATTTTGAGGTATCGTGGATATTCCATCGAAGACCTAGCGGAGAAAGCCGACTTCTTGGAGGTAGCGTATCTTTTGATTTTTGGTGAATTGCCGAACAAAGAGCAGCTGGAAAAATTCCATAGCGATATCAAGGAAGAGTCCCAAGTAGATGAGGAAATGAAGAAAATTTTGGATGCTTTTCCAAAATCGGCACACCCCATGGGCGTACTTTCTTCAATGACCAGCGCATTGGTGGCATTTAACCCATCCTGTGTAGACGTTGCGTCGGAATCCGCTATGTACAATTCGATTGTTCGAATTTTGGCCAAATTCCCTGTTTTGGTGGCTTGGACCCTGCGCAAAAAGAAAGGTCTTCCATTGGATTATGGGGACGATGCCTTAGGCTATGTGGAGAACGTTCATAAAATGATGTTCAAAAGACCGAACAAAGAATACACGAAAGATCAAATAGCCATAAATGCCTTGGACAAGCTATTGATTTTACATGCAGATCATGAGCAGAACTGTTCAACTTCCACAGTTCGTATTGTTGGGTCATCGCACGCAGGACTTTTTGCTTCACTTTCTGCAGGTATCTCAGCTCTTTGGGGACCATTGCATGGAGGTGCCAATCAAGCTGTTTTGGAAATGTTGGAAGCTATTGAGGCCGATGGTGGCGATACGAAGAAATACATGGCGAAGGCTAAGGATAAGGACGATCCGTTCAGATTGATGGGCTTCGGACACCGCGTATATAAAAACTTTGACCCAAGGGCAAAAATCATTAAAAAATCTGCAGACGAAGTATTGGGCAATTTAGGAATCGAAGATCCTATTTTGGATATCGCCAAGGGATTGGAGAAAGAAGCCTTGGAAGACAAGTACTTTGTAGATAGAAAGCTATATCCTAATGTGGATTTCTATTCAGGGATTATCTACCGAGCGCTAGGAATACCAACGGAAATGTTTACGGTAATGTTTGCTTTGGGCAGGTTGCCTGGTTGGATAGCCCAATGGAGAGAAATGAGACTGAGAAAAGAACCTATCGGAAGACCAAGACAAGTTTATATTGGAGAGAAACATAGAGAATTTGTTCCATTGGAGAAAAGATAGGATTTAGGACAAAAAGGAAGTAAAAAGGGGCTAAAATAGCCCCTTTTATTTTTGATAGGATAACAGATTAAAGCCTTCCTACGGTGTTTCCGTTCAATGATCTGTCACTATCGTGGCAAATTCGCATAATTTCACATTGGTAATATTTTTGAATGTCTGAAATAGAAGTATCCGTAAGAGCGTTTTTGGCTTTTTGAAACGTTTGGTGGATGAACTCATGAGCGTCCACTGTGTTTAAATTTTTCAGCGTCGAATCTATGGATTCACCAAATTTGCTCACAGACTCGTTTACTTTCTTAATACTCCAGTCAATATGGCCCTTTACTTCTTTTGAATGTGTGAAATAGTCTATGGGATAATCACTCTCTTTTATACAGTCATCATATTTAACGGCATAAACGGTATCCAATGGTATGTTGGAATTTGCCTTAAAGGTAAAATTGAGCGTTTCATTTCTTTGGAAAGCATTTATGCCCCCCAATAAAACAAAGACTGTTACCAGTAAAACGGAAGCCAATAGCATTTTTTTCATTTGTAGGAAAAATCTTAATACAAATGTAATAATTAATAAAAAACAGTCCAACGTATCTGGAGTAAAATTTACATAAAGGGCCATATTTTAACAAGGTGATAGGCAATTGGTTATGTAAAATATGATATTCCCAATTATCGTGTACATTAACCTAAATCTGATTGCTATTTTTCCCTTTCTTGGGGATGGTAAATAGTTTGCAAAACATTAGATTTGCCTCAGAAAATTTAAGGATTTCCTTTATTGCTTTCATTGGCCTACATTTTATGGGCATTAATACCAATTTTATGATTGAATTAAACATTGTTGATGAGACCAGCATGCTAAAAGCCGTGATTTTGGGAACTGCTGAAAGTAATGGCCCTGTTCCTACAATAGAGGAAGCCTACGATCCTAAATCCATAGAACATATAAAGGCAGGAACGTATCCCAAAGAAGCCGATATGGTCAAGGAAATGGAAGCCTTTGCCCAAGTATTCCACAAGTATGGTGTAAAAGTGTACCGACCGGAAGTATTGGAAGACTGTAATCAAATATTTGCTAGGGATATTGCTTTTGTGATAGAGGACAAACTGTTCCATGCCAATATTTTGCCCGACCGCGAGCGGGAATTTGTGGCCATCCATGAAGTTTTGGATCAAATTGATCCAACAAAGATTGTTCGCCCTCCCGAAGAAGTACATATTGAAGGAGGCGACGTGATGCCGTGGAACGACCATATTTTTGTTGGAACCTATACAGGTGCCGACTATGCAAGTTACATTACGGCACGAACCAATATCGAAGCCGTCGAATTTATTCGCGATATGTTTCCGTATAAAACAGTAAAATCCTTCGAACTTCGAAAGTCCAATACCGATCCCAAGGAGAATGCACTGCATTTGGATTGTTGTTTCCAACCTGTAGGAAAGGACAAAGCAATTTTGCACAAAAATGGATTTTTGGTAGAGGAGGAGTATCAGTATTTGGTCGATTTCTTTGGTCCGGAGAACATTTTTGAAATAAATAAGGAAGAAATGTATCAAATGTTCAGTAATGTCTTTTCCATATCGCCCGAAGTGGTGGTGTCGGAAAAGGGTTTTACCAGGCTGAACAATTGGCTTCGGGACCAAGGATTCACCGTGGAGGAGATTCCCTATGCCGAAATAGCCAAGCAAGAAGGTTTATTGCGTTGTAGCACTATGCCTTTGATCAGAGCATAATTTTTAACCCTAACTTCCTGCTGCCACAGGTATAATCAAAATAGTCAAAGTATTGAGAAAACAGATTACCAACACCATTCTTATGGTGCGTCCCGTGAACTTTAGGATGAACGAGCAAACTGCGGTCAACAACTATTTTCAGGAAGACCCGCACCTCAAAAATGCCGAAATCAACAAAAAGGCACAGCAAGAGTTTGACCAATTTGTGGATGTGCTTCGGGAACATGGCGTTAATGTGATTACCATTGATGACAATATGGAACAGGATACGCCAGATTCAATTTTCCCGAACAACTGGGTTTCTTTTCACGAGAGCGGAACCGTTTGTGTATACCCCATGTTTGCCGAAAACAGAAGAAAGGAACGCAGGGAAGATGTTTTTGAGTTGTTGGAAGAGCATGGATTTGTCATTAACAATATCATGGACTATACCGCTGCGGAAGATGAAGGTGTGTTTTTGGAAGGAACTGGCAGTATCCTAAAAGATAGGGTGAATCAAAAAGCATATTGCGCACTTTCCGAACGTGCTCACGAAGATCTTTTTATAGAATTCTGTGAAGATTTTGATTGCTTCCCGGTAATTTTTCACGCCAACCAAACTGTGGATGGCGAGCGACTGCCCATTTACCATACCAATGTGATGATGGCCATGGCGGAAACCTTTGCTGTTATCTGTTTGGACTCCATTGACGATAAAAAGGAACGAAAAAATGTGGTAGAGCACATTAAAATGGACGGCAAGGAGGTTATTAGAATTACAGAGGAACAAATGTGCCATTTCGCTGGAAATATGTTGCAAGTGATCGGTGCGAATGACCAACGTTATATGGTGATGAGCACGCAGGCCTTCAATAGCCTTACCGAACAACAGATCAAAGACATAGAAAAGCACTGTGCCATAATTCACAGTCCTTTGGATACCATTGAGACCTGTGGCGGGGGTAGTGCCCGATGTATGATGGCCGAGGTGTTTTTGCCAAAAGCATAGTGCCTTGATGGCATTTCGAACACAGTGGAGAAATTTTTAATTCTTGTTCGACACGAATTTCACGAATTTTCACAAAGTTTCAAGGTATCACATTGAGTTGGTTCCTGAGCTGTCATCCTGAGCGCAGTCGAAGGAGGGCGAAGGAGCATTCGAGATGTCTTTGGCATAAATAGCAGGATTGCTAAATTGATGCTTTGCATCCCAATAGGATCAGATTCCGTGGTAGGCATGGAATGACGTCTGGCGGATAATCATGAATAGGTATTAATTGAAAATTGAATAACTTCCGCTATGCGTAGAAATTTTGAAATATTGGGTTTGTGTATGGGATGGTTTGCCGTTCTTGCCCAACTATACTTAATGCTGCAGAACCAAGAGGCCAGTGTTGTAGAGAGTTTGGTGCGATTTGTAAGTTTCTTTACCATACTTACCAATACCCTAGTGGCATTGTTCTTTACCGCCCGTGTATTCGGTGCCGACCAAAAACGATTGGCACTTTTCCATAAAAAAGCAACGCCCATGGCGCTTACGGTTTTTATTGTGGTTGTGGGCCTGGTGTACCAATTGGTGTTACGTGATATTTGGAACCCAACAGGTTTGCAAATGGTGGTGGACGAATTGTTGCATACCATTATCCCAGCGTTTATGTATGTGTATTGGCTCATGTTCTGTGCTAGGAACATTGTTACTTGGAAACAAATCTCCAAATGGCTGCTATACCCTTTAGGGTATTTGATTTTTGTGATGGTACGCGGGCATTTTTCCGGATTTTATCCCTATCCTTTTTTTAATGTGACCGAACTTGGTTGGGGAACATCCTTATTGAATGTCGGGTTGGTATTTTTGTTGATGCTTTTGATCATGGCAGCCCTTCTTTTTCTGGGGAAACTACTTCAGCCGAAACAATGAACAAAGGACAATGAGCAATAAACAATTTGTCATTCTGAACAGCGTTCAGCATCTAATTGTTGGACACAAATTGCAGGAATTATCATAAATCTTGAACCTGTCATTCTGAACGGAGTTCAGCATCTCATTGTTGGACACAAATTACACGAATTTTCCTGAAGTATTGGGTTTCACATCGGGTTGGTTCCAGAGCTGTCATCCTGAGCGCAGTCGAAGGAGGGCGAAGGGGGCAGTTGAGAAACCTAGGAATAGTCTGGATTTCTCAATCCAACCACAATTCCTCGAAGCGCAGCGACCACTTGTTGTACCTCTTTACGGTCAAACGTTTCTTCTTCCAAATAAAACAGCATTTCCAGAGCCAAATCCAAAACTTTGGCCAGTTCTTCAGGGGAACCATAGCAGTCTTCAATCCAATTAATTAAAACCTCACTATGCTTCATATCAAATCAAAACTTGCCATATATGGCATTAATAACCGCAAATATAAGCCTTTTCTTGACTTGTCAAATATGGCAAGTATGGAAAGGTCGGAAGTTTTAAAGAGAATCGGGGAAAATGTCAAAAAAGCGCGGCTTGAAAAAGGCTATACTCAGGTAGATTTGGTCGGCAAAATTGAAGCGCGAATTGATACGACCAATATTTCAAGAATAGAGAAGGGCAGAACCAATGCCACTATTCATACCCTGTACCGTATAAGCCAAGCCTTAGAAGTCCCCTTGTCCGACCTCTGTAATCTTCATCTGAGGACTGAAATCTAATCTCTATTCCTCCTCTGCAGTAAACCCGCGAATGGCCTGGTTGGGCTCCATAATGGTATAACCTTTCCAAAACTCTGGGTCGTACCGTGGCATATAGGTGGCCCGCACGGTTTTATCTTCTTTATAGGACTTAAACTCATTTTCGGCAATGTTGTCTTGGTTAAATACCACCAGCTCCCATTTGGCGGTAATGTTCATCTGGAAGTCGATGTTCAGCTTTAATTCGTTTTGTTTACGGCGACCCTTTACGTGCTTGTTCTTTTCCACCACTTTTAATGGTCTGTCCACCCCAAAGAATTTCCCATCGGCCAATTCCATAAACTGAAGATCGTACTTGCCGTTGGGCAGTTTGGCGAATCTCATGGTGCCCTTGTACACCGTTTCGCGATAGGTAATGCCCAACAACCTAAAATTCCGTAGGCGTTGGGTGTTCGTAAAATCCAGCCGCATTACGGCAAAGTCCTCAATATTAATGTAGAGCCGCCCCTTAAAGTCCGCGCTGCCTCGCTTGGGCCAAAAATCCACGACGTATACTCCTGCATCGCCAATATCGGCATAGCCTGCCAGTTGAAATTCGTAACGGCGGTTTTTTTCCACCAAATCCAATTTGGTGTCTTCTTTATAATACAATTGACCCAACATTTCCTTGAACTGCCAACGTTGGCTATCCGTTAAGCCGGAAACGCTGTCCTTCTTCACCTGGGCCTTTACTTTTTTCATTTGCTCCATCCGTTCATCGTCCATGGTGTCCAAAATGGAATCCACTTGTATTTTTTCGCTAAAAATCCCTGATTTGATTTTGAGGTAGGAGCCGGGCTTTACATTCTGCGCAAAGATGTCCTCCATATGTTCTGCCAATTCTTCAAAGGAGCTTACATCTCTCTTATCGTACAGGTCGGCCGCTTTTATAATGTTGAGCTTATACTCGGTGCTGTTCTTGTAGAGGTCGCCAAAACTCTCCGTATAGTGCGATGCATTTTTAGGGATCGATCGGGCAATACTGTCCATCAATTCCTTGTTCAGTTCTTTGATGGAAGATTTTTCAAATCCAAAATCCACTTTGTGCATATTGGCCAGTTCGGATTTCCGAAGGAAAAAACGTTGTTTTATAGGAGTTTTATTCACATTCTGAGGTATGTTTTCTATCATTTTATCAATGATGTCATCCACCTCGAGTTCCTTGTCGAACACATAGACTCCGCTCAATTCTATTGCCTTGGCATTTAAAGGAACCAAACTATCCTGTAACTGTTCCAAAGTGAAGCCTTTTTTCTCATAGCCCATTGAGGTAACATAGATGGAGTCGGGCAGGATAGTGCCTTGTTCCAGAACAAAACTGAAACGTCCCTCATCGTTGGTAATTACTCCTTGGTGCTCCCCATACTGGATGGTGGCGTAGGAAATCCCTTTGTTGGTCTTGGCGTCCACCAGGCGTGAACTAATGGTCTGGGCGGTCATGGGAAGTGCTATCAAAAGCGAAAAATAGGTAAGTGAAAAAGTCTGTTTAATGGACATGATCAAATGTATGGTTTCATTAATTAGACGCCTTTTGGGGGAGGAAAGGTTGTCTGCTAATTAGACGAACTTGGGGCAATTTTGTGACAAAGTGCGAAGAAAATCGGAATAGCCGATGGGGCTTAATAGTATTTTAACAGGATGGGATGTTGGGTCAAGGGTCAAGGGTAAAGGGTAAAGGGTAAAAGTATTTCACACGAATTTCACGAATAACCCTGAATACTCTTTTCTTTGTCATTCTGAGCGGAGTGAAGATTCTTTTGCTCTTGAACTTGAACTTAAAAAAAGAGATTCTTTAGTCGCTACGCTTCTTCAGAATGACAGCACTACGCTTGTTTCTTGAATTTGTACCCGCAAAAAAAGATTTTCCAATCAATGCTTTACATCCCTTTTGGCTGGATTCCCTGCCATAATTCAACTTCGCTAAGTCATCGCACGGAATGACATTTTAAATATAAACATTGGGATTAATCAGTTTTGGCAATATTCTTGATCATGTTCCCAAAAATAAAGAGATGAAACGGCAGGACTGAATACCAATACAATCGTCCCAATAAACCTTTCGGGCGGAAGGTTGCGGTTTGGTACAGTACGCCATCTTCGATTTTAAACTCCAACCAAGCTTCTCCAGGTGTCTTCATTTCGGCGAAAAGGAGTAGACGCTTGGATTTCTTATCGGCCAGTAGTACCCGCCAAAAGTCCAATGCATCACCAGGAAAAATTTTATCCGGATGGGTGCGTCCGCGTCGAAGTCCTGGTCCGCCAACCAACTTGTCCAGGAATCCTCGGACTTTCCATAGCCAATTACCGTAGTACCAGCCATTTTCGCCACCAATGCGCCAAACGTTCTTTAAAACGGCCTCCTCATCTTTGATCCGGATGGATTTTTTGTCCCGTAGCACACCATATTTGGGCACTTGAATGTAATTTTCCAGGTCTTCTTTGATTTGTCCGCTAGCGATACTGTCCTTCCAACTGCTGATTACGAGGTTTTGTTCGATCTTTTTGAAGGCCAAGTCAATAGCTTCTTCATACGTGTGGGTTTCAATGCCCAACATGTTTTGTAAGCGATTGTCCTGGGCCACGACCTCCATTTTCATACTGTCCACAAGGTTCATGGCCAATTTGTAGGAAGTGGAAGTGACAAAATAGAGCCAGTAAGAGGATAATTTTGGGGTCATCACGGGGACGGTAAAAATCCAATTCTTAAAGCCACGTACCTTGGCATAACCGTGTAGCATGTCTTTATAGGTGAGAATATCGGGACCGCCAATATCAAAAGACTGGTCGTAGGTTTTATCGTTGCCCAACACTTCGGTAAGGAACTGGATGACATCGCGAATGGCTATGGGCTGTGTTTTGGTGAGCACCCATTTCGGTGTGATCATCACGGGTAATTTTTCGCATAGATCGCGTATAATTTCAAAAGAGGAACTGCCAGATCCCACGATGATTCCTGCACGGAGCACTGTAAGGTCAAAAGGGCCTTTGTAGAGGATTTCTTCCACATTTTTTCTGGAACTGAGGTGCTTGGAGAGTTCTTCATCATTCACAATACCACTGAGGTAAATTACTTGTTTGCATTGGGTGTTCTCCAAAATGGTATTGAAGTTTTTGGCAGCCTGTGCTTCCTTTTCATCAAAATCGGTCACCGAAGAGGCCATGGAATGTATCAAGTAGTAGGCGGCATCAATATCCTTGGGTACTTGATGTTTTTCAGGGTCATCCAAGAAATCAACTTCAACAACATCAATTTTGGAACGGGTCTTTGCATCGACCGAAAGCCGTTTTTCATCCCGTACGGCACAAACCACGCTATGTCCCATATCCAATAGTTTGGGCAATAAACGCATTCCAATGTAGCCATTGGCTCCTGTCAATAATATTTTCATAGATCTTCGAGGTTGGTGGGCAGGTTGTCCGCGCGGTGGTCCATTAATTTTCGGAAGAATCGTTGAATGGCCTTGGTGTCCGAACGTACTTTTATAAAGTAGTGGTCCATATAAATGGAGTAAATACCGATGTCACCCTTGTACACATTCAATTTGTAGTAGGGGATGATCAGCGCATAGGTCTCCAAACGGGAGCGGAACCGGACAATTATGCCATTTGGGCGCATTTCAACATTACAGCTATTGGTGCTATTGTCCAAAACAAGGAGGTTGTAAATGTCGATACTGGCCTCAGTAATGTACAATTTTGGGGAGCCTATCCCGCCCATGGCAAAGCGCTTTTTTAAGGGTATTGTTTTACCTACGGCCTCATTAATTTTTTTGGTGATTTTTTTATCGTTGTAGGAGACGTTCAATAGCATATCTAAAATTAATCAAATTACGGCGGACCGTTTTGTTTTGGTGTGGGAAAAGCCCAAAAAATGCGTAGTTTTGCGCCCTGAAAAGCCTTTATAGATGAGTTTGCAGAACGATTTGACCCATAAAGTAATCGAAGCGGTAAAACAACTGTACGAAGTTGAACTGCCTACGGTAGAATTTCAACCTACCCGCAAGGATTTTGAGGGAGACATTACCGTAGTGGTATTTCCTATGTTGCGCCACGTAAAGGGGAATCCCGTCCAGATCGGGACAAAAATTGGGGAATACCTGGTTGAACATGTGGATAAAGTATCCAAATGCAATGTAGTTCAAGGCTTTTTGAACATTGTTATCGAGGATAGTTATTACTTAGACTTCTTCAACAGCATTTTTGATGAAACCGATTTCGGTTATGTAAAAACCCAGTCGGATGATGCTGTAATGGTGGAATATTCGTCTCCCAATACCAATAAGCCATTGCACTTGGGGCACATCCGTAATAACCTTTTGGGGTACTCCGTGGCGGAAATTTTAAAGGCATCCGGTAAAAAGGTATATAAAACCCAGATCATCAATGATCGAGGCATCCACATCTGCAAAAGTATGTTGGCCTGGCAGAAGTTTGGTGAAGGCGAGACTCCCGAATCCTCCGGTTTAAAAGGAGACCATTTAGTAGGTAAGTACTACGTAGCTTTTGATAAAGCATATAAAGAACAGATTGCCGAATTGGTTGAGGCTGGGACAGAAAAGGAAAAAGCGGAAAAGGAGGCACCAATTTTATTGGAAGCTCAGGATATGCTCCGTAAATGGGAAGCTGGAGATGATGAGGTTGTTTCCCTTTGGAAAAAAATGAACGGTTGGGTGTACGATGGCTTTGATACCACCTACAAAAACTTGGGAGTTGATTTTGATACCCTATACTACGAGAGCGATACCTATTTGTTAGGGCGCGATGTGGTAAAGGATGGGTTGGAACGAGGCGTTTTCTTTAAAAAAGAGGATGGTAGTGTTTGGATCGATCTTACGGATGAAGGCCTCGATGAAAAAATTGTGTTGCGTTCCGACGGTACGGCGGTGTATATGACACAGGATATCGGGACGGCCATTCAACGGGTTACCGATTTCCCTGATATCAACGGAATGGTCTACACGGTGGGCAACGAGCAGGATTATCACTTTAAGGTGCTGTTTCTTATCCTGAAAAAGTTGGGCTATTCTTGGGCCGAGCAATTGTACCATTTAAGTTATGGAATGGTGGACCTGCCCAGTGGAAAAATGAAGAGTAGGGAAGGTACCGTAGTGGATGCGGACGACCTCATCAAAAATATGGAGGACACGGCCGAATCCATTTCCCAAGAATTGGGCAAATTGGACGGTTATTCCGAAGAGGAGAAAAAACAATTGTACCGAACCATAGGTTTGGGTGCCCTTAAATACTACATTTTAAAAGTGGACCCGAAAAAGCGTATCCTTTTTAACCCAGAAGAGTCTGTGGATTTTCAAGGGAATACAGGGCCTTTTATCCAATATACCTACGCTAGGATCCAATCTATCTTGCGCAAGGCGGACAATGTCGGTTCGAGCACAGTGGAGACCACTTTGGACCTGCATGAAAAAGAAAAAGAGTTGTTGAAGCAGATTCAATTGTTCCCAGAAACGGTTCAGTTGGCGGCAGAAAATTTTAGCCCTGCCTTGATTGCGAATTACACCTACGATTTGGTAAAGGAGTTCAATTCCTTTTATCAGCAAGTCTCCATATTGGGAGAAACCGATGAGCAGAAGAAAAACTTTAGGGTACAGTTGTCCCAAAAAGTGGGCGAGGTTATTCGGTCGGCGTTCCGTTTGTTGGGTATTGATGTTCCTGAGCGGATGTAAAACCCTCTTTATCTCCCTTTTAAAAAGGGAGAAGCTTATGGGGTTTGCTTAAAGTGTTCTGCGATTTCAGACAATACGGATTCCAAGTTTTCAAATACCATTTTATTCTCAAATCGTATTACTGTATAACCTAGTTCATTTATGACTTTGGTACGTTTTGCATCGTGCTCTTTGGCTTGAGGTGTATTGTGAACCGCTCCGTCCAATTCAATTACCAATTTTTCTGAAGCACAATAGAAATCAACAATGTAATTCTTTATACTGTGTTGACGGTTGAAACGTCTACCTTTTAATTTTTTGGCTTTTAGATATCGCCATAAAAAGGCTTCGGCTGGAGTTAGGTTCTTCCTTAACTTTTTCCGAAAATGTTCTAGTTCTTTGCGGTTGTGGATTCTTTTTTTCATCAATCTCTACTTTAAAAGTTCCCCTCTTGACCCAAGAGGGGTGATTCAGACTTTCTGAATCGGGGAGATTGATTTTATAAATCTACAAAATTTAAAAACTCACCCTAAAACTCACATTGGGTGTAATGCCCAAAGAAAAGTTTTCTATCGTTTCAATTTCGTCGTCCTCGTTGACCCGATAATATTTGTTCAGGGTGTTTTTTCTATCAGTAAAATTTAAAATGGACAGTCCGGCATTGGCACGAATGGTCCTACTGATTTGAAAATTGTAAATCGCCGATGCATCTGCCCTAAAATATTCGGGCAATCGGCTATTGTTCGGGGACTGATAATTGATTCTGGGCGGATAATAATTTCGGTCCAAGCCTTCTTCACCCTCAACAGGTTCCGTAAAGGGTTTACCTGTCCTGTAATTGAGCCCGATACTTAATTTCAAATCTTTGTATGTGTAGGTGCTCGCAAATGTAATGGTATGCCTAATGTCCAAATTGTTCGGGAAGGATTGCGGTACAATGGAATCGAAGGTATAATCATTCTTATTGTAAGCATAACTGAGCCAAGTGCTGTAATTGTCCCCTTTTTTATTGATGAGCACTTCTACTCCCTTAACATCGTAACTTCCGATTTCCCCCGAAAATTGATACGGGTTTTGAAACCCTTGGGTACTTGTACTGATGCCATCCACGTTTTTGTAAAAGGCCTCCACACCCACATAAAAATTGTTTTTTTCGTAATTGACGCCAGCAGAACCTTGTTTGCTTTTGGTAACGGGAAGGGAGTTGTCATTGGATAGGATCCACCTGCGTTTTTCGATGCCCAAAAAGTTTTGCTCCAAATCTATGATCTGGTTCGTGGTCTGGCTTTTGAACTCTCCCAAAACTTGTGCCCGTAAATAATTGGCCACTTTGAAGTTTAGATTGACCCTTGGTTCGATAAGGACTTTCTGAAACGTGTTGAGGTTCTCAATAAAGTTGAAACGCGCTCCGATACTTCCAATGAACTTGTTCCCTGGAGAATTGTAGTTTACCTGAGAATAGGGGGCATGGGTACGGATGACACCTTTAATTTCACTGTTGAAATCAGGTTCGTTGATAACAGTGGCGTTGGTAATTCCTGTCTCGATGAATTGATACCCGTTGCTCCAATTAAATTCGTCGCTTAAAATGTAATTCGTATTTAATTTTAGGGCGTTTTCGGTCACTTGATTGTTCTGGAACAATTGCTGCACTTGATTATCGTAAACATTTTGCGCATCCAAATTATACTTGGAATAGTAAATGTTGAGGTGAGTTGAGAATCTATCCGTCCAATCGCTCTGTAATTGTCCGCCAACGGAAATATTGCCCTGCTTCAGTAAACTGATGTTGGTTTCATCTGAAGAGACATTGGTTTCTTCAAATTTTAAATTGTTTTTAATGTGGATGGCACTCAACCTGATTTTGTGGTAATCGTTGAGGTCATACAGGATTTTTCCAGAAAAATCATAAAAGAAAAAATCTTCGTCTCGGATAAAATCATCATCAACGGTGCTGTTGTTTTGAAGGGTTATTTCACTATCCTGAAACGCTCTATTGATGAATTGTTTGTAGGTAGGGGTGCTCAAAAAGTCTGTGGCGGAACGTCGCGCGGCAAATTGAACGCCCAAGTTACTGGTTACAGGTACTTCTACGAAAACATCACCACTGATCAGATTAAATCCGCCACCCCCTTTAAAAATTTCCGGCACCTTGTTGCCCGTTTCCATTTGGATAACGCTGCTTACCCCGTCACCAAAGTTGGAGGGTGTCCCGTTTTTATATATCGTCACCTTATCTGTTTGGTAAGGATTAAACGCGGATATCAACCCGAAAAAGTGCCCCGATTGATACATTTTAATGCCGTTCCACAGGATGAGGTTTTGGTCGTTGGTGCCACCGCGTACATTGATGTCGGATACGGTCTCATCAATACTTTTAATGCCTGGCAAAGCCTGTACGGTTTGTAGAATGTCGGGCTCAATAAGTCCGGGAAGTATTCCAAACTCAGCGGTGTTCAAGGTGATACTCGCATCTTTTTCCTTTATGATTCCCGAAGTAAGGTATTTGTATACGAATACTTCATCCAATTGTTCGTAATACGGAGCTAAAAGTATTTTTGGACACCCGCTTTGCTGTAAAAGCGTTTCTACCTTCACATATTTAGTGACGTAGCCCAGATATCGGATTTGCAATGATGCGTTTCTAGGAACGTTCTCCAGTGAAAAAGTTCCATTGTTATCCGTTATCTTGGCCGTGTTCGTTCCCAAAACTTCTACCGTGGCCCCCATAACGGTGTTCTCCGCGAAATTATCCAAAACTACACCACATATATTGACCTGATTGTTGGTGGAGAGAGTGTAATATCGGTCATTGAGTTTTTCTGTTTCAATACGGAAGGTCTCTTCAATATATTGAAGCATTTCTTCCAATGTATCAAGGTTATCTGGAATTGTGATGGTCAGACCTTCCAAGTCCTCATCAATATAGGAGAACTTGATATCAAAACGATTCTCCAAGTTTTTTATATAGGCAATAAGGTCAATGGGAGACTGTTGTTTTTCCTGTGCATGAATGTTGCAAACCAGAAAAAACAAGAAACCGAGGACGAGGCCTGAATGTTTATTGTAGTGTGTTCCCAGCATAAAAAAGTACATTGTCTCCGTCTATTGTAAACCTTGTTTTGGAGGGGGTACTTATACTTTTTAACGCCATATTTAGGTCTGTGTTGTTAAAAGACCCAGTAAATAAGAGGTTTGTGTCTATATTTTCTGTAGTTACCTTGATATTGAACTGTCTTTCTAGTTCGGCAAACACATATTTTAGAGGAATGCTTTCAAAACTACTTTCGTTGTTCATCCAAGAGGGGGCGCTGCCATCTGGTGTTCCGGCACTTACAATGTTCCCATTGATTACCAAGAAAGAGGTTCCGGCAGGTAATTTGGACTCTTTATTGTTGTGGGTCACACTTACCAATCCCTCGTAACAAGTTACTTCAAAGAACCCTTTTCTGTTTTCCACATTAAACTGTGTTCCCAAAACGGCAACGGTACCATGGTCGGTGGAAACGGTGAATTTTTTTCCTTTGGCCACTTTAAAGAAGGCCTCACCCATTAAATCAACATTTCTTTTATTGTCCCAATTCTTTTTGCTGTATGATATTTGGGAGTCTGCGTTCAAAAAGATTTCGGAATCATCGGGAAGCACTACTTCGGAACGTTCGGCAAATTCAGTGCTCACTTTTTCGTCCAAAGTGTTTATGTAGAAATAAGAACCGGCAATTAGAACGGCTATAACTGCAGCGACCCTAAGGAATTTCTTGAACGGGTTCAGGGTAATCACCTTTGGTGCATTGTCGATGTGCTCGTCTTTTAAGCGCTGCAACGCTTGGTCAGCATCAAAATCAGGGGCTGCCAACCTGCTTGAAGCCTCTTTGAGCTTTTGGTAAGAAGTATACGCCTCGGAACTTTTAAATTCCCGAAGTTCTTCCTCAGAAAGCTCATCGCTCAGCCATTTTGCCAAATAATTTTCTTGCATGGGTTTATGCTTTACGCTATTGTAACAACTAACTTTTAAAATACCCTACCTTATAATTAAAGATAAACTCAAATTTTTAGATTCCATCAATCTGTTCCCGTAAACTCTTCAGGGCCAAATGCATTCTTTTTTCAATGGCTTTTACACTTACCCCTTCCATTTCCGCAATCTCCGCGTATTTTTTCCCATCTATCCTATTGAGTAAAAAAGTGGTCCTTTGGTTGTCGGGCAAAGCGTTTATGGCATCGTCCAGTTTTTTCTTGTATTCCTTTTCCTCCATCAAAAACTCTGGAGACTCATGGGTACGGTCTTTTACAAGGCTGTCAGCATGTTTTAGTCTGACCTTTTCCGCCTTTAAAACATTTAAATAAAGGTTGTTGGCAATCGTGTAAACGTAGGATTTGGCTTTCTCTGGACTTACCTTGGCACAGTTTTGCCAAAGTTTCACAAAGGCTTCCTGCACGGCGTCGTGTGCCTTCTCCTCATTCCCAAACTTATAAAAGATGTAGTTGAAGACCGTTTTGGAATGGGTCTTGAAAACTTTACTGAAAACATGGTCTTCGCATACATTGCTCATGGGTGGGAGTTTGTTTGTCGACTCAAATATATTTGAAAATTTTTTAGAAAAAGTAGGGTTTTTATCTGGATGGTTGTTTTACAGTTGAATTATAACCCCAAAAGTTCAATTATTATGAAAAAGTTGATGAACAACATATTGCGCGCAGCACTTGTTGTACTTGTTTTTAGTTTGTCCGCATGCCAAGAAGAATACGAAGAAGTTGGCGGTGGCAGTGAAAGTGAAACCATTGCCGCTAATTCCACTACTGCGGTTTTGATTGAAAACACGTCTTCCAGTGACGGTTCCTACGATAATATTATTGATGGAGCCAGTTGTTTTGCCGTTCAATTTCCATATACCGTTACTGTTAATGGAGTGGATGTGACCATAGATTCCGAAAGTGATTTGGAAGTGGTTGAAGAAATTTTTGATGAACTTGAAGACGATGATGACATCCTTGATATTGCTTTCCCAATCACCATTACACTTTCTGATTTTAGTGAAATAAGCATCGAAAACCAAGACGAGCTCGAAGCCTTGGCAAGTGAATGTCTAGAAGGTGGTGATGATGATGATATCGAGTGTATTGATTTTGTTTACCCTATTACCCTGTTCACTTTTGGTGTGGATAACCAGCAGGCCAACGAAGTTCAGGTGATGAGCGATCAAGAATTGAGAAGGTTTTTTGATGAGCTCGAAGATGATGACCTGATCAGCATTGAATTCCCGATCACCTTAAAGAAATATGATGGTACCGAAGTAACGGTACAGAACAACGCCGAATTGGCGGCAGCCTTGGAAATGGCCAAAAACCAATGTGATGAGGACGATGACGATGATTACAATGATGATGATTTTACAGAAGGACAGCTGGATGAGTTTTTAGTTGCTTGTCCGCTTCAGGTTAGACAGGTAATCCGTGACGAGATTGACAACTCTGAACAGTACTTTGAACAACTAATGACATTCAACGAGGATGGGACAGTCGTATTGTCCAATTATACTGGGGCATCTGTTTCAGGTACTTGGAGTACCAGTATGACCGATAATGGAGCTCTATTGAGCCTCGAGTTTGAAGCATTGGTGGACTTTTCTTTGGAATGGTATGTTTATCAATTGGAAGAAGGAGTCATCAAACTTTATAAAGATGGAGGAAACAGAATAATTCTTAAAAAGAGGTGTGATGTAGATCCTTCCGAACAAATTGATAGGGAAGCCTTTATGGCCCTGCTCAATGAATGTGAGTGGGTAGTTAAAAAAGTAAAGAACCAAGGAGCAGAAATAGAAAGGCTTTTGGGTTATGAATTCCAATTTATGACGGATGGTGTGGTAACCCTTGGAAATGGGGTGAGCACCATAGAAGGTACTTGGGAGATTGGATTGAACAGCCAATTCCAACTTTCGCTTATAATAAATATGGGTGAAGAACCTGGGGTTAGTTTTGAATGGCCAATCAGGGAAATGTTGGAAACCCGTTTAAAGTTTAAAATAGAAGAAACAGACCATGAAATGGTATTGGTGAGAGTCTGCGATGATAGTGCCAATGATGGCGATGTCACTGAAATTAGAAATATAGCTATGGGCGGACCATGGAATGTGGCCCTTTATCAAGAAGGAGAAGTGGATATGACCGCCTCATATGCCGGAATGGATTTTGATTTCTCTACAATGTATCAAATAGAAGTGTCTGTCAATGCCGACCCTATAGCCAATGGACTTTGGAGAGTACTGAGAGATTCTGACGAAGGTTTGAAGTTCTACATCAATTTTGATACCGGTGATGATTTGGCAGATCTAACAGATGACTGGCAGATAGTTTCCGTTACAGCTACTCGAATCGAATTAAAGGATGTTAGTGATGATGGTTCGGTAGATACCTTGGTATTCGAGAAACCATAAGAATTTTCCCCAATCTTTTTTCCAAAAGAAGGACGGCTCTCCCCAAAGCCGTCCTTTTTCTTTTATATTATTCTTAAATTTGTCCCTCTTTAAAACCAAGAACATATGTTCGATAATTTAAGCGAAAAGTTAGATAAGGCATTTCACGTCCTCAAAGGGCACGGACAGATTACGGAAATCAATGTAGCAGAGACCCTTAAGGAAATTCGAAGAGCCTTACTTGATGCCGATGTTAACTTTAAAATTGCCAAGGAATTTACCAATACGGTAAAGGAAAAAGCGCTTGGTCAAAATGTACTGACCTCATTACAGCCAGGTCAGCTTATGGTGAAATTGGTTAAGGATGAGCTTACCGAGCTCATGGGGGGTGAAGCAGAAGGAATAGATTTATCAGGTGATCCTTCGGTTATTTTAATGTCCGGTCTGCAAGGTTCTGGTAAAACCACCTTCTCGGGTAAACTTGCCAATTATCTCAAAAACAAAAAAACAAAGAAACCACTTTTGGTAGCCTGTGACGTATATCGTCCGGCAGCGATAGACCAGTTGCATATAGTCGGGGATCAAATAGGGGTAGAAGTATATTCCGATCGCGATAACAATGATCCCGTTGCTATTGCCAAGGCCGGTATTTCACATGCAAAAAGCACAGGGTGCAATGTAGTGATCATCGATACCGCAGGTCGTTTGGCCGTGGACGAGCAGATGATGACGGAAATCTCCAATATCCACAAGGCCATTGAGCCTCAAGAAACTTTGTTTGTTGTTGATTCCATGACCGGTCAGGATGCCGTGAATACTGCGAAAGCCTTTAATGATGTCTTGAATTTTGACGGGGTTGTTTTAACCAAGTTGGATGGTGATACACGAGGTGGTGCTGCCATTTCCATTAAATCCGTGGTCGATAAGCCGATCAAGTTTATCGGTACAGGGGAAAAAATGGAAGCGATCGATGTTTTCCATCCATCCCGTATGGCCGACCGTATCCTTGGAATGGGGGACGTGGTGTCCTTGGTGGAGCGTGCGCAGGAACAGTTTGATGAAGAGCAGGCACGAAAAATCCAGAAGAAAATTGCCAAAAACAAGTTTGGATTTGATGATTTCCTGAACCAGATACAGCAAATCAAGAAAATGGGGAACATGAAGGACCTCATGGGAATGATTCCAGGTGCTGGAAAAGCATTGAAAGGATTGGATATTGATGATGATGCTTTCAAACACATTGAAGCCATCATCCATTCCATGACCCCAGAAGAAAGATCTACACCAGCTAAATTGAATGCCAGCCGAAAAAAGAGAATTGCTGCTGGTAGTGGAACCTCTATTCAAGAGGTTAACCAGTTGCTCAAGCAGTTCAATCAAATGAGCAAGATGATGAAGATGATGCAAGGTGGTGGCGGCAAGAAGATGATGCAGATGATGCAAAACATGAGATAACTTAGGTCAGAAAAGAAGTCAGAAGTAAAACCAACATAGCCCATGGAAATCCTTGACGGAAAAAAAGTATCGAACCAGATTAAAGAAGAAATCACCGTTGAGGTGGCCCAAATGAAAGAACGTGGTGAAAAAGTCCCCCATTTGGCAGCCGTTTTGGTAGGCAACGATGGTGCCAGCCTTACTTATGTGGGAAGTAAAGTACGTTCCTGTAAAAAAATAGGATTCGAATCCACATTGATCCATCTTCCAGAGGAAACCACAGAAGAAGATTTGCTAAAGCAAGTGCACCAATTGAACAACGACCCAGATATAGATGGTTATATTGTTCAACTTCCTTTGCCAAAACATATTGATGAGGAAAAGGTTTTGATGGCCGTAGATCCCGATAAAGATGTCGACGGATTTCATCCTACCAATTTTGGTAAAATGGCATTGGATATGGAAACCTTTATTTCCGCCACCCCATTCGGGATTATGGAGCTGCTAAAGCGGTATAAGGTTGAAACTGAAGGAAAACATACGGTGGTGATAGGTCGGAGCCATATTGTGGGAAGACCCATTAGTATTTTAATGAGCCAAAAGGGAAACCCTGGAAATTCCACTGTCACTCTTGCACACAGTAGAACCAAAAACCTAAAGGAACTGACGCTTCAGGCGGATATTGTGATTTCTGCATTGGGAGTTCCTAAATTTTTGAAGGCGGATATGGTCAAGGATGGGGTAACCATTATTGATGTGGGCATTACCCGAGTACCTGACGAAACCAAAGAAAAAGGGTATTACATCACAGGGGATGTGGATTTTGAAAATGTCAGTAAAAAAGCATCGTACATTACTCCAGTACCTGGTGGAGTTGGGCCAATGACCATTGCCATGCTGCTCAAGAACACCTTGTTGGCGCGGGAACGCCACAATGCGTAAAACTTTAGTTTACATTTTCTTGTTCTGCTTTTAGTGCAGCATTCTGCTCTTCTTCCGGAGTAAGAAATTCAAATTCGGTATCACTTTCATCATTGGTACAACTGGATACGGCCATAGCAGAAAAAATAAGGGTGACCAAGAGTAAAATTGTCTTCATAGCAGTAGGATTTGCGTTCGATTTAAATGACTAATTGGTACACTTATAACGAATTACATTTGAAATTCTTGTTTTTGTGTTTAAAATATCGATAACTTACCTATCGATAAATCAGGCATTATGGCTCAAACGGCAAGAAACAAAGTAGCTTGGGTGGTTTTTGTGTTCCTGGCCATAGGAATTGGTCTTTATCCTTTGGTCTATGTATTCGCTTCCGACAATTTTGGACTTTTAATGAATAAATCCCATGAATTGTTGGCAAGCACCATATGGAAAACAGCGTTTTACGGTCATATCAGTTTTGGAGGCTTGGCCTTGTTGGTCGGGTGGTCACAGTTTATTAAAAAACTCAGGTCCAAAAGACTGAATCTTCATCGAAACCTTGGTAAAATATATGTGGTCTCCGCCCTATTAAGTGGACTTTGCGGAGTATACCTCGGTTTTTTTGCCACTGGTGGTTTGGTTTCATCCATAGGTTTCATCAGTTTGGGCGTAATATGGATTTTTACCACAACAAGGGCATATATCGCCGTGAAAAACAAAGACCTTTCCCTTCATCAAGGTATGATGATCTATAGCTATGCTGCTTGCTTTGCCGCAGTAACACTGCGTATTTGGTTGCCCTTGCTCACTATCGTTTTTGGAGAATTCTTAGTGGCTTATAAAATAGTTGCCTGGCTATGTTGGGTTCCCAATATGATTTTTGCCCAAATATGGGTAAAGAAAAAAGGCCTGAACCTTGTTTGACCTATTTGGCAAAAAGTTGCCCCATATCTTTAAACGCCTTGAATTCCAAAGCATTACCTGAAGGGTCCAGAAAAAACATGGTAGCTTGCTCCCCAGGCTCACCCTTAAAACGGATGTAAGGTTCGATTACAAAATCAATTCCTTTTTCAATCAACTCCTTGGAAAATGTTTGAAAAGTGTCCCACGGCAGAACAACACCATAGTGCGGAACCGGTACATTTTTTCCGTCAACAGGGTTGGTGTGGGTCTCTTCCTCGGACTTTGGTTTGTAATGAATCACAAATTGATGCCCGAAAAAGTCGAAGTCTACCCATTGTTCGGCACTTCTCCCTTCTTTACAACCGAGTACATCCCGGTAAAAGGTTCTACATTCATCTAAATTGTGCACAGGAACGGCAACATGAAAGGGGGTTATTTTTTGCATGGTCTATTTTTTCTGAAAATTAGGACAACTTTATCAAGCTTCCAAAAATGATACGATTTGATTGTTCACATCATCTTGGTGCATGGAGTGCCCCAAGCCTTCGGTGCTTACCAGTTCACTGTTTTTCCAATTTTTGTTAACCGCCACGGAGGCGTGGTAGGGAGTGATTTGATCGTGTTTATCGTGGAAGAGCAATCCTTTTTTGCTGATGGACCGTGCAAATTTGGATGTGGAAAACTCATCAATTTTGAAGCCGAAACGATTATGGACATATGTATCCAATTGCTTCATCACCCTATTATTGAACTTTAAAATATCTTGAAAGTGTCCCATGATCTCATGAAACTCGGATGGGGAACCTATGGTGACCATTTTTTCCACATGGGAGCTGGGGTTTTTATATTGGTTGTAAACAATGGTCATGCCCCCAACCGAATGTCCGATAAGGTGTTTTGGATTGTACTTTTTCACCATGTAATTTACGGCCTCTTCATACAAGGGTACGTATAAGTGCTTGCCGGACGAATAGCCATGGGAGGGTGCATCAAAAGCAATAATGTTAAAGTCTGCCTCCCTAAGCTTTTTAATAAGATTTCGCCATCTAAAGGTGTTGCTCTCCCAACCATGGACCAGTAAAATGGTTTCTTTGTTCCCTGGCCAATGATACGATTGTATTTTATGCCCGGCAACTTCTTCAACGGTGAGCTTAAAATCATCCAGATAAGAGGCCTGTTCCGGTGTGATCCTACCTTTTCTTACGGTGCAAAATACGTGGAAGGCACTATTTGCCATCTTTTTTGGTGCAATAAGGCTATATGCATTAAAGTACTGGCCATAGGCCAAAGGAATAATTTTGTTAAGTAACTTTTTCATTTGGGGACCTTATTTGGAGCTTATTCCCAGCCCAACATCAAGTATTTGATCTTGGCATCGTCAGGAATTTGTACAGCCTCGATATCAGCAGTTGAAAAACGTAAATTTTCTGGCAGTTCCTCCTTATCAATAGTGAAATAGAGATTGCTGCCTTTTGGGAAAACAACAATACTGTTCAAGGTGGTCACAATTTTTTTGATGTCGTATTTGCTCTGGATATCCTTAAAGGTACTTCGAAGCCCAATACCTTTTTCCGTAACATATCGGGCATCCATAATCCTGATATTCTCAATAGTGGGTATACTGTCGGAATTTGAGGTAAGTGTTAAAAGATGTTTGCCTCCTTTTTCAAAAATCTCAATTTTTTTAGGGGAAAGCCCAAGACTGATTTGGGCGGTGTCTCCCACAACCGAATCTTTTGCAAAAGTGGATTCCATCTCTTTCACCTTGGTAGACTGGGTCAATGGTCCAACACTGGTTTCAGTAATCAGAAATGTAGTGTCTTTTTGGCAAGAATGGAGTAATACAATCCCAAAAACGAGGGCAATAATTCTACTTGTCTTTTTCATATAATTTATCGGATGACTTTTTTTAATACGCCCAAAACCCCTCTTATAAATGTGGCACTGGTCAAAACTTTGACCACGGGGTTCATGCGGGTACTTCTTCGGCTCGATGACCGACGGCTTGTTGATTTTTCTTCTTTCCTTTCTTTCTCTGCCTCTTTTTCAGCTTTTTCTATTTTTTCCGACAAGATTTCATAGGCGCTTTCGCGGTCTATTTCCTCATTGTATTTTTTGATCAATTTGGATTTGTCCAACACCTCTTTGATTTCGGAATCGCTTAAAATATCCATCCGGCTCATGGGGGCTCGCATCATAGTGGCTGCTAAAGGAGTGGGGCGTCCTTTTTCGTCCAAGGCGGACACCAAAGCTTCCCCGGTTCCCAATGAAGTGAGTACTTCAGCGGTATCGTAAAAATCGGAAATCGGATAGTTCTGGGCGGTAAGCTTAATTGCTTTTCTATCCTTGGCGGTAAAAGCACGGAGTGCATGCTGTATTTTTAGTCCCAATTGTGCCAAAACATCGTCCGGCACATCGGTTGGGTTTTGGGTCACAAAATAAAGACCGATTCCTTTGGAGCGAATCAGTTTTACAATACTTTCAATCTGATCCAAAAGTGCTTTGCTGGCATTGTCAAAAATCAGGTGTGCCTCGTCAATGAACAGGACCAACTCCGGCCTATCGCTATCGCCTTGCTCCGGAAAGGTAGAATAAATCTCGGCCAAAAGGCTCAGCATAAATGTTGAAAACAGTTTTGGGCGATCTTGGATATCGGTCAAACGGATAATGTTCACATAACCACGTCCATTTTCGTCAATTCTAACCAAATCATCCACATCAAAGGATTTTTCGCCAAAGAAAAGGTCGGCCCCCTGCTGTTCCAGTTCAATGATTTTTCTTAAAATGGTCCCAGTAGAGCTCGTTGAAATGCGGCCATAGTCTTTTTGGAACTCCTCTTTTCCTTCGCCAGTGGCATATTGCAGCACCTTTTTAAAGTCCTTAAGGTCTAACAAGGGTAATTTATTGTCATCACAGTATTTAAAAACCACGGCCACGATGCCTTCTTGGGTAACGCTCAGGTCTAAAATTCTTGACAGTAGCACTGGGCCAAACTCGGATACGGTGGCACGTAAGCGCACCCCACTCTGTTCCGAAAGAGATAAAATTTCAACGGGAAAACCTTTGGGTTCGAACGGGAGTCCGATTTTTTCTTGACGCTCATCAATTTTGGGATGTCCCGGGCTAGGCTGGGCAATACCGCTCAGGTCCCCTTTTAGGTCCATGAGCAATACCGGGATACCTTTGTCGGATAGGTTTTCTGCCAATACCTGTAGGGTCTTGGTTTTTCCCGTACCCGTGGCACCGGCTATAAGTCCATGGCGGTTCATCGTTTTCAGAGGGACTTTTATGTAGGCATTGGTCATGGTTTCACCATCCAACATTCCTGCACCCACAGTAATGTAATCGCCTTTCATGGCGTACCCTTGTTCTATATGCTCAAAGAATTTTTCTTTGTTGCCCATCGCGTTCAATTTGCGATAAAAATAGGGTAATTTTAAGCAAAACTAAAAACGAGATTATGAAACCTTTTCAGTATGCACTGTTGTCCATTTTGATGAGTGGGGTCATGGCCACTTCCTATGCGCAAGAAAGTACGGAGATTATTTTCCACAAATCGCACGAACCAAAAAAGCAAAACGCTCCTTTTAGTGATGTGGTAGAAGCGGACAATATGTACTTTTTGGCCGGCCAAATAGGGATGGACCATACCACCCGAACTCTTGTTAAAGGAGGAATTAAAGCTGAAACGGAGCAAGCCATACATAATATTGAAGACGTGCTGGCCCAACATGGTATGACCTTGGACAACGTGGTGAAATGCACTGTGATTTTGGCTGATATTGACGAATTTTCGGCCTTTAATGAAGTCTACACCCAATATTTCACCAAAAAACCGGCTCGGACCACATTTGCAGCTAAGGGACTTGCCGCAAACAGCAACATAGAGATTGATGTTATTGCTGTAAAATAGGTGAAACGATAGAAGTGGACTATCTTTGCACCATGGTAGAAGAAAATGTAATGGATTTGGTGGAAAAGGGCTTGATGCTGCCCCTTATGGAAGAATTTTATACCATTCAGGGGGAAGGTTACCACAAAGGAACCGCTGCTTATTTTATAAGGGTCGGTGGTTGCGATGTGGGCTGCCATTGGTGTGATGTAAAAGAAAGTTGGAATGCGGAAACGCATCCCCCAACGGCTATTGATAGTATTGTGGCCAATGCTGAAAAATATTCGGATACCATTGTGATTACGGGAGGTGAACCACTTACTTGGGACATGGGACCTTTGACCCAAGCCCTAAAGGAAAAAGGCATGACAATTCATATTGAAACCTCTGGCGCTTACCCTTTAACGGGGGTTTGGGATTGGATTTGCCTTTCGCCCAAAAAGAATAAACTTCCTGTTGAAGATATTTATGGGAAGGCCCACGAACTTAAAGTGATTGTTTACAATAAGCACGATTTTATTTTTGCCGAGGAGCAAGCGGCCAAAGTCAATGATGATTGTATCCTTTATTTACAACCGGAATGGAGCGTGCGCGACAAAATGGTGCCACAAATAGTGGATTATGTAATGAAACATCCCAAATGGAAGGTTTCCCTGCAGACCCATAAGTATTTGAATATTCCTTAATCCAAATAGATTAACGCCCCCCGTATTTTTGAAGATCTAACAAGCACTCACTATCAAAGTCTGGAATAGAAGCTAGACCCTTTGAGGCATTTTTTTCCATCTGCTTTAAAAGGGAGGCTCCAAACTGCAATTCGGCCCGCATTAGACAACCATCCACATTGCAATGGTTTTCAGCATCAACATCCTCATGATCGTTTACCGATTCCGTGGATAAATTGACCAATCCGAACAAATGTCCAAACTCATGAAATAATGTAGCGGTTTCAACATCGGAAATGGTAACGGTCTCGCTACTGTTTGCCATCTCCTCCACAGTAGATTCATAGATTACCATAGAAGTATTGCGATATACCGCTCCCAAGGTGACGAGTCCTTCGTCGTCTTTGTCGGTGTCGGCGGGAGCATCTGCGAAATAAATATAGACCGCCAACGTATTGTCGTTGTTGTACTGGGTCCTGTTCTCTGATTCTAGGTCAACAACCTCTTCCAATGTAAGAGTTTCTTCCGAAGGGGTAGACAGGGAAGTATACTTGAATTCGATAGTTTGCTTATACGTTCTTTCGAGTAAAAAATCCTCAAAGTTGGCAATGGCCTCAAAAGTGGGCTCAAAACCAGCAACATAGGCAATCTCGATTACCAGCTTATCAAAATTCTCGTTGGATAAGAGGTCTCTAGCCGATGCACCCGTTGATAGGAGATTTCCAGCTTTAAGGTTTGCTTCGGAATTGGATGAAGAAGTAACTTCCGAATCTTTGGAGCACCCTAAAAGCAGTCCAAAACTTAGAAGAGTGTAAAGAGCAATTTTTTTCATAGCAAGTGAATATGTACTACAACGTTTTATATCGGAATCTATTATTTCTTTAACGTAAGCTTTGCTAAATAGTCGTAATGATCTCCCGAAATTACAAGCTCACAATTGAATCCATTGGATTCGCAGGCATTCTGCAAGGTATTGAAATCTATATAAACCCAATAAAATGGTTTGTTTTTTTTGCCTTTGTATTCCATGGTAAAGGCCACTTCACCATAATAAGCTTCATTGTTTGGAATCCAATATCCACCATCTTCATCTTGTTCAAACATATAGATGATATCACTGGAATCCAACAAAATTTGTCCATAAGGCCGTAATAATGAGGCCAAATGCTGTAAAAAATGACTTAAGTTGTTCAGCTTTCCGGCCAACCCAATACCATTCATGAGCAAAAGTAGGGTGTCGTACTTTTCTCCCGAATAGTTCATGATATTGCTGAGCACCGTGGATTTTAGACCTCTCTGCTTGCACACGGCAATGGCACCTTCAGAATTGTCCAAAGCCGTTACCTCCAGTCCTTTCTTTTGTAGATAAAGGGCATGGCTACCTGCGCCAGCACCAATATCCAACACTTTACCATACGCCAACTGAAGTGCTTTCTGTTCAATTTTGGGCATCTCATCAAATGTCCGGAACAAATAGGGAATGGGAATCACATCTTCTTCATCCAAAGATGAGTAGGTTTTTATGTCTTCTGTATACTCCCCATTTTGATAATCGCGCAGGGCCATTCCAAAAACATCTGCCATAGCCAGAGTTTGTTTTTGCAAAGGTGGGACTTTAATTGCTTGGAAAGGTTTAAAATGGATAAGTTTGTGCACTATGGATGAAATACTCAGGGATTTACCACAAAAGGCCAGGGAGAAGCATTCCGAGAACAAAAAATTCTTCACCAAGCTGAAAAAGCGGCCGCCAAAGGACTTGGATTATACGATGCAGGAATTGCATGAGGCCGAGTTTGAACGAACCGATTGCCTAAGCTGTGCCAATTGTTGTAAAACCACGGGACCATTGTTCACCAATGCCGATATTGAGCGGATTGCCAAACATTTTAGGATGAAGCCCTCACAATTTATTGATGAGTTTTTAAAGGTGGATGAGGAGAACGATTATGTGTTGCAAAGCGTTCCCTGTACTTTTTTGGGAGCTGAAAATTACTGTTCCATTTACGATGTTCGGCCCAAAGCGTGCCGGGAGTTTCCGCACACCGACCGAAAAAAGTTTCAACAGATAGCGAACCTTACCATGAAAAACGTTGCGATTTGTCCTGCTGCATTCAATATTGTAGAAGAGATGAAAAAAAACATCAAATTTTAATGATTTGTTATATTTGAAGGGATGGAACAGATTATTTCATATTTCGAGACTATCCCTTCATGGCACCGTAGCCTAATTTTGGTGGGGGGAATCACTTTTTTCTGGATTTTGGAAGGGATGGTGCCCCTGTTCAATGTACCCTATAAGAAATGGCGGCACTCCGTTCCCAACTTCTTTTTTACACTGACTACCATTATTGTGAATTTTCCGCTCGCGTTTTTGTTGCTAAAATCGTCGGATTGGGCTGTTGAGAATCAATTCGGGATTATTAACTGGCTGCCAGAAATGCCGTTATGGCTTTACGTGGTTCTTGGCGTAATGCTCTTGGATTTGATAGGGGCTTATGCGGCGCATTGGGTAGAGCACAAGGTAAAACCATTGTGGATGGTTCATTTAGTGCACCATTCCGATCATAATGTGGACACGACTACGGCCAATCGTCATCATCCTTTGGAAAGTTTGATCAGGTATGCATTTACGTTGGCGGGTGTTGTTATTGTTGGAGCGCCCATCGGCATC
Organism: Flagellimonas profundi; assembly: GCF_017313275.1. GTDB lineage: Bacteria > Bacteroidota > Bacteroidia > Flavobacteriales > Flavobacteriaceae > Flagellimonas > Flagellimonas profundi. The sequence continues at coordinate 95,480 of NZ_JAFLNM010000005.1, read as the reverse complement.
ATTATGTTGTACCAAAGTTTGTCCGTCGTGTTCTCACAATTCAATCACGCCAACATTCGCTTGCCCAAAAAAGTGGACAATGCCATCAGCTGGTTCATTGTAAGTCCCGATATGCACAAAGTACACCATCATTATCAATTGCCTTATACCGATTCCAACTATGGAAATATTTTCTCTATTTGGGACAGATTGTTCGGCACATACATGTCCATGGATCCTAAAAATATTGTGTATGGGGTAGATACCTTTCCCGACGAAAAGGAAAACAGCAGCATCAAAGGCTTGCTGAAACAACCTTTTCATAAATATCGAAGACCTACAACCCAGGGGTAAAATTTCTTCGGATATGTGGTGCAAAAGCATTAATTGAGAAACGACTGAAGAATCGCTTCTTCGAGAGAAAGGAAAAACCTAAAGTCCAAAAAACGAAAGATTCTTCGCTACACTCAGAATGACAAAGAGCAATGTTCGGACTTTATAAAATTTGTATCCATCACATCCCCTGTCATTCCGTGCCTGACACAGAATCCATAAAAGTGGGGTCTTGAAACGAGTTGAGGTTGGTGAGATTCTTCACGCTGCTCAGAATGACAAAGTTAAATGTTCGGTTTTTCTGAAATTTACATCCATCACATCCCCTGTCATTGTGTGCCTGACACGGAATCCATAAAAGTGGGGTCCTGAAACGAATTCAGGTCGGTGAGATTCTTCGCGATGCTCAGAATGACAAAGAGCAATGTTCAGTTTTTCTAAAATTTATATCCATCATATCCCCTGTCATTCTGTGCCTTACACGGAATCCATAAAAGTTAGATCCTGAAACGAGTTCAGGGTGACGAGATTCTCCGTTCTGCTCAGAATGACAAAGAAAGAATGTTCAGATCAATTCGTGGAATTCGTGTCAAGCTATGTATCAATTGTAAATTAAATACTTCTGCCTGATTTTTTTGAAGCTTTCCAGATCATTTTGCCAAGTTGCCTTGATTTCTTCGTTCGATAAACCTTCCTCAATCTGTTTTTGAAGTAGGGGAGTACCCGCATGTTTGGTGAATCCGCTGGTTAAAAAGAATTTGGACTTGTCCAAAGTATTATTGTAAGCATCAATGATCCATTCCATGGTTACTTCGTTCATTCTTGGAGTTTTGGACAAGTCTCGGCCATAGCAGATTTTGCCCTCTTCTTTTGGGTATTTGGAACCGAAGTTGGGCTCGGGAACATAACTGAAATCATAGGTGGTGCTATCCATAAAAGAGGCACCGTACCGTTGAAACTGGAATTCGGTGCCGCGGCCGGCATTTACATTGGTGCCCTCGAATAATCCGAGACTTGGGTAAAGTGTAATCGATGTATCATTGGGCAGATTGGGTGAAGGTCGAATAGGCAGGTGATATTCTGAATCGTGGGTGTAGTTCTCCAGTTCAATTACGGTTAAATCAGCTTTATTTCCATTTTCCAGCCATCCTTCACCGTTCAACATTTGGGCGTATTCGCCGATGGTCATCCCATACACTAAGGGAATCGTGTTCATTCCCAAATAGCTTGTATGTTCTTTCATCATGGTGGGTCCGTCCACATAATGTCCATTGGGATTGGGTCTGTCCAAAACCATTATAGGCGTATTGTTTTCGGCGCAGGCCTCCATCACCAATTGTAAGGAAGCAATAAAGGTGTAAAACCTGACCCCAACATCTTGAATGTCAAAAACAACCACATCCAAGCCGCTCAGTTGCTCTTGGGATGGTTTTCGGTTTTTACCGTAGAGTGAAATAATGGGCAGCCCTGTTTGGGTATCCACCCCATCTTTTACGTGTTCCCCTGCATCTGCCTTACCTCGAAAACCGTGTTCAGGAGCAAAAACCTTTTTTATATCCACACCCAGGGAGAGCAAAGAATCCACCAAATGAGTGTGGCCTTTTCCTTTAAAAATGACACTTGTTGGGTTGGCCACTATACCCACCTTTTTACCTTGAAGTAAAGGAAGGTAAACCTCGGTTCGGTTGGCTGCCACTTTTATGGGTGCGAACACTTCGGTTTTGGCATCTGAAGCGGAAATGATTTCTTTTTGTTGTCCCTTGCATGCGGAAAACACCAAAAACAACAATAAAACTGTACTTTTGAATCTAGATAAAATGGGCATTCGTTGAATTTAGAATTATTTATTGCCAAACGCCTTGTTACAGGGAAGGAACATAAAATTAGTATTTCCGCCCCGATAATAAAAATTGCCATTGCCGCTATCGCCATTGGGGTGGTAATGATGCTCATTGCCATTGCCACAGGTATTGGCCTAAAAAATAAGATACGCGAAAAGGTCGCAGCCTTTAACGGCCATATTCAAATTTCCAGTTTCGATAACAATAACTCCGAGGTTTCCCTGATGCCGATTATCCTTGATCAGGATTTTTATCCTGAATTCAAAGATGTGGAAGGTATAAGACACGTTCAGGCGGTAGCCACCAAAGGTGGAATTATCCGAACAGCCGATACGTTTGAGGGGATGTTGGCCAAGGGAGTGGGAACCGATTACGATTGGAGCACTTTTGAAGAGTATCTGGTCGATGGGAGGATACCCGATTATAGTGGAGACCTCAATGAGGAAGTGCTCATATCCAGTTTAATGGCCAATAGGTTGCAGTTAAAAGTCGGCGATAGTTTTTTTTCCTTTTTTCTTCGTGATGGTGATGCGTCCAAGCCACCGAACAATCGTAGGTTCGAAATAGTTGGTATTTATGACAGCGGTTTTGAGGAGTTTGATGAAACCTACGTGTTTGTGGATATTCGCCATATCCAATTGATGAACAGATGGGAGGAAAATCAAATTGGAAACTTCGAGGTTTTTATAGATGACTTTGACCAATTGGAAGAGAAGAGTAATGAGATATACAATAAAACGCTCTCCAACTTGGATACGCAGAACATCAAGAGTAAATACTTCCGCATTTTTGAATGGATCGGTCTTTTTGATTTTAATATCGCCCTGATCATAGGTATCATGATCATTGTAGGAGGCATTAATATGATAACCGCTTTGCTGGTCCTTATTTTGGAGCGGACCCAAATGATCGGGATTTTAAAAGCGTTGGGATCTGCCAACTGGAGCATCCGAAAAGTATTTTTGTACAATGCGGCTTATTTGATCGCCATCGGACTTTTTTGGGGTAACTTGATTGGTTTGGGGCTTATCTTTCTTCAGAATAAGTACCGAATGTTCAAATTCCCAAACCCCGAGGAATACTATATCGACTACATTCCCGTGCATATGGACTTGCAAACCGTCTTACTATTGAATATAGGGGTGATGTTGCTTTGTTTGTTGATGCTTTTGATTCCATCATACATCATCACTAAAATCACGCCCGTAAAAGCCATTCAGTTCGAGTAGAAGATATGCTGTTGAGTGGGCTTTATCAATCTAAATTGATAACTTGTCGAGCAAAATAACCCACCATGAAAATTAAATTTTATCCAACTTTATTTGCGTTAGTTGTAACCGTTTCTTTATCAGCACAAAAACTTTCCAGGGCTGAAAAAAAGATTGTTTCCACCATTGAAAAAAACAATGCTGAAGCCATTGACTTTCTTGAAAAAGTGGTCAATATCAACAGCGGAACCCTTAATGCGGAAGGCGTGAAAAAAGTAGGGATGGTATTTAAGGATGCCTTTGATGATATCGGTTTTGAAACTACTTGGATAGAAATGCCGGCCGATATGAACCGTTCTGGTCACTTATTTGCGGAAACCTCGGGTTCAAAGGGAAAAAAGCTGTTGCTTATTGGACATTTGGACACTGTTTTTGAAGAGGACAGTCCTTTCCAGACTTTTGAAATGGTGAACGATAGCATTGCCCACGCCCCAGGGGGCAACGATATGAAAGGTGGAGATGTAATTGTGCTATATGCCTTAAAAGCACTTTCCGATAACGGTTTGTTGGATGATGCACAGATCATTGTGGCATTTACTGGGGACGAAGAGAGCACAGGCGACCCTTTGTCCATTAGTAGAAAAGATTTGATAGATGCAGCCAAGCGAAGCGATGTTGCCCTTGGTTTTGAAACTTCCACGGGTTTTAATTATGCCACAGTGGCTAGGAGAGGTGCTTCAGGTTGGACCGTGGAAGTGGAAGGGAAACGAGCCCATTCCTCTGGAATTTTTAGCGAAGGTACAGGTGCCGGGGCCATATTCGAAATGTCCCGAATCCTTCATCAATTTTATACAGATGTCAAGGGCGAAGACCTGTTGACCTTTAACCCAGGTGTTTTACTTGGTGGAACTTTTGTCAATTACGATGAATTGACCAGTAAGGGTGATGCCTTTGGAAAAACCAATGTAGTTGCCCAAAAGGCCATAGTAAAAGGCGGACTCAGATTTATATCCGAGGAACAGAAAGAACGTGCCAGGGCAAAAATGAGGGAAATCGTGGCGAACAACTTGCCTAAAACTTCAGCATCCGTAAGTTTTACCGATAGTTATCCGGCTATGCAACCAACTGATGGCAACCTTGAATTATTGAGCACATTGAACAAGGTTAGTCTGGATTTGAAGCAGGGAGAAGTGTTGGCCTATGACCCAGGAAGAAGGGGTGCTGCCGATGTTTCCTTTGTGGCCAAATATGTGGATGGGTTGGACGGATTGGGTACCATGGGTTCCAATGCCCACACCCCACAAGAGACCGTTAACCTAAATACGATTGAAGCGTTGACCAAGCGTACTGCCATTTTGATCTACCGATTAATAAACACAAAATAATGGTGAAACTTAAAAGAAATAACACCACAGTGAAGATTGATGCTGGAGAGTTGGTGGGTTATGAAGTAAACGGATACCAGTTCATACATCAAAAGGGAAGTCCGGGATGGAGCAGTGCCGATACTGAAATGTTTCCCATAATAGGGCCGGTCAACGAGGCTGATTTTCGTGTAAAAACACCCAAAGGCGAAGCGGTCCAAGACCAACATGGACATCTACGCCAAATGGATTATATATTGGAACATCAAACAGATACTTCTGCTGTCTTCGCCAAGGAATATGAATCGGGAAGCGAGGTTTCCAATTCAAAATTTCCTGAAAAATCAACGGAAGAGGCATTGTCTTGGCCCTACGATTTTAGGTTTGAGAAATCCTTTTTGTTGAAGGATGATAGTCTTGAGGTTCATTTTAAAATTTCAGGAGAAGAAGGGATGCCCTTTATGTTGGGGTATCATCCTGCATTTAAACTGCATTCAAAATCACCGGTAATTTTGGCAAAGGGCAAAGAGATTTCACTGGATGAGGTGTTGGCCGTTGGGAGTCGAGCATTGCAGGTGGCCGATTGTACCTCCATCACACTAAAGGACGAGAAGGAAATCACCATCGAGACCGAAGGTTTTGGAAATTTTATGTGTTGGACAGAGGTGAGGAACATGGTATGTATAGAACCCATTTCGTTTTATCCCTATGCCGTTGAGCAAGTCAATCTTCACCAAGGATTTCAAATGTTGAAGGATTCCGCCCAGTTTAAGGTCGTTCTAAAACCTGGAGCTTAGTCCTTAAGAAGCAGGAATTTGGTTTTTGTTGTGCTTCAAAAAATAGTGGGTAAGGATACTTTCTGTTTCCAAAGTATGTTTCTGCGGGCTGATGAAGGCCTCAATATCTTCAATGGAGGATACTTCAATGTTCGTATCGATAAAACCAAAGCCTTTGTAAATGCCATCTGCAATTAAAATAACCGCGCTTTCGTTTTCGTTCCTGCCCTTTTCTTTAATAATACGTACTTCAGAGGACAGTATTTTCATATGTGCTATCGCTTCCTCGACTTTCTGGTTGTATTCTTTTGGGGACTCTTCGCCTCTGCAAATTCCTTCGCAGGTATTAATTTCATGATGGGAGCAAGCTGAATTGGTCTGCTGCAGATGGCAATATTTGGGGCAAAGTGAAAAACCTTTGCATACTTCTTCCAGATATGCTCGGCATTCGGTTTGATTATGGAACACTTTCAAGGGACTTGGAACCCCTTTAATGGTGTTGTAAGCCAAGTGTGTAATTCCATTTCGGTCCTCATAGGCAAAAATAGCGTACTGTCTGCCTTGTCTTTTTTGCGCACGGTTATAGGGTGGAAAAAGCCGTTTTATTTCCGCGGATTCCATCAAGAGTGCCACTAATTCGCTGCCGGCCAGCTTAAAGTCGATATTAGCCGTCTCCCCGCACATTTGAATTTCCTTGCGGCTTTTGTCGTAAAAGTGTCCCAGCACCCTTTTTTTAAGGTTAATGGCCTTTCCCACATAAATGATTTCCCCATTCTGATTCATAAAATAATAGATGCCCGGTTTTTGGGGGATTTTATCAAAAACAGCTTTGGGCAAATGTGGTGGAAGGGTCGCTTCCTGACTTCGGGCGTTCAAGAATTTTTTGAATACCATTTTGGATTCGGGTTTTCCCAAAAGTTTTTCGAACAAAAGCACCGTAGCATGTGCATCTCCGCGAGCACGGTGGCGATCTACCAAGGGAATGTCCACAGCGGAACACAATTTTCCCAAGCTGTAGGAACGGAGTCCCGGTATCAACTTTCGAGATAGACGGACCGTACAGAGTTTTTTTCTGGTAAAATCAATACCTATTTGTCGGAACTCTTCTTTGATCACACCATAGTCAAAATTAACAGAGTGGGCCACAAAAATGCATCCCTCGGTAATATGCAGGATGTTTTGGGCAACCTCTTGGAAAGTAGGTGCGTTTTGCACCATCTGATCATCGATTCCCGTAAGGCCGGTTATAAAATAGGGAATGGGACTTTCCGGATTGACCAATGAGGTAAATTCGTCCACAATTTGTCCGTCATCATATTTAAAAATGGAAATCTCGGTAATCCTGTTGCCTTTGATTCCGTTTCCTGTGGTTTCTATGTCAATAATAGTGTACAAACTCGTAGCGCTGAATAAAGATTGAAATTATGGATAAAGTTTTCAGCATCCAAGGGGTAATAGTTTTCCCTTTAAAATTGATTGCGGTATTGGGTTGGTGTGCAATGTTTGAACGTCTTGAACTTGCGGTTAAAATTGGCAATATTGTTGAATCCGCATTGTTCCGCAATTGCGGCAATGGACAGTTCAGGGTTTTTGATGAGAATTTTACAGGCATTTTCAATCCGTATTTCAATCAAAAACTGAAAGAAAGTTTTATTGGTCCGCTTTTTAAAATATCTGCAGAATGCATTTTTACTCATATTGGCCCTTTCCGCTATCTCATCCAATGTAATCGGCTCCGCATATCGCTCCATGGCATATTCGTACACCTGGCTCATTCGCTTACCCTCGTCATCGGTAAACGATTTTCGATAAACAAAGGAGGAAAGGGGGGTGGTTTTCGACTTGTTGATTTGATTGATGATCATCAACAACGATGCGATTTGTTCCACTTTGTTTTGATGTGATAGCGCATTGAACAAGGGAATGATTTTGCTTTTCCGAGAAAGGATACGCATCCCAAATACCGATTTCTTAAAGAAATTTTGGGTTGATGATAGGTCCGTAAGCTGAAAAAAATCCTTACCAAAGGAATCTTCATCAAAAAACAGGGTGTGCATCAAAGATTCCTCCTTGATCCGGGTGTCGCTGCGAAATACGTGAGGGATATAACTCCCGATCACTAAAACGTCACCGGCCTTATATTCATTTATACTGTCGCCCACAATAAGGGAGCCAGCTCCTTTTTCCACATAGCTGATCTGAATTTCCCCGTGCTGGTGCAATTGGTCATAAAACACCTGTTCCCTGTCAATTTGATAGACAAGTGCCTCGTTCTTGGGTTTGGGTATTTTAAAGGGGAGGACTTTCATTGATGAGCTTAAATTATTTCAAAAAATTATTTTACAGCTAAAATAGGGTAATATAGTATAATAATAAGCTAATAATGATATAAAAGATAGTGGGATCGGCTTTGTAATTTTAGATGGAAATAATTTAAGAAGACTATGGTAAAATGGGAGGGCGTAATGCCTGCTGTAACTACGAAGTTTACAAGTGAAGACAAGTTAGATCTTGTCATGTTCGAAAAGAACATCAAGGCGCAGATTGAAGCCGGGGTTCACGGAATAATTCTCGGGGGCACTTTGGGAGAAGCGAGTACCTTGGTACAAGAAGAGAAAGAAACCCTGATAAAAAAGTCACTCGAATTGGCCAATGGTAAAATTCCAATAATAATGAACGTGGCCGAGCAAAGTACCAAAGCAGCCATTGAGGCAGCCCAACGAGCAGAGAAAGTGGGTGCAAACGGGTTAATGCTTTTGCCACCAATGCGCTACAAAGCGACGGATTACGAGACCGTTGCCTATTTCAAGGCTGTCGCGAACAGTACTTCACTGCCCATTATGCTCTACAATAATCCCGTGGATTATAAGATTGAAGTGACTTTGGATATGCTTGAGGAATTGATTGAATGCGATAATATTCAGGCTATAAAGGAATCCACTCGAGATATCACCAATGTAATTAGAATTCAAAACAAGTTTGGAGATCGAGTCAAAGTCTTTACGGGGGTTGATACATTGGGCTTGGAGAGCCTAGTAATCGGAGCTGTTGGTTGGGTAGCTGGATTGGTTTGCGCGTATCCTGCCGAAACAGTGGCTATTTACGAGCTTGTAAAAGCAGGAAGAATTCAGGAAGCTTTGGAGATATATCGATGGTTCATGCCATTGTTGGAGCTGGACATCAGTCCGCAATTGGTACAAAACATAAAGTTGGCGGAAGTCGCTACGGGAATCGGTACCGAACATGTACGTGCCCCTAGATTGCCATTGCAAGGAGCGGAAAGGGAAAGAGTTTTAAAGGTAATAGAAACCGCAATGAAGAATAGACCGGAACTTCCGGAATATAAAAATATAAATAGTGTAGTATGATTACAGGTAAAAACTGTATTGCAGGACAATTTAAGGCTGACGGGTCCACGGAGTTCAGGACCATTGATCCAAAGGAGAATGTTCAGAACCCCACAGTGTTTTTGGAAGCAACAAAAGAAGAAATAGAAAGTGCTGCCGAACTGGCTTGGGAAGCTTTTAAAACATTTAGAAGAACTCCGGGAAAACAACGAGCAGATTTTCTGAACACCATTGCCGATGAAATTTTGGCTTTGGACCAGGAATTGATCGACACCTATATGTTGGAATCCGGCCTCCCAGAAGGGAGGGCCATTGGAGAACGTGGAAGAACTGTTTTCCAGTTACGCTCGTTTGCTGAGCTTGTTTCCAATGATGACTGGCGTGAAAACACCTTTGATTCAGCTCAACCGGACAGAAAACCCCAGCCCAAAGCAGATTTACGGAAAACTATGATTCCCTTAGGGCCCGTGGCGGTTTTTGGAGCCAGTAATTTCCCATTGGCCTACTCCACAGCGGGCGGGGATACGGCAAGTGCTTTGGCTTCTGGTTGCCCGGTAATCGTAAAAGGTCACCCTATGCATGCAGGTACCAACGAATTGGTGGCTTCGGCCATTGTAAAGGCTGCGGAAAAAACAGGAATGCCGAAGGGTGTTTTTTCAAGTGTTAATGGAGCAGTACAGACCGGAATTGATTTAGTGAACCACCCAAAAATAAAGGCTGTTGGATTTACCGGTAGCATTGGAGGGGGAAGGGCACTTTTTGATTTGGCTGCCAAGCGAGATGAACCTATACCTGTTTTTGCGGAAATGGGGAGTGTCAATCCTGTGATCATGACGGCAAATGCTATATCCAAAAGAGCAAGTGAGCTGGCAAAGACCTATGCGGGATCCATCAGTTTGGGTACAGGGCAGTTTTGTACAAATCCGGGGCTTTTGTTAACGGTAAAGAGTAAAGATACCGAAGCCTTTATTCAAGAATTGGCTAAAGAAACCATTACCATTGCCCCCCAGACCATGCTACATCCCAATATTAAAAAAGGATACGAGTCCAAAGGAGAGGATGTTATCGCTCAGGAGGGAGTAGAGGTAGTTGGCAAATATGATGGGGATTTAAGTGTGAATGATGCAGCTTCGATTATTGCCAGTGTTTCTGGATCGGCATTTCTGAAAAACCCCAAAATGCATCAGGAGGTCTTTGGGCCGTTTTCGCTAGTGGTTCAATGTGAGGATGAAGCCGAACTTCTTCAGATTATAGAAGGATTGGAAGGTCAGTTGACTGGAACCCTTATCGCTGAGAATGATGATGGTGCAAACCTATTGGAAATAGTGGAAGCGTTGCAAAATAGAGTGGGAAGGATCATTTATAATGGAGTTCCCACGGGTGTGGAAGTATGTCCGTCCATGCAGCACGGAGGACCTTATCCCGCGTCCACCGATTCAAGGTTTACGGCTGTGGGCATCCACTCGATCAAACGTTGGGTGAGACCTATTAGCTATCAATCTTTTCCCATGGAACTATTGCCAGACCATTTAAAAAAATAGCGAGTGGCCAGAAAAACATTTTTTTGTGTAGACGCACATACTTGCGGGAATCCCGTGAGGGTCGTTGCAGGTGGAGGCCCTAATTTAATGGGCAAGGATATGAGCGAGAAGCGTCAGCACTTTTTAAAAGAGTACGACTGGATCAGACGGGGATTGATGTTTGAGCCGCGCGGGCACGATATGATGAGCGGAAGCATTTTGATGGCACCGCACAGCCCGGAGAATGATTTTGCCATCCTTTTTATAGAAACATCGGGCTGTTTGCCCATGTGTGGCCATGGCACGATAGGAACTATTACGGTTGCGATCGAAGAAGGGCTGATTGTTCCAAAAACACCGGGCAAGATTAGAATGGAGGCCCCTGCGGGACTGGTTGAAATCGAATACCAATTGACCGGCAAAAAAGTGGAATGGGTAAAACTCGTGAACGTAAAATCGTATTTGGCTGCCGAGAACTTAACGGTGGTATGTCCAGAGTTGGGTGAAATTACTTTTGATGTGGCCTATGGAGGAAATTATTATGCCATTGTGGATCCACAACAAAACTTTACGGGATTGCAGGATTATTCGGCAGGTCAAATAATTCACTTTTCACAAGTGGTCCGAAAAAAAATAAATGAAAAGTACCCCGATATGTTTGTCCATCCGGAAAATCCGACCATAAGGGATGTTAGCCACATGATGTGGACGGGCAACCCCTTGGATGCCTCGTCATCGGGTAGGAATGCTGTTTTTTATGGGGATAAGGCCATAGACCGGTCTCCTTGTGGTACGGGGACTTCGGCTCGTATGGCACAACTATATTCGAAAGGAAAACTAAATCTGGGAGAGCCTTTTGTACATGAAAGCATCATAGGAAGCAAGTTCGTGGGAAAGGTCGAGGCAGAAACCACCTTGGATGGAAAACAGGCCATTGTCCCTAGCATTCAGGGTTGGGCTCAAGTAATTGGTTATAATAATATTATAATAGATGATGATGACCCTTATGCACACGGGTTTCAAGTCCTGTAATGCATTAATCAGTTTAGAAAATAAATGTTGAGATAATTAGTATGAAACCGATAAAATTATTCATTGCGGTACTATCCTTACTCGTTTGGTCCACAAACTTTGTACAAGCACAAAGTGGAAACCAAATTTTGGATGGGATTGGTGAAACTGGAATGATTGCCCGCTATATTTTTGATGGAGATGCCAAAGATTGGTCTAGAAACAATCTTCATGGGAGAGTTTATGGCTCGGATACCCAGTTTGAAGATGATGGGCAGTTTGGCAAAGTGCTTTCTTTGTCTGCAGAAGACAAATCCTATGTTTCCATTCCTGGTGAATCTTTGGAAGGTGAAGAATCGTTGAGCATCACGACTTGGGTAAATTTTAAATCCTTGCAACCAGGTCAAACACTTTTTGATTTCGGAAAAGATGGCCGAACCCATTTTTTTGTTGCTTTGGCTGGAACCAAAGAGAAAGAAGGTTCCCAAGTACAAGTCATCAAAAACGGTGAAAAAACGTACGAGATTTTTGTGCCTGATTCAAAAATTGAAACTGACCAATGGGTTCATCTTGGTTTGGTTTTCGATATTCCATCAAAATCCATCAATCTATTTATTGATGGGAAGCAAGTAGGTAAGGTAGAAAACATGGACATGCAATTGGATGAAATGTTCACCCACGAAAATGTACTCTATATTGGTAGGTCCATTATATCTGGAAACCCTTATCTAAGTGCCAAGATCCACGATTTCAGATTATACAGAATCCCTTTGAGTGAAAAGCAAATAGGAACGATTCGCAACATTGCTCTAAGAGGAGGCGATGAAGTAGTGAAAAAGGAAAAACCCGAAGATGACCTTCCAAAATTTACTCCGGAAACTCCACAATTGTACAATGAATATTTGGTGGGCGTATCCGATGTTGAGGTAGAAACCGCTGTAGGCTTTTTACCTAGATTGCCAAGGTTTGTTCAAGGAACGTATCGTACTGGTATCGAAGGTCCAAAGGTGAGGGTGCTATGGCCAGCTCCAAAAGATAATTCCATGGTTTCAAAAACAGGGAATTACGTGGTTACGGGTCGAGTAGCTGGAACTGATTTTCAACCCAGGGCAAAAGTAACCGTTGTTGCCAATAAAAAACCGGAAACGCCCAACCTTACATTGGATGTGTTTGGTCTGGATCAAGTTTCTTTGGATGTTGATGCGCATGGAAATCAAACAAAATTCATAGAAAATAGAGACAAGTTCATAAGCACGCTGGCTCAAACCAATCCGGATTCCTTTCTTTATATGTTCCGTAATGCTTATGGGCAAGAACAACCACAAGGAGCACAGCCCTTGGGAGTTTGGGACAGTCAAGAAACAAAGTTGAGAGGACATGCTACGGGCCATTATTTAACGGCCATTGCCCAAGCCTATGCGAGTACCGGCTATGACAAGGAATTGCAAGCCAATTTCGCCGATAAAATGGATTATATGGTGGAAGTGTTGTATCAACTTTCCCAGATGTCAGGTCGCCCCGCTAAAACAGGTGGACCGTATGTAGATGACCCTACCGCCGTTCCTCCCGGTCCGGGCAAATCAACCTACGATTCTGATTTGAGTGAAAACGGTATACGTACGGATTATTGGAATTGGGGCGAAGGTTTTATAAGCGCCTACCCACCGGACCAGTTCATTATGTTGGAAAAAGGAGCTACCTATGGAACACAACCTACTCAAATATGGGCACCCTATTACACCCTGCACAAAATTTTGGCCGGTCTAATGGATGTTTATGAGGTCAGTGGCAATGACAAAGCCTTAGAAATAGCTAAAGGCATGGGAGATTGGGTATATGCCCGGTTGAGCCAATTGCCCACCGATACGCTTATTGGTATGTGGAACACTTACATTGCGGGAGAGTTTGGCGGTATGAACGAAGCCATGGCCCGTTTGGACAGGATCACCGACGAACCAAGGTATCTGAAAGTGGCGCAATTGTTCGACAATATAAAAATGTTTTTCGGTGATGCCGAACACTCCCATGGATTGGCGAAAAACGTGGATACCTTCCGAGGTCTGCATGCCAATCAACATATACCTCAGATTATGGGTGCGCTCGAAATATACCGTGATTCGGAATTACCGGAATATTACCAAGTGGCAGATAACTTCTGGTACAAAGCAAAAAATGATTACATGTATAGCATAGGTGGTGTAGCCGGGGCAAGGAACCCTACAAATGCGGAATGTTTTATTGGTCAACCGGCCACGTTATATGAAAATGGATTTTCATCAGGAGGCCAAAATGAAACATGTGCTACCTACAACATGCTAAAACTCACTAAAAACTTATTTCTTTTTGACCAGCGTACCGAATTGATGGATTACTACGAGAAAGGGTTGTATAATCATATTCTTGCTTCGGTGGCCGAGGACAGTCCGGCCAATACCTATCACGTCCCCTTAAGGCCTGGTTCCGTTAAAAGATTTGGAAATTCCGATATGACCGGCTTTACCTGTTGTAACGGAACAGCTTTGGAAAGTAGCACCAAACTGCAAAACTCAATTTATTTCAAAAGTCAAAACAATAGTGCACTCTATGTGAATTTATTTGTTCCTTCTACCTTGGAGTGGACCGATAAAAATATCACCATTGAACAGAAAACAGCTTTTCCTAAAGAAGATAACACGCAATTGACGATAAAGGGCCAGGGGAAATTTGATTTGAATATTCGAGTGCCTCATTGGGCAACCAAAGGCTTTTTCGTAAAAATAAACGGGAAGAAGGTCAAAGCAAAGGCTGAGCCAGGTAAGTATCTTAACTTGAACCGTACATGGAAAGATGGAGATGTAATTGATATAAATATGCCTTTTGAATTCCACCTGAACCCCGTAATGGACCAGCAGAACATTGCTAGTATTTTTTACGGTCCCGTATTATTGGTGGCACAAGAAACAGAAGCCAGAACCGATTGGCGAAAGGTAACATTGGATGCCAAGGATATTGGCAAATCCATTCAAGGGGATCCCGAAACATTACAATTTACCATTGATGGTGTGCTATTTAAGCCCTTCTATGAAACGTACGGCCGCCATTCGGTCTACCTTGATATCACATTGGAATAAACAACGATGAGTATCGAATTAAAAACATTGAAAAACCATTCACTACCTTTAGGTAGCAAAGCAATCAACTAAATATGACCAACATGGGTTTTAAAAAAATAGGAATTATAGTAGCGGTCATGGTAGGCTCCTGTGCAACTGCACAGACAAGTAAGTTGGCCGACCTTGTAACCGAGTTTGAAACGGATAACCGGGCTTTGAACCGCACTTACATTGTGGATGAATCGGAAGAATACTATCAACGACTCTCCACATTCTATTCCGACTGGAAAAAAAGGATGAATGAAGTAGATTTCGCATCATTATCGCAACAAGGCAAGGTGGACTATATCCTATTAAAAAATTTGGTTGCCAAGAGGGAATATTTTTTAACCCAAGATTATGATGCCTTTAAACAAGTTAGTGAAGTAAACAACTTTGCCAAGGACATCTTTCCTTTTATCGAAAATAGAAGAAGAGGCAAAAAACCAGATGCCAAACTATTAGCGCAAACCTTTCAAGATGCGACCGAGATTATTGATTCTGAAATGGAAAGTTGGAAAGCCAAACCTTTCAAAGATTGGCAAACTGCAGATAAAGCATCAGAACTCATTGTTTCTTTCCAAAAAGGACTTGAAGAAGCATATGATTTTTATTACGGCTACGACCCGGACTTTACCTGGTGGGTAGAAAAGCCCTATGAAAAACTGAACGAAAAACTGACTGCTTATGCCGAGTTCTTAAAGGAAAACTACTCAGAGGACAGCGTTAAGGACGACGGAAGCGGAATTATAGGAAAGCCCATTGGCGAGGAGGCATTAAAAGAAAGCCTAGCGTTGGAATTGATTCCCTATACCCCTGAAGAACTCATAAAAACGGCAGAAGAGCAATTTGAATGGTGCAAAAATGAAATGATCAAAGCTTCTCGGGAACTGGGGTACGGCGATGATTGGAAAAAGGCATTGGAACATGTCAAGAATACCTATGTTCCTGCTGGAGAGCAGCCTCAGGCTATTTTTGACCTCTATCAACATGCTGTGGATTTTATTGAAGAAAGGGATTTGATCACCTTGCCCGAACTTGCCAAGGAAACTTGGGGCATGAAAATGATGAGCCCGGAAAGGCAAAAGGTAAGCCCCTTCTTTTTGGGAGGTAGGGATATTATAATTTCTTATCCCACTATGGAAATGGACCATAACGACAAGTTGATGAGTATGAGAGGAAACAATCCAAATTTCTCCTTTCCCACGGTACAGCACGAATTGCTTCCTGGACATAACCTTCAATATTTTATGACAAGTCGCCATAAAAGCTACAGAAGACCTTTTTACAATCCTTTTTGGACCGAAGGTTGGGCACTGTATTGGGAAATTATTTTGTGGAACAAGGATTTTCCCCAGACTCCGGAACAAAAAATGGGAATGCTCTTTTGGAGGATTCATCGATGTGCACGAATCATTTTCTCTTTGAAGTTCCACTTGGGTGAGATGACGCCACAGGAATGTATAGACCTTTTGGTTGATGAGGTAGGACACGAATATGCCAATGCAGAAGCTGAGGTGAGACGCTCCTTTACAACCAGCTATCCACCATTGTACCAATTGGCCTATATGATGGGAGGATTGCAATTTTATGCCCTTAGAAATGAAATGTTGGACAAAGGGTGGACAGAGAAACAGTTCCATGACCGTGTAATGCACGAGGGCAGAATGCCCGTGGAAATGTTACGCGCTTTGTTGCAAGAACTTCCTTTGAACAAGAACTATAAAACCAAGTGGAAGTTCTCTACAGAGTTCAAATAGGTACATACGCATTCTTGCAAGGAGAGGGAGTTTTCCCTTTGAAAAGAAAACCAAACTAGCAGAAAAATGAAGCATGTAACGTATTGGATGGTATCCGTATTTTGTTTTGTGGCCATATCGACCATAAAAGCACAACAAACCTATTGGAGCAGGGTGGAGCAGCGGGAATCGACCTTGGGTATAGCCGATGTTTATCAAAAATTTACTACTCCCGATTTTCAACTAAAACTGGTCAGGGCATCCCAAACCGTCGCGGCCCTCAGGCCAAACAGCGAACCCTATTTTGATTTTACCCCGGGAGAACGATTGGAAATCAGGGATAAGGACAGCCTTTATCATTTGGGGGACATCAATCTCAGGATAAAGGATGCCAATGGAATCTGGAAAAGTTATTCCACTGCCACCACTCGAGCCAAGGTCACAGCTTTGGAAACCAGTGGAAATGTTTTGGCAGCAGCCGATTTGGCCAATACGTTGCCCAGTGATATTCCTGTTTCGGTAAAACGCTATTACGAGTTGGACAATGATCAGTTGGTGATGCGTTTCGAAATCACCAACAAGCAAAATAGGCCTGTGGAAATCGGGGCGTTGGGCGTTCCAATGATTTTCAATAATATTTTGGAAGGTAAATCCCTGGTAGATACCCATGCCCAAAATGTATTTTTTGATCCCTATATAGGAAAAGATGCAGGTTATCTCGAAGTTAAAAGATTAAGTGGAAGAGGGCCTGCGCTATTGGTACTGCCCAAAGAGAATATGGCCTTTGAAGCCTACCGACCTTTGTTGGACGATCCGACTCCGAAAAGTATCGTTTTTGAAGGTTTCCACGAATGGATGTCCCATAGCAAGGCATATGCTGAGCAAGAATGGAAAGGTGTGGAGCAATGGAACAAACCCACATCGCTTGTACTTGAACCTGGAGAGTCAAAAAGCTTTGCCTTAAAATTTGTGCTTTCGGAAGGAATTAAAAATATTCAGGAAACCTTGGTCAAGGAAGCACGCCCGGTGGCTGTAGGTGTACCAGGGTATGTATTGCCACAAGACGTGGAGGGACAATTGTTTGTTGATTACAAAAATGACATTGCTTCTATAAAAATTGAGCCCAAAGGGGCTTTAAAGGTCAAAGAAGAGGGTACTACAGCTTCTGGAAAGAAGAAGTACCTCGTTCAAGGCGAAAAATGGGGCAGGGCAAGACTAACCATAACTTATAATGATGGTGTTGAACAAACCATTAATTACAAAATCATTAAACCTGAAACTGATGTCATCAAGGATTTTGGACATTTTTTAACTACAGAACAATGGTTTGATGATCCCAACGACCCTTTTGGTCGTAATCGTTCTGCCATTAGCTACGATTATGATAAAAAAGAACAGGTGGTACAAGATGGTAGGGTTTGGATCAGTGGACTGAGCGACGAAGGAGGGGCAGGAAGTTGGTTGGCTGCGGTAATGAAACAATTGGTGCAACCAAACCAAGAAGAAGTCAAAAAAATCCAAGGCTTTATTGATGAAACCCTATGGGGAGGAATACAGTACAATGACGGTCCCAACAAATATGGGGTTAAAAAGAGTCTGTTTTATTACGAACCCGACTCTTTGCCCAAAGGAACCTACAGCGATAGCATAAACTATAATACATGGGCTGCGTGGGATCATAAACATGCTAACGACCCGGGAAGGTCCTATAATTATCCGCATGTAGCGGCTGCTTATTGGGTAATGTACCGTTTGTCTAGATACCATGAAGGACTTGTAGATAACAGATCTTGGGATTGGTACCTAAAAAACGCCTACCATACCAGTGTTGCCATGGTGGAAAAAGCTCCGTACTATGCCCAGTTTGGGCAGATGGAAGGTTCTGTGTTCCTGTTTATTCTCGAAGATCTAAAAAACGAGGGGCTTAGCGATATGGCCATGGATTTAGAGGAACTCATGAAGGAAAGAGCAAACCATTGGAGGGCGTTGGATTACCCTTTTGGGAGTGAAATGCCTTGGGACTCCACGGGTCAGGAAGAAGTGTATATGTGGTCCAGTTATTTCGGGTACGACAGAAAGGCCTACATTACCCTAAATGCCATATTGGCCTATATGCCAACAATGCCGCATTGGGGCTATAACGGCAATGCCAGAAGATACTGGGATTTTTTGTACGGAGGAAAAGCAGGCGAGACATCTAGGGTAGAGCGTCAAATCCACCATTACGGTTCATCGCTGAATGCTATTCCAGTGTTGAGCCATTTCAGGAAAAATCCAGATGACCTTTATCTGTTGAAAGTAGGTTATGGGGGGCTTTTGGGTGGAATTTCCAATATCACCCAAGATGGTTTTGGACCGGCAGCGTTCCATTCCTATCCCTCTACTTTAAAAATTGATGGGATTTCTGGGGATTATGGTTCAGGTTTTTACGGCTATGTGGTGAACTCCTCGTCCTATCTTGTGAATGATGAGGATATGGGCTGGCTTGCTTTTGGTGGTAATTTGTCCAACAAAGGAAATATGGTGGAAATGGAATTGACCACAGCGGCAAAATCCAAAGTATTTATTGCTCCCAAAAAGCTATGGCTCACATTGGATGCAGGCAAATTTGAAAAAGTAGCGTATAATGAGCAAACCGAGGAGGTGACGCTCACCTTGGGAAGTAAAACCCCGCATGCACCAAATGCCTATTTACGTATTGATGGCGAAGTTGAACTACCCTATAAAAAAGTCAGGGGAGCCTATCAAATTGAATTGGGGAAGAAAGAGACAGTCATCAAACTTTAAAGATCAAGAGGATTAACCTTTGGAATGGGCAATAGGACACTGAACATATTTGTATTGTTTTTGATTTTTGGTCATGTTTTTGGTCAAGAGAAGAAGGGACAGTTGCCCATTGCAAATGTGAACCCGCTCCTTCCGGGTTACTTTGCCGATCCTACCATCAAGAAATTTGGGGATACCTATTATATCTACGCTACAACAGACAATGAAATGTTGGCGTCAGGGGTTCCCACGGTTTGGTACAGTAAAGATTTTAAGTATTGGTACAATTATACCATGGATGTTCCTTCCTTGGAATCCGTTAATCTTAGAAATTTTTGGGCACCTGATATTATTGAAGGTGACGATGGAAAGTACTATTTGTATTTTGGTAACTGTCAGGCTGGGTGTAATATTTATGGATACGTGTCCCACACCCCAATTGGACCTTGGAAAAAATTGAACAAGGATGATACTCCGGTGATTGCCCATAATTGCCCAAAGGAAGGTTTTCCCTCTTTGGACGCGCAGTTTTTTACGGATGATGATGGAAGAATTTATGCCTACTGGGGAACTTGGGTCCACTACAATGGCGGGTATGCAGTGGGAGAGTTGGATAGGGAAAGTATGTCAAAAATCAGAAACCCGGAGAACATTCCTTTGGAAGAAACGCCCGACCCTTTTGAAGCGGCCTACATGATGAAAAAAGGGGATAAGTATATTTTTATGTATTCTGGAGGTTCCTGTCATGATGAAACCTATAACGTTCGATACTCATATGCCGATAGTCCTTATGGTCCTTTTACCCCTGGTGGGAACAATGCTATTTTAGCTACCAATGAAGATGAAACGGTGCACGGGCCCGGGCATCATTCCGTGTTGGAAGAAAATGGGCGTTATTACATTGTCTACCACAAGCACGATTACCCAATGACCAGGGGCGGTCTGTCTCGTCAAGTAAGTGTTGATGAATTGGTTTTTGAAAACGATTCCACCTTGCAAAAAGTTGTGCCGGGAGCAAAGGGCCTTCAAAATTTATTGAAATCCAACGTACCTCCTAATTTAGCCTTGGGAACGAATACCACAGCTTCTTCGTATTACCATTTGCAATCGCTGGAATATGATTATAAGTATAAACCTTCCTTTGCCGTAGATGACCACAACGCTACCATGTGGAAAGCCGGTGATAATACTTTACCACAACATTTGACTGTTGACTTGGGAAGAGTAACGAACATTAAAAGGGTAATGACCCAATTTGAATTTGCAGGGTATTATTATCAATACAAATTGGAGTTTTCCAAGGATGGAGAAGATTGGGAGCTTTATGTGGACCGCTCCAATAATACGATTGCAGGCAGCCCTATGATCGACGATAACAATGTTGAAGCCCGCTACTTGAAATTAACTGTTTTGGATACGGAAAAAACTGGTTTGTATGCTGCTATCTGGAATATACAGGTATTCGAATCCTTGTTTGATACCCCATTGAATTTACAGGGCAACCCTTCAACTGAAGGTCCTGGGGTTAAAAGCTCCCATAGCAAACTGGTAAGTGTTCATGCCAGCGACTTTTCTCAAGCAGAGCAAACTGTAAGTATACCCAATAAAGGGGATGTCGGCGGAAATTTTATTCAAGAAGGAGAGGTGGCTCTAGCGAAGGATGATAAAGGAGTAACCGCATTTAATTTTGCCAAGGGTGCCCTTGTTTTGGATGTGCCGGTTCCAAAAAGCTTGGAGTGGAACGGTTCTTTTACCGTGGCCACATGGGTTAAAAACCCTGAGATATCCGAAGAAGGTGAATGTTTGGTTTCTTGGTGTGATAGGTTTAGGTTCAACCTGGCGAATTCTTACAATGCGTTACATTTTAATAGTGGAAATTATGGAGCTGCAGCACATTTGGATGGCCATTTTGATATGAAATACAACAATCTACCATCTCCCAATGAATGGCACCATATTGTGTTAACGTTTGATGGTGTAGTGGAAAAAATATATGTGGACGGGAAATTGGACAATTCCCAAAATATGGTATTGGCTTCACAAATCGAAAATGCCAAAATCCGAATAGGAGCTTCTGATGTTGGTGAGAATTTTTCAGGCTATTTGGCCTCCGTGCAGATGTACGATTATGCGTTGAATGAAATGGATGTAAAAAAGTTGATGCAGTCAACGAAACCATTCAAGAACAAGGAATAGGTTCCTGTTGAATAGTGTTATATTTTAAATATAAACCCGTCCTCTTGGACTTTTTTCTCGTACTTATCCTTGTCGAAAACATATAAATAAGCTCCTTTTCGGGAAACACTCATATCCTTTTCATCAAGTTTGACCAGAATATCCAATGAGTTTATTTTGTTGATGAAGTTTCGTTTATCCAGCTTTTTATCCAGAATACATTCGTAAAGGTTTTGGAGCTGTCGCATTGTGAATTTTTCCGGGAGCAGCTCAAACCCAATGGGTTTGGTCAAGGCACGCCTTTTTAAACGGGCTTTTGCCTTTTCTATCATTTCATTGTGGTCAAAAATTAGGTGAGGTGCTTCTTTAATATCAAACCAATGGGCGGAATCTATTTGTATTCCATCAAAGCGGTAATTATCTACATCAATAAGTGCATAATATGCAACCGAAATGGTACGTTGTCCAGGATCCCTATCAATTTTACTGTAGGTGTGGAGTTGCTCCAGATAAATATCGTTAAGCCCTGTCAGTGTTTCTAAAACTCTCTCTGCAGCTTGGTCAAGATCTTCCGTTTTTTTGAGGAATCCCCCAATCAATGACCACTTGCCTTTCTCGGGGTCAAAATTCCTTTTGATCAATAAAATCTTGAGTTTCTCTTTGTCAAACCCAAAAATTATACAGTCGACCGCCAAAAGTACTTGGTCTTCTTTCTGATAATAGTTGAGTTGCATGTTTGGGTCTTCTTCTACTACTTCCAAATCAATGATCTTCTTATGAATGCTAAAATCCAAAAACTAATGTTTATAAGCAAATATCCAATACATCAATATAATGTAAAAGGCATTTTATTCCATTGTAATTTATCTATCTCCTGAACCTTTGAAAGACTTTGTGGTTATAACTTGTTTCCGGGTTTAGGATAGTTAATGTACATCTGAAATAAAATGCCTTGGAACAATTAAAAAATCAGCATATTATTCCGTCTCGTTGAACAACCATATACCATAAGTAAATGCTTCAGCGGTTTTCTGTGGCTTTTGGTCGTCCGGTCTGTACCATTGTCCAATGTTGGTAAAGGGTGTCAGGAATACATCCGTTTCACTTCCCTTGTACAATGCCTTTGTTTTGTACACAGGGCCCAATATACTCTGAAATGGATTGTTGTCCACCATGGTGGGTTCTTCCGAAATATCTATGCGTATATCTTGCTCTATGTTCACATCGTCGTTGTTTACTTGCTTGTTCCAAACCATGTCAAGAGCGTAAACTATTGGTCCTCTAACAAATGCATAGGGAACTTGATCGGTTTCTTCTTCCTTATACATGATTTCGCCACCTGGTAAACGAGAGGTCACATAGTTGCTATGATTTTCTCTTTTGACCCATTGGGTTTCCATAGGAAAAGTAATATCTATTTTGTCTCCCTGAGACCATCTACGGGATATTTTAAGATAGGTGCCCGGTGTTGCCTCCATTGCTTTGCCATTAACACTTACCTTGGGCGAGCTGCACCAGGATGGTATTCTTAAGTTGATGGTTTTTCTAACTTTTTTATCCGTAGATATGTTAATGGATAAATCTTCCGATTCCGGATAATTCCCTTCCACTTCAAAGCTAAGATCTTCCCCTTTATAATTTGAAGGGATATATTGATTTATGAAAAACTCGTTCCCTTTTTCTGCATAAAGAAAAGTGGGCAGCAATGAAATGATACGATGTCCACTGGCCGTACAACAATCGGGCCCATGGAAAAAACCATGACCACCACTAGGTTTGTCACCATTTGGTGCAGTGTGATACCTGCAAACACCTCCTTCGCAATCTTGGGCGGCAAAAACATGGTTGATCATTAATCGCTCTATAGCATCACCATATTTGGTATCTCCTGTTAATTGTAACAACAGCTGTGTCAATTGCATCCAGGACATGGTAGCGCAGGTTTCAACAACATTACCGGAAAGCGGTTTTACATAATTGTACTCATAATGTTCTGCGACACTTACGCCACCTGTGATATACATTTGGCGTTCTCTAATGTCGTTCCATGCCCCAACTACCTTTCTCAAAAGTGATTCGTCACCAGTAATTTGATAGAGGCGCAAGAATCCCATAAAATTCATGTGGAAAGTATGGGAATGCACATAGGGTTGAAGTTCGTCCACACCCAAAGTACCTTCAGCGACCGAATCCAATCGTGAGAAAGAATCCCAACCGCTCCATTTGTCAATATTGTTTACCAACCATTGGCTCCAATCCAAATACTTCTTATTGCCTGTAAGTTCATACAGCCTGGCCATGGGGTCGCACAGCAATGTCCCTTCCCATGAGTAGTGCACACTATGTCCTGCAAAGTCCGATGTTCCAGCGACTTCTTTGTTTTTGTTCTCCGGATATCTCAAATCTGAAGGCCAAAATTCCAGTTTTCCCGGTCCAAAATACTTGATATAATAATCTGCCAAGTTTTCGGCGGCAACCAAGGCATCTTTATTGTTCGTTTCTTCATATACGGTAAGGAACGCATGAAAAACAAAATAAAGTTCGTAGGCGTCCATTCCTCTAACGGGGCGTTCAGCAGTTCTATAGCTCTTTGCGGTGGCACCGACATACCCTTCATCTTCTTGGGAATCTATGATTCGTTTTAATACGGCTTTGGCTTTGACCAGCAATTCCTCATCACCACTTTGTATAGCGGATAAATACGCTGACTCGACCCATTTTCCGTGTTGTTCTGCTTTTGTCCAATCCCAATCCGTATGTTGCCTGGCAACAACAAAGTCAACATATTTATCAATAGGAAAGTCTTTGAGATACACCTCTCGATTGAGCGCAATTCGATCACCAAAGAATCCTTCTATGTCATTTACTGAGGATACTTGGACCGGCTTTTCTAAAAAGCCGATTTTGTTTTTATTCTGAGCGTGGACGATTGTTGGCATGACCCATGCCAATAATAGCGAAAAGATGATTGTTTTTTTCATGTGCATTTGTTAGTTGTTTTGTATCGCAAGATGTTGGATGATTCTAGTAATTAAAACAATATAACTTGTTAGGTGTTTTTAATTTTGGTATAAAGCATTAAAAACCAACAAAGTATCACCTTCTTTTTTTATCTCGCTGTTTAAATGTGTAAATAATACATTTATAAAATAACGAAAGTTTTCCCACGAAAACAAATATTTCACGTAAATAAGTGTGATATTAACACTAAAAAAGTTTTAAGGTTGGAATATTGGGATTTTTTGAGGATGGTATACCTTAATATATAATATAAAGGTATTGTTTGCTTCACAACAGCTTTCATAGGCCACTTTCTATATGTTGATGGTTGTGAAAATGAAATGTGAAGAATGGGAACCCCTGAAATGTTATCCAGCGTATTTAAAAAAGTCAGAGTTTAAAGCTGAATCCTTCCTCTTCAACCTTCTTCTCATATTTGTCCTTATCAAAAACATAGAGATATGCACCCTTTTTGGAAACTGTCATATCCTTTTCATCAAGTTTGATGAGAACGTCCAGTGAATTTATTTTGTTGATGAAATTACGTTTGTCCAACTTTTTGCCAAGAATGGATTCGTAAAGATTTTGAAGCTGACGCATGGTGAATTTTTCCGGTAATAGTTCAAAACCAATTGGCTTGGTCATTGCTTTTCTGCGAAGTCTTGCCATCGCTTTTTCTACCATTTCGTTGTGGTCAAAAATTAAATCGGGAGCTTCCTTTAGTTTAAACCACTTGGCCGAGTCAATTTGTATGCCATCAAATTGGTGGGAATCCACATTGATAAGGGCATAATACGCTACCGAGATAGTTCGTTGTCCGGGATCTCGATCAATCTTACTATAGGTGTGAAGTTGCTCAAGATAAATATCATTGAGTCCTGTAAGGGTCTCTAATACTCTTGCAGCTGCCTCATCTAGATTTTCATTCTTTTTCAAAAAGCCACCAATAAGTGACCATTTGCCTTTTTCGGGCTCAAAGTTACGTTTGATGAGCAAAACCTTGAGGTTCTTTTTGTCGAACCCAAAAATTATACAGTCAACAGCTAAAAGAACCTGATCTTCCCTTTGGTAATAATTGAGCTGCATGTTGATGTCATCAGCACTTCCGGCGCTATGGGTGATTTTCATGAAGCTAAAATCATGGATTTAAATTAATTAAGCAAGAATATGTATCCAAAAGTTCTTTAAGTGTTAAAAATACATTTTTTTAACGAAATGTTTGCAAATCTTAATTTTATTTGTTTCCTTTAAGGTGTGAAAAGCACACTTAATGTAATATAAACTAAACAAAATGCTGAAAAACAAACAACTATCAACTGTGAAGTTGCGAGTTCCAAAAATGTTTCGGATGCTTGCGGTCTTCACATTTTTTCTTGGTTTGCAGATGCAGGCTCAAGAAACAAAAACAGTTTCAGGTACAGTAACGGACGAGGCAACGGGAACACCTATTCCTGGAGCCAATGTTATTGTTAAAGGAAAAAGTATAGGAGCTGTCACTGATTTTGATGGTATTTATTCAATCGAAGTTAGCGATCAAGACGTTCTTGTATTCTCTTATGTTGGTTTTAAACCTCAAGAGATTCAAGTGGGTAGTCAAACAACCATAGATGTTTCCCTTACCGAGGATTTTACCCAATTGGATGAGGTAACCATCACAGGAATTGGTTATGGTACTGTTGAACGTAGGGAAATTACCAGTGCCGTTGCCAGTGTGGACACCAAAGATTTTAACACTGGAAATATTAACAACCCTGCCGAGTTACTACAAGGTAAAGTGGCGGGACTTTCCATTGCCAGGCCTGGGGGCGACCCGAATGCTGGATTCAATATCCGGTTGAGGGGATTGTCCACTTTTGGCGCCAACTCTCAACCCTTAGTGGTTATCGATGGGGTTTTGGGAGGTTCCCTCCAAAGTATCGACCCTAACGATATTGAATCCATAGAGGTGTTGAAGGATGGTTCTGCGGCAGCTATTTATGGTACGCGAGGTGCATCGGGGGTTATTTTGGTGACTACCAAAAAAACCCGTGGTGTTGATAATGCCCGTGTGGAGTACAATACCTATTTGGCCATGGAAAGCGTGGCCAAGTTTGTGGAAAACTCTACGCCACAACAATATATAGAGGCTGGTGGTATTGATAATGGTTACGAAACAGATTGGTTGGACCTTGTTACAAGGACCGGAGTTACCAATGTGCACAACCTGGCGGTATCCAATGGAATGAAAAGTGGAAACTATAGAGCCTCTGTCAACTACAGGGATGTAGAAGGTGTGGCTTTGGGCAGTGGGTTTAATCAGTTCAACATGCGTTTTAATTTGGTGCAGCGTGCAATGAATGATAAGTTGACCCTGACCATTAACGGCGCTTTGACCAAAAGAAAGGCGAAGTTTGTTCCTTATGAGGCTCAGCGATTTGCAATTATTGCAGACCCTACCGCTCCTATATATAACGATAATGATCCAGCCAATGGATATTGGGAGCCAAATACTCCAGAGTATCACAACCCTTATGCAATTACACAGGAAACTACGGATGATGGAATTTTCACTACTTTATTAGGTACCATCAAAGCAGATTATAAGCTTACGGATAATCTTAACGTAGCAGGCTTTTACTCTTTGCAGCACGAAAGCGATCAACGTTCACAGTACTTTGGTTCATTGATGAGATTTGCCTCTGCTTCCGGTCAAGGCGGTAGGGCTACCAAATTTGCTGAGGATCGTGAGAACGAGTTGTTTGAATTGACAGCGAATTACGAAAAATATTTTGGTGACCTTAAATTCAGCTTGCTTGGAGGATATTCTTGGCAGGAGTTTACTTACACCAATTTTGATGCATTCAATACCAACTTTATCACAGACGACCTATACTACAATGCATTGGAGCTAGGTCTTGGTACAGCTACAGGAAACGATGCGCTGATGGGCATGAATAGCCAGAAGGAAGAGTCTCGATTGATTTCTTTCTTTGGAAGGGTTATGCTTAACTGGGACGACAAATATTTTGTTAGTGCCTCTTTAAGACGAGAAGGTTCTTCTAAATTCGGAGACAATGAAAAATGGGGTAACTTCTACGCAGTAAGTGGTGGATTGGACATAGCCGAAGTATTGGATACGCCTTTCAGCACACTTAAGTTGCGTGCAGGATACGGTGTAACCGGTAACCTTCCTACCCAGAACTACGAGTACAGGACTCGATTATCCAGAGGAAACAGGGTTTTCTTCAATAACTCTAGGTATTTGCAAGGGGTCAACTTTGCATCAAACCCTAACCCTGATCTAAAATGGGAGGAGAAGGCAGAGACCAATATTGGTTTGGATTTTGGTGCGTTGAATTCCAGATTGTACGGATCTATAGATTGGTATACCAGAAACACTACGGATGTATTGCAGCCCATAGCGGTATCGGTACCACCAAACTTTTTTGACACAACCCTTCGAAACATTGGGGAGTTGAAAACCACTGGATTGGAGATTGCCCTGAATGCAGCTCTAGTTCAGAAAAACGAATTGAATTACACTACAGGTATTACGTTCTCCACATTTAATACGGAGTTGGTAACCTTGAACGGTGAAACGGAAAAAACCTTTAGAGGTAACTTAGGCCCTCCTGGATTGAATGGTATCAGCCCGATTAAATTGGAAGAGGGAGAGCCCATCGGAGAAATTGTGGCTCCAATATTTGAAGGGCTTGCAGAAGATGGCTCACGTATTATTACCGATCAAAATGGTGATGGCGTGATCACGCAAGAAGATGATGCTGTAGTTGTAGGTAATGGTCTTCCTGATTTTGAATTGGCTTGGAGTAACAACCTGCGTTATAAAAACTTTGATCTAAGCGCCACTTTTAGGGGAGCATTCGGTCATAGCTTGGTAAACATTAACAGAGCGTATTACGAATCGCCAAGAGCTTCCAATAACTACAACCCGGTTCGTACAAAGTATTATTTGCCAGAATTGACCCAGGGAGAAAACTGGAACAGTTACTATGTGGAAAAAGCCGATTTCTTTAAATTGGATAACATTACGCTGGGATATAACTTCAATTTGAAAAGTGATACGATCAAAGAATTTAGAGTCTATGCTTCCGGACAAAACCTATTCGTGATATCTGGTTATACCGGAGTGGACCCAGAAGTTCACTACGATTGGTTTGGCGATCAGCTCGCTCCCGGAATAGACGACAGGACCTCTTATTTTAGGACTCGTACGGTAAGTTTAGGTCTAAACGTAACATTTTAAAAAAATTATTGTAATGAAAAGCACAACAATATCAACTAAATTGACTTTGGTGGTCGTTTTGCTGTTGGGATTCAATTCCTGTACAGACCTGGAGACCACGCTTTATAGTGAACTAACACCTGATACGGAGTATACCACTACCGATACTCAGTTGGCGACCATCTTAACGGCCTATGCGCCATTAAGGGATTATCATGAGGCATATTTCAACCTTCAGGAGCTATCTACAGAAACCAGTGCCGCTCCTGCAAAATTCGGACCTTGGGATGATGGAGGAATTTGGGCCCGTTTGCACAGACATGAATGGGAAAACAACCTTGGTAGCATCGAAACGGCATGGACGGTATACTTTGGAGGTATATCAAACTGTAACAGGTTTATCGAGGAATTTGAAGCAACATCGGGTGATACCCAAGATGCCATAAATGAATTAAGGGTGCTACGTGCGCAGTATTTGTTCATGGCAATGGATTTGTTCGGCGACATTCCATTGGTTACCCAATTTAACGGGGCGGAAGTAAATCCTACCCGTACTCCCAAAGCGGAAGTTTTCAATTTTATCACAGCCGAATTGGAAGAAGTGATTCCTACCATGACAGAGACAGTTGGAGGTGAGTATTACGGAAGATTCAACAAGTGGGCTGCAATGGCTCTTTTGGCCAATGTGTATTTGAACGCAGAAACCTATACAGGAACTGCTCAATGGGATAAAGTAGCTCAGTTGACCCAACAAATAATCGATGGCGGTCAATATTTCCTGGAGCCTTCCTATTTGGATAATTTCACCTATCAGAACGAAGGGTCGGCCGAAAACATTATGGTCGTACCTTACTCCAAAACAAGTGGACAAGCATTGGTTATGCACATGAAAACCTTGCACCCACTAAATAAGGCAACCTATAATTTTACGGATGGTCCTTGGAATGGATTTACCGCACTGGAAGAATTCTATAATTCTTTTGAAGATACAGATGCTCGTAAAGATATGTTTATTGTAGGTCAGCAGTACACTTCAACTGGTGAGCCAATTATGGATCCCAACGGAGCCATTGAGATCGATTCCGAAGGAAATCCTGATCCGGATGGAGAACCATTAATTTTTACACCATATATCAATGAATTGACACCTAAGGCCTTTAGTCAGTCTGGTGCAAGAATTGGAAAATTTGAATTTGAAAACGGTATTGCCCTGGCCATGGATAACGATGTGCCCGTGTATCGATATGCTGGTATCCTTCTAATGCGTGCGGAAGCATTGTGGAGAATGGATAATGGAAGTGCCGAAGCAGTTGAGTTGGTTAGACAGGTGAGAGAAAGAGCCGGGTTGGGTGTAATCGATCCATTAACGGAGGACGATCTTTATAACGAAATTCAACGCGAGTTGGCTTTTGAATGTCACGCGAGAACCGTTATGATCCGATTTGGCAGATTCACTGACCAATGGTGGGAAAAAACCAGTACGGACCCGAACAAAAAAGTTTATCCGATTCCTACCGGTGCAAGGAACGGTAACCCTAATTTGGAACAGAATCCAGGTTATTAATGGATTAATTGTTAAGTATATTAGTTTGTTTTAGTTAGTTTTAAAGAAAAGACACAAACATCCATTTGTGTCTTTTCTTCTTCCTAAGTAGTAATCGATGTGAGATGGTATGATGTATAGGGGATTAATTTGTTTGGTGATACTTACGCTGGCCAGTTGTCAAAAAAAATCGGAACCTTTGGATTGCGGTACTGGTGACAATACGCTCTTTTCCCTGTTGTCTGCTGAGGAAACTGGGATTGACTTTAGGAATGATTTGGAATATACCGAAGAGTTCAACACCTACACGTACCGAAATTTTTATAACGGCGGAGGTGTCGCCATTGGCGATCTGGATAAGGATGGGCTTCCCGATATTTTCTTTACGGGAAATATGGTGGGTAACAGACTGTACTTGAACAAAGGCAATCTTACTTTTGATGATATTACCGATGATGTCGGCTTGGATTCGGGTGATGTTTGGTCTACCGGGGTAAGCTTTGCTGATGTAAATGGCGATGGTTGGCTGGATATTTACATTTGCAAATCAGGAAAGCCCGAAGGTGCGAACAGGCATAATGAGTTATTCATTAATCAGGGCACAGATGAAGATGGCCATTTGAATTTTGAAGAAAAAGCCAAAGAATATGGTGTGGCCGATTACGGTCTCTCTACACATACTGCCTTTTTTGATTACGATAAAGATGGGGACTTGGATATGTATCTTCTGAACAATTCCATTCGTTCCGTGGGAGGTTATACCTTAAAAAAAGACCAACGACTGATTCGCGACCCTAATGGAGGGAACAAATTATACCGAAATGATGGTGATTCCTTTACCGATGTTAGCGAAAAAGCCGGAATTTATGGCAGTGCCATAGGTTTTGGACTTGGAGTTACCATTGGAGATATTAATCGCGATGGTTGGCAAGATATTTTTGTTTCTAACGATTTCTTCGAAAAAGATTACCTGTACATCAATAACGGCGATGGTACTTTTACCGAATCTTTGGAGCAAATCATTGGTGAGATAAGCCTGGGTTCTATGGGAGCCGACATGGCAGATATTAATAACGATGGATGGCCGGAGATATTTGTAACCGAAATGCTGCCCAAAGAAGAATCCCGGTTAAAAACCAAGGCTATTTTTGAAGACTGGAACAAGTACCAGGCCAATGTCAATGCGGGTTATCACCGTCAATTTCCAAGAAATGTACTTCAATTAAACCAAGGTTCACCCAATGCTGAAGGCCATATCAGTATGTCCGAAATCTCTAGGTTTTCGGGTGTTGAGGCAACCGATTGGAGCTGGGGAGCACTTATTGCAGACTACGATAATGACGGGAACAAGGATATGTTTGTGGCCAATGGGATTTTTAAAGACCTTATAGATTTGGATTATCTTAATTTTTATGCCGATCCCATCACAACGGCAAGACTCTTCAAGGAAAGAGGAAGTTATCTAAAACAACTTATTGATAGTATCCCTTCCAATCCCATTCCCAATTTTGCATTTGCAAACAATGGTGACTTAACTTTTTCCAACACTTCCGAAGAATGGGGGCTTAATTGTCCCAGTTTTTCAAATGGTTCAGCTTATGGCGACTTGGACAACGATGGTGATTTGGACCTTGTGTTGAACAATGTTAACATGCCCGCATTCGTCTATCGGAACAATGCGGAAACAAAAAAACAGGAAAACCATTTTATAAACCTAAAATTTGTCGGTCTTGAATCCCAAATCAACACGGCAGGTCTGGGAACTCAGGCCACGGTATATGCTGGGGATAAAACGTATTATCAGGAACTTGCTCCCATGAGAGGGTATCAATCCACTGTTGACGACCGTCTTCATTTTGGTTTGGGCAGTGTGGGTCAAATAGATTCAATTCGAGTACAATGGTCCGATGGCGATATCAGGATTTTGCGAGATGTGGCCGTAAACCAATTCCTTACCATTTCTTATTCCGAAAATACAGATAGTTCACAAAAGCGAGTAGGAACCGATGTGGAGGTTGGCAAACCATGGTTCCGGGATGTATCCGACTCCATATCCATACCCAACATGCACAAAAAATCTTCTTTTAACGATTTTGACAGGGATTTGCTGCTGTTTGATATGGTTTCCGCGGGCACTGCCCATATAAACACTGCTGATGTGGATGGTGACGGCAGAACCGATATCTTTTTGGGGGGTAACAAAGGTGAAGCGGCAGCATTTTATAAACAAGGTAGCGATGGCCGTTTTCAAAAAGTTGACCAACCTGCTTTTAAAGCCGATAAATCCAGTTTGGATACAAACTCTGCTTTTTTTGATGCGGACAACGATGGTGATCTGGATCTGTATGTGTGCAGTGGGGGAAATGAGTTTCCGAATAGTTCCTCTTCTTTAAAAGACCGCCTTTATGTAAACAATGGAGAGGGGATTTTTGTAAAATCCGAACAATGGTTGCCAACCAACCGATACGAAAATAGTTCTGCTGTAGCTCCGGCGGATTACGACGGTGATGGGGATATGGACCTATTCGTTGGGATTAGGGCGAAACCCTTTAATTATGGCGAACCCTGCAATGGTTATCTATTGAAAAATAATGGCAACGGACAATTTACAGAAGTGGGTGAAGATGTGGCTCCGGAGTTGCGTAACCTGGGAATGATAACAGATGCCGAATGGTTTGATTATGACCAAGACGGTGATCAGGATTTGATCCTGGTCGGGGATTGGATGCCATTGACCCTATTTGAAAACAATAATGGGAAACTTGTAAAGAAAATCAATGAGATCGGATTTGCCCGAACCAATGGTTTTTGGAACACTTTGGAAATAGCGGACATCGATAAAGATGGACGATTGGACATAATTGCAGGGAACCTTGGTGAAAATACTCGTTTAAGGGCATCTGAGGACAAGCCGGTAAGTATGTATGTGGAGGATTTTGATAAGAATGGGAAACCGGAACACATTATCACCATTTATAATGGTGAACAAGATTATCCTTTGGTAGGCCGCTCAGATTTGGTAGAGCAGTTACCTTACCTCAAAAAGAAATATTTAAAGTACCACTCCTATAAAGAGCAGACCGTGGAGGATATTTTTGGAAAGAAGGCCATACAAGGCGCTCTTAAATTGGAAGTGTTCAATACAGCTTCCGCTGTTTTCCTTAATCAAGGAAGTTCCTTTGAAAAAATAGAACTCCCGGCAGAGGCACAGTTGTCCAGAATATTTGGGTTGCAAGTGCGAGATTTTGATCAAGATGGTAAACTCGATATTTTGACCGGGGGCAATTTCTATTGGTCCAAGCCAGAGGTTGGCATAAACGATGGTTCTCGCGGAGTATTGCTAAAAGGATTTGGAGACGGAAGCTTCGAAAGTATGTCCATGGCGGAGTCCGGCTTACAAATAGATGGCGAAATCCGCGAAATTAAACCCCTGCGAGTGAAAGGTGCCGAGTTATTGATAATTTCACGTCTGAATGATAGTTTGGTAGTATTAAAAAAGAATGCTTTACAATGAGATTTTTAAAAACAATTTTATTGTCCACAATTACCATATTGGTTTTGTCCACTTCCTGTAAAAAAAGTGAGGCAGAAAAATATATGGCTTACGAAAAGGAGCAGCTTAAAAATGGTCCCGTACAAGATTCACTTTTTATGGGCCTGTATTTTGGAATGCCCAAAAAAGAGTTTAGAGAGTACTGTTTTGATAAAAATATAGAAAAGAAATTTTGGCAGGGAGGCAGAAAGAACATGGCATGGGTAGAATCCGATTTGGAAGGATTGCAATTTCCGGCAGCCATCAATTTCTATCCTAATTTCACCAATGATACAATTACGGAAATGAATGCCGCCATTTACTACAAATCCAATGTGGAAACAGATGAACCCTTGGAAAGCGACGCCCTTTTAAAGGATGTAATGAGGTTGTTGAATAATTGGTACGGAGGGAAAACTTTCAAGGTCGACAGTCCGGTTATTTATAAGAACGACGTTTATGTACATCTTAAAGGAAATTGTAGGATTACCGTTACTCCCGATTTAGGCGGGCAAATGATCAATCTTTGGTTTTATGATTTAAAAGGGACCAAAAAGCATAAAAGCTAGCATGCAAAAAAATATCCTTTACATAACGATACTAGTATTTTTCTTGATCTCCTGTAAAAACTCAGAAGAGGAGATATCGCCATTGTTTGAAAAAATGTCACCTGAACAAACAGGGATGGATTTTGCAAATACGTTGGCCTACGACAAGGATTTTAATGTTTTTACCTACAGGAACTATTATAATGGAGGAGGTGTTGCCATTGGTGATGTCGATAAGGATGGGCTACCCGATGTTTACATGACCTCCAATTTAGGTCAGAATAAACTATACCGGAACACAGGCGACTTTACATTTGAAGATATTACGGAGCAAGCTGGAGTGGGCGGCGAAAAATCTTGGTCCACAGGGGTTACCATGGTAGATGTTGATGGCGATGGTTGGCTGGATATCTATATATGTAATTCAGGGGATATTGAAGGCGACAACAAACAAAATGAACTTTTTATCAACCAAAAGGACGGTACATTCTTGGAAATGGCCGATTCCCTGGGCTTGGCCGATAAAGGCCTGTCCACGCATGCCGCTTTTTTTGATTTCGATCATGATGGGGATTTGGATGCATATGTTTTGAATAACTCGTTCAGGGCCATAGGCTCCTTTAATCTCCGGGAAAATGAACGTACTCAGCGCGATTCCATAAACGGAGACCGGTTTTACATCAACGACGGAGGTGTTTTTAGGGATGCCAGTGATGAGGTGGGCATTTTTGGCAGTGTTATAGGTTTTGGCCTTGGGGTAATGGTTTCAGATCTGGATTTGGATGGATGGGAAGACCTCTACGTCTGCAATGATTTTTTTGAACGGGATTACATTTACATGAACAATGGTGATGGTACTTTTCGCGAGACCCTAACAGAGCAGATGAATTCCATAGGAATGGCATCCATGGGCGTGGATGCAACAGATTTGAACAACGATGGATATCCGGACATGTTCGTAACCGAAATGCTTCCAAAGGAAGAATCCCGACTCAAGACTTCCATGTCCTTTGAAAACTGGAACAAATATCAACACAATAGAAGGTACGGTTACTTCAATCAGTTCACTCGAAATATGTTGCAAATTAACCAAGGACAAATCAATGAAGACGAGATAAGCTTTGCTGAACAAGGACGTATCAAAGGAGTGGAAGCTACAGATTGGAGCTGGGCGGTTTTGATGAATGATTTTGATCTGGATGGATACAAGGACATCTATATCACCAATGGAGTATATCAAGATATTTTGAATCAGGACTATCTTAACTACATTTCCAACGATGTGATCATGAAAAGCGTAATTACAGAGGAAGGAATCAATTTTAAGAAACTTATAGATATCATACCCTCAGTTCCCATTTCCAATTTTATGTACAAAGGAGGGGAAGAAACAACTTTTCAGGACAAAACCAAGGAGTGGGGACTTTACGATCCCGGATTTTCAAATGGAGTCGCCTATGGTGATTTGGACAATGATGGCGATTTGGATCTTGTGGTCAACAATGTCAATATGGAGGCGTTTGTCTATCAAAATAAATCGGAAACGGTAAATACGAACCGTAATTATGTTAAGGTGAACTTACAGGGAGAAGGTAAAAATACCGGAGGTATTGGAGCCAAGGTAAGCGTGTTTCAAGATGGTCTTAGTATGGTTCAAGAGCAAATCCCGACCCGTGGGTTTCAGTCTTCCATGGATTACACCTTAAACTTTGGTCTGCCCAATAATAAATTATTGGATTCAATAATAGTGCAATGGCCTTCTGGGAAAATATCTTTTTTAACCGATGTAGAGCCCAATAACATGCTTGCGATCACCGAGCAAGAAGCGGATACTGTAAAGAAACCGAACAGACTTTGGCCAAAGGGTAAAGAACAAGAATTTGCTTTTGCAAACGAAGAAGGCTTATTGCCTGAAACCATGGTTCATGATGAAAATACATTTAGCGATTTTGATAAGGATGCACTTTTATTTCACATGAACTCCACAGAAGGGCCGAAGATAGCTGTTGGTGACTGCAATGGAGACGGGCTGGACGATATTTATCTTTGTGGCGCTGCAGGTACCCCAGGAAAACTATTTCTGCAGCAGGCCAACGGAGAACTTACTTTTGTGAACATCCCAGATTTTGTATTGGATAAAAGTGCTGAAGATGTAGATGCTCTTTTCTTTGATGCCGACATGGATGGAGACCAAGACCTTTATGTGGTCAGTGGAGGCAACGAATATCCATACGGAGCCAGGGAACTCAACGATAGATTGTATTTTAATAATGGTAACGGTCTTTTTGGAAAATCCTTTGAGTCTTTCCCCACCAAGATAGGCGAAAGCACCTCCTGCGTAAGAGCCAGTGACTTCGATAAGGATGGGGATTTGGATCTTTTCGTTGGTGTTCGGCTAAAAGATCGTGCATATGGAATTCCACAAAACGGCTACATTCTTGTTAATAATGGAAGAGGACGCTTTACCAACAAAACAAACGATTTGGCTAAAGGCTTGGAAAACATTGGAATGATCAAAGATGCCATTTGGACAGATTTTGACTCCGATGGTGCAATGGATCTAATCGTTGTGGGGGAATGGATGCCGATTCAGATGTTCAGGAATCAAAATGGAAAGTTCGAAAATGTGACTGAAAAATATGGTTTAGAAGACTATGGAGGCTGGTGGAATACCATTGAAGAAGCGGATTTGGACAATGATGGCGATATGGATTATGTCTTAGGCAATCATGGGTTGAACAGTAGGTTTAAAGCCAGTCAAGAACGACCCATCAGTTGCTACATCAAGGATTTTGACCAAAATGGAATTCAAGATCAGATTATTTGTACCTATAATGGCGATACCTCATACCCTTTGGCGCTCCGTCATGACTTGACCAAGCAGATGCCATATCTCAATAAACGCTTTTTGAAATATGAAGATTATAAGCTGAAGACTGTAGAAGATATTTTTACTCCGGAAAAACTGGAAGATGCCGTGCATCAGGAAGTAACGTATTTGGAA
This sequence comes from Flagellimonas profundi, assembly GCF_017313275.1. Classification (GTDB taxonomy): domain Bacteria; phylum Bacteroidota; class Bacteroidia; order Flavobacteriales; family Flavobacteriaceae; genus Flagellimonas; species Flagellimonas profundi. The sequence goes on along the minus strand of NZ_JAFLNM010000005.1, from coordinate 58,441 downwards.
AGTGCGGTACTTTGGAATACGGATAATGGATTCCAATTACAAGCCCTGCCAACCCAAGCTCAGATATCACCAGTTTATGCGATCCATGTTCAGGATTTCAATAAAGATGGCTTGCCGGACTTGCTCTTGGGAGGTAATCTTTTTGAGGTTAAACCAGAAGTGGGACGCTACGACGCCAGCTATGGAGTGTGCCTTGTTAACCAAGGAGGGGGAAAATTCAAAGCAGTTCCCAACAGTATGGTGGACTTAAAGTTGGATGGACAGGTCAGGGATATTGAACCCATAACATTAAATGGGGAACTTTTATTTCTTGCAGCAAAGAACAACGATAGGGTACAGGCATTGTCCGTTAATCCAAAATAACTTTTTGAGATGTTCAGAAGTGGCTTTATCGGGATTGTTTTGATGCTTCTACTTATGCTGGGGTGCAATAGAAACGACACGCTCTTTTCTACTGTTCCCACTTCCAGCAGCGGTATTGGTTTTGTAAACCAGTTGAACGAGACAGATTCCATCAACATAAATGAATACCTGTACGCATACAATGGGGGTGGTGTTGGAGTAGGAGACTTCAATAAGGATGGATTGCCTGATATTTACTTTACAGGCAACCAAGTGGCCAACAAACTTTATATAAATCAAGGAAATTTTCAATTTATCGATGCGACCCAAAAAGCCGGGGTGCAAGGCCTGATAGGTTCTAAGAATTGGACCACGGGAGTTACAGTAGCCGATGTCAATGCCGATGGGTGGTTGGATATTTATGTATCACAAGTCGCGGATGGAAAAAGGTTTGAAGGGCATAATCTCCTCTTTATAAACAATACGGACGGTACTTTTACCGAAAAAGCTAAGGATTATGGCCTAGATCTAAAAGGCTATGGTCAACAAGCTCTGTTTTTTGATTATGATGGTGATGGGGATTTGGATATGTTCCAGTTGAACCATTCTGTGCATGAAGCCGATGTCTACGTAAAAGCAGAGAAAAGAACAGTTCGGGATAGTCTTTCCGGTGATCGTTTGTTGCAAAACAACAACGGATACTTCCACGATGTTAGTGAGTTGGCAGGGATTTATGGAGGGGCAATAGGTTACGGACTTTCTGCATTGGTCACGGATGTGGATAATAATGGTTGCCCTGATATTTATGTCTCCAATGATTTTCACGACAATGATTATCTATACTATAACCAATGTGATGGAACATTTAAGGAAGGGATAGCCAACAGTATGGACCTAAGTAGTAATTTCTCTATGGGTAGCGATGCCGCCGATATGAACAATGATGGTCTTATAGATGTTATGACCCTTGACATGAAGCCGGAAAAGGAAGTGATTCGTAAAAGTAGTGCAGGTGAGGACCCTTATTATATTTATGAATACAAAAAGAGTTTTGGTTTTGGGGAGCAAAGTCCTCGAAACATGCTGCAGCTCAATCAAGGGAATATCTCTGGACACACAAGATTTAGTGAGTTGGCCCGATATGCTGGGGTAGAGGCCACCGATTGGAGTTGGTCCGTGCTTTTAGCGGATTATGATAACGATGGCCACAAGGATATTTACATTACCAATGGCATCCTCCGAAGACCCAATGATCTGGATTACATAAAATACGATTATCCGGTAAGAGCAGGTAAAGTGCCAAGTTTGCAGCTCGCACAAAAAATGCCGGAAGGAAAGGTCCCCAACTATGCCTATAAAAATGAGGGAAGCCTAAAATTTAAAAATGTGGGCAAGGAATGGGGCTTGGACTTAACGGGCTGCTCCATGGGGGCTGCTTATGCAGATTTTGATAATGATGGAGACCTTGATTTGGTACTGAACAACTTGAATGCTCCCTCTACTTTATATAAAAACAATGCCGAAACCACCCAAAACAATTACTTAAAAGTAAAGTTGGAAGGAAGTGCTGAAAATCCATACGGAGTTGGTGCAAAAGTGGAGGTCAAGTTGAAGGAACAAACATTGGTTCAGGAAATGTACCCTGTCCGGGGGTGGCTGTCATCTTCGGAGCATGCCCTGAACTTTGGTTTGGGGAAAAACCCGAATATAGCATACGTTCAGGTGCAATGGCCGGATGGTATGGTTCAAAAATCAAAGAATGTAAGTGTAAATGGCACCCTGGTTTTAAAGTACAAAGAAGCTTCGGAAGAAAACCGATCCAAAAAAGAGGAACCTACCTTTTTTGTTCCTGTCGACAGTATTGGACTTGATTTTGTGCACCAAGAAAACAAATTCATCGATTTTAATGTTGAAACGCTAATTCCCCATAAACTATCTACCGAAGGCCCTGCTCTGTGCATTGGTGATGTTAATGGAGACGGTTTGGAAGATGTTTTTGTGGGAGGTGCCAGTGGACAGGCTTCCCGATTATTCCTTCAAAAACAAACTGAAGATGGATTTCATTTTGAAAAAATGGGGATTCCGGCCTTTGAACAAGATAAGATGTCCGAAGATGTGGACGCAGTCTTTTTTGATGCAGACGGTAATGGAGACCTTGATCTTTATGTGGTAGCGGGAAGTGGTGAGGCAAAAAGTGCTGAAAAAAACAGGGATAGGCTCTATAAAAACAGTGGAGGGAAATTTCAAAGAGATGATAGCGTTCCAAATATTATTTCCAATGGATCTGTAGTGGTGGCCGAGGACTTTGATGATGATGGCGATATAGATCTTTTTATTGGTTCACGTTCGGTTCCTGGAAGTTATGGGTTGTCTCCAAAAAGCCATATGCTTTGGAACAATGGCGATAATGGATTCGAATCGGATCAAGATCAAGTGCTTTCACAATTGGGAATGGTAACGGATGCTGTTTGGGACCAAGACCAAAAAGTGCTCTGGGTGGTAGGTGAGTGGATGCCGATAACCAAGGTGGTAGCCCATGGCAAAAAAATCACTTTGGAGGAAATACCAAAGTCCAATGGCTGGTGGAATGCTGTCGATTTGATTGATACAAACAATGATGGCACTGAAGAATTGTTGTTGGGCAACCTAGGAAGCAATTCAGGTTTGGAGGCCTCTTCGGAACATCCTTTAAAGCTCTGGGTAAAGGATTGGGACGGTAATGGTCAGGTAGACCCTATTTTGGTGCAATATAAAGATGGAAAGGATAGGGTTTTCAGTACTTTGGATGAACTAAAACGGCAAATGCCCTTTATGGGAAGGGTATTCAACAAATATGCTAGTTTTGCCAATAAAAGCGCTGATGAAATTTTTACCTCAGAGTTACGTGAAAATGCAATAAGCCTTGAGGTTTTTACGCTTCAATCCCAAATTTTGTATCGCACCGAAAGTGACTCCTATGAGATGAAGCCACTTCCAGGTTTTACCCAAATGGCTCCCATAAACGATTTTGAAGTGCACGATTATAATGGGGACGGAATCAAGGATGTCGTATATGTAGGGAATTTTTCAGGTTTGGCTCCGTCCATAGGTCGTATCAATTCATCGATGGGGGGAATGTTATTGGGAGATGGAAATGGGTTTTTCAAGGAAATACATTCAAAAAAATCTGGCTTGCACAGCATAGGAAATGCAAATTTTATCAAGAACATAAGCCTCGGTAAAAGCAATGGGCCATTGATTGGGTTAAACAGTGGAAAACTTCAATTCTATAGGATCAATCCCTGAGATCTCCAAAAGGGACCTAGTCTAAAAAGCAATAATTTAATCCCTTGAACTACTTAATAGTGTTTTTTAAACACTTATTTATTGGAATTATTTGTTTTAGAGAAAAATCTTTCGTTATTTTATAAATGTAAAATAGACACATTTAAAAAGACAGGCCTCGAAATGTGGGTGGTACATCTTATAAATGGTTTAATTTAAGTTTAGTAATTTTTAAGACCACGGTCTTGATCGTGGTCTTTTTTTAACAAAGATTCTGCACATGAAAATTCTAAAATATTCTACGTTCTTGTTGACCTGTATTTTATCTGTTTATACCTCGGCGCAAGACGTAACACTGGTTAAAGTGGTTGAAGAGTCGGAGGCTCCAATGATAAGCAAGCATATTTATGGACATTTTTCTGAGCATTTGGGAAGATGTATTTACGGAGGGCTTTATGTTGGTGAAGAAAGTGTTGTCCCGAATACTGCGGGTGTACGAAATGATATCATTGATGCTTTAAAAGAGTTACAGATTCCAAACCTTAGGTGGCCCGGAGGATGTTTTGCGGACACCTATCATTGGAAGGATGGTGTTGGTCCAAAAGATGAAAGACCTACTATGGTGAACAGATGGTGGGGAGGTGTTACCGAGGACAATAGCTTTGGCACACACGATTTTCTAAACCTATGCGAAACCCTTGGGGCGGAACCTTATTTGGCCGCCAATGTGGGAAGTAGTACGGTAAAGGAATTTACTGAATATGTTGAGTATGTGCTTCATGAGGGTGGAAGTCCCATGGCCGAGTGGCGCAAAGAAAATGGACGCGAAGAACCCTGGAACGTAAAGTATTGGGGTGTTGGAAATGAAATGTGGGGCTGTGGTGGTAATATGACTGCAGAGCATTATGCGGATGTATATCGTCAGTATGCGACTTTTATGACCGACTGGACCAATAGCGATGGACTTTTCCGTATTGCCTCTGGTGCCAATGTGGACGATTATCATTGGACAGAGGTTTTGATGAGGGATGTTCCAAAACATTTAATTGAAGGTGTTGCATTGCACTCCTATTCTTTTGTGGAATGGAACGAAAAGGGTTCCTCTATCGACTATAGCGAGGAACAGTACTTCTCCACAATGAAAACTGCATTGAAAATGGATACGCTTGTTACAAAGCATTCTGCCATAATGGATAAGTATGACCCCGATAATACCATCGCATTGGTCGTGGATGAATGGGGAGGATGGTATGAGGTAATGGAAGGCACCAATCCAGGATTTCTATATCAACAGAACACCATGAGGGATGCAATGATCGCAGGTACGACCCTCAATATTTTCAACAATCATGCGGAAAGAGTAAAAATGGCCAATTTGGCCCAAACTGTAAATGTCTTGCAGGCAGTTGTATTGACCGAAGGTGAAAAAATGTTGTTGACCCCGACCTATCATGTCATGAAAATGTACAATGTGCACCAAGATGCAAAACTATTGCCTGTCGAGTTCAATTCGCCTACATACAAATTTGAAGGAGAAGAGTTGCCGGCAATTTCAGTTTCAGCTTCAAAGAATGAATCAGGAACTGTACATGTTTCCTTGGTAAATATTGATGCGCACAAAAAACATAACATCAATCTTTCATTGGAAGGTTTGGGTGTAAAACGCCTGTCTGGAATTATTTTGACTTCAGATAACCTTCAGGACTATAATTCTTTTGAAACCCCAGGGGCCATTCAACCCAAAGAGTTTTCTACCATCAAAGTAAAAAAAGGAATTGCTGAGGTTGAACTGCCACCATTTTCTGTACTGGTACTTAAAGGAGAATAAGTAGTTGCTCCGAGGAAAATAAAACACTTTCAAAAGCTATGGGCAACGGAAATAAAGACATGAGGAAAGGAATTTTAATAGGGTTGATTTTTCTGTTTTTGGCGTGTAATCAAAAGAAGGATGTTGTTGCTGAAAGCCAACAGGATCCTGAAGTTGAAAAGAAAGAAATAAACAATCCTATAATAACGGATGTATTCACTGCCGACCCAGCAGCCATTGTTCATAAGGATACGGTTTATTTATACGCGGGTCATGATGAGGCGCCCAACGATTTCCACTTTTATAAAATGAACGAGTGGTTGGTGTTTTCATCGACGAATATGGTGGATTGGGAATCGCATCCAGTACCTCTTAAAGTCTCCGATTTTGAATGGGCCAAAGCTGATGCTTGGGCTGCTCAAGTAATTGAGCGCAATGGTAAATTTTATTGGTATATAACCACCGAACATGCCACGATTCCCGGGAAGTCCATAGGAGTGGCGGTTGCTGATAGTCCAGTGGGGCCTTTCGAAGATGCCATTGGGGAAGCGTTGATCACCAATGATATGACAAAGGCCACGGACATTTCATGGGACGATATAGACCCGACCGTTTTTATAGACGATGATGGTCAAGCCTATCTCTTTTGGGGAAATACCGCATGCTATTATGCCAAGCTCAAAGACAATATGATTGAATTGGACGGTGAAATCAAAAGTATAGATCTTCCTCACTTTACCGAGGCACCTTATATACATAAAAAGGGTGATTGGTACTATCTGAGCTATGCTTATCAATTCCCCGAAAAAACGGCATATGCAATGAGTAAATCATTGGAAGGACCTTGGGAGTATAAAGGAATATTGAACGAATTGGCCGGAAATACGAACACCAATCATCAGGCTATTCTAGAATATAAGGGCAAGGATTATTTTATCTATCACACGGGAGGAATCCAACCCAATGGTGGAAGTTTTAGACGTTCGGTGTGTATAGACGAACTTTTTTATAACCAAGATGGAACTTTAAAACGGGTGGTGATGACATCCGAAGGAATTCAAAAGTAAATCGTGAAAGGAACTATGAACCTCATAACAATTTTAATGTTTGGTCTGACTACGTTGAGCTGGTCGCAACAAGCACCTGTGGTTCATGATCCTGTTGTTATTGAAGAGAGTGGTAGTTATCACTTATTCTGTACAGGTAAAGGAATTTCCCATTTTACTTCTACCGATCTCCAGAATTGGGAGATGGGACAACCCGTGTTTGGTGAAAAACCTAACTGGACGGATAATGTAGTTCCAAATTTTGAAAATCATATTTGGGCTCCAGATGTCATTGAACATAACGGACAGTATTATCTCTACTATTCTGTTTCCGCTTTTGCTAAAAATACTTCGGCCATAGGAGTGGCAACAACAAAATCTTTAGATACATCCAATCCTGATTATGGTTGGGCAGATCATGGTATTGTGGTTCAGTCCCATCCGAACAGGGATATGTGGAATGCTATAGATCCCAATATTGTATTTGATGAAAATAATACTCCATGGATGGCTTTCGGATCCTTTTGGGACGGTTTAAAAATGGTAAAACTAGATGATTCGTTATTGAAAATCGCAGAGCCACAAGAATGGTACACTATAGCTAGGAGGGAACGAAGCTTTGATTTAGCGGACATAAACCCTGGTGATGCAGCATTGGAAGCTCCCTTCATCTTTAAAAAAGATGACTATTACTATTTGTTCTTGTCCTGGGACTTATGTTGTAGAGGAGAGAACAGTACTTATAAAGTAGTGGTAGGGCGATCTACATCGGTTACCGGTCCTTATTTGGATGCCAATGGTAAGGATTTGGCAGGTGGAGGAGGTACTTTGGTGATTCAAGGAAACAAAAATTGGTATGGTGTTGGGCACAACAGTGCCTATAGTTTTAATGGAAAGGATTATTTCTTTTCGCATGCGTATGATGCCAAAGACAATGGCCGTCCCAAATTAGTGACCAAGAAAATAGAATGGGTCAATGGTTGGCCCAAGGTAAAACCAATGAGCTAAATAAATATGAGTATTCTGGCAAAAAATATATGGTGTAGTGTTTTCCCAATGTTGTTTTTGGGGACAAGCCTTGTTTTTGCCCAAAAGGAATACAAATTATCCATCAATACGGATATTGCCTACCAGACCATAGATAATTTTGGCGCAGCTGCATGTTGGTTTGGTGAAGGTGTTGGAAAGCATTGGCCAAAGGACAAAAAAGAAGAAATAGCCAAATTATTGTTCAGCAAAGAGATGGATCCCAATGGAAACCCTGAGGGAATAGGTTTATCCGCCTGGAGATTCAATATTGGTGCTGGAACCTTTGAGCAAGGTGAGCAAAGTGGTATCAGCGACTTTAGAAAACGAGTGGAATGCTTCCAAAATCGCAATGGCACCTATGACTGGAGCAAACAATCCGGTTATTTGTGGTTGGTTCAGAAAGCAAAGGAATATGGAGTGGAAAAATTGATTGCATTTTCCAATTCGCCTCCTGTTCAATTCACGAAAAACGGTTTGGGTTTTAAAACCGAAAAGGATAAAAAGACCAATCTAAAAGAAGATAAGTTTGATGACTTTGCCGAGTTTTTGGCAACTGTTATCAACCATTTTGAAGAGGAAGGAATTCATTTTGATTATGTGAGTCCTGTAAACGAACCACAATGGGATTGGTTTGGCGAAGTAGGTAACGCCAAACAGGAAGGGTCTCCTTGGAGCAACGAAGACATTTCAAAATTGACAAAATTGCTGGATACAAATTTGGCTGACCGGGATTTGGATACCAAAATTTTACTGTCGGAGTCAGCCCAACTTAACTTTCTGTACGATGGATATGGAACGGCAGCTGAGCAAGTGTCAGCGTTATTCTCTCCGAAGAGTTCACTATATGTGGGGGATTTGAGCCATGTAGCTCCCGTGGTGGCCGGACACAGTTACTTTACCGATACTCCGGATACTACCATGATCCATATTCGACAAAATGTTCAAAATGTTACAACTTCACATGAAGTTGATTTTTGGCAATCCGAATACTCCATGTTGGCCAATGGATTTAGAGAAGGGGAAGAAGGAAAACGTAGTGCAATGGATTGTGCATTGTTCTTGGCCAAGGTCATTCATTTTGATCTCACAGTGGCAAATGCCAGTGCATGGCAATTTTGGAACAGTATGGAGCCTGGAAGCCCAGATTTCGATACCAGATATTATTTCATAGCACTAAACCCCAACGAAAATCATACAGATGGGGAGTTTTACCCAGTAAAAACATTATGGGCCATGGGGCATTACAGCTATTTCATAAAACCCGGGATGAAACGGGTTGATGTCTCTAGCGGATTGATGCCAAAAGAAGAGGCTCAAAATTTAATGGTTTCTGCTTATTTGGACTTGACCAATGATGCATTGACCATGGTTTTGGTCAACTATTCCGAAGAGGAAGCAACAGTTGCCTTGGATGGGAAGCAGTGGGAAAACTATAAATATTACAAGCATTACTTAACAAATGCGGATTCAAATATCAATTTGGATAAACAGGCTGAAGGGTCAATGCCGGAACAAATAGAATTGCCCAAAAGGTCCATTTCGACTTTGGTACTTCAAAAAACGGATGAAATATGAAAAAGGTGGTGCTAGTCATATTCGTTGTTTTCTTTTGGGCTGTGAACATATTCGCACAGGGTCCAGGTGTTTTGCAAAAAGATTTATCTGGTTACTTGTTCACCTATTTTACAGGAAACAGCGTAGAGGACGAATCGATTCATTTTGCGGTCAGTCCAGATGGGTTGAATTATTATGCCCTCAATGGGAACGAACCTGTATTGGATTCTAAAAAGATCAGTTCCACGGGAGGTGTACGTGATCCACATATACTAAGGGGGGAGGACGGCAAAACATTTTATATGGTTGTTACGGACATGACATCCCATAAAGGATGGGACTCCAATAGGGCCATGGTATTGTTGAAATCAAACGACCTGGTCAATTGGGAATCCAGTGTAGTGAACATTCAGGAAAGGTTCGATGGACATGAAGATTTGAAACGTGTATGGGCACCTCAAACCGTTTACGATAAAAAAGCAGGAAAGTACATGGTGTATTTTTCCATGAAGCATGGGAACGAACCAGATATTATTTATTATGCCCACGCTAACAAGGACTTCACGGATTTGGAAAGTGAACCACAACAATTGTTCTTTCCCAAAAATGGCAAATCCTGTATTGATGGCGACATTGTAGAGAAGGATGGTGTCTATCATTTGTTCTACAAAACCGAAGGACACGGAAATGGTATAAAGCACGCGACAACCCGGGATTTGACCTCAGGCAATTGGGCAGAGGAAGACGATTACAAACAACAGACTAACGAAGCAGTGGAAGGTTCTTCGATTTTTAAGCTGAACAATACGGACACCTACATTTTGATGTACGATGTGTACATGAAAGGGAGCTACCAATTTACCAGTAGCACCGATTTGAACAGTTTTGAAATTATTGATGACCAAATATCCATGGATTTCCATCCGAGGCACGGTACCGTTTTGCCGGTTACCCGAACGGAGTTAAAGCGTCTGTTTGGTAAATGGGACAAACCTTCGGCGTATCCGGAATTGAAGAGCAATCCGATCTTGGAAGGCTATTATGCCGATCCTGAAATTTTGTACTCCAACAAAACCAATAAATTTTATCTGTATCCAACATCCGATGGCTTTACAGGTTGGAGCGGGGATTATTTCAAGACATTTTCTTCGAAAAACCTTATTGATTGGAAAGATGAAGGAACAATCTTGGATCTAAAAAAGGATGTGGTCTGGGCAGACAGGAATGCATGGGCACCGGCAGCCATTGAAAAAACCACAAATGGCGAAACAAAATATTATTATTACTTCACCGCAGCCCAAAAAATTGGGGTGGCAGTTTCGGACAATCCGAATGGTCCATTTGTGGATTCCGGCAAGGCATTGATCGATTTTAAGCCAAGAGGAGTGGAAGGCGGACAAGAAATAGACCCTGACGTGTTCACCGATCCCAAAACGGGAAAATCATATCTCTATTGGGGCAATGGATATATGGCCGTGGCAGAACTTAACAACGATATGGTCTCCATAAAAAAAGAAACCATTAAAGTATTGACCCCGGATGCTACCTACAGGGAGGGAACAGAGGTTTTTTACAGAAATGGCATCTATTATTTCTTGTGGAGCGAGGACGATACCCGCAGCCCCGATTATAAGGTCAGATATGCCATGTCGGATAGCCCAACAGGGCCACTAACGATTCCTGAAGATAACATTGTGTTGGAGAAAGCCCCTGAAAAAGGGTTTTATGGAACAGGGCACAATTCGGTAATCAATGTTCCGAATACCGATGAATGGCATATCGTATACCACCGATTTTCGGTACCAAACGGCATCAACATGGGAGATGCTGCCGGCTATCATAGGGAGGTATGCATGGACCTATTGAATTTTAAACAAACTGGACACATAATAAAGGTAAATTTTAATAATCAAGGACAATGAGAACAATCAAGCACATACTATTAACCGCGACTACCATTGGACTATTCATTAGCTGTAAGCAGGAAGCCAAGCAGGATGTAGTTGAAGACAAAGGACCGGAAATGGCCGTGAGTTCCACGGGCTATCCTATTGAAGCTGTAGATATCAGAAACGTAAAGCTCAAGGATGAGTTTTGGTTGCCCATAATTGAAAGGGTACAGAACAAAACCATTGAGTATGCCATCGAAAAATGTGAGGAAGAAGGAAGGTTCGACAACTTTTTGATAGCCGGTGGTGAAATGCAAGGTACCGTTAGAGGGGAAATGCCTTTTGATGATACCGACGTTTATAAAATTATTGAAGGTGCCTCCAATTCCTTGATCAGTTCACCAAATCCGCAGCTGGAAAAGTTAATGGATTCTTTGGTGTCCATTATTAAAGTGGGACAGGAAAAAGACGGTTACCTTACCACATGGAGAACAATTGATCCTGCCAATCCACCAGCAGAGTGGGTAGAAGTGAAAAACGGAGAGCGATGGGAGTCACTTTTTATGAGTCACGAATTGTACAATGCAGGTCACTTATTCGAGGCTGCCGTAGTTCATTATAAAGCTACAGGTAAAAGAAACTTCTTGGATATCGCCATTAAAAATGCCGACTTAATGGTAGAGACTTTTGGCGATGGCGAAGGTAAAATAGCTGCTGTTCCAGGTCACCAAATCATTGAAACAGGGTTGATCAAACTGTATCAGGTTACCGGTAAGAAAGAGTATATGGATTTGGCAAAATACTTCTTGGATCACCGTGGGGACCCAGAAAACCACGAACTCTTCGGACCTTATTCGCAAGATCATGTTCCAGTAGTAGATCAGGACGAAGTAGTGGGTCATGCTGTACGTGCTGTTTATATGTACGCAGCAATGACGGATATTGCCGCTATCCAAAAAGACACAGCTTATTTAAAGGCTGTTAATGCACTGTGGGATAACATGGTGAACAAAAAAATGTATGTTACCGGTGGTATTGGAGCATTGCACGAAGGAGAGGCTTTCGGAGAAAACTATGAATTGCCAAACCTTACAGCATATAACGAAACTTGTGCTGCGATTGGAGATGTTTATTGGAACCACAGATTGCACAATTTGACCGGCGATGTTAAATATTTCGATGTAATCGAAAGAACCCTTTACAATGGATTGATTTCTGGCCTATCCTTGGACGGTCAACAATTCTTTTACCCAAACGCCTTGGAGGCAGATGGTGTATACAAATTCAATCAAGGAGCTTGTACAAGATCTGATTGGTTCGATTGCTCTTGTTGCCCGACCAATATGATTCGTTTTATTCCTGCCATGCCTGGTTTGATCTATTCCAAGCAAGAGAACACCTTATTTGTGAACTTGTATGCTACTAATGAAGCTGAAGTTGACCTTAAAGACCATAAGGTCAATGTATCACAGGAAACAACCTATCCATGGGATGGCAAAGTAAAACTTACCGTGAAACCTGAAGAAGCTGGCGAGTTCACTATCAAACTTAGAATTCCTGGATGGGCCAGAAATGAAGTGTTGCCTGGTAATCTATATCACTATGCTTCTCAAATGGAAGAAAATAATGTGGTAAGTGTAAATGGCGAGAAGGTTGAAGCTGCCGAAGAAGATGGATACTTCACAATTACAAGAACTTGGGAAAGTGGTGATGTTGTAACCTTGGATTTCCCAATGGAAGTAAGAAAGGTAATCGCTAACCCTTTGGTAGAGGAGGATAGAGGTAAAATGTCCTTGGAATATGGGCCTATTGTTTATGCCATTGAAGAGGTGGATAACAAAATCAATTTTGACCAGATTGGTGTAACGTCGGATGAAAAATTCAATGTGGAAATGAATGCTGACCTTTTAGGTGGTGTAAATACCGTTTCTAATGAAGAAATGACAGCTATTCCATACTACGTCTGGTCTAACCGTGGTATTGGCAAAATGAAAGTTTGGTTGCCTACCAAAGAAGATTAATAATAGCAATATAGAACAAAATGAAGCTTTCATTTAAACAACTTTTAGTGTTGGTTCTGGTCTCAGGCCTTATTTCCTGTAAAGATCAAAAGCCAGATAGTTCCGAAAGTAAAAGTGCGCTTGAACGAAATCTTGTAGTTGATCTTACCGATATGGGAATTGAGATTCAACCCACGATGTACGGAATCTTTTTCGAGGATATCAACTTTGCCGCAGATGGTGGGTTGTATGCCGAAATGATCAAAAACCGCTCTTTTGAGTTTACCCTGCCCAAAACGGGTTGGGTGGAGCCCAATAGTGATAGGCATTCCTATAACAATGAGTCGGGAATTTTATCGGTCATCAAATATTCAGGAGAAGGAACCAATCATAATTTTGCCCGTGTCGAGGTCAAGAACGATGAAGGCTACGTGCTTATTAATGAAGGCTTCCGCGGTATGGGGGTAAAGGAAGGTGCTCAATACGACTTTTCGGTAAATGCTGCCAAGCGTTCTGGGGACATCCAAAAAATTAAACTCCAAGTGATTGATTCCCTTGACAATGTTTTGGGAGAGACTTCAATTAGTCCCGATAGCGATTCTTGGAAGACTTACGAATCAACCTTCGAAGTATCCAAAACTGAAATGAAGGCAAAGGTCAAAATCACTTTCGAGGGTGAAGGTGAAATTGACTTGGACATGATTTCCCTTTTTCCTCAAGATACATGGAAAGGCCGAAAGAAAGGGCTACGTAAGGATCTAGTTCAATTATTGGACGATTTGAATCCTGGGTTCCTTCGTTTTCCTGGAGGATGTATTGTGGAAGGAAGGACCTTGGCCCGAAGATACCAATGGAAAAAAACGGTTGGTGATATCGAGGATAGGGAAATATTGGTAAACCGTTGGAACACCGAATTTGCACACCGACCCACACCTGATTACTATCAGAGTTTTGGTCTGGGGTTCTTTGAATACTTCCAATTGTCAGAAGATATGGGGGCAGAGCCCCTTCCCATTTTGGGATGTGGGATTGCTTGCCAGTTTAACACTGGGGAATTGGTCCCGATGGATGAGTTGGGGCCTTATGTACAAGATGCCTTGGATTTGATTGAATTTGCTAATGGGGACACCAACACCCCTTGGGGTCAGGTACGTGCCGATATGGGCCATCCGGAACCCTTCAATATGAAATATATTGGGATAGGGAATGAGCAGTGGGGACCTGTATACATCGAAAGATATAAAGTGTTTGAGCAAGCTATAAAATCCAAATATCCGGAAATCATTATTGTTTCAGGTAGTGGTCCTTTCCCGGAGGGAGACTACTTTGAATATGGTTGGGAGCAATTAAAACAAATGAATGCCGAAATTGTGGATGAACACTACTACAAACCACCAGAATGGTTCCGTGAAAATGCAGACCGCTATGATAGTTACGACCGCAATGGACCCAAGGTTTTTGCAGGGGAGTACGCTGCACAAACCGTGGCAATAGCAAGTCCCGAGAACAAGAACAACTGGGAGTCTGCACTTTCCGAGGCAGCCTTTATGACCGGTTTGGAAAGAAATGCAGAAGTGGTTCACTTAACTTCTTATGCACCGTTGATGGCGCATGCCGATGGTTGGCAATGGACACCGGACATGATTTGGTTCAACAATTTGGAATCGTTCGGAACGCCGAACTATCAGGTACAAAAAATGTACTCCACCAATCCAGGAACAGACCTTTTAAAAATAACGGAAGATGGTGATAAGATCATTGGAAAGGATGGGCTTTATGCCAGTGCGGTCAAAGACGAGAATACCAATGAGTTGATCATTAAGGTGGTAAATACATCCGAGCAAAGTCAAAATCTTTCTGTTGAGATAGCAGGAGGTAGCGTAAATGATAATGTTACGGTGTTAACCATGGGAATGGATGATTTAGAGGCCGAAAACTCCTTTGAAGAACCGATGAAAATCAGTCCTAAGGAAGGAACCGCTTCTGTAAATGGTAACGTACTAGAAGCAGAAATCCCATCGATGACATTTTCAATCTATAAAATCAGCATGTAGAAAATGAAGCATAGGGTTGGTAACATCATGTGGCTGTTTGTTCTAACAGCATTCTTTTTCGGTTGTGAACCGGAAGGAAGTGGTGTGTCCATGACCAACCAAGAAGGAACGCTTCGGGCAGAGTTGTTTTTGGATGATGAAGGAAAACCTTTTTACCAACTGTTCCATAAGGACAGTATGGTTTTGGATACTTCCTATGTCGGGCTCATTTTGGAAGATGTTGATTTATCCAAAGGCCTGACGCTTGACAGACAGAAACCTGTTCAACAAATCTCTGAATCCTACACCATGTTTCATGGCAAACAAAAGGATATCAACTATAGTGCAAATAAATATGTGGTTAGCTTTTCTTCAGAAAGTGGAATAACATTGGAATGTCATTTTAACTTGTCCAATACAGGTTTTGCATTTAGATATCGAGTTTTGGGTAATGAGGGGAAACCTATCACCATTACGGGAGAATCTTCCAGCTATGGTTTTCCTAAAAATACAATTTCTTGGATGCAGCCCATGTCAAAGGCAAAAACCGGATGGAGTGAGACCAACCCTTCCTATGAGGAACATTATAAAATGGAGATTCCCGTAGATGAGCCATCACCTATTGGAGAAGGGTATGTTTACCCTGCCTTGTTCAAAACTGGGGGTTCTTGGTTATTGGTGAGCGAAACCGATTTGCATGAAGACTATTGTGGAACAAGACTCATTTATGAGGAGGATAAAAACGGATTAGCTGTCAGCTTTCCTCAAAAAGAAGAAGTATTTCCTGGAGGAGGTTTATTGCCAAAAGGGAAATTGCCCTTCATAACTCCATGGAGAATTATTAGCGTTGGTGATTTAGATCAAATTGTAGAAAGTACCCTTGGAACCGATTTGGCAGCTCCGGCAATTACCATGGACACCACTCCCGTAAAAGGTGGTTTGGCGACATGGAGCTGGGTGTTGTTGAAAGATGATAAAATCGATTACGAAACATCGCATCAATTTATTGACTATGCCGCTTCGATGAACTGGCCCTATACCTTGATTGATGTGAATTGGGACCAAAAAATCGGATATGAGCGAATGCAGGAACTTATCGATTATGCAGCCTCAAAAGGAGTAAAGATTATCCTATGGTACAATTCTTCAGGAGATTGGAACAGTACCGAATATACCCCAAAAAGCAAACTATTGAATTCAAAAGACAGAAGGGAAGAGTTCGCCAAGCTTAAAAAAATGGGTGTGGGCGGATTAAAAATAGACTTTTTCGGAGGTGACGGACAATCCATGATTGTATACTATCACGATATTTTGAAGGATGCCGCGGACTATGGTCTGTTGATCAACTTTCATGGGGCTACTTTACCACGAGGCTGGCACCGTACTTACCCGAACCTAATGACCATGGAGTCGATAAAAGGAGAGGAGTTCGTTACATTTGATCAGGCGGTTGCCGATCTTCAACCTAGCCACTCTGCGGTAATTCCCTTTACAAGAAATGTTTATGACCCTATGGATTTTACCCCCATGGTGCTGGATAGTATACCTCATATTGACCGAAGAACAACAACGACTTTTGAATTGGCACTCCCCATTTTGTTCACATCCGGCATACAGCATATTGCTGAAATACCTGAGGGAATGGCCAAAATGCCCAAAGCGGTGGTCGAAATATTAAAGCAGGTGCCTACACAGTGGGATGAGGTGAAATTTATTCAGGGATATCCGGGTAAAGAAGTCATAATGGCCAGGCGTAAGGGAACCGAGTGGTATGTTGTGGGAATAAACGGCGAAGGAGTTGATAAATCATGGTCAATCGACCTTTCATTTACGCAAAATCAAACGGGTACGCTGTTTTACCATAATGGAACAAAGATTCCCGGAATTAAAGCCATAGACAAATCCCTTACGGAAATAGAGGTGGAGCCTTATGGAGGATTCGTTATAAAAATATAAAGAACAATAGAAGTTAGTTAAGGAGCAATGAAAAAATACGTAATAGGACTTGATTATGGTTCCGACTCGGTAAGAGCGGTAATGATTGACGCCCAAAATGGGGCGGAGTTGGCGTCCGAAATATTCTGGTACCCCAGATGGAAAGCACAAAAGTACTGTAAGCCTGCTATCAATCAATTCCGACAACACCCTTTGGACCATATTGAGGGACTGGAACAAACCATAACATCGGTAATGGAGCAAAGTGGCATTTCCCCAGAAACTGTGAAGGGTATCTGTATTGATACCACAGGCTCTTCCCCAATGCCCGTGACCAAAGATGGTACTGCATTGGCCTGTGTGAAGGGTTTTGAGGAAAATCCAAATGCCATGATGGTACTTTGGAAAGATCATACCGCTGTTAATGAAGCTAATGAAATCAACGAATTGGCGAGAAGCTGGGGAGGAGTGGATTATACCATGTTTGAAGGTGGAATTTATTCTTCCGAGTGGTTCTGGGCCAAAATATTACACGTGGCCAGACAGGACAAAAGCGTAATAGATGCTGCGCACACCTGGATGGAGCATTGTGATTTTATTACCTATCTACTAGCGGACGAAAAAGATTTAAAAGCATTTAAAAGAAGTAGATGTGCGGCAGGACACAAAGCCATGTGGCATGAGAGCTGGGGCGGACTACCTGATAAAGAGTTTTTGTCCAAATTGGATCCATACTTGGCATCACTTCGCGATCATTTGTATGAAGAAACATTTACCTCCAACGAAATTGCTGGCCATTTAAATAAAGAGTGGGCGGACAAATTGGGACTCACTACCAATACAGTAATAGCCGTAGGAACCTTTGATGCCCATGCAGGAGCGGTAGGGGCCAAAGTGGACCACCATGCCCTGGTTCGGGTAATGGGAACCTCTACCTGCGATATCATGGTGTCCTCCAATGAAGCTGTGGGAGACAAAACCGTTAAGGGAATCTGTGGACAGGTCGATGGTTCCGTAATTCCGGGAATGGTGGGTCTTGAAGCAGGTCAATCCGCTTTTGGTGATGTGTTGGCATGGTTCAAAAGCGTATTGCAATGGCCGATAGACAACCTTGTTTTAAATTCCAAGGTCCTTTCCGAAGCTCAAAAAGAAGAACTTAAGGCTGAAGTGGAATCGAAATTTATTCGTTCCTTGGCCGAACAGGCTGAGGGAATTCCCTTGTCCGAAGCAGTACCTGTTGCCTTGGATTGGGTGAATGGGCGAAGAACACCGGATGCCAATCAAGAATTGAAGAGTGCGATTTCAGGAATTTCATTGGGAACCAAGGCACCACATATTTTTAAATCTTTGGTAAATGCCATTTGTTTTGGCGCCAAAATGATCGTGGATCGTTTTGAGGAAGAAGGAGTAAAAATAGAGACCGTAATCGGTATCGGTGGAGTGGCCAGAAAATCACCGTTCATTATGCAAACCTTGGCAAATGTGTTGAACATGCCCATTAAAGTTGCGGAATCGGACCAAGCACCTGCTTTGGGTGCGGCAATCTATGCAGCTGTTGCTTCTGGAATCTACGAAAATGTGATCGAGGCCAGTAAAGTAATGGGAAGTGATTTTGAAGCAGAATATTTCCCACAATCCTCACAAGTGGAAGTATATGCCAAAATATTGGAAGAATATAAAGAACTTGGAGGCTTTGTGGAAGAACAAACCAATAAAAATAAGTAAACATGAGCTCAAAATATAAATCGCTCAAAGAAGAATGCTACGAGGCAAACATGGAACTCAATGCCCTAGGTCTTGTCATATATACCTTCGGTAATGTGAGCGCTGTGGACAGGGGCAATGGCGTTTTTGCCATAAAACCCAGTGGCGTACCTTACGAAACTCTAAAACCTGATGATATTGTGATCATGGATTACGATAATAATGTGGTAGAGGGAGGATTAAGGCCATCATCCGATACGAAAACCCATAGCTATCTTTATAAAAACTGGGAAAATATTGGAGGTGTGGCCCATACGCATGCCATGTATTCCGTTTCTTGGGCACAGGCTCAAAAGGATATTCCAATTTTTGGAACTACACATGCCGATCACCTTACACAGGATATCCCTTGCGCACCACCAATGGCAGATGAATTGATCGAGGGAAATTATGAACATAATACGGGAATCCAGATTTTGGACTGTTTTAAAGAAAGAAATTTGGATTATAACGAGGTTGAAATGGTGCTTATTGGAAACCATGGTCCATTTGCTTGGGGAAAAAATGCCGCCAAAGCGGTTTATAATACCAAAGTACTGGAAACTGTGGCCCAAATGGCCTATCTAACCTTACAGATAAATCCTGAGGCACCTAGATTAAAAGACTCACTAATAAAAAAACACTACGAACGTAAACATGGCAAAAACGCCTATTACGGTCAATAATCAAATTACAGTTAAATGAAAATATCCGAAAAAGAAATCTGGTTTGTAACAGGAAGCCAACATTTGTATGGACCAGAGACTTTAAAACAAGTAGCCAGCAATTCAAAAGAGATCGTTGATGGTTTGAATGCAGCAGGTAAGTTGCCGGTTTCCTTTGTTTTTAAACCTATCGTTACTACCCCACAAGAGATTACAACCTTTTGTCGTGAAGCAAGCAACAATCCATCCTGTATCGGTGTGGTGGCATGGATGCATACCTTTTCCCCAGCAAAAATGTGGATAGCGGGCCTTAAGATTTTAAGCAAGCCCATGTGCCATTTGCATACACAGTTTAATGCTGAAATTCCATGGGATAGCATTGATATGGATTTTATGAACCTGAACCAGTCAGCACATGGTGACCGTGAGTTTGGGTTTATGATGTCCAGAATGCGTAAAAACCGTAAAGTAGTGGTAGGTCACTGGAAAGATGAACGCGTTCAGAACAAACTTTCCATATGGGCACGTGTAGCTTTGGGCGCAAACGAATTAAAGCACATGAAAGTTGCGAGGTTTGGTGATAACATGCGTGAAGTTGCCGTTACCGAAGGAGATAAAGTGGCCGCTCAAATGCGTTTTGGTGTAGCGGTAAATGGTTACGATTCCTCTGACATTACCAATATTATTGATGGATTGGACCAAAAAGCAGTTGATCAATTGTTGGAAGAATACGAAACCAGTTACAATTTGTCGGAATCACTTCAAAAGAATGGAGCGCAAAGACAATCTTTGATTGATTCCGCTAAGATAGAATTGGGACTTAGAACCTTTTTGGAAGATGGTGGTTTCAAGGCTTTTACGGATACTTTCGAAAACCTAGGTGTTTTAAAACAACTCCCAGGCCTTCCGGTTCAGCGCCTAATGGCCGATGGCTATGGTTTTGGAGCCGAAGGTGATTGGAAGACGGCGGCTTTGACAAGAGCAATGAAAGTAATGGCAGAAGGATTGGATGGAGGAACTTCGTTTATGGAGGATTATACCTATCATTTTACCCCCCAAAAGGATTATGTATTAGGTTCCCACATGTTGGAGATCTGCCCTTCCATTGCAAGCGCTAAACCATCCTGTGAAGTACATCCGTTGGGTATTGGAGGCAAAGAGGATCCTGTAAGGTTAGTGTTTGATTCCCCTGCTGGTGACGCATTGAATGCTTCACTGATCGATATGGGGAACAGGTTCCGTTTGATCGTAAACGAAGTAGAGGCCGTTGAACCGATGTCCGACTTGCCAAAACTACCGGTGGCGCGTGTGCTTTGGGATGCCAAACCTACTTTGGAAGTTGCAGCGACTGCATGGATTCATGCCGGTGGTGCGCACCATACCGTATATACTCAGGCATTGACCACGGAGTATATGGAAGATTTTGCAGATATTTTCGGAATAGAACTTTTAGTAATAGATTCGGATACAAGACTAAGAGCATTCAAAGATCAACTCCATGCCAATGAGGCATATTATCATCTGTTTCAACACGGCATGTAGTCAACTAATTTAAATCTAAGACAATGAGGATAACCAAACCTTCTATATTTTATTTCGTTTTATTTGTGGTCCTTATGCATGTGGGCTGTAAGCAAAACAAAAAAGAAAGCCAGTCAGAAATGAAAACTGTAAAAACCGAGAGCAAACAAAATCCCATTGAGGAAACGGTCTTTGGCGAAATGCCCGATGGGACCAAGGTGAAGAAATTCACACTTAAAAATGAATCGGGAATGGAAGTTGATGTCATCACCTATGGTGGTATCATAACCCGTTGGACCGCCCCAGATAAAAATGGAGTTTATGAAGATGTAGTTCTAGGCTTTGATAACCTGGAGCAATATCTGGAGAGCAACCCATACTTTGGTGCACTTATCGGCAGGTACGGAAATCGTATTGCCAATGGGAAGTTTTCTTTGGATGGAAAATCGTATGATTTGGCAACCAATGATGGGGATAACCATCTGCACGGAGGTGAAAAGGGATTCGATAAAGTGGTTTGGAACGCTGTTGCAAAGAACACTGAAGACGGAGCGGCTGTTGAGCTTTCGTATACAAGCAAGGACGGGGAAGAAGGATACCCGGGTAAATTGGATGTCAAGGTGACCTATACACTTACCGATGATAACGAATTGGACATACAGTATAAAGCTGTTACCGATAAACCCACCATTGTAAATCTTACACAGCATAGTTATTTTAATCTGTCCGGAATGTTTACCAAAAAGATATTGGACCATAAGTTATACCTGAATGCCGATACTTTTCTTCCGGTAGACGGAGGTTTGATCCCGACAGGTGAGATGAGGCCGGTAGCAGGAACACCTTTTGATTTTAAGAATCTTAAATTAATCGGACAAGAGATAGGAACAGATAACCAACAACTCAACCTTGGTAAGGGATATGATCATTGCTGGGTGCTAAATGAAGGAGAAGAAGATTTCCGTTTGGCAGCAACCGTACATCATCCAAAAACCGGCCGTTTCATGGAAGTGTACACCAATGAACCGGGAATGCAGTTTTATAGCGGGAACTTTTTGGATGGAACCTTGCCGGCAAAAAAAGGAGGGACGTATGCTCAAAGATCTGGTTTCTGTTTGGAAACCCAACATTTCCCTGATAGCCCTAATCAAAGTGGTTTTCCTTCAGTAAGGTTAAACCCTGGAGAAACATATTCTTCTAGGACTTTATACAAACTATCAACCAAATAAAAAACTACTATGAAGACATTGGATACTTTTGATTGGATAACCATATCCATCTACTTCTTGGTCCTATTGGGTATAGCTCTTTGGGTGATCCGCAAAAAGGAGAACAACACAGAGGATTATTTTTTGGCAGGTAGAAATGTGGGCTGGTTTGTGGTCGGTGCTTCTATATTTGCTTCCAATATTGGGTCGGAACACGTTGTGGGCCTTGCGGGGGCTGGAGCGGGTAACCGATTGCCCATGTTGATTTATGAGATTCAGGCATGGGTGGTTCTGATTTTGGGTTGGGTATTCCTTCCGTTTTATGCAAGGGCCGGGGTATTTACCATGCCCGAATTTTTGGAAAAGCGTTTCGATGCCAGAGCAAGATGGATTTTATCGGTATTCTCCATTGTAGCCTACGTGCTTACCAAAATATCGGTAACCATTTATGCAGGCGGGGTAGTAGTTTCTGCCTTATTAGGTATTGATTTTTGGACAGGCGCCATCGCAACCGTGGTCTTGACAGGGGTTTATACGGTGCTAGGAGGTATGCGTGCAGTGGTTTATACTGAAACGCTCCAAGCTATTATTTTGGTTATAGGCGCCGCAGCATTGACCATAATAGGTCTTGATCATGTAGGTGGTTGGGAAAGTATGAAACAAACAGTGACCCCAGAGTATTTAAATATGTGGAGATCGGCTTCTGACCCCGATTTTCCTTGGCCATCGCTTTTGATTGCCAGTACCATTACAGGTATTTGGTATTGGTGTACCGACCAATATATCGTGCAGCGTGCTTTAACGGCAAAAAATATAAAAGAGGGTAGGAGAGGTACAATTTTCGGCGCTTTGTTGAAATTGTTACCAGTATTCTTATTCTTGATTCCCGGGGTTATTGCATTGACCTTGAAAATGAGAGGGGAATTGGAATGGGATTCACCAGACCAAGCATTCCCTGTTTTGATGAGTAATTTATTGCCATCTGGATTAAGGGGGTTGGTGGCAGCTGGGCTCTTGGCAGCTTTAATGAGCTCTTTGGCATCGGTGTTCAATTCCTGTTCTACCCTGTTTACGGTGGATATCTATAAAAAATTGAGACCTAATACTCCTGAGAAAAAATTGGTAAGAACAGGTCAGATTGCAACTGTGATCGTTGTTATAATTGGTATTATTTGGATACCGATTATGGCCAATATTTCTGGAGTATTGTATGAATACTTGCAAAGTGTCCAATCGTACATAGCCCCACCGATTACCGCTGTTTTCTTATTGGGTATTTTCCATAAACGAATCAACTCCCAAGGAGCTTTTGTCACCATGGTTGTTGGATTTATTGTGGGTGCGTTGAGAATTGTGCTGGAATTGGTAAAGGATTCGTTGGACCCAGGAAGCTTTTGGTTTCTACTCGGCGACATTAACTTTTTATCCTTTGCGGCCTGGTTCTTCCTCTTCTGTATTATTCTGATATTGGTCGTGAGCTATGCTACCGCACCACCATCGGACGAGAAACTGAAGAATCTTACCTACGCTACCATTTCTGAAGAAGAAAGAAAGGAGAACAAAAGCAGTTACAATTGGAAGGATATTGCCATCTCAATTGTAATCATTGCCATCGTGGTTTATGTAATGATATGGTTTAACGGAAAATAATAACGGTTAACTTGTAGTTTTACAGTGCCCCTCTTTTAAGAGGGGCTTTTTTTTGAAATCCGGTTGAAGCATATTTCAAAGCATTGAAGATTGACCTATGTCATTTTTTACATGTTCTCATAGGTATATCTTTGATAAAAGCCGTGCTACGATGAAAACAGTTTTGATTCCTACCGATTTCTCCAAGAATGCTCTGCATGCCCTGCAATATGCACAAGAACTATTTAAATGTGAACGTGCGTGCTTTTTTGTCCTACATGCTTATGGTGAAGAAGTATATGGGGAATACAAGACAGTGGACAAAGAGAAAGCCCAAAAGCTA
This sequence comes from Flagellimonas profundi, assembly GCF_017313275.1. Classification (GTDB taxonomy): domain Bacteria; phylum Bacteroidota; class Bacteroidia; order Flavobacteriales; family Flavobacteriaceae; genus Flagellimonas; species Flagellimonas profundi. Next base: position 34,433 of record NZ_JAFLNM010000005.1, on the reverse strand, counting down.
AAAGAAGAAATAAAAGAGAAAACAGAAAAAAAATTAGATGAATTAGTTGACTCGGTAGTAGGAGAACCCCCAAACCCGCTCCATAATTTTGAGACCATCGCTTCTTTTGATAGCTTAATTGATGCTGTTAACGACTTTGTGGATGAAATGAATATTGATTTGCTGATCATGGGGACCAAAGGAGAGACCAGTGATCATAAAACCACCTTCGGTAGTTATACCATAGAAATTTTTAAATATGTTAAGTGTCCGGTATTGGCAGTGCCCGAAGATTTTGAGTATCGCCAACCCAAAGCTATACTTTTTCCAACAGATTATTTGCTCCCATACAAGCGTAGGGAACTTAAACTTTTGGGCGACTTGGCCGGTAAATTCAGGTCCAAAGTACATTGCTTGTACATCACGGATTTTGACGAGCTTAGTCCACGGCAAGAGGATAATAAGTTGTTTTTGGAAGAAACGCTTACCAGACCTTATCTTTATTTTGAGACAACCCCCATTAAAAATAAAGCAGAGGTTATTCTGGAGCATATAAAAAAGAAGGATGCGGGAATGCTGGTAATGATGAATTCAAGACACTCTTTTTTTGAGGATATGCTCTACAGGTCAACCGTGGATCTACTTGGCTTAAAGATTAAAATACCATTTTTGGTAATGCAAAATCTAAAGCGATAAGCAATGAAAAAGAAACGAATTATATTGCCCACCGACTTTTCCAAGAACTCCTGGAATGCCATTGCCTATGCCTTAAAGGTTTTTAAAGATGTGCCTTGCGACTTTTTTGTACTCAATTCATATCAGGTAGGAGCCTCCGGCTTATCAACCAAAATGGCCGGTGCCAACGATACCCGATTGTACAATTTAATAAAGGAACAATCTGAACGTGATTTAAAAAGAGAGTTGGCGAAAATAAAAAAGTTGGATAAAAACCCTGAGCATACATTTATTACAAGGTCCTTGGCCGATACCTTGGTCAATGCCATTGGAAAAACAGTGTATAATGAAGAGATAGATTACATTATAATGGGGACCAAGGGAGCTTCTGGGTTAAAAGAAGTTTTTATGGGAAGCAACACCTATAAAATAATCAAGGAAATTGATTTTTGTCCTGTGTTGGCCGTTCCGGATGATTACGAGACCGACGGGAAAATAGATTCCATATTATTGGCAACCGGCTATGAGCATCTTTTTGAAAGCTACGAGCTAAAACCAGTGCTGAACTTTGCAGAACATTTCAATGCCAAGCTTTGGATTACACATGTGGGAAGTTTGGATGCGCTGACCTCCGAACAAAAAGCCTCTAAAATCTCTTTGGAAAAACGTTTAAAAACGATCAACTTTGAGTTTGTAGAGGTAGAAAAAGATACCTCCGTCAACCAGACCATTCAAAATGTAGTTGATAAGGACAATACCATAGATATGGTAGTGATGATCAATCAAGACCATTCATTTTTTGAAAGGCTTACCCGAGAACCTGTCATCAAAAAAGTGAGCTTCAACTCCAAAGTCCCTTTTTTGGTAGTCCATTTATTTGAGTAAGTGACAAGTTTTTATAAAAAAGACTTTGCCAACTGTACAATTTCCCCTTTTTGTAGTACCCCGGATTTTCTCCAGAGTTGTTCACCGTTTTTAAAGAATATCATGGTAGGCACACCTCTTACTTGGTAGGTATTGGCAAGGCCTTGGTTCTTGTCGACATCAATTTTTACAATTTTCAAAGAATCCCCCATTTCATCTTTCTTTAAAATGGGTGCCAACATTTTGCAAGGACCACACCATTCCGCGGAAAAGTCGATAAGTGTTAATTGGTCACTGTTGATTAAAGCTGCAAAATTTCCTTTCATTTTTCTAAAAATTATTCGCTGCAATTTATAAAAACCCGCATTTTTTTAAAGTGACTTATGTCACCTTGACCGCTAAAGTTTTTTAAGGTATATAGAAGAGCGAGTTGGGTCGAATACTTTTTCTATCTTTAATCACTGCACAACTAAACAAACTACTTTGAGCATGCACACAAAAATCACTGGATTTATCCTTGTCTTGTTTTTATTGGTATCCTGTAAAAGCGATAAGAAAAAAGAAGAACCCGATACTTGGCGCACCAAAAAAGCAGCAGTGGAAAACGCCACCCACAACCAATTATTGGATGTCGAAAAAGAGCAGGGCTGGGAGTTGCTGTTTGACGGAAAAACCATGGATGGATGGCATTTATATAATGACCCGAATGCCAATTCTGTTTGGGAGGTTGTTGATGGTGAGCTCCACAGTAATGCCAACGATGAATCATTGACCGCTGGTGATCTAGTGACGGATAAGGCATACACCAATTATGAACTTTCGTTGGAATGGAAAATATCCGGAAATGGAAATAGCGGGGTCTTTATCAATGTACAGGAATTGCCGGAGGTTCCAACGGCATGGCAAACAGGACCGGAATATCAAATTTTGGGTGCGGAACATATGGATTATGATGTTCCCGAAAAACGGCCAGGTTGCCTTTATGTTTTCTTGCCCCAGAAAAATGAAGTGGAAGTAAAACAAGGAGATTGGAACAAAACAACCATAAAGCAAGTAGATGGTAAAATAACGTTCTATTTGAATGGGGTTCTGACAGCTGAGCAAGATTTCAACACACCTGAATGGAAACAAATGATTGCGGAAAGCCGTTTCTCAAATTATCCTGAATTTGGTAAAACCACCGAAGGCAAAATAGCGCTACAGTATTGGTATTTTGAAACTTGGTTCCGTAATATAAAAATCAGGGAACTCTAAGTTTTTGTGCTTCGATAATATTTCTGGTTAGCGTCGTGTTTCAATTATCTTGGTTGGTCAATTCCAATAAGCCATCCAATATCTCATCATCTTCGTCCAGTAAATGGTCTTTGATATGAATATCAGGAATTACACCCTCTTCTTTAGTGCTTCCATTGACACGGATGATTTTACCTTTGGAAACATTGACGGAAATTCTGGTGTTCGGTAACTCAAATTGAAAAATGGAAGCATAAAGTGAGGGATATTCCCCAGTCTCCTCCCCAACAATGGTCCCAAAACCGTAATCCTGGATTTGCGCTGCCGTAACCGTAGCTTGCGAGTGCGATTGTCGGTTGACCAAAACATAAACATTGCCCAAGAACCTTTTGCTTTCTGGTTGCGGTTGGTAGGTTTCGATTTCATATTCGTAAACCTCACCATTTTTATGGTTGAGCACACTTTGCCAAAATGTGCTGGTTGTATCGTAGTTTTTTCGGGTGTGTTCCTTTAAAAATGCACTTGTTTTTAGCTTAAAGCTTGAATTCCACTTGAATGGCCTATCGGCAAAATGGGAAACCAGATAATCACTATAGGAATCGTCGCCGCCTCCATTGTTCCTAAGGTCTACAATGAGATTTTTACTCTCTTTCTTTTTTATTGTGATGAACGCAGAATCAATAAACTTTTGATATTTTTCTTCATCCCCGCCAAAATTGCCTGGCTTTAGATAGGCAGATTCATCGATGAATTTTAAGTTCCGTTCCGAATCGATCAATTCCGTTCTTTTCATTTCATAACCTTGGATTACATCGACCGCATCAATCCTATAGGTTTTTGTAATTCCATTAGATTTGATTGCGACCTTAAAACTATCGTGTTTACCATATACCTGCCAATAATACCTTGGGAACGAGTACAATTCCAATTTGGCGTTTTTAAAATAGGTGCGTTCCGCGGAAATCAATGGGTATATGTCCGATAATATGTCGGTTATTGCTGCGCCGTTGATACTGAGGATTTCAGAACCAATGGTAATACTACCGGTACTGGACCAGTTTTTCCTGATCAGGGCTTTATTATTTTCAAAGGCAATTTCCAAAGGAAAAAGCGTGCCCCCGGCATTTGCGTATTTTCCATAGGATGTGCCCGGAAAACCAATTTCGGTATGGCCATTATTTGCCTTGGAAATAACTTTTTGGAAAATGGATGTGGCCTCCAATAGGCTAAAGCTATCTTTTTTTATTTCTTGTTTGATTTGGTTATAGTTTACATCAAACTCCGATTTTGGGGTATAGGCATATAGGTTGTAATGTGTTTCTGCCAATGACTCCTTCAGGAATACCAGGTCTTCCAGTATTTCCTTTTTTGAGAAATGATGTTGGGCAGCAAGGTTTGTACAGCAAAATAGGATTATTGCAAGTAAAAGTTTATCCAACGGGATTGAGGGAGAAAAAATAGTTTTCATCAAATTCAAATTTTCCGCAAAACTAGATGTATCCTACCTATGGAGCGACCGACTGCTTCTTTTCGGACTCTTTTTTTTGATTTACATATTGGCTGGGTGTTTTGCCCGTAATTTTTTTAAAGGCGTCATTAAAAGTGGATTTGGATTTGAACCCACACTCAAAAGCAAGACCGAGCAAGGTCAATTTTTTATTTTCGGGCTTTGCCGCAAGCTGTTTAAATTCTTCCACACGAAACCCGTTGACGTACTCATAAAAGTTTTTGGAAAAGCTACGATTAATGGTATGGGAAACTTGTTTGGGATTTAGGTCCGCAAGTTCGGATAACTTGGTCAGATCCAGTTCTGGGTCAAGATATGGCTTCTTGCTTTCCATCACTTTGGTAATTTTACTGGCCCATTTGGGGTTGTGTGCGCTGTCATCGGATGTTGTTTTTCTTGATGAGTAACCCGAAGTTTCGGTTTGGGATTTTAAGTAACCTTTGAATCCAATCCAATAGCTTACAATAGCAAGACCTACAAAAGCGGGTAGGAAATACATCTCTCTCAATCCCCGGTCAAAAACAAAACGATCGATTTCGGACAAAATATTCCACCCGATCCAAAATGCCGAATAAATGATTATCGGCGCTTTTAACCAATTCAAGGATTTGTTTTCCAAATTGGAAAAGCGTTGTTTCAGCCAATTTTGATATCGGAACAAAACTACAAGCGATATTATGGTATAAAGTGTAATGGATAAAACCCCTAACCATTGCTCGGTCAAATAGTATTTGGTGTAGGGGTGTGCCGGTGTTTGATAAAGCCCAGCGGAACCGAGTCGGTAAATGGCGGTTCTATAAAAAATAAATTCCAACACTACAGGTGCAAAATGGACCAGGTCTTTTTTGGAAAACTTGAAATCATGATCGGTAATACTTTTAGTGTAGAAGTACAATGCTGGGCCAATGCCGTAAAGCAGTTCCAGTTGCACATACCTAAAGGTGTCCATCATATTGTAGGTTCGCAGTACATTCACCAAGGCAATATTCAGAGCCATCAAGGCAAAAAAGAAAATGAGCAGTGATAAAAAGATATTGGACTGGCTTCGTGGGCGTTTGGTCAGCAATAAAATGCCCAATACAATGGCCTGCGCAGCAAAAACAAATATGATTGTTGTTAAAATTGGATTGGAGGCACTCATTAGGTCGCTAAGTTAACCAATTCTCGAGGTAACTTAGTATTCCAATCTTTTACGGTTAAGCAATACTTTGGCATAGTCACGTGCCATTTTATCTCCGAACTCTTGATAGGCACGTTGTGCCCATTCCAAGGCCAAATCGGTCTCACCCTTTACTTCGTAAGCAACGGCAACATTGTGAGCGGCTCTTCCTGCCGATTTACCTCGATTGTTGGCTACATCGGTCCATATGTTAATGGCGTTGTCCCAGTTGGCCACTTCGCTACTTCTCCAACCTGCGGCAAATAGGTTTTTGTCTCTGCCTTTACCTTTTTTGTACATATCTCGCCTTACTCGATAGTAACTGGTAAAAAATCGACTGGTGTAGTCCATTCCAGCTGCATAGGCGGTTTCAGGGAGTGCGGATAAAGGTGCGGCACCGCTGAACAGGTCAAAATCCATAAAATAGGTCTGTTGATATTGATCCATAATGGTCTTGGAATATGGATCGTAAAGTCTCCAAAAGCTTCTAACGTTGACCCTTGCCCGTCTCGGAAACCGGGTATTGGTGCGCCCTGTCTCCAAAACCGAAGTCACCTGATTCACCGCATTGGCAATTACAAAATCTGAATTGGAGTCAAAGTTTTCGAGCACCAAGAGTACATCGGCATTGGCAGATTCACAAATGTCATTTACTTTTTCCCAGCTCAATATTTCAGGGGTTTTTCGCGTGCCAGTACCATACATACGAACCGTTGGAGGTATTACAGCTTTTAGATGATTGCTGTTTTGAAGTCCATCAAAAATACCTTTAACAGCCTCGTCGGAGGCCAATTTGTCCGAGCCGGCTATTTCACCCGTAGCTATGGATTCCAGCGTTTTGTTGCTTTTGTCATCTTCTTTGGTCAAGGAACGGTTAACCACGGCTACTGTTTCTATTTCTTGTGGTAAGACCAATTCTGGTTCTTGTGGATAATCCAAATAAACAAACCCGGAACTGGCGCAGGAAACCATACTTAAAATCATTATGGAAAGCAATACAAGGTTGAAGTTTTTCATAATTGTAAGATTTTGGAAGGCATAGAGTGCAACAAGTGTGCCATTACATATTGCAAATGGCTTTCCTATACGCTTTAACGGAGAAGTATGTGTATTATTTTCAAGAGGTTAGATGGCATGTAAATAATAAAACCTGCAAATTTTATTTGCAGGTTTTACGCTAAAAAACAAACATGCTCTGTACTAACAAGAACAATCCGTTATACCAAAACTTCTTCTGGAATGTTTCTTTTGATCGTTTTTTTCTTTGGTGTCATCTTCGCATTATCGGTTGATGACCATCCCGCACCCTTTTTATAGCGATAGAAAGTCCCTTCTTCCAATGGGTCCATCACTATAAGATAAATCCATTCATTATCTGCCAATGTTTTTAAATTTTCATTTTTGGCCAGAATGGACTCAACTTTATCCAAAGGTGCTTGAATAACCACTGAGAGTCGAAGGGGTGAGTGGTAAGGTGTGTCTTTGGAGGTATAAAGTGACTCCCATGGAAGCCCTGTTTTAAGGTCACCTCCGTTTCCTTGGACCACTCCGAATTTTCCGGTAATATTATGGGTTACTTTGGTTCCTCCTCCGAATTTATCATTATCCACTGTGGAGAAGTAGTAATGGTTGTTTATCCATTGTGTAACTACCATGGGACCTTGCATAATGGTTTCCAAGATTTGCCCTTCTTTGTCGGTTTCCCAATCATAAGAATGTAGGAAGGAACGCCCATCAAGTGCTTGTGTTTTGGTTGTATTTCTGGGAGCAATTATAAAGCTGGCATTTTTAGCCAACCCCCATTCCGGTCTTGTTTCTCCCCAATTGCTGGCATTGGTTTTGGCATGTAGAACACTACTTTTGTCAACTCCCAATCTTTCTTGAGTGGCTGTTTCTTGTACGGTTTGCAGGTCTTTTTTCAATGAAATCACATTTTTTTGATGTGATTCGGGCAAACTGCTATCAAAAAGTACAATTTCCTCGGTTGTTGTGTTGTGTTCAGCACCTAGGAAAAAAGTGGCTTCAGGAATCTCTATTTGATATTCTTCTTTCAAAATACGCCTTACTTCCAAGTCGTTGGCCAACTTGGCCAGCATTCGTGCATTATGTCTTCCAGGACTTGCAGCGCAAGCGCCACAATCCAGACTGGAACCAAAAGGATTGTTCGCTGAATGGCTTCCATGGCCTACGAACAGTACAAGTGGCGAGAACTGTTTCCATCCCATTAACTCAAAAGCCGACTTCACAATGATCGCTTTTTCTTCTTTTGGGATATTGAGTTTTTCTCCGTTGGATTTGTGAAGTTCTGGCTCACAAACAGACTCATATATGGAGTTGTTTTTTTGCGAAATGCGATAAAGTGATGCAGGTGCCATGGTCCTCAAAATCAATTGCAACCCGTAGAAAACGCCTGAGCCTTCCACAAAACCGAATGTAGAGGGCAACATATTCTTCATTCGCTTTAAAAAATAGTTCCAAAACTTTCTTGTCTCATTTTTCTTGTCTTGGACTTTTTTCTGGTCACCTTTATTGTTTTGCGCTATTTCTGTAACCGAGTAAGACGATTCTACAATCGGTGGGCACGATTTATGGGAGATGCCATCCTTGGAACTTTTATAGTCCATGGGAATTCCAAAAAAGCCAGCATAGCCAAAAGTTTCATAAGCTCCTACAGATTCTATGTGCCTTCTTATAAGTTCTGATCTGGTATCGATGCAAAAGACAAATTGGGCATCGGGTGTTTTGTTCAAAAATGCCTCATTTTGGATAGATATGGACTCTTTGTCAAGCAGTTGCATAAGACGGTTTTGCCAGCTTCTCTCCCAAGCAGTTAGCCAAAGATGTTGTAGTTGCGTTACTTCCGAACTACTACTTTTTTCAACAATAGTTGGCAAGACCTCTAAATTTAATTGTTTGGCAGTCCAGATTCTAACGGCTAGATAATCTTTCAGTTCAATAGGGTATACCTCTTGCCGTGCATTTTGCTGTGCGCTTCTATGTTTGATATACCCTGTCCAACCAGGTAAGGCTGCCAAATGATGGGTGAAAATTTTCAGTATTTCTTCTTCCGAATAGTTCGATAGCACTTTGGAAAGTGTGTTCTCACTTGTTTTTGGTATATCCTTAAGTCTTACTTTTCCAATTTCAGTATCATATGGGATGAGCTGCCTCCAGGCTGCGTAAAATCCTGATTTTTTAAACGGCATTTCCCATTCGGCCAAACCTTCGTCCATAAAAGCGGATAACCATTTTACCATGATTCGGTCCAAATCGTGGTTTTTGTTTTTGGTTTCGGTTGATTTTTCGGATTCCAATTGGTTGAGATAGTATTCGGGTGTCTCTTCAAAACCATTTTCCTTTAAAGCTTGTACCAGTTCAACTTTTTCGATATCGCCATCTTCCCATGCCTTCCGATAAATGGATGCATTTGGATATACCCGGGCATTCAATAGCTGTTTTGCTTGATCAACCGCCTCTGAAAATGGTAATTGCTCGTAGCAGCTCAACGGATTGGAGGTCACAAAGGAATATAGGGGCCATGTGTTTCCAACAATCTTGGAGGCTTCTTCAATATGACGTTTCAGGTGTATTAGCTTCATTGAAATTTGGATTTATACATTAAAATTGTTCGATTATGAGGTTGTGACAGGTTGAGTAATTTGACATATAACCAAGGAATTCTGCGATAGATGCCAAGTTTCATCAAAAAGAAACCAACCAAGAACACGATTCCGAATACAATTTGTGTTGTTGATAGTTGAATGGGGGATACCACCAACGGCATGTCCGCCAGAAGTGCTGTAACTCCATTGTAGAACAGTGAATAGACCCCAATTCCTGAAATAAAAAGAACAGGAGGAAGCACTATTCGCTGGATTCCGGAAAGCGGGTTTTGTTTTACGATATTATAAGTGGCTTGCCCTACAGTAGTTGATACAATAAGGGTAAGGAAGATGCCACTATCCATATGCATTCCCTTACCGGTCAACAGAACAAAAAGGTATGCACCCAATAGACTGAACAATAGCACAACAAGTGCCTGTAGCCATTTTATTCGAATAACCGGCGGTTCGGTCGGTGTTGATTGTTCAATTTCTTCTCCAGAGGAAAGAAAAAGGTAAGCTTTGTAAAACCCGTGCAGAATCAAATGGGCAATTGCCGCATTGAAAAAGCCCAGTCCACATTGCATGATCATAAAACCCATCTGGGCAATCGTGGAACATGCCAAACGTTGCTTTACATTAACCTGGATCAGCTTGGTAAATTGAGCTAAAATCGCTGTAAGCCCTCCTACGATCAGAAGAATTTCCAATGTGTTGGAAGCGAACAATAAAGGAGCGAACAGCGTTAGTAATATACCGGAACCATTTACAAAGCCAGCATGCATTAATGCGGATACCGGTGTAGGTGCGGTCATGGCGGAAAGCAACCATTTGTGAAATGGAAATATAGCTGATTGTACCAGTGCAGCCATAATAATGCACAAGGCCGAAATAATTTTTATATAACTCGGTGTTTGCGCAATGGAAGCAACCCATTCACTTAATGTGATGGTATTATTGTAAGATGCTGGCAACAGCAGGCCTATGCTTAAAAAAATAGTGCTGATGATAAAATATTGCCGTGTAAATCTTTTGGCTTCCCGTGCATCGCCCCATTTGGAATCCAGACCTATCAATGCCGACATGATGGTACCCATTAGCAACCAGCTTAGCAATAGTAAAACGAGGTGCTCGGATATCACAAATAGCATTACGCCCAAGGTGAATCCAAAGGACAATAACATAAATTTGGACTTTTGGTCCTTGTCCTTGAAGTAGGAGTTCGCATAGCTACCGATTATCGCACTAAAAAATGTTACGGTAGTCCAAAGCAATGCAGAAAATCCATTTATCCTAAAAAGATTATTCCATCGCCAATCTGGAATATTGGGAGAATATGAAACTGTAAAGATCAGATTCGTCAAAAAGATTGTCCAAAATAAAACCGGGATTGTCCCGGTAATATCAATTTTTTTGGAAGAATTTCTGATTGTACGTGTTAACAATGTCATTATCTATTGATTTTTAAAGAGTTATCGGTTTTTTTTCTCTTCTTCGGGGATAACTCTACGAACCCCGCTTCGAATATTCGCCAATAGCACAGCACCTAGTATAAAGCTGCACAATAAAATACGATCTAGGAATAAGGATTCCTCCATGTAAGAGAGTACAATAAATGATGTTATAAGTAGTACACCTAGAAGGGTTGTTGTAACTTTTTTTAAGGATTGCATATAGAAATTAAATTGAATTTATGTTGTGGTTTAGTATAGCTTATAAGTCAGTAAATCTCTGTCTGAATGGTGATGGTTCAATCTTCCAACGTAATTTCTAAAATGCCGTTTATTGTTAAGCTCTTTCCTTTGGTTCTAGCTTGGTTTACAATATCTCGTGCAATTTGTTTCTCTTGTTCCAATTCCTGAATGCGATTGTTCAGTACATTGGTATTGCAATGGTGATTACCTTCCCAAATTTTTAATCTTTGGATTTTGTGGAAGTTGATTTTCTCATCAATTAAGGAGGTAATGACATCAGAGGCTTCGGTTGGGTTGAATTTCCCATCTACCAATTGAATTCTTTTTGTGTTGATCACGATTTCAGCTAATTCTTTTGTTTCCATTAATTTTTGGTTTTAGCAATAATTCGTTTGCAAAGGTTATAGATATTTATCATTAATTTTTATTTATATTTATAATGTTAAACATTAATAATATTTATGGACTATACCTTGCACCAACTTCAGATATTCCTTAAAATAACTGAATTACAAAGCATTACAAAGGCTTCGGAGGAGCTGCATTTAACTCAGCCAGCTGTGTCCATACAGCTAAAAAATTTTCAGGATCAGTTTCCAATTCCATTGACCGAGGTGGTCGGTAGGCGACTTTTTATCACCGATTTTGGTAAAGAAATTGCTCGGGCGGCAGAAAAAATTCTCAATCAGGTTCATGAAATTAATTATAGGACCATGGCCTATCAGGGTAAGCTATCGGGACGCTTAAAAATATCGGTGGTCTCAACAGGGAAGTATGTGATGCCCTATTTTATGTCGGGTTTTATGAAAGAGAATGATGGAGTGGACCTTGTGATGGACGTTACCAACAAAAGCAAAGTAGTGAGGAGCTTGGAACTCAATGAGGTTGATTTTGCCCTGGTTTCTGTTCTTCCGGATAAATTGAATGTTCAAGGAGTGGAACTAATGCCCAATAAACTCTTTTATGTTAGCGATTACCGAAGGGAATTCCCCAAGAGTATTACGAAAAGAAAATTGTTTGAACAAATACCATTGATTTACAGGGAACCTGGTTCGGCCACTCGCAATGCCATGGAAGGGTTTATTGAAGGAAACAATTTTAAAGTGCAAAAGAAAATGGAGTTGACTTCTAATGAAGCGGTTAAACAAGCCGTGGTTTCTGGACTTGGCTGTTCCATTATGCCTCTGATAGGTATAAAAAATGAGTTGCTCAATAAGGATTTAAAGATTGTGCCGGTAAAGGGTTTACCAATAATCACTACATGGAATTTAATATGGTTGAAGTCAAAAAATCTTTCTCCTGCTGCCGTTGCATTTTTGGAATATCTTGAAGTGAAAAAGGAAGAAATAATCCAAAAGAAATTTGATTGGATCGATGATTTTTGAAGATATGGATCACCGTAATTGTATGGGTGCTTTTCAGATGTAATTATCCCAATAAAGTTGTGTTGGAGAGGTGATTTTACCCCGTAAAATTCGTAAATTTACTATAGCTGTTCCTAGAATAATTATGGATACAACCTTTCCACTAACCGCTGGACTTATAGCTTCCATACTTCATGTAATTGCTGGTCCAGACCATTTGGCTGCAGTGGCCCCTTTCGCCATAGAGTCAAAACGCAAAGCATGGAAAATAGGACTTTTTTGGGGGGTCGGGCACTTGGTGGGAATGATTGCCATAGGTTTGTTGTTCGCCATATTCAAGGAAATAATTCCCGTTGAGGAAATTTCCATGTATAGTGAGCAATTAGTGGGAGTTGTATTGGTAGGAATTGGTTGTTGGGCTTTGTATCGCATCTTCAAAAAGCGAAAAAGGCACAAACATTTGCACGTTCATGCAGAAAATGACCCCGTGATCCATTCTCATGAACACCGCCATGATCATAACAGTTCGCACCATCATGTGCATAGTGAGAAATTAAAGCAGAACAATCTTGCATCGTTTTCCGTGGGTATTTTACATGGTCTGGCAGGAATTTCCCATTTTTTATTGTTCCTACCTGTTTTGGGTTTCGAAACACAGTCCGATTCCATTGCTTATGTAATTGGTTTTGGTGCTGGAATACTTGTGGCAATGGTCACATTTGCCTTTGTGATCGGCAAGGTGTCTTCCATTGCAAAGAATGGACATAGTGATATGTTTTTTAACGGTATCCGGATGGCAGGAGGCCTCTTTGCCATCGTAATCGGTATTTATTGGATGTTTAGTTTTTAGCAGATTCGTGGCAATTGCTCTCCGATCATGGGAGTAACCATTCGTTTTCCTCCGATAACACTGTGCATTACCACCTTTTTGGGGTGTTCCGTTGTAAATTCCCCAATGCAGACCGCCCTGGGACTTTTTTCGTGTTTCTTCATAAGTTCCTCTACTGCATCAGCCACATCTGCACTCACAATAGTGACGAAAATACCTTCATTCGCCACGAAGAGGGGATCGAGACCTAAAATTTCACATGCTGCGGCTACTTGGTCATCCAAGGGAATATTCGTTTCCTTCAGTGAAATACCCAAATTGGTGTCATCTGCCAATTCCGAAAGTACACTGGCCACACCACCTCTGGTAGGATCTCGGAACAAGTGGATTTTGTTTCCAAAGGCATCTAAGAGGTCATTTACCAAAAAGTTGAGGTTGGTGGTGTCACTTTCTATGGTAGATTCAAATTCAAGTCCGTCCCTTTGGGACATAATGGCCATACCGTGTTGTGCCACAGGTCCACTGATGATTATTTTATCTCCAGACCTTATTTTATCGGGAGAAATGTGTGCCTTGGGATGAACCTTGCCAAACCCCGTGGTATTGATGAAGATTTTATCTCCCTTTCCACGTTCCACAACCTTGGTATCCCCCGTAATGATTTGAACTCCTGCAATATCTGCCGCTTCCTTGATGGATGTAACAATTTTCACAAAATCTTCCATGGGCAATCCCTCTTCCACTACAAATGCCAATGATAAAAATTTAGGGTCTGCACCGCACATGGCCACATCGTTTACGGTACCGTTGACGGCCAGTTCACCAATGTTCCCTCCTTTGAAAAATATGGGGGATACCACAAAACTGTCGGTGGAAATGGCCATTTCACCATCCATTTTTATTATGGAACCGTCATGTTTTTGATTGAGATAGGGATTGTTGAAAGTTTCAAAAATAATGCGGTCCAACAAATCGCGGGTCATCAATCCTCCGCTTCCGTGTCCCAAGTTGATGGTCTCGAACCCAAGGTCTTTATTGCTCATGGTTAGGATGTGATTAAGTTGTTAGAAAAATGATAGTATGCTGCACAAGCACCTTCGGAAGACACCATGGGGGCTCCTAAGGGATTTGAAGGTGTGCAGGCCTTTCCAAATTGTTCACATTGGTGCGGTTTTTTGATGCCTTTTAAAATCTGACCCGCTATGCATGCCGAATTTTCTGGGGTTGTAATGGAACTGATTCCGAATTTGGTTTCGGCATCATACGCAAGAAATTCTTTTTTAAGACGATAACCACTATCGGGTATGGATCCAATGCCTCGCCATTCACGGTCTGAAATTTCAAAAACAGCTTCCATCATTTTTTTGGCCTCAACATTTCCTTCTTCTTTTACTACTCGAGAATATTGATTTTCCAATTTATACTCACCTTTTTCCAGCTGCAAGAGCGCCATATAGATGCCTTGAACAAGATCTAAGGGCTCAAATCCGGTTATGACAATGGGTATTTTATATTTTTCGACCAATGGGTAATATTCTTTCATTCCCATAATAGCGCAAACATGACCTGCCCCAAGGAATGCATCGATCGTACAGAGTTCATCGTCCAAAATTCCTTCCATGGCCGGTGGAACAAGCACGTGGGAGACCAAAATGGAATAATTGGTAACGTTTTCCTTTTTGGCATGCATAACCGATAGGGCGTTTGCCGGTGCCGTGGTTTCAAACCCAACGGCAAAAAATACCACTTCTTTGTCCGGATTTTGTTTGGCGATGTTCACAGCTTCCAATGGGGAATAAAGAATACGAAGATCGCCACCATTGGCCTTTGCCTCCAATAGACTTTTTTTACTACCGGGTACACGTACCATATCACCGAATGAGCAAACGATAGCCCCATTTTCCAATAATTCAATGGCCTTGTCTATCAGGTTCATCGGAGTAACACAGACAGGACACCCTGGACCATGAATCATTCGGACATTTTCAGGTAGCAGGTCAATGATGCCATTTTTTACCAATCCATGGGTCTGTCCACCACAGATTTCCATGATATTCCATGTTTGCGTGGCAGTTTTTGCTATCAGGTCCAAATACTTTTTGGTGTCCTCCAAGTTTCGATATTCGCTCAAATACTTCATCGTTCAATTTTTATATGTTGGTTGTACATCAACTGCCCGAAAGAAATGTTTTCATCGTTTGGACTTAAGTTACGATTAAAATATAGCTTGTATTCGCTTCCGGATAATTCTTTTATCATATCAACCAAAACGGTGTTTTGAAACACCCCGCCGCTCATTGCAATCTCTTGAATGTTCCATTGCTCTGCCATTTTTAAAACTACTGTTGCCAAGGTGTACAGAAAGTTCGTTGCAATTTCTTCTTTCTTTTTCCCAGTTTTAAAATCCAAGTATAGATTGTTGAAGAGCTCCTTTGTGGGCACTGTGCCGTTCACCATTTCCGATACATAAGATTTACAATTTTCAAGTTGATAATCCGTAATTTGATTTTCCAGAAGAATGGCAGCTTCGCCTTCGTAGGTGTTAAAATTGCAAAGGTCCAAAAGGGAGGCTACGGCATCAAATAGTCTGCCCACCGATGAGGTTTGCAGGGATTCCTTTTTCTTGAGATGATTATAAACCGATATTTCCTGCTTGGAAAATTTTTGACAGATTTCACTTTGCATAGTGTCGTTGGACAAGGAGAAAAAAGAAATTCTGGGTTCTTTGGCCATTTTGTCTCCGGCCAACCAATCATAATAGTCAAAATGCCCTACGCGTTTCATTTCTCCATTTTGATAAGTAAAAAATTCCCCTCCCCAAATCTGGGCATCATCCCCATAGCCGGTTCCATCCCAAACCACTCCCAAAATGCCAGATTCATTATCAAAAAGGGCATGCTCTCCCAAAACTGAAGCAAAATGTGCTTTGTGATGTTGAACTTGTTTTAGCTCTGCCGTGGTTGATTTGGCAAGTTCAATGCCATGGCGAGTGCTGTTGTATCCGGGATGTTTGTCCACCAAAACAACTTCGGGTGTCACTTCAAACAGTTTCATGAACCTTTCTACGGTCGATGTATAGCGATCAAATACATCAAAATGGTCCAGATTTCCCAAATATTGACTGATATAAAGGTAATCATTGGGCAGAAAAGCAACGGTGCTTTTCAGGTGTCCGCCCATGGCCATAATTTTTTTATTGGTATCGATTTCGGTATCAAAATTTGGACTGAGTCCCCTTGATCTTCTAAATATGATTTTTGTGTTGAATTTTGGGCTGAACTTGACCACAGAATCGTCTTGGGGGTTGGTAATCTTTAGATCATGATCTAAGAAATAATCGGCAACCCCGTTCAATTCTTTATGTGCCATTGTCTCATCGTTGATGATTGGCGATGCATGTATGTTTCCGCTGGTTGCAACGATGGGTATTTCCAGCTCCTTGGCCAACAAATGCAAAATACCGGAGTAGGGGAGCATAACCCCCAATTGGTTAAGGTTGGGAGCGAGCTCATTCAAAGCCAAATCACCAGTAAAGTTGGTTTTTGGAATAATAACGATAGGACTTTCAGGAGAGGTGAGTGTTTTTTCTTGAATCTCGTTAATTTTTAAATCCCGTTTTAGCAAGGTCAACGAGGGATACAGAATGGCAAATGGTTTTGAGGGCCTGTTTTTTCTTTCCCGCAGTTTTTTGATGGCTTCCGCATTATTGGCTTCACAGCACAAGAGGTACCCGCTTGTATTTTTAATGGCGACGATATTACCTTCCTTGATCAGGATTGCGGTTTTTTGAATAGGATGTTCTGCTGAAAGGATATCTCCATTGGCTGTTGATAGTTTCAGCTGTATACCACAATTAGAACAGGTGTTGGTCTGTGAATGAAACCGTCTGTTCGAAGGGTCTTCATATTCATCGGTGCAGGTATCGCACATTTCAAATACATCCAAATTGGTGTTGTCACGTTCAAAAGGGAAGGAATTGGTGATCGCCCATCGGGGACCACAGTTCACACAGGTAGTGAAGGGGTAATGGTAACGCCTATTGTCTGAATTGGTGATCTCTTCCTTACAGTCATCACAAATGGCAAAATCGGGTGTGAGCTGTAAGTTCAGTTTCCCTGCTTTTTTGGAAGGAACAATATGGAAACCATCAAAATGTTGCGATTGTGCTTCGTAAAGATGGTGTTCTTTTATTTTGGATGCCTTGGGAGGGTGTTCTGTCAATATTCGATAAAAGGAACGCACCACATCTTCATCACCGGTAAGGTAGATGATAACGCCCTCCTCATTATTGGAAACGGTACCGTTCAATTTAAATTTAGTGGCCAAATTAAAGACATGGGGTCTAAACCCGACCCCCTGTACTCGACCGGTCACTATGATTTTGTAAGTTTTGGGCACTTTATAAAATTTGTTCGTGCAAAGTATTGCTCAGACGTATGATCTCTTCAATGGTCTTGGGGATTGCTTTTTTAACTTTTGGAGCCAGTTCGGTGGTCATTGGAACCACTTCTTCAATGGATATGGTAAATAGATAGAGGTCTGGTTGGTTTTCCATAAGGTATACGGCTTCTATCATATCTTTCAAACCCACATCATGAACACTAAGCGCAGAAGGAAAGTCACTGGCAAATTTTGGACGTATAAGGGAGATGGTCCCTTCTTTTTTACCGTCCATGGTAGCATCTACAAAAATTATTTTGTTATAGCTTTCAAAACAGTTGAGGAGCAAAAACCCACCGGTTCCGCCATCGAGAATATCAACATGGGCGGGCAACTTCATTTTATCCATTTCTTGAATCAAATGTACCCCAACGCCTTCGTCTCCCATAAGGAAGTTGCCCACCCCTAAAACCAAAATATTCTTGGATTTGTCTTTTTCAAAGAAAAAAGCATCACTGCTGATAGCAATGGGTTTTTTGTCAAAATCCGATTTGGGTTGTATTGATTCTGCCATTTTTTTGGTCTTATTCTAAGGTTTCCAATTCCTCTTCATCAACAGGTTCTTCAATTTCTTCCTCCTCTTCAATTTTTTTGAGACGTTCGTCGCATACGAATTTATAACCTCCGAACATGGAAGAAACTTCACCTCTACCTTCCAGCCAATCGTGATAAAAAACAAGGTATACATGGATCAAGGTGAACAGAATGAATAGCCAAGTTGAGGTATGATGGATGGTTCTCACAATAAAATCACCACCTAAAAAGGGCACTACCCAACTAAATAAGTTCGGCAACCACCAACTGGATGTGGCAGAGTACAGGCCGAAACCTGTAAATACCTGTACCAAGGCCAATACAAATAGAATTGCATAAGAGAAGGCAGCTACACTGTTATGACCGATGCTGATATCTCTAATGTCCGGTTTTTTTTCATTGGCAAGAAATACATCGACTTTGATCACGTGCAAAAAATTACGCCACATCTTTTTGCTGAAGGGCCAAAAGGCGCGCCAACTGGAAAACTTGTTCCCAACAAAGGACCAGTAGACTCTAAGAATCATATTGAAAAAGAAAACATAGGCTGTTGCAAAGTGAATAAAACGCACCGTTCCGAACCAATAAGAATCACTGGCCTCTGCATTGGACATGATGGCGGGCGGGTCGGCTATAATAAAGCCGGTTATTGCCAATATGGTTATTGAAAATGCATTGATCCAGTGGAAAACCCTAACTGGGAGTTCCCAGACATATACCCGTCTAAATTTTCGTGTTTCCATGTTTTCCCATTTTCTAGATTTCGCAGCTTGAAACGTTCTGTACTTGAGAAATATGTTTACCGTGCTCATCGTACAGGTGGACTGCACAGGCAATACAGGGGTCAAACGAATGGATCGTACGTATAATTTCCAATGGCAACTCTGGGTCTGCAACCGGAGTTCCCAACAAGGTGGACTCATAAGCTGAACGTTGTCCCTTGGGATCTCGGGGGGATGCGTTCCAAGTTGATGGCACCACGAGTTGATAATTTTCGGTCTTGCCGTCTTTTATTTGTATCCAGTGGCCAAGGGCACCCCGTGGAGCTTCGGCAAAACCGACTCCTTTGGATTCTGCAGGCCATAATTCGGGCTCCCATTTGTCCATATTGGCCATTCGGGTGTCCCCATTTTTGATATTCTGCAATAAAGTATCATAAAATTCCATGGTCCAATTGGCGACCAGTTGCGTTTCAATACCTCTCGCTGCTGTTCTGCCCAAAGTGGAGAACAACGCCTCTACGGGAACATCCAAATGACCTAAAGCACCATTTACAGCTTCTTGTATTTCTTTATTGCCACGAGCATAACCTACCAATAATCTGGCCAATGGCCCTACTTCCATAGGTTTTCCCCTCCATCGTGGTGTTTTGATGAAGCTGTATTTCTGACTTACATCCAATTGGTCGTAAGGTGGTTTTGGACCGGAGTAATTGATGTTGGTCTCACCATCCCATGGGTGTTTTCCATGTTCTTTTCCTTCGGAATATTCATCGTACCAAGAGTTGTTGATAAATTCCGCGATATCATCATTTCTATGGTCGACATCGTACACTTTGGATAAATCCCTATCCAAAATAATACCTTGAGGGAATTTAAAATTGGATATATCCCCATAACCATTGGTTGGAAAATCTCCGTAGGACATATAGTTGCCAAACCCTTTTCCGATGGCGCCCCAATCTTTGTAGAAGGATGCAATAGCTAATAAATCGGGTATGTAGACCTGTTCAATAAATTGTTTTCCTTCTTCCAATAAGCGTCCGACATAGGCCAACCGTTCGGCATTTATTCCTCCAGGGCTTTCGGTGTTGATGGCACATGCCATACCCCCGACCAAGTAGTTGGGGTGTGGGTTTTTACCACCGAAAATGGTATGCACCTTTACAATTTCTTTTTGCCATTCCAGAGCTTCTAAATAGTGGGCAACTGCCAAAAGGTTAACTTCCGGGGGCAGTTTCATTTGGGGATGGCCCCAATAACCGTTTGCAAATATTCCCAGTTGCCCACTTTCAACAAACTTTGTAATTCTTTTTTTGATATCAGAAAAGTACCCTGGTGAACTTTTGGGCCAATTTGAGATACTTTGGGCCAGTTTGGAGGTTTCCGCCGGGTCTGCTTTTAAGGCATTGACCACATCTACCCAGTCCAATGCATGCAAATGGTAAAAGTGTACGGTATGGTCGTGCATGTAAAGCGCACCTTCCATAATGTTCCGCACCATTTCCGCATTGGGTGGAATTTCAATCCCAAGAGAATCTTCAACCGACCTTACCGAAGCCAGTGCATGTATCGTTGTACATACCCCACACGCACGCTGAACAAATGCCCAAACATCCCTGGGGTCTCTTCCTTTGACAATATTTTCAAGACCTCTTACCATAGGACTCGAACTGTAGGCATCGGTTATTTTTCCATCTTTAACTTCTACCTCAATTCTTAAATGCCCTTCAATCCTGGTAATGGGATCTACAACTATTCTATTTGCCATGATAATTTTATTAAGAATCTAGTTTCTTTTCATTTTGTTTTCCGCGTGTTGTACGGCTACGGAGTTCTTTTCTTTTAGAAATATTGGCTGCAACCGCGTGCACTGCCAGTCCACCTGCAACGACACCTGCGGCAACCTTACCTATGGTATCCGCAGTACTTTCGATGCCAAATCCGGCCAAACCTGTAAGCCTTTTATAAAATGGGCCATTATCCCAAAAGTCTTCTTCGCTACAACCAATACAACCATGACCTGATTGGATTGGGTAACTGACTCCATTGTTCCATTTGATGGTACCACAGGAATTATAGGTCATTGGACCTCGGCAACCTACTTTGTACAGGCAATAGCCTTCTTTTGCATTTTGATCGTCAAAGGTTTCGGCAAATAGCCCGGCATCGTAATAAGGTCTTCTGTAACAGGAATCATGTACTCTTTTTGAATAAAATGCCTTTGGTCTGCCCAATCCGTCCAATTCGGGCAAACGACCAAAGGTGATCATGTGCACGATGATACCGGCCATGACCTCGCCTATTGGAGGACATCCTGGAACCCTTATAATAGGCTTGTTTTTGATTATTTTATGTATGGGGGTTGCTTCTGTTGGGTTTGGGTAGGCAGCCTGTACGCATCCATTGGATGCACAACTTCCCCATGCGATTATAGCCTTGGCCCCTTCGGCGGCCTCGACCAAAAGATCTTTGGCGGATCTACCGGCAATACAGCAATAATTGCCATCGTCGCCAAGTGGAACGGAACCTTCAACGCAAAGGATATATTCTCCTTTGTATTTTTCCATTGTAGCCTGTTTGGCTGCTTCGGCCTGATGTCCGGAGGCGGCCATCAAGGTCAATGTGTAATCCAACGAAATTTTGTCAAGAATTATATCTGAAACAATGGGGTGGTCCGATCTTATAAATGATTCACTGCAGCATGTGCATTCTTGGTAGTGTTCCCAAATAACAGGAATCCGGTACGTGTTCTCCAAAGATTTGGCCACCTGGCCGATCATTGAAGTTTCCAAGCCCATATAAGCAGCGATATAGGTGGCAAACTTCATAAAGTCCCTTCTGCTATATCCCTGTTTTATAATGCTTTCGTAATAGGTCTCTTTTACTGATTTTTCTATTGCCATGGCCCAATTATTTAAACCTAACTATTCATTTTAAAGGGTTTAACACTAAAAGTACCTAATAATCAATGCCTTGGAAATGACAAATGTCATGTTATTGAAAATTGATTTTCAATAATATTGTGTCTTATGTTGCTTATAATCAAAAGCTAAACAAGAAGCAGATGCATGAATTATCTGTAGCAATGGGAATCGTTAAAATCGCTGAGGACGAAACCAAAAAAGCCGAAGCGAAGAAGGTTACTTTGATTGAACTCGAAATAGGAAAACTAGCCGGTGTTGAGTTCGAATCATTGGACTTTGTTTGGCCAGCCGCTGTTAAAAATACGGTACTTGAAAATGCCGAACGAAAAATTGATATGAAAGAAGGTTTGGCCCAATGTGCAGATTGTGATTCGGTTTTTGAAGTTGAGCATTTTTATGATTCATGCCCAAAATGCGGTAGTAATTTAAAAGGAATAATTCAAGGTAAAGAATTAAGGGTCAAGGCCCTTGAGGTTGTTTAAATTAAAATATACAGTTATGTGCGGAACCTGCGGATGTGGTAGCGAAGAAAACGGGCCAAAAATATTGACCCCTACAATTGGCAAGGAAAAACATGGCCATGACCATGGGAAAAACCATTCCCATGCACACGAACACTCGCCTAATCATTCACATGGGCATCATCACGACCATGACCACCATCACCATCATCACGGCCACCATCATCATGACCATTCGCATGGACATGACCATCATCAGAAAACGGTTTTGGAAGTGGAGCGGGACATTCTGCAGCAAAATGAAATCATGGCGGCAAGAAATAGGGGATATTTTGATGCCAAGGATGTTTTTGCACTCAATTTGGTAAGTTCTCCAGGATCTGGAAAGACTTCACTTTTAGAGCGTACTTTGAAAGATCTTAAGGACAAGATCCCTTTTTATGTGATCGAGGGCGATCAACAGACCTTAAATGATGCCAACCGTATAGCTGCCTTGGATGTGCCGGTTATTCAAATAAACACGGGCAAAGGATGCCATCTGGAAAGCGATATGATACATGATGCCGTTAAGAAAATGAGCATTAAGAACAATTCGGTTCTCATGATCGAGAATGTGGGGAACCTGGTGTGTCCATCCATGTTCAATTTAGGGGAACATAAACGTGTGGTAATTGTAAGCACGACGGAAGGGGATGATAAACCCATCAAATATCCGGATATGTTTCATACCTCCGATATCTGCATCATCAATAAAATTGACCTAGCACCGTATTTGGATACCAATATTGAAGAGTTAAAGAAGAACGCTTTACAAGTGAATCCAAACTTGGTATTCTTCGAAGTTTCGGCTACCAAGGGAACAGGAATGGAACAATGGTATGAGTGGCTGGAGCAAAACAGTAAAACGAATCCTGACAACCAATAAATAAAGAACAATGTGTTTGGCCATACCCGGGAAATTATTGGAGATAACTTCCGCACTGGATGAAACCTTTCGAATGGGAAAGGTCTCTTTCGGAGGTGTAAAAAAAGATGTAAGCCTTGCACTGGTGCCAGAGGCAAAGGTGGACGATTATGTGATGGTCCATGTAGGAGCAGCCATAAGCGTTGTTGATGAAGAAGAAGCCAAGAAAACATTCGAGGTTTTGTCCCAATTGGGGGAACTGGAAGATTTGAACCAACAACCGGACGCTACCGGTTAATTTATACTCAAGTGCCATACTTTGAACTTAAAAAGGACGATACGAATTTCCCACCTGCCTATTTTGCAGATATAGAAGGGCTACTGGCTGTTGGAGGCACTATGTCCACAGAGCGTTTACTGTTGGCGTACAATAGCGGAATTTTTTATTGGCACTACCCACTAAAACACATTAAATGGTGGTCGCCCGACCCAAGAATCGTGATAAAGCCAGAATGTTTTGAAACACCTGAATCAAGATGGAATTCTTTGAATAAAGAGTTCACCGTAACGGTCAATACCGATTTTGAACAGGTACTGCGCAGTTGTCAAAAAACATACAATATTGATGGCCAAATGGACAACAGATGGTTGACAGAGCGTATGGTGCGTATATTCTCAGAATTGAATGCCATGGGACATGCCCATTCCGTTGAGGTATGGAATGGTGGAGAACTTGTCGGCGGTCTGTTTGGAGTAACCGTAGGAAAACTGTTTTTCGGGGAGTATTTGTTTTCTGTAGTTGAAGGTGCCGATGAGCTTGCCGTATTGTATTTGATCACTAAACTGAAGAATCAAGATTATAGGTTGTTGGATATGCAAAAACAAACCTTTTTCTCCCCTGGCATCGATTATGATGAAATGCCCAGATTGGAATATGTGGACATCTGTAAAGAAAATGCTTTGAAGTATAAAGATGTCCAAACTGAATTTTAATTAAAATCAAAAAGCTATGAGACTTTCCTTTGCCGAACAGATACAAAATGCCAATGTACTCTTACACGAAAATGAAGTGGAAAAGTCCATTGAGAACTATCAAGAAGCATTGCAGTTGGCCACAACTTCCGAGCAACAACTCCATTTAAACAGTATTTTGGGAAGGTTGTACCAAAGAACAAAAAGCCCGAAAAAGGCTATTGAGGCTTTTAACAACGCTTTGACTTTGATGGAAGGGAATCCTGATCTGGGTTCCTCGATAGATAGGGCCTCCATCTTGAACAATATTGCTGCCATACAATCCGAAACGGAGAAGGTAAAGGCCATTGAAAATTATAAAAAATCTTCTGCCATTTATGCTGAAGCAGTTGAAAAGGGAAAAACTGATTATCACCCACATTTGGCAAACACCCAATTTGCCCTTGCAGAGGTATATGCCAAGAACAATGATTTCTACTTCGCCAAAAAATATTATAAAGAGGCGATTAAAATTTACGAAAACTTAAAGGACCGGGCCTATATGAAGCTTAGGGCAAGTGCCCACTATCAATTAGGTAACATTTATACGGAAGAATTCAATCTGTTCGATGCAAAAGTTCATTACATAAAGGCACAGACCCTTTTTGAAAATTTGATAGCAGAGGGATACGACACTTTAAAACCCTATTTGGCCGCCGTACTGAACAATTTGGCCGTCACCTACAACGCCATGGAGGAGCCTGGGAAATCGTTGCAATATTATGATATGACATTAAAAGCGTATCAGGAATTGTCAGATCGCAATTTTGATGTATTTCAGCCCTATGTAGCGTCCACATTCAATAGTTTGGGCATTGTTCATTCCGAAATGCAGAATTTTGACCAGGCCATTCAAAACATACGTCAGGCTGTAGATCGGTACAATGAGCTGGCAGATGCAAGACCTCAGGAGTACACCCATTATTTGGCCACAGGTTTACATAATTTGGGCTTGTTCCATTTTGAATTGAGGAACTATGATAAAGCGACGTACTATTTTGATCAAGCCCTTGAAATCAGGAAAAAACTGGCTTCTGAACAACCTGAGGAGTTTGATGCCGATTATTGTGCAACTGCCTTGAACCTGGTGGAGCTCTATCAATCCGAATTGGAAAACAAATTAGATTTCAATTTTAAAGCCGAAGCTTTGGAGCTGCTGGCCGATGTGGAGACACGTTTGGGAAAATATGGAGACCATTTGCCGGTCATCAAAAACATGAAAAACGATCTCCAACATTATTTAGATCATTTTACAAACATCAATGAGGAACACTTGTCTTTACATCATGTTTTAAGAAAGGTCAATCATCTGAAAGAGCAGATAGATGAAACCATTTACCCTAAGGAAAAAATGATCTTTCAAAAAGAAATAATGAAACTCCTCAAAGACAATCGCAACAAATATCCCAGTAATGACCGTTTAAAATACGAACTTGCCCTGGCCCATGTAAATATGAGCTGGCTTCAATTGAGACTAAAAGAGTTTAGCAAAGCAGAGGAAACCATACTTGAAGCTCCGATATTGGAAAGCCCCTTACTTTCTTTGACCTGTAATTTGGCACATAGTTATCTGTTGAAAGATCAGACGGATAAAGCAATGCTGCTTTATGAGGAACTTTCGGAAAAAGTGAACAATCAGAATGAAAGTTATATGGAAATCATTTTAAAAGACTTTGAAACCCTAAGGAGGGACGGAATCGATCATGATGGTTTCAAAACGGTAACAGAGCGTTTCAAATAATCTTGAAAGACAAAAAAAGAACTGACCAAAAAGTGTTTCTGTTTGTTTAAACAGTATTGCACCTTTTGGCCAGTTCCCGTTAAATATAAAAAAGGTATTGTTTTTCTATATTCTTATATGAACAGCAATTGGGTTCCATCTTGGTCTGCCCTGCTGTAGAAATCTCCAATGGTAAGGATACCGTCCAAATCATCGATAAGATCTTTTTCTTCTAAGTGGAACATGTCAACGGCTAATTTACATGCCCAAAGCTTACACCCGGAATCGGATAGAATTTCCAAGAACTCACCCACTGGTGGCATATCCAGTTTGTCCATTTCTTTTTTCATCATATTGGAGGCCAAAGCTTCAACACCTGGCAGACCTCCCAGCATCGTAGGCATGTGCATTGCCGGGTTACCTACTGTGGCAACGTGCAAGTGCTCCAGTTTCTTCTTTTGAATAGCTTCCAATCCAAAGAACGTAAAGAATATTTCAGATTCGATGCCTTCCATTCGGGCTCCATTGGCCATCACAAATGCTGCGTACACATTTTCAAGAGTGGCCTTGGAGAGTATAAAGAGCATTTTTTTGACTTTTGTATCGCTCATAATCTTAAGTTTAACCTTGTTTGTAAATCCGTTGAATTAACATTACCCGTAATTAAATACAGCTTTTTGGTTTTGGAATCCCAGCGATCATAGTGGCCTTTTTCAATGGTCCACCAGGGAAAAGTGCATAGAACTCCTTAATATTGATCACACCACTTTTTTTGATACCCCTAATGGATAGTGGCTCTTCATTTTTAAATTTATCTTGGATGAAATCTATGATTTCCCAGTGTTTATCGGTCATTTCAATACCTTGCTCTTTTGCTATCTCTGTACCAATTTCTTTGTTCCATTGGGAAAAATCGGTTAGATACCCTTCTTGGTCCACTGAAACGGTTGCTTGTGCTATTGTCTTGTCCATTTTTTTAGTATTTAGGTTTAATAATTATGCTTCTGTTTCTTCAAAATGTTTTCCTTTTTCGCTCATGGTGGCAGATACAAAAGGAATATGGATTCCTTTGATCAGCATGTTCCAATAGATCCATCTAAAGGCCATTTTTCCCATGTGGTTTGTCCTACTTTCCTTGAGTAGGTTCAATGGACCTACTCCTGGGAACGGGAACGTACCTTCAACTGGCTCATGCGTATAGTTGAAATCTATCAATAACGCTTTACCTCCTCCTGTTTCGATAAAACAGTTGGCATGGCCATCGAACTCTTCTTTTAAAGGTTCTCCGTTGATATATCTCAAAATATTCTCTGTCAAAATTTCGGCCTCAAAGTGTGCTACAGACCCAGCTTTGGAAGCAGGTAGGTTGGTAGCATCGCCAAGGGCAAAAATGTTTTCATGGTCATCGGTTTGTAGTGTAGCCTTGTTTGTTGGAACAAAGTTGAGGTCATCGCCCATTCCTGATCGTTCTATCAAGGCATCTCCCATATTGGTGGGCACTGTTACCAAAATATCGTAGGGAACTTCTGTTTCTGCGTAGTCAATGATCTTGTTGTTTTCATAATCAACTCGCTCAATATTGAAATCGGTCACCTCTTTTATTCCTTTATCGGTCAATAAGTGGTGCAGTGCTTCGGTAGCTTTTGGCTTGGTAAAAGCACCTCCCAAAGGAGTTACAAAAGTAATGTCCACTTTGTCTCGCATACCTTTGTTTTTAAAGTAGGAGTCGGCCAAGAAAGCAAACTCTAAAGGAGCTACGGGACATTTGATGGGCATTTCGGTGATGTGAACCACCAATTTACCACCTTCCCACTCACGGAATTTATCACGAAGGGCTTTGGCACCTTCATAAGTATAAAAGTCAAACACACTCTTGTGCCATTCAGGGCCCTTCATGCCTTCGATTTCCTCTGGGGCAATCTTGGTGCCGGTGGCGATGATCAAGATATCGTAAGCGAGTTCGGTGCCATTTTCGAGCAAAACTTTATTATCCTCAGGTTGGATAAGTTCAATTTTCTCGTTGATGTAATTGACTCCTTTAGGAATAAATTTGGCACCTTTTTTCTTGACCTGTTTGGTCGTATAAATATCAAAGGGGAGAAACAAGAACCCAGGTTGATAGTAGTGGGTTTTATATTGATCTACCACGGTGATTTTCCATTCATCTTTAGGAAGTTTTGATACAAGATGGTTGGACATCATTGTTCCGGCTGTTCCTGCTCCTAATATGACTAAATTTTTCATGATTTCTGGTTTCTATGATTTACTGGAGTAAAAGTACTCAATGGTTAAATTTGCAAATATGACAATTGTCAGTTTTTGACTTTTTTCTGTGTAACTTAAGTTACATAAGGTGTTGTTTTATAGTGGATTAGGTCTTTAAGTATCTGTTTGTTAGACATAAATCGAAATCTGAACAGACATCATGTTAATATTTGAAGTGGAACATGAATTGCTTTAAAAGTAGTCCTTTAATTCATTTTACCCAAGTTAGGTGACCGTAACATCGAACAAATAACCGACCAATGCGGTTATGCCCATGGCAATGGTACCCCAAAATGTGATTCTGGCAACGGCTTTTAAAATACTTGAACCTCCGGTTTTGGCCGCCATGGCCCCTAATGATACAAGGAAGAAAATCCCAAAAGCATATAAGTAGTATTCCAAATGCTTCAATGGTAAAATTAGGGTCACTACTAAAGGTAGCAGGGCGCCAAAGGTAAAAGCCCCACCTGAAGCCAGGGCAGCTTGTATCGGTTTCGCCTGATTGATTTCATTGATTCCAAGTTCATCACGAATATGCGCGCCGAGGGCATCTTTCTCGGTTAATTCCTTTGCCACTATCTGCGCTGTTTCCCTTTTGAGCCCCCTTTCCTGATATATCTGGGTGAGCATCTCCAATTCCATTTCCGGTGTTTCCTCCAATTCTTTCTTTTCCCGTTCAATGTCAGCTTTTTCCACATCGGTTTGGGAACTAACAGAAACATATTCCCCCGCGGCCATGGATAAAGCACCTGCAACCAACCCGGCCAAGGTGGCCAAAATAACAGGTTCTTTACTATCGCTTGCGGCAGCAACACCAATAGCGATACTTGTAGTAGAGAGTATACCATCATTTGCGCCAAGTACAGCGGCGCGTAGCCAATTGCTCCTTGTAATGTAATGTGGATCTAAGTAATCTTGTAATTTGGGTTCACTATCTTTCATGGTAACTAATTGGAGAGTTGTAGCTTAACCTTAACAAGATACTAAAAACGGAAAATAGCACAGGTGATTTTTATCAGCTTGTCTTGACAAGGAATTATGTGGTTGGGTAAAAAAAAATGAAAAACCTTTAAATTACTTTTTTACAGGTTTTATACATTGTTTTGATGATGCTTTAGTAAAGCTAGAGACACTGGAGCCTACCCAAGTAAAGCCTCATAAATAAAGGGTTTGAAAAACTTGATATCAAGCCTTCAAATAAAAGGACATTCTATGACCAAAAAGAGCCGGAAACCCAGTTGAAAACAAAAGGCGTTTGCTTTTGTGTATTAGATATAGTTATTTCGTAGCTAATCAGAAAGCTACTAAGGAGTTGTAATACCAAATTTGTACGGGAGTGTTTGAGGTTGATTATGAAACAAATCCGTAATAATATTTCCAAGACATTTTATGAAAAGTATGGGGTGTGGGGGGTTATAACAATAATTGTGTAAATAGAATGAAAGAAATACGTAAGATGCCAATAGGCTTTAAGGGTTTTGCAATGCTTGCACTGCTTACCCTTATCCTCGTTGGATGCAAGGAGAGCAGCAAATCGGAAAAGACTAACAATGAAATGGAGGTCGAAGAGCCTTTGGGAGCGGATAATGTAGCCCACCAATGGAGCGAAATGGCGATTTTGGGAACTGCTCATGATACCGAAAAATTCAATCCAAGGCCCACAGTGACATCACGGTTTCTTGGACTGATTTTTGTCTCGATATTTGATGCATGGAGCCGGTTTGATGCCCAAGCAATTCCTGTGTATTTAAAAGATGTAGATAGAAGACCCGAAGGGGAGCTTACATTGGAGAACAAGGAGATAGCGGTCAGCTATGCGGCTTATCGTGCCTTAAGTGAGTATTATTATTCCGATGAACCCATGTTTGCCGATTTTATGGTGGAATTGGGTCTGGACCCGAACAATACTTCGTTGGATCCCAATACTCCAGAAGGAATCGGTAACTTGGCAGCTAAGGCAGTCATCGAGGCAAGAAAAGGGGACGGCGCCAACCAGTATGCGGAAGAAGAGGGGTCCAATGGCGTTCCTTATTTTGATTATACCGGTTATGAGCCGGTCAACCCTGTGGATGAAAATACAGACCCCAATCGCTGGCAACCCAAATATTTTTCGGATGGAAAGGGCGGTCGGTTCGCGCCTTCTTGCCTCACGCCATTTTGGGACAAAGTGGAACCTGTTGCATTAAAATCAGGTGACCAATTTCGACCCGGGCCTCCCCCTAAGATTGGATCGGAACAACTGGAGAAAGAGGTGATGGAAGTTGTGGAACTACAGGCCAATCTTACGGATTACCAAAAGGCTTTAGTGGAGTTCATGAGGGACGGACCACAATCCGTACAACAGGCGGGGCACTGGCTTAATTTTGCACAGGAGGTTTCTCTTAGGGACAATCATACACTGGACGAGGATGTGAAGATGTTCTTTTACAATCAAGTTGTTGCAATGGATGCGTTCATTGCTTCTTGGGACAGCAAGATGTACTATGACTTTGCAAGGCCTTTTGCTTTGGTGCATGAATATTACTCGGGCCAAAAAATAAAGGCTTGGGGAGGAGTTGGCAAGGGCATGGTGGAAATGGACGGAAGTCAGTGGAGGCCCTATTCGCCGGATACTTTCCTTTGTCCGCCATTTCCCAGTTATACTTCTGGCCATAGTACCATAAGTGGTGGATGTGCCGAAGCATTAAGGCTGTGGACTGGAAGTGATGAATTCGGATATGAAACGGAACTTGTCGCAGGAGCATTGACCGAACCTAATAATATAGGTGACACTATTACCTTGAAATTTCCAACATTTACGGAAACGGCCAATATGGCTGGTATTTCAAGGGTACTCGGGGGGTACCATATCCAATCTGATAATATAGCAGGCCTGGAACTGGGGAAAGATGTGGCCAGAGAGGCTTGGAAGTTCTATGAAAAACACATTGGAAAAGAATAGCTATCTTTCTAAAATACAGAAAGCATATGATGTGGAAACAAATCAGGTTTTTACCAATTACTTCTTATATAGACTTTTTCAGGACACTTCATTTTAATCCCGGTTTTCTTGCTTTTCTTCTGCTGGCTATGGGATCTTGCAAAAATGTAGGGGAATCAAAGCCAAGTAGTCAACTTGATGGAGAAACTGCAAATAGGGTCTTTGAATTCACAAATGACCTGGTTGATGAGAGTAGCCCCTATTTACTGCAACACGCACATAACCCTGTGGACTGGAGGCCGTGGAGCCCTGATGCCCTGGATACTGCTCAAAATACCAATCAACTGATCGTTTTGAGTATTGGTTATTCCTCTTGTCATTGGTGTCATGTTATGGAAGAGGAATCTTTTGAGGATATTGAAGTTGCTGCCTTGATGAATGAAAACTTTGTAAATATCAAGGTGGACCGAGAAGAGCGGCCAGATTTAGATCAGGTATATCAAACAGCATTAAAACTGGTCAGCGGAAATGGCGGTTGGCCATTGAATGCGATACTGTTGCCCGATGGCAAGCCCGTGTATTTGGGTACATATCATACAAAGGAAGAATGGATGGCAGTACTTTCTAAATTTAGCAGCGAGTATAAAAACAATCCAGATAAAATAAAGGAATATGCAGCCCTACTTACCAAGGGCGTCCAGGGCTTTTATGAACTGCCTGCATCTACCAATGGATTAACGGATAGCAGGTTGATGGTGGAATCAGGAATTGCCAAGTGGTCCAATTCATGGGACAATACCTGGGGAGGTGATATGGGGAATCAAAAATTTGTTGGCCCAGCTAAATTGAACATGCTACTGGATTATAGCGTTTTGGAAAATGACGAATCTGCAAAACACCATGTTGAACTTACGCTAGAAAAGGTCGCTATGGGTGGCATTTACGATCATATTGGCGGTGGGTTTTTTAGATATAGTACCGATCCATACTGGAAAACACCCCATTTTGAAAAAATGCTATATGACAATGCACAGCTGATTCAACTTTATGCAAAGGCCTATCAAGTGATGCCGAATCCCCGATTTAAAGATGTGGTATATAAAACATTTGGATTCTTAAAAGATGAAATGAGAAATCCCAATGGAGGATACTACAGTGCCATGGATGCCGATTCAAATGGAAAAGAAGGCGGCTATTATATTTGGGAAAAAGATGATCTAAGGTCTGTGCTACAGGAGGATTATCCGTTGTTTGCGGAGTATTTCAATATCAAAGATGGGGAGGAACTTCAAGAAGGAGGCTTTGTTCCTTACACCACCAGGCAGGGCAGTGCGTTTGCCGATGAAAACGATTTAAGTGTGGAAGAATTTAATAATAAGAAAGAAACTTGGGAAAAAGCCCTCGTCTCCCATCGAGAAAAACGAAAACGACCTGCTATTGATGATAAGATCATTACCTCATGGAACGCATTGTTGATAGACGGTTATATCCAAGCTTACAGAACTTTTGATGATCAAGTTTTTCTGACTGAGGCACAAAAGGTATTTGACTTTTTGATGTCCCATAATTATTACGGGGAAAGTCTGTTACATTCGTTTAAGGAAGAAGGTAGCCGTCAAGAAGTTTTTTTGGAAGACTATGCTTTTATGGCCAAAAGCGCACTGGGTCTATACGAAGTTACCTTAAAGCCGAATTATTTGGATGTGGCCAAAAGGCTGCTCAATACGGCGATGGCAAGGTTTGCGGATGAATCGGGCATGTATGCCTACAGTAAATCGGATGAATTGATCACAAAGATCATCAACATTCCCGATGGTGTCCTTCCTTCAGCAAATGCCATAATGGCGCAACTACTTTTTAAAATAGGCCATATTGAATATAACAAAAAGTTTTTGCAAAAATCGGATGACATGCTTTCCATGACAACAAATGGAATAAATGAAAATATCGGGTTTTATGGCACCTGGGCTTCGTTGATGTTGCATAAGGCTTACCCGTATTTGGAGATAGTGGTGGTCGGGGAAAATGCAGCGTCCGTAATTTCGGAAATTGACAATTATCCGTTTTCGAATACCCTATTGGTAGGCAGTTCAACGGAAAGTGACCTGTCTATTTTTGATGGACGTTATGTGGAAGGGGAGACCTTTATTTATGTTTGCGAAAACAAGACCTGTAAACTTCCGGTAACCACTATCCCCGATTTTTTAAAACAAATGACATCTTTTGGGCATCCTGCTTTTTAGGATATTCCGCTTTGTAAAGTAGCACAGGTTTAATGTGTTGTTTTGATGGTGTTACAGTGAAGTAGGGGACAACCGAGCATTCAAAAGGTCTAGTAGATAGAACTTTTGGGCGCAGGAGCGGCTATACAATGCTGGCTTTCGATCCAGTAGTTTTAAAAAAAAAGCTACCCAATAGGTAGCTTTTCAAAGTGGAGCCGGAGGCACCAGAACCTATCTCTCAAAACCTCAATAAATAAGGGCTTTTCAGCTATTCAAAATTTGATGCTCACCGAATAGGTATCCTCCGAAAAATTATTGTTGATTACCAGCATTATTTTTTGAGTAAAGCCCATATAATCTTAATTCCAAAAATGGATGCTTAAATTTAAAATTCCGGATTTCATTAAGCTTTACTATTGGTTAGATTTTAATATCATTTCCACATAATCAATATTATTATCCTATTAAGTGGATAACCAATGATTCTAACCAATTATTTTTTCATCTAGTATAATATTTTAATGACTTTGAAATTTATGCACCCCCCGTTTATACTTATAATTTTATGGATTTGACAAGGGTATGGATTTATTGAGCTCAAGACAAACTTCAATAATTTGGGATTAAATCTAAAAATCGATAAAATTTGGTAAACGTTGTTAAAGTCTGATTTCCCGCTATTTTTTCGATATCCTTGATAGGAACATAAAATTAACAATCAAGATATCATGTCAGTATCGCCTCCAGCAAACGTTACATCCTACATTGAAAAATTAAAACTTAAACCTAATAAAACCCATTATCAACTATCCCCGGAAGAACTTCAGGACATCACCATTGAAAAAGGTATGGGCAAAGAGGCCTCCTCGGGCGCTTTGGCCGTCAATACTGGCGAGTTCACCGGTAGGTCTCCCAAGGACCGGTTTATCGTAAAGGACGATATTACCAAGGATAAGGTCTGGTGGGGCGATATCAATATCCCTTTTGATAGTGACAAGTTCGATGCGCTGTATACTAAGGTCATTGCCTATCTGAACGAAAAGGAGCTTTATGTAAGGGACTCGTATGCCTGTGCCGACCCGGACTACAAACTGAATATTCGGGTAATCAACGAATATCCATGGTCCAATATGTTCGCCTACAATATGTTCCTTCGCCCTACCGATGCGGAGTTGGATGACTTTGATCCAGAGTGGACCGTTGTCAATGCCCCTGGTTTTATGGCAGATCCCAAGGTGGATGGTACCCGACAGCATAACTTTGCCATTCTTAACTTTAGCCGGAAGATTGCCCTTATCGGTGGGACCGGATATACGGGCGAGATTAAAAAGGGAATATTCTCCGCACTCAATTTTATTTTACCGGTTTACAAAAACACCTTGCCCATGCATTGCTCTGCCAATG
>NZ_JAFLNM010000004.1 GCF_017313275.1 Flagellimonas profundi | reverse complement strand
ATGTGGTCATGGACGAAAACGGGGTTGTGGATTTCAGCGACACCTCCATTACACAGAATACCAGGGTAAGTTACCCGATTCATCATATAGAGAACATACAGCAGCCATCCATAGGTGAGAACGTAAAGAACATTTTTTTCCTTACCGCAGATGCCTTTGGGGTATTGCCTCCCATATCCAAATTGACACCGGCCCAGGCAGCTTATCATTTTATATCGGGCTATACCGCTAAGGTGGCGGGGACAGAAGCTGGCGTTGTAGAACCACAACCGTCATTTTCGGCCTGTTTTGGGGCTCCGTTCATGCCGCTGCACCCAACAAAATATGCCGAGATGCTGAGCCGTAAGATGAAGGAATCCGGTGTGGATGTTTGGTTGGTGAACACTGGATGGACCGGAGGGCCTTACGGAGTAGGTACCCGTATGAAGTTAAAATACACCCGTGCCATGATCAGTGCCGCGCTTAGTGGGGAATTAGGGTTGTACAATTACGAGAAGTACCATATCCATTCGGTATTCGGCGTGGCCCAGCCAAGGGAATGTCCGGGCGTTCCAACAAAAGTGCTCAGTCCCAGGGCAACATGGAACAACGACGATGCCTATTACAAAACCGCCTTTAAGCTTACCAATGCTTTCAGGGAAAATTTTAAAAAGTTTGAGTCGTACGCCAGCGAGGAGATCCGAAGGGGCGGACCACAACGGTATGCTTTCTAGAAAAGTAAAAGCCCCGTCGACTGACGGGGCTTTTTATTTTTTGAATAACCAGTTCGCTTTTATTTGTTAACGCTGGTAATGTATTTCTGCAATGCCATGGTCATGGATGGAGTTTCGGGCGTTGGAGCCTGAATATCTATTCTTAGACCTGCATTGGTCGCTGCTTTAACGGTACTGTTGCCAAAAACAGCGATTCTGGTATTGTTCTGTTCAAAATCGGGGAAGTTTTTCATAAGGGATTCAATACCGGAAGGGCTAAAGAATACCAAAATATCATAATACACATTCCGTAGGTCGGAAAGGTCACTGATCACCGTTTTGTAAAAGATGCCACGAGTCCAATTTACTCCAACTTCATCCAATAATTGAGGAACCACAGGTTTCAATGAATCAGAGGATGGCAGTAGGAATTTTTCATCCTTGTACTTTTTGATCAGGGGAGTCAACTCGTTAAAAGTCCTTTTACCAACGTAAATTTTTCTTTTTCTGTATACCACATATTTCTGCAGATAGTAGGCTACGGCCTCCGACTGACAAAAATATTTCATGGAATCCGGAACTTTGAAACGCATTTCTTCAGCAATTCTAAAGAAATGGTCCACAGCATTTCTACTGGTCAGGATGATTGCTGTGAAGTTGTTCAAGTCGATTTTTTGCTGCCTAACATCTTTGGCCTCTACCCCTTCTACATGGATGAAAGGGATAAAATCAACTTTAACCTTTTCTTTTTCAATCAGTCTTGAGTAGGGTGAGTTTTCGACTTTGGGTTCTGGTTGGGAAACCAAAATTGTTTTTACTTTCATAAGTTATCAACCTTTTAAATAGCTTCCAATTAACACCAAGGGCGCAATTTCGAGTGTGCAAAGGTACAAAATAAAATACATAAAATACGGGAACAGTGCTTTTTGATGGTTCTTCAGCAGCTTTGCAAGACCAATGCCATTTATGATAAAAACAAGGATTAAAGCTACATATATTGTTGTTTTTGAATCTGTTGTGATGTAAATCAATAAAATGTTGGCAATTGAAATAATTATACTGCTATAGTTGAGATAAGAAATTTTGCTGAAAATAAATCCGCCAATGAGGCTCGTGTTGTCAAAAACAAAGCCTGTGAACATCTGCAGCAAGAATTTTACCAGCTCGAACAATGCCAAAAACCCCAAAACAATAAAATAGCTGAGGACTGATTTGTCATTTGGAATTATCTCAAAGACCTGAACAACCAAGAAAATGAAAAGAGAGAGATTGATTAGTTGAAAAAGTGTTAACAGGAGGTGGAACCAATGGGAAAACTGCCCTTTTTTATTATGGAGCAGGATGTATTTATCATTAAAAGGCAAAATGATAAAGTTTAAAAATTTCTTGTGAAAAAGATATTTTCCCAGCGCTAAAACAACCAAGCCCAGGAACAACGTAATTGTCATCCAATCCAAGGAAGTGATCGTTTTTTCAATAGGGTCCATTACTCGATTTTAATTGGTTTTCCGTTTAATCCCGGAGGTAAATTATTTTCAGAAATCCCTATTCTAAAGTACGATGGATTTTCCATAGTGGATAGGGGCAGTTCAAAATTGTAGCTTATGGTATCTTTTGACTTTAATAAAGATTGTTGAGGTGCAGTATTCTCCACCTTTAACGAACGCATTTGTTTAACTTGCTTGTGCTCGTTGGAATAAGAAATAGTGTATTTTAATTGCTCTAAGGGTATATCGAACGGATATGGATTGTACACTTTTAATGAATGCTTAATGCCCGTTTCCGGTTTTTCCACAATGCACTCTAATTTGCGGTAAGATTGAAAATCATCGATATAAATACCATGGAATACAGTGCTGTCCATATGCATATAAGAGATGTCGCCACTTTTCCTGTATTGGGAAACGTACAAAACCTTTTCGCCGCGCACCCGCTCTTCCGAACCATCAATGGAATATTGGTTTTTACGGTACATGAAGTTGTTCAGGGATATGGCAGGTACCCCGGAGTAAAACTCATACATGGAAGAGCGTCTGTAGGAATTCTCAAAAATAACAGGGATGCCGCCAGACTTTGTTTTAAGCTCTTCCGTCCATTCCCTGTTGCCATGGGTTTCGAAGAACATGGGGAACAAGGGTTGATAAATCATCCATGCCCTAGCGTACATTAAAAGTACTAAACTTACTAGGCCAATGCGGTACATCCATTTTCTACTGGATGCATTTTGTAAAAGGTGATTGAATGCGATTATGGCCAATGGAATGGAAATGGCAATGGTCCATTGTGCTTGGACCCTACGGTTAAAGCTGGAGATAAAAAAGAAGATCAATATTCCGTAAACCAAATAAATCAATGCTTTTGAGAACTTATCGGTTGTTTTGAATTTAAAAAAGGCACCATAAACCCAGTAAAACAAAAGACCTATGATCACAATATTGTTCAAGAAAAAACCAAGTGTAAACTCATCAAACTTGTAGGCTTGGTTAGGACGCTCGTACAAATGGAATGTAATGGATACAAAGTCGTTTTGGTAGAGCCACACAAAATGGGGCGTGTAGCACATCACAGCCAAAATTACCGCCAACCATGCCTTTTTATTAAAAATAAGCTTATAGTTGGATAGGAAAACGAACAGGATTACCAGTACTGCGTGGTACTTGCTGTACATTAAAGCAGCCATGACCAGTCCAAGGCCAATCGTTGTGATTATACCTTCATCCTTTAAAAAGCATTTGTACAGCCATAGGAACAATGCCGTGAAAAACAACAAAGCGGTATCGGGAAGGGTTAAAAACCCATAAGCATTCATTAAGGTGAACGAGAATACCAACAAGAAAAAATGGACGACATAGTCTTTTTTCTTTGGATTGTCGATCAACAACCACAGTAAAACATAAGTTCCGGCCGAGAGAAGTGTGCTCATCAACCTTACGCCCAGTTCGCCATTAAAAAGAAGACTGCTGAGCTTGATCAAAAATGCCACCATTGGTGGATGGTCAAAATATCCCCAGGCCATATCTTGGGCATAGTACCAATAATAAGCTTCATCATAAATAAGCTCTGTAAAGGAGGCCTGTAAAAGGTTGAGTGCAAAAAGAACCGCTAAGAGAATAAAGAAAAGCCTAGGAAACTTTTGAGACATCAAAAAGTGATTTTAGATGGACAAAGTTACAAATATTGGACCAGTACCAAATCAGCTTATTAACCGGAACTTGTGAAGGCAAACAAGAAAACCGTATTTTTGCCATTCTAATCTAGTGCGAATGGCAGACGGCTTGGTCATTATACCCACATTCAATGAAATTGAAAACATTGAGGCCATTGTTAAGGCTGTTTTTGATTTAAAAAAGGATTTTCATGTGCTGGTGGTAGATGATAATTCTCCGGATGGAACCGCGGATTGTGTAAGAACACTTCAAAAGGAGTTTCCAGAGCGACTTTTTTTAGAGGTCCGTAAAGAAAAATCAGGCTTGGGAACCGCCTACATCCATGGCTTTAAATGGGCTTTAAAAAATGGCTATGATTATATTTTTGAAATGGATGCTGATTTTTCGCACCGGCCAGCGGATCTTTCAAGGTTGCACAGAGCTTGCCTAAATGGTGCGGATGTTGCCGTTGGTTCGCGTTACAAAAAGGGTGTGAACGTCGTCAACTGGCCTTTGGCCAGAATCCTACTTTCTTATGGGGCTTCGTTTTATGTAAAGTTGATTACTGGAATGAAAGTCCATGACCCCACGGCGGGTTTTGTCTGCTACAAGAGAAAAGTACTGGAGACCATTAATTTGGACAATGTGCGTTTTATTGGCTATGCCTTCCAGATAGAAATGAAATACAGGGCCTATCTCAAAAAGTTTAAGATAGAAGAGGTTTCGATTATTTTTACAGATAGGGTGCACGGAAAATCAAAAATGAACTCAGCTATTATTAGGGAAGCCATTTTTGGGGTGATAGCCATGAAGTTTAGAAGTATATTTTTTAAAAAGAACTTTTAGTTATGTCAAAAATTCTGTTGAAGAATGCCAAAATCGTGAACGAGAACAGCATTTTTGAATCCGATGTATTGTTGGAAGGAGACTTTATTTCCCGAATCGATCCTAACATATCCGATGCAAATGCCACTGTCATTGATTTGGAAGGAGACCTGTTATTGCCCGGAATTATAGATGACCAAGTACATTTTAGAGAGCCGGGACTTACCCATAAAGGTACCATTGCTACTGAAAGCAGGGCCGCTTTGGCAGGAGGGATTACCACCTTTATGGAGCAACCGAACACCAACCCACAAACAACTACAATAAAGAAATTGGAGGATAAATTTGCTATAGCGGCAAAAGATTCCTTTGCCAATTACTCCTTTCTTTTTGGAGGCACCAACGATAATTTGGAAGAATTGAAACGACTGGATAAAAATGCGTGTTCCGGGGTTAAATTGTTTTTGGGTTCCTCCACGGGAAATATGTTGGTCGATGATGAAAAAGTCTTGGAACAGATCTTTAAGAATACCGATATGGTCATTTCCGCGCATTGTGAAGATGAAGGGAC
Source organism: Flagellimonas profundi (assembly GCF_017313275.1). Lineage (GTDB taxonomy): Bacteria > Bacteroidota > Bacteroidia > Flavobacteriales > Flavobacteriaceae > Flagellimonas > Flagellimonas profundi. Next base: position 305,056 of record NZ_JAFLNM010000004.1, on the reverse strand, counting down.
CATAAGAGCTAATTTGGCCAAGTACAAAGAAATGTACGGAGATGACATACCCATAGAGCTTCACCCTGTTATCAGAAGCGCCGAAGCCTGTTACCTTTCTTCCTCAAAGGCCATAGCACTCGCAAAAAAAACAGGAGCTAGACTGCACGTTTTTCATTTGTCCACAGGAATTGAAACCGATTTGTTCACCAATGAAATTCCTTTGGAGGAAAAAAAGATTACCGCTGAGGTCTGTATTCACCATTTATGGTTTTCCGATGAGGATTATGCAAAAAAAGGAACGTTGATCAAATGGAATCCTGCTGTAAAATCAAAAGAAGACAGAGAAAAACTTTGGGAAGCGCTTTTGGATGACCGAATTGATGTTGTTGCCACCGACCATGCGCCTCATACCCTTGAGGAGAAAAACAATCCCTATACCAAGGCACCTTCGGGTGGTCCGTTGGTACAGCACGCACTATTGGCAATGCTTCAAAAAGAAAAGGAAGGCGTTATCAGTTTAGAAAAGATGGTCGAAAAAATGTGCCATAACCCAGCAAAGCTTTTCGATATCGACCGACGTGGGTTTATTCGCGAAGGTTATTATGCGGACTTGGTCCAGGTAAACCGAAATTCCAAAAACGAGGTTAAAAAAGCCAATATTTTCTATAAATGTGGATGGTCCCCTTTTGAAGGTGTTACCTTTGACTCAGAGGTGAAACGAACTTTTGTAAATGGGCTGTTGGCTTTTGAAAACGGTACATTTAGTAAAGAGAAAAATGCAAAACGACTCACCTTTAATCGATAAGGAATGAGAAATACGGTTATATTTTTGCTTGCGTTGGTATTATTGGTTTCCTGTGCCGAAAAGGTGATAGAAGAACCTGAAAACCTTATCCCAAAAGAGAAGATGGCCGAGATTCTTCACGATTTGGCCATACTGAATGCTGCAAAATCCGGAGCACGGACCAAGTTTAGGGAGTCTGGCATAGATGTAATGGATTTTCTTTACAAAAAATATGACATCGATAGCACCCAATTTGCAGAAAGTGACCTGTATTATGCCTCGATTCCTTTGGAATACCAATCAATTTATGAGCAAGTTGAGGATAGGTTAAATGAACAAAAGGATACCCTTGAAGCGAGAGGGAAAAGAAGGAATGATAGCATCCGAGAAGCAAATTTGAGAAAAAAGGATTCGGTAGCTGGAACAAGAGGAGCCGAAAAAATCGAGAAACCTACATCTCTTCAATAAACTTTGAGCAGCAAAACGCAATGGATTCATCCATATCCCCAAATGAAAAACCCAATTCCGATTTAATCTTGTCGCTACTATATTTTTCCTGATGATATAAGCCCTTGGCAACAGCTTTGGACAATTTTCGTCTTTTGCCCAACACATTGCTCCGAACCCAATCCCATCTCCAAAAAAAATCGATCATAAATTTGGAAACCTCTTTGGTCGGAGGGGAAACATGTAGTTCGGGGGCAATTTTCTGAAATAACTTTTCATAGGTCATATTTTGATTGACCAAAATAAATCGCTCCGTTTTAATGTTGGACTCCATTAAGGCGGTCATTGCCTCGATAACATCTTTTATGGTAACAAAACCGGTTCCTCCAGGTATATAATATTTTTTTTCTTTTGATGCGTAAGTGAAGAATGTTCCGCTGCCCGATTTCCAAAAGCCAGGTCCAATGACCACACCAGGGTTTACAATTACAATGGGGAGCCCTTCCTGGGAACCTCGCCAGACCTCAAGTTCCGCATCATATTTAGTAATCCCATAAACAGACGCTTTGGCTTGGTTCCACTCGTTTTCTTCGGTTACTTCTTTTCCATGAGTACTTGGGCCGATCGCGGCAATAGAACTCACATAACAGAGTTTTTTAACCCCATTTTTTAAGGATAGGTTGACCACGTTTGCCGTGCCTTCCACATTGGTACGCTCCAAAGTTTTAAAATCTTTGGGATCAAAAGAAATCAAAGCAGCACAGTGGTAAACTTGATCAACACCATCAAAAAGGGATTCCAATCCTCCCAAATCGGTAATGTCTGCCTTTACCCAATCAATTTGTTCAATTAAAGTTGAGGGATTGTCTGTATAGTAGCCAAATACTTTGCGAACCTTGTCTATGGATTCTTCCGTTCTATAGTTGCTTCGTACCCGGTTCCCATTGTTGATTAAATGGAAAAGTAAGTGGGAACCGATCAATCCAGTACCTCCTGTAACCAAAATCATAAGGTAAAAGTACCTATTTGTGCTGTAAAAATTGAGCGAAATGCGAACTTCATTTTATATTTGCAGCTATTCCAAAAAACTGATCATGACAAAGAATTTTGTTGAAGAATTGCAATGGAGGGGAATGGTACACGATGTAATGCCAGGAGCCGAGGAACACTTAATGGAAGAAATGCGTTCCGCTTATGTGGGAATAGATCCAACGGCAGACTCTTTGCATATAGGCCATTTAGTGGGTGTTATGATGTTGAGACACTTTCAATTGGCCGGGCACAAACCCTATGCTTTAGTGGGGGGTGCCACAGGAATGATCGGTGACCCATCTGGCAAGTCGGCGGAACGAAATCTCTTGGATGAGAAAACCCTTCGCCATAACGAAGAAGCCTTAAAAGAGCAATTGGGCCGTTTTTTGGATTTTGAAAGTGGTGAGCCCAATGCCGCGGTCTTGGTGAACAACTACGATTGGATGAAGAACTTTTCGTTCTTGGAATTTATTCGAGATGTTGGTAAGCATATTACGGTAAACTACATGATGGCAAAGGACTCCGTAAAAAAACGCCTTTCTTCAGATGCTAAGGAGGGGATGTCCTTTACCGAATTCACCTATCAGTTGGTTCAAGGTTACGACTTTTTATACCTCTACCAAAACCATGATTGCACACTGCAAATGGGGGGTAGTGATCAGTGGGGAAATATAACGACCGGAACCGAGCTAATTAGAAGAATAGGAGGAGGCAAGGGATTTGCCCTTACCTGTCCGTTGATCACGAAGGCCGATGGAACCAAATTCGGAAAAACCGAAGGTGGCAACGTTTGGTTGGATGCAGAAAGAACATCACCTTATAAGTTCTACCAATATTGGTTGAACACTTCCGATGAGGATGCCGAGAAATACATTAAAATTTTCACTTTTTTGAGCAAAAAGGAGATTGAGAATTTAGTGGCAGAACATAAAGAAGCACCTCATATGAGATCGCTTCAAAAGAAGCTGGCCGAAGAAGTGACCGTAATGGTGCATTCCCAAGAGGATTTGGATAATGCCATAAAGGCAAGTAACATTCTTTTTGGAAAATCGACCTCTGAAGACTTGAAACAGCTGAACGAAAAAACATTTTTGGATGTTTTTGATGGGGTTCCACAAGCTACAGTGGGTAAAGAAGAACTTGAACCAGGTCTGGATATGATTGGTGCATTGGCTGCCAAAACAGGTTTTTTGGCCTCTAATGGTGAAGCTAGAAGGGAATTGAAGCAAAACTCCATTTCGGTTAACAAGGAAAAAGTAAAAGAGGATTACTTGATTACAGCTTCAGATTTAATCAACAATAAATTTGTGCTACTCCAACGAGGCAAAAAGAACTACTTTGTTTTAGTAGTTGAATAAAAATAAAAAAAGCCATCTTTTAAAGATGGCTTTTTTATTATGCTAAAAAAGAGATGCCGTATCGACCGCAAATTTCGGTCACTTTGGCAAAATCGGGTGGTCCGGGCGGCAAATTGCCCAATTCCTCGAACATCAGTTCCAACCCGGCCGGGAATACGCTCAGAATGGTTTTGCAATCTTGGTCCCCGACAACTTTCCATGTATGGGGCACATTTTTTGGTGCAAAAGCCAAATCACCTGCTTTTAAAATTGTGGTTTCATCCCCAACGGTTACTTCCAGTTCCCCTTCCAATACTTTAAAGATTTCGTCCTCATTGGTGTGTACATGTGGCGGAATCATGGTTCCTGGTGGATTTACTTCCTCTATTAGTGTAAAAAGGCCGTTGGTGTCCTCACTGGTTAGTTTAAAGGTTTGTTGATCTCCGATCACATTCACTTTTTTGCCTTCACCGCTTCTTACGATTTTTGGACTGAGCGGGTTACCGTCTTTCTCCTCTTTGGATGAAAAATGGGCAAATGCCGGCAATGAAGCAAGTGCCGCTGCAGAGAGGGCACTTCTTTTTAAAAATGCATTTCTATTCATTTATATGTTTGTTTGGTTATCGTAAATAAGTTACGCATAACCCTGATAAGATGATATTTAACTATATATAAAAGGTATTGTTTATTGTGTAAATGGAAGTAAATGGAGCTTTTTTGTATTCTAAAGCACCATTAAATTACATCCCCTAATATCCGAATCATCAAAACGACCGAGTACCTCAAACGTTTCATTGGGGTACGTTTTGCCCAAATCTTGGGTAGCAATAAATGAGCAAGAATAGAGGTTTGCCAAATCAATAACATTAACTCCTCCCGTTTTACCGTAGGGCTGAACCGTTAAAGGGTCTTCGGTGTCGCGTGTGATTATTTTCATCCAGGGTGGTGTTTGAAAAGTTCCATCGCCTTTGGAGTAGGCTTGGGATAGAAGCTCTGTCATCCCATATTCCGAATGGATTTTGTCCACTCCAAATCCTTTTTTTAAGATTTGATGGAGTTCTTCCCGAATCAATTCCTTCCGACGTCCCTTCATGCCTCCAGTTTCCATAACAATCGTATTTTTTAAGGATGTAGGGAATTGCTCTGCAAGGTCCAAAAGAGCAAAGGAAACCCCGATGAGCAGGGTTTTAGTGCCTTTATGCTCCAATTCTTGCAATTTTTTATGGAGTTCATCCAAATTATTTAGATAAAATCCGCTACTTGGGTGTTCCGATTGTTCAATTAGGTGGTTTACCATATAGATCAAAGAGGAACCCTCTCTTTCCAAATAAGAGGGCAATAGGGCGAGGACACAAAATTCTTCTGGTTTACCGTAGAATAGTTGAAATGCTCTGAAAAAACTTTCTTCGTACAATGTAATGTCAGGCACAAAATGTTTGCTGGTAGTACTTTGAGTAGTTCCACTGCTAGTGAAAATGGTATGTGGTTCTTTTTGGGTCGATACCACCTTATGTGTCTTGAAAAATGATATGGGCAAAAAAGGAATTTCCAGATAATGGGAAACATTTTCAGGCGATTTTTTCAGGTAGTCACAAAAATCTCGGTAAATCGTGTTGTTTCCGTATTGAAACCTAAAAACCTCCAATGCCAAATTGTCAAATTCGTCATCATTATCGATGGTGAAAATCCGATGGGTATCAAACTCTTTCATTTGGGCTCAAAAGTACCCAAAAATAAAAAAGCCCTTCTTAAAAAAGGGCTTTAAAGATTATTGTTGGGTGTTTTTATTTTACCACGAGTTTTCGGGTCATGGTTTTTTTACGTTCTGTTACTTGAAGCACATAAACACCTGGAACCAATCTGGATATGTCCAGGGTATTGGTTGTAATTCTTTGGGTCAGTACAACTTCACCAAATACATCGTAAACTTTGATTTCTTTGGTGCCGTTGGATGCTGTTGTAATGTATACTTCACTTCCATAAGCTGGGTTAGGGTACATTTTAAAACCTTTGAGCTCTTGCACGGGCCCATTGTTCACTGTAACCAGGTCTTGACCGAAAGAAAATAGTGGTAAAGCCATAAGTAAAAGAAAGTAGATTTTCTTCATATATACTGATTTGGGGCATATGTGCAGTATAAAAGTAGATAAATAGGGGTAAGTTGACCATATTATGTTGTGAAAACACTAAATATGTAGGTAAACCGTTAAAAGCTGTTGTTTAGATAGGTGTTAAACAATAAAAAAGCAGTGAACTACTTCACAATGAGTTTTCTAGTGGCAACTTTGTTGTTTTCAAATACTCTTAGAATGTAGACACCTTTGTCCAGTTCGGAAAGGTTAAGTTCCCTTCCAATAATAGTGGTTTGCAGCACTTGTGTTCCCAATACATCAAAAACGAGAATTTTTTTTGGGTCATTTAGGGTGGTCTCAATATATACTTTGCCTTGGGTAACTGGATTGGGATACAGCTTAAACCCATCAATATCCGCACTTGACTTAGCGCTTTCCTGGGAAAAACCAAGCGTACAGACAAAAAAGAAGATGACAAAGTAAAAGTGCTTCATGCGTTAATGGTTGCAAAGGCTATGCCACAAATATATAAAAATTGCCATGTGAAAATGGAACCGTTTGACGAATAGGGGGTTACTTTTCGATGAAATGCAAAAAAAAGCCCCCGATGTTTTCGGGGGCTCTTAAAAGTTATTGGGTTTGAGGTTTAGTTGACACCAATGGTCCAACCAGCTCCCCAAGTAGCAATGTCTGTTCCAGTTCCGTTTCCAACACCGGTAATAAAGTCTGCTTCGTCGAATACAAAGCCGGTATCGTTCTTCATGTTAGTGGTAACATTGTTGAATGTTGCATCGACAGCGTTTAATAGGTCGTCCAATACACCTTGACCCGTTGGGTTGTCTCCAGCATCACCATCCAAATCAAACGCTTCATCGAAATCGTTGAAAACAATGTTGGTGAAAGTTCCTTGAGTTCCAGCTCTCAATCTGATCGCTTCACTGGTTCCATCGTTTACACCAACAATGGTTACGTTGGTTACGGTAGGAGCGGAGTAATAACCACCTTCGTTGCTGAAGTCCGTGTTGTAACCATCACATTCAAAAGCTTTGTCGTGGCTAGTTCCGTGTTGTACATAAACATCTGTCAAGGCACCTCTGAATCCTTCGGTCCAGTCAATGGAATCATCCTCAGAGTTTACCACTACCAAATGGCTTGCTTCTACGGTACCACCAAAGAATTCAAATCCGTCGTCGGAACCTTCGTAAACCTCTACATAATCTATAGTGGTTCCTGTTCCAACAGCGTAAACAGATAGTCCGTTCAACTCGGCGTTACCATCGATGGCACCACCAGCGTACTCGATTCGAACGTACTGAAGGCTACCGGAATCGTCTGCAGGAGTGTTACCTCCGTAAGAAAGACCTCCAACCTCTGTAGTTGCAGTATCTACAGAACCATCGGCAGTTGAGTTGATGGGAGCTCTACCACAAAGAACTATTCCACCCCAGTTTCCTGAACTTGGAGAAGCTGCATTTGAAGTAAATACAATTGGATTGGCAGAAGTACCGTTAGCAACGATTCTTGCACCTTGCTGAATTGCGATGTATGCATTTACACCAACAGGCTCTGCTTTTACGGTCATACCCGCAGGTACGGTCAATGTAGCGCCTTCAGCAATAAGAACTGGTCCTGTAACAATATACTCTACGTCTGGATCTAAAGCTAGATCTGAAGTATACACACCACTAAGGTTTACAGTTGTTGTTTCTTCTCCACCACCTCCGGTTGTGTTGTTGGTGGTATTGTTTGTAACACTGCTATCGTTGATAACAATATCAGAGGTATCGTCCGCTTCACAAGCAATGAACAAAGCGGCGGCTATACCTAAAAATAAAAACTTGTTTTTCATTTGTCAGAAATTTAAAAAGAATTAAAATTTATATTTAAGGGTTAGCCCAATGTTAACCCCAAGGTTATACTCACGTATGATAACATCTCCGATTCCGGTTCCTTCCCTAACCAAGGAGATGTCCGGATCTAAAATGTTTTTTGCAGAAAGGTTGGCTTCGAAGTGTTCTCCGATAGCATTCTGCCACACAAAATTCAATGTAGGTACGGCTCTTTGTACTATGTTCCCCAAGCTACCTGCTCCCAAGGAGAAGATTCGGTCAGAGAAATAAGAGAAAGCTACCGTAGCTTTTGGTCGATAGTTTCCGAATACCGGGCTATAGTTCAAGTCGGCGTTCACTATAACTGGTGATGCGCCTTCAAGTTCATCCGAATCCCTGTCGAAAGAGGTTCCAAAGGTGTTTTCGGATCCTGCCGGAATGTCTCTTAAGTCTTGTTCGGTATGGGTATAAGCAGCGTTAAGTCCAGCAGATAGAATTGCATTTTCGTCGGCATCCATTAGCAGATTTTTACGCAATTCCAGCTCAACTCCATATACATCGGCTTGTTCCCCTGTTCTAAAATAACGTTGTGTACCCGTTGCATCTGCAGCAACCACTCGGTTAACCGGATCTTTGATGGTTTTGGCAAAAGCGGCCACAGAGATAATCTCACCTCTTTCCAAGAACCACTCATATTTAAGGTCGTAGTTATAGATATCCGAATACGTTGGTCCGTTTCCATCAAGACCTCCCAAAAGGTCCGGGTTACCACCAACTCTTTGTGTTACGGACTCGTAAACAAATGGCGCGGCTTCCTTGAATTCTGGAAAAGATGCCGTTTTACTGAAACTAGCCCTCAGGTTAGAGTTTTCGGTAAGGGAATACTTGGCATTTAAACTGGGCAAGAAGATGTTTTCATAAACTTCCCTGAACCCAGGATCTGTAGCGTTGATGTTGATTACATCATAAACTACTTTTTGACCGTAAGACTCCACACGCAAACCTGGAACAATGCTAAACTTGTCGGTAAGGCCCAACTCCGCCGTTGCATATAATGCGTGAATGTTCAAGTTCCCTTTGTATGTATTTTCAGGAAGACCAGGTCTGTTGGTGTTTCCAATCTCGTTGCTGATAGGGTTAAGTACGATAGTGTTCCAAAGCCCTTCTCCATCAGGAATGTTGATGTTGGTATAGTGGAAAATGGAGTTGAAGTCATTGACATCCGTGATAGGAGTGTTGTCCCTGTCCTGGATATCGTAACCGTACCTGATACTGTTGAACCTACGTTCTTTTCTTCTACCGTTGTATCCAAAGTTGAATTTTACTTTTTCGGAGACTTCATAACCCAGGTTCATAAAACTGTTCAATTCATCGTCCTCGATACTCTGGAAGAATCTTTGGTTGTCAAAAGGAATGTTGGTGTAGAATACAGGATTGGTAGAAGTGTCATTGTCCAGTGCATATTGATAGTTCTCTAAAGTGATTCTTTTTCTGTCCGGCTCATCGGAGAATACCTTGTTGAAACCAACACCCCAATCAAAAGCCAATTTTTCATCAAAAATATGCTGACCGGTCAATTGGTTCACAAAAATCATATCTTGATTAAACTGAACGTTCATCACGTAAAAACCTTCATCCGTGTTCAAGATGGCATCCCTGTTGGTACCCTGTCCGTTTATTCCGTAATATCCAACACGGTCTGCGGCACTGTTTACAAATAGAGAGTTAAAGTTTACCTTGTTTTCTGCATTGATACGGTAGGTAATGTTCCCTAAAGCAGTGGTTGTGGTTTTGTAGGCATACTCGCGTACATTTGGGAAATCAATCTTAAGCACATTGGTAAAATCACGTGCAGGTCCTTCCCAAATTTCAAAACCATTGGAAAAACTTGCAGCTCCAAAAAAGCTCAATCTTGATTCGTCATCGTTAAAATTGAAAGAATACCCGCCCTCAATGGCTCCGGAAATATTAATGGGCTCCCAAGCCGATTCCGGGTCCACTCCATGGGATAAAACGACTGCGAAAGGATCGTTGTCATATCTATTATAGAAACCAAAATCACTGGCACCTTCGCTTTTCACAAACTCTTCTCCTGCGGCATTGGTGTTGATTCCACTGCCCAAGGAAACCTCAAGGTATCCATCGCCAGTGTATTCTTTGGAGTCCACATTTACATTACCAGCGGCAAAATCACCATAAAAAGTAGGACTGTACGCTTTGCTTACCGATACATTTTCTATAATACTGGAACCGAAAAGGTCCAAGTTAATGTTCTTTTTGTTTACATCGTTGGATGGTAAGGACAATCCGTTCATGGTAGTGTTTTGGTAGCGATCACCCAAACCTCTTACATAAACATTGCTAGACCCTTGCTGCTTGGATATCCCCGAAATCTGAGCAACTGCAGCAGCTGCATCATCAATGCCTTTAAGCGTAAGCGCTTCTGCACTGATGGCCTCTTGCATTACCAAGGCGTTCTTTTGCTGTATTAGCAGGGCTATTTCTGAATCTTTGCTAGCTGAAGTGGTTACAACAACCTCCTCCAATCCAAAACTGCTGGCACCAAGGCCTGCATTAATTTCGGTTACTTTTCCCGCCTCGACCACAACATTTGGAATCTCTAAGGTTTCATACCCCAAGAAGCTGAATACCAAAGTATAGGTCCCAGGTTCAACATCGGCAATCTGAAAAAGGCCATCGAAATCCGAGGTGGTTCCTATGGTGGTTCCTTTAATCAAAACATTGGCAAAAGGTAGGGGTTCATCATTAAGTTCCTTATCTGTAAGTTTTCCCACAACGCTACCGCTCTGCTGTGCAGATAGCATCAATGTGAAAAAAGAAAAGGCCAATATTAAATATGTTTTCATACGCTACTCTGTAGGTTTAATTTTGGTGCAAAGAAACAGGTAGGTTGTAAAGGCCGTGTTAGTCGTATGTTAAGTGTTTATTTCAATTCCGTTACAATAATGTTACTAGATTAAATCAATGTTAAGCATATAACCTGTAAGTGTATTATCTTTACATTTGGGCGATTAACACAGAAATACCATCCAATGAAAAACAAGGACATTAAGATTCTACTGGTTGACGATGAACCTGATATTCTGGAAATTTTAAGCTATAACCTTTCCTCAGAAGGTTATGAGGTCTTTACCGCCAAAAATGGCGCAGAGGGCGTGGCCAAGGCAAAAAAGAAAAACCCGCATCTGATTATTATGGATGTAATGATGCCGGAAATGGATGGTATTGAAGCTTGTGAAGTAATTCGCAATACAGCTGGTCTGGAAAATATCATAATTACTTTTTTAACCGCAAGGGGAGAAGACTATTCCCAAGTCGCCGGATTTGATGCCGGAGCGGACGATTACATTACCAAACCTATTAAGCCCAAAGTTTTGGTGAGCAAGGTAAAAGCTTTGTTGAGAAGGTTGAAAGATGACAAGAAGGAAGTTGAGGATATCGTTAAAGTGGGCGACATCGTAATTAATCGGGAAGAATATAAAATCGTGAACGATGGTGAAGAGATGGTTTTGCCCAGAAAGGAATTTGAACTATTGTCCCTATTAACATCCAAGCCCAACAAGGTCTTTAAGCGCGAAGTGATCTTGGATAAAGTATGGGGCAACGAGGTTGTTGTTGGAGGCCGTACCATCGACGTCCATATTAGAAAATTGCGCGAAAAAATCGGAGACCACCACTTTAAAACCGTTAAGGGCGTGGGGTATAAGTTTGTGCTCTAATGGCCATTAAACTAAAGAAATCATACAAATTTGCACTACGGTCTTCTTTGGTCATTACCATTTTGATCACCGCGGTATTTGTAGGATTTCATATGGATGCGGACCATTTGGATTGGCCGCACACCCTACTTTTTTCACTCATTTGTTTTGCCATTTGTTTTGCCATCATACAGATTCGGGTGGAACGTTTCATATATCGGCGGATCAAACGTATTTATGATGATGTATCCCTGTTGGAATCATCATCCTTCTCCTCCAAACCTGTCACCACCGATATGAAGACCTTGGTGGAAGAGATTGAAAAATTTGCCGAGGGAAAGAAAATAGAGATAGACACCCTTAAGATCCGGGAAGAATACAGAAAGGATTTTCTTGGAAACGTCTCCCATGAGCTGAAAACGCCACTTTTTACCGTACAAGGTTATATTTTGACGCTTTTGGATGGTGCCATGAAGGACAAAAAACTTCGTAAAAAATACCTCCAACGGGCAAATAAAGGGGTGGAGCGGCTTATTTACATTGTGAAGGACCTCGACCTGATCACAAAATTGGAAGCAGGTGAACTAAAATTGGAACGCGAGGATTTTGATATCATCGAACTCATCCAAAACACCTTCGATCTTTTGGAAATGAAAGCGGCGCGGAAGGAGATATCCCTAACCTTTGATATGGAATATCCCGAGCCCATTTATGTAAATGGAGACAAGGATAAAATACAGCAGGTCATCAGTAATCTGCTAGTGAACTCCATTAAATACGGGTTGCCAAAAGGAACTACCGAGGTAAGTGTGGAGAATTTGATCAAAAACAAGGTTATTGTTCGGGTTACGGATAACGGTGGAGGAATTCCAAAACAGCACATCCCAAGACTTTTTGAACGTTTTTATCGTGTGGACCAAAGTGGGAGCCGTACCGAAGGAGGTTCTGGCCTAGGACTTTCCATTGTAAAACACATTGTGGAGGCCCATGGTGAAAAAATCTATGTGGAGAGCGAAGTGGATGTAGGTTCCGAGTTTTCTTTTACCTTGGAAAAAGCCGCTAATCCACCAGTTTCGGAGAAAAGCTCGAACAAGGAAGAAAAATCCACGATCGAATCAAATTGAGTCAATCCATCAAAATCCATGGTTCGGGATAAATCCGATAATTTAAATTCTTCCTGCTTGCTGTAGGGTACAAGGCCCTGTTTCTGCATTTTTTTAGCCAAATAAGGTTGAAGGCCGTGCTGTATTAATTCATGAATTATAGGTACGCACCTAGTAGCATGTCCCAGTCCCCAGTTCAATGGGGCGACCAGAACACGTTTTGAAGAATTCATAACAACAAAAAAACAAAATGCCATTTGCTTTTAGATTTCCTTAGTTTTGCCAAATCATTAATTTTTTTGCTCAATTCAATTCGAAAGTGGGAAGTAAGAACAAGCTTAAAAGGTTCAAGGAGAACGAAACATTCGCCAATGTGGTACAGCCCACACGGGAAGAAGTTTTGGAAGGATTCAAGTATAAAGGCAAATGGGCCTCTTTTTTCGGGAATGACAATCCCATAGTATTGGAATTGGGCTGTGGCAAGGGCGAATATACTGTTGGGCTTGCCCGAATAAATCCGAACAAAAACCATATTGGAATCGATATAAAAGGAGCTAGGTTTTGGAGGGGAGCAAAAACCGCTTTGGAGGAAAAATTGGACAACGTGGCATTTTTGCGCACCCAAATAGAGTTGGTCGATCATCTTTTTGGTGAAGGAGAAGTAAGCGAAATCTGGATTACATTTCCCGATCCACAGATAAAATACAAGCGGACCAAACACCGTATGACGAACCCCGTGTTTTTGGAACGATATAAAAAGGTTCTTAAACCCGGAGGTCTAATCCACCTTAAGACCGATAGCGAGTATATGCATGGCTATACGCTTGGGCTTTTACAAGGTTTGGGACACGAAATTTTGTATGCCAATCACGATGTGTACAAAAACGAGGGAGCTCCTCCCGAAGTTCTCGAAATTCAGACTTTCTACGAAAATCAGTATCTTGAAAAAGGAAAACCAATAACCTACATCCAATTTAGGATCAACTAACCAATGACCCACGTACTCATTCTCTTTTTTGCTACATTTTCGGCAGCATTTATGGCTACCGTACCTCCTGGGTTGCTGAATATGAATGCGGCCAAGGTAAGTGTGGAAAAAGGGAAATTGAATGGGGTTATTTTTAGCTTGGGGGTGTCCAGCACCATAATGGTGCAGGCATACATAGCGGTCTACATTTCCAAATTTTTGTACCGCAATCCCGAAGTGATCGACATATTGTTCAAAATTGCGGTGGCCGTGTTTGCCTTTTTTGCCATCTACTTTTTTGTGCTGGCAAAGCGGAACAAACTCAAGGCCAAGGCCCTAAAAGAGGTCAACCTGAGTAAAAAGAACAGTTTTTTTAAAGGGGTTTTGCTGGCCGCGCTCAATTTATTGACCATTCCGTATTATAGCGGTCTGAATGCCATGTGGAACGAAGCGGGTTGGATCAAATTTGAGGCTAAGGACATCACAACCTTTGTGGTGGCAGCGGGAGCCGGTACCTTTGCGGTCTTGTATTTATATACCTTTTATTTTGATAAGATGGAGACCAAGACCAACCGTTTTTCCAAGAACTCCAATTATATTTTGAGTGCTTTGATGCTCTTGTTGCTCATTATTACGTTGATTCGAATTATGTATCGCTAGCATGGAAGAAAATAACTTCTTTGACAAGGTCTACGAAGTAGCCAGACAAATTCCTTTCGGAAGAGTTACTTCTTACGGGGCAATAGCCAAATATCTGGGTGCGGCCCGTAGTGCTCGAATGGTTGGTTGGGCCATGAATAACTCCTTGGCAAAGGATGTTCCCGCACATCGGGTGGTCAACCGGGTTGGGGTCTTAACCGGCAAGCATCATTTTGATGGAAGCAATATTATGCAACAGCTTCTTGAAAATGAAGGCATTCCGGTCAAGGACAATCAAATTGTCGACTTTCAGAAATATTTTTGGGACCCTGCCACAGAGCTTTGATCAATACCCTGGTGGGTGTAATTCGTCAAAAGAGGTGTTGTCCTGAAAAGCTTTAGCCAATAACAATATACTTTCCTCATCGTACAGATTGCCTACAAACGTCATGCTTGTTGGATGGTTTTCGTCATCCAATCCCGTAGGAACCGCAATTACGGGATGGCCTGTTAAATTCGTGGCCAAAAGTTGATCGTTCCCGAAAGTGGGCGAGATCAAGACATCGTAATTCTTCATCAGATCCTGCATTTTTTGGATAAGGACCTGTCGTTGTCTGTTCGCTTGGATATATTCCACCGCGGGAATAAATCTACTTTGCCTTAGGGAATTGGCCCGGGAGCGTTGATCTTGTTCTACCATTACATCCACACCTCCCGAACGGACCAGTTCATCGAAAAAGGCTCCTGCTTCGGCTCTTAAAATAATGTCAAATCCCCGATAAGGTACTTCTTTGGGCATTTCCACCGCAGTTGGTTCAATACCTATTTCTTTCAGTGATTTAATGGCTTTTCTAAGATTGTCTCCTGTTTCCGTGGTATCCTCTTCAATGTCCTTTTTCAAATAAGCTACTCTTAAGTTTTTAATGTCCTTCTTCCAGTTCATCCCAAAAGGAAGGTCAACGGTGGTCAGGTCATTTTTATCTTTTCCTTGAATGGCCTCAAAAACAATGGCACAATCCTCTGCATTTCGTGCCAATGGTCCAACTTTATCCATCGACCAGCTCAAGCTCATTACACCATGCCGACTCACCCTTCCGTAGGTTGGTCGAAGTCCTGTAACTCCGTTTCTTGTACTCGGAGAAGTGATGGAACCCAAGGTTTCCGTTCCCAAAGCGAACGGTACAAGTCCTGCCGAAGTTGCTGAACCAGATCCTGCCGAGGAACCACTGGCCCCTTGCGTGGTGTCCCAGGGATTTTTGGTTTTTCCATTGAACCATACATCACCACGGGCCAAAGCGCCAGATACCAATTTGGCAACCAAAATGGCACCGGCATCCTCCAACTTTTTAACAACGGTTGCCGTTTCGTTGATGACTTGATCCCTGTATGGAGCAGCTCCCCATGTGGTGGGATACCCTGGAACCGCCATCAAATCTTTGGTGCCGTAGGGAATGCCGTGAAGAATACCTCGGTATGTTCCATTTTTGATTTCTTCGTCTGCTCGCTTAGCCTGTTGCAATGCCAAACTATCGGTAATGGTGATGCTGCATTGCAGTTCAGGTTGATATTTTTTGAGTCGGGCCAGGAAAAATTTTGTCAGCTCTGTAGAAGTTATTTTTTGGTTTTTTATGAGTGATGCCAGCTGGGGAATCGTGTAAAATGCCAACAAGTCGTAAGGTTCGGGGACTTCCACATTATCTGGAATGCCCCATTCCGTACCATTTTGTTGCTCGGGCATGGTAAAGCCAAACGGGGTCGGGTCAAAACGGACAGCCGGGAAAACATCGTTGCCTATGGGATATTTTCGCAATGAATCGAACCCGCTGCGGTTTCTTTTTAAATAGGGATAAAGGGTATCAATGTCTTTATTGGCGAAATGAAGGCCGATCAATTTTTCCGACTTTTTCACATCCCGCTTTGTAAAGGAGTTTTTATGGGTAGAACACGAGAGCCATGTTAACGAAATAAACAATAGAACAAGGTGGGGGATTCTGGTTTTTGACAGCATGTTGGTTGATAATTTCAAATAGCAGCTTCTAATCTACATTTTTTTAAAAAAAGAGCACAATAATCCCTCGGTTTTGTGTGCGATAGGGATATTTATTCCATTCCCCACAATTGAATATGTGATTTTTTTGAAATTCAGCAGTACAACTTCTTAATCTAACGCCAACACCGTATCTTTGTAGTTTAGAACCAGTTCAAACAATTGGTTTAAAAAAAATTGTTTCATGAAGTTGAAAAAGACAGATATTCTTAAAGCATTGGAAAAAATTTCCGCACCCGGTGAAGGCCAAAACTTGGTAGAGAGCGGTGCAGTGACCAATGTTCAGGTTTTCGGTGATGAGGTCGAAGTGGATGTTACCATCAAAAACCCCAGTCTTCAGGCCAAAAAGAAGACCGAGGTAGAGATATTGAAGTGTATTCACAGAGAAGTATACGAGAAAGCCAAAATAAAGGTCAACCTAAAGGTTGATGCTCCCGAAAAACCTAAAGTGAACCAAATAAAAGGGAACCCGATTCCCGGAATTCAAAATATTATAGCTGTTGCCTCCGGTAAAGGTGGCGTGGGTAAGTCTACAGTAACAGCGAACTTGGCAGTCACCTTGGCCAAAATGGGTTTTAAGGTAGGGCTTTTGGATACGGACATTTACGGTCCTTCCATGCCAATAATGTTCGATGTGGCCACGGAAAAGCCATTGTCCATTAACGTAGATGGCAAGGCCAAGATGAAACCCATCGAAAACTATGGGGTAAAGTTACTTTCCATAGGATTTTTTACTGAACCCAATCAAGCAGTTATCTGGAGAGGGCCCATGGCAGCAAAAGCATTGAACCAAATGATTTTTGATGCACATTGGGGCGAATTGGACTTTCTTTTGCTGGATTTGCCACCAGGAACAGGTGATATCCATTTGAGCATTATGCAATCCCTGCCCGTAACAGGTGCTGTAGTGGTAAGTACCCCTCAGGAAATCGCTTTGGCCGATGCCAGAAAAGGAGTTGCGATGTTCCAGCAAGAAGCCATTAACGTGCCCGTATTGGGAATCGTGGAGAATATGGCGTATTTTACACCTGCGGAGTTACCCGACAACAAGTATTATATTTTCGGTGAGAACGGAGCAAGAAATCTGTCCGAAGACCTGGAAGTGCCATTTTTGGGACAAATTCCTTTGGTGCAGAGCATCAGGGAGGCAGGTGATGTAGGAAGACCGGCTGCTCTGCAGACAGCGACCCCTACCGAGGAGGCTTTTGAAGAGCTTACTAAAAATGTGGTCCAGGAGTTGGTCAGAAGAAATACAGATCTTCCCCCGACCGAAGCAATAAAAATTACAACAATGGCTGGTTGTTCCGCTGTTAAAAAGAAATGAGCATGACAACAATGACATCAGAAGAAACAAGGAGCAATGTAGAAAAGGCGTTGGAAGAAATACGCCCGTTTTTGCAAAGCGACGGAGGAGACATTACCTTGATATCCATCGAGGAAAATACGGTAAAAGTACGTTTGGAAGGTAACTGTATTGGGTGCAGTGTAAATCAAATGACTTTGAAGAGTGGTGTGGAAATGACCATTAAGAAGTACGCACCTCAAATAGAAGAAGTCGTCAATATCTCCTAACTGATAAAAATCTTGAACTTATCTGGGCAAGCAGTAAGTTGCGTGCCAAAATTTCTGATATATGATCAAAACAGATATTCTGATAATTGGAGCGGGACCTACGGGTCTCTTTGCTGTTTTTGAAGCAGGCCTTTTACAACTCAAATGCCATTTAATAGATGCATTGCCACAAGCAGGCGGTCAATGTGCCGAGATATATCCAAAAAAACCCATTTACGATATTCCTGGATTCCCCGAAGTATTGGCGGGCGATTTGGTGGATAACCTCATGGAACAGATCAAACCGTTCCAGCCTGGATTTACCTTGGGAGAACGTGCCGAGACCATTGAAAAATTGGATGATGGAACTTTTATCGTTACCACCAACAAAGGCACCAAACATCATGCTCCCGTGATTGCCATTGCAGGTGGTTTGGGCAGTTTTGAGCCAAGAAAACCCTTGTTGGAGAATTTGGAAAAATATGAGGACAACGGAGTGGCCTATATGATCAAAGAGCCAGAAATCTATAGGAACAAAAAAGTCTTGATTGCCGGTGGCGGGGATTCCGCTTTGGATTGGTCCATCTTTTTGGCCGATGTTGCCAAGGAGGTGACCTTGGTGCACCGTAGAAATGAATTTAGGGGAGCTTTGGATTCTGTGGAGAAAGTACAGCAACTCAAGAATGAGGGTAAAATCAATTTGATAACCCCTGCTGAGGTGGTTGCTTTGAAAGGGGAGAGCCAGTTGGAGAAATTGACCGTTAAGAACACCTCCACTTCCGAAGAAACCGATGTAGAGGTCGATAACTTTATCCCATTGTTTGGATTGTCGCCCAAATTGGGCCCTATTGCCGATTGGGGACTGGAGATTGAGAAAAATGCCATTAAGGTGGACAATACCTACGATTACCAGACCAACATTCCTGGAATCTATGCCATTGGAGATGTCAATACCTATCCTGGTAAGCTAAAATTGATTCTTTGCGGTTTCCATGAAGCAACTTTGATGTGCCAAAGCGCCTACCAAAAAATCTTCCCCGATAAAAAATATGTGATGAAATATACGACCGTTGGGGGCGTAACAGGGTTTGATGGAAGCAAAAAAGAAGCGCCGAAAGCTGTTGTTAAGGCAATCGACTAAGAATAAATCAAAAATTAAATCGTTGAGTAAACTCGTTTAGGAGTTTTTGAATAGGTATGAGCGATATCAAAATAAAAATAACCGACCGAGAAGGCGTTTCGCATGAAGTAGATGCCCCAACCGACATGAACATGAACCTCATGGAGGTAGTACGTTCTTACGAACTTGCTCCGGAGGGGACCATTGGTATTTGTGGCGGAATGGCGATGTGCGCGTCCTGCCAATGCTATGTGCAGTCCGATCATCAACTTCCTGAAAAGTCGGATGATGAAGAAGCAATGTTGGCCGAGGCCTTTTTCGTAAAGGATAACAGTCGCCTGGGTTGCCAAATCCATATGACAGAGGATTTGGACGGACTGGAAGTAGAATTGGCTCCCGAAGAACCTTAGATTCTTGCCTGATAGGTAAACAGGTTGTAATATCTTCCTTCTGAAGCTATCAATTTTTCGTGAGTGCCCTGTTCCAAGATATGGCCGTTTTCAATCACAAGAATTTGGTCGGCCTTACGGATGGTGCTCAATCGGTGAGCGATTACAAATGTGGTCCTGCCTTTGGTAAGCTCCCCCAAACTTTTCTGGATAAGGGCTTCGGATTCAGTATCCAAACTGGAGGTGGCCTCGTCCAAAATCAAAATTTTTGGATCGGCCAAAATCGCCCGGGCAATGGCAATACGTTGTCGCTGACCACCAGAAAGTTTAACACCACGTTCCCCTATCAGTGTATCCAATCCTTTATCAAAACGATCCGTGAATTCATCCACATACGCAGCTTGCACTGCTTCCAATAATTTTTCTTCACTGGCATTGGGCCTCGGGAAAAGTATATTTTCACGAATGGTGCCCTCAAACAAAAAATCATCTTGCAGTACAACACCTAAATATTGTCTGAAACTGTTCAAATTTACTTTGGCAAGGTCTTGTCCATCAATGGTGATGGTACCCGAGTCAGGGTTTAAAAAACTGGCGGCCAGTCCTGCAATGGTGGACTTTCCAGAACCAGAACTGCCTACCAAAGCGATAACCTGGCCAGGTTCTACATCAAAACTGATGTTGTGCAAAACTTCTTTGTCTTCTTCATAGGAAAAACAGACATCGGAAAACGACATTTGCCCAATAACTTTGTCCAAAACAATGTTTCGGTTTTCCTCATCGGATTCTTCTTCCAAGTTCATTAATTCCTCAGTACGGTCGAGGCCGGCCAAAGCCTCGGTCAATTGGCTTCCCACGCTGCTCATTTGCACAATGGGCGCGATCATAAGTCCCAATAACACCGTAAATTCCACGAATTCACCCACGGTAAGGGTGTCGTGGATAATTTTGTAACCACCGAAACCCATTACGCTGGTAGTAGCCACACCCAGCAAAAAGGTGGAGGAACTCGTCATAAAAGCGGTGGTGGTCAAACTCTTTTTTACGTTTTGGTACAGACGCTCCACCCCTGTTTCGAAAACTTCTTCCTCCTGCTTTTCGGCATTGAACCCCTTGATTACGCGTATGCCGCCCAATGTTTCCGTCAATCTACCTTTGACCTCCGCGTTTATTTTGCCCCGATTCCTGAATATGGGGCGGATGATTTTAAAGGCTTTGAGTGCGATGATTGCAAATATGGTCAAAGGGATAAAAGTAAAAAGTGTCATAAATACGCTGATCTCCATCAACAATATCAAGGAAACCACAGCAGTAATGACACCGCCCACCAATTGCACCAAGCCTGTCCCGATGAGGTTTCGGACGCCTTCAACATCCGACATGATCCGGGATACCAAGGCTCCTGATTTGGCATTGTCAAAAAATCGAACGGGCAATGCCAATACTTTTTTCTGTACCTGTGCCCGTAGTTCAGAGATCAGGTATTGAGCCTGAACGCTTAAAATTTTGGTCAACAAGAACGAGGTTACGGACTGTACAAGAATAGCCAACATCACGCCAGCGACCAAATATTTGAGCATGTCCACATCCTTTTTTACGATAACATCATCAATAAGATATTTGGAGGCAATGGGTGCAACAAAACTGGCTGCTTTACTGATGGCAATCAACAAAAGGCCTAGAAAAACGAGTTTCCGTTTGGGCCAAATAATGGTTTTAAATGCGGTAAGGATGCTTACTTTTTTATTGGGCATAACAATTTTTAGAAAGAAACTGCAAGTTACGGCAAATTAAAAAGGATGCCGAATCGGTTGGTTTTGAGTACGGAAAAATTACAAACACTATATTTAAGTGCTTGAATTATACAAACAGCTATGTTAAAATTTGGATGGTTCGGTTTTTTGTTTTTGATATGCTCTTTGTGTGCGGCACAACAAGAGTATCCCAAACTAACGGAGATAGTCACCGACAATGCCCAGATTTTTACACGGCAACAGCTTGACGAACTTCGTAACAAACTGTACCAATTTGAATCAAAGACTACCAATCAATTAGTGATTTTGACCATTGATGAGTTGGGGGATGAGACCATTGAGCAGTACGCCTTAGAGGTATTCAATCAAAACAGACTGGGACAAGAAGGCGAGGATAACGGAATCCTAATTCTTTTCTCAAAGTTGGATAGGGAAGTCCGAATTGAAGTCGGTTACGGTCTGGAACCCTATATTACCGATGCTGTGGCTTCACGTATTATTCGAAATACAATGATTCCCAGGTTCAAAGAGGAGGATTACTTTGGAGGGTTGGACGCTGCCACGAACCAAATCATTGAATTTTTAAACAATCCCGATGCACTGGAAGAGTTCAATGCAGAGATAAAGGCCGAAGCTGAAATGCCCTGGTGGCTTTTAGGGGTCTTTGGCCTTTTTTTAATGGTGTTCATTACAGCAGGAGGATTTGTTTTTTATAAGGGGTATTCCACGTTGATCGAGATAATACGAGGCATTTTCATTGGGAAACTGGCAGTGATCCGAGGAGTGTTTATGGCGGCATTTTCCATGTTTCCTTTGATTTTTGGATTGGTTTTTATGGGCATGCCATTGTTTTTTATGGCAATGTTGCTCGAATATGATGATATATTGTTTGGACTGTCCAAAGATTTTACTTGGGTATTATTCGTGATTGTTGCATTCATTGCGATCACAATAATCTTGGCAATATTAAAAATCCGTAAAAAAGGTAATGACGATTTCAAGCTATCGTTTTTTAAATCCGACAAGACCTACATGGAGAAAACCTTCTCCTCATCGGGCACACATTCTTTTGGTTCTGGTTCCAGTAGCGGTTCTTCCAGTAGTTTTTCCGGTGGTGGGGGCAGTTCTGGCGGAGGAGGTGCAAGCGGAAGTTGGTAATTGTTTCGGATTTCCCGTATTTTCACCAAACAAACTAAACTGATCCCCGAAATGAGAATTACATTCCTTGCAGCCCTCTTTTTGTTTATTTCCTGTTCCGAAAAACCACAGACCGAGGTGGAACAATGGGAAGCACAAGCTGAAAACATCACTATAATTCGAGATGATTTTGGTGTACCCCACATTTATGGTAAAACGGATGCCGATGCTGTGTTTGGATTGCTTTATGCCCAGTGCGAGGATGATTTTAACAGGGTAGAGCGCAATTATATTTGGGCTACAGGACGTTTGGCCGAAGTTGAAGGCCAGGAGGCATTGTACAGTGACCTACGTGCAAATCTTTTTATGACAGAAGAAGAAGCCAAGGCCAATTATGAAAACAGTCCTGAGTGGCTAAAAGAGCTTTGTGATGCATTTGCTGATGGAATCAATTACTACTTGCATACCCATCCCGAAGTAACACCAAAATTGTTGACCCGTTTTGAACCTTGGATGCCAATGTATTTTAGCGAAGGGTCTATCGGAGGAGACATTGAACGTATATCCACCAGGAAAATAAAAAGTTTTTACGAAAGTGGTATGGAATTGCCCGAGATGGAAGCGCTTCAACTCAAAAAAGAGGAAGAAATGGAAGAACCACAAGGTTCCAATGGAATTGCCATTTCCGGAGACTTGACGGAATCTGGAAATGCGATGCTCTTGATCAATCCACATACCTCGTTTTATTTTAGGGGTGAGGTTCACGTAGTGAGCGAAGAAGGACTGAATGCCTATGGCGCTGTAACTTGGGGGCAATTTTTTGTATATCAAGGTTTTAATGAAAAAACCGGATGGATGCATACATCGACCTATACCGATGTGATGGATGAGTTTAAGGAAACCATCGTTAAGAATGATGGGAAACTATTTTATCAGTATGGAGAGGAATTACGGCCGGTAGATTCCAGTTCGGTCACCTTGAAATACAAGGAAGGGGAGCGTATGAAAGAGAAAACCTTCCCGATGTACCGAACGCACCACGGACCGATCACCCATCAAGTGGATGATCAATGGACGGCATCTGCCATGATGTGGGAACCCGTTAAGGCGTTGGAGCAATCCTACATCCGTACCAAACAGGATGGCTATGATGGTTTTAGAAAGATGATGGATATCCGAACGAATTCATCCAACAATACCGTTTATGCCGACGCCGAAGGGAATATCGCCTATTTCCATGGTAATTTTGTGCCCAAACGGGATACCAATTTTGATTATACCGAGCCCGTGGATGGCAGCAATCCCAAAACCGATTGGCAAGGACTGCATACCGTGGATGAAAATATTTTGGTGCTGAATCCAGAAAATGGTTGGATTCAAAATTGTAATTCTACACCGTATACCTCGGCACTTGAGTTTAGTCCAAAACGTGATGATTACCCCAATTACATGTCAAGAGATCAAGAAAACTTTAGGGGTATCCATGCCATTGAACTGTTGACCGACAGAAGCGGATATACTTTGGACGGACTCATTGAAATGGCACACGATCCTTATTTGCCAGCTTTTGAGGCATTGATTCCTGGGTTGGTAAAAGCGTACTATGCAAACCCAGATCCAGAATTAACTGAAGCTATTGATGTATTACGTGATTGGGATTTTAAAACTTCCAAGGAATCCATTGCCATGACTTTGGCGCATTATTACGGTACGCTCTGTTACTCCAAAGCTGAAAGACCTGAAGGCATGTACTCCATGCAATGGGTGGCATATTGGGGAAATGCATGGGACAATCAAAAGAAACTTGATTTCCTAAAAGAAACTTTGGATATTTTGGAGTCTGATTTTGGTACTTGGAAAATGCCATGGGGCGAGGTCAACCGTTACCAACGTCTTAATGGAGATATTCGCCAGGCTTTTGATGATGACAAACCTAGTATTCCCATTGGCTTTGCCAGTGGTCGTTGGGGAGCTTTAGCCGCTTACGGAGCTCGTTACAACAACAATACTAAAAAGATTTATGGTACTCGTGGTAACAGTTTTGTAGCTGCTGTGGAGTTTGGGGATAGGGTAAAAGCCAAAACAATGCTGGCAGGAGGTCAAAGTGGAGATCCCGAGTCGCCACATTTCAATGATCAGGCACAACGCTATGCCGATAAGGAGTTTAAAGATGCGGCCTATTACAAAGAAGACGTGCTAAAACGTGCGGAAGTTACCTATTCGCCAGGTGAGAAGTACTGAACAAAAAACTTAGTTGCTTTTTTCTATACCGCTATCCTCTTCTTTAACAATAATAAGGCTGGCTTTGGAGCCAGTGGACAGATTCCAACGGTTGTTGTGGATAACCACCCCTTTGTCGTCGGTTACGACCACCTGTGCGGTATTGGGCCCTGAAGAACCTTGGTTAAGAGCTTCAAACTCTATACGGTTAAAACCCTCTATCAAATCCAGGTTGATACCCTTGAAGGTGCCACCAAGTAAAAGATTGTATTCGACTACTTCACCGTTCACGTAAATTTTAATTCGGTCGCCGTCCACATATTCGTGGTCCCTCGCGACTATGCCCACAAATTTGGCTTTGGTCTTAAAATCGCCCAAGTATTGATCGCCAAAATGTTCATTGGCCCCTTTTTCCCGCTTTTCGATTACTTTGGGGTCTATCACCATATCGTGACCAGCTTGCAGCAGTTCCCGGTCCGGCAACATTTTAATGGTCGGCTTGTTGTTTTTGGATGTGAGGTTTTCATCGAGTACGGAAGGCATCCGCAATAAAGTACCTTGGTTGCTTGCTTTTACGTCCAGCTTGTTATTGGTTCCTATTTTCAAAGGGCGGGTAGTGGGAATATCCGACGACTGAGCGTGTGCCGAAACAGCTCCCAAAACAATTCCTAAAAAAAAGAAAATCAGTCTTTTCATAACAAGAACAAGCAAATAAGCTTTTATAAAATTAGCAAATACCCTGCCATCAACATTATAAATTGTCGTTAAATCGTTAACCTATATACTTTTTTTATGCTTTGGTTTTAAACCAAATAACGGATGAAGTATCGGAATACGTAAAATAATCAGGTCATAAATCAACCAACTAATACCAAATGTTCCTATTACAAGGATAATTGCTTTTGGCAAAAATCCCCAACTCAAATCCATCAAATAATAGGCAATGCCAACTGTAATGGTCTGGTGCAAAATATAGAAGGGATAAACTGCTCTATTGGCATAAGCAAGACCTTTGCTGGGTTTATTGAGGTATTGGGCAGCATAGGCAAAAAGGACCAAAATCCAGGACCAAAGGTTCACCACCTTCAATAACGCTTCGGTGAAATGAATTACATAACCATCTTCAAAATACAACCAAATAATTGCTTGACCTGAAAAGCCGATCACACCCAAAACAAGTGCCTTGCTCTTTACATTGGCCACTGTTTGCCAAAATACATCGCCCGTAGCTATCAATACAAAACCATAAAAGAATAGGATAATATTGAACGTAAAATTGAACCAATCATCTACCAAGGCATGGGTCACGGGAAAAAAGGGCTCCACCAACGATTCTACAAAGTAGAGTGGTATTACAAATGCATAGATTCCCCATGTTCTTTGAATCAAACGTTTGATCCAAGCTATAAAACGGGTTTGATGCTTTCTTAGGTAGATAAAGAGTGGGGCCAAAATCCACGAAAACACCAAAAGGTAAGGCAAAAACCAAAGGTGGTGCCAACTGTAGTTTCCTTCCGGATAGATGCCATCAAAAGCAATAGTGGTGAAATATTTCCAATATGAGCCTGTAAATGTCCCGTCCACCAAACGTTCAAAATATACTTGTGGGGGCACGATCAAAAACATGCCTACCAACAGGGGTATCCCTAAACGAAGGAAGCGTTCCCATACAAATTTCCCCATGCTTCTTTTACCCAAGGCGTAGTAGGTCCCCATTCCGGATATTACGAATAGGATGGGCAAACGCCATTGATTCAAGAAAGACATCGGCCAGCGCAGCCAATCGTAAATCACATTGTTTTTTAAGTGCCAGCCCCAAGGCACAAAAAACATTCCTACGTGGTAAAATATAAGCAGTGCAAAAACAATAACACGGAGCCAATCCAAATCGTAACGTCTGATAGTTGTTTTCATCCTAAAATTTTTCCCAAAGATGAAAACTGCTGCTTAAACACTATGGTTTTTCGGTTCGAGAAACGTCCTAAATTGCAATTGTGGAGAAATTACACCTTGTTTTGCTTCATAAATGCGGAGGGCGATTGTCCCGTATGTTTTTTAAAGGCATTGTAAAAGGCCGATTTGGACTTAAACCCAACGGATTGGCCAACGGCCTCCACAGTAAGTTGTTTGAATTTTTCGTCCAACAACCTTTGCTGTGCCAAGGCAATTCTTTTTTGGTTGATATAATCGTTAAAGTTGAGACCACTTTCCGAATTGATCAATTTGGAGATGGTATTGCTATTGGTGTCCAGTTTTTCAGCAACCTTTTTAAGGGACACATCTTGATGTGAATAAAATTGGGATTCCAACATAAAACTTTCAATATTCCCAAATTTGATGGTGTTGTTGGCCAAGGTCTCATATTTGTCCGCAATCCACGATTTTTCAAAAAAACGCGATTCGGAGAGGATAAAAAACGAGGTGATAAAAATGGTAATGGATTGCACTATGCCAATAATATGGTCTCCACCATCATCATCATAATTCAAATATATAATGAGCAAGGTAAGCATAAGGACAAGAAAGAAAATAACCGTATTTCTGGAAAAAACATACTTGTCCACTTTGATGTTCTTAGAAGAGGACCACTCCCTTTTTCTGGCTTTTAGCAACAGTAAAAGGGACAAAATCAAATAGAATGCAAAACTGAAAAGTACCAGCCACCTAAATTGATCTTTAAAGTGATGGTAAAAGTAGTTCATGTCACCAGGAACATCTATAAACCCCAGATTACGGTGATAGGCGCCTAAATATGCATTAAGTTTTACTTCCACTGGACTTACATAGTAATTGAATTGAGAAATAAGATAAAGCAAGGGGAGTATAAAATGTGGCCAATGTTTTTTTAGAGTGATGGGCTTTCGTTCCAATAAGGTATACAGGAAAAAATATAGGGTGGGTGTGATCAAGAGCACCAAAAACTCTGTGGAATCGTTCAGGTGGATCACGTATTTCATTAAGCCGGTGTAGCATAGGTAAATGTCCAAAAACACCAGGCATTGAACCAATAGGGACCAGCCGAACAAATTAATGGCCGATTTCCGTTTCGCTCTCAAAAAAATGACAGATGCCAAGAAGAACCCTTGGACAATGCCCAATAGCATGATGTGGGACGCAAGGTCGTACCGTATAGGGATTTGTTCTAATATAACCTTTACATCTTCCATGTTAAGGGCGTAAATTGTATCTTGAAGACAAAAGTACGAACGAAAAGTACCAATCTTTTTTTAATCAACCTGGCCAAAATGAAAAAGAGACAGTTTTTACGCTATATGGGCAGCGCTGCTATGGCCGCCCCATTATTGCCACTTACCTTGGAAAATACATCCAAAAATGTGATGCCATATCCTGGGAAGGATAGCGAGGCTTTTTGGGAGCGGATCAGAAAAGATTATAAACTGAAACCGGATTACATCAACCTTGAAAGTGGATACTACAATATAGTTCCCACTCCCATTTTGGAGAAATACACCGAACACGTGCAGCACGTAAATTATGAAGGCTCCTATTACATGCGTACGGTGCAATGGGACAACAAGAAAAAGGCCGCCGCCCGCGTGGCCGAATTGGTCAATTGTTCGGAAAAGGAATTGATCATTACCCGAAACACAACAGAATCCTTGGATATGATCATAGGGGGCTATCCATGGGAAAAGGGAGATGAAGCCATTTTTGCTGTTCAGGACTATGGGGCCATGCAAGTACATTTTCATCAAATGGAAGACCGTTATGGAATTGTTTGCAAAAAAGTGTCGTTGCCCAATCACCCTAAATCGGATGAAGAAATTGTATCGCTCTACGAATCACAGATTACACCTAAGACCAAATTGTTAATGGTGTGCCATATGGTCAATGTCACGGGTCAAATTTTACCCGTTCGAAAAATATG
This sequence comes from Flagellimonas profundi, assembly GCF_017313275.1. Lineage (GTDB taxonomy): Bacteria > Bacteroidota > Bacteroidia > Flavobacteriales > Flavobacteriaceae > Flagellimonas > Flagellimonas profundi. The sequence continues at coordinate 277,038 of NZ_JAFLNM010000004.1, read as the reverse complement.
TGATATGGCCCATTCCCACGGTGTTGAGGTGATGGTGGATGGTGCTCATTGCATAGGACATATAAAGGTTGATTTGGCTGAACTGGACTGCGATTACTATGGCTCCAGTTTACATAAATGGCTTTGCGCTCCTTTAGGGGCGGGGATGCTGTATGTTGCCGAAAGGAATATTCCGAAGATTTGGCCTCTATTGGCCGAGCATGAAAATGATCAGACCAAAATTCGTAGGCTGAACCATACAGGGACCCATCCCGTGCACACGGATCTGACTATAAACGATGCTGTGGATTACCTTGAAATGATAGGTGTGGAGCGAAAGGAAAATCGTATGCGCTATTTACAGCGTTATTGGAGCGATCAGTTGCGGAATGTGGACAATGTAATTATAAACACACCGATTGAGCCGCACAGGAGCTGTGGTATTGCCAATGTTGGGCTCACAAACATGAAGCCAAGCGAAATGGCCCAAACATTACTGGATGAGTTCAATGTTTGGACGGTGGCCATAGATTTTGAAAATGTACATGGATGCCGGATTACCCCCAATGTATTTACTACTTTGGATGAGTTAGATCAGTTTGTGGGGGCCATTAAAACTATGGCGAAACGAGCTTAGTGGTCAATATAATCCTGAAGTTTCTCCGGACCTTCCAAGAGTACCCTTACGATTTGGAGAGTGCCGTCGGGTTTGGTGTCAATATGCCACTTGATGAGGGATATTTGACTATTTTCAATTTCAATGCCCGTAATGCTTCTTGGGTGAACACAACTGCCATCGTTAAAAAAAGGAATCTGGCCTGGCTCGGGAAATCGTGGTCTGTGGGTATGTCCGGCCAAGGTAACGAGCAAATCCTTTTTTAAAATCCACCGTTTGATTCTTTTCTCAATTCGGATCAGTTCCTTGTAATTTTTAGCAGGACTTGTAGGGTCTGCTATACCTACTACTTGCAACGGTTTCCATAAAATTCGGACCAAAAACCTGCCAATGCGCCAGCATACATAGTTCCACCAATCAGCCTGATGGCCATGAACACAAAAAATTTCTTGTCCAGTGTCGGAATGTTTTAAAATAAGAGCTTCATGGTAGGTGATGCCTTCAAAAAGCTTTTTATCGGAGCCATCAATGGGTTCAAAATAATGGGATAGGTGTTTGTCCACATAATCACCATCCCTGTATACCATATCGTGGTTGCCCCAGAGCATGTGAAGACGATTTTCCAAATGGAACCTTCGTAAAAGCTGGTACACATTTTTGTGCGCTTCAAAAATGGATTCAAAACTTAAATTTTCCCAAAGCTCGTCCCCATCGCCAAGCTCAATATAATGGAAACCCTCTCGATGATAATGGTTCAGGGCATGAAAATAAATGTTCCGATTGTTTGCGAATTCATCGGCAAAGCTGTTGTCACCTCTATGGCAATCACTAAAAAAGATGAATTTGGAATCCTCGTCAAACGGAATCGTCATGGCGTTTTGGTAGGCTCTGTCTAACCGGGTTGAAGAGGACATGGAAAAGATTTTGCTAAATATCCTTAAAAATGACGATTTGTCCATAAAGATACCCATAAAACGAAATGCATTTTTACTTTTTGTAACTTTGCCCTCTAATCCTCGACTAATTGTGTATGAAGCACGACTACCATTCGGAAAGTCCTTTGGTTCAATTGGTGAGTTTCAACAAATTGCTGGAACACTACGATGAACAACTAAAAAGTTCCAATCCACATGATGCTGAAAGGGCAAAGTATGTTTTGGAGGCACAGGCCCCATATCCGGAATTAAGGGAAGGTTTTTCCGATTTGTCCTTGTTGGATAAATACAAGGATGTGATTCGAGTGATTTTGGAGGATTCCTTTTCTCCAATACTAACCAAGAACGAAATTAAAACAGCATCCACCCCTTTTGAAAATTTGGTGTTCAATTCTTCTGAAAGGTTCCGTCAAATCCTAAAAGATGCGGGTGACGATTTTGACTTGGAAATAACCAATATACCACGCGAGTTCGGTTATATCATGCGATCCACCGTGATCCTGAAGTTTTATTATGGGTATAATTTGGATTTTAGACGTCCCTTCTTTTACGATATCCCGGATACCAACGGCGTGATGCGCAGGTACCGCATTTTGTACAATGCGGACTTTATGGAAATTATTCCGACCGATAAGGCCAAGGAAATCACACAAGACGATGTGGATGAGTTGTTGGACAACTTTTACAACCTTGACCTGTGGAAGAAAAAAATACCACCGAATAGTTTTATAGCCAAAGGTTTTGTTATTTCCAATATGTTCGATGTAACTGCGGAGCACTCGGTCTCGGAAATAAAGTCTACCCTTATCGGAAAAACCCAAAGAGGCATGGAGTCCTTTATGGAGAATTTCGAAGATACGTTTAGGTCGTTTTTTAGGCTCAACGATATAAAAGTTGGCTTTGCGGGGTACGATTCCGGTGCGAACCATTTTTTTAAGATATATGGAAAGGGCATGGAGAGTTATATCCTTAACGGCAAGGATATGGAAAAGTGCGACTCTACCTTTTGCAATTACTCGCATGGAAAATTGTTCAAAGAGAACAAATATTTTGCTATTTCCAACGTAGAAAAATATTTTGAGCGTACCAATGGCAAGGTGCAACCCTATAGAAACCTGATGGAACAAGGCATTAAAAGTGCCATCTTGGCCCCAATTACCGTAAATGGTGAATTATTGGGGGTTCTTGAGTTGGTTTCCGGTAAAGAAAACGAACTCAATAGCGTAAATGCTAATAAGCTAGATGATGTAATGCCGTATATTATTGCAGCGGTAATGCGAACCATCGAGGAAGAAGAGAACTTGATCGATGCGGTTATCCAGCATGAGTGTACCTCTGTGCATCCATCGGTATATTGGAAGTTCCAAGAAGAGGCTAAACGATTTATGGCGGATGAATTGGCTGGCAATGAACCTGTTTTTAAAGAGATCGTTTTTAAAGATGTCTATCCCTTATATGGCCAAATTGACATCAAGGATTCCGCAAAGCAACGTAACCTGGCCATTCAGAGAGATTTAATGATCCAGCTTTCCGAAATCAATGATATCTTGGAAATCGCATTCACTAAATACAAGCTTCCCATTTATGAAGAGTTGATGTTTAGGGTAAACAACTATTTGAATGAGGTCAAGGAAGCATTGTTCACACATACCGAACAGGCCGTTTTTGATTTTGTAAAAGAAGAAGTGGACCCTGTGTTCAATCACCTTCAAAAGGAAGATGGTGACATTGCTGCACTTTTGGGTAAGTATAATGAAAAGATAGACAAAGCCACCGAAAGCTATTACGACCATCGCAGAAATTACGATAACAGCGTAATGGAGGCCAATATGAAATTGGCAACCCTTTTGGATAAAAAACAGGAAGAGGCCCAAGAAATGTTCCCACATTATTTTGAGCGTTATAAAACAGATGGCGTGGAGCACAATATGTACATCGGGAGCTCTATTGCCAAAGATCAGGAATTCAATGAACTCTTTTTGAGCAATCTGAGGTTATGGCAGCTTCAGGTAATGTGCGAAATGGAGAATAAGTACTATAGCCTTAAACCCCATTTGCCGGTTAAATTGGATGTGGCATCCCTAGTTTTGGTGTACAGCACATCGTTGGCCATTCGTTTTAGAATGGATGAAAAACGTTTTGATGTTGATGGCACCTATAATGCCAGATATGAGGTCATCAAAAAACGTATAGACAAGTCCTATATCAAAGGAACCAACGAGCGCCTTACACAAAAAGGAAAACTGGCCATAGTATATTCCCAACGCAAGGATGAAAAAGAGTATTTGCGCTACATCAGTTTTTTAAAGGCCAAAGGCTACTTTACCAACAATATTGAAATCGTGGAATTGGAAGGTGTTCAAGGTGTATCTGGTTTAAAAGCGATACGTGCGGAGATATTGTATCAAACGGATAAAACATCGGAGCGCACCTACACGTACGATGATCTTATGGAAGAATTGAGCAAGTGATTTAAAAAATCAATCTTTCAGGTCCAAAAAAGCGAAAGGCAATCCCAAAAGCAATAACCGATATAATGATGCCCAACATGAAAATGTTGTAGGTCAGACGCAATATCTTATATTTTCTGTTCAAAACAATACCTAAATAATAGAGGTCCTTGGTCAGCGAGGAATACACATAGTCTTTGTCCTTTACCAGTTCTTGTACCGCCGATTGGTATTCTTCTAGACCCATTTGATGGAAGTTGCCGAAAAACAAAAGGTTTACTCTTCTTTTCTCTACATCTTCTTTGGTGAATTTACCAGTTGTAATGTTGGGTCGAGTGGCCAAAACCGATAGCACCATGGAAACCACACTGAACAGGATCAATATAAATGTAGGATAGATCATGTAGGTATTTGTGGGATTGTCCAACTTGGTAAGCAAATTGGCCAAGACCAAAGAAATTATAATGGCATTTACGGACAGTAATATGTTTGCCTTGGTGTCGGCAATATCACTAAGTTTAAGATGGTTCCTTAAGGTGACCCTATACAAAGTTTGAACGCTCCTGTCCGGGCTTTCACTCTTGTACTTTGCCTTTAGTGCTTCTTTTTTGGCGATTTTCTTCTCGGCCTTCTTCTCCTTTAGGAGCTGCTTTAAGTTTTTTTGTTTGCCCTCTTCCCATTGCTCCTTGGCATAATCGGTATAGAAAAAATGATTGCGAAACATTTTGATGTTCTTGTCCCGCCATTTTTTTGATGAATAATCCGCAACGCCGAGTTCTTTGAGTTCATCCTTTAAAAAATCCGTTGTTTCCCAGTAACTCTTCTTTGCAAAGTGGGATACGTCGGCATCACGAATAATATTTTCCTTAAGATTGGTTGGCTCATGGTACATTTTAGTTGCCAAGATCAAGGAGCATACCTCTTCGATTCCTTTGGGATCATAACCATTTTCTTTAAGAAATTCAGTTGCAATTTCACAACTGCTTTCTTCATGGTCCTTACAGCCTTTTATATGGCCAACATCGTGAAACCAAGCCGCTAACAACAACCGCTCGTTGTCAACCTCCTCTAGGTTGTAATAATTGAGCAATTCTTTAGTACTTTTGACTACTCGTTGGGTATGTCGCAAGTTGTGGTACAAAAATCTGGGGTCCAGTTTTTCCGTTAACAACTCAGAAACAAAGTGTTTAGTTTTCTCAACAATTTCCGACATAGTTCCAAATTAGAACATCCAAATTACAAAATTTGGAATCAACCTCATGGATATGAAGAAACATTATTTGTTGCTCTTTTTGATGGTCCTGGCCTCAGGTTGCGCTACCTACGAAACCAAATATGCAAAGCCTTTTTCTATTTATCCCGCTTCAGATGATAGGGAGGTTGAACACACCTTTTATTTGATCGGTGATGCAGGTAAATCCCCGATGGGAGACTTGAACCCCACATTAAAAGCGTTTAAAAACGTTTTGGACGATGCAGATGCCAATAGCACCGTTATTTTTTTGGGAGATAACATATACCCGGCAGGTCTGCCAGATAAAAAAGATTCCACCATTGCCTATTTGGAGGCCAAAAACCATTTGGATGCCCAACTGAGCACTTTGAAGCACTTCAAGGGTAAAAAGCTCTTTATTCCTGGCAATCACGATTGGTATACCGATGGTCTTAAAGGGTTGAAACGCGAGGAGGAATATGTAGAGGATGTATTGGACAACAATGATGCTTTTCAGCCCGAAAATGGTTGCCCTATCGAGGAAATAGAAATCAATGACAACGTATTGGTCGTTGCAATAGATACGGAATGGTACCTCGTTAATTGGGATAAACACCCAACTATTAATGACGAGTGCGAGATTAAGACCAGAAGCCGCTTTTTTGAAGAACTCGAGAGCATCATAAAGAAAAATAGGGACAAAACGGTTGTGTTCGCCATGCACCATCCCATGTTTTCCTATGGCTCACACGGTGGTCAGTTCTCTTTTAAACAAGGAATCTACCCCAATGGTGGCCAAGTGCCCATGCCTGTTTTGGGTGCAGCCATCAATCTATTAAGAAAAACTTCTGGCGCTACCTCAGAAGATCTTTCCAACAAAAGGTATGATGAACTTAGGAACAGAATTGTTACGCTCTCACAATATTCGGATAAGATCATCTTTGCATCGGGGCACGAACATACGCTCCAATACATCGAGGAATATGGCAAGCCTCAAATAGTAAGTGGTTCGGGAGCAAAAACAGGAGCGACCCGATTGTTGAACGGAAGCAAATTTTCCACGGGTAGAAATGGATATGCAATTTTAAAGGTATTTACGGATGGCTCGTCACAAGTAGCGTTTTATGGGACCACCGCCGATTCGGCTACAATGCTGTATCAAACGGAAGTGCTGCCACCGGATAGGTCAAACAAGAAAGTTGAGCTACCTGATGATTTTCCCCCATATAAAATGGCTTCGGTCTATGAGCCCGAGGAAATTGAAAAAAGCGGGTTTCACAAGTGGTTATGGGGAGAACGGTACAGAAAATATTACGGAACCAAAGTAAAAGCCCCAACGGTACGGTTGGATACTCTTTTAGGAGGGCTAACGGTTGTTCGGAAAGGAGGCGGAAATCAGTCCAACTCCTTACGTTTGGCCGATAAGGATGGTAGGGAATACGTGATGAGAGGTCTACGAAAAAGTGCTGAAAGATACCTTCAGTCCATTGCTTTTCAAGAACAGTACATTGTCGGTAAGTTCGAGGATACCTACACCGAGAAATTATTGTTGGACATTTATACTGGGGCACATCCTTATGCTCCCTTTTCCATTGATAGACTTTCCCAAGCACTTGGGATGTACCATACCAACCCCAAACTATATTACGTGCCCAAACAGTCCGTTCTGGGCGATTTCAACAAAGAGTTTGGTGATGGATTGTACATGATAGAGGAGCATGTTTCCGATGATCATGATAACCTGAAAAGCTTTGGGTATACCAAGAAGATTGAGAGTACTTACGACCTTATGGACAAACTCCGTGAAGATGAGGAATACAGCATTGACCAAAAGGAATATGTAAAGGCCCGTTTGTTCGATATTTTGATCGGCGATTGGGATAGGCATGTGGACCAATGGCGTTGGGCCGAATTTGAAATGGAGAATGGGAACAAGGTATACAAACCCATTGCTCGGGATAGGGACCAAGTGTTTTCCCGATGGGGAGACGGCCTTATCATGAATTTTGGATCGAGAGCGGTTCCTTCCCTTCGTATTTTTGAAGGATTTCATGAAGAAATCAGAAGTGTAAAAGGATTTACATCATCACCACGAACTTTTGCCTTGGATATGGCCCTGCTATCCGAAACCGACAGGCAAATGTGGGTGGATCAAGCCAAATTCATTCAGCAAAACTTAAATGGAGATATTATTGACGATGCCTTTTTGGCCTTTCCGGAGGAGGTTAGGGATGAAACCTTGACGGAAATCAAGAACATACTTTTGGCACGAAAGAATAACTTGGTTGAAACAGCACAGGAGTATTACGCTATTTTGAACAAGTACAGTGTAATTGCCGGGACCGACAAAGATGACTATTTCAATATTGTCTCATTGCCCAATGGCGATGTTGAGGTAAGGGCATACCGAATAAAAGGCGGGGATTATACGGATTTGTTTTTCAATAAAGTATATAGTCCAGATTACACCAAGGAGATTTGGATTTATGGCCTGGATGATGATGATGTTTTTGAGGCCAACACGGAAACTTCAAAAATAAAGGTCCGCATTATCGGGGGTCAGAACAATGATATTTACAAAATATCCGAAAACTCAAAAAAACTATGGGTCTATGACTTTAAGTCGAAGAAAAACACCTTGGAAGAGGCTTATGGCGGCAATATTAATTTAGTAAACGACTACGATACCAATACCTACGAGTTTTTGAATATCAAGGCAAGCAACAACCAAGTGCTGCCCACCATTGGGTTTAATCCAGATGATGGGGTTAGGCTTGGTTTAACCAGTACCTATACCTTTAATGGTTTCAGGAAAAATCCATTTACGCAACAACATACATTTAATGCGGCCTATTACTTTGCCATAAATGGGTTCGATTTAGGATACACCGGAGAGTTTGCCCATGTGTTCAACAAGGTGAACCTGGAAGTCGATGCCAGGTTTACAAGCCCCAACTTTACACGGAACTTTTTCGGATTCGGAAATGAGACAGTGAACAACGATGACGAAGAACCATTGGAATTGGATTATAACAGGGTTCGTATCCGAACCCTGAAATTAGCACCCTCATTGGTTTGGAGAGGCTTTTATGGTTCTAAGGTTCGATTGGGTATGGCTTATGAAAACATCGAGATCGAGGAAACCGAAAATAGATTCATCAATGAGTTTTATCTGGAAAATGGGGAGGAAAACCATTTGAGTTTTTTTGGAATCGATGGGGAATACACCTATTCCAATACGGATAGTGAGGCATTTCCAACTTTGGGAATGTCGTTCAGCTTAGAAGGCGGTTTTAAAACCAATCTGGATGATTCTTCAAGATCCTTTGGGTACGTAGTCCCATCATTTTCCATGGACCATAAACTTACAGCAGATGGCCGTCTGGTTTTTGCAACAAAACTAAAAGGTCATTTTACCATAGGAAATGGATATGAATTTTACCAAGCTGCCAGCATAGGCGGGGACAACGGACTTCGTGGATTTAGGTTTCAACGGTTTACAGGTAAAACGGCCTATTTTCAAAACACGGACCTTAGATATAGCTTTAGAGGAGTAAAAACGGGACTAATGCCAGTGAATCCTGGAATTTACGGGGGGTTCGATTATGGCCGTGTTTGGTACCCGGGAGAAGATTCCCATAAATGGCACAATTCCTACGGAGGCGGGTTTTTCTTGAACGGTGCCGATGTACTGTCCGCCAACTTTGGATTATTTAATAGTACGGATGGTCTTCGGTTTGCCTTTGGACTGGGATTTGGCTTCTAATCAAGTATGAACTCGTAAAGCTTTCTACCTCCATACTTATTTTGCTCATCGGCAATCAGAAGGGTTCCGTTGCCTAAAAAACAGACCGATTCAATTTGGGTGTCTGTATTTAGATCAATGATTTTAATCGATGACTTTGTAAAATCAGGAGCTTGAAAATCAGAAAGCAAAAAAACAAATCCATAACTCAATAAAGCAATTGTTTTTCCATCCGGAGCAATATCAGCACTTGTTACAGAGCAATGGTCTTGATCTGCACATAAAAACAGGGAACCCAAAAATTCAGCTTCGTAAGCGCCCTCTTCATCGGGTACTCTATAGATCAACGTTTTTCCAGAGTAAGGTCTGGTTCTATTTTTTGTAAAGATGTAGAGATGGTCGTTTAGATGGAAAAAACCTTCAGTGTCAAAATACAGACTATCTTTTTGTGGGGGAAAGTCATTCTGCTGCGGGTATTTGAACTCAATTTTGTCGGCATTGGGCTCTTTTTTGTCCATTTCATCTTCAGGAATCTTATAGATGACCAAATCTTCGCGCTCATTATCATTATTTCCAAAATCACCAATGTACAGATTGCCATCATTGTCCATGGTCAAATCTTCCCAGTCCTTGTTTTTGGCATGATCTATTTTTAGTGATTCCTTGATGTCACCATCCTTAGCTACCCTATATATTTTATCCTTATTGCCGCTATCTTCAATTACCCATATTTCCCCATCCTTGGTGATTTCCATTCCTGAAACCTCCTTAAGCTTTGATGGGAATTTCCCGAGTTCATCCAGTTTGCCCAAATACGTTTTCTGCGCACACCCTTGTGCTACGATCAGTAAAGAAATTAGGACAAGTTTATTCATCGGATTCCTTTATGGGCATAAATACTTCCGTTGTCCACTCCAATTCATTCCCTCCCATGTTCGGGTTATTGTAGAAAACTTCAATGGGCTTTTTCTCTATGAGGATATTGTTTTCTTTCGCATAGTCCATAATGGCATACCAAGCACGGTCTGAAGTGATATAGTTTCCGTGATAAATAGCTTTGATGGCATTTTTGCCAAAGATGCGCTTATATTCAATGTCTGGATGGTCAGGAAGTCTTTCGGAGCGAATAATGGGGTTGCAAAAATTATAAGTCAGACTATTGTTTTCCAAATCCCAATCCAATACCTCCACAAATGGAGGGCCGTTCAATTTAATTTGTTTCTCCAAAAGTATGGCATTAAGAAAGTTGTAATTGGCCATCATGCCCTTCGCCTTATCTTCTGGAGATGTTGTAAGCTGAACACAGGCACAAAATGAGGAGAAAGTTTCTTCTTCCCCTTCAATGGTCACATTAAAACCTTTGATGTGTTCGTTGAGAAAATCATTAAAATCCAAAAGCAATTTTCTGGAGCCTTTTTCAAAATCGGTATCCGAAAAAGGAACTGCCAAGCGGTTGTCAACGGAGTGGTCCAGGTCTTTTATGTTTACTTGGACCTCACTCAAGGAATCGTGGACCGGGTTTATTTCCCATTCGTATTCATGAACGGAATCGTTCACCAAGATGGTCTGCTTAAAATGACTTGGGCTAATATAATCCACAGGGACTGCCGAATCAAAGCCCTTGTTCCATGCCTTTACGGATTCGAATATGGTGCCTGGAATTGCCTTGGCCTTAAAATTAACCTGATAATCTTGAGGCTTTAAAAAAAGGTACCACAAAATTACTCCTACCACAACGGCTAGGATTATTGAAATAATCTTCCTCATAACTAAGGAGCAAAAATACGGATTAGCCTTTTGTCATGTCCAATTTATCCACCACAAATTTCCCAAGATCTCGGCCTTGTTTAATTCCAACATCAATGGCTGCACGATAATGGATTCCGCCGTACATTCGGCTTAAAGCCGCTTCACTAGATGCGTGGTTAAATGAAGTAAAGGAACGCACAGGTAAACCATAGGCTACCTCCGTATCGTCATCAAAGGCAAAGTTGTCTCCAAAGATATCCGTTAGGGCTATTGCCGCTGCACCGGATACTACGCTATGTCCGCTGGTGTATTCTGGGAACGGTGGCGTTTGCAATACGGGCTCCCAACTATCGTCGATATACTCGTTGATCACAGTTTCTGGACGAATTAGATTGCTTCGATATTTTTCATCCCAACAACTTATAAATGCGTCAGCTATCGCTATGGAAGTTTTGGTATAGGCGTATACGGTTTTTGCAAAATCGGCATCTGTTTTTCGTGAGGCGATCTTCGTAATACCTATCCAGTGAGCACCGGGAGTGATTTTTTTGGTGGCGAACATTAGGTGTCCACGGGTAACCGAAACATAGGGGTTACAGTCCCAAAACTGGGCAATGGCTATTTCATCTGACTTATCACCTTTGCCGATCATGCTCTTTCGCACCTCATAAACCTCCATCACCTCTTGGTAAAATTTGGAATCTTTTTCCATAGAGAATTCTGGTGGTGGAATTGGCTTAAATTGCTGTGCAGAATCAATCGCAAAAGGACGTATTTTTTCCCAATGGGGCTCAATACCGTTCATATAGGCCGGAGGCGTGGGCTGCCAACGCGATGGATCCTCCGAATCAACGGTAAATTTGGGCATGGTACGTGTTTCTTTGTAGTTGTCCTTGTTCATCCATTCACCTATAAAATCCGCTACTTCCAAACCATATGCTTTGGAGGCGTTAAAAACGGGTTCGTTCTGTTCCATCCAAACGGTATAAAGACTGTCTCGGAAACTTTCAATTCTTTCTTCGGAAAAGATCAACCTTTTGTTTAAGTCGATATGCGCTATTAGCGCGGCCATTTCATAATTGATGTTTTCCGTGTTTTTGGGGTCTGGAATACTTTCCAGGCCTGTTACCTGCCCGGCTAGGGATTTGTAGTTGTCGTTTTTCTTGGCTACAATCTCATAAGCGGCAATATTTGGGTAGGCAAATATTCTACTTGCCACAGGCGGTGAGAATATGTCATGTATCATCACCTCAATGACCTTGTCCACAGAGGCATGGAATTCTTCAGGAGAAATTTCTATAGGTTCTTGTTTTTTTTGACATGATACCAGAACCAATAACAGTGCTGCGATTAAACTTATGCTTTTTTTCATGGCCTTTCTATTACTTATTGATTTTATAGACTTGTGCTTTATCATTATTGAATATCGCCAACAAATATTTCTGATTGTTAAGCGTGATTGTTTTTAAATGTCTGATGGATTTTTTACTAAAATCCAATCCCAACTGATTGCCTAAAACAATGTTGTTTTCATTTTTCAGTAGGGCACCTGGAAATGAATCCAGTCTTCCATGATAGGGTTTTACACCAAAATAATTGCCCCCAACCAGTACTTCGGTAGTGCCATCACCATCAAAATCGTCCACAACAAAGGACATGATAGGGGAGACCTGGAGTTCGTTCTTAAAGGGAACAAAAACAAAATTACCATTATCGTTCTTTAAATAACCTGATTTTAGGGTGTTCACTTCCAATTTTTCGGATGCTTCCAAGATATCCTCCCCGAATATCTCTTCCACAGTGCTTCCGGCAAACGACTTATAGGTGTTGTATTTCTTTTTAAGGTAAACCATTTGTGATGCAAGGCCGTCCAATGTCTCCAAGGGGTAGTGTTCACCGTTTTTTTCCATGGCGGTTACTGTTTCCGTTTGACCGTTCTCATCAAAATCGTTGACATATAATTTCATGGGATGTTCTTGGGAGGCCTTGAACTTGGAATTGGTTCCCCAATTGCCAAGGAGGTAATCCATGTCACCATCCTTATCTATATCAAAAGCCTCGATGGTTTGCCAAAGACCGGGCATATGGACTTGCTCCACCTCTGAAAAAGTACCATTTCGGTTCTTAAAAAACTTGGGGGACATCCATTCTCCGATTACAATTAAATCTGCGGTGCCATCGCCATTAAAGTCGCTCCAAATAGCATCGGTGACCATGCCTTTGCCCAGGATGTTGAAACTTTCATTTTCTTTAAACAGGCCACCATCATTTTCCAACACATGTGAAGAAGCTGGTTTTCCAAATCTGGCTGTAATGGTGTGCCCTCCAATGAACACATCCAAGTCTCCATCATTATCAAAATCAAATGGCCTGACTACGGATGAGTTCTGGTAGAACTCTGGCAATTCCGCTTTAGCGAATGCAGTGTCTTTTTGAACATAATAAGCATCCAATAATGGGGTTGCTTTTCCAAAAAAATCCCCTCCGCCAGAAGTGATGATGACGTCATTCTGTCCATCGTTGTTAAAGTCGGCAATAGTTGCCGAAACGTTTTCCCGGATGGAATCCTTTTGGATACTGTCCAATTTTAGATTCACAAATATGGAATCTTGTTGTACGTAGATCTGTGATGATTTGTATTTAGATCCTCCTAAAAATATATCTTCTTTTCCATCTCCATTCAAATCACCGATGGCAAGAGCGGGTCCTCTATCCGAAATTTGATAAGGAATCAGTTTCTCACGGTTAAAATCGGTATAGTTATCCTCTACATGGGTAAAGTCCAACCCTAAATTATCGGGTACTGGGCTAAAAAGTGATTTTTTAGGTGCGTGCAGCGATTTATAATCAAAAGGTATGGTGTTTTTGGGTTCAATGGTCAGGGTTTGGTTTACAGGAACATTTTGTAAAACTTGATAGGTTTTGTTCGGCCATATGATTTTTATGGAATCTATCTGTTCCACATTTTGATATCCAAAATGTACCATTGGTTCGGAAGATGCCTGAAAACCACGGGTTGGAAAAAGTTCCTTGAACTGGAGGCCTCCATTTACATAGGAATACACCTTGGTTCCGATTCCCTGGGTATTCTTTTTAGTGTAATTAAACTTTAGCTTCAGGTAATTTCCTTTGTCATTTGTTTTATTAATGTATAAAGAGGCTGGCTGGTTGATGTTGTTGGTTACAAGGTCCAGATCACCATCACCGTCAAGGTCGGCCATTGCGGTAGCTCCGGAAATCAAAGTATCCTTTGTGATCCACTTGTTGGACATGTCTTTGAACTGTAGCTCCTTGCTCCCTTTAAAAACATAGTTGTGAACACTGCCGGATGGCATTAAATCCAACGCTTTTTGATCCACAAGTTTGGTATTGTCCATTTTTTGTTGGATTTGCTCGTTAGAAACAAACTTGATGAAATCCAGGTCGTTCGGTCTTTTGGGAATACCATTGGAAATAAATACATCTTGTTGGCCATCGAGATCGTAATCGCCGAAAAGGGCACTCCAGCTCCAATCGGTGGCAGCAATGCCACTCATTAAAGCGGTTTCCATAAAATTACCGTCCGGTTGGTTTACAAACAACATGTTGCGGGTAAACTGATAATGATATCCAAAACGGTCTATTCTCATTTTTTGTGTTTGGATGTTATCGTCCCCCTCGGAAGATTTTAGGGCTACTTCGTCTTCCGGTAACATATCCAACGAAAGAAAATCAGGACGGCCGTCATTATTGATGTCGGCTACATCGTTGCCCATTGAAAATCTTGACGTATGCCCAAAGTATTGTTTAAGGCTTTCGGTGAAAGTACCATCGCCATTATTCAGATAATAATAATCGTCTTCATGAAAGTCGTTGCCTACATAAATATCAGGGTATCCATCTTGGTTAAAATCGGAAATGGCCAATCCGAGGCCGTATCCATTTACACCACCATAAATGCCGGCTTCTTCGCTTACATCGGTAAATCTGCCGTCATCATTACGCAACAGTTTATCTCCCGTTTCATAACGGCGGTCGAATCTGAGATCATAGCGCCCAAAAGAATTTTGGGTGTGTACGGCATGGTTTAGGAGATAAAGGTCCAGGTCTCCATCCAAATCATAATCAAAGAAAGCTGCATTGGAACTGTAAGAATCGAAGTCCAGTCCGTATTTAGCAGCACTTTCGGTAAAAGTATTATCCCCGTTGTTTATGTATAATTCATTAAATCCGTTGAACCCATTTATACCGACCACAGCACAAACGTAAATGTCCAAAAGGCCGTCACCGTTTACATCGGCCATTGTTGTTCCCGTATTCCAACTGCTATTGCCTTCAACTCCTGCAGCGTTGGTTATATCCTCAAATTTAAGGTTGCCTTTGTTCAGATATAATTTGTTTTTCACTTGGTTCCCGGTAAAGAAAATATCCGGTAATCCATCGTTATTGATGTCGCCAATGGATACACCACCTCCATTATAAAAATAGAGGTAGTCCAGAATGCTCAAATTCTCCGTGGTAGTAAGTGTGTTGGTAAAATCCACGCCAGTTTTTTCAGGGTCTGGATTTTCAAAAAGACTTCCTCCCTTTTTGCAGGAAACAGCAAGGGATATTGTAAATAATATGATGAGCAACCTATTCATTTAAGGCGAAAATCTTTGGTTTGTTGTTGTTAATAGCGGCAATAACGTATGTTTTACCGTTTTTGTCCTTAAACTGCTTTAGATACTTTACCTCTTCCCTGATTTTGAAACCGCTGGTTTCGTAATCTTGCCATTCAAAACCTAAATTGCCATCCCCTAACAGCACGTTTCCTTGGCTTGCATCCAAGCGTGAGAACTGAGGTTTAAATTCGTAATTGTTACCGGCCATGATCAAATCCAAATTACCGTCCTTGTTGACATCTGTACAGGTGATGTCACACACACAGGAAAGTTGGACCCTGGGAGGTAGGTTTTTAATGGTGAATTTACCGCCACCTTCGTTTATGGCAATAACCGATGCCGAGGTCTCCACTTTCTTTACAATGGATTTGTCCATTACTTCTTTTGGAAAAAGTTGGTGAATGGTTCGGTGGGCATAATCCGATGCCTTTAGGTTTTGCTTTTTGAGCGATGGCAATTGATCGGTAAGCTCCCTTTTTTGATGAATGGGATAATCACCACCGTTTTCTTGCATGGTCATGATCTGCTCGATGGTACCGTTGTTATCGTAGTCGTTGATATACATTTTCATTGGAGCATCCTCCGTTGGCTTATAGTGAAGATTAAGCCCTTGGTTCCCTAAAATCAGGTCTTGGTCCCCGTCACCATCAAGGTCAGCTGTTTCCACAGTATTCCACCATCCGTAAAGACTGTCCAAGGAACTCGTCAGTTTTGTTAACCTTCTTCCAGTATTCTTATAAATTTTAGGAGTATCCCATTCAGCGGTTACGATCAGGTCTTTTTTGCCGTCACCATCCATATCTTCCCATTTGGAATCGGTTACCATTCCAGCATTTTTCAAGTCGTATCCCAATCGTTCCGTCACGTTGTTAAAGGTGCCGTCTCCCATGTTTTCCAAGAGTAGGTGGTCGGGTGATATGCCGTAAACCCCCACTACACTTCGTGAACCGATAAAGAGGTCTACATCACCATCATCGTCGAAATCGTAAGGAGATATGGTAGCAATGTTTTTAAATGTTGATGGCAGTTCGGTTTTAGCCTTGGAAAAATTCCCGTTCCCATCGTTTAAATACAACCTTGCCCTGTAATTGCGTTGCATGCCCACATTATTGCCTCCGGAACCTACAACCAAATCAAGGTCGCCATCGCCGTCGGCATCAAAAAAGGCTGCTGCCACGTCTTCATAGGCTTTATCCTCATCAAAAGCAGCTGTTTTTTTAGAAGAGATGTTTCCATTTCCTCGATGCAGATATAGGGTGCCAGGCTGGTCTTTTGCCCCACCAATAAAGAAATCTTCGTTTCCATCACCGTTTACATCGGCAATGGCCAGGGAGGGGCCTTCTTGTGAAAGCTTGTGCGCAATAAGGCCTTCGTAGTCAAAATCGTTATAGTTATCCTCTTTGTGCGCTGATACCACCTTGGTTTCCAACTCTTTTAAGAAAGATTTTTTAGCTTCCTTTTTGGGTATTGTATAGGTTTCCGTTGCATTGGAGTGATCAATGGTCAATACTTGATTGGACTCAACATTTTCCAATTTTTGAGTGAGATTGTCCGGCCATATAATGCGAATGGAGTCCAATGTGTTGGATTTTCCCAATCCAAAGGTCATATCGTATTGAATTGAAGACTGGAAGCCTCGGGATGGAATCAACTCTTGGTTTACAATATTGCCGTCAAAATAAAGCTTTGCCAGGGTGCCCACGGCAAATGGATTCGTTTCGGGTCCTTTAAACTTAAGTTGGATATAGTTGTTGTTCAACTGGGAGTCGGTATTGTTCTTATAGATAAATGCAGGTGTGTTTACATTGTTGATCACCAGGTCCAGGTCACCATCGTTGTCCAAATCGGCATAGGCGGCCCCATTGGAGCGGGAAGGAAGGTCGAACCCCCATTCCTTGTTTGCATTTTTAAAGGAAATATCCCCGTTGTTTTTGTAAGCGTAGTTGGGTTGAGGCTTGATCGGCATTTTGCTTATAATGGAATCAATGGACTCCTTTTTACCGGTCAATGCCATTTTTTGAACGATTTCGTTGGCAAAAAAGTCAACAAAGTCCAAATCTGTAAGATCATGGTTGATCCCGTTGGTGATGAATATATCTTTAAGCCCATCATTGTCCATGTCGAACATAAGCCCTGCCCAGCTCCAATCGGTAGCATCAATACCGCTGTAATAGGCCACTTCGGAGAATGTGCCATTACCATTGTTGAGCTGAAGGGTGTTCTGGATATACTGCTGACCAAAATCCTTGCTTTGTTTCAGGTCAAAAATATTATACCCCTCAAATTCCATTACGGATTTTACCCTATGTTCCTCTTCCGGTAACATGTCGGTAATAAATATATCGTTGTGTCCATCGTTATTGATATCGGCAATATCGATTCCCATGGCAGAAAGACTTAAATGGGAGGTCCAATCTTTGATCTCTTCGTTAAAGGTTCCATCTTTTTGATTGATGTATAGATAATCCCTCTCATAAAAATCGTTGGAAACATAAATATCGGGATAAAGGTCCCCGTTGAAATCCGTGACCATTACTCCAAGACCGAAACCGATCAGGCTACCATAAATTCCGGCATCTTCACTTACATCCACAAATTTGCCATCGTCGTTTCTTAGGAGCATGTCGCCAACCCCCTTGAAAATATCAGGAACACCTTCCCAATCCTGTGCCCTTACTTCGCGCTGTTCCGCATAACCAAGGCTACTTACTGGAATGTTGCTGTTATTGAGTATATATACATCCAAATCACCATCCTTGTCATAATCAAAGAATGATGCATGTGTCGTGAATCCTGTTTTGGCAAGATTGTATTCTTGCGCCTTTTCAGTGAAGGTCAAATCACCATTGTTAATGTAAAGGTCGTTGTCGTGATTGTTGCCTTCCATGTTTCCTGCATTGCAAACATAAATGTCCAACAATCCATCGTGGTTGATGTCGACCATAACTACCCCTGTGGACCAAGGTTTGTTTCCTAGAACACCGGCTTTTTCGGAAATATCCTCAAACTTCATGTCGCCTTTGTTCAGGTAAAGTCTGTTGGGTTCCATATTCCCTGTCAGATAAATATCTTCCAAGCCGTCGTTGTTTATATCACCAATGGCAACCCCTCCACCGTTATAAAAGTTTCGATATTTAAATATGTTGAAGTTCTTTTGGTTTTCGACCTTGTTGATAAATGTAACACCTGTTTCCTCGGGTTTGAGCAATGTAAAAAGAGTCTCTTTCTTTTCTTCCTCCTCCGATGTGTTCTCTCCTTTATTTTTACAAGCGACAATTGCCAATAAAATAAAGCATAGTGTAATATATCTCAGTTTCATTTGTCGTTCTGTTTTTTGACCAAAAAAATGGGAGCGTCATTATTCATCGTTATGATGAAACCATCATTCCCATTGTTGTTTATTTTCTCAATTTTTCTGGCGGCTCCGGAAATTCCAAGGCTTTGCTTCCATTCAATATTCCCGTTTTCATCATTTGACAATAAAAATCCGTGCGAAGCGTCCAATCTACCAAGTTGGGTGCTTATCTCAAAATTATTGCCCACCATTAATATTTCATTAATCTTTTCTTTATCGTTTTTTACCAGGTAAATATCGTTTACCGAGGAGGATTGTACCAAACGTGGCAATGCTTTTGTTTTAAAGTTGTTACTGCCATCATTTTCAAAATATGAAGTGCCAAGCATATACACTTTCCTTTTTGTTGCTTCTTTTAATTTATCAGATCCAAATAGTTCTTCCAAAGATGCTTTGGCAAAGTCTTTATAGAACAGGAACTTTTTGTTCAAAAAGGGCATTTGCTTGGCAAGTTCGTCCTTGGAGGCAAAAGCGGTTTCCCGGTCGCCATGAAAATGTGTTACAACAGTTTCTATGGAACCATTGCCGTCAAAATCGTTAATGTATAGGGTTACCGGCTTTTCTGTTGATGCGCTGAACTTTGTGTTGAGCCCCCAGTTACCAGCCAGGATATCCAGATCTCCATCATTGTCCATATCGGCAAGTTCAATTGCGTTCCACCATCCGTTTGTATGCTCAAGACCGTTATTTTGTTGAGACAAAAGCTGTTCCCCATTATTCAAAAAGATGGTCAATGGTGTCCAATGTCCTGCAAGGATAAGGTCTTTAAAACCGTTATTGTCCAGATCTTCCCATACAAAGTCTTTTACGTTGCCTATATTTTTCAATCCTGGTGCAAAGATGGTGGTAACTTCTTCAAAATTTCCATTTCCATCGTTTTGCATTAAATATTGTTCGCTTTTTAGTCCGAACTTTGTCGGAACGGCATTGGAAGCTATAAATAGGTCCAAATCTCCATCTTTGTCAAAATCAATGGCTTCAACCTTTGATGCATTTACCTCGATTCCATCAAACACCACATCCTCTTTTTTAAGTTGTCCATTGGTGTTGCGATATAATCTTGGCTTTAGCGGTTTTCCGTTGGTAAATTCATTTCCTGCACTTACTACGATCAAATCCAAATCACCGTCGTTATCTACATCGGCAAATGTTTGATCCACATCTTCATTGATGGCATCTTCCTCAAAAATATCCGATTGATGTGCATTGAAATTTCCTTCACCATCTTGTAGAAAAAGTTTTGATGACTGTTTCTTACCTCCGCAAATAAATATGTCCTCAAGTCCATCTTTGTTGATGTCGGCAACACCTATTGATGGACCTTCATTGGAGTGGGCGAATGGTATCAGTGGATTTCTATCAAAATCCAGGGTCGGGTATTCTTTGTGTATGAAATCCAAGCTTTTTGAAATACTGTACGGAGGCTCTGTTTGGATCTGTTGTTCCGTAAAATAGTTTCCTGATGCGTTTGAATGGGAAACCTGCAAGACTTGGTTGGACCTGATTCTCCGTAAAGTCTCGAATTTTCCCTGTGGCCATATAATTTGAATGGAATCAATGATCGAGTCTTTGCCAACACCAAAGTTTAAGCTATTGTCCTTGGCCGACATAAATCCACGGGTTACTATATTTTCTTGAACGGATCGGCCTTTGTTGCCGAATACAATTGCCTTTGCCCCGATACCGAATGTGTTCTTTGGACTTCCTGAAAAATTGATTTTTATGTAATTGCCACCCTTTAAGGTGTTCTCCATCACAAACGCTTCTTGGTTTACATTGTTCACCACCAAATCCAAATCCCCATCGTTGTCCAAATCTGCATACACGCAGCCATTACTGTAGGAACTTAATTGTGGTCCCCACGTCTCTGTTACATTGTTGAAGCTGGTTCCTCCTTTATTTTGATAAAAGTAGTTTTGTACTTTTTTCTTGGGTAAGCGATTAATGAGTTCCATATCCTTATCGGACAGGCCTTTTTCTATATTTTGCTGTATTTCTTCATTGGATATGTAATTAATGTAATCCATATCGTTGGTAACCCCTTGTATTCCGTTGGAAATGAATAGGTCTTTGAAACCGTCGTTGTCATAATCGGCAAACAATGCTCCCCAAGACCATTCTGTGGCATCGATACCGCTTAGATTGGCTATTTCCCCAAAATTTTCACCGTCCAAATTTAGATGAAGAGCGTTTTGCATGTATTGTGGTGCAAAACCATTTTTGAGATATTGTTGGTAGACCGGGTAGGCATATTCCAATCCGGATGTTTTGTATGTTTCCAGATCTTCTGGGAGCATATCCAAGGACAAAATATCGGAAAGCCCATCATTATTAATGTCGGCAATATCGTTACCCATGGAAAAATGGGTCGTATGACCAAGTTTTTTGTCATCATTTGATATTGTTTCCTTGAATGTCCCGTCCTTTTGGTTTATGTACAAGTAGTCGTTTTCAAAAAAATCATTACCGATGTAGATATCCGGATAACCATCGTTATTAATGTCGCTGATGGCCAGTCCCAAACCGTAACCTATAGTGCCTTGGTAAATCCCTGCCTCTTTGGAGACATCTACATATTGGCCGTTTTCATTCTTATATAGGATATCTCCGGACATGGAGTCAACAATCTTTCTCTTACCGCCCTTGCCGTAAGAACGATTGGGGTTTACCGAATGGTTCATGAGGTACATATCCAGATCACCATCCAAATCGTAATCAAAAAATGCAGCTTGCGTGGAGTATCCGATAAAGTCCAAACCATATGTTGCTGCTTCCTCACTAAAAATGGGTATACCTTCATCGTTGTTCCCTTGGTTGATGTATAGAAGGTTTTGTCCCCTAATGGTGCCATGGTCGCCCACTTTGCAAACATAAATATCCAAAAGCCCATCATTGTTTACATCCGCATGTGTAACGCCTGTTGTCCAACCTGTGTTATTGGTAAGGTTGGATAGGGTGGTGGCATCTTTGAAATTAAACCCTCCTAGGTTCAAATAGAATTTGTCCGCTCCTTGGTTGGAGGTAAAGTATAGGTCGACCAAACCGTCGCCATTGAAATCTCCTGCCGCAACACCGGCACCATTATAGAAATATAGATAATTTAGGATATTGAGCTCCGGTGTTTGCTCTAAACGGTTATTGAATTTGATGCCAGTTTGGTTGGAATCTTTTAGAACAAATAGCGTGTTTGATTTGTTCTTGGTACAACCTGTCAAGGTCAATAGAAATCCGAAAATAATCCAGAGTTGTGCTCTCATTTTCATTTATCAATAGCAGGAGGTAATATAAATAATTACTTTTTGCACGCCGGCAGTAAAACGATTAATGTTTTACTAAGAAAGGATTAATAATTAACTAATAGACGTTATGTCAAAAAGAAAAGACCACCGAACGGTGGTCTTTCCATATTTAAACATCTTAAACTTTGAAATTCTAATAGCCTGGGTTCTGAACCAAGTTAGGGTTAAGAATAAGTTGGGCAGATGGGATCGGGAATAATTGACGATCTGGATTTCCAACAGCGTCAGCTTCTTTAAATTCCCAGTCTTTAGTGTACTGTCCAAAACGAACTAGGTCGTTTCTTCTCCAACCTTCTGTGTACAATTCACGAGCTCTTTCGTCCAATAGATCTTGCTCGCTCACTGATCCAAGTGGAGCAGCACCTCTAATAGTTCTTAAATCGTTGATCATTGCAGTTGGATCACCACCACTTCTCCACATAGCTTCAGCTTTCATCAAATATGCATCTGAATATCTGAAGAAAATAATGTGGTTGGCAAATGCTCCATCTCTTGGGTTGTATTTAATAACACGGATACCAGTTACCTCATTGTTGTCCACAAGGCTTGGTTGTCCATCAACTGCACTGAAGAATTCTCTTGTAAAAGAAAGTGGGTTACCACCTCTATCTTCCAAAGCAGCTCCATTAGGACCATATTGTTGACCAATAAGGAAACCGAAGCCTACATTGGATCCATCTACAATACCATCGTTGTTGTCATCGGTACCATAGCTACCGTCGTAAGCAATACCACTTGGAGGAACAAAACCTCTTCGTTCTTCTTGATTATCGTTCAAGGTGCCATCGTTAAGACCTCGGTTGTTATCGGCATCACCTTCGAACAAGTCGTAGAACTCGGCCAAAGTACTGAAACCGTTCCAACCACCACCACCAAGCTCTGTAGAGTTGTAGTGCAATGTGTTGAATATTCTTGTTCCAGCTGAGGTTTGAGCGTACCAAATGGTCTCTGTGTCACCTCCTCCAGGTACGAAGATATCAAAGTAGTCGGAAGCAAGCTCATATCCATCTCCTTCGATGGCGTTAACAAGGGAAATTACCTCGCTCATGTCACTTGAAGCTGCTGAACCTGAACCATTGTAAACATGTCTGTTCAAAAGAACCTTTGCCTTAAGGAAGCGAGCGGCTGCTTTAGTTGCTCTAAAATTATCATCACCAGCAGTAGATGCGGGAAGATTGGCAATGGCATTATCCAAATCACTCAAGATAAAACCAATCGCATCTTCTCCCGTAAGTACATCTGGGTCAGCAAGCGGGTCGGCAGCCTCTGTATCTCTATAAGGTACTTGCGCAAAGTTGTCCAAGATCACGAACATTGATAACGCTCTTAAAAATGAGGCGTGTCCTTGAGCTTCACTGGAAGAAGCAGATCTTGAATCCAAAACTTCACTTGCACTTAATTGCAAACCGTTCCATTCGTTCCATACACCTAAAATATAGGAGTGTTCTGGAGTCCATGAGTGTTGGTGCAATTGTCTCCATATACCATTATCACCCCAGTCAGAACCTCTTGTAGGAACCAAAAGGGCATCTGTGGTAACTTCATTAAGGGCATATAAGTTCGCTTGCGTACCAAAATAACCATTTACATCGTTGTACATTGCAGTTATCTGGCTCGAAGCAGCCTCGGCAGTTTGTATGCCGGTAAACCCATCATCTAATAGCGAGTCCGTGGGCTCTACTTCCAAATCTGTACAGGAAGTCAGCATAATCCCTACGAACAAGCTGAGAGAAAAATATTTGTTCGTTTGTTTTATAAATTTTTTCATTGCTTTTTTTTTTTTAAAATTTAGCGTTGATACCCAATGTTACAGTTCTTGGCCTTGGGAAAGAAGTGTAATCAATACTAGCACTTGGTATACCAGTACCAAGGTCACCTGTACTAGATGATACTTCGGGATCTAAACCACTATAGTCGGTAATCAAGAACAAGTTTTGTCCTGTTAACGATAGTCTTAAACTTTTCAAAGTGCCATCGCCACTTAGTGGTACATTATAACCTACACTGGCATTTTGTAGTCTCACAAAATCACCGTTTTCAAGGTATAGTGTAGAAACTTCCTGACTTACGTTGGTGTCCAAAGCTCTTTGGGTAGCGTTTCTTGTTGTCTCAAAAGTTGGTCTGTTCAAGAATGCGTTCGCTGTATTGTTATATACATAGAATCCAAACTGACCTGTAAAGTATGCGGATGCATCCCAGTTTTTAACTCTAAGGTTAAGGGAAAGACCGGCATTTATATCTGGCAGACCGTCTTTATCCACAAAATCCTTTTGATCAGGGTTAAAGTCTGGATTACCGCTGCTGTCAACGGAATATTCAGCCATATAATAAGAGAATAGAGATCTTCCTTCTCCCAAACGTTGAGCAAATGCATCGGTTAGTCCAGGACCGTTCAATGCACCAAAGTTGGCAGTAATTCCGTTCAAGCCTTCAACTGTGTTTTTGTTGTAAGCAAAATTGAAGGAAGAGGAGAATGTAACGTCCTCCATCTGAATGAAGTCATAATTTAAAGCAACTTCAATACCTTGGTTGATTACTGTACCGTCCGTTAAGTTTTTAAAGACAAAAGGGTCAGCAGCTGGTGCAGCAGCACCTTGTCTGAACAATAGATCTTTGGTCTCTTTTCTATAAAAATCAAGGGAACCGCTGAATCTATCAAGATTGAAACCGAAGTCAATACCAACGTTCAGATCCAAAGTGGATTCCCACTTGAGGTCCGGGTTTTGTACTGCAACGGTCTGTGCACCTGGTCTAAGGATTTCACCACTGTCGCTAATACCTGGTTGAGAGAAACGAACCCTTCTTAAGAAGTTGGCATATCCAAGACCTTCTTGGTTACCGGTAATACCAGCACCCAATCTTAATTTCAATGTTGAAACATTGTCTCCTATGAAATCTTCTTCGTTAATTTTCCAGGCAAAGGCACCGGAAGGGAAATAACCGTATTGATTACTACCACCGAATTTTGAAGAACCATCAGCTCTTACCGTAGCGGTAAATAAAAACTTGTTGTTCAAGGAATAATTAGCCCTTGTGAAGAAAGATTGAAGTTCATCCGTATTGTCGAATGTATCTACCCAAACTGAAGTATAGGCTCCAGAGGAAACACCCAAGGAGGCAGTATCTTCGAAAGGATTGATGCTGTTGACAAAAGTACCGTTCGGAGCATAACCAGCTTGTTGGTATGGTCCGCTGATGCTTTCTCTAATTGTATTTACATCGTCTATCAAGGCAGAGCCCATCTCGTTCAAATCAGTAGTCGGTGCTTTCCATCCTTGTGAGTTGAACCCTTTTCTTTGGAAATCCTGAAAGGAATAACCTACAATTATATCTAGAGAGGAATTATCAAAATCCTTGTTATAGTTAAGTGTAGCTTCCAATAGCTGACTTGTTGCGTTTAGCGTGTTATAAGCCGATTGACCATTTCCTGTAACTCGGTTAAAGTTATTGGCATTTCCAGAAATAGACGAGATTGCCTTAGCATCAGAATCGTCATAACCTACGCTCACTTTAGCAGTCAATTCTGGAATTATATCATACTCAGCAGAAAAATTGATTAGAGCACGATCCGTATGAGTTACAGATTGGAAGTTTGCGAGGTAATTAGCAGGGTTCAGTTGGTTTCCTTCTAAGAAAAATACTGAGCTTGCCGGCCATGTTGGGTTGGCAGAATAAGCAGCACCAATTAAGTTACCACTTGCACCGGAAGTACCACTAATAGGTGGTGCATCGTCATTTACACGGGACATGGAAGCCTGAAGATTCAATCTTAGCTTATCATCCAAAAAACGATGGCTAGCATTTAATCTACCAGTAATACGTTCTTGTGCTGATTTTTCAATCACACCGAATTGCTTTCCGTAAGAGAATGTAGCTCTAACGTTACCGCTACCGTAGTTTCTTGAGTAAGAAAGGTTTTGGTTTTGTGATGCAACCGTCCTTGTAATATAATCTTGCCAATTTGTATTGTAACCGTAATCACTGGCATCAGCAATTTCTTGGCTTCTTATGGCAGCCGTTGTAGACAGGAATTCATCTCTGTTAAAAAGGTCATATTCGTTAGCAGGTGTGGAGATACTCAAATTGGAGCTAAATTCCCATACACCACCTTGACCAGTTCTACCACTTTTAGTGGTAATAATTACAACACCATTCGCACCACGAGAACCATATATTGCAGTTGCAGAAGCATCTTTCAAGATGGACATACTCTCGATGTCGTTAGGGTTGATAAAGTTCAATGGGTTTCTCGTAGCATTACTACCATTGATCACATCACCGCCAGATGGCGTTGTTGATTCCCCGGATAATGGCACTCCATCCACAACGAAAAGCGGATTGTTGTTGGAACGAATGGAATTAGAACCCCTAATTCTCAAGTTCATCCCTGCACCAGGCTCACCACTCGCTTGCGTAATCTGCACACCAGCGGTCTTACCTTGAATCAATTGTTCCGGTGAAGCGATGACACCTCCGTTAAATTCTTCGGAGGTTACAGCAGCAACAGAACCGGTCGCATCTTTTACAGTGGTTTGACCATAACCGATAATTACAACCTCATCCAAGGCTTGCGCATCTTCTTCCAAGGTAACATTAATGGTAGACTGGCCATTTACCGCAATTTCTACGGTCTTATAACCAATGTAACTAAAAACCAACGTGGAACTACCCTCAACATCGCTGAGCGTATAGTTACCATCAAAATCGGTCTGCGTACCATTGGTAGTGCCTTTTACCAATACGCTTGCCCCTGGCAACGGTCCGTTTGCATCCGAAACGGTACCTGATACTGTCTGAGCCTTTGCGACCCCAAAGCATAAAAATGCCCCAAGCAGCAAAAAGCTTTTTAGTAGCGTAATCTTCATAAATAATTAATTTTAAGTTTAGTTAATTTTAATTCAAGTGTTAAACATATATAAAAAAAAGGTTAATCGAAATTTAAGTATATTGCAAAATATCACGAAAACGGTTTCGTGTTAATAACTTTGAAGTGTGTGAGTATGACAAAACTTAAATTGTTAGTTTGCTGTTATCTCAATAAAAGCAATGAGATTTAAGAATTTAACAATAATAAGGACTAATATAAGGATTTTATTTTTTGAAATGCATTCTTAACCGAAAGAAGGTTTTTCAAATTTTCATACCCGTTTTGTTAAAAAATGTAATTTGTGCGCACCCTTGGATCTTTATTGAGTAATTTCCACAGCGGAATTAGTGTGCCCTAAAATATCATCATTGAAAGCAAAAATTACATTAAAAGATATAGCCAGAGAACTAGAGGTATCCATTTCAACAGTTTCCAAAGCCCTAAAGAACAGTGAGGAAATTAGCCGGGATACCAAAGAAAAGGTGCAGGCTTTTGCCAAACTTTACAATTATAAACCCAACAATATTGCAATTAGTCTTAAAAATAAGAGGACTAAAAATATTGGTGTCGTAATTCCAGATATAGTCCATCATTTTTTTACAACAGTAATACGGGGCATTGAAAAATATGCAAACGCCCGTGGTTATAACGTTATCGTTTGTCTATCCGAAGAATCTTTCGATAAAGAGGTCATTAATATGGAAATGTTGGCCAATGGAAGTATCGATGGGTTCATCATGTCCCTTTCCTCAGAAACACAACAGAAAGCTGATTACAACCATTTAAAAGAAGTTACCGATCAAGGGATTCCCGTAGTACTTTTTGACAGGATTACCAATGAGGTGGAATGTGACAAGGTTATTATAGATGATGAACTTGGCGCATACGAGGCAACAAAGAAATTCATCGACCAAGGAAAGAAAAGGATAGCCCTGATCACGACCGATGATTACTTAAGTGTTAGCAAGGCCCGAACAAAAGGGTACCGTAGGGCACTGGAAGAAAGTAGTCTCGGCATTGATGAATCCATGATATTGAAGATGCCCTCTATGGAAATGGATGAAGGATCCATAAAAACGTTTTTAAATACCAACGAACCAGATGCTGTGTTGTGCGTCAATGAAATATTTGCGGTGTACAGCATGCGTTTGGTGCAAGAGAAAGGATTGAAAATTCCTGAAGACATTTCATTTATTGGATTTACGGATGGTGTTTTGTCCAAATATGCCAACCCCAGTTTAACTGTAGTGGCCCAACATGGAGAAAAAATGGGCGAAGTTTCTGCTAAAATGCTTATTGATAAGGTGGAAAGTGAAGCAGAGGAAGAAACCTATCAAACCAAAATATTAGAGCCCACCTTGGTCATCAGAGACTCTATTGCCCATTGATTGAGTCGACTAACCAATTTTGACATGAGAACAATTTATGGTCTTATTTCATTCCTATCTATTTTTGCACTGATTTCTTGTAAAGATAAACCCGATAAAAAGTCCGATTCCCCACCTATGAAAAAGAAAGAAGTAGTCTATCAGGTATTCACACGTCTATTTGGAAACACCAATACTACTAACAAACCATGGGGCACCATCCAGGAAAATGGTGTGGGCAAATTTGCCGACTTTTCAGATAAGGCACTGTCCGAAATAAAAGGTTTGGGCGTTACCCATATTTGGTACACAGGAGTACCGCACCATGCTGTTATAAATGATTATACCGCTTATGGTATCTCCAATGATGACCCTGATGTGGTCAAGGGAAGAGCTGGTTCACCTTATGCGGTCAAGGATTACTATAATGTAAACCCCGATTTGGCGATAGACCCTTCAAAACGGCTGGAAGAATTTAAACAACTGATTCAACGAACCCACAATGCAGGTCTAAAGGTAATTATAGATATTGTTCCCAACCATGTGGCAAGAAATTATGAAGGAAAGACAAATCCAGAGGGTGTGGAGGATTTCGGAGCTTCCGACGATACATCCAAGGAATACGATGTTAACAACAATTTTTATTACATCCCCGGAGAAGCATTCCAAGTGCCCAAGTGGGAAGATGGATACCTACCCTTGGGAGGAGATGAAAATAGGTTGGCCGACTCGAAATTTGAAGAGATTCCCGCCAAATGGACAGGCAACGGCTCCCGATTGGCCCAACCCCGTTTTAACGATTGGTATGAAACAGTGAAAATCAATTATGGGATTCGCCCTGATGGTACAAAGGACTTTGACGAATTGCCCGAAGCATACCTCCAAAAAAATTATAAGGACCACTACGAGTTTTGGAAAGATAAAACGCTTCCTGACTCTTGGCACAAGTTTAAGGATATCACCGAATATTGGTTGGGTTTTGGTGTGGATGGTTTCCGTTTTGACATGGCCGAAATGGTGCCGGTTGAGTTTTGGAGCTATCTCAACTCCAATATCAAAATGATAAACCCCGATGCTTTCCTGTTGGCCGAAGTATATAATCCTAGTTTATACAGGGACTATATTCATAAAGGAAAAATGGACTACCTATACGATAAGGTGGAACTTTACGATAGCATCAAACATATTATGAAAGGGTATGGTTGGACGGATCACATTCCCGTAGTGCAAAAAGGAATGGCCGATATAGAACACCATATGCTGCACTTTTTGGAAAACCATGACGAGCAGCGTATTGCCAGTCCTGATTTTGTAGGGAATGCCCAATTAGGGAAACCTGCCATGGTTGTTTCCGCTACAATTAGCACCTCGCCAACCATGATTTATTTTGGACAAGAAGTTGGTGAGCCCGGAGCAGAAGAAGCCGGCTTCGGAAAACCAACAAGAACTTCCATTTTTGATTACATCGGAGTACCACACCACCAAAGGTGGGTCAACAACAAAGAATTTGATGGCGGGCAGTTGTCCGATGAAGAAAAAAAATTACGAGATTTTTATAAACGATTGTTGAATTTCACAATTAATAGTGAAGCTCTCATGGGCGAATACCAGGAGATTCACTTTTATAACAAGGATAATACCGAAGGTTATGACCATAGAGTGTTATCATTTGTGAGATGGTCTGAAAATGAGAAGCTCATTGTTGTTTCAAATTTTGATGTCCATAACCAATACAACTTCAATCTAAAAGTGCCTGAAGATGTTGTTTCCAAATGGCAATTGTCTGATGGAGAATACAATTTGGATGAAGCATTGTACGGGGAGGTACAAAAAACACTTAACATTATCAATGGCCAAGGGCAGATACAGGTTGAGTTGGAACCTTTGCAATCCTATATTTTTAACGTTAAGGAGTAAATTAATTTTAATTGTTTCTATGTCAAATTGTATTTTTAATGTTCAAAACCAATCCAAAATGAATAAAAACTTACTCATAGCTCTTGGAGCCGTTCTACTTTTAACTAGTTGCGAAATGACTAAATCAAAACCATTGGTAATAGGGCACCGCGGTGCCATGGGTCACGAGACTGAGAATACTTTGGCTTCCATAGAGAAAGCCATGGAGCTTGGGGTGGATATGATTGAAATCGATGTGTTCAAAATAGATAGCGGGGAAATCGTTGTTTTTCACGATGAAACGGTAGATAGACTCTCCAATTCTGGTGGTAATATTGAAGAATACAATATTGCACAAATTGGGCAACTTACGTTGGATGGAGGGCATAAAATACCTGTTTTGCAGAGTGTGCTCAAACGCGTAAATAATCAAGTCGCTTTAAACATTGAGCTAAAAGGAGCTGGAACGGCGGACAAGGTCAACCACATCATAACATATTACATCGAAAGCCGAGGTTGGAGCCCAGAAAACTTTGTAATCTCCAGTTTTAAATGGGACGAGCTAAAAAAAATGAGGGAATATAACCAGAATATCAAGATAGCAGTGCTGACCTCCGATGACCCATTGGAAGCATTACCTATAGCCAAGGAACTCAATGCTGTTGCCATAAACCCCGATTATAAAACACTTACCAAAGAAAACACTGTAAAAATCCAAAAAGAAGGATTCAAAGTATACACATGGACGGTAAACGAACCCGAAGACATTCAAAAAATGATTGAGTTTGGGGTCGATGGTATTATCACCAATTATCCGGAACGTGTGAAATAATGTTCGACGTCATAATAGTTGGAGGTGGTGCAGCAGGATTTTATGCAGCCATTCAGATAGGAGAGCTTTCACCCGATATGAAGGTGGCTATTTTTGAACGGGGCAAAACCGTTCTTTCCAAAGTAAAGGTGTCTGGAGGAGGACGATGCAATGTTACGCATGGCGAGTTTTTACCCAGGACCTTGGCCACAAACTATCCAAGAGGTGAAAAGGAGTTGCTGGGTCCCTTCCATAAATATGCACCCACCGATGTCATGGCCTTTTTTGAAGAACGGGGCGTACCCCTTAAAATTGAAGAAGATGGCCGAGTGTTCCCAAAAAGTGATTCTTCACAAAGCATAATAGATTGTTTGGTTGGCGAAGCTGACCGATTAGGGGTTCAAGTACTGAAAAATAGCTCCGTAAAGGCCATCAAGAAGTTAAATGAGGGCTGGCAAGTCACCACTATGAACAAACACTACCAGACTAAAAAGCTATTATTGGCCACAGGCAGCAATCCCAAAATCTGGAAACAACTGGAAACCCTTGGACATCAAATTGTACCGCCCGTGCCCTCCCTGTTTACTTTCAATATCAATGACAAAAGAATTCAGGGCATCCAAGGAATAAGTACATATGCTACTGTAGAGGTTATGCCAAAAAAAACATTCCATATCGATAAAAAAAGCCTGAACCTTAAGAGTAAATTAAAAGATGAGGCAGTTCTTTATTCAGATGGTCCACTTTTGATAACCCATTGGGGCTTGAGCGGCCCAGCTATTTTAAAGTTGTCCGCTTGGGGAGCGAATATGCTTCACGATTTCAATTATTCGTTTAGAATAAAAGTGAACTGGTTGCCAGATTATAGCACTGGATCAATGGAGGCCTATCTCAAGAAGGTTAAAGAATTGGAAGCCAAGAAAACCGTTGTGCGCACCAATGTAACAGAACTTCCCAAACGCTTGTGGAAGCGTTTGGTGGAAGCTGCAAATATAGCGCCCGATGAAAGATGGGGGGATATTAACAAAGGACAACTACAAGCATTGGCCGAACAATTGACGGCTTCATCATTTAAGGTGGAAGGCAAGAGCACCTTCAAAGAAGAGTTCGTTACTGCTGGGGGCGTAGACTTAAAAGAAATCAACTTTAAGACCTTCGAGAGCAAATTGCATCCGAATCTTTATTTTGCTGGTGAAATCATCAATGTGGATGCCATCACGGGAGGATTCAACTTTCAAAATGCATGGACAGGGGCATATATTGCTGCCCAGGCCATTGCCTCATAAAAATTATTGTAGAGCCAAAGCGATCCATGCTGCTATCGAGGCCCCTAATATAGGCCCAACTACAGGTATCCAGGCATACCCCCAACCATTGGAGCCTTTGTTTTTTAAAGGTAATAGGGCATGAACGATTCGTGGTCCCAAATCCCTGGCAGGGTTAATAGCGTAGCCCGTTGTTCCGCCCAAGGACAGACCTATGCCCCAAACTATAAGTGAAACCGGCAAAGCACCCAAAGAGCCCAATCCAATAATGGCATCTTCGGTGGATAGGACAGCATCCGTAAAGTAAAGCACGGAAAACACCAGAACAAACGTTCCCAAAACCTCGGAGAAGAGATTGGTAAAGATGTTCGGAATTGCAGGGGCCGTACAAAAAACACCTCGTTTGGTACCTCCGTCTTCAGTCGCATTAAAATGATCTTTATTGACCAGCCACACACAAAAAGCTGCGAACATAGCTCCGATAAATTGGGCCAGGATATAGGTTGGCACCTCGCTCCAAGGAAATTCACCTGCTACGGCCAATCCAATGCTTACTGCGGGATTGATATGTGCCCCACTATGGGGTCCGGCAACCACAACACCGGTATAAACAGCAAAAGCCCAACCCGTAGTGATTACTATCCAGCCAGAGCTGTTACCGTAGGTTTTTTGTAGGGATACGTTGGCATTTACGCCACATCCGAGTACCATCAGCAAAAAAGTACCTACAATTTCAGATACAAAAGGAGTCATATAAAGGAAATGTTAGTGTTTATGTTATTTGAAAATTAAGGGTTCTCTGTCCAGAATTCCAACGCTTTTATGGCTTTGTACCAACTCTTGATGCCTTGATCAATGGCGGTACGCTCTTCTGTAGGTTTAAAATGTACATCCGTTTGCCAAATATCCTGAATTTCTTCTTGACTTTTCCAATAGCCAACGGCCAAGCCAGCCAAATATGCGGCTCCCATTACGGTGGTTTCCACAATCTTTGGTCGTACGGTAACGGTGTTCAATACATCGGCTTGGAATTGCATTAGCATATCGTTTACTGTGGCACCGCCATCAACACGTAGTTCTTTTATGGAAATACCGGAATCTGCTTCCATTGCTTTAAGGATATCCATGGTCTGGTAGGCAATGGACTCCAAAGCGGCACGGGCAATGTGGGCATCGGTGCTGCCTCGAGTAAGCCCAAATATGGTTCCTTGTGCCTTTTGGTTCCAATGGGGAGCGCCCAACCCTGCAAATGCTGGAACAAAAACAACACCTTCTGTACTGTCCACCGAACTCGCAAGTTTTTCTACCTCAGCCGAGGTTTTTATGATGTTTAAGCTATCCCGTAACCATTGCACCACGGCACCTGCGATAAAAATGCTTCCCTCAAGGGCATATTGCGTTTTTCCATTGATTTTCCAAGCCACAGTGGTAAGCAGGTTGTTGTCGGAAACAATCGGTTTTTCTCCTATGTTCATCAACATAAAACAACCTGTACCGTATGTATTTTTAACCATTCCTTTTTTTGTGCACATTTGCCCGAACAAGGCAGCTTGTTGATCCCCCGCGATTCCTGCAATCGGTATGGGAGTGGCAAATAAATTGGGCGTGGTATGGCCATAAACTTCACTGGACTGCTTTACTTCGGGAAGCATGCTTTTGGGAATCGTCAACAATTCCAAAAGCTCATTATCCCAATCCATGGTATTGATGTTGAACAGCATGGAACGGCAGGCATTGGTCACATCTGTGATGTGAAGCCCTCCATCCGTCATTTTCCAAATAAGCCAAGAATCAATGGTTCCCATAACCAAATCACCTGCTTCCGCTTTCTGTCTTGCACCCTCCACATTGTCCAAAATCCATTTTACCTTGGTGCCCGAGAAATAAGAATCTATGACCAATCCTGTTTTTTCCCTGATCATAGCGGATTTGCCTTCTTTTTTTAATTCATCGCAATAATCAGAGGTACGTTTGTCTTGCCAAACAATGGCGTTGTAAATAGGTTCACTTGTGTTTCTGTCCCAAACTACAACCGTTTCCCTCTGATTGGTAATGCCAATGGCAGCCATTTGAGATGCCTTCAGCCCTTTTTTGCTCACAGCTTCTGCGGCCATTCCTGCTTGGGTCGACCAGATTTCATCAGGGTCATGTTCCACCCAGCCTGGTTTGGGGAATATTTGCGTGAATTCTTTTTGTGCTACGGAGATAATGGTTCCCTTTTGATCAAAGACCACGGCACGGGAACTGGTCGTACCTTGGTCCAAGGCAAGGATATATTGATTCATTTTGTTAATTTAAGTGCGTTTGAATTTACTAAAATTAATTTGGGTTTGAAATCCATCTTTATGGGGAATACATATATAGGTTTGCTACGAGGAATCAATGTAAGTGGTCAAAAAAAGATAAAAATGGCCGATTTGAGGCTGGTTTTGGAAGAAAACGGTCTAAAAAACGTGAAAACCTATATCCAAAGTGGAAATATTGTTTTTGACCATAAACAGGTAGATGCGAATAAACTTGAGGAAATTATCGCATCCACCATCCGTGCACATTTTGGCTTTGATGTACCCACCTTGATTATTCAGAAAGATGATGTTGAACAAACCCTAAAAGTCAACCCTTTTTTAGAAGAGTCTGAAGAAAATAATTTGTATTATGTTTTGCTTAAAAACCCTCCTAGGGAGGAGTTGATAGCACAGTTCAATGAGCTTCAGTTTGAAAATGAAAGGTTTCTGGTTACCGATACTTGCGTATACCTCTTTTGTGAAAATGGCTATGGTAGGGCAAAGCTCAATAACAATTTTGTTGAAAAAAAGCTAAAAGTAGAAGCTACGACCCGAAATCATAAAACGATGCTGAAATTATTGGAAATGACATCTACTTAACCGTTGAGTTCCCAAATTTTGTAATTGAGGGCAGAGGCAAAGGCCACCCATAGCACATAAGGAATCATTAAAAGTGCAGCGGGTTTGCTTATGACCTTAAACCATTTTATGGTGAGTATGATCATGGTCAACAAGGCGAGGATCACGATCATTCCGCCCAGTGGATTTTTAAGCCCAAAGAAAACTATGCTCCATAAGGCATTGAGCAACAACTGGAACACAAAATGGTACAATGCCGTTTTTACCCAAATATGGTGATAACCCTTGGACCAAACAATGCCCGCTGCAATTCCCATCATAATGTACAATGCCGTCCACACGGGGGCAAAAAGATAATTCGGAGGGGTAAACGATGGCTTGTTCAAGGTAACATACCAATCATTGACGGAACTCTGGGTCGCAATACTGGCAAGAAAACCAATAGCAAGGCAGACCAAAACACTTATGGTTATGTAAACTATTCTTTTTTTCATGGTTGGCGCAACTTTGACTAAAATAAGAATTTATTTGAATCCGATTTCCAGTAAGTTTGTCGCTGCTTATATTTGTTCAAACTTCCACGCTCAATGACGGAAAATGATTTTTTGACTGGTGACTATCAGAATTTGCCCGAAAAAGGTAAAGTCACTTGGAAGGCACCCAGCAATATTGCACTTGTGAAATACTGGGGAAAACGCCCCGTTCAGATTCCAGCCAACCCATCCATAAGTTTTACACTGGATGCTTGCGCGACAACCACTTCCGTTTCTTTTGAGAAAAAGGACAGTAAGGATGATTTTTCTTTTGATTTGTTTTTTGAGGGAAGGTCAAAGGAAGGTTTTAAACCTAAGATACGGACATTTTTGGAGCGGATTGAGACGTATCTTCCCTTTTTGAAGGAGTATCATTTTGCCATTGAAACCTCAAATTCCTTTCCGCACAGCAGCGGTATTGCTTCATCGGCAAGTGGAATGGCGGCGCTATCGTTGTGTTTAATGGATATTGAAAGACAATTGAACCCCACAATGGAAGAAGAAGTTTTCCATGCAAAGGCATCATTTTTGGCCCGCTTGGGTTCTGGAAGTGCTTGCCGCAGCATAAAGGGCAATTTAGTCCAATGGGGAGAACACGCCAACATACCCGAGAGTTCCGATTTGTACGGCATTGCATATCCGTTCGAGGTGAATCCCGTTTTTAAGAGCTATTGCGACACCATTCTTTTAGTACATAAAGGACAAAAACAAGTGAGCAGCACGGTAGGCCACCAATTAATGCACGGTCACCCTTATGCCGAAAACCGATTTGAACAGGCATTCTCCAATTTGGACAAGCTAAAAACCATATTGGAAAATGGCGATTTGGAAGCGTTCATCAAGTTGGTTGAAAGTGAGGCACTTACTTTGCACGCCATGATGATGACCAGCATGCCCTATTTTATGTTGATGAAACCCGACACCTTGGAAATCATAAATAAAATTTGGCAATACCGCGAAGAAACTAAAACGCCAATATGCTTTACGTTGGATGCCGGTGCCAATGTGCATTTGCTTTATCCAGCATCCGAAAAGGAAAAAGTGCAGGATTTTATCAAAGATGAATTGGCCATACATTGCGAAAATGGGCATTACATTAATGACCGGGTAGGACAGGGAGCAACTAAAATAAACAACTAAAAATGAACAGCTAAGCTGTTTTTTTACGTTATTTGCCATGATTTTAGACCAAAGAAAACAGGTTTTTCAGGATAAAATTTATTTGTTTATCTAATTTTATAAAAGATTAAACAAAATTTGTTTGTATCTTAGTAGTGTTATATGAAAGGTCCATTATTTTATTCCAAGATTTTATTGTTCGGGGAGTACGGCATTATCAAAGACTCCAAAGGACTATCAATACCCTATAATTTTTTTAAAGGAGCGCTGAAGCGGGAGAAGAACGATTCCAAAATGGCGCAAGAATCCAATAAAAGTCTTAAGGCCTATGCTGAGTACCTTAAAGTGCTGGAAATTAAGGAAGAAGGTTTGGTTTCTTTTGATATAGAAGCTTTGGAAAAAGATGTAGACAATGGTATGTACTTCGACAGTTCCATTCCCCAAGGTTATGGAATTGGGAGTAGTGGTGCATTGGTCGCTGCTATTTACGACCGTTATGCTACGGACAAAATCACTGTTTTGGAAAACTTGACCCGAGAAAAATTGCTTCAGTTGAAGAAAATTTTCGGGAAAATGGAATCTTTTTTTCACGGAAAATCATCTGGATTGGATCCGTTGAACAGTTATTTGAGCTTGCCGATCCTTATCAACTCCAAAGATAACATAGAGTCCACTAGTATTCCATCCCAAAACACCGAAGGAAAAGGAGCCGTTTTCTTATTGGACAGTGGAATGACAGGCGAAACGGCACCAATGGTACAACTCTTTATGGAGAACATGAAGCAGGAAGGTTTCCGAAATATGATCAAGGACCAGTTTATTAAACATACAGATGCATGTGTTGAGGACTTTCTTAACGGCAATGTAAAATCGTTGTTTGGAAATTTGAAGCAACTTTCCCATGTAGTTTTCGATCACTTCAAACCTATGATTCCATCCAAATTCCATCAACTTTGGCAAAAAGGAATCGAGACCAACGATTATTACCTTAAACTTTGTGGTTCAGGTGGAGGAGGATATATTTTAGGCTTTACCCAAGATTTGGAAAAGGCCAAAAAAGCACTTGAAGGCCATACTTTGGAAGTAGTGTACAACTTCTAAAAGCAATCCCATGCTTAGTAGAAAAAACAAACTCTTGCTTTTTAAGCTGTTGAGTCTGTTTTCCGTGGTTCGGGGTTACAATATCCTTGTAATCACCTTGGCGCAATATCTGGCCTCCATTTACATTTTGGCACCCAATACTCCTTTAAGGGATGTGGTTTTGGACCTAAATCTTTTTCTTATTGTTACAGCCTCGGCACTGACTATTGCGAGTGGTTATATCATCAATAATTTTTATGACGCTGAAAAAGACCTGATCAACAAACCCACCAAGAGTATGTTGGATCGTTTGGTGAGCCAACGATTTAAGCTTACCACCTATTTTATACTCAACTTTTTAGCTGTGTTTGCCGCCAGCTATATTTCTTTTAGGGCGGTGCTGTTTTTTTCTGCCTATATATTTGGAATATGGATATACTCCCATAAGCTTAAGCGAATCCCATTCTTGGGTAACTTGGTGTCCTCCACTTTGGCCATTTCCCCTTTTTTTGTAGTTTTTGTCTACTATAAAAATTTCCAGACCGTAATTTTCGTCCATGCCCTTTTCTTGTTCTTATTGATTTTGGCCCGAGAAATGATCAAAGATTTGGAGAGTATGCCTGGGGATATGGCCCAGGACTATAAAACCATTCCTATTATTTACGGTCCCAACGTATCAAAATCCATGATTACCTTATTGATTGCATTGACATTGATTCCCGCCCTTTTGCTTATCAGGACTTTCGATGTGGGCTATATGCACCTGTATTTTATAGCATGTATTGCGCTCTTGATTTTTTTCTTGGTTTTATTGTGGAAAGCAGATACCAAAAAGCACTACGTTTGGCTGCACAACATCATTAAATTTATCATCGTTGCCGGGGTTTTTAGTATTCTTTTGATTGATGTGGATGTGGTGTTGAACCGAATTTTGTAATTCTTTGTTCTTTAGGTTTTTTGGAACTTAAAAAGACTACATTTGCAAAAAAAAGTGACTGATGGCGAAATCAGACAATAGCAGGGGCAAAAAGCCTTCTAAAAACTTCAAGGGCGGTGATAGAAAAAAGCCGTTCAACAAAAATTTTTCTTCAAGGCCCAAGCAGAACACACCGCAGAAAAAATCCAATCCCGATGAAATTCGATTGAACCGTTACATTGCCAATGCGGGCATTTGTTCCCGAAGGGAAGCCGACACTTATATCGCTGCAGGCAATGTTACCGTTAACGGTAAAACAATTACCGAAATGGGATATAAGGTTAAACGTTCCGATGATGTCCGTTTTGATGGAAAACGGCTCAACTTGGAAAAGAAAGAATACATTTTGCTCAACAAACCCAAGAACTTTATCACGACCACGAGTGATGAAAAGGGTCGTCGTACTGTAATGGAACTGATATCCAGTGCCTCGAACAACAGATTGTTGCCCGTGGGCCGTTTGGATAGAAATACTACCGGATTGCTGCTTTTCACCAACGATGGTGACCTTACCAAAAAACTTACGCATCCCAAGCACAATGTGCGCAAGATTTACCATGTGCATTTGGACAATAATTTAAGCCTAGGTGATTTGCACAAAATCGAAGAGGGTCTCGAATTGGAAGATGGCCCTATTTCAGTGGACAGCATTAGTTATATCCAAGGTGCACCCAAACGAGAGGTAGGCGTTGAAATCCATAGTGGAAGAAACCGCATTGTACGCCGTATTTTTGAACACTTGGGATACAATGTCACTAAATTGGATCGCGTAATCTTTGCAGGATTGACCAAAAAAGATCTACCACGTGGACATTGGAGGCACTTGACGGAGCAGGAGGTCATCAATTTAAAGATGATTAAGTAATCCTTTTTAGGTATTTGCAAACGAGATAAGGGAAGTTACCTGGTTTTAAGCAAAAAACCTGGTGCTGCTTGACTTGCCTATACTTTGGATTGACAGATTCCGATTACTTGTTGAACCAATACGTAAACTTAAGCGTCAACGACCATAAATTGCCTTCGAGCGGGGATAATTGCTCGTTGTTGTTAAACACCAAAAACAGGTCGGAAGCAGGTGCGTAACGCCATTGCAATCGGGAATTGATGCCAAAGTTATTGCTCTGTTCGTTGTATTGAAAAAGCGTGTTCCAAAACAATTTATTGGTAAAGGTAATATCCGCCTCGGTACCAACGAGCCAAAAATCGGTGGTGTACCATGGTTGCGGTAAGTCCAGATTATTGTAACTGAGAGTGGCTCCCAAACTCACGTAGGGCTGAAAGCGATATCCCAATTGTGCATTGATATTGGTGCGGTATCCTCCAGAAAAATATCGCCCCAGTCTTGAGGTCAAATTATAGGTAAATAAACTTTTGGGGCGCGAGCTGTATTGTAAATAAACCCCATTCCAGTGGTGGCGCGTACCTGCCTCCAATTCCTCTTTTCCTGTGTTGGTAGGATCGAACGGAGCCAATAGCTGTACATATTCGTTAAAAACATCAACACCCAGAGAACTGCGGTCCATAAAGTTTACGGCATATCCTAAAATGGATACATAATCAGTGGAGTTCATGCTAGGGTCGAAGTAGTAAAAACCTGTGTATTGGGGCCCGTGACTCACCACCTTTTCACTAGCTGGCAAAAAAAGATGCCCAATAGAACCTTGCAGTTTGATATAGTTGTTCCGGGGCACAAAACCCACTTCGGAAGTAAAATTTTCCGAAATGTATTCCTGCTGAACCCGCCAGTTCCACTTTCGGCTACTGTAGGCTAAATGTGCACCTTGCGCAAAGCCGTTGTACGAGGAATCCGGTCCGAACGATTTCAGCATAAAAACCTTTCCGTTGTATTTATTGTCGGCAGAGGCCAAGTTATATTCCAGACCAAGATTTCTGTTGAACTGGGTGTATTCCGTTTTTAGGCTATCGGCCAATGCATTATAGTCCAAGGACTCCTTGTTCACGAACATTAATCCAATATTAGAGCGCGAGAAAACCTTTTGCTGCAAAGAAAGCACTGCGAAGTTCTGACTGGGCAGCCCTGTTTCGTCCACGTTGTCGGTCTGCATATCCATCAAACCCAAACGTAGGTTCCTGTTTAGGTTGCCACTTACCCTGGCACCAGCAATAATAGGTACGCCCAAACCAATTCTACGTGAAAAAAACGGGCGAATGGCATCGTAGCCAAAACTGGCGAATAAATCTGCATTTTCAAGGAAAAATTGCCGTCTTTCTGGAAAAAAGAGCTCAAAACGGGTCAAATTTGCCACTTGGCGGTCTGCTTCAACTTGCGAAAAATCAGGGTTGATGGTGAGGTCCAAGTTCAATGAGGAGGTTAGACCGAGTTTTATATCGCCCCCTACCTTAAACTCATCATCATATGTAATATCTTCAATGCTCGAATTGCCCACGGTTCCCAATACATAGGGAATAATGGAATAATTGAGTCCCTGTTTTGGGGGCGGATTGTCCCAGACCATAGTACCTGTGTAGGCCAAAGAGGCTGTGGGAAACTGTCTTGGAATTGGCGTCCAGCTTGATTTTTCGTTGGTGCTCAAATCCAATCTTGAAAAATTGACGCCCCATTCGGTTACATCTTTTTCGTATCGGATGGATTTAAAGGGAATGGCCATTTCCACTACCCATTTATCCTCGTAATTCTGTACTTCCGAGACCCATTTACTGTCCCAGTTAAGATCTACGCGGCCTCCATTGAACATGGTACCATCCCATTGTGCGCCATAAGCGTTTGCACCAAAACTAAATCCTGTGGTCTGGTTGTTGAAGGGGTCCATGAACAATAAAAAATTATCGTTTCCTCCAAAGGAGAAGTCCCTGCGCAGTGATTCCACCACGTAGGTATTGCCCGGAGTTTTGTAAAAAGTGGCCAAAAGATA
The DNA here is from genome assembly GCF_017313275.1 of Flagellimonas profundi. GTDB lineage: Bacteria > Bacteroidota > Bacteroidia > Flavobacteriales > Flavobacteriaceae > Flagellimonas > Flagellimonas profundi. The sequence continues at coordinate 235,382 of NZ_JAFLNM010000004.1, read as the reverse complement.
TAGTTGCTTGTCGTCATAGGCCATCTTTACTTCAGAGGGTTGTGTGGCTTTACGGTCGTCCATGGGCAATACCATAAAGAAATCGTTGGCAGCTTCTGCTTTTTGCCAAGTATCCTCGTCACCGACACCATCAATGGTGAAGGTTTCGTTGGTTTTGAACAAATGTATTTTGTAATCGGCATTTTTCTTTTGGGCATGTGAGAACACGCAAAAGAACATGGCAAGTGCCATGAAAACGGGGGATAAAAAGGCTCGGTTGTTCATTGTTTGTTTAGTGCTGCAAAAGTAATAATTTACTTTCATTTTTAACAATAAAACATGAGGGCTACCACTACTAAACGACCAGACTTAAATTTTTGGGTTTATAGTGGTTTGGTTTAATCCTCCAAACTGCTGAACTCCACAAACTCGTATTGCGGTGAAGCCTCCAGTAATTGGCGTAAAATAGCAGCGTGCCCATTGCCAAAAATTACCAAAATACGCTCTTCGGGACTTTCGGTAATCTGAACCAGTTTGGAAAATATGCGAGCATTACGGTTGTACCACCAAATGGATAAATTATCCGCACCTTGAAGGCCGCCGGTGGCAAAAGCACCTGTCAGGTAAAGTCCAAAGTTTGCATTGTGCGCTTCGCGGGAATTCATGGATTTCAAATAGTCCAATAAATGAACAGGTTTCATCATTTTATCCCTATGCTCAAAATAGGCTTCGGCATATTTCCAATAGGGGTCTTCGGTGTTCCAGTTCACCTCACCAACCAATGATTTTAGAAAAACGGAGTCTTTCTCATAAAGAGAATCACTTAATGCCCAAGTGTCTATACCGTAAATGGAATCCAATCCCAGATCGGAAGCGATGCGCATACCCAATTGGAAACGCTCATCACGATTGTCTCGGTACGCCCCGTTTTTGTACGCTTCATACTTTTGCATGGTTTTCCACTGCGGTCGGGCCTCAATCGCAATTTTGGTAGGCTTAAATCTTTTGATGTGGGCCACCAGCTCCTCTAGCTCTGACTTTTTGGGTTCTTTGAGCACATCAATTTTGTTTTCATCGGCCGATTTTAACTGGTCCAATCCTGGGAAATTGAAATGAAAAGTACCCACGACCAGAACCTTGGTTTTTTGGCCAGGATAAAATTCGGAAGGAGGTTTTAATTGGGTTTGACCAAAGGAAAAAGTGGATACTAAAACGAAAAGAACAGAAAACAGGCGCATGGTTTTGGTTTTCTTTTAAGGATGATGGAGCGCGCGTATTGTTACAGTGTAAATGAAATAACCTTGCCTATACGTAAAGTTTTAGTTGGCTGCACTTATCGTAAAGGATATGATTCCCATTAACGATTTATTATATCCACCGACAATTTAACTTATTATTTTTTATTCAAAGTACCATTGGAAATTGACCAATACCACATACGAATTGACGGATTTTACAATTTTCCCATAACCTCGAACAAGGTCCATTCATTGGGGTCCAATACAATGGAATCAGGTTGGTCTTCGCTTTCCATTTGGATATTTTGGTTGCGTTGGTTTATTTCTATGGTTTGGATGGTGAGTTTGCCATCTTTCACCAAACCTATTTCCAAAGGAAACCGGAATACATGATGGTCCCGCAATTGCTGTATGCTTAGATTTACTTTTCCGTTACTGTAACCCCAATTCCATTTGATTTGCGGATGGCCCTTTATAAAAAGCCATTGCTCAAAAAAAGACTCTAAATCCTTGCCCGATACTTTTTCCATCACATCTCGAAAATCGTCTGTCAATACATTGCTATTTCTGTATTTGTTGTAGTATGCCCGAATACCTTCCCAGAATGCACCATCGCCCAGTTTATGTCGTAGCATGTTCAATACCCAACCTCCTTTTTGGTAGGTGTTGGTGCTCAATACCTTCATAGGGTCTTTTATGCTGAGGTCAACGATGGGAGCAGGATTTTTTCGGTAATAATCAAAAATCTCTTTTTTATCTATCGCCAGTTCTTTTTTTCTACGCTCGTCGCCATATACGTTCTCGAGATAAAGAATGGAAAAATAAGTGGCAAAACCTTCGCTGAGCCAAACATGGTTCCAGCTTTTCTCTGTGGCTGAATTACCGAACCATTGGTGAGCAATTTCGTGGGCGATTAAGGGTTCAACTGTTTTGTTTCCGGTGACCGAATTTTCAAAATAGGCTATGGTCCCAGCATTTTCAAGTCCGCCCCATTGGGTCTTGGCCTGCATATTGGCCAATTTGGCGTAGGAATAGGGGCCAATGTGATCAATAAAATATTCGAGCACGTTTCCGGCAACCTCGTAATCACCAAAACCTTCCAAACGGTTTTGTGGATACACCCATGCCGATACTTCGATACCATCCACATTGTCCACCAATCGCGAAGCAAATTCGGTGACACCAATGGTCATCACTTTGGTGGCTACGGGGGCAGGTTCGTTATAAATGGTGAGCTTATAGCCGTTTTCCAAATTGCTTTCCTCCACTTTTTCACCCGTTGCCACTACATCGTAATGGTCTGGAGCGGTAATCTGGAATTCCACACTAGCCTTATCGTACGGATGGTCTACTGAGGGAAGCCAATGCCTGGCCAAGTTGGGCCAATTATCGCCAAAAAAGGAGCGCTTGCCAAATTTGGTGGATGCTATGACCAAGCCTCTTTCGGGAACCCCTTGGTATGTAATGGTAAAGGTTTGTATGGAATCGTTGGAATTCTTCGGAACAATGTTAATCTTGTCGTCGGCGTAAGTATAGTTGGCCTGGGAATCGTTTTCTGTCACCTTGGTGATTTCCATACCAAACTCACCGGATTTTTGGATGAGGTCCAGAGAAAAAGGAACCGCTCCATCCTTAAACTTAACCGTTATCTGGGTTTCCCCTTTTATTTCGTTCGATGCATCATTTAAATGAAGGCCAAAAACATAGTTTTGGACATCTACCGATTCATTTTTGGCATAAACATCCTGTGCTACGGAAAAATGGAATAACCCTAAAAAAAGAGCTAAGTTGAGTATAAATTTTTTGGACATAAAATCAAGTTGAAAGCCGGGGGCTTAAATTTCAACCCAATTTATCCATTTTAGGCCAAAACCTTTTCCATTTTTTCTTTTATCTGCTCCAAACACAGATTACCTAAACTGCCTTCGTGGATGTGGTCAATGTCCCGTTTTGGTTTAAAGTTGCCATTTTCTATCGCTTTGCCCATGGTCTTATAGGCATCACGGAAGGGCATACCACTTTTCACCAATTCGTTCAAGGTATCCACACTAAAGAGATAATCATATTTAGGGTCTTCCAAAATGGATTTGTTCACTTTGATTTCCTTTAGGCTGAAGGTCATCATTTCCAAACAGGCATGCATGTCCTGCAATGCGGGAACGATTACTTCCTTAACCAGTTGAAGATCCCTGTGATAACCACTGGGCAAGTTGTTCATGATCATGATCAATTGGTTGGGTACTGCTTGAATCTTATTGCACTTTGCCCTGATCAATTCAAATACATCTGGATTTTTCTTATGTGGCATAATGCTGCTCCCCGTGGTCAATTCGTTCGGGAAGGAAATGAAATCAAAATTCTGGCTCATGTACAGGCAAATGTCCATCGCCATTTTGGATAGGGTAGCGGCAACACTTGAAATACCGAAAGCGGTTGCTTTTTCCACTTTTCCACGGCCCATTTGGGCGGCCACCACATTATATTTTTGCGTGGCGAATTCCATTTCAGCAGTGGTAAAACTTCTATCGATGGGGAAAGAACTTCCGTAACCCGCTGCACTACCCAATGGGTTTTGGTCCGCAACTTTATGGGCAGCCTGTACAAAGTACAGATCGTCCACCAAACTCTCGGCATAAGCAGAAAACCAAAGTCCGAACGAGGAGGGCATTGCAATTTGAAGGTGGGTGTAGCCAGGCAACAAAACACTCTTGTGTTTGTCCGCAAGTTTGATCAGCAAATCAAAAAGTACCTTGACCTGACTTTTGATCTCGGTCAACTCATCTTTAAGGTACAATTGCATCGCCACCAAAACCTGATCGTTTCTGGAACGAGCAGAATGGATTTTCTTGCCTGTATCGCCCAATTTTTCGGTCAGCATAAACTCGATTTTGGAGTGCATGTCCTCAAAATCGTCCTCAATCTTAAATTTCCCCTTTTCGATGTCTTTGGCGATGGCATCCAAAGCTTTTACAAGGTCTTTGGCCTCATCTTCGGAAATCAGTCCGACTTTGCCCAGCATTTTGGCGTGTGCCTTGGAGGCGATAACGTCATATTTTGCCAACAACAAATCCAATTCGCGGTCGTTGCCTACGGTAAAGTGGTCTATTTTTTTATCGGTACTGAATCCTTTGTCCCAGAGTTTCATAGTTTTTGTTTTGTCATTCCCATGCAAAGGGGAATCATATTAATTCGTTCTCGACTTAGCTCGAACTGACAGTTTATTGTAAAAATCCCGTTAGGGTTTTGATGTAAATATCTATTCCCTCCTCAATTTCGTTTACAAAGATATATTCGTTGGCCGAGTGCGACCTTGTACTGTCACCAGGTCCCAATTTCACCGACTGACAGCTTAGGGCGGCCTGATCGGACAACGTTGGTGAGCCATATGTTTTTCGGCCAAGTGCCAATCCGCTTTTGACCAGATCATGATCAGGATCAATGCATGATGAGTTCAAGCGCAAGGAGCGTGGCGTCATTTTGCAAGGCGCTTCTTTTTGGAGTATATCCGCAATTTCCTGATTGCTGTAACAATCGTTCACACGGACATCGATCACCAAATCCACGTGGCCGGGCACCACATTGTGTTGGTTGCCTGCATTGATTTGGGTCGTGGTCAGTTTTACTTCACCGAGGGCATCCGAAACTTTATCGAAGGAATAATCTTTTAGCCATTGTAAAACCTCAATGGTGTTGTAGATGGCATTGTTTCCGTTGGGATGTGCCGCGTGCGAGGGAGTTCCATCGACCACTGCATCAAACACAACCAATCCTTTTTCGGCAATGGCCAAGTCCATTAAAGTGGGTTCTCCTACGATGGCCACATCAATATTTGGAAGAATGGGAAGCAAAGCTCTAATGCTTTTTTCTCCGGCATCTTCTTCCTCGCCCGTGGCAGCCATAATGATATTATGGCTTAGGTCTTTTTTCTCATAAAAATGAACAAAAGTGGCCAATAGTGAAACCAAACATCCCCCCGCATCGTTACTTCCGAGTCCGTAAAGTTTTCCATCCTCGATATGGGCGTCAAACGGATCTTTGGTATAGGCACTGTTGGGTTTTACGGTATCGTGGTGTGAATTGAGCAATAATGTTGGTTTGCTTTCATCAAAATGTTTGTTGAAGGCGTAAATGTTGTTGTACTGTCTTTTGGTCGCTACACCAAAACCCTGAAGAAATTGCTCTATGGCATCACCTGTTTTGACCTCTTCACCTGAAAAGGAAGGTGTGCTAATGAGCTTTTTCAGCAGTTCAATGGCTTTTTCCGTTAAAATGTCTTGCGTTATTTTCATAAAGTCAATGTCGTATAATCTGAATTGTCCGCTTCCAGCATATTGGTGTTTCCTACGCAAACCTTGGATACGTTGTTGCGTAATGCGTAAAAACAATTGTGCATTTTTGGCAACATGCCATCGGCTATTATGCCATAGGCCAAAAGTTCGTCATATCCTTTGGAATCGATATGCTGAATTACGGAATTTTCGTCCTCCACATCTTCAAGAACTCCTTTTTTCTCGAAGCAATAATATAATGTGGTCTCAAATTGGTCTGACATGGCTATGGCAAGTTCCGCAGCAATGGTATCGGCATTGGTATTCAACATTTGTCCTTTCCCATCGTGGGTAAGGGCGCAAAAAATTGGTGTGAACCCTGCCTGTAACAGTTTAAAAATCCCATAGGTGTTTACCAAGTCCACATCGCCCACCAAGCCAAAATCAATATTTTTTTTTGGTCTTTTGTGTGCTCTAATGGCATTCGCATCGGCACCGCTCATTCCAATGGCATCGGTTCCCAAAGCCTGTAATTTCGCTACTATTTTTTTGCTGTACAATCCTCCGTAGACCATTAGTGCGATATCCAAGGTTTCGGCATTGGTAATTCTTCTACCATTGACCATTTTGGATTCCACGCCCATTTGTTTGGCCAATTCTGTGGCTTTTTTACCTCCTCCATGGACCAAAATTTTGTTGCCATCCATTTTAGCAAATAGGTCCAAGACCTGTTTGCATCCTTCAGCATCTTCAATAAGGTTGCCGCCAATTTTTACTACGGATAATTTTTGTTTCATTTTATGTATTTATAATCCCTCCATCTATGGTCACTGAGGTTCCTGTAATCCAAGAGCTGTCATCAGAAACCAAAAAAAGCACAAGTTTAGTAATATCTTCAGGCGTGCCCAACCTTTTTAACAATGTAGTCCTTTTCGCATTTTCAACAGCCGTATCAGGATTCTCGAAAGCCTTGGCGGATTCCCATAATAAGGGAGTGTCCACAGGGCCAGGGCAAATAGCGTTCACTCTAATTTTTGGCGCATAATCCACCGCCATTTGCTTCATCAAGGCTACGGATGCAGCCTTGGAGGCACAATAAGCTGGGTGATTTGGGAAGCTCTTAAAGGCTGCGATCGATGCATTGATCAAGATATTGCCTTGTGGCTGTTCCTGTAAATGGGGAATCGCATATTTGCAAAGGTAAAAGATGGCACTCAAATTGGTGTCTATGGTGTTTTGCCATGAATCAATAGGTAGCTCTTGAACATTGCCCAATCCAAGAACTCCAGCATTCAAAGACAAGATGTCCAGCTTACCATAAGTTTCCAGAGCTGTATCCACCAATTTTTTGTTGTAAGATGGTTCTGTGACATCCCCTGGCACGAACACTGCTTGGTCAAGACTCTTTTCTAACGCTTTGCCGCTTTCCTGGTTCCTGCCCGAAAGCACCACCTTGGCCCCTTCGGAAGAAAGCCCTTCGGCAATGGCTTTTCCCATTCCGCTCGTTGCACCGGTCACGATACATACCTTATCCTTTAGTTTCATTTGTTCTCCAATATTTTTTTCAATACAATCTGAGCTGAATAGACCCTGTTTTTGGCTTGTTCCACCACCAGTGATTGTTCACTGTCCAACACGGCATCCTCCACGATCATGTTTCTTCTAACGGGGAGGCAATGCATGAACTTGGCCCTACCCAGCTTTTCTTTTGTAATCGTCCAATTGGTGTCTTTGCTCAGTACCTTTCCGTAGTCGGAATAGCTGCTCCAGTTTTTCACGTAGACGAAATCGGCGCCTTCCAAAGCTTTATCTTGGTCATACTCTATTTGACATCCTTTAGTCAATTCTGGGTTGAGTTCATAACCCTCGGGATGGGCGATCACAAAATCAGCATCCTGTAATTTCATCATCTGTATAAATGAATTGGCCACAGCATGCGGCAATGCCTTGGGATGCGGAGCCCAGGACAAAACCACTTTAGGTTTCCTTTTGGTTTCATACTCCTTCAAAGTAATGGCATCTGCCAATGCCTGAAGGGGGTGCCCCACTGAACTTTCCATGTTTACCACCGGGATCGTGGCGTACTTGGCAAATCCATTGATGACTTCTTCCGCTTCGTCCTTTTCCCTGTCCACCAAACCTGCAAAGGCCCTTATGGCAACGATATCGGAGTATTGGGAAACCACTTGGGCAGCTTCTTTTATGTGTTCCGAAGTGCCTTGGTCCATAATGGTTCCATCTCCATATTCCAGCGCCCAACCTTCGTTCCCGAAGTTCATGATCATTACTTCCATTCCAAGATTCATGGCTGCCTTTTGCGTGCTTAAGCGGGTTCTGAGGCTATTATTGAAAAACAATAGACAAATTGTTTTCCGCTTGCCCAAACCTTCAAACTGATAAGGGTCTTTTTTTAGGGTTAATGCTTCGTTCACCCAATCGGGCAAGGATTCTATATCGTTGACGGATAAATAGTGTTTCATTGTAATGCTTTTTTCAGCGCTTCAAAAAATAGGTCAATATCATTTTTGGTAATGTTCAATGCGGGCAAAAAGCGCAACAGATTTTTGTTTTTGGCACTGCCCGTGAACATATGCTGTTCCACAATCATTTTTTTGCGCAATGAGGCGATTTCAAAATCGAACTCCAGACCAATCATAAGTCCTTTACCCTTTACTTTTTTGATTTCAGGTATCTCTGAAGCTTTTTTCCTAAAATAGGCTCCAAGTTCGGAAGCGTTTTCTATCAGGTTTTCTTCTTCCAAAACCTCCAAAACAGCTAGACTCGCGGCACATGCCAAATGGTTGCCACCAAAGGTGGTTCCCAAAAGTCCGTAAGATGGTGTAAACGACTCGTGAATCAAAATGCCTCCCACAGGGAAACCGTTGCCCATACCCTTGGCTATGGAAATAATGTCGGGATCTATTCCATGGTGCTGAAAAGCAAAGAATTTACCGCTTCGACCATAACCGGATTGCACTTCATCGGCAATAAGGACTATGTTGTGTTCTTTACATTTTTTTGCTATAAACTGGAAGAATTCCGTGGTGGGCTCATCCAAACCTCCTACACCTTGAATGGCTTCTATGATCACGGCACAATAGGCATCATTTTCAATGGCTTTTTCAAATGCATCAAAATCGTTCAGCGCCAAGAAAGTGACTTCCTGTTGTTTGTTGATGGGAGCATTGATGCTTGGGTTGTCTGTAGCGGCCACTGCAGCCGATGTTCTTCCGTGAAAACTATTGGTAAAGGCAATCACTTTTGACTTGCCAGTGTGAAAAGAGGCCATTTTTAGGGCATTTTCGTTGGCTTCAGCCCCTGAATTGCACATAAAAAGGTCATAATCTTCACAACCGGAAAGCTCGCCCAGTTTTTGCGCGAGTTCTTGTTGTAGTGGATTTTGGACAGAGTTACTGTAAAACGCCATGTTGTCCAGTTGCTCCTTGATCCGCTTTACATAATGAGGATGGGTATGGCCAATGGAAATCACGGCATGACCACCATAAAAATCCATATATTTTTCCCCTTTATCGTCCCAGACCTCAATGCCCTTTGCCTTTACGGGAGTAACATCATATAACGGGTATACGTCAAATAATTTCATATTTATCCCTTTCTGATTTGACTGATTTTTTCAAATGAGGATACAATTCCCCTGATCAATGATGAGCTCAAGCCTTGGTGTTCCATTTCGTTCAAACCTTCAATGGTGCATCCTTTTGGCGTGGTCACACGATCTATTTCTTCTTCTGGATGGCTTCCTGATTCAATTAAAAGACTGGCAGCACCGTTACAGGTATGCATGGCCAATTCTTGCGCTTCTTTTGCATCAAATCCCAATTGAATGGCCCCTTGGGTAGTGGCACGTATCAATCGCATCCAAAATGCAATTCCACTGGCACAAATTACCGTGGCAGCTTGCATCTGGTCCTCTGGAATTTCCATGGTATGACCCATTCGATTGAAAATCGCTTTGGCCAGATCCACACGTTTTTTGCCGAGTTCGTTGCTACAAATACAGGTCATGGATTTACCAACGGAAATGGCTGTGTTTGGCATGCTTCGGATGATAAATTTGTCCGACCCGATGATTTCCTCGATTTTAGGAATACGGAAGCCCGTAATGGTACTGATCACTACATGTTTTTCGGTCAAAAGGTCCTTGGTCTCCTCCAATATGGAAGCAAAATGACCTGGCTGTACCGCAAAAATGAGGATATCCGAATTTTTAACGGCCTCTTGGTTGTCCGAAGTAACGGTTACGTTCCCGTATTTTTCAAACTCTTGAATGGATTTGGTGTTCCGTTTTGTGAGATACATGGTGGTGGCACCGTTGCTGTGCAAAATGCCCTTGGCAATGGCCAGTCCCAAATTCCCTGCTCCTATAATCGCTATTTTCATGGTCGATATTTTAAAATACCCCTGCTTTTAATAAAAGACCCTCGGCCTCAGGGAAACCGAACATCAAATTCATGTTTTGCACTGCCTGCCCCGATGCACCTTTCAATAAATTATCAATGGCCGAAGTCACCAAAAGGAGGTCGTCATGTTTGTGTAAATGGATATGGCATTGATTCGTGTTCACTACTTGTTTTAGGTGTAATTCTTCCTCAGACATATGAGTAAAGGCAGCATCTTTATAAAAATCGTTGTACAGCTCTTTTGCTTCTTCCAAGCTGCCGTTGTATTTGGTGTAGGCAGTGGCCAAGATTCCTCTCGTAAAGTTCCCACGGTTGGGCAAAAACATCAATTTGCCTACGGACTTTCCATAAGAATTCAAGCTTTCCCCAATTTCCCCCAAATGTTGATGTGTAAAAGGTTTGTACCAGGATACGTTGTTGTTCCTCCAACTAAAATGAGAGGTGGCGGATAATCCAACGCCTGCCCCAGTACTTCCTGTTACAGCGTTGATATGTACATCATCACCCAGTAAACCTGCTTTTGCCAAAGGCAACAATGCCAATTGGATGGCTGTTGCAAAACAACCGGGATTGGCAATGGCCCCTGCAGCTTGTATGGCAGACTTGTTCAATTCAGGAAGCCCGTAAATAAATCGTTGGCCATTAAAAATGGAATCAGCTTGTAACCTGAAATCGTTGCTGAGGTCTATGATTTTTGTTGATGTCGAAAATTTGTTCTCATTCAAAAATGAGGTCGAATTACCATGTCCCAAACAAAGAAAGACCACATCCACATCAGGATTTACCTCGCCAGAAAATTTCAATTCCGTCTGTCCCAACAAATCTCGATGGGCAGAAGTAATGGCTTTTCCCGCTCGAGTGGTGCTGTACACAAAGTCGATCTCGGTTTTGGGATGATTAAGCAGAAGCCTTATCAGCTCTCCGCCCGTGTATCCCGAACCTCCTATGATTCCTGCTTTGATCATAAATCTTGATTTACATGGTTTGCAATTTTCCCCGAATTGGACAAGATTTTGATGAAGCCCTTTGCATCGTCAGCGGTCCAGCCTTTGTTCATTTCTCCATAACTTCCAAAGGAAGCGTTCATTAAATCGTGCTTGGAAGAAATTCCGTTCAGTTCAAATCGATATGGATGTAAGGTGACAAAAACATCACCCGAAACGTGTTTCTGTGTGTCGGTCAAAAAGGCCTCAATATTTCGCATTACCTCGTCCAGATAGTTTCCTTCGTGCAAGAGCATACCATAAAAATTGCCCATTTGCTCTTTTTGGTATTGCTGCCATTTGCTCAAGGTGTGTTTTTCCAGCAAATGGTGCGCTTTAATAATGATCAATGGGGCCGCGGCTTCAAAACCGACCCTTCCTTTGATTCCAATAATGGTATCGCCCACATGGATATCCCTGCCAATGGCGTATTTGGATGCAATGGCAGATAATTTCTCGATATTGGCTACAGGTGTATCCTGCTCGCCGTCCAACGCTACCAATTCACCATGTTTAAAGGTCAATTTCAACTCTTTTGGCAATTCTTTTTCCAATTGGCTCGGGTAGGCACTTTCAGGCAAAGATAGGTGGGAGGTCAGCGTCTCGTCACCCCCAACGGATGTTCCCCACAAGCCTCGGTTGACTGAATATTTTGCTTTTTCCCAAGAGTAATCGATACCGTTTTGTTGTAGGTAATTGATTTCTTCTTCCCTGGCCAATTGTTTGTCCCTGATTGGGGTGATGATCTTTATTTCAGGGGCTAGGATTTGAAAGATCATATCAAATCTAACCTGATCATTTCCTGCTCCGGTACTACCGTGTGCAATGTATTTCGCCCCTATCTTTTTGGCATGGTTTACTATCTCGATTGCCTGAACAATTCGTTCCGCACTTACGGAAAGGGGATAGGTATTGTTTCGGAGCACATTTCCAAAGATGAGGTATTTTACCACCTTGTCATAAAATGTGGCGACCGCATCGATGGAGGTGTAAGTGGTCGCACCCAAGGCAAGGGCTTTTTCTTCGATCTCTTCAATTTCAGCTTTGCTGAACCCTCCTGTGTTCACGCTTACTGCGTGCACTTCAAAACCTTCTTCCTGCGATAGGTATTTGGCACAGTATGAAGTGTCCAATCCGCCACTGTAGGCTATAACTAATTTTTCCATTTTTTGAATCTTTAAATATTGTTGTTGTCGTACTAAGCGTTCTTGACTGCGCTCGAACTGACAGTTTATTTGTCTTTCTTTTTTAGAAAAAGGCTTTCCTTAATACTTTTCAATCGTTGAAATGCCTTTTTGTTGATTTTTTCGGGTTCTTGTTTTTGTGCCTTTGGGTCGTGCAACATTCCTGTGCAGAGACACATTTTTCTGTCGGTACGTGTTAGAATATCAAAGTTCTTACATGTCTGACAACCCTTCCAGAACTCCGGGTCATCGGTAAGTTCAGAAAAGGTGACGGGTTTGTAACCCAACTCGTAGTTCATTTTCATTACGGCCAGGCCTGTAGTGATCCCAAAAATCTTGGCATCGGGAAATTTTTTCCTGGATAGGTCAAAAACCGCTTTTTTGATTTTCTTGGCGAGACCTTGATTTCTGTAATCGGGATGCACGATCAAACCGGAGTTGGCCACAAAGTCCTTGTTTCCCCATACCTCGATGTAGCAGAAGCCAGCAAACTTATCCCCATCCAAAGCAATGATGGCGTTTCCGTTTTGAAGGCGCTTTATGATATATTCAGGCGTACGTCTGGCGATACCTGTACCTCGGACTTTGGCCGATTCGGTAATGGTATCACTAATGATCTGTGCGTATTTAAAATGTGATTCGTTAGCAACAATAATTTCCATTGCAAGCGATTATTCTGTAAAAATTGAAAAAAATGTATTTGGAAGTTTTGCGGAAATGGACTCACCTATTTCCAATAGATATGATGCACCCTTACGGGCGACGACGGCGGGGAGTAAATGGACTGATAGGAGCAGTGATGCTCAAAGTGGATAATATGTGCTGTTGTCCTTTCATTCTGGGGCTAATGTACAAATTAATTCGAATTGTACTAAAGTTGGGATTACTTTTTGAAGAAATATAACTTTTTTGGTCTGCTTCCTATCATTTCATAAATAAAGAAGCCGATTACCAAAATGTATTCAATGGCCAACAACCATAGATTCTCTTTGTAATCAGGATTGGAGTAGGTGTAGTAGCTGAGAATAATGGTGCAGGACCAGACCAGGGGGAACCGGTAGTCCGTAAATATGGCAAATCCCAAAAGGAATACCACGTACCACGGATGTACGGTACTGGAGAGAAAGTAATAACAAGCCAAGGCAAATACCATTGATGTGATCATGATTTCCAGTTTTTGGTTTTTCCGAAGGAAAGCAAGCAGTAATACGATAACAACCACAACTTTTTGAATTAAAGAGCCGTACGAATCAATTAATTCCCAGGGCTTGGCTTCGAAATAGCTGACCGCAATCTTTTTTACTACATTGTAAATACTGGCATTGAATTCAAAATTTGAAAACCATAATCCGACGCTCTCCGAGTAATTGTCAATAAACACAGGAGCGTAAAAAGGGAAGAGCAATGCGGCACAACCTAAACCTATAAGTGTGTAAAAAACGACACTCTTCTTAACTCCCAGGTATTTCATGAAAAGGGGCAAAAACAGGAGGGGCATTAGCTTTACCATAATGGAAGTGGCATATATGGGTGTTGCCCATAACCATTTGTTTTTTGAGATAAGATGCAAGGCCCAAACAAAGAAGAAGAGCATTACCCCTTCAAAATGAAGGTTGCCTGTTAGTTCGATGACGACCAAAGGATTTAAAAAGTACCAAAATGCCAAGTGATTGGCTTTGTTCAGGTGTTGCAACAGTTTTCTGCCAAAATAAAGTACGCCCAAGTCTGCAAGGATCACGATCAATCGCATCGCAATGGTAGAGCCCAGTATGCTTCCTCCGCCTAAAAGGGATGCAAGTGCAAAAAGTACTTGGTTAACAGGTGGGTAATTACTGTAATGTCTAGCGTTAAGGTCGGTCATCCCTTCGTGAAGCTCCTTCATGCCGTCAAACGATACCGTATCCTGTTCCATAATTTGGTCTGGGGTGTACAAATAGGGATTGAGGCCATTTTTGATGAGTTCGCCATCCCAGATAAAACGGTAAAAATCTTGTGAGAGGTTAGGCTCTGCAATCAGGAAAACCAATCGAAAAAGTATCCCGATGACCAAGAGGAACTTAAAATTCCACTTTTCGAACCGTATAATTTTGAAAGTAAGGTAAAATAGTGCCCCAAAGAGCATAAAAAGCTTTACAAAATCGGTACGCACCAAATTGTAAGCGAAACTCCAGTAGAACAAAATACAAGCGACAGCAAACAATATCGGGTATCTGTGCAGTCGCCAGTAAGATTGCATAATGGTGGGTTATGCCTTGGAAGTTAAGGATTTAAAGAATACAAATCCAAAACCTAAGAACAACATCAAGTGGAAAGGGAACAATCCGTAGTCGTTCAATGGTATGGCGCTGTACATTCCGAAAAGGAAATAAATCATTAAGGCAAACTCCAAAATCATGTTGGGCGAAAGTTTCTTGGTGAGGTACTTGTTGCCTTTCCAGGAATCCGTAAGGTTATTGATGTTGAACTTTGGGGTTCTTACAAACTCACTTCGTTTACCTAAATGTCCTTCCAAAACAGCTACCGTATTGTGCAATGAAAAGCCCAATGCCACTGAGAAAAAGGTAAAGAATAGTTTAATGTAGTCCACAAAATTATCAAAACTGCTACCCTGTATGCTCTTGTAGGTGAACCAATAACAAACGAACAGGATAATGGTACTTAGGATGAAGAAGCTGGTTACCTCAAATACCCAACCCAAATGTCCATATGTATTTTTGATGTAGAGCATTGGAATGCTCAACAAGGCCACGGTAAAAACACAAAGGAACATAGAGCTGTTCAATAAGTGCATAACCCCGTGAAATTTGGTTTTAAAAGGTATGTTTTTGGCCGTGATGACACTCCAAACAGTTTTTCTAAAGTTTTCGGCCCCACCTTTGTTCCAACGGAACTGCTGTGAGCGCGCTGCACTGATTACAACGGGAAGCTCGGCAGGTGTTTCAACATCTTCCAAATACTTGAACTTCCAGTTTTTCAATTGGGCGCGGTAGCTCAAATCCAAATCTTCGGTAAGGGTATCACCTTCCCAGTTCCCTGCATCAAAAATGCATTGTTTTCTCCAGATACCTGCGGTGCCATTAAAGTTGATAAAGTGTCCTTTTGAGTTTCTTCCTACTTGCTCCAAAGTAAAGTGGGCATCCAAAGCAAAGGCTTGGATACGTGTTAGGGTAGAATAATCCCTATTGATGTGTCCCCAGCGGGTCTGGACCACACCGATTTCTTCATCTTTAAAGTAGGGAACAGTTTTCTTGAGCCAATCGGCTTCTGGCAAAAAGTCGGCATCAAAAATGGCTATAAAATCCCCTTTGGCGATTTCAAGACCTTCTTTTAGGGCGCCGGCTTTAAAGCCTTGTCGATTTTCGCGGCGAATGTGCTGTATGTCCAATCCAGTTTCCTGAAGCTCTTGTACCCTTCGGGCGGTTTCGGCAACGGATTCATCGGTGGAGTCATCCAACACCTGAATTTCCAACTTGCTTTTTGGGTATTCTATTTTGGCGATGTTGTCCAACAAACGCTCCATTACGTATTCCTCATTATAGATGGGAAGCTGTATGGTCACGAATGGAATTTCTTTGGGGTCTAGAAGGTTGAACTTTGGGGCTTCTTCGTTTCTTCTTTTATACCCAAGGTAATTGATTAGGAGATTCAACTGTGCAAGGCTGTAGAAGAAAATCAAAACTAAGGCGATACTATAAATAGCAATGATGATGTAAGTAATAGCAAGTCCCATTATTTTAAACTGTATTTAAAGATCCAACCCAATATTTTTATGCCCGCAAATATAGTACCTTTTACCGTACCTGATACTTTTGAAACGCCAATTCTTCGTTTGTAACGTACTGGTACTTCGATATATGACATTTTTTTTCTCAAAATTTTCAATTGCATTTCCACAGTCCATCCATAAGTTGTGTCCTGCATTTTCAATTCTTTGAGCTTTTCATATTTTATCGCCCTAAAAGGTCCCAAATCCGTAAATTTTGACCTAAAAAACAATCGCATTAAAAATGTGGCCAATTGGTTACCAAAAACCTGTTGCGGGGTCATTGATTCTGGTTCGCGAAGTATTTTTTTTCGCGCTCCAACCACAAAATCGATGTCATTTTCCAAAATTGGGGCGATAATCTTATCCAATTCCTCTGGATAATCTGAATAATCTCCGTCGATAAATACGATAATGTCGGGTGTTTTGGATCTTTCGGAGATGTAATTTAATCCCTTTAGGCAAGCAAACCCATATCCCTTGCGGTTTTCTGTTACTACCGTTGCTCCTGCTTTTTTTGCATTTACCACGGTATCGTCCTCAGAACCGTTGTCCACAACAATTATTTCGGATACATGACCAGGAATTTCCGAGACTACCAAACCAATGGAGTCTTCTTCGTTGATTGCTGGGATAATGACTTTGACGTCCGCCATTGGCTGGGTATCAATTTTAGTTCGTGTTAGTGGTTGCCAAAACTAAAATTTTCCATTGATATCTGACCGGGATTGTTCAAAAAAGGAAGTCTGTCTATTTTTTGTTGACAAGGTTCATAAGGTCTACATCGTTCCCCAACAATACTTGGTTGCTATCTATCCTACCTTCCAAGGGACCATTCTCCAATTTAAGCACGCCACGAGGACAAACAGCGGAACAAATACCGCATCCTACACAACTTGCTCGGACTATGTTCTCCCCTTTTTGCGCATAGGCACGCACATCGATGCCCATCTCACAATAGGTGGAACAATTGCCGCAAGAGATACACTGTCCTCCGTTTGTGGTGATCCTAAATCGAGAGAACAATTTTTGCTGGAAACCTAGGATGGCTGCCATAGGACAGCCAAAGCGGCACCATACCCTGCTTCCGAAGATAGGGTAGAAGCCCGTTCCGATAACTCCTGAAAATATACTCCCGATCAAAAAAGAATATGATTTACGAAGTGTTCCCGATTTGAAAAGGAAAACTTCACCTTCACCACTGAAAAAGTGAAATCCGATAAGGGCTATGATGATCACAAAGTAACCTATGGCTCCGTACTTCGCATCTTTTTGGAGCTGATCCCGCTTAAAGATCATGGCCCAACCGAACACTAGCGTCAGTAAAACGGCCACGCCGATCAAAAAGGAGCTTTTGGTCAACCAATATTTACTGGTGTCCGTTCCCAAATAGGAATAGATGACAGCGGTGGTCATCAAAGTCACAAATACTACTACGCTGTGCACTACCCAGCGCTCAACCTTCCATGCAAATGTGGATTTATCGCTTAATTGCCTAAAGGAATCACCTGCAGTTTCTGCCAATCCTCCGCAGCCGCATACCCAGGAGCAGTACCATCTTTTACCATATTTATAGGTTAGGATAGGTGTGATCACAAAAATGGAAAGGATGCCGAAAATCAAGAAGGCAAATCCAATTTCTCCCGAACTTAAAAACATTTTGATGCGATAGCCCTCAAAATTGTAATAATTGAGCGGCCAAATATTTTTGAGGTCGTAGTAAGGTAGACTGCCTCCGTCCAAAATTTTATGGCCGTTCAAGCGGGCCATCAATTCTGGGATAATAAAGGCAAAAGCGGTTTGAAAGAACATCACGCTCCAAGTTCTCAATCTCTCGTAGCGATTGTGGCGGTATTTCCAGATGAACTTGATGCCAAAGGCTAAAATGGCAACGGTGTAAAGAGTCCCATAAACAAACCATTGGCTTGCGGGATTCCCGTTCAAAAATTTGCTGAGTGGGTCAAAAAGGCCGATAACACCTTTGTTTTCGCCATCACTGACCAAGCCAAGGTATTCCGGATAAAAATAGAGTACAATGTAAAAGCCTGTGAGCGCCAAACCTGCCACCCATCCCCATAATCCACGGCTGGAAATGGACCTGAACCAAACCCCGTCGTTTTTAATGCCTGGAATTTTTTGGGAATAGGCATCCCAAGAAAACCAAATGGTTCCAATGCCAATGGCGGATAAGGACAAGGTCAACCATAAGGTCTTGTTCGGAAAACTGGTATTAAAAACAGCCAAGAGCAAAATACCGAGTCCCGATAATCCCAAAAGGACGGCAATTTTTTGACCAATGCTTAGACTTCTGGGTGGTTCGCCCGTTAAGGCCATACTTTTATTATAGGTGCTCATAATTATAACTTAAGCAATCTTGAAGATGCGTTTTAGGTTTTTCTTTTTCAGGTTGATGGATTTTCCAAAATCGGCATTGTATTTTGAAACAATATCGGATTCAAAATTTTTATAGAATTCGGGGTCAAAACTGGCATCTCTGAGGTGCTCCATCACAAAATCAACCGTTCTTTTTTCACTGAGCCATCTATCGAAAACTTCGTGCCGTAAGCGAATCCCAAAAGTGTTGATGCCCAAAACGGTTTCGGAATCATTATCAAACGCAATAGTGATACAGCGTTTTTCTTTGGGATGCCTCCAATGGAAATGGGTTTCGGATTCTTTTTTTCTTGGTTCCGGAAAAACCCAACCATAGGTTTGGTACTCAATATCCAGAAACTTGGCTGAGTTGAACCAATGCCCTGGTTTGTATTCCATTCGGTTTCCACAGATGGTCTGGGCCAGGGTTTCACCCATCATCCGGCCTGTGTACCAAACGGCTTCAACAGCTCGTCTATTCCCAATGGCTTCTTGCTGCTCTGCGCAATCGCCAATGGCGTAGACATCTTCAACGTTGGTCTCCAAAAATCGATTCACCTTTACACCTCGACCTAATTCAATTCCCGAATCTTTGAGGAAATCAATATTAGGAGTTACACCTGCTGTTAATCCAACTAAATTGCAATCAATTTCTTCACCAGTTCCGGCCAAGGTCACAGATTTTACCCTTCCATTTTCGTCGGGATGGATTTCTTTTAATGAGACACCCAAACGCAAATCAATATGATGTTCCCGAATGTGCTCATTGATCATTTCGGAATCTCTATTTGGTAATATATTGTTCCAAAAACTGGGTTCCCGTACTAAAAAAGTAACAGGAATATCGCGGGTGCGAAGCATTTCGGCCAATTCAATACCGATAAGACCACCTCCTACGATTACTGCTCTTTTACATACTTTATTGTTCGGTGCGTTTTCTTCCAGCAGATCCAGATCTTGCTTTGAGTATAGTCCTTGAACACCATCTAGATCCTGTCCGGGCCATCCAAATTTGTTGGGTTTTGACCCTGTTGCAATAATCAGTTTATCGTAGTTGAGGTCTGGCGCACCATCAATATGAAGTGATTTTTCTTTTGTGTTTACCTTGGTAACGTAACCCCTAACCAAATCTATTCGGTTCTTTTTCCAGAAGTGGTTTTCATAGGGTTGGGTGTGCTCAAACTTCATATGGCCCATGTACACGTACATCAAGGCTGTTCTGGAAAAAAAATATTCAGATTCGGCCGAAACAATGGTAATTTTTTTGTCCGAAAGTTTACGGATATGTCTTGCAGCCGTAACGCCTGCAATACCATTTCCAATAATGACAATGTGCTCCATGGGTTGGGTTTGAATGTTTTATGTGTCGAGTTTTATGGAAAGAACTTAACAGTAAAATGAAAATTAATAAGAATTTAGCAGCTAATAGGTGTTTTAAAATTATTATTTTAGAAGGGTCCACAATCATTATGAAGAAGCTATTTTTTTTATACGTTCTTGTTTTTGTCTCTTGTGCCACTAGCAAGTTTGACAAAGTCAATGGTGTCAGTTTTGTTGCGTCTGGGGAAGAATTATCGCAACAACATGTCGATCCTGTTCTTGATGTTCAGGCCAATTATGCGGCTATAATGCCCTTTGGTTTCATTAATGAAAAAAACTCATCTGAACTGTTTTTCAATTTGGATAGGCAATGGTTTGGAGAACGAAGAGAAGGGGCTAAACAGTATATCGAAAAACTACATCAGAATGGGGTCATGGTCATGGTTAAACCCCAAATTTGGATTCATAGAGGAGAGTTTACAGGCAATATGAAGATGCCTTCGGAAGCGGACTGGAAAAAACTGGAGGAATCCTACGAAAAATTTATTCTACTGTTTGCTGAACTGGCCGAAGAGACCCAAAGCGATATTTTTTGCATTGGGACGGAGCTAAAGACGTTTGTGAACGAGCGACCTGAGTTCTGGAACCAGCTAATTCAAAAAGTAAGAACGGTATATCATGGAAAGCTCACCTATGCCGCAAATTGGGATGAATATGCAAAAACGCCATTTTGGTCGGAATTGGACTATATTGGTGTAAACGCCTATTTTCCATTGTGTGAAAAGCAAAACCCTACTATTGAAACCCTTACCGAGGGCTGGCAGCCTTGGAAAACCAAAATGTACAATCTTGTAAAACAGGTTGATAAGCCCATTTTGTTCACTGAATTTGGGTATCGAAGCATGGATTTTACAGGCAAAAAACCTTGGTTGGTAGACCGAAATCAGGAGAAAGTAAACCTAGCGGCGCAGGCCAGGGCCACACAGGTACTTTTTGACGAATTTTGGAACGAGGATTGGTTTGCAGGAGGCTTTGTTTGGAAATGGTTTATGCAGCACGACCAAGTTGGAGGTCATGAGGATAACCGTTTTACTCCCCAAAATAAACCTGCAGAATCCATAATTAGAAAACAATATGCCCAAGTGAAGGAATCACGTCTTTAAAACTGTTAAAAGATTGTGGGATTTTTTCTGCTAAAAAATTCCTTCGTGTTTTATTTTTTGTGATATTTGCAATACACCCCTCCCAAAAACTTTCAGCAATGAAATCAAAATTGACCCTTCTATTTTGGGTATGGGCTTGTACATTCCTTTTTGGACAGGAAAACCCTTATTACAATGTGGTTGCTGAGCAAGGAGATGGTATTTTTTCCCTGCTTCGTAAACAAGGACTGGACCCTGTCAAACATTACGGAACATTTTTAGAGCTGAATGCCGAAAAGATAAAAGAAGGCACTCTTTTAAAGTTAGGGGAAAACTACAAAGTGCCCTACGCCGATGATTCCTTTAAAAAAACTGGTGTATTGATAGAAGCCATAGAAGATGTTGAGGAGCCGATTTTTGATAAGGAACTTGCACAAATGTATCTGAAAAGTGACAAGCTCAAAGATGCGGTGTACTACTTGATCACCGACAATACCACGGAACAGGACCAAAAAATTGTTACCGATATAACACAGCGTTTGGCTGCCGAGCTCATGGTACACGGGGCCAAGATATATCTAATGGGAGACGAAGTTTCCAATAACTTGGATAGAGACAGCTTGTCCGTTGTGGACGCTATGGGGGATTATATCAAAGCGATCAATAAACGTTATATACAAAATACGGGCAAATACCAACGTGTGCTGTTGATCCGTGCTGAAAATATAACCGGGTCCGGTAACTTGGATGTGGCAGTTTACCATTATAATAAAAGCACCCAAGGCCAGCGTTTTGCGGAGAATATTCAGAATGTATTCAAGGAGAACAGTGTTTCCAATACAACTTTTGACGAAGCTAGCTTGATCTTTGAGGACAAAAACAGCCTTTATTTAGCTCGAAATATTCTACCGGCCATAAGCTTACTTACCTTGGAAAACACTTCTAGATCCAGTAACAAAATCTCACTTAGATCAAACAGAAAAGAATTTGCCAATCTGATCAGTAATGGCATTATTAATGATTATGTTGATTTAGAATTAGAGAATTAGATGAAATCTTTTCGGTTTATCACATTTTTAATCGTTTTGTCTTTGGTTCAGGTCACGATGTATGCCCAAGAAGCATATCCTAAAGTACTGGCCCAAGAAGGGGATGGAATTTATTCCTTGTTGAGAAGACATGGTGTGAGTCCAACAAAATACTACAACGACTTTGTGGACATGAACAGTGAGGAACTGGGAGAAGATGAATCCCTGATTTTAGGAAGACACTATATGTTGCCCGATACGTTGGCCAAAAATGTTGAAGTGGTGGAAGAGGACATTACCTATTCCATTTTTGGTGATGATTTTAAAAAAGTGGATGCCGCCAGTGATCGTTTGGCCAATACGGTCTATTATTTGATTTCAGGTCACGGTGGGCCCGATCCAGGAGCCGTGGAAAAGTACCATGGAAAAATGATCGCTGAGGACGAATACGCCTACGATGTTACCCTAAGACTGGCCAGAGAGCTCATATCGCACGGAGCGGAAGTACATCTCATTGTGCAAGATGCTAACGATGGCATTAGAGACCATAAGGTCCTTGAGTTGGATACCGATGAAACTGTTGGCTCGAAAAGCATACCGCTCGACCAATTGGAGCGTTTGAAGCAACGCACCAAAGCCGTGAATGACCTGTACACAAAGAATACTGGTAAATATCAGCGTCTTTTGGTCACACATGTTGATAGTAGGGGCGAGGGCACCAATATTGATGTATTCTTTTACCACCATGAAAAAAGTACCAATGGAAAAAGGTTGGCAGAAAGTGTTCACCAAACCTTTTTCAGGAAATACAAAAAATTCCAGCCCAACCGATTGTACAACGGCACCTTTATGGAACGAAGCAGTTTGTATGTGGTAAAAAACACGCTTCCCGCTATGGCCTATATTGAAATTGGCAACATTAGAAACAAAAAGGACCAACGTAGAATCTTGGACCCCGATAACCGGCAGGCACTGGCCAAGTGGATTTCAGAGGGAATTCTATTGGATTATGAATCCTCCAAAGAGGCCATTGCCAAATAAAGCACTAACAACAACCTCCACCATTGTAATGGTAGGTACTTTCGCTTATATATATTTCATCTGAAGCGCTTGCCAAAGCAGCCGCTGTTTTATCACACACCGCTAAGGGTTGGTTTTGTTGTAGCACATGCCCCTTTTTGTCATCAAAATAGTCCTCGTTACCAAAATAAATAGCCGTTTTCCCTGTAAAAACACAGGGTCCGTCTTCGGGCATCGGGTCTTTTATGGCCGCTATTTCAATGGATTCAATATGAATGAGCTCTTTAGTGGGATAATGGTTTGGCGATAACACCCTGTACGATCGTTTTCCTCTGATTTCAATGGTTCCGAAACCAGCCTCGGTCAATACTTTTATGTAATCCTTCAAAGGAATGCTACCGCTAAGGCATTGTGCCCTTAACCTATCATCGTTACGGAGTTCGTCGCTCATAGGTTGTTCACAGATCGGGTCGCTCATCACCAATCTTCCGTAAGGCTTCAAAACGCGGTACATTTCGGAAACAGCTTTCTTAAGATCTTCTATTTTAAAAATATTGAAAAGGCAGTTTTGGGCAGCTACATCAACACTTTCGTCTTCAACAGGAAGATGTAAGGCATCCCCTTTGACTAAGTTGACATACTCACTTTTGAACCAATCGTTTTCCTCTTCGGCAATTTTGAAGTTTTTTCGGGAGGCTTCCAACATTTCGTCCACGGAATCCACACCAACAACTCCGCCTTTTTGTCTGGAAAAATAGGAGAATTGTAGTAGCTCCATTCCACCGCCGACTCCTACGTACAGAATCTTTGGATTGTTTACCAGATCCTGTGCGGAAACCGTGCTCCCGCAACCATAGTTCATCTCTTGCATGATCTTGGGAATGGACAGGCCCGGAAATTGCCAAATGGGATTGGTGGTACAGCAAAGCCCAACATCCGGGGTTAGGGCTGCATCTTTATATAGGTTTTGGGTGGCGTCTAAATAGCTCATAGTTCTTTGATCAGTTCTTTGAATAATTTAATCATTTTAGGTTCAGTTTGCCCGGCAATCTTCAAAATTTCCTGAACTTCAACAGGTTCTAGGTTGTCCGGGTCGCATTCATCGGTCAATACGGATACTGCTACAATAGGTAGTCGTAAATGATTGGCAACAATTACTTCGGGAACAGTACTCATTCCAACGGCATCGGCACCCATTATCTTGAGCATTCGATATTCTGCCTTGGTTTCCAGTTGTGGGCCAACCACGGAGGCATACACTCCTTTTTTTAAAGAAATATGCTCTCTATCGGCTATAGCTTCAAGTTTTTTTCGCATTTCCGGGTCGTAGGGCTCGCTCATATCAACAAATCGGTCTCCAAACTCTGCAACATTTTTAAAGGCCAATGGTGACCCGCCTTGCAGATTGATATGATCTTCGATCAGCATAATATCCCCTTTTTTAAAATCAAGGTTGATGGCTCCTGCGGCATTGGACACAAACAATTTTTTGATGCCGAGTTGATGCATCACCCGTATGGGATAGGTAATGTCCGTAAAATCATATCCTTCGTACAAATGAAATCGGCCCTGCATCACCACGGCTTTTTTGCCCCCAATGGTGCCATAGATCAATTTGCCCGTATGGAACTCCACTGTGGCCAATGGGAAATAGGGAATATGGTTGTAATGGGCTTCGGTGGGGTTTTCTATATCGTCCACAAGCTGTCCTAGTCCCGTACCGAGCACAATACCTATTTCCGGGGTTTCAAAACCTCGTTTTTTTAAATATTGAACGGATTCATCAATCTGTTTCTGTGTCATTCTTTTAGATGTTTTATAAATGGCGCAAAGGCCTTAATATCTATAATGTCCTCGTAATGGTCGACATCGTTTTTTTCTTTCAAAAGCGCTACTTTTTCGTCTGTTAAATCGGAAAGTGTGTCCGATAGCACCGTATTTGTGCCCCAATCCTTGTTTTGGAACAATTCCATCTTTAAGGATGTCATCCCTAAAAGATAGTACCCGCCATCTTCTGCGGGCCCCACAACAAAGTTGTGGTTTTTAAATTTTGAAAAAGCTTCTTCCAGATCGGATTGGTTCAGGTGGTACATATCGCTCCCAATGATGATGATATGCTCAAAACCTGCTTGGAACCCTTCTTTGAAGGCGTTCATCATTCGTTCGCCCAAATCGTTGCCTACCTGAAGTTTTTTTGTGTACAACTTATTGTCCCAAATATCGTTTCTCCAAACTTCTTCTGAGTAGTAAACCCATTTTTCCACCTTTAGATCTTTGGTGAACGACACGGTTTTGTCCAACAAAAATTTATAGATATCCAAAGCTGCTTGGTCTCCCACTTTAGCGGCCAATCGGGTCTTACACTTACCTAGTTCTGGGTTGCGGGTAAGGATTAAAAGTAGGTTTTTGCTCAATTGCTTTGTTTTGGTAACGGACACTTTTATGGTGTTGGTCAACAAGACAATCCAATACTTACTTTCCTGTTCTGTTGTTAAGACTGGGTCATCCTTTGTTCATCCACCCAAATATACCACCATAATGATTTTCTACATGGGCAAACCCCGACTTTTTGGATTTTGAAGTACTAAAAACCAGATTTCAATCCTAGGAAATTTTGATCAGATAACTGGGCAAGTGTTTTCGAAGCTTTTCAAAAGATATGGGTTTTGTAAAGTAGTCGTTCATACCAACTCCCTTAGCCTCGTCAATGGCCTCTTTTGTTACATCTGCGGAAAGCCCTATGATTCCAATGGTATCGTTGAATTTTCTGATTTCTTGAGTGGCCCTTAAACCATCCATTTTTGGCATGTGTATATCCATGAAAACCAAATGGTAGTCATTTTTTTTGACGGCTTCGATGGCCTCAAGTCCATTAGTAGCAGAATCGGAATGTACCCCCAAATTTTCGAGGGTCTTTTTGAGCACCATCACATTCACTCTATTATCGTCTACGATGAGAACGTTACAACCACTAAGGTCAATCAATTCTTTGGCTGTGCTTGTGGTGCTATTACTGGTCTCCGAAATCGGAAATTTAAGCGATAGGTGAAATTCGGTGCCTACACTTTCTTGACTTGTGACATCAATTTTACCTTCGAGAAGCTCTACAAGTTTATAGGTGATGTACAGTCCAAGGCCACTGCCTTCATGGCGTTTAGCTTTTCCTACCTCTACCTGGGTAAATCGGTCGAAGATGGTTTTAAGTTTATCGTTTGGAATTCCTATTCCAGAGTCTTTTATGGTAATGGCAATGGAAAGGTCATTGTCCACAATAGTTTCTTTATAAGAGATAGTTATCCCTCCTTTTTCGGTAAATTTTAGGGAGTTCCTTAAAATATTGGTTATGATTTGACCGTATTTCCCAATATCACCAACCACTTCAATCTGACTTTGCCCTGTTTGGTCCAGATTTATGTACAGTCCTTTTTCTTCCGCGGTTCGCCGATAAATCCTGATGATATTCCTTAACTCTCCCAAGGGAGAAAATATATCTTCCCTAAAAGTAGTTTTGCCTGATTCTATTTTATCTATTTCAAGAATATCGTTCACCAAAAGGAGCAATTTTTTGGAAGAAATATCCATCAAGGACAGGTATTCTTGCAGCGAACTTTGAATTTCGGACAGCTTTAAAACCTCAATAAATCCGATGATCGCATTTAAGGGCGTTCTTATTTCGTGGCTCATATTGGATATGAACTCTGTTTTTGACCGAGATGCCTTTTCGGCCCTTAATTGCTCCTTTTTCAATGATGTGTTGAGGTCTTTTAGTTTTACATTGGCATCGCGCAAATACTTGTTCTTTTTTCTAGAAGACCTATAAAAATATATCAGGGAGCTGGTAAGTAAAGAGAGCAGTAGCCCAAAAGCCAAATAAATGTAGGTCGATTCTTTTCTTTCGGCCAAGAAGTTTAGATGGGAAGGCATTAAAGAGAATGTCCATTTTTGGCCATCAAGTGCGTCCACCTCAAAAGTTGTAGTGAAAATAAATTCATTGCCGATCTCACTTGTTCTTGGATTGTTTTTGGAGTAAAATATGGTTCCTTTTTCGTCCTGTACTTGAATTGCGAATTTGTCCAAATCGGCAACCAACTCATTAAAAGGCGCTGTAAAATCCATACCTGCGGTAACTGAACCCCTAAAGGCACCATCAAAATAAACAGGCGCATCCACCAAAAAAGCAGTGCCCCCTTGGTGCAGCTCTGTCCATGAAGAAATGTTGGTTGAGGAGTCCAATACATGATTCCTCCATTCGGGATATCTTGGGTGTTTGGTAAGGTCTAACCCGACTGCTGCGCGGTTTCCATCCAAAGGTGTTATTTTTTGGATGATCATGGAGCTGTCCAGCCATTCCACAAATCTAAAGGATGGGTTTTGTTCCAGAATAAGGCCGGCATCTTTTTCCCAATAGTCAAAATATGAACCATTGGTCATTTCAATACGATGTTTAAGGTTCTCCAAGGATTTTATGTTGTATTTGACCAAAGAGAAAAACTCCTTTGCCCTAAGGCTTCCCGTGTTCTGAATCTCCCCAACGTAATTCGATTTTTGGGTGTTGAGGGAGTTGTTCCATAGGATAAAGACAATGGCTATGAATAGTGCAAAAACCGCAAGCGGAAATATAAGGTCTCTTTTAGAGGGCTTCAACGACATATTAAGTACCTAAATCGGGGCTAATTATTAATACTTTTTCAACTCATCAGTTTAGGGTCAATGCATATTTTGCTTCTTTCCATAGTTTTGGGCTCCGTAAGAAAATACAACATTCACTAAGGTTGTTAACACATTTTTTAAAGAAAAATTGTGTGCAATGCCCTCTTTAAGAGAAAAATGCACGGCTCTATCATATTTTCAATCGTTCTAGAAGTTATATCTATCCATTTATTGGTTTTTTTCTAGGATAAAGCAACGCTTATTTCCGTTAAAGAAAGAGATAAAATTTGTTTATCTTGATTAGCTCATTTTATAAAAAGGTAATGTACAGATACTTCTTCATCAGTTGCTTAATGTTAATTATGTTGGTTTCATGTAAAAACGAGCACAAGCAGGAATCGGTGCAAAATCAAGTAGAATCGAGCTATAAAGAGCAATATCGACCACAATTTCATTTCTCGCCCGAGGAAAAATGGATGAACGATCCCAATGGATTGGTCTATAATGATGGTTTTTATCATCTATTTTATCAATATTACCCGGATGATATTGTATGGGGGCCTATGCACTGGGGACATGCGGTAAGTACGGATTTGGTGCATTGGGAGCACAAGCCCATAGCACTGTATCCTGATCAAAACGGACTTATTTTTTCTGGAAGTGCTGTGGTGGACACAAAAAACACCTCTGGTTTTGGGGAAAATGGCAAAATACCTTTGGTCGCCATTTTTACATACCATTCCATGGATGGAGAAAAGGCTGGAAGAAAAGATTTTCAAACACAAGGTATCGCCTATAGTTTGGATAATGGTGACACCTGGACAAAGTATGCCGATAATCCTGTAATCGGTAATGAGGGAATCAAGGACTTCAGGGATCCAAAGGTGTTTTGGCACGAACCGTCAAAATCTTGGATATTGACGTTGGTTGCAGGCGACCATGCTAAGTTTTATACTTCCAAAAACTTAAAGGATTGGGAACACCTGAGTGATTTTGGAAGAACAAAAGGCGCTCATGGAGGGGTGTGGGAGTGTCCCGACCTTTTTCCATTAAAGATCAAGGGTTCGGATGAAGAAAAATGGGTATTGATCATCAGTATTAATCCCGGGGCGCCCAATGGCGGTAGTGGAACCCAATATTTTGTAGGTGATTTTGACGGCAAAACCTTTTCCACCGATCAAAAGGAACCCAAGTGGTTGGATTATGGAACCGATAATTATGCGGGGGTAACCTATAACAACGTACCTAATGGCGAGCGTATTTTTATAGGATGGATGAGCAATTGGGATTATGCCCGAGACACGCCTACCAAAAAATGGCGAAGTGCTATGACGCTGCCACGCAAGCTATCACTTTATGAATGGGATGACGACTATTTTCTGGCCAGTTACCCGATTGAAACAGTGGATAAATTGTCCAACCCTCCTTTAGTTGAACAAACTGAGGTTCCATCTGGCGAGACTTTCAGTGTGGAGACCAATGGGCTGAATCAATCCGAAATATGGCTGACAACAGCTTCAAAAAAGTTTAAAATATTGTTTAAAAATGCATCCAATGAGGTGCTCGAGCTGCACATGGACGTAGAGAACAGGAAATTTGAGGTCGATAGAACCTTATCTGGGAAAATCGATTTTCAGGAAGATTTTGGTGCAAGAAAGCATGTAGCTCCACTAATGGATGCTCAAAAAAAAGCACATGAACTGAGGATTTTTATGGACTGGTCGTCCATGGAATTATTTATTGATCAAGGTTTGGTCTCCATTACCGATCAAGTATTTCCTACCTCTCCTTATGATACACTGATTATTGTTAACGAGGATAACGAGGCTCCCATTCAAATAAATGCTGTCAGCCCAATGAAATCGATTTGGTAAAGTTTAAATGCACTGACCGATATCAGTTTTTTTGAAGTGTTTCCTTTTGAAATTTGCCATAAAAAATGAGGTATGGGCATTACACGGGAGCAGCTTCACAAAATGGCATTGCAAATAGATGAGGTCGTTGATTTGGTTCAACAACAAGATGCGGACAGCAGCCCTGTTGTAAAGCAGGTATGTCCCATTTATAAAAAGAGTGCCAAAAACCTCATGCATTATGCAACCTTTAGGAGTTTTGATGCCAGAAATATGCAAAGGGGTCTAAAAGAGTTGGGTTTGACCCGTTTGGCCAATTCCGAAGGAAATATTCTAGGCAGCCTTATCAATTTAAAGATCATTACCCATAGTTTGTTGGGGAGCAATCCCAACTTATCCCATAACGAGTTTTTATCCATCGGCGATGGAAATAAACTTTTAAAGAAGCATACCGACCAACTTTTTGGAAAAAGCGATAAAAGGAGACGGGTCCGTATTATGGTGACCATGCCATCCGAAGCAGCGACCGATTATAATATGGTTTTGGAAATGGTTGAAAATGGAATGGACTGTGCCAGGATCAATTGCGCTCACGATAATCCGGAAGTTTGGAAAGCCATTATAGCCAATGTGCAAAGGGCGGCCAACGAATGTTCCACTACAGTTAAGGTAGCCATGGATCTTGCGGGATCAAAGGTCCGAACGGGAACAATTGATTTCGGTGAAGTGGGTCAAGTGAAAAACGGTTCAAAAAAGAAGCGGAAGCCTTTTATTCTTTTGAACAAAGGAGATAAACTCATTGTATCCGGCAAGGAGGATAAAGCGACCTCCGCCAAGTATGATGATGGAGGGAATTTACTGAAACCGGCAACCATTGGTTGTGTGCCTTCTCAAATAATTGAACGTGTGGAGAAAGGGGCCCCAATTTTATTTGATGATGGCAGAATCGAAGGGGAGATTATGGAAACGGCCCCCGATCACTTCGAAGTGAAAATTACACGTGCCGATCCTGGTGGCACCAAACTGAAAGGAAAAAAGGGAATTAACCTACCGACTTTGGATTTGGGTATTTCGGGTTTGACGGAAAAGGACAGGGAGGATCTGAAATTTGTAGTGAAACATGCCGACATTGTCAACTATTCCTATGTGAACGATGAAAAGGATGTAAAGGACCTTCTTATGGTACTAAAGCGCTTGGGTGCAGACGAAGATTTGGGCGTGATACTAAAAATAGAGACCAATTTAGCGTACAAAAACTTGATCAACATCCTGATTACTGCAATGCAACGAAAACACTTAGGTGTGATGATCGCAAGAGGAGATTTGGCTTTGGAAGTAGGTTGGAAAAATATGGCACTGGTACAGGAAGGTATCCTGTCCTTTTGCAGTGCAGCCCATATTCCCGTGGTATGGGCAACCCAGGTTTTGGAAGGTCTGGCAAAAAAAGGAATGCCATCCAGGTCGGAGATAACCGATATCACATCATCTGTTCAGGCCGAATGTGTAATGTTGAACAAAGGTCCTCATATTAACGAGGCCATTTCTTTTTTGGATGAAGTTTTGTACAACGTGGAAAATTCCCATGATAAAAAAGAAGTGATGTTGCCTAAAATGGAATGGAAATAAAAAGGGCGCCTTAAAAAAGGAGCCCTATTGAGAACATTACTATCCATTGTCGAATCTGGTCGATGCGCTAGTGTTTAGTATAGCTTAATTCATATACAGGTAGATACTGCTTAATAGAAAGTAAATGGATAGCGCAATAACAATATACCAGAACAGATATCCCAGTTTTGTATCTATAGTGTTCATTTTTTGAGTGTTTGCTATTTAGTTGAGTTAAACTGCTCCTCTAAATTATCCAAAAGATGGGGCAAACAAGCCATATTTTTATTTGTGGCAGTAAATGGGACATAACTGGTAATAAAAGTTATGTAAATGGGAAAACCTATTTTTTGATAATAACATCCCAAGCGAAAAGTAGATAAGTCGCTTACATTTAATGAATTGTTTCTGCAGTGGGAGAGGGGAACTAAAACTTTAGGAAGGATGTTTGTTAGGAAGAACCAACACCCTTCCTTAAAAAGTATATGTGGTAGAAATTAAACTAAAGGGGAACCCTTTAGGCGCTTTTCTATCTTACGCTTTTTAGCAGTAATGTTCTTCATGGTTTCCATTAATTTGGAATCCTTGGTTTTTTTATAGATCTCGTTAATGGAAAGAATCAAGCTTTTTGCTTCCCTTGAGGCCTTAACCCTATCGCTGGTGGACATGTGGCTCATTGGCCTTTTTTCGAACTCTTCCGCCTTTTCTAGTAATTCGTGGGTCATTTTTTGTTTTTAAAATTATTCGCAATCGGCTAAATATAAGAGTTAGTTTGATATTATTTGCCTATGGAACCATTTGATTTTCATATTTATGAAAACATTAAGAAGTCGAATCCGGTAAGTCCTATAGAAATCTAAAAAAAGTCAAAAAAAGTAAATCTTGCCATTCTCCGATTGATGATCTCATCTAGATTTTCGGACAAGGATTATTTTTAACCCTCAACTATGTTAAAATAACGTAACCCCATTGTAAACTCAATATTATTTAAGCTATTTTCGTTTAAAAATCGAACTTGGAAATAATCTGGAAAACGTCAGGGAGAAAAAGCCCCTGGAATCATGAGCACAGCATAGATTTGGAATATGATCTACGACTTCAGGTGGTCAGGATACTGATTGATGAGGCAGAACACCTCATGGATTATCTTTCTTTGGTGGTCATGGAGATAAACCTGTTAAACGGCCATGTATCCGTCAATGAAGAAACACCAGAGCCTCTTTTTTCCAAAATCTCCAACAATTTGGAACAGCCCAAAACCAAGGAAGTCCCGAAACAGACCTCACCGTTGTCGACTAAGGTCAACGTTTAAGATCATATAAGTCAATCTAAAAATGGATTGAGTAAATGCTACCTTCAGGATATGGGTAATTTTATAAAAATAAGTTACTCAGTATGGCAATTATTGGAAATATCATAAAAGGGGTGATTGAGGCCAGAGAGGCCTTGAGCAAAGACACAAGCCCTGTTGAAGAGCAAAAAAAGGTCTTGAAAGAATTGTTGGAAAAGGCCAAGGATACAAAGTTTGGGGAACACTACGATTTTGCTTCCATCCTAAAATCCGACAATCTTCAAAAGGCATTTTCCGAGGGGATACCCTATCATGATTATAAAAAAATCACCGAAGAATGGTGGAGTAAGACCATAGAGGGCCAACCCGATGTTACTTGGCCCGGTAGCCCCGATTTTTTTGCACTCTCTTCGGGAACTACGGGAAAAAAATCCAAAAGGATTCCTGTGACCAAAGATATGCTGGATTCCATCACAAGGGCTGGCAGACAGCAGGTATTTGCCATGAGTAATTTTGATATGCCCGCCGATTTTTTTGAAAAAGAAATTATGATGTTGGGCAGTTCCACAAATCTTCAGGAACGTGATGGAAAAAAGGAAGGTGAGATCAGTGGAATCAGTGCCAGTAATATTCCATTTTGGTTTAAAAAGTATTACAAGCCCGGAGATCAAATAGCTAAAATCGATGATTGGGACGAGCGCGTACTGTCCATCGCAAAAAATGCCAAAAAATGGGACATTGGAGCTTTGAGCGGCATCCCGTCTTGGATGGAACTCATGCTTAAAAAGGTGATAGACTATCATAATGTGGACAACATCCACGAAATATGGCCCAATTTGCAAGCCTATACTTCCGGCGGAGTGGCATTTGACCCGTACGAGAAAAGTTTCAATGCACTGTTGGACCATCCCATTCAGATTATTGATACCTATTTGGCATCAGAAGGGTTCTTTGCCTGCCAAAACAGGCCGGAGACCACCGCAATGAAACTGATTACGGACAATGGTATTTACTTTGAGTTTGTGCCGTTTGAGCCGCAATATGTGAACCAAGATGGATCATTGACGGATGATGCACCCTCCATAACCTTGGATGATGTCGAGGAAGATGTGGATTACGTGCTGATCATTTCAACAGTGTCTGGGGCTTGGAGATACATTATAGGGGATACCATCGCCTTTACCGATGTGGAACGGGCTGAAATCAAAATTACGGGACGTACCAAGTTTTTCATGAATACGGTGGGTTCCCAGCTTTCGGTAAACAAGCTGAACGATGCCGTAAAGCATTTGGAGGAAGCGTTGAACATAAAGGTGCCGGAATATACCCTTTGCGCCAAGCGTTTTGATGATGGGTTCTACCACACTTGGTATTTGGGTTCCGACAACCCATTGGATGAAGAAAAAACCGCAAATGTTCTGGACAGTTATTTAAAAGAAGCCAATAAAAACTACAAAGTGGCCCGAAGCAAAGCTTTGGAAGGGGTAAAGGTTACTTTTGTGCCCCAGCAGCTGTTTGCCGATTGGAACGGGGCCAACAAGAAAAAAGGCGGTCAGGTTAAAATGGAACGCGTTATGGGCGAAGAACGCTTCGAGGAATGGGAAGCATTTGTTGCTCAAAAATCATAATAAATTATTGTCCCTAATGGAATCCTGGTGCTCCACCATTTCCATAATTTCGTCTGGGGAGAGGTAATACTGCTTTATACGGGCTTTGTAAACATCGTCGATTTCGGAATGGTTTAGGATAAACCGTTTTGTTTTCAGGATATATTCGGACATGCCCCGGGACACTGCAAAAGAGTCGGCTGCCCGTTCGGCTTTTTTTACGAATTCCTTTAAGAGTACATATCGGATACCAAAACCTATGAGATTGAGATTGCCACGTTCTTGATAATCCATCACATGGCCAAGCTCATGTCCTATCCAACCGATCAGCACATCCCGCGGCACATCCACTGTTTTAAATTCCGCTCCGGAAATCTTGAACTTTTCACTGATCAAGATCACATAGCTTCTTTTGCTCCTGGGCTTTAGCAGTCCACTCCAAGTGGGCTGAGCCTGCATCACTGATTTTTTGATGTTCTTTTTGAACTTGAATGCTATGGGAATCCCCTCGAGTTCGGAAAAATGTCCAAGGGCAATCTCCACCTCGTCCTGTATGCTTTTTGGTATGGTAGTTTTGGGTTCTTTCAAAATATGGACAACTAAAAATACAGCGATGATCGCTAGAAAAAGTAGTTTTAGTTTTCTTCTCAAAATTTAAGGGTTAGAAAAGGGCAAATTATAATTTGCCCTTTTTAATTAGATTATACTGTGTTTAGAACTGGTACCGTAGTCCGAGAGCGATATCCAAATCCAGGTCGTCCGAGTAAGTGTCATTGAAACCAATTTCAGGCCTCATATCAAGCGAAACCAATAATGGAAAATCAAAATCGTACTCAATACCTATGTCACCTGCTACTAGAGCAAAGGTGCCATCAACTTCTCCGGCATCAAAAGATCCCAAACCACCACCGGCACCAACATACCAGTTAAATCCTTCGTCAATTGGCATTACCCATTGGTACAGCCCCACTAGTTTAAAGGCTTCCACATTGTTGGAATCTCTCCAGCCAAGGTCGAATTCCAGTCTATTGTTTTCGTGCAGATAACGCTGATAGGAGATTTCACCTCCAAATCCGTCGTTATCGCCCACCCTGATACCCAATGCATTTTTAGATATGCTCTGGGCGCTTAGGGTTGTCGCTCCGATTAAGAATAGAATTAAAAATAGATTTTTCATGATTGTTTTATTTTGATACTAAGTTAACCTGGACCTTGTGTTGGGGTTGCCGTAAATCAGCTAATGATTGATGCAGACCATTATTGGGAATACTAGATCAGGGGTTTTAAAAATTTGAAGAGCCCCTCGAGGAATTTTTGCCAAAGGGTTCTGTTCAGGAACCGTTCCAAGGTAACTGGGCTGGCTTTTTCACAGATTTTTTTGAACTCTTCCGTCATTTCCCTGTTGATTTCTTTGTTGTACAGTAAAATATTGGTCTCATAGTTGAGTTCAAAGCTGCGAATGTCGAAGTTGCCGGAGCCAATGGAGACCAGGTCATCATCCACGATCATTATTTTGCTGTGGGAGAAGTCGTTCCGTAAATAGATTTTCACCCCGACCTTCAGCAATTCTTCGAAATGGGAAAACATGGCAAATTTGGCTGCTTGGGAATCAGATTTTTTAGGAACCAAAAGAGTGATTTCCACTCCTTCGAGCGCGATGATTTTTAGGCTCTGCAAAAACGCTTCACCGGGAACAAAATAGGGGTTGGCTATGCATATGGAACGTTTCGCCTGGTTCATCATGCCTATATATTGTTGCATAATGGTAGGGTGCTTGGAATCTGGTCCGCCAGCGACCACTTGGGCATTGACGTTGCCTGCGGCTTGTTGTGCAGCAACATAGTTGGAGATATTAAAATCCGCTTTGTTGCTCGCAAAAAAGTAATCCTTTAGAAAAATAAGGTGCAGATCGTTTACAATGGGGCCTTCCAGTTTTAAATGGACGTCTTTCCATTTACCCAGTCCATTTTCCCGTTTTATGTATTTGTCGGAAACATTCACCCCTCCGGTAAAAGCCACGGTATTGTCTATGATCACAATTTTTCGGTGGTTTCTAAAATTAAGGGAGAACAACAGGTTCCTTATCCGAATGGGCATAATGGGATATATTTTTACCCCGATATCCTGAAATTGTTTTCTGGGGCGGCCCCGTAATTTATAGCTGCCGAGCGAGTCGTAAATAATTCTGATTTCTACACCTTCTTTGATTTTTCTTTCAAAAAGGTCCAGCATTTTATCCAAAAGCGTGCCCCTCTCCAAAATGTAATATTGCACATGGATGAATTTTTGGGCCTCTTCCATGGCTTTGAACAAAACGTTGAAGGTTTCCCCGCCATCTTGTAAGACCGATACCTTATTGCTGGATTTTGCAGTGGTACTGGAACTGGCCTCTATCAATCGGTTGAGCCTTTCCTTTCGGATATCATCATCAAAATGCGCTAAAAACGCTTCTTGCTCGGAAATTTTAGGCTGGGCAAACTTGTTTCTTTTTTCAAATTCCTTGGTGTTGTAGAACTTGAACTTTCTACGGTTCATGCCAAAAAGATAGTAGAGTATGGCCCCTAAAAAGGGCAGGATGATAATGGCCAAAGCCCAACTAATGGAACGCGAGGGCCGCCTTCCGTGATAAATAATGGCTCCGATCGCCCAAACGGAAGTTGCAATGTACAGGATGGTTAAAAAGGTCTTCAAAAAAAATGGTGGTGTTTCTGTTCTCTAAGGTATGAACGAATATCGGTATATCCTTCCTTTAGTAAAAATACCGATGAACGCAAACAAAAAAACTCTGGCCAAAACTGGCCAGAGTTATGCTTTGTCAGTTGTGAAATTTCTTAGGAGTCGGTAGCGTCCTCAACTTCATCCTCCACGTCTTCAGCAGCATCTTCTACGTCTTCAGCGGCATCCTCCATTTCGTCCCCAACATCTTCTGCGGCATCTTCAAGATCGTCGGCGGCATCCTCGA
The DNA here is from genome assembly GCF_017313275.1 of Flagellimonas profundi. GTDB lineage: Bacteria > Bacteroidota > Bacteroidia > Flavobacteriales > Flavobacteriaceae > Flagellimonas > Flagellimonas profundi. Next base: position 198,695 of record NZ_JAFLNM010000004.1, on the reverse strand, counting down.
CCCCATCTTTTACGTCTTCTATGGCCTCTTCGGCCTTATCTTCTTTGGTTTCCCTGCAACTGGTCAAACTTAAGGTAAGTACCGTTGCCAAGAGCATTGTAAATATTCGTATCGACTTTTTCATGTAGTTTCTGATTTTAGGGTTAATGATTTCTTTTAGTGTGTGTTGTTTTATAATTTTTTTCTTCCTGTTATCAACGAAATGATAAACAATACAATGAATATGAAGAATAGGATTTTGGCAATGCTTGCCGCTCCTGCGGCAATTCCTCCAAATCCGAAAATACCGGCAATAATGGCCAATATTATAAAAGCGACTGTCCAACGTAACATAATGATAGTGTTTAGTGTTAATGCCTGACTAGCTCTTAATCAGTACATTACAAATATCGTTTACTTGTGCGTGGTAGCTTGCCGCTATACCTTTTTATGTTGACTCAATAGCGGATATGGGTGATTAAAAGGGTGTAAAGTTCTCAGATTAGACTGTTTGGCCGCCTGTTTTTTACTGTTGAGACCCCGCGAGCAAGGATTCAATTTGCTGGCTCGGGGCCAAATTTTTTAGAAAGAATTGGTTGTCCAAGCGCTTGGCTTCCAAATTGATGTTATGGGGGTCCTGAACAATTTGTTTCAGCTCATCAACAGTTGCGTTCTGGTTCAACCATGTTGCAGCCTGTTCTTTAGGAACTATGACCGGGGCCAGATTGCTAATGTTGTGGTAACTGGAAACAAACGGGTCGGTCTTGGTCACCATTACCGCGGTGCACAAAAAACCGTCATGCAACACATTGTAGGTGCCTGCCAAATAAAATGGTTTTTCGGAGGGTCGGTAAATATGGTAGCTGTAGGTGTTGCCGTTTTCCAGCAGATGCGTGTAAAAACCGGTCACAATAATCAAACAACGCCTTTTTTTGAAGGATTCCTGCATCCAGGCTACGTTTTCCAGTTCCTCCAACTGCACGTTCAAGGTGTTGGCATTATCCTGGAAATTGTGCCAATCCTCTTTAAAATCCTGTGGCATGAGCCCCCAAATGGCAAAAGTTATCTTATTGGGTTTTTCCATGGGCACCACGCTAAGGTTGATTTCGTGAAAACCATTGATGATAGGGTTTGGCCGGTATAAATTCGGATATCTGAAGGGAATTCCAAACTCCTTTTCTATCGCGTCTTTCCCTGCCTCATTTGAAAGTTTGTAAATCATAATCTTCTTGCATCTAGGTACCAAGTAAGGATAAACCATCAAAAAAGATTGACTCAAACCAATTTAATTGTGTTGCTATTCATTTTTTTATTAAAACTATGATAAAGGTGTGCCCCTATGGTTGTGCACTTGCCAACAAAGCCTATCTTTAGGGGTTAAGACCAATAATTGAACAAAAAGTAGGAAGACTTTTTAATGATAAAAATTAAAGTAGACGCCCACGATACCGCAGAATCGGTTGAGCAGATCAAGAATGCCATTGGAGGCGAAATAACCGAAAGATGGGGACAGCATTCCTTAAATGTTTCCAACGATAAGGCAAACGGAAGTATCCGTTTTATCACTTTTGACTGGGGTGTGAGTTTATTGGAACTCGATATCACTTTTTTTGACGAGGTACTGATCGAGGTGGATACTTCCGACTTTAACCCCATTAGCTTTTATTACTGTTTGGAAGGGTATTGCGGACATAAGTTCGGGTACCAGCCGGAAGACGATATTAAGATCATGGAGCAGTTCCAATCGGTGATCCTGACCAATCGCGATGGCGGTATAACGGACAGATACTTTCCCAAGGACATAAAAATAAGCCAGACGGTGATACAGGTGCGCAGAAAACCTTTTTTGCGCAAAAGGTTGAACCAAGGGGAGGAACTCAACAAGCAACTGTACAAGGTGTTTTTGGATACCGATCACGAAAAGGTATTTGCCTATTATGGATCGTACAACCTCAAAATTGCCGAGGTAATGGCCGAAATAAAAAAGATCAAGGCAAAGGGAATGGTCCGTATTATGATGATCGAGGGGTATGTGTACCAGATCCTATCCATGCACATGATCCAGCATAACAAGGAGGTGCAGAACAAAAGGCCCCAGACCAGTTTGCTGAAAAGGGAATTGAAGAAGATCCGTAGCTATGCCAAAAAAATAGAGAAGAACATTGCAAAGGACTTTTCTTTGGAAGACATCTCTGCCGAAACCGGCCTTACCCAAGCAAAGCTGCAAGAAGGGTTTAAACTGCTTTACAACAAAACGGTTACCGAGTACATACGCCATGCAAGGCTGGAACTCGCCCGTGATTACATTGCCACCACCGAAATGAACATTTCCGAAGTGGTCTATTCCATTGGCTTTACCAGCAGGAGCTACTTTTCCAAGATCTTTAAGGAGAAATACGGTTTGAGCCCGAGTGAATTCAAGAACAGCAAAAAAAGCGCTGAGGTCGTAGGGTAGCAATTACCTATCTGCCCAATAAATTCGCCACCAAGGGGAGTTCAGCACCGTTCCAGGGTACAAATGCCCTGGTACACATGGGTTACCGCTACACAACGTAAGGGGTCCGGGGCATCTATAGTAAAGCATAGCCGCAATTGCTCGCCATCCACGTACAGTTTGCCATGGCTCAAGGGCCGGGGCAGGGACTGCATTGTAATATGTTGGCACTCCCCAACATGGGGCATTCGGAATTTAAAGGAAAAACTGAACACCAGATGGTCCAGCACCGTGAGTTCCGCTACGCCTTGGTGTAGGGTTTTATGGAGGGCGATACGGCCATGCTGCCGCTGCACTTGGTTAAGGAACTGCCCGTTTTGATGGTTACGGATGGTAAGGTTGGCAAAGGTGATCTGCAAGGGGGCAGGGGAACTTTGGTTTAGAAAGTCGGTAAAAGTGGATAAAACGGGAATGGGTGGCATAGTAGATTGTTAGATTTTGGGATTCTCTAAATTCAAAAATAATAAAAAGGTTGTAAACAACCCGTTATATACAATTCGTTGTATAAAACTTCTTGTATGCATTTTTGATATATGTCAAAGCGTGAACGAAAAAAGGAAATCCCAGCCTTTTGTATTGAATTCGGGAAACACCTCAGAGCATTAAGGATTAAAAATGACTTGAGTGTTGAAGAAATTGCTTTCAAAGCAGGAATAGATGCTCAGAACCTACGAAAATATGAGTTGGGGAAGCAAGAAATGAAAATTTCTATGCTTAAGAGAATAGCTGATGCTTTTGGAATAACTACTTCCGAGTTGTTGTCTTTTGACAAATAATTTCTCCATCATTGGTTCGAAGCATTCTAATTTTCAAAATCAAACGGCAGGGAAAATTTCACCCGTCTCCAATAGTTGTAGCGGTAGGTATTGAATTCATTGATAATTACTATATGGTTGACATTTTAGTTGATTCATTTGCTTTTTCGAACGTCACAAATAGGGTAAAACAAAGAAAAATGATTATTTTTTGGTCATGAGAAACACTATCCTATTATTACTATTGGTGCCATTCACAATGTTTTCACAGGCAACCATAGATTCAGTAAACCAAACGATTTATTTAAGGCAGGTTCATGAGATTGGCCTTAGCAAGCAAGAACTAAAAAAAAAGAAGGCGATGAATGGGTGGCCCGGTCATTCAAGAATTCAAATTATGTGACTAGAATAAACAATGCTGACCAGATTTTAGCAAAGGGAGGCTTTTCAGTTGGTGCTGATTTTACCGCTTATGGCACAACTATTTATGTTACGAGAGACATTAATTTCACTTTGGATCTTCAATTTAGAGAAGGGAGATACAAAATTGAAATCATGGACCTTTCTATGTCTACTAGCGGAGTAGAAATACCTTTTATCTTCATGAATATGGATTTTGAGGCATATAGGGATTATAGTCGAAAAGTGCTAACTGAAACAGATATGCCTGGTACTAAGGCGGCATTAAAACGATTGAATAATGATAAAAAGGCTCGAAAGGATTATGATGGTCAAAAGAATCATTATGATCAAATTTTCCCTCAGATTGTAGATGAAATCGAAAGTATTGATTCATCTTTATTGGCTTATATGAAAAGTGAGGTCAAGGCTGATGATGATTGGTGATTAATTACTCTTTTTATTGCCATATTTTTTCCATGCATCCCTAAGGTTAATAGCAATGGATGTCAGTTGGTATCCCGGCCCTTGTTGGGTGCCATGAGAAACCATGCCAAAATAAAGTGCTTCCGCTAACCCTGAAGGAACTAGAAATTTTAAATCAGAAGAATAATTTTCATTCTCTACGACATCCATAAGTTCATCTGAAAAAGATGATTTAATGGCATGACAAATTAATCTTAACTCGGCGTTATCAATGTCGCCGTTAAGGAATGCTTCAAAAGCCACAGCCAAATATTCAACTTTAACCATAGAATCACTATGTTCGATGGAAGTATAAAGGGCTTCTCCAAATTTTACTCTACGATTTTGATCTTTTTTTGATTCGTTAATAAGCCTTTCTTTTTGCTTCTCATTAATGCTTCCCAATTTATCGATAAAAGTTTTCACTTTGTTGAGATAAATCTTGTCACGGATGCTTTTAACCCCTTTGATAATATTAATTGATGTCCCTATTACCGGTATTTCCTTCACTACTTCATTATCAACCAAGGAATCCAAAATAAATTCGCCGCTATCTGTTAAAAAGTTTTCTAAAGAATCATTCATCTTACGGTTGTTTTATGCTCATAAGGTTAAGGGAGTAGTTATTAAGTCGTGAACTCAGGTATGAATCTACTTCATTAGAAGAAATTTCTTCAAATGGTTCGGTAAAGCAAGAGATATTTATTTTTTGAAAATTGGTTATTTTAGTGAATCTTTAGAATTCTCCTCCTTTTTTTCTACGTTGACAAACTTGAAAACTAGAATGAAAAAAACTATAGCTGTAAGGCCAAGTACAGAAAAAAAGCCATAGATGTCAAAAATCCACAAGTATTGAATAGAAGATACGATAACTCCTATGATATTAGCAGTTAAAGTTACCTTCCTTTTGCTTGATTCAATTGGAAAAACAATGTTTTGGAATATGGCTTTAAAAATTGAAAGAAGAACCCATGTATTAATTGAAAATCCAATTTTGTCCAGTATTGAGTTCAATTTTATAAACGGAAAATCTTCTAAAAAAAATAAGGATACCAATATGAAAACCAAGCCATAGTATGATATTTCAATGAGCCACCAGACAACATTTCTTTTCCAAGATTGATTCTTTTCTCGATTTACGTAGGTCAAATTCATATTTAACATTCGATTGAAGGGAATGCATAATGTATGACCTGGTATTGGAACTAGTTGATAGTTTCCATTGTCATCAAACTTATATCGGTTAGTATCTTCCAAAAAGATGCTCTCAAGTTCGTTTGTTTCAGAATTAATAAAATAGTCAGTAATTTTTCCGCTGTACATTTTGGCTTTTCCATTTTGGTCCACTAGTATATCTGCATCAGTATACCAATAAACCATCCCTGACTCTTTCGGTGCTAATTTGACTTTTCCACGTATAAAATAGTACCAATAGTTTTTATATTTCAATACAGGAAATAATGATCTTAAAAAGTTTGATAAAGCTGCTTTTCTAAAAACTATTCCTATAAGAATAGCAGCAATATATACCCCTAAAATTAGAATTAAGAAGTCCTTATAAACAAGAAAAAATTTACTGGACTTGGGAATTTCATTATTTGATAGTAAGTCAAAAATTTCTTTAATAGTTGAATATGATATAGCTGACAACAACTTTTTTCCTGAAATCACCCTCAATAGGTAAAAGAAAAAAGAGCTTGCAAGCAGGACCATAATGCTACTGAAGATGGTCCAAATGAATCGTTCCATTAAATTACCCTGTGAGAACTCTTTGTTAAATTCTCCAGTAAAGTAAAATCGTCTTAATAAGAAACCTGGAATTATAAATATGGAAACATAAAAAATAGTGTGAAGTGCAATATTAAACTCCATTTGTCACACTATTTAGTTTTAAGATATGTTGATTACAACCTCGGTATCGTCAGAAAGGGTAATTTTCTTCTTTTTCATTGAAGAGTCTTTCTTCAACTCTTGAACAGTGTCATCAATGAGAATTTTATCCGCGGGGTTTTTGAGAACACCCTTGGCCTCATGACTAATCACAGTATCTTCTCTTATAAATTGAGAAAATAAGGTGCCTGCTAGCAAACTATATGCTAAGTTTAACTTCTCTGGTAAATTTTCAAAAAAATGCATAATTAACCCCTTGTCTCTAAAAATATACAATATTAATTAATTAACGTAAAATTCAACAAATTCTTTTGTAAGAATAGTCGTCATTAATCTGGAAACCTTTCAATTTCAAAATCATCAATCATTCTTCAAATAAATTTTCTTAGTACTAGAACAGCAGATTATCTTACAAAAAAACCTCTTGTGAAGAAATAATTTCAAGCAATTGGATAATTGATAATGTCAACGAAATTGTCAACCAAAAAACAAAACCCCCACAATCCTTGTGGATGCGAGGGTTTGTGGTGGTACCTCCAGGAATCGAACCAGGGACACACGGATTTTCAGTCCGTTGCTCTACCAACTGAGCTAAGGTACCAAGCTTTATTAAGCGGGTGCAAATATAATTTCAAAATTAGGATATACAAACAAAAACCCGAAAAAAAGGTTCTGATTTTTTCCAATTCCCGACCTTTGTACCATGAATCTGGTTATCGATATAGGGAATACCTTGATCAAATACGCTGTTTTTGAGAACAGAAGGATCATCTACGACCACAGCTTTGAGTCGGGATTGTTCCTTTCCAACATAAAGGAACTGTTCGAGAAATATCCGCGGATCAACCATGCCATTATATCATCTGTCGGTAAACTGGACCGGAAAGAAAGGGATGTAGTGGCCCTGTTCTGCAGAGTGCACGTGCTCACGAGCCAATCCAAAGTTCCCTTTAAAAACAGTTATGCCACTCCTACAACTTTGGGGGTGGATAGGATTGCCCTGGCCACGGCGGCCTATTACCAAAACACGAGGGGCAATACCTTGGTCATTGATGCGGGAACCTGCATCACCTACGATATGGTGAACAATGCGGGGGAATATGTCGGCGGAGCCATTTCGCCCGGTATTCGGATGCGGTACAACGCCATGCACAACCAAACCGCGGGACTTCCTTTGTTGGAACCCGAGGAGCTGCTGGATTTTATCGGCAACTCAACCGAATCCTGCATGCACAGTGGTGTGATCAACGGGGTGGCCCAAGAAGTGGATGGGGTGATCGATCAATATCAATCTCGTTTTCAAGATTTAACAGTTATTTTAACAGGCGGAGACTCCCATTTTTTTGCCAAAAGGCTAAAAAACACCATATTTGCGAACTCCAAATTTCTCTTGGAGGGACTTAATTGCCTACTGGAATACAACACAAACTGAATGATTAAAAAAATTCTGATCGCTTTTTTTTGCGTTACTGCCCATGGTTTGTTCGCACAAAATGGAACCATTTCGCCATATTCTTACTTCGGAATAGGCGATCACCGGGACAACGGTTCGGTGGACAATCAAATGATGGGCGGTATAAGTATGTATGGGGACAGTATCCATATCAATTTGACCAATCCAGCGGCATACTCCAAGCTTAGGTTAACCGCATATACGGCAGGGCTTTCCCATAAAGAGTACCGGTTAAAGGACTGGACAGAGGAGCAAAATGTTTCCAAAACCAACTTGGATTACCTTTCCATTGGTTTCCCGATCGCAAAGAATGCAGGGTTCGGTTTTGGTATTATGCCTTATTCATCTGTAGGGTATAACTTGAATGCAATTTCGGTAAATGGTCAAGGTTCCGAAGTCACCAATGTGTATACGGGATCAGGCGGGCTCAACCGATTGTATGCCTCCATAGGGTTCGAACCTATTAAATACCTGAGTCTAGGGGTAACGGCCAATTTTAATTTTGGTACGCTGGAATATGAAAGGGTTCAAAGTGTCGAAGGGGTACAGTTTGGGACTCTGGACAATCGGGAGTCCAAAGTAAACGGGTACGATTTTAAATATGCCTTAAACTATACTCCTATTATTAAGGATAAATATACGCTCTATACCTCTGTTTTGGTGAATACCCAGGGTAATTTGGTCTCAAAAAACAACCAGCGCTTGGGGTCGTTTTCGTTGGATACAGGTGCTAATGTAGAGGTGGTCGATGTAAACCTGGACGCATCCAACCTAAGGAACACGGAGTTGAAAATACCGACCAGAACAACGGTTGGTCTTGGTTTTGGGGAAAATAAAAAATGGTTTCTTGGGGGTGAGTACAGTTTTCAAAAAATGAGCGATTTTGACAATACGTTCCTCGGCTTGGAGAATGTAACATACAATGATGCGAGTACCTATGCCTTTGGAGGGTACTGGATTCCTGACTATCGACCTCTTTCAAGCTACTTTAAACGCGTTACATACCGTGCCGGGCTTAGGTACGATGTAAGCGGTTTAACGGTCAACAATAAAGAAATTAACAACTTTGGCATAACTTTTGGATTAGGTTTACCACTAGGAGGGGATTTCTCCAATCTAAACCTAGGTTTTGAACTCGGAAGGCGTGGAACAACCGATGCAAACCTGATAGAGGAAAGTTATTTTAAAGTCAATATAGGCTTATCGTTAAATGATAGATGGTTTAGACAGAGAAAAATAAATTGATAGCCCCTTTTTTTAAAAATTTGATAAATAACCACCCATAGAAGGTCCTTCAGGAGGATTTTTTAATGAAAATTTGTACTTTAACAGCTTTAAAATTAGTAAGATGAAAAAGAGACACTACTTAACAATGATAATGGTCACCATGTTGGCGGGATTAAGTATGGCCCAAGCGCAGAACCCCGAGTGTATGACCAATCTGTCGATTTATGCAGAACACGTAAAGGTGAAAAACTATGATGCAGCTTATGAACCATGGAAAATGGTTTACGAAAGTTGCCCGGACATTAACAAGGCAAATTTCTCCTATGGAGAGCGAATCCTGAAAGCGAAGGTTGAAAGCTCAACAGGAGCTGAGAAGGATGCATACATCCAGGATTTGTTGGACTTGTACGATAATAGTCTAAAGTATTTCCCAACAAATTACACCAAGGCAGGTGTTGCCATCGACAAAGCTTTGTTGATGTACGAGAACAAAATGGCTTCCGATGAGGAGTTGTTCAATTTGTTGGATAAAGCTTTTCAAGAAGATCAGTCCAACTTTAAGAACCCAAGAGCCTTATATCTTTATTTCTCTAGCTTGGTGGATTTGCACGATGCCGGTAAAAAAGACCTTCAAGACGTATTTACAACATACGATGATGTTACTGGAAGAATTGAAGCAGAAAACCAAAAACTTACGGATATTGTAACTAAGCTTCTTCCAAAAGATTCTTTGGGCACCTTGACTTCTAAAGAAAAAAGAGCCCTTAGGGTTGCTACGGTGAATTCTGAGTCTTTTGGTAAAGTAGCAAGCAGTGTAGATTCCAAATTGGGTGCACTTGCAGATTGCGATAACTTGATTCCATTGTACGAAAAAAGCTTTGAGGAAAAGAAGGATGATGTAAAATGGGTAAAGCGTGCCGTGGGTAGAATGTTCTCCAAGGAGTGTATAGACGATCCAATGTTTAGAAAGTTGTTCGAGGCCCAGTTGGCTTTGGATCCATCTGCCGATGCTTATATGTACGGTGGTGCACTTAAACAAAAGTCTGGAGATATGAACGGTGCACTTGCTGACTTCAACAAAGCGGTAGAGTTGGAAACTGATTCCTATAAGAAATCCGATATCCTTTATAAAATTGCCACTACGGTTAGAAATAGCAGCAAGTCACAAGCAAGAAGTTACGCACTTAAAGCTATTGATGCCAACCCGGCAAACGGTAAGGCATATTTGTTGATCGCCAACTTGTATGCAACCAGTGCCAATGCCTGTGGTAGTACTCCGTTCGAAAAGAGAGCGATATACTGGAAAGCTGCCGACATGGCAAGAAAAGCTGGTCGAGTAGACCCTGCTTTGGGTAGCAGAGCAAGTCAAACTGCGGCAAGTTACGCAGCCAAGGCCCCATCCAAAGAAATGATTTTCAGCTCAGGAAAAGCTGGTCAAACCATTTCCTTCAGCTGTTGGGTAGGCGGTAGTGTTACAGTACCTAACTTGTAGTGAAATACACATCAAAACATATTTTAAAGAGCTTTGCCACGGTTTTTACCGTGGCAATCCTTTTTATATCCTGTGGTGATGACTACGAGAGGGTTGGGGAAGAAGCGGTAAAACCCTTGTTTCCACAAGGCGTGGCCCAAAACTTCACCTTGACTTATACCGAGACCATGGAGGCGATGGGAACCCAAGATTCTGCAACTACACGGGTGATAGCGGTTCTTACCAGTCCGTTATCCGAGGATTTTGATAATCAAAGATTTAAATTCCGTACCTTTCCTGAAGGGCTCCAGGTTGATTTTTATGATGAAAAAAATCAGAAAAGTGTGATCGTTGCCGATTACGGTATTGTATATTCTCAGACCAATTTGATAGATTTGCAAGGGAATGTTGTTGTGGAAACACATGATGGTAAAAAGCTGGAGACCGACCAATTATATTTTGATAGAAAGAACAATTGGGTTTTTACCGAAGCCGCTTTTACCTATACCAACCCCGAAGATGGTACCGTAATGGACGGTGAAGGAATGGATTTTAATAAGGACTTCACCTTTTTTAAGGCCCATAAAACTTACGGCCTAATGACGATTAAAGAAGAAGAATAGTATGATCAAGATTTTAAGATACACAGAATACCTTTATTTGGCGGTAGCCGCCATTTCCATATATAAGATCGCCACACTTTGGAGCATAAACCCAAAGGATACCTACATATTTATCTTCTTTGCGGTCGTATCTATCGCTATGTTCGCTTTTAGAAGAAGATATCGAAAACGTTTTGAACAGCGAAAAAAGGATAATCAACAATAGCATTGGATTCTTCCATTATCATCATCGTTCTTTCCCTGCTGTTTTCAGCATTTTTTTCCGGAATGGAGATTGCCTTCGTTTCGGCCAACAGGATCCATATTGAAATAGAAAAAAAACAGGAGGGCTTTCTGGCCAAGGTACTTACCTGGCTTACCGATAAACCTTCAAAATTTATTGCCACCATGCTCATTGGCAATAATATAGCATTGGTCATCTACGGCCTTTTTATGGGTGATTTGTTAATGGAGTGGTTTCAGGGGATGCTTCCTACCGATTATCAGTTTCTTAACGTATTGTTGACCGATTTCAGCTTACTGTCACAAACCATTATTTCTACACTCTTGATCTTGTTGACCGCGGAGTTTCTGCCAAAAGTCTTCTTTCAAATCTATTCCAATGCATTGCTCAAGGTATTTGCGGTACCTGCCTATTTTTTTTACCTCTTGTTTTCGGGGATTTCATGGTTCGTAATTAGAGTTTCGGATTTTATTTTAAAAATATTTTTCAAGGACGAAGGGGATGAAGTACAATTGTCCTTTACAAAACTGGAACTTGGGGATTATATCACCGAACAAATGGAAACCGTTGAAGAAGAGGACGATGTGGATTCCGAGATCCAGATCTTTCAGAATGCATTGCAGTTTTCAACCGTAAAAGCACGAGAGGTGATGGTTCCCCGTACCGAAATTACCGCCGTGGAACAGAACGAGACACCCAAAAACTTGACCAAGCTCTTTACGGAAACCGGTTATTCCAAAATCTTGATATTTAAGGAAAGCATCGACGAGATTATCGGATATGTACATTCCTATGAGCTCTTCAAAAAACCAAAGACCATCAAAAGCATACTGCTGCCCGTTGAGTTTGTTCCAGAAACCATGCTCATCCAGGATATTTTGAATGTGTTGACCAAAAAAAGAAAAAGTATGGCGGTTGTTCTCGATGAATATGGAGGCACATCCGGAATTTTAACGGTCGAGGACATTATCGAGGAGCTTTTTGGGGAAATTGAAGATGAACACGATTCCACAGATCTTTATGAAGAGCAAATCAGTGAGAACGAGTATAAGTTTTCAGCTCGAATGGAGGTCGATTACATTAACGAAAATTATAAACTGGAACTTCCGGAAGGGGAAGAATACGAGACTTTGGGTGGGTTGATCGTTAACCAAACAGGGGAAATACCGGAGCAGGATTCAGAAGTCACGGTAGATAATTTTACTTTCAAGATTTTGGAGGTGTCCAATACCAAAATAGATTTGGTAAGTGTGCGCGTTCATGCTGAAGATTAATAATTTCCGACCCTTTTTTAGCTTTCCTATTTGAAAAGAAAGTGGTATTTTCGCCCACTGAATTTAAAGAAAACAAGCAGTAAAATGGCAATATTAGAGAATATTAGAAAACGAACAACAGTTCTGATTCTAATTATTGGTTTGGCGTTGTTCGCATTCGTAATATCAGGAGTATTCAGCAGTAACAATTTTGCTGGTGGAAAAGTGGGCTCCTCGGTTGCAGAGGTAAATGGAGAAAATATTCCGATCGATGAGTTTCGAACGCAAGTAGAAACAGCTTCCAGAAGATATGGACCCACAGTTACATCCACACAGTTGGTGAACATGGTTTACGAGCAAGAAGTAAGAAAAACCATTTTGAACCAACAGTTCGAAGATTTGGGAATTGATGTGGAAAGCGATCAGATCGTTGATTTCGTAAGAACATCCGGATATGCCCAAATTCCAGACTTTCAAGATGAAAATGGAGTTTTTAATGCGGAAGTTTTTAAAAGTGCCATTGCAGACTGGAGAGCCAACGACCCTTTGCGTTACGATGCCTGGTTGCAAGATGAGGCATCCATTATCCAAGCGGCCAAAGAGCGTATGTATTTCAACTTGGTAAAAGGAGGGGTGACTGCTACCCTTACGGAAGGCAAATTGGATTACAATATGGCCAATGACAAAATTGACCTTCAGTATGTACGTATACCTTACACATCTATTGAAGATAGTGAAATTGAAGTCTCCAAAAGCGAGATTCAATCTTATATAAACGACCACAAGGCTATGTTCCAGCAGGAGAAGGCACGCGACATTCGCTTTGTGTATTTTGAAGAAAAGCCATCTGCAGAGGATGAGAGCAATGTAAAAGCTGAGATTACCGCATTGATGGACGATTCTGTTGAATATTCAGAAGCAAAGGATGCCAACGATACTATTCTTGGTTTTAGAAACACCAACGATATGGCGGCTTTCCTTGATAGATACTCCGATACTAAATTCGATACCATATACAAAGCCAAAAGAGACTTGCCTGCTGTTGTGGCAGACACATTAATGGCCATGAATGTTGGTGAAGTATTTGGACCATACACGGATGGGGATTTTTATAAAGTTTCCAAGATCATGGACAAGAAAGCCAATGGAACGGTAAAAGCAAGTCATATCCTAATCACTTGGGAAGGGGCGGAACGTGCCAACCCATCTATAACCAGAACCAAAGAAGAGGCAGAAGCAGAGGCAGAAAGATTGTTGGCCGAAGCCAGAAAAGAAGATGCGGTCTTCACAGCTTTGGCAAGAGAAAATTCCGATGGACCTTCTGCTCCTCGTGGAGGAGACCTTGGTTATTTTCAAGAAGGTGTAATGGCGGACGAGTTCAACGATTTCTGCTTCGGTAACCCAACGGGAACAGTTGGTTTGGTAGAAACTCAGTTTGGGTATCATGTTATTAAAATAGACGATAAGCAAGATGTAGTTCAAATTGCCACTATGGCAAGGGAAATAGAACCATCTGAACAAACCATCAACACCTTGTTCACGGATGCTACCAAATACGAAATGGCCGTGATGGATGCGGAGCCAGAAAACTTTGGTGACATTGCAAAGGAAAGCAACTACACGGTGAGACCTGTAAACAAAATAAAGGAGATGGAGGAGAATCTTCCTGGTCTTGGCTCTCAGCGTAGTATTGTTCAGTGGGCGTTTAACGATGACACCAGTGTTGGCGACATCAAACGTTTTAACGTAAACAATGGTTATGCCGTAGTGCAGTTGACCAAGAAGTATAAAAAAGGACTTATGGCTCCCGAGGATGCATCTGCGAGTGCATTGCCGGCCATTAGAAAAGAGCGTAAAGCAGCGCAGATCATTGCGGCCAATGAAGGGAAAACCATGGAAGCCATCGCATCGGATAACAATGTGACCCAAAATACCGCTTCAGCGGTTACCATGTCATCGCCAACCATTCCTGGAGCTGGTAGGGAACCTTTTGTTGTAGGTAAGGCCTTTTCCATGGAGCAAGGACAAACCTCGGATTTGATCGAAGGTAATAGTGGCGTGTTCATGATCCAAGTGACCAACAAAACCGAAGCACCGGATGTGGAAAACTACAGTACCTATGCCCAAAACTTACAGGGTGGTACGGCCGCGCGTGTAAATGGAGCAGTTTACAATGCTTTAAAAGATAAAGCTGAGATAGAAGATAAGAGAGCTACGTTCTATTAACAGGATTTAGCAAAGCAAACAAAAAGCCTCCATTTTTTACGGAGGCTTTTTTTATTTGATGAAGTCTGAATTATTTGCTTTCTGCTTCGTCCCATTTCATCTTATAACAGATGTTGGTTATTTTCCCTGTGGAATCTACCGTGATTTCGAAACCCTGTTTCGACCGGAAATAAGCATCTCGTAAAAAGTACCATTTGCCATTTTTTAAAAAGAACTCTCTTTTATCCGGTTTCCAGTCGGCAATAGGATAGATATCATCCAACATGGATTGGAAAACAAATGCAGTTTCTTGGTTTAGGCGAAAATCCTCCTGAATATAACTGGTCAGTTCTGGTAGGCTGGTGTTGCTGTTGATATGCTCAAACCGCTTTACGTTTTGGCCATTGTCCAGGACAATGAATTGATGGATTTCCGTATCCTTTTCCCCATAAATGTTTTTGGTTTTTTGGGTAATGTGGAACACATCGTACTTTAAAATATTTTTTACTGCCTCGGAAGTCATCTTGTTATAATCGGTCTCACAGCTTTTGTTGATAAAGTTATCGAGACGATAGGTGGCCTCTGGATGATCTTGGCAAAATGCACAAGTAATGGAAAGAAGCATTGTCCATGTTAGGGAATTGCCGATTGCTTTTTTACAGATGTGGACCATTCTACACGATAGTTTGATGAATATCTATCAAACTTATGGGCAAACCATTGATTTTATGAGTGCTAATTGATGGATGGGGTGTTTGGGTTTATGGAAATGGTGAATAGATTAATTATTTAAAGAAATAAATTAATTGTACGAAGCGAACCCCAAGAAGAATTTCTTCTTGGGGTAAACTAAACAAGGAAGTTCTTTATTTGTAAAATATATTAGTTGGGACACTCATTGGTATAGTTGAACACAAGACCAACTGTTGGAGATGGTCCATCGTTAAAGATTTTAGTTCCATTTGCATCATAGATCTGATAGGTTACCTCCTTATCATATTCGCCAGAGTTGTACACAACTTCTACCTCACTGCCATTAGGAATATCAATTGTTTTTGTAGCAGATGCTCCTTCTTCTTCAATTAAAGCAATTTCACCAGCAGCAACTCCATCATAGCTAAAGGAAAGAAATCCACCATTCCATCCATCGCCATAGGAATCTTGCATTTCAATAGTCCAAGTGCAGGGTGTTCCAAAAACGGTTACATTCATGGTGCTTGTTTCGGATTCTTCACCGTTTGCAACAATTTCAGAAACTGAAACCGATACTGGTTGATCAAACTGGGTAAAGGTCACATTTATTTTATGAGGTGCACCAGATACCTGAGCCATTTCCGCACCATTTACGGTCCACACATAATCTGAACCTCCTCTTGGTCTTACGGAATATTCAGCCGTTTCGCTAACAAAACCAACTATTGGCCCCGTGAAATTATAGACAAAAGGCACCACTTTTGGAACGTCTGATTCAATATCGTTGTCTTCAAAGCAAGAAGTAACTATTAAACAGGAAACCAATAATAAGGTGATTCCTCTAAGTTTGTTAAATTTTAGTTCCATAATATTTTATTTTAATGATTATTTATCTCCATCCACCATTTGAATAATCTTCCCCAGCTACACCAGTCGTCCCGCCGAAAGTATAACTATCCGCAGGAATAGCTTGCAGAGCTGATGCGGGAGCAGGGAAATGTAATAAAGTGCCAGATTGTAGCAAGTCTTCTTTTCGCATTTCAAAGAAGGATAACCCAGATGAAAGAATCGGCATTTCAACCATTCTTTCATAATGGATAGCATCAGCTACAGCTGAAGCGTCAATAGAAACAGGGGGTAAATTCCCTCTATTTACCCTAGTCCCTGCGTTAATTAGGTCAGCTGCGGCTGCTATATTTCCTAAATGTAGCTGGGCTTCGGCTCTATATAGATCTACTTCTGCTTTGTAAATTTCAGGAGTTGCTACAGTCCATTGCGTGATATAATTATCATATCGAGAGTATCTATAACTACTATAATGGTATTCACCTCGTTCTGGTCGAAAAGCCTGACTGTCAAGATATTCGAAATCTGTAACCAAACGGGAGTCATCGCTTGTTGAAGGGGGAATTGTAACCTCCCCTGATGGCCAATAATCAGGAGTGTTCGAATCTATTAAGTTAATAACGTACATATCAATTCTTGCCCAGCCAGGATATACCAAATATGTCTTAAAGGAATCGTACCATGTGGTATCGTCATGCAGAATACTAAAATCATTTTTGATTCCATTGTTTGCGTAGGAAAGTACTCTATTCCAATTTGTGGTACTTTTTTGAACACTATTTCTGGAATTTAAAGTCAACATTCTGGCACCATAACTGTTCATTAGTTGAGAAAGTTCAACATTGGTCATAGAATTTCCCGGAAACCAATTGTCTGGTACAGTGAATGTATTGTTGTCGGCTAAATTGATAGCCTCATCCAATTTTTTCAACGCAAATGTCATTCCTTCCTCATAGTTTACTGGCTCTCCATCATTTAAAGTACCCGTTTCGTCGGATAGCCAGACTTTGTCAAAAAATAATGCATTGTAGCCAAGTGTCAATGCTTGTGTAAATTTGGCTATGGTCTCAATTAATTTTGGTTGACTGAAATCCGCACCTTCATTAACCTGAGCTAAAACTGTATTTGCATCTGCCAATATGGAATAATAAGCGCTAAATGGATTTTCTATTATGACTGCATTTGGGTATGAAGTGGTATTATTGTATGCTACCCTTGGTTCACTGGAAATATCTCGCATCCCAAAATTGCCCCATGAACACGTTGAAACATCCGCAGCAGTATTGGTCGCAAAACCAAGGCCATCAGTACTTGATGTTGTCATATAAAAGTTTTGATACAATCCTGAAGCTGTGGCCTCGATGGCACTAGCATCAAAATTCAGAGTTTGGTCATCTGGATTTTCTAAGTTTTCAACTTCTAAATCGGTCTCAAACTCCATACATGATGATATTATCAAAAAGGGAGCAAAAGCCAATATTGTATAAATATGATTGAACTTTTTCATGGTGTTTAAAATTTTAGTTGTATTGATAAAGAGTAGGAAGTTTGGACAGGATATACTCCATAATCAACCGAAAAGTATTGACTTGTATCATCACTATATGAATTAACTTCGGGGTCCCAACCGGTATATTTGGAAAATGTCAATAGGTTTCTGCCTATTAAGCTTAACTTTATTTCATTGAAGAAATCCAAATGATCTAATGCCTTTTTTGGTAGCCTATATGAAAGTGAAGCTTCTCTAAGTTTTACAAAGGTTCCGTCTTCTACCCAGAATTTGTTATTGTTGTTTGTGTCATATAGATTACCATAGTAAATGGTAGTTTTCTTTTCTGAGTCTGGTTTATTAGATTGATCAACGATATCAGTTCTGTTAGAGATTGTTAACCATTGTCTATTCTTATTGTAGACATCCCCACCTTGTTTCCAATCCCATAACATATACAGTGATAGGTTCTTATATTTAAAAGTTGAGTTGATACCGGCACGGAAATCAGCATTTTGATTACCAATTTCCTCAAAAACCGGGATATCATCTTCATCTACTTTTATAATGGGAGCTTCGTCTGAAGTCCCAATCGTGTTAGCTAGAACTACAACACCATCTGAGTTAACGACATAATCGGTGATTGACCCACCGTCGGGTAACTGCTGAGTCATTGTTTCCAAGTCTTCTACAAAAACTCGACCCCACATAGTGCCAAATTCGATACCTTCCCTTAACAAGAATAGATCTTGTGAACCTACCTGTTGCTCTGGAGCGTTAAGTTTTGTAATTACATTTTCGGTGGTAGCAAAGTTCAAACCTAAATTCCACGAGAAATTTTTATTTGATATTACAGTAGCGTTCAATGATGCTTCGTAAGTATTCGCTTCCAAATCCCCAACATTTTGCCATTGTCTATTTTTACCCTCGTTTGCTGGAGGGAAAAGACTTACTAACATAAATTGATCGCTTGTTTTTTGCTGGGAGTAAGCACCTTCAAAGTTCAATCTGCCATTAAACATTGATAAATTTGCCCCAACTTCCATTTCTTCGGTTAAGGAAGGTCTTAAATCAGGATTGCCTTTTATCCTGTCAGTGTCTAATGACCCATTGTTGATTTCAATTTGTTCATATTGCCATTCAAATCCAGGTCGTTGACCCGCAGTCCCGATGGCAAAATTGATTTTGAATTCATCTACTCCAGGGATTTTAAAATCTTCGGATAATCTGTATGCTCCTGATAATCTATAGTAATCATTCCATTTATAATTCTCGCCAAATAACGAAGACCCATCTTTCCTATAAAGCCCATCCAAAATATATCTGTCTTTAAAAACCAATCCACCTATGGCAAAAAAGTTTTGAGCAATAGTTTGTGAAAAGTCAGAACCGCTTATAAGGTTATCCGAATCAAAGTTGTCTAAACTCGGAATTCCGGGATATAGATAATCCGTACCTTGGGAGTAAAAGCTTTCATATTTTATATCTTCATTAAGGTAGCTCAATTTTCCTTTAAGCTCTAATTCACCAACTTCTTTAGCAAAATTTAGTGTCGCTTGTGCTTTTTGGGCTAGGGAGTAACTACTTGATTTATATAAGCTTCCCTTGGAGTACCCAAACCCAATTTCAGACCCATCATCTTGGAAGCTATCGAACTTGTTGTTATCACTATATCTATAGTTGTCGCTTTCAAAAGTATATTCTAAATCAGCGTTAAGCCAAGAAGTTAGTTTTACATTCAAATTATATCCTCCCAAGAAGCGTTGTTGAGTTGATTTTATATCTGTATTGTAAAGAGAATACAAAGGGTTGTCTATCTCATTTTCCCATGGGTCTGGTTTGAAATAATAAGGCTGTCCATCTGGATTGGTAGCCAGTAGATTGGCATCGGGTGATAACCTCATGATGATACGATAAAAGTCATCATTGTCCACAGGGGAGGAGTCGTTAACATTTATAAAAAGATTGCTGGTACTAAACTTCAGCCAATCATTAATCTGGTAACTGGCATTTAATCTGTAACTATTTCTTTGGTATCCTTCTATTAACTTAAGAACGCCTTCATAGTCAAAATCTTCAAAAGAAAAGAATACATTTCCTTTGCTACTACCTTGTGAAATAGAACCATACATAGTCCTTGTCAATCCCTCTTTAAAAATTAAATCTTGAAAATCATTATACACCCCATATGGGTTGTCTGAGTATCCATCGTCGTCGATGGTTCTACCTCCAATAGTGGCCATTGGGTGTCCAGCTGCTGCCAAAATACTTTGGAAATTATCTGGATACATCACACCTTCAAACTTTGTATACTGGCCTGCGAAGCTTTGCCAATCGCTTGCCAATTTGTAAGGGTGGGATTGGTTGGTAGTAACAAAGTTTGTGAGTTTGGTAAAGCCTATTTCATTTCTTAAAGTAACTTCGGTTTTACCTTCTTTACCTCTTTTGGTAGTGATGACAATAACACCGTTACCAGCTCTAGAACCGTATAGGGAAGAAGCAGATGCTCCTTTTACGATTTCCATACTTTCGATATCGTCCACGTTGATATCCTGAAGTCCGTTTTCTACAAACACACCGTCTAAAATCACTAATGGCTCCTGAGAACCATAGAAATTAGTGGATCCTCTTAATATGATATTGGCTCCTTGACCAGGTTGTCCTAAATTGTTTACTGAAACACCGGACACCTTACCTTGAAGTGCACTTGCGGCTGATGTTGCAACAACTTCCTGAATATCGTTTCCACCTACTTTTGCTACGGTTACCGATAGCTTTTTTCGGCTAGTAGCACCAGCCACACCGGTAACAACAACTTCATCCAATGCTTGTGCGTCATCCTCCATTTGTATGTTAATGGTAGGGGCCGTACCAATTGTTCTTTCTACAGTTTTTTGACCGATGTAGCTAAAACGAAGCACTTGGCCGGTACTTGCCATTATGGAATAGTGGCCATCAAAATCGGTTTGTGTACCATTTGTTGTACCGACTACAATAATTGACACTCCTGGAAGAGGAAAACCATCCTGACCGGTTACGGTTCCAGAAACATTCATTTCTTGTGCGAATGCTGTTAAGAAACAAAAAAACAGCACTAGCATCATCCAATAATTTTTCATTATCATAAAAATTAATTTAGAGTTAGTTAATGCATCCAAGCAAGGGGGGATAAATCTCTTTTGTAGGCTAATTCAAAAAACCTCCGAAACAATGAAAACTAATAATCGGAAAGAAGTAAGATTTAGAGCCCCACCTTGTGGATTGCGGAACAAAAAAAATGAAAGTAATTACGGAGGTTGTAAGCGCTTATTAACCTTTACTTATTTACCGACCAAGATTAACATTAACAAAGGGAAGGTGCTTTTCATGCAGCTTTTTGAATATATTCTTTTGGGGTGGTATGGGTTATTTTTTTAAATGCTTTGTAGAATGAAACCCTGTTGTTGAAACCACATCGATAAGCAATATCTGAAATGGACTCTGATGATTTCTCAAAATTGGAACATAGTATTGACTTAGCTTCTTCAATTCTATACCCATTTATAAAATCGTAGAAACTCATATTAAAATTTTCGTTGATTACTTGTGAGGCGTGATGTCTTGAAATATTCAATAATTCAGCAATATCATCCAAACGGATATCGTGATTTAGATATAGCTTTTTATTTTCCATCAAACTTTCCAACTTGGTTTTTAGTTCCGTTGAAAATGCTTCCGACAGTCCTGTTTTTTCATACTTATCACTTTTCTTCGGAGTCGTCAATTGATAGGACTTTCCTTCCAAGGTTTTATGATTCTTAATCAATAAGTAAATAACCGTTGCATTTAAAGCCAGAGGAACTAATTGTGCATAAACAAAGGGTGCTTTAAAACTCTCATTCCAGTTTAACCAATAGTAAGCAGTCAAAAAGATGGTATAGAAAAAGTGAAACGAGAAAAGTAAAAGTAACTTTTTGGTTAAAAAACCGGCTTTGCGCTTATTCAGTAAAGGTGTGAATTCCCAGAACGACATAGCTTTCATTTTTGTCTTCCAGATTCAAAGTGCAAAAAACAGGGGGTTTATGGCCTCACCAATTGATGAATGCCCCATATGAGTTTACGGATGAGTTTAATATGGACTACTTTGACCCTTAAAAGTGACTATAAAACCATTTTTGAATAAGGAACCACAGTGTTGTACCCTTTGGATTTAAAATAGGAAATGGATTGATCATCACCCGTGGCCATTACAAAATCCCCTCCCCAGGCTCCAAGGCTTTTTATCATTCCAAAATAATCCGGGAAAAGTTGCTGCTTTACGGGATCCATTTTTAAAATATGGGAAAGTAAGCTTTCATGCTCTTCCATTAGTGATTCAAAACCGGATAGAGTGGAAGCTGAAATCATTTTTCTTGTAATGTCCGAAACCTGTTTCACCAACTTTGGCTTGTCAAATTGTTGCTCTCTGTAGTTGGCAATGGCCTCTTTACTGCTCTGTTTTTGATTAAGATGGACGAAGTAGAGCGAGTCCTTAAAACTAGGCGCAAAATCAATTTCCTTAACATGAGGTTCCCCATCTTGGAGTTGGTAGGTGATAGGTAAGTTGTGCTGTGCACAGGCAATATCGTAACCACTTCCGCCAAAAGCATTCCATAAAAGTTGATAGGCATCCACACGCGCCCATTGTGCCAAATTGTTTATAAGGGTGGAAGATGTTCCAAGGCCCCAAGATTTGGGGAATGTAAGGTGGGTCTCGATCTGGAAACCATGACTATCCGTTAATAATAATGGGTTTTGGGCATTGGCTTCCAAAAGTAAGGACATCAATGTCTTGGCCATGTTTTCATCCGAAGTGGAAACCACATTTAAATTTTTGAGGTCAAACTTTGCGGAGAACCAGACTTGATCATTTTCATCAAAACTGGTCCATTCCAAAAAACCCGATTTTGTCGGAGTTACATGGAGCGATTGTCCATAGCTGGTGGGGATGGCCAAGCCCAATGCGCCATCCAAGATGGCATACTCCCCCGTTAACAATAACTTGCCGTTGCTGTAAAACTCCTTCTCCATTAGTTTGATTTAATTCTTTCAAAAGCCTCTTTTACCGAGGCATTGGTTACGGTCTGATCCTTAAAATAGGTGACCAATTGTTGCTTTTCGGCTTCTGTGGCCCCCAACTGGTTCAACATGTTCAGCAAGTGCATTTTCATGTGCCCTTTTTGAATCCCCGTGGTGACCAAACTACGGACTGCCGCAAAATTCTGGGCCAATCCGGCTACGGCCACAATTTGCATCAATTGTTTTGCAGATGGATTTTGAAGGATCTCCAAAGCCAGTTTTACCAATGGGTGCAAAGTGGTCAATCCGCCTACGGTTCCAAGAGCAAGGGGCACCTCGATCCAAAACTTGAAAATGCCGTCTTCTATTTTTGCATGGGTGAGGCTGGAATATTGACCGGCTTTTGCGGCATAGGCGTGCACGCCTGCTTCCACGGCCCTAAAATCATTTCCCGTGGCAAGTACGACCGCATCAATGCCGTTCATAATGCCCTTGTTGTGTGTTACGGCCCTATATGGCTCCACATTTGCTATGTTCACGGCCTGTACAAACTTTTCGGCGAATTCCTCGGCAGGCATATCCGCATTGCCCAATTCCGAAATGGGGCAACTTACCTCGGCCTTTACCAAACAATCGGGCACATAGTTGGACAAGATGCTCATCACTACCTCAATGTTTTTTTCTTCCTCGGTAAACCCATCAAAAGTAAGTGCGAGCTCCTTTAATGTTTTGGCAAATTGTTCCAAGCAGGAATTGATAAAATTCGCTCCCATGGCATCCAATGTCTCAAAAGTGCAATGGAGCTGATGGTAGCCTTTGATCTTATCCGATAGATCCCTTAATTCAATATCATTGATGCCTCCGCCCCGCTTTTCCATGCTCTGGGTAATGGTGGCAACACTTTTAAGCAATTCTGGTTTGGCCGAATCAAAGAAATCGGAAAACTTTTCTTTATCTCCTTTATATATAAAGTGTACCTGCCCTACTTTTTCGGTACCGATGATCTCGGCTTTAAAACCACCGCGTTCCAACCAAAACTTCGCTGCCTTGCTTGCTGCCGCTACCACCGAGCTTTCCTCTATGGCCATGGGTATGGCATAGAGTTCGTCGTTAATCCTGAAATTTGGTGCTATGGCAAATGGCAAATAGTAGTTGGATACGGTATTCTCTATAAACTCATCGTGCAGTTTCTGCACTCTGGGGTCCGTGTTCCAATACTGTTCCAACAGTTGTTTGGTGGCCTTCGGGTCCTTGGTGCAATTGGTGGCTATCCAATCAATTTTTTGGGTTTTGGTAAGTTTGGAAAATCCTTCAACGGGAGTGTTCATAAAGCTGGGTTAAAGCATTCAAATATACGGATATTGACCATTTAGGTGAGCCTCGTATTTATTTTGAATTCGAAGTGGTGTTTTAAAGGTTAAATTTTGTTGCAAACGCAACATCAAAATTTATTTTTCCGATAAATATTAGTAAACTTGGGAGTTTTTAATCAATTTTTTTCACTTCATGAACAAACAATCTTTTCTATTCCTGTTCCTTTTGGGAGTTGTTACTTTTTCCACAGCGCAAAAGAAAAAAATAACCCTTGAAGAAATTTGGGGAGGAGAGTTTAGGACAGAATACATGGATGTCCTACGATCCATGAACAATGGTACACAATACACTGTTTTAAATACCACACGTTCCCCGCGTTCCAGTAGTTTGGACAAGTATGATTACGAAACCTTGCAAAAGGCGGAAACCATTGTGGCATCGTCCGATGCCGTGCCCTATTTTTCGTCCTATACCTTTAGTGATGATGAATCACAGGTGCTTTTGGCTACCGAAGTAGAGCCTATATTTAGACGTTCCCGCTTGGGCATTTACTACGTGTATGATATCGCCTCCAAAGAATTGGTGAAAATTTCCGAGACGAAGATCCAAGAACCGACCCTTTCTCCTGATGGCGGCAAAGTGGCCTATGTTCTGGACAACAATTTATATGTGATGGACCTGGCCGAACGAACCACCAAACAAGTTACCACCGATGGTAACAAGGGTACCATCATTAACGGGGTTACCGATTGGGTATATGAGGAAGAATTTGCATTTGTACGTGCTTTTGAATGGAACAGTGATGGAACAAAAATTGCTTTCCTCAGATTTGATGAGACGGAAGTGCCACATTTTTCCATGGATTTTTACGGCACGGGATTATATCCATATCAATACGAATTTAAGTACCCCAAAGCTGGGGAGAAGAATTCCGTAGTTACCCTACATATGTATGATGTTGCTTCCGGAGCTATTTCGAATGTTGACCTGAATGATCCATACTACATTCCAAGAATCAAATGGATGCACGATGCAAACACGCTAAGTGTCCAAACATTGAACAGGCATCAAAACGATTTAAAACTATATGCGGTAAATGCGGAAGATAATTCAGCGACCGTTTTGTTGGAAGAAACCGATGCGGCTTATGTGGACATTGATGACGACCTTACTTTTTTGGATGATGATAGCTTTATATGGACAAGCGAGGCCGATGGCTACAACCACTTGTATTTGTATGACAGCAATGGGAAACTAAAAAACCAGATTACCGAAGGACCTTGGGAAGTGACCCGTTACTATGGCTATGACGAAAAACATGACCGCATTTTTTATCAGTCGGTAGAAAATGGTTCCATCAACAGGGGTGTTTACAGTATTTCCACCAAAGGAAAACGTAAAAAGGAATTATCGACCCAAGAAGGAACCAATGCTGCAGCTTTTAGCACGGACTTTACGTATTACATCAACACATATTCAAGTGCGACTACGCCCTACAGGTTTACGTTGCACGATGCTTCCAATGGTAAATTGGTCAAGGAGATCAAGGACAATTCAGCTTTGCAGGACAAGTTGAATGGATACGAGATTGCGCCCAAAGAGTTCTCCACCATCAATGTAAATGGGTACGACCTTAATATGTATATGATCAAACCGGCCGATTTTGATCCAAATAAAAAATATCCACTCTTCATGTTCCAATACAGTGGTCCAGGTTCGCAACAAGTAGCCAACCGATGGATGGGCAGCAATGATTATTGGCACCAACACTTGGCATCGCAAGGTTACATTGTAGCTTGTGTAGATGGCAGGGGGACAGGATTAAAAGGTCGTGACTTTAAAAAATTGACTCAAAAAGAGTTGGGTAAATATGAGGTGGAGGACCAGATTGCAGCCGCTCAAAAATTGAGCGAACGTTCGTATATCGATGAAAACAGAACCGGAATCTGGGGATGGAGCTATGGAGGTTTTATGTCCACCAACTGTTTGCTTAAGGGCAACGATACTTTTGAAATGGCCATTGCCGTAGCGCCTGTGACCTCTTGGCGTTTTTACGATACCATTTACACGGAGCGTTATATGCAAACGCCACAGGAAAATCCAACGGGGTACGATGATAACTCTCCATTCAATTATCCGGAATTGTTAAAAGGAAAGTATCTGTTGGTCCATGGTTCGGGAGATGACAATGTGCACGTACAGAACACCATGAGAATGATAGAGGCCTTGGTACAGGCCAATAAGCAGTTCGATTGGGCGATTTACCCGGATAAAAACCATGGGATCTATGGGGGCAATACCAGATTGCACCTTTATACCAAAATGACCAATTTCGTTAAAGAAAATCTTTAGAACTTAAACCAATACAGTTATGTCAGAAGTATCCAAACCAGAAAGTGAAAAGCAGTTATTTGGGCACCCAAGAGGATTGTTTTACCTCTTTTTTGCAGAGTTATGGGAGCGTTTCAGTTTTTATGGAATGCGAGCGTTGCTTACCCTTTATATGGTGGATGTAATATTCGCAGCTTTAATGGAACGAGATTATGCAACCGCAGCGGTTTATTCTTCATATGGTTCGTTGGTTTACGCTTCAACAGTTATTGGAGGTCGTATTTCCGATAGTATTTTGGGAATGCGTCGATCTATTTTTCTTGGAGGGATATTGATGTCTTTAGGACATTTTGTTCTGGCTATAGAAAACCATGTAACTTTTTTTATTGCCCTTTCACTTATAATAGCGGGAAATGGGTTCTTTAAACCGAACATTTCAACATTTGTTGGTTCGCTTTATAAGGATGGGGACCCAAAAAAGGACTCGGGATTCACCATTTTTTACATGGGAATCAATATTGGCGGATGGGTGGCACCTTTACTTTGTGGCTTTTTAGCGGCCAAATATGGATGGCACTATGGATTCGGACTTGCCGGCATTGGAATGCTTACGGGTCTGATTGTTTTTTGGAGCGGTATCAAAAAAGGGGTTTTCGGAGACAAAGGGCTTCCTCCAGAAAATGGAAATATTGAAAAGAAGGTATTGGGATTGAAACAAGGCATATTGGTGCCAGTTTTGGCATTTGCTTCAGTTCCGATTATAGCTTATTTGCTTTCTGCCTACAAGGCACTGGGGGCAGAGGGAACTTTTTTCGGGGATCAAAACATTGTAAACGTTATTTTTAAATTGATCGGTATTTCCATTTTGTTTTATCTGGGCTACATCATGTTTAAAGCTACAGTAGAAGAGCGTAAAAAACTCTTTGTAGCGGTACTGATCACCTTTTTTATGACCATTTTCTGGGGATTCCATGAGCTTTCAGGTAGTGTAATTACGCTTTTTGCAGCTCGAAATGTGGACTTGGAGGGAATTATGTCAGCTTCTCAGACAAATTCTTTGAACTCCATGTGGATCATTATTTTGGCTATTCCTATTTCCTTAATGTGGCAATGGTTGTCCAAAAAGAAGCTCAATCCACGAACTCCCTACAAATTTGGGATGGGACTTTTGTTTGCGGGTATCAGTTTTTATGCACTGGCCGTTAGTGGAGCCAGTGCCAACGAAAATGGATTTGTTCCGTTCACATACTTGCTGTTGATGTATTTCTTGTTATCGGTAGGGGAACTGTTCATGTCACCCGTGGGACTGTCAAAAATCACAGACCTTTCACCAAAACGGATCGTAGCCTTTATGATGGGGGTTTGGTTCCTGTCATCAGCATTTGCATTCCAAGTGGTCGGTTTTATTGGTAAGCAATTGGCCATCGAAAGCACAGATGCCGATATAAGCGGTTTTAGTACCCTCAATATTTATACTGATGGATTTATGCTCATTGCACAATACGCTCTAGGAGCTGGGGTTTTGGTTATCATAGCTTCACCTTTGATCAAAAGATTGATGGGCAACGTACACTAAGAACAGTTTCAAAATTTAAAAGAATAATATCCCTTTTCACCGGTGTAGTGGAAAGGGATTTCTTTTTGGGCACAGGTTGCTTTCCATTTGTTGATCATAGATGGATAATTGCTGCCATCGGCGATTACTTTTTTGGGACTGATGGAATCAAGAAGTCGTTCAAGATTCAGTTTGGGAGATTGCGTGAGCAACAGGTAATCCACATGTTCTTCCAAAGGAAGGATGCCCAAACTATCCACAACAAACAGTTTTTTGCCCCCAATACGGTAACTGTTTTGTAATGCGGTTGTATCTACGTTTTGAATCCGTTCGGCCACTGCATAGTTGTCCGCAATGTTTCCGATGTTGGATCTGTCCGAAGTAAGAATGGAAAGAGAGTCACCCAATTGATGCAAAAGAACCGTATTTCTTGTTCGGTGTGCCAGTACAATGGTTTCCTTTTGATGTACCTGAAATTGCCCCCAGATAACCCAACTTTGATAAAGGATCAGACCTCCAAAGAAAACCAAAGCTGATTTCCATCGGGGTCGGGATAGAAATAGGACCATGGCAATGATAATAAGATAGCCCAATAGCAACTGAACCGAATCAAAAGGAATGTTTTTGATGATGAAACCTTCCTGTTGGGCCACCCAACCTACAATGGAATTCATTAGATGAATGATCCAGTTGAAACCATCGACCATAAATTGGGGCAAGTAATCAATCAAAGTCAATAGGATGACCAAGATTCCGAAGCCCAAAATCAATCCTAAACAAGGAACTATGAGCAGGTTCGAAATAAAAAACAATGCCGGAAACTGATGAAAATAGAACAGACTCATAGGAAGAACGCCTAATTGGGCGGCAACACTTACGCATAACAATTGCCACATTTTACGAAGGATGATATGCTCAGGAAACCAAAACTTTTGCAACTTGGGATAGATCCAAACAATGGCAAACACCGCCGCATAACTCATCTGGAACCCTACTTGAAACAGGAACAATGGTTTTACCAGTAAAATGAACAACATGGAAAGTGCCAAAATGTTGAATGAGTTCGTTGGCCGGTTGAGGTAAAGTGCGTAGGCCACAAAAGAGAACATGGTCACCGCACGAACAATGGAAGGGGAGAGCCCGGCCAAAAATGCGTAGCCCCAAAGTAGCAAAACAACCAGGATGAGCTTAGTGGTTTTACCTTTAGGTAAACCCTCCAATGGGGACAAAAGAAACTCCAATAAAAACAGGATGATTCCAACATGAAGCCCAGACACGGCCAAAATATGGACAGCTCCCGCATTTTTGTAGTTGTTATAGGTGGTTTCGGAAATATCGTTACGTTTTCCCAAAAGCAAGGCTTGGATAACACTCAGTTCTTCCGTTCCAAAGTTTTTTTTCTCTAATTTGGAAATGATATGCTCCCGGAAGTTGCTTGCTATACCAAATAAGGTTTTTGAAGCATGTTCCTTTTTTACAATGTTGCCATAGTTGGTTCTGATCTGATGTTGGATCCCTTGTTTTAAAAGGTAATCTTTGTAGTCAAATTGGTGTGGATTCAATGGTGGACGAATACTTTCAGGTTGGGCATAGATAAAAAACTCATCATCCACCAGTAATTGTTTTACTGTTGAATCCACTGAAAGACTAAAAAGTAATTTTCCCGATACTTGAACATTGTCCGAAGTAATGATCTGGGCGACATATCGATGGGAGAACGTGTTGGGCTTGAGTACTTCACTTATTTTTAATTGCCAAACTTTTTCCTGTTTAAGGTCTGATTTTGAGTAGTGATTGGGCATACCACCACCCATGGATATACCCACAACAAAAACACCCAAACATATGGTGATGAGCGACGTTACCACTTCAAAATACGGGAACCCAGTTCTGTGCTGCTTTTTGCCGATCCAAAAAAGGGCTGGCATCAAAACAAGCATCGATAGTAGGGGTAAAAGTGGTTCTACATCAAAATAAAAGCCGATGATAATGCCCAAAGCAACCCACAAGGTGAGTTTTATGGACACAAAATTAAGTTGACGCACCTTACAGGATGCGCATGGCCTTTACAAAAGCGCTGTTCCAATATCCTTCCCGTAACGAGGATACCAGTACACCGCGTGAGGTTGTGGCATGGATAAATTTAATATCGTTTCCATCCACATCGACCACCAAACCCACATGATTGATGCGTCTCCCCGTCTTACTTGTTTTAAAAAACAGTAAGTCTCCTTTTTCGATATGGGTTACCCTGATTTTTTCACCTTCCAAGGCCATTTGGTAGGATGTTCTGGGAAACATAATGTCGTTTTCCTTTAAGGAAACATAGACCAATCCAGAGCAGTCCATGCCCTTTTTTGTGGTCCCCCCATATTTGTAACGGGTTCCTGAAAAAGTCAACGCGGTGGAAATAATTTCGTTGGCCTTAGCATTTTTACGCCCCTCTTTTTTGGGTTTTCGTTTAGGGGAAGTGTCGGTGGTGGACCCCTCTACCGTAACGGTTCGGGTCTTGCTGTAGGTGCGTCGTTTTTTACCTGGGCCGCAAGCGGCAAGGGTAAAAAGCAACAGTAAGATTATGGTTTTTCGTAACATCCAAGAATAGATTTACTTTCTTGGATGATAAAACTACGCATTTTTCACAATTAATTGGGCGGCCTTTTCACTGGCGCCCTTCCCGCCCAATTTTTCTTTGAGCAATTTATAGTCGGATAACATGCGATTCCGTTCAGCTCCATCCACAATTTTGGTAAGCTCTGCTTTTAGGTTTTTTGCAGTCAAATCATTCTGAATCAATTCCTTGACGACTTCCCTCTTCATGATCAAATTGACCAGGGAAATATAATCCAGCGTGATGATGCGCTTCGCAATTTGATAGGAAATCCAATTTCCTTTGTAGCAAACCACTTGAGGGATGCCAAAAAGAGCGGTTTCCAAAGTGGCCGTTCCACTGGTAACCATCGCCGCATGGGAATGCTTTAAAAGGGTGTAGGTTTTGTTGGTAACAAACTCCACTTTATCCCCTTTAAGGAATGGGGTGTAAAACTCATTGGGTAGACTGGGAGCCCCGGCAATTACAAATTGGTAGTTGGGAAAATCCTTTTTCACGGAAAGCATCACGTCCAGCATTTTTTGAACTTCCTGCTTCCTGCTACCGGGCAATAGGGCAATGATGGGCTTTTCGGGGTCTAGGCCGTTTTCTTTTCTGAATGTTTCATTATCCTGCAGTGGAGTGTTCTCAATGGCATCGATCAGTGGATGCCCAACAAACTCTACAGGGTAGCCATGTTTGTTTTCGTAAAAATCCTTTTCGAAAGGAAGGATGACGTACATGTTATCAATGTCCCGCTTTATTTTTTTGATCCTACCTTCCCTTGATGCCCAAATCTGCGGAGAAATGTAATAATTGGTTTTGAAACCGTTTTCTTTGGCCCACTTTGCGATTCTTAGGTTGAATCCAGAGAAATCAATAAAAATAATCTGATCGGGATTGAACTTTTGGATATCCTCTTTGCAATACGAAATGTTTTTGAAGATGGTGGGAATGTTCATCAGCACTTCCAAAAAACCCATAAAGGCCATATCCTTGTAGTGTTTGGCCAGTTCACCGCCAGCTTGCTGCATTAAATCACCACCCCAACAACGAATCTCTGCTGAGGCATCCTCTTTTTTGAGAGCCTTTATCAAATTGGATCCGTGTAGGTCCCCCGATGCTTCACCAGCTATGATGTAATATTTCATAGACTTCTAAACTAAGCCATCACTTTATACAATAGAATAACCAGGGCCGTTACCAAAGTCGCTAGCATAACACCTTTGGCCCGTTGGTCTCTCTTGATCCGTAAAAATCCAAAAAACGCGACCAAGTTTAATATGGCGCCCAATGCCAATAGGCTGCCAATGTGCCCTTGATCTATCGCGGCATTAAACGTTTCAACAATGCCCAAATCGGAAAATAGCAGAATATAAAGCAAGGTGCCAAAGGTATTTGCAATGATTCCTACTATAAATCCTATGATGATTTCTTTCTTATTGTTCATTTAAGTTCCAGTTGTTTATTTGTGGTATGGCATGGTGTGCCGTAAGGTCAAATTGAGTGGGTACCACGGAAATATAGCCTTCTGCCAATGCCCATTCGTCGGTGTCTTCGCCTTTGTCCAAAAGTTCAAATTCTCCCGTTAGCCAATAATAATCCTTTCCCGAGGGGCTTGTTCGTTTATCAAACTCCTCTTTCCAATTGCCGCGGGCCTGCCTGCATATTTTAACACCTTTTGGTACAGTTTTGGTTTTGGGAATGTTCACATTCAACACCGTACCCTTTGGAATCCCGTTGGTCAACGCTTCGGAAACAATATTTTTGATCGGTCCCAATGCCGGTTCAAAATTGGCATCCCAGGAATAGTCGCACAATGAAAAACCAATGGCTGGAATACCTTCAATGCCAGCTTCGATCGCGGCACTCATGGTACCCGAATAAATCACATTAATGGAAGAATTTGACCCATGGTTGATACCGCTTACACAAATATCGGGTCTGCGATCCAAAATTACCCGAAGTGCCAATTTTACGCAATCGGCAGGGGTTCCACTGCAACTGTACTCGCTCGGAGCCCCTTCTTTATGGTCTACTACCACCTTTTTGGAAAACAAAGTGCTATCCACCGTAATGGCATGTCCCATGCCGCTTTGTGGACTGTCGGGAGCCACTACAATTACATCTCCAAGCTCTTTCATGGTGCGTATAAGTGCCCTAAGCCCGGGAGCGGTTATGCCGTCATCATTGGTAACAAGTATCAACGGTTTTTCCATGTCGGATAATTAATGGCATAAAAATACGTTTTTCATAAGGATATGAAACCTTTGGCGTTTAACAAAAAATTAAATCCAGCATTCAGGACTGGCACGGTTTTTTCTGTATATTAGGGAATTCATACAATTAGAAACGACGGATGACGTAATGAAGATTTGACAGTATGAGGTCAGATTATTTCGCTCCAGAAAAATCACATTATGAAAAAGAACTTTATTTTGGCACTTTTGGTTATTCTTGTTGCAGTTGCCTCCTGCAGTTTTACCAATAAGTCTTTTGGAAATGACGACAAGGATAAACTTCTACTCGATTTGATCACTTATGTTTTGGAAAGAGGGCATTATGAGCCCAAGGAAGTAAACGATAAATTCAGTTCCAATGTTTTTGATGATTTCATTGACATCGTAGATCCTACCAAAAGATACTTTTTAAAAAGCGATATACGGGAATTTGAAAAATATAGGTTTATGATCGATGATGAGATCAGAAATACCGACATCGAATTTTTCAATACAGTATATCAACGCTTGATGTTACGAATGGACGAGGCCAAGGAAATTTACAAAGAAGTGCTTTCCAAGCCTTTTGATTACACAGTGGATGAAACCATCGAAATCGATTATTCGGAACAAGATTTTGCCTCCAACAAAAACGAACTTAAAGAGCGTTGGAGAAAACAATTGAAATACAATACGCTGAATGTTTTTGATAACAAGATAGATAACCGGATTTCAGAGCTAGATCAAGCTTCGAACGAAAAAGCGGAAACAGTTTTAGCCTTTAATCAAATCCCTAGTGCCGTGGACAAAGCGGCTACCGAAGAAGAAGCGAGGGAAGTGACAAAAAACACCCTGGATGAATTCTTTGACTTTGTGGACGATTTGGAACGCAAAGATTGGTTTGTGCAGTACTTGAATACTATTGTCGAAGAATTTGACCCACATACGTTTTACTTTGCTCCAGAGGAAAAAGAAAAGTTTGATATAGGTATGTCCGGTAAGTTTGAAGGTATCGGTGCCAGATTGCAGAAAAAACCCGAAGGTGCTAAAATCGTTGAGATTATTTCAGGAGGACCTGTTTGGAGAGATCAGTCTCTCGAAGTTGGCGATGAAATTCTTAAAGTAGGCCAGAAAGGCGAAGAGCCTATCGATATCGTTGGTATGCGATTGGACGATGCCATTAAATTGATCAAAGGCCCAAAGGGTACCGTGGTTGAATTGACCGTTAGAAAAGTGGACGGAACCATAGAAACGGTCTCAATTACCAGAGATGTGGTTGAATTGGAAGAATCCTACGCAAAATCGGCTACAATAGAAGCTGGCAACCAAAAATATGGATTAATAGATCTTCCAAAGTTCTATGTGGATTTTGAAGATTATACCGAAAGAAATGCAGCTACAGACGTTGCCAAGGAGTTGGAGCGTCTTAAAGAGGCCGGTGCAGAAGGCATTATTTTGGATTTGAGAGACAATGGAGGGGGATCATTGAAAACTGTTGTGGAAATGGCAGGGTTGTTTATTAAAGATGGCCCTATTGTTCAAGTACGTTCCTCTGGCCAAAGAAAAGAGGTGCACGAGGATAAGGACGAACGTATTCAATGGGATGGTCCGTTGGTTATTTTAGTGAACGAGCTGTCCGCATCAGCATCTGAAATTTTAGCCGCTGCCATGCAGGATTATAAAAGAGCCGTTATTATTGGAAGTAAGCAGACTTTCGGAAAAGGAACGGTTCAAAATGTAATTCCTTTGGATGGTATTGTACGTGGAAATCAGCATGGAGATTTGGGTGCCATTAAATTGACCACTCAAAAATTCTACCGAATCAATGGAGGATCAACCCAGTTGGAAGGGGTTAAAAGTGATATCGTGGTTCCAGACAGGTACAGCTATATTGATTTAGGTGAGCGCGATCAACAAAACCCATTGGGTTGGGATAAAATCACACCAGCAGATTACAAGGCATGGGATGGTTATATTGATTTGGACGAAGCTGTGAAAAACAGTAAAGACCGTATGTCCAAAAATGAGCAGATCAAACTTATAGAGGAAAATGCAAAATGGTTGAAGGAACAACAGGACGAGAATTTGATTTCCCTTAAATATGATTCCTATGTGAGCAAAGAGCAGGAAGCTAAAAAAAGATCTGAAAGGTTCAAGAGCCTAAAGGATTATGATTCCAAATTATCTTTTGGTTCTTTACAATATGAGACTGAGTTGTTTACTCAAGATTCCGTACTCAGAGAAAAAAGGAATAGATGGCACAAAGATTTGGCACGTGATATTTATGTGGAAGAAGCGGTAAACGTGCTAAAAGATCTACATAAGAACAATATTAAGAAAAAGGAAAACGACGAATTGGCTAGCGTAAAAGGATAAGTCAATTACCTTATAAACTTTAACAAAAAAGCCAGCTCAAAAGGAGCTGGCTTTTTTGTTTGATCAGAATACTACATGATATAAAAATCTTTTGGTTCAATGGGTTTGGGAAGATCTGTCTCGCCGATAAGTTGCTTTATGTTAATATCAATGGTCCGCGATATGGAGGTTACGGGCGTGTCCGTAGGACGGTTTTCAAATGGATCCTGTAATCTAAAAGCCGCTTTTTCAAGAAAAAAGAAAACCATGGACAGAATCACCAGTACCGGAACTTCGATAAAAATGCTCAAGTTTAAGGGTTCTGTGAGGGAGAGAAAGATAACGAAAAGATATATCGCCAAGTGTAGCCCTTTTCTATACGTTGTTGGGAAAACCGTGTTTTTGATACGCTCACATTTGCCCATGGATGCCGTTAACCGTTCCATGGTTTCCTCCAGTTGAAGCCTGGAAAACTTATCTAATTTACCCTCATCGTACAGCTCTTTCAACGAATCGGTCTGAAGATCCAATATCCCCAAAGGCACATTGTTTTGTGATAGTAATTTTTTAAGCTCTTCCTCTGGGATAAGCCCCTTCAAATTGTCAAATGGATCTTGGCCCCGTAAAGATTGTCCAAGCGAATAGCACCAGGCAATTTGTCGGAGAGCCATGGTTTTTATCATAGGGCAGTCCGTTTCGGTGTACATTTTTAATTGCATTACAAGGGTACGCGAATCGTTTACGATGGCGCCCCAAATTTTTCGGGCTTCCCACCACCTATCGTAGGACTGGTTCACTTTAAAAGATATCAGAATGGATATCGCAATTCCCAAGGTTGTTGGAATGGTCAGGGGAATCTCCGTGTAATGATGCGAAAAAAAGATGACGGGAATATCGGTAACCAGTACGATGAGCAGTACCACCAACAAAGAAACTTTAATCTCGTTAAAAACATATTTTATCGGTAATACAGGTTTTATAATCATGTAAATTGTCTTTTTAAAGGCTGCTTTTTGGCTCGATTGCTTCAAGATAGAAATATTCCCAAGGAGTTTTATTTTTTTAGGATGTATTTATTTGCAAAATTGAACCATCAAACCAATTCAAAACCTAGAATGAGGAATAGAAACATTTATGCAATACTTATGTTTATTTGTATTGTTGGTTTTTGGCTGTTCGAAAACTTTTATACGCCAGCCACCTATTCCGGTACCGATAGTTCTAAAGCTGATGTAATGGAGTCTGACTACTTGCCCAATTCCACAACCGGTGAAGTTGTTGAGCACAGCTACTATACCTTTTCTTATAGCGAACCATTTGAACAGGCAGAATGGGTGGCCTATATCCTCAAAAAAGAACATTTGACCTACGACGATAGAGAGCGACCATATTTTATCGAGGATCCAAAGGTGAAGACCAAATCAGCGGATTGGAGAAATTATAGGGGCTCTGGATACGATAGGGGACATTTAGTGCCTGCTGGTGACAGACGCTTTTCGGAACAGGCCTATAATGAAACGTTTTATACGAGCAACATCAGTCCACAGGACAACTATTTTAATGCTGGTATTTGGAACCGTTTGGAGCAAAAGGTACGCACTTGGTGTAAAAAATATGGTGATTTAATGGTAGTAACCGGCGGTGTATTGGAGTTTGGGCTTGCTGAAATAGGGGAGGAGGGTGTGGATGTACCCCAGACTTTTTATAAAATTGTGCTAAGAGGCAATGGTGAGGGTGCCAAGGTGGTAGCATTCTTGATTCCAGCTTCGGAAACCGATGAACCCCTTGAAAATTTTTTGGTTTCCATTGATGTGATCGAGAAAAAAACAGGTATTGATTTTTTTGAGAAACAGCCTAAAGCTTGGCAATCAAAAATCGAATCCAAAGTGGATGCACGGGGATGGAAATTCTAAATACCGTCCTTTAATCGGTTAGAGTCGAGTTTTAGAAAGATAAACAATAACATCGTGAAGAAAATCAGTCCTGAACCACCGTAACTAAAGAATGGTAATGGCACGCCAATGGTGGGCAACAATCCTATCACCATTCCAATATTGATGAAGTAGTGGAACACCAATATCGAAATAACGCCATAGCCGTACATTCGGCTAAAATCACTTTTTTGCCGCTCGGCGATGTATATCAACCGTAAAAAGAACAACGAGAACAACAGTATAACGGCCGAAGTACCTAAAAAGCCCCATTCTTCACCCACCGAGCTAAAAATATAATCGGTGTGTTGCTCGGGAACAAAATCTCCTTTGGTTCGTGTTCCCTCCAAAAAGCCCTTTCCGGTAAATCCTCCCGATTCAATTGCTTTTTCGGACTGATAGGTGTTATAACCGATGGTCTTTCGGATTTCGTCCAGTTTTTCTTCATCCTTTTCCAAACTCAGCCATAAGGCAAAGCGATCTCTGTGGCGTTGTTCAAAAACATTTTCGAACACAAAATTTACGGATAGGGAAAAGAGTATCGAAACTGCAATAACCCCAAGAACCGGAAGAATAGGAATTTTTACGGATGCTTTTTTAAAGGTGTAGATCAATAAGGTGAGTATGACCAATCCAATGGCAACCCAGACTGTACCGAACATTAAGGTTGTGGCGAACAATACCACTGCAAAGATGAGAATACCCAAATAGTAGATGGGAAACCCTTCTCTGAACAACACAAAGAACAGGGAAAAATAGATAAGCGAGCTTCCTGGGTCGGGTTGTGGTAAAATCAATATGGCAGGAAGCAGGATGATTACCAATGCATACAATTGGTGTTTGCCCGTGCGAATATCGGTTTGTATGTCACTTAAAAATTTAGCAAGTGCCAAGGAGGTGGCCACTTTGGCCAACTCCGAAGGTTGAAGGTTGAAAAAACCAAGATCGTACCACGAAGTTGCTCCTGCAATGGTCTTTCCAAAAACAAACAGGCCCAATAACAACACAATGGAAACAATATAAAATATGGAGGAAAAGCGCTCAAAAAATTGAGATTCCACAAACAAAACAAAGATAATGCCCAAGGCAGCGAGCCCTATAAAAAAGAGCTGTTTGCCATACAACGTGGAAAAGTCAAAAATGGAAGTACTGACCTCGCCCACCGAAGTGGAATAAATATTGATCCAACCAATAAATACCAAAAGGGCATATAGGATTACGGTTATCCAATCCAACCTTCCAAAAGGCCCTCTACCAGACATACTCGTTTATTTCGAAAGGTTCACCACTATAAGGTTTGGCATACTCGTGCTCCAACGTTTTTTCCAACATGCGCTTTTCCAGATCTTTCCTTGTAATCTCTCCTTTAATGTATTTTTCAATTAAAAGTGAGGCGATATGGCCTGCATAGCGTGATCCGTAGTACCCGTTTTCAATATATACGGCCAAGGCTATCTGAGGGTTTTCAACAGGGGCGAAGGCGACAAAAACGGAGTGGTCCGTCAATTGCATCCGTTCTCCATCAACACGAATATAGTTTTCCACTGTACCTGTTTTTCCTGCGATTTCAATACCTGGAATTTTAACCCATCTTGCAGTTCCATAGTTATATACATTGGTCATGCCCTCAATTACCGGATCAAAATATTTTCTATCGATAGTGGTATACCTAGGCTCCGTGTATTTAGGGTCTATTTCACCATTGCTACCAATGTTCTTGATCACATGAGGTGTATAAAAATACCCGCGATTGGCAATTGCAGCGGTCATATTGGCCAGCTGTAAAGGGGTGGCCGCTATTTCTCCTTGACCAATGGCGTTGGATATGATGGTGGATGCGGCCCATCTGCCATCTCCATACCATTTATCATAGTAGGCAACATCCGGGATTCTTCCAGGTGCGCCGGTAGGAAGGTCCGTGCCCAAATAATCCCCGAGACCAAAACTTTTCATGTGTTTTTCCCAGATATCCATGCCCTCGTCCGTAGTCTCATATTTGTCAAAAATCCTACGAAAAACCCCTGCGAAATAGGCATTGCAGGATTGATAGATTCCAGAGTTCAAATCTCGGACACCTCCACCACAATGGCACCCTCGAAGCGTATTCCCAACATAAAACCCATGATAGCACCGAAACTTGGTACTTGTATCTATAACACCTTCTTGAAGGCCAACCAGAGCATTTAAAGTTTTAAAGGGCGAACCTGGAGATGGCTGTGCTAAAATGGAACGGTCCCAAGTAGGTTTGGATATGGTATCGTAATGAAGTTTACTGTAATTTTTTGATCGTTGTCTACCCACCAACAAAGCTGGGTCGTAGGTTGGGCCCGAGATCATAGTCAATATCTCACCGGTTTTGGGTTCAATGGCCACAATGCCCCCACGTTTGCCGTGCATCAATTTTTCTCCGTATTCTTGGAGGGTTTTATCAATGGTAATGTGTATTTCTTTGCCCTGTTGTGGCAGTGTATCGAGTTTACCGCCTTTGTAAGGACCAATATCCCTGTTGAAACGGTCTTTTTGAATATGTTTCACTCCTTTTTGACCTCTTAGGATTTCTTCATATTGCTGTTCAATACCTGTTCGTCCCTTTAATTCCCCAGCAACGTAGTAGGGGTTGTTTTTAAGGTCCCATTCGTTTACCTCACTAATATATCCCAGCACATTAGCCGCACTTTGTGTGTTGTAGTAGCGCAATGATCGTTTCTGAATATAAAAGCCCGTAAAATGGCGCATTTTTTCCTGAAGCTTTGCGTAATCTTCTTTGGAAAGCTGAGGCACCAAAACCGAAGGCAGTCTTGGGGAATACCTTCTTGCTTTTTCCATTTTGGTCAGGAACTCAGGTTTATCTATCCCCAAAAGGCTACAGAATTCCAAGGTATCCAAGGGTTTTACTTCTCTTGGGATCACCATTACGTCATATGCTGGCTGATTGCCCACCAATAGCTTGCCATCCCGATCGTAGATGTAACCTCTTTCGGGATAGTCATATACTTTTTTTATGGCAGGGTCATCCAATATTTGATCGGGTGAAAACCGAAACAATTGTAAATAGGATAGCCTACCTATAAAGGTGAAACCTATAAGTACAACAACCGATGAAAGCAATAATTTTTTCATGATGAACCTGAATTCTAGGGGCTCATATATACCCCAACGATAAAAACTACGTTTTTATTCGCTTTTTGGACTAAAAAGTGAACTGAATAATACACAAAGTATTAAAGTTACAACACCTGTGGCAAAAACTTTTTTCAAAATTAATAGGATATGGGCAATACTTAAAATTTCGAACGAAAAGAATATCAGGTGATGCAAAAGTACAAGTAAGGCCAAAAACGTGATCCGCTGCACCTTGGTCGTGTTCTTAAAACTGAAACTCTGGAAATCATAATTTACCCCGAAACAAAATCGCATGATCGCTGGTCTGGCATAGGCAATGGTTACCGAAGCCAAAGCATTTAGGGCAAGTGTATCCGAGAAAATATCTATGACCAGTCCCAATAAAAAAGCGGTGAGCATAAAAATGGCCCTGTTCCCTTTGATAGGATACCAATAAAAGAAAACTACGTAAACAAAAGGATTTATAAAGCCCAAAAAGTTCAGGTTGTTGAAAATCAGCACCTGTGTGATGACCAACAACACAAAACGTAAAATATTTATGACCAGGGTGTTGTTCATTCTATGGTTCTGGATTCTAGTTCCTCGATTTCCTCTTTGTCCTTGTTCTGTATCAAGTATACATTTTTGATGTTGGCCATATCGGAAAACAATTGCACATCAATGTTGTAAAAACTCTTGGCATCGTTAAGGTCATACTTTTTAATTGTTCCGATGGGTACGTTTTCTGGAAAAATACTGGACATGCCCCCAGTAACAATGGTGTCCCCCACAACCAAGGGAACCAATCGGGGGATATCAACGAGCTGGACAACGGTATAGTCTTTTGTGTCCCAAATCAAAGAGCCAAAGTATTCGGTACCTTGTATTTTGGCATTGATGTTGGATTTGGTATTGAGCACACTTTGCACTGTGGCAAAACTGTTGGATACATTTTCCACGATTCCTAAAATCCCTTCTGTGGTGATCACGCCCATATCCTGGTGCACTCCGTCTTCTTCTCCTTTGTCTATTAAAACATAGTTTCGGGGGGAGGTAAAACTATTTTTGATAAGCTTGGCGTCTAGAACTTGGTAGATGGCCAAAGTGGAATCCAAGGGTTCAATACTATCATATTGGGTGTTGAAGAGCATTTTTCGTAACTGTTTGTTTTCCTCCACCAATCTTTTGTTCTCTTCTTGTAAGTTGAAATATGAGGACATATCGGAACCGGCACCATAAATACTGCCCGTGACCCATCGTGATGAATTAAAAAATTTGGATTGATGGTAGGAGTGCGACCGAATGGTCATCACCAAGGCTATAAACGCAAAAAACACATACAAAAATGCATTTCGATACCGTAAAATAAAATTGATGATGCGTTGCATGCAATCGTATCGTTAAGAAGGTTTTTCAACTCCTTGAAGGTAATAGAACTGTAAGGATTACAGGTCTATTTTATTAAAATACTTTTATAGCGTTCCAAGTTTTTAAGCGCAATACCTGTACCTCGAACAACCGCTCTCAAAGGATCTTCGGCAATGTAAACGGGCAAATCGGTTTTAAGGGAAAGCCTTCTGTCCAATCCTCGAAGCATAGATCCGCCACCTGCCAAATAAATACCTGTATTGTAGATATCGGCGGCAAGTTCGGGTGGCGTTTGGGACAAGGTTTCCATAACTGCGTCCTCTACTCGTAAAATACTCTTGTCCAAGGCCTTGGCAATTTCCCGATAAGAAACCTGGACCTGTTTTGGTTTTCCTGTCAAAAGATCACGTCCTTGGATGGATTTATCCTCTGGCGGGGATTTTAGATCCTCTGTGGCCGAACCAATCTCTATTTTGATGGCTTCTGCCGTGCTTTCGCCCACATATAGGTTGTGTTGGGTGCGCATATAATAAATGATGTCGTTGGTAAACACATCCCCCGCAATTTTTACGGACTTGTCACAAACGATACCTCCTAGTGCGATTACGGCAATCTCCGTGGTACCACCACCTATATCCACGATCATGTTTCCTTTCGGCTGCATAATATCAAGACCAATACCGATGGCAGCGGCCATGGGCTCATGAATCAGGTATACCTCTTTACCGTTGACGCGTTCCGCAGACTCACGTACCGCTCGCATTTCCACTTCTGTAATACCCGAAGGAATACAAATGACCATCCGCAACGCAGGCGGGAACCACTTTTTCTTGAGCGCTGGAATATTTTTGATGAACATGCTGATCATCTTTTCCGATGCATCAAAATCGGCGATAACCCCATCTTTCAATGGTCGTATGGTCTTGATGTTTTCATGGGTCTTACCCTGCATCATATTGGCTTCGCGGCCCACCGCGATAATTTTTCCTGATACGCGGTCCCTAGCCACAATGGAAGGACTGTCAACAACCACTTTGTCCAAATGGATGATCAGGGTATTTGCAGTACCAAGGTCAATAGCTATTTCCTCGGTCATGAAATCAAAAAATCCCATAAAAAAAGCGTCTATTTCGGATTAACGGTAAAATTTATCGGCTAAAGTACTAAAATTAATGTTTAAAATGCCTAGTACCTGTCATCACCATCGCCAATCCATTTTCATTGCAATAATCAATGCTCAATTGGTCCTTGATGGAGCCTCCTGGTTGTATCACACTTTTAATGCCTGCTTTGTCCGCAATCTCCACACAATCAGGGAATGGGAAGAAGGCATC
Organism: Flagellimonas profundi; assembly: GCF_017313275.1. Classification (GTDB taxonomy): domain Bacteria; phylum Bacteroidota; class Bacteroidia; order Flavobacteriales; family Flavobacteriaceae; genus Flagellimonas; species Flagellimonas profundi. The sequence continues at coordinate 156,097 of NZ_JAFLNM010000004.1, read as the reverse complement.
ACTGGCCATAACGGCACCTTTCAAATCAAATTCAAAAGACTTTGCTTTATGGATGGCTTGGTTCAGGGCATCAACACGTGAGGTTTGCCCGGTACCACTTGCACACAATTGTTTGTTCTTGGCCAAAACAATGGTGTTACTTTTGGTGTGCTTGCACAACTTGGAGGCAAAAATCAGATCCTCGATTTCTCCCGGAGTCGGTTTTTTGTCCGTTACAGGGTTAAGATCCTCTTTGGAATCGGTCTTGGAATCCTTATCCTGGACCAAAACACCGTTCAAACAAGTTCTGACCAAAGTCTCTGGTAATTCAACCTCATTTTGAATCAAAATGATTCTATTTTTTTTGCCCTTTAAGATTTCCAATGCTTCATCAGAATAACTGGGGGCAATGACCACTTCGCAGAACAATTTGTGGATTTCCTCGGCCGTTGGCTTGTCAATTTCAACATTCGAGATCAGAATACCGCCAAATGCTGAAACAGGGTCGCCGGCCAGAGCATCCACATACGCTTGATGGATGGTATTTCGGGTGGCCAGTCCGCAGGCATTGTTGTGTTTTAGAATGGCAAAGGTCGGGTCGTCATTTTTAAATTCGCCCATCAAATTTACGGCAGCATCCACGTCCAAAAGATTGTTGTAGGATAGCTCTTTACCATGCAGTTTGGAGAACATGGCATCAAAATCACCAAAGAAGAATCCTTTTTGGTGTGGGTTTTCACCGTAGCGCAATACCTGACCCTTGGTCTCGCTTATTTTCAATACGGCTTCTTCATGGTTCTGATTGAAATAGTTGAAGATGGCGGTATCGTAATGTGATGAAATATTGAAGGCCTTGGTGGCAAAACGTTTACGGTCTTCCAAGGTGGTGGTTCCGTTGCCTTCGGAAATCACGTTCAAAAAGTCTTCGTAATCCTCCATGGAAGATACACAGAGTACATCCTTGAAGTTTTTGGCAGCAGCCCTGATCAAGGAAATACCACCGATATCGATTTTTTCGATAATATCTTGTTCCGATGCGCCACTGGCAACGGTTTTTTCAAAAGGGTAAAGGTCCACGATCACAATGTCCAACTGTGGAATGTCAAATTCCTCCATTTGGGCCACATCACTCTCATTGTCCTGCCTGTTCAAAATGCCTCCAAAAACCTTAGGGTGCAATGTTTTTACACGGCCACCCAATATGGATGGGTAGCTGGTTACGTCTTCAACAGGTACCACATCGATACCAAGATCTCGGATAAATTTTTCGGTCCCCCCTGTAGAATAAAGGGTTACTCCCAGTTCGTCCAATTTTTTAACGATGGGTTCGAGCCCATCTTTATGAAATACTGAAATTAATGCGGCAGCGGCTTTTTTTGCAGTCATCTTCTGTGTCTTAGAATCAATTTATTAAGCGCACAAAAGTACTTTTTTTGAAGCTAAAAAGCAGCACGGTTTATCAATAAATTGGGAGAAGTTTTACAGAATCTCCGCCACTTTCTGGTTGATGAATTCCAAAAAGCGCTCATCTTCCTCTGTAAATGGGTCCGGAGTATTGGAATCGATATCGATTTGGCCCACATTTTCACCGTTTACAAACAAGGGAACCACAATTTCTGCTTTTACCGTAATGCTACAGGCGATATAATTGTCTTGAGCGGCCACATCGGGTACCACAAAGTTCTCATTGCTCACGGCCACTTGTCCGCAGATGCCCTTTCCAAACGGTATGATGGTATGATCGGTCGGTTCGCCAGCGTAGGGTCCCAGTTTCAATTCCTCTTTATCCCCATTTTTAAAATAAAACCCTACCCAATCGTAATAATCCACATTGGTTTGTAAAAGTTCGCAGATTTCGCCCAAACGGGTATCCACGGATTTGGTTTCATCCTTTACGATTTCGAGTAACTTGGGTTCCAATGATTTTAGCATGAGATGATTTTTTTTTTGCAAATGTATTGAATAGTGGATTTGTACGACAAATTAAAGAGAGCTTACATGTTGAAAACAGATAAAGTTCTGTTAAGCAAAACAATAATTGTTGATATTTTGTAGTTTTGTAATCGAATGAAACAGATTTTTCATCAAATAGTATCCTCATTAATGGCCCTTTTGGTCTTGGCCTCTACAGTTTCGTGGACGGTCGACAAGCATATTTGTATGGGGAAAGTGATGGATATTTCCTTATTTGCCCATGCCGATGACTGCGGTATGGACATGGAAATGGAAAAATCCTGTTGTGATGATGAAACTTTTACCCTTCAAGGTCAGCATGACCTAAAAATTTCCTTTGAGAACTTTGATTTGGACCAACAAGTCTTCTTGGTAAGCTTTGTCCAAACCTATTTTCAGCTTTTCGAAATTGATTCTCAAGAACCCGTTACTTTCGGTGAATATAATCCGCCCCCATTGATACGGGACGTACAGGTTCTTGACCAGACTTTCCTTATTTGATTTAAACTTGGATTGAATTACCCGACTTATTTGGTCGGGCGTCTGCATTTATGCGCGTTTTGTATTGATCTAATGTTTAAATCAAACCTTTATGCTGAACAAGAGCATCAAATTTTTAATAGAGAACAAATTGGTAGCTGTGCTGCTCCTGCTATTTTTTATGGCATGGGGTATTGTTAGTACTCCTTTTAATTGGGATACTGGCGGCATTTTGCCCAGTAACCCCGTTGCCGTGGATGCAATTCCCGATATTGGCGAAAACCAACAAATTGTTTTTACCAAGTGGCCAGGTCGTTCTCCACAAGATATAGAAGATCAGATCACCTATCCGTTGACCACTTCGTTATTGGGCATTCCAGGGGTCAAGACCATTCGAAGTTCTTCTATGTTCGGTTTTTCCAGCATATACATCATTTTTGAGGAGGATGTGGAATTCTACTGGAGTCGAAGCCGTATTTTGGAAAAACTCAATTCGCTTCCCAATAACTTGTTGCCAAATGGTGTAAACCCTGCTTTGGGACCCGATGCCACGGCTTTGGGACAGATTTTCTGGTATACGCTGGAAGGTCGCGATAAAGAAGGCAATGTGACTGGAGGATGGGATTTGCAGGAACTTCGTAGTGTACAGGATTACTATGTAAAATACGCTCTTTCTTCTGCATCCGGTGTATCCGAAGTGGCATCCATCGGAGGTTTTGTTCAGGAATACCAAGTGGATGTGGACCCCGAACTGATGAAACAGTACAATGTTGGTTTGGATCAAGTGGTGAAAGCCGTAAAACAGAGCAATCGGGATATTGGTGCACAGACCTTGGAAATCAATAAAGCCGAATATTTGGTGCGTGGGCTTGGCTACATTAAATCTTTGGACGATATAAAAAATGCTGTAGTTACTGCAACAGACTATACTTCCATTCGCGTTCAGGATGTGGCCCGGGTTTCTTTGGGGCCAGCTGTTCGCCGTGGGATTCTGGACAAGGAGGGTGCCGAAGTGGTAGGCGGTGTGGTTGTAGCCCGTTATGGCGCCAATCCGTTGGAAGTCATCAATAACGTAAAAGAACAAATAAAGGAGCTGAGTGCAGGACTACCTTCCAAAGAATTAAAGGATGGAACCACTTCACAGCTCACCATTGTACCTTTTTACGATAGAACCGAACTTATCCAAGAAACACTTGGAACACTCAATGAAGCCTTGACCCTTGAAATTCTGATCACCATTTTGGTGATTGTGGTCATGGTATTTAATCTTAGGGCCTCCGTTTTGATTTCTGGACTGCTGCCCGTTGCAGTGCTCATGGTGTTCATCGCTATGAAAATGTTCGGGGTAGAGGCCAATATCGTAGCACTATCAGGTATCGCCATTGCAATTGGAACCATGGTAGATGTTGGGGTGATTCTCTCGGAGAACATTATTCGTCATATGGATGAGAACGATGCAAGCTTGTCGACCAATGAAGTGGTCTATAATGCGACTTCCGAGGTGTCAGGCGCTATTTTGACTGCGGTGCTGACTACCATCATCAGTTTTATTCCTGTGTTTACCATGGTGGGGGCCGAAGGAAAGCTCTTCCGACCCCTGGCCTTTACTAAAACCATGGCATTGACGGCTTCCATAATCGTTGCCCTCTTTTTGATCCCACCTTTTGCAGCTGCAATTTTTAGAAAGAAAAGTGTAAATCAAATTTTCAAATACATTTGGAACGGTCTTTTGATCGCCTTGGGGTTGGCGGCCATCGCTTTCGGATATTGGTTGGGCTTGGCCTTGATCGCCTTTGGTGTTTCGGGAATCCTAAAATGGAGAGAGGTTATTGATGAAAAATGGGCAGGAATGCTCAATGTGGGTATTTGTGTTGTTACGATTATTTTCTTGTTGGCCGCTTATTGGAGACCGTTGGGCTTTGATCGGAGTATTGGTATAAATCTGTTTTTTGTTGGGTTGATATGTGGTGGTCTATTGGGCGTATTTTACCTCTTTAGACAATATTACGGTCGTATTTTGACCTGGGCCTTGGAAAACAAATTACTGTTCCTTTCCATTCCTACCGTAATTGTGGTCTTCGGATTTATGATCATGCGGAACACGGGCCAAGAGTTCATGCCTTCCTTAAATGAAGGTTCCTTCTTATTGATGCCCACTTCACTGCCACATGCCGGGGTGGAAGAAAACAAACGGGTCCTGCAGCAGCTAGATATGGCTGTTGCCACCATTCCCGAGATTCAAACCGTGGTAGGAAAAGCGGGTAGAACGGAATCCGCTTTAGATCCAGCACCCCTTTCCATGTACGAGAACATTATACAATACAGGTCGGAGTATCAAAAAAATGAAGCGGGAAGTCCGCAGCGATTCAAGGTAAATACGGATGGTTATTTTGAGTTGAGCAACGGAAAAGTGCTCGCCAATCCAAATTTAGAAGTAAGCAATGAGCAGAACTATGCCGAAAACCATGTGAGCGAACCATTACGAATAGATAGGGACCTTTTGATTCCGGATGAAGACGGTGAATACTTTAGAAACTGGCGTCCGGAAATAGAGCGTCCAGACGATATTTGGAACGAAATAGTGAAAGTTACCAAGTTGCCCGGGGTTACTTCAGCTCCCAAATTACAACCAATTGAAACGCGTTTGGTAATGCTTCAAACCGGGATGCGAGCTCCCATGGGCATTAAAGTGAAAGGTCAGGATTTAAAGGAAATCGAAAACTTTGGACTTCAATTGGAACCCATTTTAAAAGAAGCTGCCGGGGTAAAAGATGAAGCGGTTTTTGCCGACCGAATCGTTGGCAAGCCCTATCTCCTTATCGATATTGATCGCGAAAAACTTGTTCGCTACGGTCTAGTGATAGAAGATGTCCAGCAAATTCTGGAGGTTGCCCTTGGCGGGAAGACGCTGACCCAAACCGTTGAAGGAAGGGAGCGCTACAGTGTTCGCGTGCGCTACCCAAGGGAGCTTCGGGAGAATCCCACCGATATCGGAAACATTTATGTTCCAGTGCAAAAAGGCAGTCCGGTGCCGTTGAGCGAATTGGTAACCATCCGATACGAGCAAGGACCGCAAGCCATTAAAAGTGAGGATACCTTTTTAGTGGGCTACGTGCTGTTCGATAAACAAGACGGCTATGCTGAAGTGGACGTGGTCGAAAATGCACAGGCCAAGATCCTGGAAAAGATTGAAAGCGGGCAATTGACGGTGCCCAAAGGCATCAGCTACCAGTTTACGGGCTCGTATGAAAACCAGTTGCGGGCCAAGAAAACCTTGTCCGTGGTGGTTCCATTGGCATTGTTGATCATATTCTTGATTCTCTACTTCCAGTTTAGGTCGGTTGCCACATCCTTGATGGTGTTTTCTGGGATTATGGTAGCATTTGCCGGCGGATTTTTAATGATATGGTTCTACGGTCAGGATTGGTTCCTCAACTTTAGTTTTATGGGTGAAAACCTGAGGGACCTTTTTCAAATGCACACTATCAACCTGAGTGTGGCGGTATGGGTAGGATTTATTGCGCTGTTCGGTATTGCCACGGATGATGGGGTAGTGATGGCTACATATCTTACCCAAACTTTTGATAAGAACCGACCCGACAACTTGAAAGGTATTCATGCTTCGGTTTTGGAAGCAGGTCAAAAACGAATCAGACCTTGTTTGATGACCACGGCGACTACAATTTTAGCGCTATTGCCCGTGCTTACCAGTACAGGTAGGGGAAGCGACATTATGATACCCATGGCCATTCCAAGCTTTGGGGGTATGTTGATTGCATTAGTCACATTGTTTGTGGTACCAGTGCTGTACAGTTGGAAAAGTGAATTGCAACTTAAAATGCAAAACCGATGAGAAAAAGCTTCATTTATATAGTATTCGTTTTAACGACTATTGGCGTGAATGCCCAGTCCTTGGAGAGTTATCTTGAGGAAGCGGAATTGAACAGTCCCATGATTCAGGCCTTGGAATTGCGCTATAATATTGCCAAAGAAAAGGTAAACGAGGTAAACACCTTGCCCAATACCACTATTGGAGCTGGATATTTTATCAGTGAACCTGAGACCAGAACAGGGGCGCAGCGAGCCAAGTTTTCAGTATCTCAGATGTTGCCCTGGTTCGGAACCATTACAACCCGTGAAAATTATGCCAGCTCCATGGCGGACACTGAATTCGCGGAAATTGTGATAGCCAAACGAAAGTTGGCCCTTTCCGTAGCACAGTCCTACTATAAATTGTACGGGATTCGGGCCAAACAAAAAGTATTAGTGGAAAATATTGATCTGCTCAAAACCTATGAGACCTTGGCCCTGACCTCTGTGGAAGTTGGAAAGGCATCGGCCGTGGATGTTTTGAGACTCCAAATTCGCCAAAACGAACTGCAGCAGCAGAAAGAAGTGTTGGAACAATCCTACTTGGCTGAGCAGGCCATTTTCAACAATTTGTTGAATCGTGATGAAAGTATTGGAGTTGAGGTAGTCAACAATATGGACGTTCCCGAGAGCGACCCTATTCTTGACAGGGAAGATTTGAGTCTTAATCCAGAACTGCTCAAGTACGACCAATTGTACGAATCGGTAACGCAATCGGAATTGCTCAACCAAAAGGAGAATGCCCCGAGTTTTGGAATCGGGCTCGATTATATCCCTGTTTCGGAACGCGACGATATGGTTTTTAGCGATAATGGAAAGGATATTGTAATGCCGATGGTAACTTTTTCCATCCCCATTTTCAATAACAAGTTCAAGTCTATTACCAAGCAGAACGAGCTTCGTCACAAGGAAATAGAACTTCAAAAAGAAGAGCGGTTGAATGTATTGGAAAATGCCTATGCCGATGCAGTTTCGAAAAGAAACCAGGCACGTATTGCCCATCAAACCCAAACTAAAAACCTGAAACAGGCCAAGGATGCCGAAGAAATCCTGATCAAAAACTATGAAACGGGAACCATCGATTTTAACGATGTGCTGGACATTCAGGAGTTGCAGCTAAAGTTCCAGACGAATCAAATACAATCAGTGCAGTTGTATTACCTGCAATCTGCCATCATCAATTATTTAATTAACAAGTAAATTTAATATGTCAAAAATGAGAACAAACATTAGAACAATTATCGGAATCGCAGTTGCTTCAGTATTGGTACTTACCGTATCGTGCAAGGGAAAAACCGAGGAAGCAAAGGATACATCTACCGAAGCGACCATGGAACACGAAGGCCATGACATGGAAAACATGGACCACGACATGGATAGCATGGATCATGAAGGCCATGATATGGAGGGCATGGAAACTGCCAAAATGGAAGGCAAGGAGTATACCTCTAAATATGTTTGCCCAATGCATTGTGAGGGTAGTGGAAGCGATGAAGAGGGTAAATGCCCAGTTTGCGGGATGACCTATGTGTTGAACGAGGAGCATATGGCAGACGGACATACCCATAATTAATTAAGTTAGAATTGTACCAGCAATGCGCATCAAAGTGAAAAATATGGTTTGCGACAGGTGTAAAGGTGTTTTGAAACAAGAGTTTCGGAATGCTGGCATTGAGGTGGTACATATGGACTTGGGAGAAGTCCAATTTTCTGATGGGGCCCAAGAACAAATCGAGCGTATTCGGGAGATTTTGGTCAAAAATGGTTTTGAATTGATCGAGGATGTAAATGACAGTTATATTACTGATGTTAAAAAACACTTGATCAATGCCGTGAACGATGATTTGCGCCAGAATCTCTCGACATACCTATCAGGAAAAATGAACAAGGATTATTCGGCACTCAGTAAGATGTTCAGTGCTAAAGAAGGCCTTACCATCGAAAAGTATTTCATCCTTTTAAAAATTGAAAGGGTAAAGGAAGAAATCCAGATGGAAAGCAAAACATTTTCGGAAATCGCTTACGATTTGAATTATAAAAGCAGCAGCCATTTGGCCAAACAATTTAAATCGATAACGGGAATGTCCATGAGCGAATATCGAAAAGTACAAGATTGGAATCGGAAGCCCTTGGATGAAATTGTATAAAAGACATCCAGAATTGTAAAAGGCTTTTGACTGGTTTTCAGCTAGTTTTGAACAAAAAACAAACAAGATGAAACATACCTATCACATACACGGAATGAGCTGTAATGGCTGTAGAAGTCATGTAGAGGAAACACTTTCCAAAGTGGAAGGGGTCAATGCTGTCGAGGTAAGTCTGGAAAAAGCCGAGGCCGTAATCCAGATGGAGGAACATATCCCGATCCAAAGGTTTGAAGAAGCGCTGGAAAGTGATGGGGGCGGATACACTATTCATGCGAACGGAGGACACCATCATAAACCGAAGAAGAAGGAAAAAAAGCCTGTTTCCAACGGGAATGGCACCTTTTACTGTCCTATGCAATGCGAGGGAGATAAAACATATGACAAGCCTGGCGACTGTCCGGTTTGTGGGATGGATTTGATAGAGGAACAAAACACCTCTGCAAGCTCCAAACAGCAATGGACATGCCCCATGCACCCCGAAGTTGTGGAGGATGGCCCGGGTTCATGCCCTATTTGTGGAATGGATCTGGTACCCAAAGAACCAGAAGCCAGTGCGGAAGAGAAAACATATAAAAAACTGCTCAAGAAATTTTGGTTGGCGGTAGCTTTTACTTTGCCCATCTTTCTTATTGCCATGAGCGATATGTTGACCAACAATCCATTGCATGATGTAATGGCTCCAAAATATTGGAATTGGGTGCAGTTTGGACTATCGATCCCTGTAGTTTTTTATGCTACTTGGATGTTCTTTGAAAGAGCTTATCGAAGCATCAAAACATGGAATCTGAACATGTTTACATTGATTGGTATTGGGGCCGGTGTTGCATTTGTGTTCAGCGTGTTGGGATTGTTGTTTCCAGGATTCTTCCCTGATCAATTTAAAGGTGAATCCGGGGCGGTACATGTTTATTTTGAGGCGGCGACCGTAATCCTAACCTTGGTGCTTTTGGGACAATTACTGGAAGCGAGGGCGCACAGCAAAACCAATAATGCCGTTAAGGAATTGTTGAAATTGGCTCCCAATAAAGCTGTCAAGGTGGTAGATGGTGAAGAAGTAGAGGTAAGTATTGATGATATTGAAAAGGATGATATCCTCCGTGTAAAACCTGGAGAAAAAATTCCTGTGGATGGAATCATTACCGAGGGAGAAACTTCCGTGGATGAATCCATGATCACGGGCGAGCCCATTCCTGTTGAAAAAGGAGTTGAAGATACAGTAAGCAGCGGTACCATTAATGGGAATCAAACGTTTTTGATGAAGGCCGAAAAAGTAGGTAGTGATACCCTGCTGTCGCAAATCATCAATATGGTAAACGAAGCCAGTAGAAGTCGAGCACCCATTCAGAATTTGGCGGATAGGGTATCGGCCTATTTTGTGCCAACGGTGGTCGTTGTTTCCATCTTGACTTTCGCCGTTTGGGCCATTTGGGGTCCTCAGCCCACCTATGTTTACGCCTTGATCAATGCCATCGCGGTTCTGATCATAGCCTGTCCCTGTGCACTTGGTTTGGCGACACCCATGTCGGTGATGGTCGGGGTTGGGAAAGGTGCCCAAAATGGTGTGCTGATCAAAAACGCAGAAGCTCTGGAGAAAATGGCCGATGTGGACACCTTGATCATTGATAAAACAGGAACCATTACCGAAGGTAAGCCCACTTTTGACCATTTGGAAACCTTTTCTGATGAGTATTCAAAAGAAGATCTACTGCAATACTTGGTATCTGTAAATACCAATAGCGAACATCCCTTGGCTCAGGCTACTGTAAAGTACGGTAAGGAAAAAAACATTCAAATTCTAAAAACGGAGGCTTTCAATGCCGTTACCGGTATGGGTGTTGAAGGCAAAGTCAAGAATTCTGAAATTCTTTTGGGGAACATCAAGTTGATGGAAAAAGCCAAAGTGGAGATTTCCGATCAGATGAAGGAAAAGGTGAAAAAAGCACAAGAAGAGGGAAAAACGGTTTCTTACTTGGCCGTTGATGGCATCTGTCATGGTTTTGTGGCCATTGGAGATAAAATCAAGGAGACCAGTGGTAAGGCAATCAAAGCGATACAGGATAAGGGTATAGCGGTAATCATGCTCACCGGAGATAATGCGACCACGGCACGAGCTGTAGCCAGCGAACTGCATTTGAACGATTTTAAAGCGGAGACCCTACCTGAGGACAAAATGAAAGAGGTAGAGCGCTTGCAAGGAGAGGGCAAAGTAGTTGCCATGGCAGGAGATGGAATAAACGATGCTCCCGCATTGGCCAAAAGTGACCTGGGTATTGCCATGGGAACCGGAACCGATGTGGCTATTGAAAGCGCCATGATCACTTTGGTAAAAGGAGACCTTCATGGAATTGTAAAAGCACGTAACCTCAGTGAGGCCGTCATGAAAAACATAAAACAAAATCTATTTTTTGCATTGATATACAACACCATCGGAGTGCCGGTTGCAGCTGGAGTGCTTTATCCCTTCTTTGGGATTTTGCTCTCACCTATGATCGCTGCCTTGGCCATGAGCTTTAGCTCGGTATCGGTAATAGCCAATGCATTAAGATTACGAACTAAATCAATCGACTAAAACAATATGGTAAAACGGACAACAGCGGTTAAAATTAGAAAGGCCCATAGGTATTTGGGAATATTTTTGGGCATACAATTCATCATGTGGACAGCCAGTGGATTATATTTTAGCTGGACCGATATTGATGAGATCCATGGAGACCATTTTAGAAACATGGATCATGAACCCGCTGCTTTTGATGGGCTTATCGGGTTTTCCCAAATCAATTTGCCCGATAAAATCAGTTCGTTGAGCTTAAAGGAGATTGCAGGACAGCCTTATTACTGGATCAATAACGAATATTTGGTGGATGCCAAAACAGGAGACCATAAAGAGGGGATTACCGAAGCAGAAGCATTGGCCGTGGCAGAACGCGAAATGTCACCTGAATTAAAGGTAAAAGGCGTTGAGGTGATTGATGAGACCGATAAGCATCACGAGTATCGGGAAAGGAAGTTGCCCGCTTATGTGATCACCTACGATTCCCCCGAAAATATCAAGGCCTACGTTTCGGTGGCCGATGGGTCTTTTCAAACCGTAAGGCATCGCGACTGGCGGTGGTTCGATTTTCTTTGGATGACCCATACAATGGATTATGAAAGTAGGGATGATTTTAATACCACCGTGCTCCGGGCCTTTTCGCTTTTGGGGCTGATCACCGTGTTGAGCGGATTTTTACTTTGGTTTACCTCGTCACCAACGGTGAGGAAAGTCGTTAAACGAAAAAAATAGCGTTATGAAAAAGGAAAACATCATATACATAGGAATTGCCGTAGTGGTCGGATTGTTGGTCGGTTATCTCATATTTGGAGGCCACTCTAATGTTACCAACGAAACAGAACATGATCACAGCGCCGAAACAGCTTCGGGCGAAATGTGGACCTGTTCCATGCATCCGCAGATCATGCAACCAGAGCCGGGCTCTTGCCCAATTTGTGGAATGGACCTGATCCCAGCGGATAGTGCGGAGGAGGGACTCATGGCGAATCAAATTAAAATGTCCGAGAATGCCATGGTATTGGCAGGGGTAGAGACAGTTCAAGTAGGTGCTGCTGCAGATGGTGAAGAAAGCATCAAGGTTTCTGGTAAAGTAACGGTCAATCAGAAATCTGATGCGGTTCAATCAGCCTATTTTGATGGCAGAATCGAAAACATCTTTGTCAATTTTGAAGGTGAAGAGGTCAGAAAAGGTCAAAAGTTGGCCACTATTTACGCACCGTCCTTGGTTTCTGCACAACAAGAATTACTGACGGCAGCCAATTTAAAGGAGTCCCAATCCCAATTGTACAAAGCAGTCCGCAACAAATTAAAGTTGTGGAAGTTGACCGATGCCCAGATCGACCAAATCGAGAGTTCGGGAAAGGTACAGGAAAACTTTCCGGTATACGCGAATGTCGGAGGGGTGGTTTCCGAGATTATGGTGGAGGAAGGTGATTATATAAAAACCGGTTCACCTTTGGTGAAAGTTGCTAATTTAAATACCGTTTGGGCCATTTTTGATGCTTATGAAAACCAATTGAGTTTGTTTAACGAAGGACAGATGCTGAACGTAACGACAACATCGTATCCCAATGAAGTATTTCGAGCACAAGTTTCCTTTGTTGCTCCTACACTGAACAAGGATACAAGAACTTTGGAAGTTCGTGCAGAGCTTGACAATAAAAAAGGTTTGCTTAAACCGGGCATGTTCGTGCAAGCGGAAGTTGAGGTTTCAAATGCTCAAGATGAATCGTTGACCATTCCCGAAAGTGCGGTTTTATGGACTGGAAAACGCTCCTTGGTCTATGTGCAGCCAGATGCCAACAACTCCATTTTTGAAATGCGTGAAGTGCAGCTTGGTAACTTAAGAAATGGAAGTTATGTGGTCAATTCCGGATTAAAATCTGGAGATTTGGTAGTTGCGAAAGGTACTTTTACGGTAGATGCAGCAGCCCAATTGCAAGGAAAGAAATCCATGATGAACCAAGAGGGAGAAGAAATGCAAATGGGTCATGAAGGTCATTCAAGCATGGGCAGTACTATGAAAATGGAGTTCTCTCAAGAAGTACAGGACGAGTTTGCAGATTTGTTGGAAGTATATTTGAACTTGAAGGATGCTTTGGTGACATCAAATCGGGAGCAAACGCAAAAATTGGCACAAAAAGGAGCTGGAATGGCTTCAGAAATAATTGATATGCCAATGGATGACATGGGAAAGACCCATATGTCCAAATTAGCGGAACAACTTACGGATATGGCTTCAAAAGAGGATCTGGATGGCCAACGTGGAGGATTTGTTCTCCTTTCCCAGAATATGATTCAAATAGGGCAACAAATGCAAAGTTTGGATACAAAACTTTATGTGCAACACTGCCCTATGGCAAATAATGATAAAGGGGCCAATTGGCTCAGCCTCGAAGAAAAAATACGAAATCCGTATTATGGAGATGCCATGCTCACCTGTGGAAGTGTGGTGGGTACTATTGATTGATTTTTATTTTAGTTAATATTTAGCCAAATAAAATCTACGGATTCAAATCTGAAATACATTTACTTCAGTTTTTAAATTGTTGACTGATGAAACAAGCAAAGTCAAACGGAAAGTCATCTCCTGCAAAAGCTGTAAAGCCTGTTGCCAAGAAGACTGCCCAAGCTACTGGAAAGAAGAAGTAACTTGGATATCGGTTCTCTGAGCGGAACCATGCAACTGATAAGAAAAAGAAAACGCCCCGATGCAAATCGGGGCGTTCCTATTTAAATCCGAATAAGATTTTTTATTACATCATGCCTGGCATTCCACCGCCACCTCCCATTGGAGGCATAGCTGGGGCATCTTCCTTAATGTCGGTCAATGCACACTCTGTGGTCAAGATCATTCCTGAAACCGAAGCAGCGTTTTCCAAAGCAATACGGGTCACTTTTTTAGGATCGATGATTCCAGTTTTAAGCATGTCCACATATTGATCGGACTTGGCATCGTAACCGAAGTCTTTTTTGCCTTCAAGTACTTTGGCAATCACTACGGAACCTTCGCCACCTGCATTCTCTACGATAGTACGCAAAGGAGCTTCAATGGCTTTGGCCACGATCTGTACACCTGTAGTTTCATCCAATGAGTCGGTTGCCAATTTCTCAAGAACTTTTTTGGCTCTTACCAAGGCAACACCTCCACCTGCAACAATACCTTCTTCAACAGCGGCACGGGTTGCGTGCAAGGCATCGTCCACACGGTCTTTCTTCTCTTTCATTTCCACTTCGGAAGCAGCACCTACGTAGAGTACGGCGACACCACCGGCCAATTTGGCCAAACGTTCCTGAAGTTTTTCTTTATCGTAATCGGATGTTGTGGTCTCGATTTGAGCTTTGATCTGGCTTACTCTAGCCTTAATGTCATCTGCATTTCCGTTACCGTTGACAATGGTAGTATTGTCCTTGTCAATCGTCACGGTCTCAGCAGTACCCAACATATCCAAAGAAGCATTTTCCAAAGAGAATCCTCTTTCTTCAGAGATTACGGTACCACCAGTAAGGATTGCAATATCTTCCAACATGGCTTTTCTTCTATCGCCAAAACCTGGAGCTTTTACAGCGGCAATCTTAAGGCCACCTCTCAATTTGTTTACTACCAATGTGGCAAGGGCTTGTCCTTCCACGTCTTCGGCAATAATCAAAAGAGGTCTTCCTGATTGCGCTACTGGCTCAAGGATAGGAAGGATTTCCTGTAGGTTGGAGATTTTCTTGTCAAAAAGAAGAATGTAAGGGTTCTCCAAATCAGCGATCATTTTATCGGTATCGGTCACGAAGTAAGGAGAGAGGTACCCTCTGTCAAATTGCATACCTTCAACCACATCAACGTAAGTATCCGTACCTTTTGCTTCTTCTACGGTGATAACACCCTCTTTTCCAACTTTATCAAATGCTTTTGCGATAAGATCGCCAATGGTTTGATCGTTGTTTGCGGATATGGAAGCTACCTGCTTGATTTTGTCAGAGTTGTTGCCAACTTCTTTGGTTTGTTTTTCCAAGTCGGCCACCAAAGCTTCTACGGCTTTGTCGATTCCGCGTTTCAAATCCATGGGATTTGCCCCTGCGGCAACGTTTTTAAGACCTTCTTTTACGATGGCTTGGGCCAAAACAGTTGCGGTAGTGGTACCGTCACCTGCTTGGTCGTTGGTTTTGGAAGCAACTTCCTTCACCATTTGTGCACCCATATCTTCAAGGGCGTCTTCCAATTCAATTTCTTTTGCAACAGATACACCATCTTTGGTTACTTGTGGTGCTCCAAAGGACTTGCTGATGATTACGTTTCTACCTTTTGGGCCCAAGGTTACCTTAACGGCCTCGGCCAATTTATCAACGCCTCTTTTCAGACCGTCACGTGCATCTATATCAAACTTAATATCTTTTGCCATTTTGTTTTCTCGTTTTGTCATTCCTGCGGAGGCAGGAATCTTTTGGTTATACTTTTAAGTTTTTGATGGATTCCCGCTTTTGCGGGAATGACATATTGGTTACACTATTGCCAAAATATCGCTTTCGCGCATCATCAAATAGTCGGTACCATCGAATTTAAGTTCGGTACCGGCATATTTTCCATAAAGAACGGTATCACCAACTTTTACGGTGATTTTTTCGTCCTTGGTTCCAGGTCCAACGGCCACAACAGTTCCCTTTTGTGGTTTTTCTTTTGCGTTGTCCGGAATGATGATACCGGAGGCAGTTTTGGTCTCGGCCTGTAGCGGCTCGATCAAAACCCTGTCTGCCAATGGTTTGATATTTACTTTAGCCATATTTTTAATTTTTAGGTGTTTGTTTTAAAAATTCTTGTATCTAATGGACAGAAATTGTGCCAATGGACAAAAACTGACATTCTGGGAAACAAAAATGCCAGCTTGTCATTTCAAGCTGGCATTTTTCTATGCTTTGTCACTTTTTATTATCCAATAGTATCTACTGGACTTGTAGTGTCGGCTGGTGGAAGTTGTTCCGGTACTTCCTCTGGAACCGTTTCAGGTACTTCTGTATCGTCACCTTGAAGTAGTTTGGAATCTGCTTGGCTATAGTTTCCTTTTAGGGAAACATTGGAAAGCAATATCAAAACAATCAAAAGGGTTGCAAGGGTCCAAGTACTCTTGTCCAAAAAGTCCCCCGTCTTCTTTACGCCACCAACAACTTGGTTTCCGCTTCCCCCGAAGGATGAGGATAAACCACCTCCTTTTGGGTTTTGGACCATAATGACCAAGACCAACAAAAGGCACACGATAATTATCAGTACCAAAAAAATTGTAAACGTGCTCATTTCTTATCTTTTTCTTTCTGCAGCTTCTTCACCGCCTGAATTTGGTCTGCAAAGAAACCACTTTTTTCTGGATATTTCAAACTCAATATTTTAAACGCTTGAATGGCTTTTTTATACTTTTTCTGCTCCAAATAGACCTTGGCCAAAGTCTCGGTCATCAACTCGTTTTTGTCGATTTTGGTAGACTCTTTTATATTGACTTTTGGGTTGGTTTCCTTTGGAACTATCTTGGGGTTGTTTTCGATGAACTTGTCCAAAAGTTCGAATTTTTTCTTCCGCTCCAGCTCCTCTAAGGCTTCCGATCCCTGGTTGTTCTCGGGTTCTTCGGTATGGGAGGTCAATTGGAGCCATTCGGTAAAGGAATGCTTTTCCTTTTTTGTGAACGGAATCGGCTTGCCAAGGTTTAGATCGGTTTCCGATTCTTTTATGTCTTCCGTTTCTTTCTCTGTTTCCTTTTCCTGTGTTCGCGATTCGAAAAGTTCCGGGTTGAGAATTTGCTCGGCATCGTTTAAATTCTGAGGCAATGCAGGTTCGTTGGATTCCGAAAGCATACTTGCTGCATTCGGGTTGGGCTGAATTTCTTCGGAAACGGCTTCTTGGTCTTCCAGTTTGGCCCCCCTGCCAGCAATGGTATCCGCAATATTGTTCTGGATGAATTCTTTTGAGGTGATGTAATCAAAAAGAACATCCCTGTCCGCCGTGTGGGCAGCAGTTACCTTTAAAGCACTGTTGTACTTATAGCTGTCCAGATTTTTAAGTCCCTTTAAATGCAGGGCGCGAGCTGCTTGAAAATAGGGGTATTCCTCAATAATGCCTTCCAATTCCCTGGTTTGATTGGGAGACAGGATGGTATTTGAGTTTTGAAGAATGTGTATGAAATCCGAAACGTTCATAATCTACCAATTTCCCAGAGAAGCATTGAAAATGTCCTGGGTGAGTCGTTCAAAAATTTCCTCGTGTGCCGCAGCCTGAATGGACGGCAACGACGCAGCCGCATCAAAATCATAAAAGAAGGAAAACCGTTTTTCAAAATCTGCATCTTCCTTTGTGGTATTGTAAAACCGGACATTCACGCTCATGGTAAGTCGGTTTTGAGCAGTACGTTGATCGGCCGTTGCCGTCATGGGTACTACTTTGTATTCCACTATTTCTCCTTCATAGACCAAATCACCATTACTTCCTGTAAGGGACAAACTGGTAAGGTTATTGATCATATCCTGCAGCGCCAAGGTGAAATCCCTTCCCAATCCTGGAACAATGGTGGATCCTGGGGTTTGGTCCGCATAATTCTGGAAAAAATTGACCTGGAAACTCTCGGCTGTCCCTATATCGGCACCAGAAAAGTTATAGGCCCCACAACTTTGCAGGAACAGTACCAATCCAAGCAATCCAATCTTTATTCCGTGTTTTTTCGCCATTGTTTTCAAACTTTTGATCTTGATCAAAGATCGTACTGCTTTATTTTTCTGTAGAGCGTTCTTTCCGAAATGCCGAGTTCTGCGGCTGCAGCTTTTCGTTTTCCCTTGTTGCGCTCCAGCGATTTTTTGATCAACTCGATTTCCTTTTCTTGTAAAGATAGGGTTTCTTCCTCTTCAATTTCCTCTGCGAAATGATACCTGTCTTCCGGAGGTTGTTGTGATGTTGTAGGCGCTGATGCTTCTACAACAGGTTCCGGGAGATGTAGTAATTCGGCTGGGGTTTCCTCATGCTCTATATCTTCCTCTTGTTGTTGGTTTCCGTAGATTTTACGGATCAAACCTTCATTTTCGCGCTGAACTTTATTGGAGTCGTTGTCCTTTAAAAGTTCCAAGGTCAATTTTTTAAGGTCGTTCAGGTCGCCTTTCATATCAAAAAGGACCTTGTACAAAATTTCCCGTTCGTTGCTGAAGTCGCCTTCTTTCCTGGATTGCTCAATCACAGCAGGTAGATTGGAGCTGTTTGCATCCGGCAAATAACTGCTCAGGGTTGCGGCGGAAATACTTCTGTTTTCTTCCAACACCGAAATTTGTTCCGCTATGTTTCGGAGCTGTCTTATATTCCCTGGCCAACGGTATTTTAATAGTAGATTGACCGCATCCTCCTCCAATCGAATAGTGGGCATCTTATATTTCTGTCCAAAATCCGAAGCAAATTTTCTGAACAACAAGTGAATGTCTTCCCTTCTATCTCGAAGAGGGGGTAAATGAATCTCTACCGTGCTCAACCGGTAGTACAGATCTTCCCTGAACTTTTCCTTTTTGATGGCCTCAAACATGTTGATGTTGGTTGCAGCCACAATTCTTACATCTGTTTTTTGTACCTGTGAAGACCCTACTTTAAGGAACTCCCCATTTTCCAATACACGCAGCAATCGAACTTGAGTGGTCAATGGAAGTTCACCTACTTCGTCCAAGAAAATGGTCCCGCCATCAGCTACTTCAAAATAACCGCTACGGGTTTGGGTGGCTCCTGTAAAGGCTCCTTTTTCGTGTCCGAACAGCTCACTGTCAATGGTTCCTTCGGGAATGGCCCCACAGTTTACCGCAATGTATTTGGCATGCTTTCGGTGGGAGAGCGAGTGTATGATCTTAGGAATGGATTCCTTACCCACACCACTTTCACCTGTTACCAATACCGAAATATCGGTGGGTGCCACTTGTATTGCTTTTTCTATGGCACGGTTGAGCTTCACATCGTTCCCGATGAGCTCGAACCGTTGTTTTATGGATTGAACACTCTCCATATATTAATTGTTCTTTGAATATTCAATGGCTTCTCCAATAAGAGTAGCCGAGGTGCATTCGTTGATTTTTACGTTCACAAAATCGCCCACTTTGTAATTTTCCTTTGGAAAGACTACAACAGTATTCTGTGAATTTCGGCCCATCCAGTGGGCATCTGATTTTTTGGAAGTTCCCTCGATAAGGACTTCTTCGATTTTTCCCAAATGCTGTTGGGTGCGATAATGGCTATGTTCTTGTTGCAGCTCAATGATTTCCGTAAGACGTCTTTTCTTAATGGCTTCAGGAATGTCGTCCTCCATTTTACGTTCGGCCAATGTTCCGGGTCTTTCGGAATAGGCGAACATAAAACCGAAATCATATTTCACGTATTCCATCAAACTTAAGGTATCCTGATGGTCTTCTTCCGTTTCCGTGGGGAATCCTGTTATCATATCCTGACTGATGGCACAATCGGGAATTATTTTTTTGATGTTATCGATTAACTCAAAATATTCCTCGCGCGTATGCAAGCGGTTCATCGCTTTTAAAATCCGGTTGCTCCCGCTTTGCACGGGAAGGTGGATATATTTGCAAATGTTTTGGTATTTGGCCATGGCCTCGATTACATCCAAAGTCATGTCTTGAGGGTTGGATGTGGAAAAACGGATACGCATCTTTGGTTGTGCCTGTGCCACAAGCTCCAATAGTCCGGCAAAGTTCACTGAAGTGGCTTTTTGCATATCTGTGGCCTTGTCAAAATCCTTCTTCAACCCACCGCCATACCAAAGGTAGCTGTCCACATTTTGACCCAAAAGGGTAATTTCCTTGAATCCTTTTTCCCAAAGGTCGTTTACTTCTTCCAAAATGGATTGTGGGTCACGGCTTCGTTCTCTTCCTCTGGTAAAAGGGACTACGCAGAAAGTGCACATGTTGTCGCATCCACGTGTAATGGACACAAAAGCGGAAACTCCGTTGGTGTTCAATCGGACCGGTGCCACATCACCATAGGTCTCATCCTTGGAGAGGATAACATTAACGGCATTTCTACCTTCATCGATTTCTTGGATAAGGTTGGGCAGGTCTTTGTAGGCGTCTGGTCCTACTACCATGTCCACGATTTTTTCCTCTTCCAAGAACTTGCTCTTCAGGCGTTCGGCCATACAGCCCAAAACACCAACTTTCATATCGGGCTTGGTTCTTTTTACCGCATTGAACTTTTCCAAACGTTTGCGAACGGTTTGTTCGGCCTTTTCCCGGATGGAACAGGTATTTACCAAAACCAAATCGGCATCTTCCAAATTTTGGGTGGTATTGAAACCTTCCTTGGCCAAAATGGATGCTACAATTTCGCTATCGGAAAAATTCATTTGGCAGCCATAACTTTCTATGTACAGTTTTCTGCCGTTGTTTTCCTTATTTTCTAGCGACAAGGTACTTCCCTGTTGGCTTTCGTCTATTATTTTTTCCACGCTCTTTTCCTCTATCATAAATGTTTCAATGGGGTGCAAAGATAGTGCTTATTACATTTTAGTGACAATATGGCAGTATTTTTTAATAATATATTGCGATATCCCCTGTTAGTGTTACCTTCAAGCTTAAAACATAACCAATTTGAAAGATGAATTTCACCAATATTTCGGATAGAATCAACCATAGTTCACCAGTAGAGTTCGGAACTGTGTTCAATAATTCCGTGGAGCTTTTTAAAAAAGTATGGTTACAGGGGTTTATTACGCTCGTATTGACTTTTGTAAGCATTTTGCCTTTTTATTTGTTGATCTATTTGCCCATGATAGCCATGGACATAAGCGATCCCAATACGTTTGACCAACAAGAGTTGCCGCCTGCTTTTGCAGGTTTAATGAGCCTGATCGCTCCCATATCTTCTGTGGGTGTTATGACTATTGGAGTTTGTTTGAACGCAGCTTTTTTAAGGATTTGTAGAAAATATGACCTTAATGAATCCGGAAAAGACGATTACTTCTATTTTTTTACTAAGGAATATTTGGTCAAGGCATTGATTCTTTCGTTGATAATGATGGGACTATCATTGTTGGGGATACTGGCTTGTGGTCTTGGAATTATCTATTTGATGGTCCCCATGTCCCTGTTTCCGGCATTTTTTGCCTTTGACAAGGAGCTCTCGGCCTTGGACATTGTTAAAGCGGGTTTTGCTTTGGGCAATAAAAACTGGTTAATGATTTTTTTATTGGTATTGGTTGCAGGGTTGGTGTCACAACTGGGCTTGATCCTATGTTTGATAGGAGTTTTGTTCACGGCCATGTTCAGTAAAATCCCAATATATTTTATTTACAAGGATGCCGTGGGCATTTCCATGGATGTATAATCTTGATAAAACAAAAAGCGCCCTTATTGGAGGGCGCTTTTCAAAAGAATAAATATGTTATTATTGTGTGGAAATCAATTTGATTTGGTTTTGTTCCACCTTTTGGTTGATCAAGGTGGCTTGCTTTTCCACTAAAGTATTAAGATCATTGATTTCTTTGTCCAGTTCTTTGGTAATCTCTACAAAAAACTCCTGGGCTTGTTGGGTAGGTTTTTGGTCACCACGTTGGGAGTCTACCATCAAAAACGCCATTCTGTTATTGATTCGAATACCATAGTTTAAAGGATCTTGTCTACTTTGGTTTTTCGTCATGTGTATGTTGTTCTCGATAACGGAAAGTTCCTCTTCAAAATCCTTGGCCATTTTTTGGATTTCAGGATTGTCCTTTGTTTTCTCTTTTAAATAAGCCAAATCCTTTTTAATGTTCCTAATGTTGATGATGGCATTGTTGGCACGGGAAACTTGGTCGCGCACTTTCATGACAAAGTCAAACTGATCCTGAAAATCTTTTTGGGTTAGGGAAATCCTTGGATCTTTTACAATGGTGAACATTTGCTCCATGGAGTTTCCGTTCACAGTAAGCCTTGCTTTGTAATTTCCAGGTACTGCCTTAGGGCCAATGTTGGGTGATGAGTAAAACACCATTCCTTCGAATTCCTGGTAGCCAGGATACCTCATGTTCCAGATAAATCGGTTTCCTCCTTCGGTTACTTCCAATTTTTGTGTTGAGGTGGGGTCCAATCTATCAGGTTTTGCCTGATTGGAAAAGGTTTGGATCACGCTGCCATCCGTTTCCAAAATTTCCATGGTAACGGTATCGGTTTCCTTTAAAGTTTTCAGGTAATAGTTGATGATGGCCCCATTAGGATGGTTTTCACCTACCAATTTGGTGTTGGGTTCTCGCCAAGATCGGTCTTGGTGCATTCTATAGGCCATATCCGGTTTGTACAGATAAAAATCACTATTGGATACTTCTTCGGATAGTTGATGGAGCGGAGTTAGATCGTCTATCATCCAAAAACTTCTTCCATGGGTGGCTACAATCAAATCATTGTCCCTTACATGAAGGTCACGGATTGCGGTAATGGGTAAGTTCAACTGGAAGGGAGTCCAATGCTCCCCATCATCAAAAGAAATATACATGCCCCATTCTGTTCCCGCATACAATAAACCTTCACGGACCTTATCGGAACGGATAACACGTGTGTAATAATTTCCTTTGATACCATCCGTGATCAATTTCCATGTTTTTCCGTAATCTTCCGTTTTGTACAAATAGGGAGTGTAATCACCGAACTTATAGGAAGTGGCGGCCACATAAACCGTTCCTGGATCAAATGGGCTGGCATCAATTGAGTTGATCATGTTCAGTTTTGGTGACATTGAAGCTGGTGGTGTTACATCTTCCCATGTTGTGCCATTATCGCGGGTTACATGGATCAATCCATCATCGCTACCGGTCCAAATCACTCCTTTTTCCAAGATGGACTCCGTAATCACAAAAACATTTGAATAGAATTCTGCACCTGTGTTGTCCTGCGTAATTGGTCCGCCCGATGATTCTATGGTCTCAGGTATACCTCTTGCCAATTCTGGAGAAATGGTTTTCCAAGATTGTCCTCCATCGGTCGTGGCATGCAAATAGTTAGATCCTGCAAAAAGCACGTCGGAATCGTGCCTACTGAACGTCAATGGATAGTTCCAATTAAAACGGTACTTCATTACCTCTGCTCCAGAACCTGCGGGATTGTCGGGCCAAATGTTGGTTGAAATGGTCTGACCCGTGGTATGGTCCAAACGGTTCATATAACCTTTGTAAGTTCCTCCGTAAACCAATTGGTTGTTTTTAGGGTCCGGCGCCAAGTGCGCGCTTTCTCCACCTGCTGTGGGTTCCCAATCATCTTGAGTGATGGCAGAACCTGAAGAACGGTGAGAAATCCGCAGTGCTGTGTTGTCTTGCTGCGCTCCATAAATTCTATATGGGAAAATGCTATCTGTTGCAACTCGGTAAAACTGGGCAGTAGGTTGGTTATAATAGGTGGTCCAGTTATTTCCTCCGTCGTTGGAGATTTGTGCCCCACCATCATCGGCAATGATCATTCTTTGATTGTTGTTCGGGTCTATCCAAAGATCGTGGTGATCTCCATGAGGTGCATTTTTTAATGTAAAGGTGTTTCCTCCATCTGTGGAAACGCCATAGCTCACGTTCATCACCCAGACCTTATCTATATTTTGGGTGTCGGCATATATTCTGCTATAGTACCAAGCTCTCTGTCTTAGTCCCCGGTTTTCATTGACTTTTTTCCAAGTTTTTCCCGCATCATCAGAACGGAATACGCCACCGTCCTCAGCTTCGATTATGGCAAATACCCTATCGGAATCCAAAGGTGATACGGTAATGCCCACTATTCCCCATGGAAAGCCAGGCAATCCTGAATGTTCCGATATGTCGGTCCAAGTATCACCTCCGTCGGTGCTTTTAAACATTTTACTGTCGGGCCCACCACTATCCATGCGGTAACCGTTTCGTTTCATCTGCCATGTGGCGGCATAAAGAATTCTACTATTGTTGGGGTCCATGACGAGGTCTCCTGCACCTGCCTTATCACTTACATATAAGATCTTTTCCCAATTTTTTCCTCCATCAGTGGAACGGAAAACACCACGGGTCTCATTGGGTTTCCATAGGTTTCCAATGGCAGCAACATAAACAATGTCGGGATTTTTGGGATGGATGCGAATACGCGCTATGTGTTCGGAATCTTTCAATCCGATGAATTCCCAGGTCTCACCGGCATCCATACTTTTCCATAGCCCTTTGCCCGAGGAAACGTTTCCTCTAAGTGTTTGTTCTCCTTCGCCTACATAAATAATGTTTGGGTCGGATTCGGCAACGGCAACGGCTCCTATGGAACCGCCAAAGTAGCCATCGGAAATACATTCCCATGAATTACCGGCATCCGTGGTTTTCCAAACACCACCACCAGCGGTACCCATATAATAGAGGTTAGGGTCGTTGGCAACCCCGGTCACAGTTCCGGCTCGACCACCTCTATGGGGTCCCACCATACGATATTCCATACCGTTGTAAAGGGACTCCTTAAATTGTGGTGAATTGTTTTTGTTCTTTTTGCGTTGAGCGTTCGAGGGATAGAAACATAGCAAGGCAAGGGCTATGATCAAAAAGCGGTTGGTCATTTTAGTTGGGTTATTGAGTTAGACTTCTAAAAATAACAATTATTTTAACCAGTGTCATCAATGATCCCATATTAATATGGGATTTCTGAATTTGAACCAGGATTTTTTTGGATTTTAGGACTAAATCAATGTTGGTAAATGCCGAAGTTTAAATTTTAATATACTTTTGTTGAGACAAAACCCAGTGCATGCCAAAGAATTTAGTTATTGTAGAGTCCCCCGCAAAGGCGAAGACCATTGAACGATTTCTAGGAAAAGAATTTCAAGTAGAGTCCAGTTTCGGACACATTGCCGACCTTCCATCAAAAGAGCTAGGCGTAGATGTGGAGAACGATTTTAAGCCTAAGTATACGGTGGACAAGGAGAAAAAAGCCTTGGTGAAAAAACTCAAGGATTTGGCCAAAAAAGCGGAAACCATATGGCTGGCAAGTGATGAGGACCGTGAAGGAGAAGCTATATCTTGGCACTTGGCAGAAGAGTTGGGGCTGGACAAAAACAAGACCAAACGAATCGTATTCAACTCCATTACAAAATCGGCTATCCAAAAGGCGATTGAAAACCCAAGGGACATCAACTACAACTTGGTCAACGCGCAACAGGCACGTAGGGTGTTGGACCGTTTGGTTGGGTATGAACTATCACCGGTACTTTGGAAAAAAATTAAACCGGGACTTTCCGCAGGTAGGGTGCAATCCGTAGCGGTTCGCTTGATCGTGGAACGTGAACGCGAGATTGAAGGTTTTACTCCGGAGGCATCTTTCCGAATAAAAGCGGAATTTAAAACAGATGGAGGCAATGTTTTTGCGGCCAAGCTGAACAAAACATTTCCTACGAAGGAAGCAGCCGAAAAATTTCTTGAAGAAAATATCGGAGCAGATTTTTCGGTTTCCGATTTGGCCAAAAAACCAGCGAAAAAATCCCCAGCGGCACCATTTACTACATCCACCTTGCAGCAGGAAGCATCAAGAAAACTTTATTTTTCGGTAAGCCGAACCATGCAGGTGGCGCAGCGATTGTACGAGGCAGGGCTTATTACTTACATGAGGACAGATAGCGTTAACCTATCCAACGAAGCAATTGCAGCTGCAAAAGATGCCATTTTGGACAATTATGGCAAGGAATACAGTCAAACCAGAAACTTTACAGGCAAGTCCAAGGGGGCACAAGAAGCTCACGAGGCAATTCGCCCGACCGATATGAAACTACAGTCGCCCCAATTGGAGCGCGACCAAGCCAAGTTGTACGAACTTATTTGGAAACGTACGCTTGCTTCGCAAATGAGCGATGCCCAGTTGGAACGGACCAATGTAAAAATAAAAGCGAGCACCCATAACGAAGAATTCTCTGCAAACGGGGAAGTAGTGAAATTTGATGGTTTTCTAAAAGTATATCTGGAAGGAACCGATGACGAAGATGGCGAAGAGCAGGAAGGAATGCTGCCGGCTATGAATGTTGGCGATCCTTTGCAGAACGTATATATTTCTGCCACGGAAAGATTCACCAGACCACCTTACCGTTATTCGGAAGCTTCTTTGGTAAAGAAATTGGAAGAGTTGGGAATTGGTAGGCCATCTACATATGCACCAACGATATCCACTATTCAAAATAGGGGGTATGTGGAAAAAGGTACCGTTGAGGGAACCGAACGCAAATATGCGCAATTGGTACTGGAAAACGCAAAAGTATCCGATAGCCAACTAACAGAGACCGTAGGTTCCGAGAAAGGGAAGATCGTCCCAACGGATATCGGGATGATCGTAAACGATTTTTTGGTGACACACTTCACGCAAATTCTCGATTACAATTTTACCGCCCAAGTCGAAGAGGATTTTGATGAAATCGCTTCAGGTGATGAAGATTGGCAGGAAATGATGAAAAATTTCTACAAGGATTTCCATCCCAATGTGCTGGAGGTCGAGGAAAATGCAGAACGTGCCAGCGGAGAACGTGTATTGGGTACGGACCCCAAATCCGGCAGACAGGTTTCCGTAAGGTTGGGCCGTTTTGGACCGATGGTTCAAATAGGTACTGTGGACGATGAGGAAAAGCCCGAGTTCGCCAGTTTGTTGCCCGATCAATCCATTGGAACCATTACGTTCGAGGAAGCGATGACACTTTTTGAGCTTCCACGAAAATTGGGGGTTTACGAAGGTGAGGAAGTAGAGGCCAATGTAGGTCGTTATGGACCTTACGTAAGGTTCGGGAAAAAGTTTATTTCACTTGCCAAGGGCGAAAGCGCTTTTGATGTGGATATGGACCGCGCCATTGAACTGATCAAAGAAAAGCAAAAGGCCGATGCGCCGATCGCCTCCTATGAAGGAAAGGACGTTACCAAAGGTAAAGGTAGGTTTGGACCTTTTATTAAATGGGATGGCATGTTCATCAATGTGAACAAGAAATATGATTTTGATAATCTTTCCGATGGGGATATCGCTGAATTGATCGAGGCCAAAAAGAAAAAGGAAGCTGAAAAGCTCGTTCAAGAATGGCCTGAAGAAAAAATCAGGATCGAGAAAGCCCGTTGGGGAAGACATAATATTATAAAAGGTAGGGTCAAGGTAGAACTCTCCAAGGATGTGGATGCCACAAAAGTGACCTTGGAGGAAGCACAGACCCTATTGGAAAAGAAAGCACCAAAGAAAAAAGCCAAGACAAAAGCTAAGAAATAGTATGGCCTTCGATTTTCTGGTTCCGGTTAAGGACAAGGTATTGGCACATTCCGAATTGCTGCCAGAACAAGCATTGGGCAAAAACATCCACATGCACACGGAAAAAGACGGACTTCCGGTATTCGCCCATGCCGATGTTGCCATTTTCGGTGTGTTGGAATCCAGGAACGCTTTCGAGAAAAAACCGGAGAAACTCGATTTGGACGAAGTCCGTATCCAGTTGTACCGATTAATGATGGGCAATTGGAACTCTACCATCATTGATATCGGGGATGTGGAGGAAGGTGATACGGTGGAGGACACTTATTTTGTCGTTAAGGAAATCGTGGCAGGTCTGCTCGAGGAAAACATTATACCTATAGTATTGGGGCTTACCCAGGATATTACTTTTCCTACCTACCGTGCTTTTGATAAAATAAAGAATATGGTGAATCTGGTCTCCATCGATAGTCGTTTCGACTTCGGTGAGGACGATGAACTGATTTCGTCACATTCTTATATGAGCAAGATCATAACCGACAAGCCCAATAATCTTTTCAACTTTTCCAACATAGGATACCAGAGTTATTTCAACGCCCAGGAAGAAAAGGATTTGATGGAGCGTCTTTTTTTTGATGCCTATCGATTGGGTGAGATTGCCACTAACATAGAATTGGCAGAACCCGTTTTGCGCAGTAGCGATATTGTTAGTTTGGATCTACGGGCCATCCGTGCCAGCGAAATGGGTATGGCCCGAAATTTTTCTCCCAATGGTTTTACGGGAAGGGAAATATGTGCCATTGCCCGCTATGCAGGTATCAGCGACAAGGTTTCCCTATTTGGTATCTACGAAGGGGAAAACTCCCACCAGGCTTTTCAGATGATAGCACAGATCATTTGGTATTTTATAGAGGGCTTGAGTTATAGAATAAAAGAATACCCGAGCTCCAAGAGCGAAGACTTCACAAAGTTCACTGTACCCACGGACACGGAGGAATTGATCTTCTTTAAAAGCCATGTCACAGAAAGATGGTGGGTAGAAGTACCAACAATTTTAGCTGAACATACTAAAACAAATTCGGTGGCGTTATTACCATGCACCGAAGAGGACTATTTGGATGCTTGCAACCAGAACATTCCCGAAAGGTGGTTTAAAGCCTATAGAAAAGGCCTGAACTAAATAAATTAAATTTTGATCATTAATTGTTTTTACACAATAATTCATTCAAAAATCAGTTTTGAGAATAATGAACCTGTGTAGCACAGTTATTAAATCTTGAATCGAACAATTTAACCTAAAGTATGAGAAAGCTATTCTTTTCATCTATAGCACTTGTTTTTTTGCTTACCAGTTGTGGCTCTAAATCAAGGTCAAAAGGTGAACTAGTTGGGGTAAAGGGAAAAAAATGGCATCCAGAAAAACCCTATGGAATGGAACTGATTCCCAGAGGCGCCTTTGTAATGGGTAAAGCCGATGAGGATCAGGCAAAAGTATTGAATGCTCCCACCAGAACGGTTACCGTACGTTCCTTTTATATGGACGATACGGAAATCACTAATAGTGAGTACCGACAGTTTGTGGAGTGGGTCAAGGATTCCATTGTAAGAACCAGATTGGCCATTTTGGCGGATGAGTTAGGTATTAGCCCTGAGGATGAAGGTATTGGTGAGTATGCTTTTAAGGATACCGACACTACCGAATTATCCGTTTATGACAAGTATATGCTCGACAACTATGCGGGCCTTGGAGATACTGGGTATGAAGGTAGGGCATTGAATAAAGATGTTGATTTGGTATGGGATACTTCCGAATATCCGGATGAATACTATGCTGAGATCATGGATTCCATCTATCTTCCTGAAGAAGAGAGTTATAATGGTGTAAGAAGCATAGATGTCACCAAATTGAAATACAAATACAGCTGGATGGATATTGAAGCTGCTGCACGTGCTAGGTCCGGTAGCAGAAAAGATTTTATAAAGCAAGAGGAACTGAAAATTTATCCGGATACTACCGTGTGGATTCGGGATTTCGAATATAGTTACAACGAGCCAATGCACAACGATTACTTCTGGCACGATGCATACAGCGATTATCCTGTAGTGGGAGTAAACTGGATGCAGGCAAAAGCTTTCTGTAACTGGAGAACAAAATTCAAGAACGACGATCAAAAAAGTCGTGGAAAGCAGTTCGTGAACCAATTTAGGTTGCCAACTGAAGCAGAATGGGAATATGCCGCTAGAGGTGGAATCGAAGGTGGTACTTATCCTTGGGGTGGTCCTTATGTGATCAGTGACACAGGATGTTTTATGGCCAACTTTAAACCGCAACGTGGTGATTATGCAGCCGATGCAGCCCTATATACTGTAGAGGCAAAATCCTTTGAACCAAACGACTACAACTTGTATAACATGGCTGGTAACGTATCCGAATGGACCAACTCCAGTTTTGATCCAGGTGCTTACGAATATCTGTCCACCATGAACCCGAACATTGGTTCACAGGACAATCAACGTAAAGTGATCCGTGGAGGTTCCTGGAAAGATGTAGCGTACTTCCTTCAGGTGAGTACGAGAGATTATGAATATCAAGATTCCGCTAGAAGCTATATTGGTTTCAGAACGGTTCAAGATTATATGGGAGAAGAAGATTCTACCGACGGAAGAAGCGGACTATAAAAAAACAACGAGAGAACATTATATAAATAACAAGTAAGAGTAGTAACCAAATACTTATTTATATAACTTAATTAAAACTAGAATTATGGCACAGTCAAAATCAACAAAAAAGCTGTTTAACATGGCCTACGGGCTTGGAGCATCGGTAGTAATTATTGGTGCATTGTTCAAGATCCTTCACTGGGAGTTTGGACCACTTACAGGTGGACTTCTTCTTGCGATTGGACTTATTACTGAAGCATTGATCTTCGCAATCTCTGCATTTGAACCAGTAGATGATGAATTCGATTGGTCTTTGGTATACCCGGAATTGGCCGGTGGAGAAGCAGATGCTTCCAGAAAACAACAAGCTAAGGATGCTCAAGAAGCCGAAGGACTTCTTTCCAAGAAATTGGATAGTCTTCTTAAAGAAGCTAAAATCGATTCCGAGCTTTTCTCCAACTTGGGTGAAAGTATCAAGAGTTTTGAAGGTGCCGCCAAGAATATCACTCCTACAACAGATGCTATTCAGCACACTAAAAAATACTCCGAGGAATTGTCTCACGCCGCAGCTCAAATGGAATCTTTGAACAGCTTGTACAAAGTACAGTTGGAAAGCGCAAGCAGACAAGCTTCCATCAACGAAGAAGTAGTTCAGAATGCTGGTGCCCTGAAAGACCAAATGGAGTCTTTGGCCACTAACCTTTCATCTTTGAACGGAGTATACGGAGGTATGCTTACCGCCATGGGAGGAAAAAACTAATTAGAGGTTTTTAATCAACAGAAAACAAAACCAAATCAAATTAATTATTAAATCTAATTAGAAAAACATGGCAGGAGGAAAACAAACACCACGTCAGAAGATGATCAACCTTATGTACTTGATCTTCATCGCGATGTTGGCACTTAATATGAGCAAGGAAGTACTTGCCGCTTTCGGACTAATGAACGAAAAGCTAGAGACTTCCAACACAAACATGGACGCCAATAATGCTAGCTTTTTTGCAAGCTTGGAAACCAAAGCTTCCGAAAACGAAGAAGAGTATGGCGAACTGTACGAAGATGCTCAGCAG
Organism: Flagellimonas profundi; assembly: GCF_017313275.1. Classification (GTDB taxonomy): domain Bacteria; phylum Bacteroidota; class Bacteroidia; order Flavobacteriales; family Flavobacteriaceae; genus Flagellimonas; species Flagellimonas profundi. The sequence continues at coordinate 125,213 of NZ_JAFLNM010000004.1, read as the reverse complement.
ATCAAACAACTTTCAGATTCTTACTACAGTTATTTGGAAGGATTGAAGAAAGAAATGACCGCAGATTTGGAAGATGACAAAGACTATGTGGTTATGGACAAGTCTGACTACTTGGACCAAAAATTCTTTCAGGGCGACAATTTGGGCCCAGAAGGTAAAAAGTTCATGGAGCAGATTGAGACTTACCGTGAAGGTGTGATCAACGCTTTACCAGAAGGCGAGTTCGAATCTTTGAAATCAGCAGTTAAAACCCGTTTTGCTACCAGTGATGGTAAAAAAGATGATGGTAAAGTTGAGAAGAGAGACGGTACACGTCAAGATTGGATCAACTATCACTACGAAGGGTTCCCATTGGTAGCCTCTTTGACAAAGATGACCCAGTTACAGGCCGATATCAAAACTACCGAGCAAGAGGTGTTGAAAACGCTTTTGGAAGGTGAGTTGACGGAGGCTGTATCCTTGACCAACTTTGCAAGTTCATTGAATGCTCCAAAAACAGCATACTACTCTGGAGAGAAATACGATGGTAAGATCATTGTTAGCAAGACTGACAAGACTTCCACTCCTGTAAAGGCTGAATTGACTTTGGACGGAAGGCCATTGACAGAAGGCAAGGATTACGAATTGGAAGCTGGTGGTATCAAAATGTTGATCAGTGCCGGTACTCCAGGTGATCACACGATTAAAGGAACCATGACATTCATGCAAGATGGTGAAGAGGTGCCGGTAGAAGTGAACAATACTTTTGCAACTATCTCCATGCCTAATGCAGCAGTTATCTCTGCAGATAAAATGAACGTGGTTTACCGTGGTGTTGCTAACCCAATGACCATCTCTATTCCAGGTATCCCTGACAACAAAGTATCTGCATCAGCTCCAGGATTGAGCAGAAGAAGCGGAAGCCAGTATGTTATGAACCCAGGAACAGGTAGGTCTGTAACCATTACTGCTTCGGGTACATTGCCCGATGGTAAGGGAATCCGTACTTCGTCTGAATTCCGTATCAAGGATATTCCAAGACCTAGCGGTACCGTTCGTGGAGAGTCCGGTAGCATTAAAATGCCAAAGAACAACCTCGAAATTGCAACGGTAAGCGCTATGTTGGAAGACTTCGATTTTGACTTGAACCTTGCTGTAAGCCAGTTTAAGTTCAAAGTGCCAGGTCAGCCTACGGTAGTTGTAAACGGAAACAAATTGGATAGCAGAGCTAAATCTGCCTTGAAGAGAGCAGGTAGAGGTGAGTCTGTCCAGATATTCGATATCCAAGCTTATATCACAAACAACAAGAGCTACAAGTTGAAAAAAGTATCTCCTGTAGTGGTTGAGCTTACTAATTAAGAAGTATAAAAAGTATACAAGTGATCATGAATTGGAAGAACGCATTGTTAATTGGATTGTTGGGCATATTGCCGGTATCAATCATGGCGCAGGCAAATATTTTAAATGCCAAGTTGCCCGAGGATATAGGTAAGAAAACCCAAGCTCAGATAGAGCAAGATGCCGATGAGCCTTTAGAATACGGTTATGTGGATGATAGGGATATCCTTTGGTCCAAGACCGTTTGGGAAATCATCGATCTTGACGAAAGAGTGAACTTTCCACTATATTACCCGACCGATACCATAGATATTGGAAAGGACAGAAGGTCGCTGTACCACGTTTTGATGAAGAACATCAAAAATGGAAACCTTACCGAGGTTTATACAGACTCCTACTTTACCGAAAAGAGAAAGTTGGAAGACCTTTCGGCCACTTTGAGCAAAGTGGATACCACGGACCTAGGATACGAGCAGGTAAATGCTGGTGAGCAGGTTTCCCCGGAGTTTATCAACAAAAGGGACCTTACAGCAGCTGATATTGAGGAGTATCGCATAAAAGGTATGTGGTATTTTGACAAGCGCCAAGGTGAGCTTAAGTACCGCTTATTGGGAATTGCACCAGTTGCCCCGGACGTTAACTTCATCGATGATGAGTCTATAGATCCAGGACAGAACAAAGTAGAATTGTTCTGGGTATGGTACCCTGCGGCAAGGCAAATTTTGCATGAAGCCAAGGTGTACAACCAACGTAACTCGGCAAGACCGATTTCCTTTGATATGTTGTTGAACGCGCGTCGATTCGATGGTGTTATCTACAAAGAGGAAAACGTCCACGAAGATCGTGAAATAAGTGATTACATTTTTGATAATGCATTGTTCCAGCTCTTGGAAGCCCAAAGAATAAAAGAAGGCATAAGGGATAGAGAGCAAGATATGTGGGCATATTAAGCCCATAGAATAATTCCAATTCTATAAAGCAAAACGCCGCACCTAGTGCGGCGTTTTTTTTGCATTAAACTAAGGTCTGAATGAGTAATTGATCGATCAGATGTCTAATTTTGCAATATGTTGGATTATTTAGTAGTAGGTCTTGGTTTAGCGGGAATTTCCTTTTGCGAGGTGTTGGAGAAAGAAGGTAAATCTTTTACGGTGATTACCGATGAATCGCAACAAGCGTCGCAAGTGGCGGGAGGTTTGTACAATCCCGTGATTCTGAAACGGTTTACCATGGCTTGGAAAGCAAAACAACAGCTATTGGGAGCCAAGCCGTTTTACAAAGGATTAGAGGAAAAATTAGGGGTAACGTTGGATTATGAACTCCCGGTACTAAGGAAGTTTGCCTCAATTGAAGAACAAAACCTGTGGTTTGAGGCGGCCGACCGTCCAGATTTGGATTATTTCCTGTCAACAAAAATTCTACCGAACAAAAATCCTGCGATTGATGCCCCACATGGCTTCGGCCAAGTGAAATATACAGGTAGAATAGATACAGGTACTTTGGTTCGCAGCTACAAAAATTATCTGAAGAATTCCGATTCACTTTTAGAAGAATCCCTTGACTATGATGAGTTGTCCATATCGGACGAAAGGATAACGTACAAATCCATTCCGGCCAAAAAAATAGTATTTGCCTGCGGATATGGTCTCAAGCAAAATCTATACTTCGGATACTTGCCTTTGAACGGGACCAAAGGAGAATTGCTCATTATCCATGCCCCCGATTACAAAGAGGAAAACGTTATCAAATCCTCCGTTTTTACTATTCCCATGGAAAATGATAAGTATTTGGTAGGGGCCACTTATAAATGGAAGGATAAGACCAACGAACCCACAGAGGAGTCCAAGAATGAACTTTTGGAAAAACTCATGACTTTTTTAACATGTGATTTTGAGGTTGTGGGTCATGTTGCGGGTATTCGTCCAACGGTTGTAGACCGCAGACCTTTGGTGGGCAGGCACCCAGAACATGAAAACCTGTATGTGCTGAACGGATTTGGTTCCAGGGGAGTTTTGATTGGACCGTATGCTTCTAAACAATTGTTCGATTACATAGAAAAGCAGTCGGAACTGGACCCGGAAATGGATATACAACGATTTACAAAAAAATACTACTCAAATTAACCCTTAACTGATTTGTGCTTTTCGACTGCAGTAGGGTCGTACTTCACAAAAAAGTTGATCCAAATGTTTCTGGACAGCCGTATGATCACGGGCATAAATACTACCAAAGTGCCCACAATTGCAATAAACGTATTTGGTAACGAAGCCCCAAGGAACAAAAAGGAGATGACAAAGGCTGCCACCGCAAAGGCAATACCTACTGCGTAGCTCACATACATTGCACCGTAAAAAAAGGAAGGTTCGATCTTGTATTTTAAACCACAATGGGAGCATCTTTCGTTCATGCTGAAAATTTTGGACAACGCGTACGGATTGGAGTTCTCGTACATGCTCTCTTCATGGCATCTCGGACAGTTTCCTGTTAAAATGCTGTATATTTTGGTTCCTTTTTTTAACATTTGCAGGGTTTTTGCACAAAAATATACATTCGACAACTAAAGTTTTGTAAATAAGGTCACATAAAAATGCTAAATGTCCATAATCTTTCCGTAGCCTTTGGAGGAGAATATCTGTTCGAGGAAATATCGTTTCGTCTTAATGGCGGCGATCGTGTAGGCCTCATTGGAAAGAATGGAGCAGGGAAATCCACGATGCTCAAACTATTGGCCAAAGAAATGCCCTTGGATGAAGGTGCCATAGCCACTGAAAAGAACATCAAAATCGGGTTTCTAAAACAGGATATTGATTTTGAAGAAGGACGAACCGTATTGGAAGAATCCTATCAGGCATTTTCCGAAATCAAGGAAATGGAGCTCAAGCTAGATGAGATCAATACCGCATTGGCCGAACGGACCGATTACGAAAGCGACGGTTATCACCAGCTTATGGTAGATCTGAACGATGTCACTCACCGTTACGAAATATTGGGAGGATACAATTACCAAGGCGATACGGAAAAGGTCCTTCTTGGATTAGGTTTTAAGCGGGAAGATTTTGATAAGCTCACCGATACATTTTCAGGAGGGTGGCGTATGCGTATAGAATTGGCCAAACTATTGCTGCAAAATAACGATGTACTGCTGTTGGATGAGCCTACCAACCACTTGGATATCGAATCCATTATTTGGTTGGAGCAATTCCTTCGAAACTTTACGGGAGCCGTTGTAATTGTTTCCCACGATAAGATGTTTTTGGACAACGTGACCAACCGTACCATCGAGATTTCTTTGGGAAGGATTTACGATTACAATAAACCTTACTCACAGTTCTTGGTTCATCGGAAAGAAATCAAGGAACAGCAATTGAGCGCTCAAAAGAATCAAGAAAAACAAATTCAACAGACGGAACGACTCATCGAAAAGTTCAGGGCAAAGTCCAGCAAGGCCTCCATGGCGCAATCCTTGATCAAAAAGCTGGATAAAATGGACCGTATTGAGGTTGATGAAGAGGATAACAGTGTGATGAACCTTCGTTTTCCCGTTTCCGTTAACCCTGGTAAGGTGATAGCAGAGTTGAACGGTATTTCCAAAAGCTATGGGCCAAAAAAGGTATTGGAGGGGATTGACCTAATGGTGGACCGCGGGAGCAAAACCGCCTTTGTGGGACAAAATGGACAGGGAAAAACAACCCTAGCCAAGATTATTGTGGGAGAACTGGATTATCAGGGCGATTTAAAGATTGGCCACAATGTACAATTGGGCTACTTTGCGCAGAACCAAGCTGAATATCTGGATGGAAACAAAACCATTCTGGATACCATGATAGATGCCGCCAACGAGAAGAACCGTAGTAGTGTAAGGGATATATTGGGCTCCTTTTTGTTCAGGGGAGATGATGTGGACAAATACGTGAAAGTATTATCCGGAGGGGAACGAAACCGTTTGGCCCTGGCCAAGATGCTTTTGCAGCCTTTTAACGTGCTCGTGATGGATGAGCCTACCAACCACCTGGACATTAAATCAAAAAATGTATTAAAGCAGGCCCTCCAAAATTTTGAGGGAACATTGATTCTGGTTTCTCACGACCGTGATTTTCTTCAAGGGTTGACCGATAGGGTCTACGAGTTTAAGGACGGGGGTATCAAGGAGTACTTGGGAGATATCGACTTTTATTTGGAGCAACGTAAGATGGAGGATTTCCGAAGCGTGGAAAAAGGCGATCAAAAGAAAGAAGAAAAAACCCAAGAGAAACCTAAGGAGAATGATTATCACACCCAGAAAAAACAAAAATCCTTAAAGAATAAACTCAGCGGGGTAGAAAAGAAGATCACCGAATTGGAAAAGGAAATCGCCGATATTGATCACGATCTTTTGATGGATTATGACACGACCATCTCAAAGCCGGATTTTTTTGATAATTATGAGGGCAAAAAGAAGGATTTGGAGTCCTTAATGGAGGATTGGGAACATTTGTCCCACAAACTGGAAGCCCTGGATTAACGATTAAATTATTTTCTTACCACATATTTTAGCGAATTCACAACATATTAATGTGTATTCAGCGATTATTTTTGTAGGATGTTTCTCATTTTTATTACTTTGTAAGTAAATTCTTCTTGAAGAAATAAGTAATAAATGATTCGAGCAGCCTTTTTTTTCTTTTATTTGATTTTTTCCACAGGTGTTTCTTTCGCTAGCGGACAGGTTTCCCCCATAGAAAAATCTGCGTTAGTGGATTTGTACAATAGTACCAATGGTGATGAATGGAACGCTTCTTGGGATTTAGAAGCACCTATTGATACATGGAAGGGAGTAGATATCAAAGATGGACATGTAGTAGGTTTAACGCTATTCATGAACAATTTGAATGGTACACTTCCAGAAAGTATAGGTGACTTAGAGTATATCACTGAGTTGAACCTTGCTTTCAATCAGATTACCGGAGTACTGCCCAAGGACATTGTGAAACTAAAAAACCTTAAGGTTTTTCGTTTGGAGATGAACCGAATTAAAGGCGCTATTCCAACAGGTGTTGGCAATTTTAACGATTTAGAGGTTTTTTCCATGTTCAATAATTTCTTAACGGGACCTATCCCCGAAACTTTTGGAGAATTAGAGAACCTGGAAGAATTAAATCTTTCCAGTAATAATTTAAAAGGTATTATACCAAAATCTATTGGAAACCTTTCCAATCTAAAAGCATTGGGTCTTTTTGAGAATAGACTGGAGGGGGAAATACCGGCAGAAATAGGAAATTTGGTTCAGTTAAAAGAGTTGGTTTTGTCCAATAATCACCTAGGTGGTGAAATACCTGTGGAGTTTGGTAAATTGGCAAGTTTGGAAATATTGCAACTTCAAAATAATCAGTTCGATTCTTTCAATGTTCTTCACAACATGAACACAAAACAGTTTTTGGTTTTGGATACCGATGATAAAAGCTTGAATCCTAGGTATAAAGATATTCAATTTGAGCGTACTCGGATGGCAGATACCAAATTCGAGGACGAAAACGAAAACGAGTAGTTAGTTATTACTTTAGTTTGTTTGGTTTGGGGATGCCGTTCGGGGTCCCCTTTTTGCATTTGACCGGGTTCAAAACGCATTTTATGAAATATTTAACCATTGTAAAAATTGTAGGGAATAGATTTGCAGTGATTAAACCAACTAGCGCATGCGAAAGCTTATTATATCGGCAGTTGCCGGTGGAATCATAATTTTTGCCTCCTTGTATTTTGCGGGTATGATCGCAGGTAGTAAGGATAACAGAAGACCGCCTTCCCAAAAGGTGGTAAAGACCGTTTTTGTTGATACGGTAAAAAACACAACTGTGCCCATTATGGTGCCCGCCAATGGGAATCTTAGGGCAAAAAAGCGTGTAGAACTTTATTCCGAAGTTCAAGGTGTATTTAGACCGGGAAGTAAATTGTTCCGTACAGGACAAGAGTATGCGGCCGGTCAAACGCTTATAAGAATAGATGCCAGCGAATACTACGCTACAGTACAATCGGCCAAGAGTAATTTATACAACTTGCTTACTTCCATAATGCCCGATCTGCGACTGGATTATCCTGAAATATATCCAAAGTGGCAACAATACCTCAATGGATTTGATTTGGAAAAGACCACTCCCGAACTACCGAAGATGGATTCCGAAAAGGAAAAATTCTTCATAACAGGGAGAGAGATTATCACAACTTACTACAATGTAAAGAATTTAGAGCAACGCCTATCCAAGTATACGATAACTGCACCGTTTACGGGAGTATTGACCGAAGCTTTGGTAACCGAAGGAACCTTGATCAGGTCAGGACAAAAACTAGGAGAGTTCATTAACACGGGACTGTACGAATTGGAAGTTTCCGTGAGTAAGACTTATGGTGATTTTTTGAGGGTAGGGAAAAAAGTAGAGCTTTTCAATTTAGAGAAGACCCAAACTTTTACCGGTGAGGTAACCCGGGTCAATGGAAGGGTCGATCAGAACTCCCAGACCATAACGGCATATATAGAGGTAAGTGGTGATAATTTAAAGGAAGGCCAATATCTTGAAGCCAACTTAGAGGCAAAAGAAGAAACGGACGCCATTGAAATTAACAGATCTTTGCTGTTGGAGAACGATCAAATTTTTGTTGTAAAGGATTCCATTTTGGATTTAATGGCAGTACAGCCTATATTTTTTACTGACAAGACCGTAGTGCTCAAAAACGTTCCAGATGGCGAAGTGATCGTTGCCAAACCAATGACCGGTGCCTATGCAGGTATGTTGGTTAAAATATTTGATGAAAGTAAATCCTAAACCTCCTCGGCCATGAGAAAAATCATCTCGTATTTTATTAAATACCACATGGCAGTAAATGTCTTTATTTTGGCATTTTTTGTTTTTGGGGTTGTAGGGATACTTTCCTTAAAATCATCTTTTTTTCCGCTTAACGAAGCTCGGAATATAACAATAAATATTACCTACCCAGGAGCCTCTCCGCAAGAAATTGAAGAAGGGATTGTTCTTAAAATTGAGGATAATCTCAAAGGTTTGGAGGGCGTGGAACGGGTAACTTCTACCTCAAGGGAGAACAGCGGTACCATCAATGTAGAGATTGAAAAGGAAAGGAATGTTGACTTTATGCTGCTGGAGGTGAAAAATGCAGTGGATAGGGTGCCAACTTTCCCTACTGGAATGGAACCGTTGATTGTTGCCAAACAAGAACCTGTCCGACCAACGATAAGCTTTGCAGTAAGTGGTAAGGACATTCCCTTGGCTACCTTAAAGCAAATAGGACGCCAAATAGAAAACGATTTAAGGGCAATTGATGGAATATCCCAAATTTCAATATCCGGTTATCCGGATGAAGAAATTGAGATTGCAGTGGATGAGAACAGCCTCCTTGCCTATAACCTATCCTTTAGCGAGGTAGCACAAGCCGTGTCCAATGCAAATATCCTTGTGACGGGAGGTAACATCAAAACCGTTACCGAGGAATATCTTATTCGGGCAAATAATAGATCATATTACGGAGATGAACTTTCCAATATTGTTGTTAGGGGAGATGCAGCAGGACGTGCGGTAAGATTGAAAGATGTCGCTACCATAAGGGACAGGTTTTCCGAAACGCCCAATGCATCCTATTTCAATGAGCAGTTGGCCGTTAACCTTACAATTACCAGTACCAATACAGAGGATTTAATGGGTTCTGCCGAGAATGTAAGGCAGTACATTAAGGATTTCAACGAAAAATATACCAATGTTCAACTCGATGTAATCGATGATCGATCGATAACATTGACACAGCGTACCCAGCTCTTGACAGAAAATGCAATTGTGGGTATGATTTTGGTTTTGATATTTTTGTCCCTTTTCCTTAACACCCGATTGGCCTTTTGGGTGGCTTTTGGACTTCCGATTGCGTTTTTGGGAATGTTTATTTTTGCCCCAATGTTCAACGTTACCATTAATGTATTGTCCCTGTTCGGGATGATCATTGTTATCGGTATTTTGGTGGATGATGGAATTGTGATTGCCGAGAACATTTATCAGCATTACGAAGATGGAAAACCGCCCGTAAAAGCTGCTATAGATGGAACTATGGAGGTGCTGCCACCTATTATCTCGGCTATCATCACTACCATTTTGGCCTTTTCCATATTTTTGTTCTTGGACAGCCGTATTGGTGAGTTTTTCAGCGAAGTTTCTGTAATTGTAATTCTGACCTTGGTAGTTTCCTTGGTGGAAGCATTGATCATATTGCCTGCCCACTTAGCGCATTCCAAAGCATTGCATCCACAGAGTGATAAACCCAAAACTGGTATTGCAAAGGTTTTTGCGGAGCTACGGGTCATCAACAAGATAGGTGACAGAATCATGAACTATATGCGCGATAAATGGTACAGCCCCGCACTTCGGTTCATGATGAACTACAAAATATTGACTTTTGCCCTGTTTTTTATGGCATTGGCCTTGACCCTTGGTTCCATTGGTGGAGGTATTGTCAGAACATCATTTTTCCCTAGAGTAGCCAGTGATCAGGTATCCATTGAGCTTACCATGCCCAATGGTACCAATGAAAAAGTTACGGATTCCATTATAAGCCTTATTCAAGAAAAGGCCCATATAGTCAACCAAGAGCTTACGGATAAGTATTTGCAAGGTATGGATACAATGCTCTTTGTAAATATGATTAAAAACCTGGGCCCGGGATCCTCTTCGGCCAGCTTGGAAATCAACCTTTTGCCAGGGGAAGAACGCCCAGATGGTATCCGTTCAGATATGGTAACCACCAGATTGCGAGAACTAGTTGGACCTGTGATCGGTGTTGAAAGTTTGATATATGGGTCCGGCGGTAATTTTGGGGGTAGCCCTGTTTCCGTATCCTTGTTGGGAAATAACATTGCCGAGTTAAAAGCCGCGAAGGAAGAACTGAAACAGGCAATGGAGGCCAACGCCAATTTAAAGGACGTTACCGATAATGACCCTGCCGGTATCAAGGAAATAAGGTTACAACTAAAGGAAAATGCCTATTTGTTAGGATTGGACCTTAGAACGGTGATGAACCAAGTAAGAGGTGGATTCTTCGGAGCGCAAGCACAACGTTTTCAGCGAGGCCAAGATGAGATTCGAGTTTGGGTCCGATACGATAGAGAGAATAGATCTTCAATTTCGGATTTGGATGAAATGAGGATTTTGGCACCAAGTGGAGATCGTATACCGCTTAAGGAAATAGCAACCTATACTATTGAAAGAGGAGATGTGGCCATCAATCACCTTGAGGGAAGAAGGGAAATCCAAGTATCATCCGATTTAACGGACCCTGAGACCACTAGTGGAACGGATGCCATGTTATGGATACGAAACGAAGTTTTGCCAGAAATTTTATCAAAATACCCTTCCATTACACCTTCTTACGAAGGACAGAACAGGGAAGCCAATAAGCTGATCGGTTCTTTAGGTTTTGTTGGGCCAATTGTAATATTCCTGATTTTTATAGTAATCGCCTTCACCTTTAGAAGTATCAGTCAGCCGTTGTTGTTGATTTTTATGGTGCCATTTAGTTTGACCGCTGTGGCATGGGGGCATTGGATACATGGATTCCCCATCAATGTACTTTCCATGTTGGGAATTATTGCCTTGATCGGGATTATGGTAAACGATGGGTTGGTGCTCATAGGTAAATTCAACATTAACCTGCGCAGTGGGATGACGTTTGATGATGCACTATATGAAGCCGGCCGTTCCCGTTTTAGAGCTATATTTTTGACTTCCGTTACTACCATTGCCGGTTTGGCACCATTGCTTTTGGAAAAAAGCCGTCAGGCACAATTCCTTAAACCTATGGCTATTTCCATTGCTTATGGTATTGGTTTTGCCACCATATTGACATTGCTCATGCTTCCATTGCTGTTATCTTTCGGTAACAATGTGAAGGTTTTGGCCAAAAGGTTATGGAGTGGAGAAAACGTTACAAAAGAAGAAGTGGAACGAGCCATTCGTGAACAGCAGGAAGAAGAGGAAATGGAAGCGGATAGCTTTGCTTTAAACGGAACTGGTGCTAAAAATGTTACCTATAATGGGGAAGAAACCTCAAAAGTTGTAGAAGAAGAGACCACATAATGAAAAGTATTTTTTATACCCTATTCTTAACATTGGTTTTGGTTGGCCCTTTGGCCAATGCACAGGACCAGGTCCTAAGTAAGGAAGAAGCCATTGATTTGGTCCTGGAGAACAACCTGGATATCCAGGTCGCTCGGAATACCAAATTGATTGACGATAACAACGCAGATATTTTAAATTCTGGTTATTTACCATCGGTGACAGGGAATGCCAGCGGGAGTATAGATAAACAAAATTCCGAAGGGGTTTTGGGCAATGGTGATACTAGAACAGCCGAGGGAGCCGAGACCAGAAGGTATAGTGCTGCTGTAAACGTTAATTACACGTTGTTCGATGGACTTGGCAGATATTACAATTACAAAAATTTCAAGGAACGCTCCCAACAGTCGGAACTTGAAGTGAGGCAGACGATAGAAACTACCATTTTGCAATTGTTTACCGTGTATTATGAAGTGGCCCGCCTTACCGAAAATACAAATACCCTGGAGCAGGCATTGGAAATTTCCAAGGATAGGCTTAAAAGGGCACAGTATCAATTTGAGTTTGGACAGAATACAGGTTTGGATGTATTGAATGCGGAAGTGGATATTAATACGGACAGCATCAATTTATTGAACTCACGTCAACAACTGAGAAATACCATGCGGGACCTGAACCTGATCTTGAATCGGGATCTTTCCGCACAATTTGCCGCAGATACTACTGTTGCTTTTGTTTCTGAACTTCAAATGGAAAGCATGTACAATGAAGCCAAATTGAACAATGTAAGGCTTCAGATCGTAGAAAAGGACCTTAATATGGGACTCAACGATATTAGGGTGGCCAAAAGCGGTTACTTGCCTACCATTGGTCTTACGGGTACTTACGGTTGGAACGAGTCCAATAACAACAGTCCGCTGGCCTTTGTGTTGCAAAATACGTCCACAGGTGTAACGGGAACAGTTAATCTCACTTGGAATTTATTCGATGGCGGAACTACCATCACAGGCATAAAAAATGCCAAAATTGCCTATAAAAACCAAGAGATTGCCAAAAAGCAGATTCAATTGGAGGTGGAAAGGGATATACGTAACGCTTGGGACAGTTATACCAACGCATTATATGTGTTGGAGGTCCAGGAGAAAAACTTGCAGACGAATCAAAACAACTTCAAGAGAACCGATGAGCGCTACAAACTCGGACAGGTAACGTCCATTGAGTTTAGACAGGCCCAGTTAAATCTATTGAATGCAGAATTGGCCAAAAGCCAAGCCAAATACAATGCAAAATTGGCCGAACTTCAAATGCTTCAAATCAGCGGCCAATTGCTCAATGTGAATTTTTAAGTCATGTACGAGCATTTTTTTCAATGCCCTTACTGTTGGGAAGAAATTTCCTTTCTATTGGATAGTTCAGTGGCCGAGCAGACCTATGTAGAGGATTGTGAAGTGTGCTGTAACCCCATAGAAGCAACGGCCAAGTTCAACAATCAGGAACTGGTTTATTTTGACATCAAAGAACTAGGGCAATAAAAAAGCCGAAGGTATAAAGCTCCGGCTTGGTCTATTCAATTTTTCCAAAATTTTGAAATTGGTTTGATATCGGTGATTTATTTCTTTTGTCTACTGATAAATCCTTACGTAATCGATTTCAAAAATGTCTTCTGTAAAATTTGCTGGCACATCACCACCAAGGTTACCTCCTAAAGCAATGTTCAAAATTAAATAATGCTCATGATTGTAGGGTTTGTTGGTTGAGTTTGGCAATTCAAAAACCAAAGTGTCATCCACATAGGTTTTAATGCTCTCACTATCCCATTCCATGGCATAAATATGATATTCCGATGATGCTTGGGCAACAGCGGTTTCCCCCCCTGTGTCCATATATTCTTCGGTGTTGAGGTCACCCCAGTGGAAGTGGGATATTGTTTGGTTTTTGTCCCAACCGGTTTGTTCCATAATGTCTATTTCCCCGCACAAAGGCCAGCCAACACTACCATATTGGTCCCCAAAATAGTTTCCGGTTTCATCTACATTGGCTCCGAGGGTCCAAATAGCTGGCCAAGTACCAGCAGTACTGGGCAGTTTTGCTCGAACCTCTACACGGCCGTAGGTAAAGGCAAGCTTTGCATTAAGCCTGGCAGAAGTGTACTCTTTTGTACTTCCATTGTAGGAATATTGTTCTTTGATAGCCTTAATTTTTAAAGTTCCGTCGCTCACGAATGAATTTTCTTCCCTATCCGTATAGTGCTGTAATTCCCCATTATGCCAACTACCGTTGTCGGGTGGAATTACTTGATGGTGCCATTTTTGATTGTCTGGGCTACCTTCATATTCAAATTCATCTGAAAATACTAAGGTGGCAAAAGCCTCATCAGACTTGAACACATCCACTGGATAACTCTCATTGATAAACGCTCCGGATTGCGAATAGGCCCATACAGCTATATTGTATGTATTTGTGCCGTTTTGTAGAAAAGTGTATTCCATTGTTCCTGTTTCACTAGCAATTTGGTCGCCATTTCCAAAACGAAATGCATACCGAACAGCATTGTTGGCAGATGCGGAGACCACAACAGTACCCGAACCATTTCCGTTTGGATTATTTGTGTCGGAGCCGATAATGGAAATATCCACATTTAAATTGGTGGGAACATCGTTGGAATCGGAGTCTCCTGAACTGCAGGAAAGCACAAATACCAAGGATAATACGGATATATTGAAAATGCTCATTTTAAATAGTTGAAAGATGTTTCTGTTATTTTTCATAGAAAGAAGGATTAATGCTCCTTTCTTAAAAAGAAAGGAGCCCATCCATTAATTAACTAAACTCAAATAAATTTAAGATTTGTTTTCTACTTATTACTTGTGGAAATACACATTATCTACAAATACGGTCATAGATCCAGCAGGTTGACCTGCGTAAATCAGTTGAGCAATATTTGCTTTTGTAGTCAGTCCCGTAAAGTCTGAAAGCGGAATGTCCAATGAAATCCAAGTGCTTTGTTCCGGGTTGGCTATGGTAATTTCATGCTCCACATCATCGTCGCCACCAAAGGCCCCGTCTGCACCAAAATCCACAAGTTTTATTCTGATTTCAGTAGCGTCTGCTGTCCAAACATCAGTATGGAAATGGGTCATATCCGTTGCATCTATTTGGTTGGCGACCGTTTCGATCCCTACAAAATTCAACTCGCTATACTTTTTAACATCGTCTCCATCCACGATAATGTCTTCCAGTACCGCAGCAGACCAATCTGTCCTCCAAGTATCAACCGGAACGTTGGTGTAAGCGTTGCTGAAAAGCGATATCACATCTGCTTCCACGACTGTAGGAGCTATTGCAGCAGTCGTTGGCTCTGTTGCAGGTGGAGCATAGAAGTAAATGTTGTCCAAATAAATGGTTCCGTTACCATCAAACTTTAGTTGGATTACATCGGTTAAATCTACAATATCGGAGAATTCGGTCAATGGTATATCCACGCTTACCCATTCTCCATTTGTTATCGCAAAGGAGTGTGCAGTTTCAGCGGGACCTGAGCTTATAAGATATCCGTTGAGTTCGGAGGAATCGGCTGTCCAGTAATCAACGTGCATCATTGTCATTCCAGATACGTCCAATGGAGCTGCAAACTGAGTTCCTTGATAATTAAGGTTTTCATACTTCAACGTATTATTTCCATCGATTACTTCCTGTGTAACTACAGTGGCCTGCCCCCAATTCGGGTTAAAATCGGTACCGTCCACATTGGTATAGGCATCACTGAATACCGAAATTACATTGGCTTCTGCTACTGTTGGTACTGGAGCTCCTGATATTGGTTTGTTGGAAACCCCTGCCTCATTATAGAAGAATACATTGTCTACAAACACAGTGTTTGCTTTGGAAGGTACTCCAACAAAAATCAATTGGGCGATATGTCCTCTTGTGGTCAAACCTGTGAAATCGGAAAGAGGTATATCTAAAGTCACCCATTCTTGCTGAGCTGGAGCTTCGAATACCAATTCGTGCTCTACATCATCTCCACCATCGAAAGCGCCATCAGCTCCAAAATCAACCAATTTTATTCTAAGCTCTGTGGCATCACCTGTCCAGATATCGGTTCGGAAGTGGGTCATGCCAGTGGCATCGATAGGAGCGGATACTGCTTCAACGCCCACAAAACTCAGTTCACTATATTTCTTGACTGCATTGCCCTCAATTTCTATGTCTTCCAATATCGCATCGGACCAGTCGGTTCTCCAAGTATCCACAGTGACATCGGTATATGTATCGCTAAACAAGGAGATGACTTCAGCTGGGTCTATTGTTGGGTCCGGAGCAGGAACAGTAGGTGTGCCAGTTTCAACCGGTTCCTCGACCTCACCGCCTTCGCTCATCACAATGTCATCAAAATAGTGGGTGCTTTCTGAGCTTTTTTCACCATTAAAATCAAAGAACAATACCAATCTGTCGAATTTATCGGAATCGCTAGGTGAAAAAACAAACGACAATTCCTCCCATTCTCCTGACACAGTTGTGGTAGCTTGTACTTCTTTTGAGATTGAACCATCGGCACTATCCTCAAATTTTAGTAATACAATTTGATCTGCAGCTGGTGAGTATACTTTTATTTTAACCGTCTGCATTACCGTAAAGTCCACTTTGCTCGCTAAATCAAAAAAGAAACCAGACCAAGGCTCAACACTTGGTGTTTGTGTATACGCCACAACGGTCTCAGAGGTATTGATGCCCGAAGGATCGGGGTTTTCCACGTATTCCAGTGCAAGTGATCCATCAATTTCCCCAAAAAAGGATACTTCTGGTCCACCACATTCAAAATCCAATCCATCTGCCAGCTCTGGTACTATAGTTGTGAACGTACAACCATCACCTGGCTCTGGTTCCGGTTCCGGTTCTGGCGGAACGTAGGCTGAGGGTGGGGGTAGATCATCCTCGGTTTCGCAAGAAATAATTGTGCCCAAAATACCTATGGCCATCAACAGGAACAAGATAGGTAACCTTGCATTGTTGCGGTTCTTGTTGTTATTATACTTTTTCATTTTTCAACGTTATAAGTTAATTCTAGTTTGCGCTCATTTAGTTATACCCATCGTTTTGTGGGTAATTGGGTCCTAAAAGGTCCATCTGTTGCTGTGGAATGGGCCAGTTTTGCATGTATTCCCTTAAGATGTCCTTTGGGTTTCCTTCTGGGTAGGACTCATTCATATTGTCATTGTTCATATGATCCAATAAGAAATCGTAGAGTAGTCCGGTTCTTTTCAAGGTATACCATCGTTGACCTTCGAATGCCAACTCCCTTGCCCTTTCATCCAAAATGGTCTGAAGGTCAATGCTGTTTACAGGAGCAGCATTCGCCCTTGTTCTTACCTCATTTAAGTATTCCAATGCTTTGGAGGAGTTGCCCAGCATCATATGCGCTTCAGATCCAACCAAATAGGTTTCGGCCAATCTGTAGATCATGATGTTCTTGAAATGGTTCCTATCGGTTGGCTCAACGGTTTCATCAAAAAACTTGATTACACCGGGGTTTTGCCTTCTGTAGTATAGCATAAACTCATTTTGGTCCGTCTCACTGTTTTCATACAGGTCAAGAGGGTCGCCTAATTCTTTTCCTTCGGGCAGGGCGGTTTCATCATTGTATGCATACTCAAAAATGTAGTATGTATTGTTCTTTCGATCATCGTTGGGATCTTCATTCAGCAAGCCTATGGTATATTGGTTCAATGAAATAAATCCGGCGCCTGCACCACCATTTTCGATAGATTGTACAAGACCTGGAGCATCTGCGTAAGAGGATACCATGTTCCAGTTCATAATATGCGGGCTTCCCCCACCAATGGTCTCTCTTTCAAAATTGATAGCAAAAAGGGTTTCTGGATGATTGAGTTCTCCCGCAAATACCTCTGCTGTAGAAGCTGTCAAGCTGTGACTTCCACTTGTGATCACTGCGTCGGATTGGGCAGCGGCTTCGGTCCAGTCGTTTTCCCACATGGCCACTTTGGCCCTAAGGTGCCTTGCAGCTCCCTGTCCCCATCTTCCAAATTGTTCTGGGGCATAGTCCAAATTAGCAATTGCAAAGTCCAAATCGGAGCGGAGGAGAGAGAATATCTCATCCACAGAGGATTTGTCCTGAGGTACATCGAATGCATTTTCTGGAGTAGTGGGTTCTGTTGTGATAAAGATGTTGTTGAAAAGACGATAAAGGGTAAAGTATGCATTGGCCCTCATACATTTGGCCTCTGCGATAATTTGATTCTTTCTACCTTCCTCTATTCCTTCCAAGTTTTCTGCTCCTTGGATTACGGCATTGGCCCGGTCAACTATTCTATAAAAATGGACCCAATAAGCATTAATGCCGGAAGCGGTTCCGTAATCGCCCAGACTGGCACCCCACAGTAACCGGCTATAAAGGGAAACTTCCCCTGTAATCCCAACTCCAAGGTCGCTCTTGGCCTGTAGAATAAGTGGAATGGTCCCGTTCAAGCTCAAATCTTGATAGATGTTTCTGTTTAGGGTGTAAAGGCCAACAACGGCATTTTCCAATCCCTCGGGAGTAGTGTAAAGAAAATCAACTGAAGTGTCCGATAATAATTCGTCTTCCAACAAATCTTTTTCACACGAGGTGAGCGTCGCAATAACAAGCAAGATTGTCAGTGCCTTTTTTGATTTTAAATAGTGAAATATGGTTTTCATGACAATTTTTTTAGAATCCTAATTTTACACCTAGGGTTATGTTTCTTGTTTCTGGGAACGCAGATCCTTGGTTGTTAGCCAAAGGTGTTTGTTCCGGGCTGTATGATTTAAAATCGGTAAATGTGAACAGGTTGGTTCCGGTTACATATACTTTTGCCCTTTGTAATCCCAGTTTGGAAAAAGCATCTTTAGGAATGTTGTATCCTAATGTCAGCGTTCTTAATCTTAGGTAAGAAGCATCTCTTACTGCAAAAGGGAATAGGTGCAGATGTGTGTCCGGTTTTGGTCTTGGGTACTCGGTAGAAGGGTATTCAGGGGTGTAATACTTTGTCCTAATACCATTTATAGCACCTTTCCAAAGCTCTCCATTGGCAAGAACCGGATTCAGCTTTGTTGCTCCTTGTACAATATAGATATCCGCAAACAGGTCGAAGTTCTTGTAAGTGATGGTGTTGGTAATAGAACCGTACCACTCTGGATCCGTATTGGTAAAGATATTGTCGCGGTCATCTATTTGTCCGTTTCCATCTTGGTCGATTACACGTACATCGCCAGGTTGGGCCAATGGGTTTCCAGAGCCTTCGATATCATCGCCTACTTGATAAATCCCATCATATTTGGGCAACCAAATATTGTTGATGGATTCACCTACGGACAATCTTCTTCCAGAAGTGTCGGTAATGTCAATCGGGTTGCCATTGTCATCCAATTCCCCGGTCAATGAAATCACTTTGTTTCTATTTCTGGAGAATACCATTCCCAAGGACCAACGAAAGTTTTCCTTACGGATGATGTTAGAGGTCAAAGAAGCTTCGATACCTTGGTTCTGTAGTTCACCGGAGTTAAATCGAATTACGTTGAAACCAGTGGTTCCGGCAATGGACCTGTCCAACAAAAGGTCGGTTGTATTGGCCTTATAGTACTCAAAGGTTCCTTCAAAAAAGTTGTTGAACAACCTAAAGTCCACACCTGCGTTCAAGGTGGTCGTGGTTTCCCATTTTAGGTCGGGGTTGGGCAATCGCGATGATGCCGTTGCACCGGACACTGTTTGATCTCCAAAAATGTAGGGTAGGTTATCCGCAACACCCAGAGATTCCAATGGATTGATTCCTTGGTTTCCTGTTGCACCATAACTGACCCTCAATTTCATTTCGTTTATGGCATCCACATTTTCCATAAAGGGTTCATTGTGCATTTTCCATGCTACCGAAACTGCCGGGAAAAAGCCCCACTTGTTGTTCTCTGCAAAAACCGATGCACCATCGGCACGGGCAGTGGCTTCCAAAAGGTACCTGTCCAAATAACCATAACGGAGCCTTCCCAAGAAAGAGAGTAATCTACGTTGAGATACGTTTCTAACGTTGTTCAGTAAATTGGTGGCATTTCCGTTAAAGCGCAATGCATCGTTGGTAAAGCCGGATTTGTCCAACTGCGTGTATTCCGTCCGCTGCTCATCAAAGGCTTGCACTGCCGTCAGGTCCAAGCTATGGTCATCATTTATTTGAGGTGTATAGTTCAGGATGTTTTCCACAAGCACTTGCTTAAAGAGTGTGTTGGATAAAACCCCGATTCCATTGATCCCTTCATCTCCTACGGAATGAAGGGATGACCTATATACGCCTTGGTTAGTGTTACGGTTCCTTAAAAAAGTTTTAAGGGTATAGCTTAGGTTTGGTGTAATATCATAAATGAGGCTCAGATTAACATCCGTGAGATTGATTTTGGTCTCATCCACGGATTCTCTCTGGTCCCACAACGGGTTAACTGCTGTATTTGATGGGCCTAAGTAAAATTTCTGAAGCTCACCATCCGCTGTGTATGGTTGTGCCAACGGAGTTATTGTGGTAAAATTGATTCCGCCTGTTTCACGGTCTTGTTTTGCATTTTGATAGTTGATGATTCCTCGGAACATCAATTTATCCGTAAGTTTTTGCTCTAAGTTTAGTTTGAATGTGCCTCTATCAAAACCTGAATTTGGGATAATACCTTCTTGTGAAAAATAGTTCACACTGGAGAAGACCTTTGTTTTTTCATTACCTGCAGAAAAGCTGAGGGCGTGGCTTTGGATGATCGCATCCTGAAGTACCAAGTCTTCCCAATCCACGAAGTTTTTGTTTTCTATGGCCTCGAGCTCAAAAGGAGAAAAGATGTTTTCATCGTTTAAGTAGGCGCCTGTGAACCTGTTCCTATTAGCCTCTCTTCTTAGGTCTATGAATTGCTGCCCGGTATACTGGTTAAAGTTTTTGGTAAGAGTCTGTACAGTAGTATATCCGTGGTAGTCTATAGATGCTTTTCCAACTTTACCTCTCTTGGTAGTCACCAAAATCACACCATTGGAGGCCCTTGACCCATAAATGGCGGTCGATGAAGCATCTTTTAGAATTTCGATGTTGGCGATATCGTCCGGAGCAACATCATTTAAGTTGTCAAAAGGTAATCCGTCCACAATGATCAATGGGGAGTTTCCGCCCGGTGCAACGGATACATTACCACGGATTACGATATTGGAGTTACCACCTGGTCTGGCGTCACCCAAGTTTACTTGGACACCGGCAGCTCTACCTCGCAACATTTCCGATACGTTTGTCGTGGGAACATTGGTGGCTTCTTCAACTTCAACACTGGCCACCGACCCTATTACGTTACTTTTCTTTTGTGTACCATATCCAACAACAACAACCTCGTCCAAGGCCTGAGTATCCTCCTCTAAAACAATATTGATTTCTTCTTGGTCGCCAACTGTAACTTCTTGGGTCAAGAATCCAACATAGCTAAAAACCAAAGTGTCATCATTGGAAACGTCATCGATGGTAAACTCACCATCAAAGTTGGTTACCACACCATTGGTGGTTCCTTTTACGAGTACGTTAACACCTGGCATGGGTCCCATATTGTCAGAGACGGTACCGGTAACGGTTTTTGTTTGTGAATACCCATAAGAGGTACATAAAAGTACCAATAAGGTTAAAATGCCATATCTCATTTTGAGTGAATTTGATTTGGGATAAATGTAGTCGGCTTAACGTATTCTTAACAAATGAACCACCTCTATAAAAAATCTACATTTTCAATTTAATAGTGTTAAAATTGATTTTTTATCACTTAAACCCTATAAAATATGAGGATTTGAAAATATTTATAGGTCTAGTGATAAAGTTGGACATAGGGGTGAAATGTCGTTTTTTATCCGATCGTAGTGTTATTGTAGGGGTAATTTTAAGATTTGTAGGGCGATGACGGGCAAAAGTAGAGTTGCCTAAAAGTTTAAAATGTAGTCTATAAGGTTATCGTGATGGGGCAAATCGAATTTTTTCCGCAGTCTATACCTTTTCATTTCCACACTTTTTACAGAAATGTTAAGCAGCGGGGCTATTTCTTTTGAGGATAGGTTGAGTCTTAAATAGGCACATAAACGAAGGTCGTTATTGGTAAGGCTATCGTGTTTTGCTTTTATTCTTTTTAAAAAGTCCCTATCCGCATTATTGAATGCATCTTCAAAAAACTTCCAGTCGTCCTCGCTGTTTATATTGTTGTCTATTTCCTTAATTACAGTTTTTATACTTCTGTCCTTATTTGGAACTTCCTTAAGTTGGGATTTTAGCGAAGAAAGGAACTTGTTCTTTTTTACAAGGCTCATGGTGGAAATGGCCAGCTCCCGGTTTTTATTTTCTATTTCGTTTTGGAGTTTCTCAGTCTGTATTTTAGCTATACGCTCTTTCTCTTCAAGTTCCCTGCGTTCTAACTCTTTTTTGTTTCGTTTTATCAACGACTCTTGCTTTCTCTTATAGTAACTCTTGTAAAGCCTATGTATCAAAACAAACAGTAGGAATAAACCAATCGTGTATAGTGCTAGAGCAAGGTTAGAAAGATACCAGGGCCGTGATATCGTGAAACTGTACGAAGCCGTGTTTTGGCTAATACTGTTGCCGACCATCGCCCTTACCGTAAAAGTGTAGTCGCCAAATGCTAAATTTTTGAATGTAGCCTCGGACGATTCGGACCATTCGCTCCATCCATTGTAGAGATTCTCCATTTTATACTGGTACCTTACCTCAGTATATTTATCGTACTCGGGAACACTAAATTCGAATCTTACGTTGTTGTTGGCGTATTTGAACTGTTCATTATTACTGTTTATAGGTGCCTTTGAGGACAATTCTTGATACCCACCATAATAAATGGAGTTTATATGTATTTCCTTGTCGGATGATTCAACTTTGGCCAAGTCTAGCGATACATAGCCGTTGGAACTTCCGATCAAATATTTGGACTCAGCAATTTTGGAAATATTTTCAAATCCAGAAACTCCCAAATTCGATCTAATATCGCTAGGTATGGAAATGTTGGAGGAATTTAATTTGTTGCTCAAGGTGCTTTGGGAAACATATTGGATACCACTATTAGTGAAGAACCACAAACGCTGTTCTGATTTTTCGGGAATTATGATGCTTATCTGCCCGTTATTGTTTGCAAGAACCATTTGGGTCAATGTACTATCAATTTTAATATCATTTTCGTTTTTTATGGTATAGACCCCTGAGTTGGTCTTGTAATGTATCTGGTCCTGAAAACTGAAAATGTTGGAACTGTGGCCAAACCCTTCCTTGTTTATAACTTGCTTTGTTTTCCTAAAGTCGGATTGTAATTCAATAAAATATAACCCCTTTTGTTCGTGGTTTACAACTACTTCCAAAGAATCTAATTCAAAAAACCTACTGGAAACCGTAAACCCTTCAATTGAGTTTCGAAAAGTCCAAGAACCTTTTTTCTTTTCTAGGATACTTAGTCCGTTATAATTGCCCTGCAATAAAAGATTGTCATGGTTTTGTATTGGTTTTATGCCCCAAGTACCTGGAAAATCCGAAATAAGTTCGGCCTCATCATTTTTTACGACAAAGGTTCCATTGTTGTGTCCGCAAAAAACCGTGGAGTCCAAAAGTTGTAGGTTCCAGACCTGACCTTCCGTCCCATCAATCATTCGGAATGGATTTGAAGACTCTGTTTTTCTATAGAACAATCCTTGGTTGGTGCCAAGGTAGAGGTACCCATTATGGTTCAAGGCGGAATATACCAGACCTAGATTTCCCAGTTTGTCGACATACTCATTAAAAGGAGCGTATAAATTTATGATGCTTAGGCCATTGTCCAAACCTAGCCATAGGTTATTATCGGAATCTTCAAAAAGCGATAGTACGGTATTATTGTTAAGGCCTTTCTCCTGATCAATATTTTCAATAATGGAATCTCCATTTTGTGAGAGATGGTAAAATCCGTTGGAAATGCTTCCCAATATAAAAGAACCATCATTGAGTTGAATACTACTATAGAGTTTGATGTTTATGGTATCCATCGCCGTTTTCCATGGCTCAAGGGACTCTGAATCGAATTTGTAAAAACGGGAACCTTCCGTTACCGCTAAAATATCATTGTCTATCCCATATAGCCCAACAATGGGTTCATCCGTAAAAACGGGATCATTGCTCACTAATGCAGATTCGCCATTTTGAATGGTGAAAAGCCCTTTTCTGGCAATTTGAAAATATACATTGTTGTTAACTAAACTTAGATTGGCCTTGTCGGAATTCGCTTCAATAACTTTAAAGGTATCTTCGGCATGATCATATATATAGATCCTGTCCAAAGATTGGAAGAGTACCCATTGCTCCAACACAAGAATATCCCAAAACTCTTCGTCTTCGGCCATGGGTATTTCCATTTTTTGGGATAATGAGGTGTAAACAAGTTCACCATTATCCTGTTTGGTCCAATAGCCGAATTCGCGATAGGAGCCTGTATAAATTTTATCTCCAGCTGCTTTTACCGACCTTATAATGGGGGAAGTAGGCAATTTGTACTGATGCCATTTGCTACCATCGAACTCCAAAAGACTGGTATGGTTGGCTATATAAATATTGTTTGATGGGGATTGTGTTATTGCCCAGTTCTGAAACTCACCATTGTATTCTTTTGTGGTATAATTTTTTATGGGAGGCAGTTCTTGACCCAGCATTGTTGAGCAAAGCAAAACCAGTAAATAAAAAATATGTGGCCTCAATATGGATCAGTTTAATTGTACACCAAAAACATAAATTTAAGCACTATTTAATAATTGGTGTTTTTACAATATACAAAGTATTTTACATGGAATTCAAAGTTTGGGCAGCGAGGTTGATGGGATAGGTTTCTTCAAGGTTTACTGGAAGTAGGTGAAAAAGGGAGATTGTTCCCAATACCGATTTACCCCTATTTCTTTTTGCTTTTCTGGGTATACAAAATTGCAATCCCGATGCAGGCGCCAATAAAAGCCAAAATACTTCCAACAACACTCGCGTAGTTGAAACCAAGCCCAAATACCATGGGCAACCCCCCTAAATAAGCTCCTGAAGCATTTCCCATGTTAAAAGCACTTTGGTTCATGGAAGAGCCCAGTTTCTCTGCACCTTTGGCCGCCTTTATGATTGCAATTTGAATAGGGGCCGTAATGGAGAAGGTAATAACCCCTACAATAAAGCTTAGCACAAATATGGCAATCTGGTTACTGGCAAAAATGGAGTTCAAAAAAAGTATGGTGGTCATGCTGAGCATACTAATGACGACTGATTTTACAGGGTTGAAGATTTCTACCATTCGTGCACCCAAAAAGTTGCCAAAGAACATTCCTACCCCCGCCACTATCATGATGTACCCAACATTTGCTTCTGGGAGTTTAGTTACATTGATCACCAAAGGTGCAATGTAGCTATACCAGGCAAAAAAGCCTCCCGTACCAACTGTTGTCAAAATGATCAAAGCCCATAGTTTTTTATTGCGCAGTCCAGGCGATGGACTTTGTGATTTGGGATTGTCCGCCTCTTCCAATTCTTTTTTTGGCATCCAAAAATAGAGACTGGATAAGGTTGCGATTCCTGCAATCCCGACAAGCATAAACGAATAGCTCCAATGTAATTCTTGACCAATATAGGTTCCCAGCGGTACACCCAGAATATTGGCAACGGTCAATCCGGAAAACATTATGGCCATGGCTTGTGCGGACTTTCCAGGTTTGGCCAAGTAGCCCGAAACTACTGCTCCAATACCAAAAAAAGCACCGTGGGGCATGCCGGATAAAAAACGGAACAACATCATCACCCAATAGTTGCCAGAAAAAGCGGACAGCGTATTGAACAGCGTAAACCACAGCATTAGAAACAACAAGGTTTTTTTGGGATTTAGATTGTTTGTGATTCGTGCCATTACAGGAGCACCAATAACCACACCTAAGGCATAAATGGCGATAAAATGGCCTGCTTTGGGAATTGATATGTCCAACGAATCCGCAATGTTGGGCAGAATCCCCATGATCACAAATTCAGTAAGACCTATTCCGAACCCTCCTATGGCAAGAGATAAAAGGGCTTTTTTATTGGTAGATTGAGGGGTATTGTCCAAGCTTGTTTTCTTAAGGTGCAAAGGTAAGCCCTAAGAATTGAAAGTGGCGCAAGGATTTTTGCTTAATTCTATTTTGAATTACCTCACGCAAAACTAAAGAAAACAGCCTTGAGGATTGGACTAATTCAAATACATTCAAAAAATGAAACAAATACTTTTGAAAAGATATTTTGGGTTTCAAGGCTGTTTTGAAGATTGTTTTTTTTTAGTTACCTCTAAACTACATCAACACCTGGTTTTTTTCGGAAATCCTCAACAACGAGTACTCATCCCGACCGATAAGAACCATTTTTACGACAAAACAAAAGACCCGCTCCAATTGGAACGGGTCTTTCTTTTGAACAATATGTAAAAATCAATTGATACATGGAGATGGGTTTGGGCCAAACGGACCCAGTACTTCACCCTCCGGTGTCTCAATAGTGTAAACGTGTTCTTCTTCAAAAGCCCCACTCGTGTATGAAATCACCAATTCACTTGTACCTTCGGGAACATCAACATTGAATGTTGCTGCATCACCGGCGGTAAAGGTGTAATCCGTGGCTACGCCGTCGATTTCGAAAGTCACAAAGGCACCATCCCAGCCATCACCAAAAAGGTCTTGCATTTCTATAATCCATGTGCCGGGTACTGTGGTTCCCGAAATAGGGGAGCACTTTACCAAAACGATAAAGTTAAACGCTTGGAGTTGCTCTGGTTGGCCCGTTACGGTGGCACTATAATTTTCTACAGTGGTCTCTGTGCCGTCAACCCCTGTTGATTTCCCTAAAAAACGGATAAAATCACCTCCAGAAATGTCATCTACCGTTATGCCCAAAGCACTTGCGATGTCCGTATAAGGGATGGAGATATCACTTGGAAACTCCGTAATCGTCGCCAGTTGTACAGTATCTGTGGAGACACCTCCTGATTCCAAGGTTACGCTCAGTTCCCAAGAAGCGACATTGTCGCTTGGGTCGTCAACGGTCCCTGAAAAAGTGGAAGAGGCAAGGTCGCCTTTGGCCACAATGGTCTCGTCCAAAAGGATTCGCACATACGGAGCAGCCGAATCATCGAGTTCGAACACATTGAGGGGATTTTTGTCACTGTCCTCGCATGCAGCAATTCCCAAAACTAGGAGAACAAGACCGAATATATATTTAAAGTTACTTTTCATCTGTATTGTTTTTTAGTTAGAAATCAATCAACGAATCCTTCAGGGTTTGTGTCCCAGAACACTGGGGTACTTGGAGCACTTTTCTGTGTGATGTTCGTGTTACTGTCCGCTGCTGTCTGTGAGTACCACATAGATCTTAGGAACGTTCCTGGGTCAGGTGTGGTAAATGCAGGGGTGAGATTGTCCGGTTGACCGGTTCTTCGGTAAGTGTTGTAAGCTTCTATACCATTGCACCACAGTGCTATAAAATATTGCTCTACAATAATGCGGAGTTTGTCCGTATTGTCCCCAGCATCGTAGCTGGCCAATATTTCGGCAACATGATTGTCGATTGCCGTTGCATTTGCCTCGTAACCCGTACCACTGGCCAACGATGCTCCGAAGTTTGCGACGGTACCCATGGATTGTCTGATTCCTGTTTCCAGATAATCCCTTGCATTTCCTGTTGTATTCAATGTCAACGATGCTTCTGCCAACATGAAATAGGTGTAGGAAGACATTAGGATAGGTGAAATACCTGCGCCTGCCAAGCCTTCGTTAACTGCGCTGGAACCGGATACATTTCTAAAGGAGTTATCATCAAAAGGACCTCCAACGGGATATGTGCCATGTAATGTTCTAAAGGCATCATCTGGTGGAATACCATCGTCATCCAAGTGGTTTCTTCCCCAATATCCGCTCAAGCCATTGGTAGAGGGTACCAAACAATAAGGTTGGGTAGGGTCCCACCACGCTGGAAGGGATATTTCGGTAACACATTCTTTGGTGACTACATCTGCACCCGAAAAATCCGATTGTTGTCTGTAGAAGTAATACCTGATTCTTGGGTCGGGCTCACTGTACTGATTGGCCATCAAATCCATATAATAGTTGGAAGTGTAAAAGTCGGAACTTGGCCCGGCACCATCATAATTGGCATCAAAATAAGGATGTCTACTATCTGGTGAGGCATTGTTGGTGCCCCACTGGAAGAAGAAATCATCGGAAGCATCCAAAATCAGTTGGTTACCACTGATCAACTCGTTGATTCGAGAAGTGGAGACCGATGCCCCAAAACCTTCGGCACTGGCCAAACGAGTTTGCAAGTAAAGTTTAAGGCGCATGGTATTGGCCACTTTCTTCCATTGTCCTTCGTTACCATTGTAGAAAAGATCATCCAATGGCAATGAAGTTTCATCTTTGTTGAGATTGGCTATGGCATCAATCAAAAGTTGGTCTGCGGCCTGATAAATGGAAGCTCCTGAATCCAAGGAGGGATTTAGTATGCCTTCGCCACCTGCCACTGCTTCTGAGTAAGGTACATCTCCGAAGAAGTCCACCATGGACATCATAATGTACGCCTCTAAAATTTGACCGATGGCGATATGGGTATATTGCCCCGCTTCTTCAGCCAAGGGATTCATGGTTCTGATATCAATCAATGCTCGTGCATAAACGTTGTCCCAAACCCTATCAAAATCCGATGGGTCGTAATTCTCACGATAGGTCGGTCCAAAACCGTGTTGCATTCTCACCGGCTCCATACCAAACTGGCTGAGGCCGTTTTCCGCACGTCCCTCTTCACCAGAGTGGATTTGTGCTGTCATCAGCTGTATTTGATTCAAAAAGAAATCAACGCTTGCCTGCGACGGATTTAATGCGTTAGGACTCTCCACAACATCCAAAGAGGTTGTCTCACAGCCCAACATAACTGTCAGTGCAGCGATTAGGAGACTTAGTATATTTGATATTTTTTTCATAATATATTTTTTGATTCTGTTAGCTGCTATTAAAATGATGCCCTTACGGTAAGACCATATCTTCTTGTAGATGGTCCAGTGAAGAAATCAATCCCTTGTCCGTTACCTACACCGGTACTAGATGAGTTGGTGTCGTAGCGGATATCATCCGGGAAGTTCACCGCTTTGTACCATAGGTTGGAACCGGATAGTGTTAAGGATAAGCTGCCAAAAGGTGTTTTATCCAACATTTTCTTTGGAATGGAGTATCCTAAAGAGGCTTCCTGTAAACGAATGGTTGTTCCGTCAAAAATATTTACCTCGTTGATGCCACCGGCGAAAAAGGTGTTGAACCCAAACTCGGTGGAAGATATGGCAACATCGTTCGGTGTGCCATCGGCAAAAACACCGGGTAGCACATAATTGGACTCTCTGTGAATCGGGTCATCGGCATCAACCACTCCACGACCAATCAAACCTGCTGTGGTCACGGAATAGACATCACCTCCGTGACGATACTGTAGGTTCGCCGATAGGGTGAAGTTCTTGAACGTTATCGTTGGGATAAGTGCTGTGGTCCAATCGGGGTTGGGATCACCTATTTCGGTAATGTTATTGTCCACTAAATAGCGCCCGTTACTACCTACCACTTTGTTTCCATTGTCATCTCTTTGAATAGTGCTTCCCAAGAGTACGCCAAATGGCCTGCCTTCCACGGCATAGTTTGCTGCTTCACCGGAAACGGCAAATGTCAAAAGGATGTTATTTGTGCCTTCGGCCAGGTCGGTTACGGTAGTTTCACTGGCTGTAAAGTTTCCAGCGAGATTAAATCCAATACCATCTTCACTTTCTCTAAGAATATTCAGATCATAGTCGGCCTCAATACCTTTGGTTTCTACTTCACCAATGTTCACAAAAGTGGAACGGAAACCGGTTGAACTATCCAAAGTACGATTGGTGATAAGGTCTGTAGTCGATTTTTGGTACAAACTCAGATTAAAATTAAGTCTGTTGAACAAACGCGTATCCAAACCAATTTCCAACTCCTGTACTCGCTCTGGAGATAAATCCCTGTTGCCCAGCACATCGGAAACGGTATTTCCGGAAACAACATTTCCGTTGAGGTCCACAAATGTTCTTGCACCCAACGATAGTACATCCCTTGTGTTAAATGGGGTTGGGAAACCTGCAGAGGATCCATAACCCACCCTAAGTTTGGCGTAGTTCAGTACATTGCCCTGTAAGGCTGGAAAAGCTGTTGTCGGGATAAAGGAAAGACTGGCTCCAGGATAGAACAATGAATTGTTTTCCCTTTCCAATGTGGAGGACCAATCGTTTCTTCCTACAACATTTAAATAGAGCAAATCTTTATAGGATAATGTGGCATCCAAATAAACACCGACCAAGTTTTCTTCAAAATTCTGGTTCAGGTTGCTGCCCGAAAAGGAGTTGACCGATGAAGGTGTTGTAAAGTTAAAGTGCTCCAGTACACCAAAAACCAATTGTCCCTGACTTTCTATACCATCTTGTGCATAGGTATCCCTTCGACTATTGGCACCAAATGTTGCGGTAAGATTCAAATCTTCGGAAAGACTTTTTTCTGCACTCAAGATAAGGTCGTGGTTCCAAATGGAATTTCTTACGGAGGTTGTTCTCAAAATACCCAATGTAGGTCCGTCGACACCACCTCTGTTCTGTCCGTAGAAGTTCAACTCGGTATAAGTATCCAAACCAACACGGTAGGTAAGGTTCATCCAGTCGTTTATAGCATAGCTCATGGAAACATTACCTGTAAAGCGGTCGGTTTCCTGAGATGTTTTTGAGTTGGCTACGGTCCAGTACGGATTTTGGATGTCGTTTCCAGATCTGTAGTAAAGACTTCTACCATCCGCTGCTTGAAACGGAATATTGGTCAAATCCACACTTCTTGGCGTGTAAAGGACATCACCAAATATGGCGGAACCATTAAATGCGGCACCACTACCTGTACTTACAGCATTAGGAGGGGATTTATATCCTGTTCTTGCAAAATTGAAGACTCCAGATACGGTCAAGTTATTTGACAGGGTAGCATTACCACCCAAACTAAAGTTGTTACGGAGCAATCTGTTGCCCGGGGTGACCCCTATGTCTTCGGTACGTCCGTAGTTGGCGTTATAGTTTACTTTTTCTGAACCTCCGCGAACATTTACAGATGAGCTGTACACATAACCTGTCCTAAAGAATTCCTCTACACCATTATATGGCTTATATGGGTATTCAGTATTCAAAAGGTCTTCGTAACCGGCTATTAACGTTGGGTCTGCAATATAGTTGAACGGGTGTCTGAGAAGTGCCACACCGTTGGCCCCCGTACGAATAAATTGTCCCGCTTGGGCTATTCCGTCATCATCGGTACGATCAAAACGTGGTCCCCAGTTACTAAAGAAAAATCCGAAGCCTTGGTGGAACCCACCTCCGTAATTATCTTGGAATTTTGGGAGTACTGCATTGGACATAAATACCGATTGGGTAACGGATACCTCGGTTTTAGAGGGTGCATCTCCAGTAGCGGCACCTTTGGTGGTAATTAAAATAACCCCGTTACGCCCTCGGTTACCATATAATACCGTTGCACTTAGTCCTTTTAGTACACTTACACTTTCTATATTGTTTGGGTCGAGGTCCAAGAATCTACTGGATTCTGTATTTCCATCCAAAAAGTTGGTTTGTGTATTGGTTCCGGAATCAAACGGAATACCATCCACAATAAACAAGGGTTGGTTGGATTGTGTTGCGGACGAATACCCTCGAATGATGATGTTGGTACCTGAACCGGACATACCGTTGTTCGAGGTAATGTTCACCCCGGCAACTTTTCCGTTCAAAACACGAGCTACATCAGCTTCTGGTCTTGATTCCACTTTTTCTGATTCCACTGTGGTCACCGAATATCCCAGGGAGCGTTTCTCTCTAACAATACCCTGTGCAGTTACCACCACTTCTTCAAGTTGGGAAGCGTCTTCTTGCATTTGCACGTCCAATGTACTTGCTGCGCCAACACTTATTTCCTGTGTTCTTTGTCCCAAATAGGAAAATACGAGCACGTCTCCCTCATTGGCTTCAATGGCATAGTTGCCATCAAAATCGGATTGTGTGCCCCTTACGGTACCCTTTACAATAATGTTTACACCGGGCAAGGGTACCCCTTCTTGGTCGGTGACCGTTCCGGTAACCGTTTTTTCTTGAGCATGGGCAAATGCTATCGATAGACACATAGCCATCAGTGCTCCAAACAGTTTCTTTACTTTCATACGAATAAAGTTTTGTTAGTAATTTGACATGAGTTAGGGCAACTGAGAAAGGTGGACGGCGCTAGGAAAATGATAGCTAATTCAAATAATACTTCTGGGAAGTGAACAAAACTCAATGGATTTTGTTTTTTAAGAAGTAGAGCCTCTCACCGCCCTACCTTTACAATTGCATAACAAATCAACTTATAAGCGCATTGTGTCAGGTACTTTTTAAACGGCGAGAACCTTAAAAAAAGGGATGCCCATAGGGAAGTACCTTTTTTAACAGATACGGATAGATATGGTGACCATTTGATAATAGGGTGTAAAAAAAACCTCTTGGAATTCCAAGAGGTTTTTGCAAATAGCTTAAACTATGTAGGGGGCGCTGCTACGCCACCTGTACTTCGTGTTGCCTGACGAATCCAATATTTGTAGCAGCTCTGTAATCGTTGGGACTAAGCCCTGTGATTTTCTTAAAGGCACTGTAAAAGCTGTTTTTACTATTAAAACCAACTTCGTACATAATGGCCTTTACGCTTAAAGAGGGTTCAGAAACCAATAGCTTTTTTGCCTCCCTTATTCTATATTCATTTAAAAAAGAATAAAAGTTTTTGGAGAAATAGGTGTTGATCACTTGGGATACCTTATATCTATTGTCTTGAATATGGTCCGAAAGGATATCCAAACAAATGGTATTGTTCCTGTAAATCTTATCTTCCTCAAAGGCTTTTTTAATTTTACTGCGAATTACCAAGGCTTCTTCTTCCGTTAATCCAGACTTCTTGTACTTTTCATGACTGTTTACAGGTTGGAGTGTCTGGTCCTCCTGCCCCTTGTACTTAAAAACGAATTGTTTTAGTAGTCGTTTCATATGATTGATGATTTTTGATTGATGACTACTAGATTAGCTATAAAATCCTTGTTTTTCGGTGTTCCCGATAAGAATTTACCCTTGTTTTAGGGTGTTGAGGTATTCGCTTGGGGTAAGTTGGGTGTCTTTTTTAAAAGCTTTGTTGAAAGATACTTTGTTATTGTACCCAACTTCATAGGCAATGTCAATAATGTTGAGTTCGTGTTCTTTTTCAAGAAGTTCTTTGGCCTCTCGAATACGATGGGAGTTTACAAACTCCCTAAAGCTCATATTAAAGTGTTCATTGATCAGCTGAGATGCATTATGGCGGGTGGTATCCAGTTTATCGGCTACCATATCCAAGTTGATGTCGTTGTTCCGATATAATTTTTCTTTTTGGAAAAGGTCGCTCAAGTGTTGCTTGAGTTCTTGGGAAAGGCTCTCCGTGAGTCCGGATTTCACGTATTTTGGGAATAAACGGTTGGTATAGGAGTAGCGTCCACTAAATACGTCGGGCTGCACGTTTGCCGCGTACCCGATATAAAGGACCATGGTACTCATCAAAACTATGGGTGCGTGATAGAATATACCACTGTTTATACCAGCAATAATATACGCTCCATAAACTAGATACACCGCTACATAGCTAACATGGATCAAGTAGATGTTTTTCTGCCAAATCCTGGTTTTTTTATTTAATCCTTCTTTGTTTTTGGTCAGAATCCAATGCACAAATAAAGCATAAACACCCAAAGAAATTGCTTTTAAAGCAACCAATAATAATAGTTTGGTCGAGTCTCCTGGGTTTAAGCCTTCTTCCAGTCGCTGCAACATTTGTGTTACCTTTTGGGAACCGGAAAAGCCATAAACTGTGAAAAATAAATATATGGTAAGCACAACGGCAGGTAAAAAGTGCCAAAGATCTTTTTTGTTAAGGTCGCTTGATTTGGATACCCTTTTGTAATATAAAAAAAGGAGCGGGCCATATAAAAAGGAGGACCAAGTGGACATGAGGTAGGTATGTGGAAACTCGAATACATAATTGGTTTGGTTGACACATATGTTTAAAATAAACAGAGAGTGAATAAAGACAAAAGTTGCAATAAGAATCCGGGCCTGCTTGTCGATCTTTTTATTGATCAACAGGACAAAAGTGACATAAAAACCAATTAAGCAAACAAAAAGGTAAAAAATGGACCAACCTGTGAATTTCGGTAATATGGTTCCGGATAGTTTTTCGAAGCTTTTTTCGCTTCGGATACTATCAAAATCCTCATGCAACAAAAATGTCGGCTGAAAATCTATTTTAAAATAGTCATAAATGTAAGAGATGGACTCTTCTGTATTGTCCAATGCGGCCTCACTAAGTGCCAACTTTTTTAGAATATGGATTTTCTCTTCCTTATTGGTTGCCTCAAGATTCTTTTTGTATAGGAAAACCGCTTTTTCAAAACGGTGGATATTGAAATAGTAGTCGGCCCAATCCAGGGAATCCTTAAAAGTTTCAGCGGTAGGCGTAGGTATGCCTGCATAACCACTGCTAACGGTAATGCCAAAGGCCAACATGGAGTTTAGCCATAGAAACAGTAAGACAATATAGTTGGTTAATTGTCTCATTTTTGATTGATGATGAATTAGGCATCAACAATTTATGAAAATAAGACGTTAAAAACGTTAACAAACTATT
Organism: Flagellimonas profundi; assembly: GCF_017313275.1. Classification (GTDB taxonomy): domain Bacteria; phylum Bacteroidota; class Bacteroidia; order Flavobacteriales; family Flavobacteriaceae; genus Flagellimonas; species Flagellimonas profundi. Next base: position 91,007 of record NZ_JAFLNM010000004.1, on the reverse strand, counting down.
AAACTAGGTAAGCCCCGATAAAAGTTTACCTTTCAAACACGAGTAATAGCAAGGTTTTCTAAGGTAACCCATAAAAAAAGCTAAGAAAATCTTCTCAGCTCTTTTAAGGCGATTTTTTATAAAATCTTAATCATCCTTCATAAATGAATATGTGATGTTTTTTGGAATTTCGGGAAGTGTTGCATATTCAATCTCCTGCGGATAGGTCTTACCATCTTTATCTTTAAAAACTTTTTTGATTTCATATTTTACGACGTTCCAACCCTCTTTAAACTCCAGATTATAGGTTGTATTCTTCTCATAAATTTCCTCTTGGTTAAGTGCGTAAGCTTCTTGTTTACAGTTCCCTTTAACCGAACCCGGTTGACCCACAAAATACCAGTCTACATAATATCCCGGTGAAAAGGCATAGGTGCCAATATTCATTAAAGATTCTGCAAACGCTGCTGAGTTTACCGCAAAGAAATACCCCAATCGTTTTTTTTCACTCATATTCACTAACATGAATGCTCCCATTTGGGATAATTTTGAAATGGGTTGGTTGCCGTTTTCCACCATTAGGGAATCTCCAAAACAGTTGAACAATTTGTCAACGGTCATAAGGGATGCCGTCCAGCCATCGTTATCCTTTTTGTTTTCTTCTTCCATTTCCTTTTTTATATCATCCAAAAAATTGGGGTTTAAAGGAATTTTGAAGTTACCTTGATCATCAACGGAACCGATTACTTTTGGTTGCATCAGACCTGTTATAATGTCCCCGGAGCCAACTTCCCAATCGAGAATGGTTCCTGTAAAATCTTGTTGGGCTATTACGAATTGTACGATCAGTAAAAGTGGCAATAATAAGGCTGTTTTTTTCATATCCTTTAAAGTGTTGTAAATAGAATTGTTTAAGAGGTTTCCTGATTATTGATTGCCAAAAGTGGAATAATCAGCTTTTTTAATCGAGAATGGTTGCTCTTCCAATTGTACACAAGTCATCGTCATGTTGTTTTTGTCATTCTCTTTGTCCTCCATGATCATTTCCATGACCAAACCTTCATTGTCGCCTTCTTTTAACCAATCTACTTGGAAGCCCTTGGGCATCTGATTGCTCTTACCGTATATGTCGCTAAAACTTACTTCGGTATCAAAAGTATTGTAAAGGGTAAACTTGTATTTGTCATTTTCCATCACATAGCCTTTACAGTCATACCCCAGTACTGTTTTACCAGCTATTTCGGTCATGGTGTAATTGGAAATATCCATATCCTCGTTCATTTCCTCTACATTGATATCATCAGGGATTTTTGTCACGGAGGCGAATTTATTTCCATCGTTCTCCATAAAGATGACCGTTAGTAGCTTGGACATATCATAAATCATGAACATATCCATGCCTTGGTTCATTTTTGCACCCCAGTAAGGCGCATCTTTTTTCAGGTAATATGCAATGTCCATATCGCTTTTGGACCTGGCAGCATCAATTTTCATTTTATATACCCACTCAAATTGGTATTCATCGGCAACATCATCCATGTTTCCCATTTCTCCACCTATTGGTACAGGGCTGTTTTTGTTGAATTCAGGATCCAACATTTTGTCCATTGCCTTACTGGCCTTTTGGGCAGCTTTGTCGGCAACTTTATCCGTTACGGTCCGCTCAACTCTATCGGAAACTTTTTTCTTTAGTTTTTTAAAGAATTGGGCGTTAGCTCCTTGTGCAACAAATAATACAATCAAGATTGAATAAATAACTTTCTTAGTGTTCATTGTTCTGAGGTTTTAATTTTTAGTGTTCCCTGTATTTTTCAATTACAGGAGTATGGTTAATTTTTCACCATCAAATGATTAAAAAACAAATAGATATCCATTTGCATTAACCTCCCATTAAGCGATCAGGTTCGTGATAAGTACTAAAGTCCAATTTGTTTTTTAACCGTGACCCTTAGCGAGATTTCAAGAGTATTTGGAGACACCATAAATCAAAAAATGAAATTATGACTCTTTGAAAAATCGCATGGTCAACGGTTTAATATTGTGTTTGTTCGGTAGGATTGGAGGCTGTTCGAAACATCAATGTATTTAGATTACTATATATTTTTATAGTCAATGGCTTACTACAATAATAAGCACCATTACCCATTAGTGATATGCAATATGTAACAATTGATGGAAGAAATGTAACAATGGTTTGTTATTGATTATGAATGGATTGGCTGTACTCCAATGGTGTTTTGTTGTAAGTCTCCTTAAAACATTTTATAAAATAGGAAGGGGTGTTAAAGCCAACGGAGTAAGCAATCTCATTTATATTGGCTTTTGAATTCTCCAACATGGCCAAGGCTTGTTTCAATCTTTGTGATCTTATAAAGTTAGAAGTTGATAGGTTGGTATAGGCCAATAATTTCCGATGCAATTGCATTCGGCTGATTCCAAGCATTTCACTTAGTTTGGCGGCATTAAAATCTGAATTGGAAAGTTCTTTGTCCAAAATCTTTTGAATTTTGTTCAAAAAGGCCTCCTCTGCAGAGGTTATGGAAATGTCATTTGGTTTTAAAACAAACTCCTTACTGTATCTATCACGAAGAGCTTTTCTTACTTCAATAAGGTTAGCCAACCGTTTTTCCAAAATCGGCAATTTGAAAGGTTTGACGATAAAATCGTCCGCCCCGGATTTTAAGCTTTTAAGTTCCTGTTCTTCGCCTACTCCTGCCGTAAGCAACACAATTGGGATATGACTCGTTCTTTGGTCCTGTTTTAGTTTATTGCACATTGTAATCCCATCCATTACCGGCATTTTAATATCGGATAAAATTACATCCGGGATCAACCGTAATGCTTCCTCAATTCCGAATTGGCCATTTTTAGCTTCATAAATGGAATAGTTGGTCTTAAGCGAGGACTTTATAAAATCCCGTACATCTTTATTGTCCTCCACCACAAGTAAAATGGGGAGCCCATCCTTTGTTTCCTCCAAATTAGAAGACCGATTTTCTCCTGGCCCATTATTTTCTACCATTAATTTTGGAACCTTTTTTGGAACAGGTACAATATCATTTGGTGAGAACGATGTTTTGCCTATAGGAATCTGAACGGTAAACTCAATGGTATTGTCTTCTTTAGCCGAAACATCAATACTTCCTTTGTGTAATTGCACCAGTTCCTTGACCAATGATAACCCAATTCCGGCTCCCTCAGCGTACTCATTGTTTTGGTAGAACCTGTTGAATAACTTATCTAGGGGTATTTCGGAAATATCATCTACCGAATTTCGGATTTTAAGAAACAGTGTCTTATCCTTTTTCGATGCGTCCAGTTCACAGATGCCATTTTCAGGGCAATATTTGAGTGCATTGGAAAGTAAATTGGTAACAATTTTTTCTATGATGTCCTCATCAAACCATGCCTTTGGGATTGATTGAATATTGTAGGAATACTGTATTTTTTTAGCACTTGTCTTGAATTCAAAAGAGCTGGCTATAAAGTTTATGAGAAGACCTAAGTTGCCCTGGTTGATTTTTAACTTTAACCTTCCCTTGTCGAGCTTTGCAAGATCAAGTAGTTGGTTCACCAAAGACAAAAGACGACTGGTATTACGTTTTATCATGGAAAACAAGTTGTAATCGGCATCGGATAGATTGCCTTCCCGCAATTTTGCTTCGGTCGGTCCCGAAATTAATGTCAAAGGGGTTCTAAACTCGTGGGAAATATCTACATAGAGCTTGGATTTTAATTGTTGTTCCTTCTCCAATAAAGAGGTTTTCTTTTCCAGTTCCTTTGTTCTTTCCGCTACGAGTTCGGAGAGTTCCTCGTTTAATTTTTTGGAGACCTCTTCATTCTCCTTAAGCTGCTCAATATATTTTTGCTTTACCTCATCCTTTTCTTTTTCGATTAAACTAAACTTGTATCCAAGCCCTAAGGAAAAACATATCATTTCCAAAAATGTACCCAATTGGGAGGCATTAAAAGTGTAAAAGCCCAAAAGATGATGGGAAGTAACGTTTTCCGAGAAATTATGTCCTTGTGCGGCATAAACTCCTAAAATGGAGAAGGCAAACAGAAATAGGTTGGCAAAGAGCACATAGTACCTCAAATTTGACTTGATTACCAAAAATGCCCTGATCAATGCCATTAAAGTATAAAGGTGCATGGGTATCATCACAAAATGTTGGTACCGTTCCACAACCTCCAATTGATCGGTAAAAAGGGTAAACAAAAAAATGAGTCCGGCAATCGTGTACAGTAACTTGGAAAATATATTGAGCCTGGACGCGAAGTCCCTGTCATATTTTTCAATCTCCGCAAAAATATTGATGAACTTTACATACACACCCGTAATGACCAATAGAAGAGGGGTGAGTAAATAGTAGTAATAGGATTGCCCCAAATTGAACAAATCAAACTTTACAACGGAATCTGTTCTCAGGAAAAAGTAAATAGTGAAAATTATGAGGTAAACTGCGTAGTATAGATAATCTTTTTTCTTGTTTTGGATATACAACAACAGCATATAAAACCCCATGACCAAAAAGGCCCCCAGAAAAAATACAGAGGTGAATATGGCTTTGGAGGCAGCTCTATATTCGTTTAGGGTGAATAGTTGTGCGCCTGACTGTTCTTGTGAAAACACAACAGTGCAGCAAAACAAAAGCAATATGGATAATAGTGTTTTTACTTTTATTTGTAAGCCTGCAATTTTCAAAGTACCGGTTTGTGTGAGGATTTGATTGAAATTTTAATCGATTATACACCAATTGGTGCAAAATCAATGCATTTACATTCCTTATAAATGTAAAAAATAAAAACTGGCTTATTTGTTAGGTAGGATTTTCTATAAAGGAAAAAGCCGTCAACCTGCGCTGATGGCTTTCTTTGTAGCTAGTAACGGTTTAGATTGTGGCAATTGTTTATTTGAACTTTTATTCAATAAATTTTATGGGTTGTCTGTTTTTATTACTTAAGTCTTAATTCCTCCTTTAATTCAAAATGATCAGCAGTTTTATCATACCTTTTCAATATACGTTTTGCATTATCAGGGATATATGCTTTGTTATAGGATTCCCCTGCAAATTTTTTCACTGAATCAAGGGAATCGAATTGAAGAACAAGGAAAAACTCCATCTCATCATTTTTCTCCATTGTGGAAATACTAACTTTTTCCAATCCATCAACTCCCTTCTTTTTTACGGCTGGAAAAACCTCGTTAATTAACAAAGCTTCATAAATTGAGGCATTTTCCAATGTAGTCCAGCCTTTCCACGTACGTATTATTTTCATCGTTTATTTAAACTTTTTGATTCCGAGCAATAGTATTCCTTTATTCGCGCGCCGATTTAAACTCACTGCCATCGTACCATTTTGGAAAATAATCTTCGGTGGCCAATTTCAATCCGACCTCAAAAAGTAACTGTAGGTCCAATTGCACTCCACTTAATTCCGTAGTTTCAGCATCGTATTCATCGGATGGCTGATGGTACTTGTGCAAACGGTAATTATCGTTATACTTTTTTATACCATCAATGCTAATATCAAATCCTTCATAGGCACCACTTGCATACAAGGCAGGGATTCCGATTTTGGCAAAATTAAAATGGTCCGATCTAAAGAAGTATCCCTTTTCCGCCTCTGGATCAGGGATAACGTACCTATCTTGTTTTTCGGCAGCTTCCTTGGCATATTCATCCATTTCAGAGTGACCATAACCAGTAATGGTCAAGTCTTTCATTTTTCCTGGACTATCCAGAGCGTCAATATTAATGTCCGCCACTGTTTTCTTGGGGTCGTAAATGGGGTTTTCGGCATAATAGGCGGAGCCTAACAGACCTTGTTCCTCTCCAGTAACGGCAATAAAGACAATGGAACGTTTTGTGGGGCCATTTTTCTTGAACGCCTCTGCTATTGCCAATAAACCTGCAGTCCCGGATGCATTGTCCACAGCACCATTATAGATTGAATCGCCATCAATGGCTTTACCAACACCAAAATGATCCCAATGCGCGGAGTAGATGATATATTCATCCTTTCTTTCGGTTCCCGGTATAAGTGCCACAACATTTTTAGAGTCATCTTTTTTGATTTCATTTTTAATGTCCACCGTAACATTTAAGTCCAACGGAATCGGTTTAAAGTCCTTGTTCCTGGCAAGGGTTTTGTAATCCTGACCCTTCATGGAGGAGGCATTGAACATTTTTTCGGCACTTTCCCCACTTATCCACGATTCGACATTTAAAAGAGGCAGATCACTTTCTATGGTCAATCGAGCACCGCTCCAGCCAGATTCTATCACATTCCATCCATAAGCGGCCGGTTCGGTATCATGGATAATGATTAGTCCATCAGCACCTTGCCTGGCAGCCTCCTCATATTTATATGTCCAACGTCCGTAATACGTCATTTCATTGCCTTTGAACAGGGTTGAATCCCCAGATTCAAAACCTGGGTCATTAATCAATACCACAGCCGTTTTACCTTTCCAGTCGATGCCTTCATAATCATTCCACCCATATTCGGGGGCAACAACACCATAACCTGCAAAAACAAGCTCTGAATTCTCAAGACCGACTTCAGTTTCGGGTTTGTTTGTTGTAGCCACAAAATCTTTTAAGTATTCCAGATTGATGTTTCCATTTTTACCGGAAATCACCATGTTCTCGGAGGGTGTTCCTGTTATTTCCACCATAGGAACATCTTGAAAAAAGCTATTGTCATTACCGGGTAAAAGGCCCAATTTTTCAAATTCTTCCTTTAAATAATTCACGGTCTTCACTTCACCTTCCGTAAATGGTTTTCTTCCTAGAAATTCATCCGATGCCAGACGTTCAATCTGTTTGCCAATCGTTGTTTGGTCAACCTGAACGATGTCTGCGTTTGACTTTTTGTTGTTGTCACAACTACAAAAAACTACGGCTACCACTAAAATTTTCAAATAGTTCTTAATCATATGCTTTATAAATTGAAGTTAGGTTTGATCATTTCCAATTTGTTCATTGCGTTGTATGTACTGTCTGAACATTTCCAAACTGATCTATATTCGATGTATTGATCTGAAGCGCCAATAAAATCCCAATGAACACAAGAAGAATTTTACCAAGAGCATAAATCAGATATCCGCTGAATCTGTTTTCAGCCAATAAGGGTTGCCTTATTCTTCTAAAGAATTTTATCACTGGAGGTTAGTTTCCCTAAAGATATGATATTTATAAAATTAGATGGATCGATGCATAAAGTTCGGTAAAAGCCAATTGTACCTTATATTTCTCGAAAATGGAACATTAACAACGGCCCAAAACGACTGTCGGTTTCGGATTTTGTTCAACCCCCAAATGTCCATACAAAAAAACATTATGGGAAATGGATGGCGGCAATGTTTCGAATGTTGTACCTTTTTATGGTCGAGGACAAACCTTGCTAGCAAGAAAAATGAATCCCAATATTGCTTTTATTGCGAAATAGGGAACCTTGACATCCTAAAAAAGAATAATAGAAAAATATAAAACCAACCATCCCCTATGATTCGTAATCCTATTTTTTTCCTGTTGCTGCTCGTCGCTTTGATTGGATGTAAAACCAGTGAACCCACCGAACCGATCGATGTTACGGAACTGACCATTTCAGAGATTCACGACGCTTATAAAAGCGGCACTTTCACTGCAGAACAATTGACCAAGGCCTATTTGAAGCGCATTGCCCTGTTGGATAGCAACACCAATGCGTTGACCGCCATTAACCCGGTGGCACTGGACATAGCCAAACAGTTGGATGCCGAATTTGAAAAAACAGGTGTGCTGCGTCCCCTCCATGGCATTCCGATCATTGTTAAGGACAACATAAACACAGTGGGAATGCCTACCACGGCAGGTTCCTTGGCTTTAGTGGATTACTATCCCGAAAAAGACGCTCCCATCATCAAAAAACTGAAGCAAGCAGGTGCCATTGTTTTGGCAAAGTCCAATATGGCCGAGTGGGCCTTTTCGCCCATGCACTCGGAAAGTTCCACACATGGGACTACACGCAACCCATACAATCTGGATTACGTTCCGGCGGGATCCAGTGGCGGTACGGGAGCTTCGGTGGCGTCCAATTTTGGAACTGTAGGTTTGGGAACGGATACAGGGAATTCCATTCGCGGACCATCTTCCCACAACGCCTTGGTCGGCTTTAGGACCACCCTTGGATTGATCAGCAGGACGGGAATAGTTCCCCTGTACCTAAGAAACGATGTGGTGGGGCCCATGTGCCGTAACGTGGAAGATGCCACAAGGGTAATGGAAATTATGGCCGGGGTTGACCCAGATGATCCCATTACCGAGCTTTCCAAAGGAAAAACATATACCGACTACCAGCAATTTCTTGTGAAAAATGGGCTCCAAGGTGCAAGAATAGGGGTGCTGCGTGAATTGAGCGAACATGAGGTGGACCCAGAGGTAAAAGCCTTGTTTGAACAGGCGCTACTGGACTTGGATGCTTTGGGAGCTGAAATTGTAGACCCTTTTGATGTGCCCGGTTTTAATACCTTGCGCCAAGATCAATGGTGCGCAACTTTCAAGAAGGATTTGGAGCAATTTTTGGCCACCTATGTAAAACGGGACACCATACAAACCTTGGAAGACATTGTTCGGATAGGTACCCAATCTGAATTTGCCAAACAACGCCTATCCTCACAAAAAGACCACGATGGTAGGTGGGGCGATTCGGAGGTGCCTTGTGGAGATGCGTATCACGATATGAAAAGAATCGCTTTTAGGGAAGCCATAGAAAACGCCATGGATTCCTTGAAACTGGATGCTGTGGTTTACCCATCGTGGAACAACAAGCCAGCACATATAAACAAGTTTCAGGAAGAGTATAAGGGCGACAACAATCAGGTCATCTCACCCCATACCGGTCAACCTGCGTTTACGGTGCCCATGGGATATACAACTGGGAATTTGCCTGCGGGCATCCAGTTTTTGGGAAGGATGTACGCCGAACCTATTTTGATAAAACTGGCCTACTCCTACGAGCAGGGTACCCATCACAGAAAACCGCCACAACTTTGATTATGGATTGACCCACCGTAAAAAATAATCGTTTAGTTGAACTTTAGGATTAAATCATTAATGAATATTAGTTATCGTTTTTTGTTATCTTTCAAAAGTGGATTTGTGATGAATGGCCTAAGTACAACTTAAATGAGGTCTGGTGCTTTAACCAATTAATAATATCAATAGTTATGAAAAAATACTCATTGTTTCTTCTGTGGCTTGTTATCAATAGTACACTATTTGGTCAAAGTAAGGTCTTGGAAAGCCAGATTATGAAGAGTGCCCTTTTGAATACAGAGGTCAAATATTCAATTTACTTGCCAGATGGATATGAAAATTCCGAACGCTATTATCCAGTAGTTTATCTCTTGAACGGTTATACGGGTGACGAAACAAGTTGGATTGAATCTGGAGCAATGCAATGGATAGTTGATCATGAAATCGAACAAGGAAATATCCAAAAAATGGTGATTGTAATGCCGGATGGGGATGACAGACTCTATATGAACAGAACGGACGGCACTTATCCATATGAGGATATGTTTATGAAAGAATTGCTTCCCTATATTCAAAACAATTACCGTATTCGTACAGGAAAACGATATACGGGGATTAGCGGCCTTTCCATGGGCGGGGCCGGTTCCTTAAAACTGGCATTGAAATATGACGAACATTTTGGGGCATGTGCCGCATATAGCTCTGCTATATTTACGGAGGAATCCGTTACTGCTTCAGACCAAGAAGCCATGGATGGATATATTTCAAAAGCTATACCCGATATGGTAGGCACCAAGGGTAAAAAAAGATTAGGTGAAAGCTATAGGGAGTATGATGTCCTTCAGTTGGTAAAAAACAAGGATCCAGAACGTTTAAAAACAGTAAAAATATATTTTGATTGTGGGGATGACGATTTTCTTACGCTCGGAAATGCCCAGTTGCACAAAGAACTGGTAGTTAAGCAAATACCCCATGAATACAGGGTGCGTGATGGTGCGCACACTTGGCCTTTTTGGCGTGAGTCTTTGCCAGTGGGCTTAAAATTTATAAGTGATTCCTTTTGGAAATAGGCAATACTATACGAACGCTTTTTTCGATAAAAAAATAGGGTCACATTACATAACAATCCAAAGGGTATTTAATTTAAAGTTTGATTGTGGAATTCATTACTATGAAATGTAAGCTTCCCTTAAATGGATTGTTCTAAAATTTCATCCAAATTATCGTTTAGTTGAACTTTGACGCTTTGTATCGTATAGTCCAAGGAAGGTAATTGAGTTTTTGGAAATTTGGAATTGACGATACCTTTCCCAAATGATTTTCACAACTACAGGAAGAGCATTCGATTATTCTTCTATGATTTCAAAAATGGCCTTAATCCTTATAGTGGTATAAACAGGGTTTATATCACAAGGAATCAAGGAAATGGGATTTTCTTCCCTATCCGCTATTGGAGCCAAGTCCCATTTTATGAACTGATACCCATCTGTAGGAATGGCAAAGTATTCGATAACCTGAAACGGCATTAACCCGTTTAGCCCAAATGAATTGACATATTCGGATCTAGTGACAATTCCAGCTCCTTGGGGTATTACTTCAACGATGAAGTTGATATTTCGACCACATGTAGGGTCTGGTGAAAATTCAAATGAGTCATCGCCACTACAATTGGAAAAGGCGAATAAAGCTATGAATGCTACAGCCATGTATGTGAAAAACCTCCGAGACATTTTACCGTTATTATTTGATAAAAATATTTTCGGAGTTTAGAAAAAACAATGACCTGCATCACATCGTTTTTTTGAACTTTAAATTGAATTGGTTTTTGTATTTCTCCACGAAATCATTACCATCTTTCACATCTATGGGGTATCAACCTTCAATTAAAATCGGATTGTACTTGGCCTAAAGATAAGAGATGGTTTTGTTGTCTTCAGGGCATTAAAACCGTATTAAACTCTTTTCTCAATTCCTTATCAATTAAATAGTGCTGTACGTAATATCTATATAAGATATGGTTGGATTATTTATTTGATTTTAAATAACTTAAATCCAATTTAAATCCGTTACTTTACGTCACATTAAAATTATGGACGAAAATTATACCTGTCCTTAAATAAAAAAGACTGCCCAACATACTACCTTAATTCAAAAAGGGCCACTTCTTAATTATTTTTCGCTTGTACCAATATTCGAATTTCGTAGCCTTTTAGGCTGTTCAACGAAATTATAGCTGTTATCCACCTTAAAGTTCCAAAACTATACTGGACTCTTTTTTGCTTTTCAGCTTCATAATGATTTGTACATCATTTCTAAAATATGCTATATGCTTAAAATTAAAATTGTACCTGGAGAGAATATTGATAGAGCTCTCAAAAGATATCGGAAGAAAGTTCGAAATACCAAACAGCTGAAACAAATTCGGGACAATAAAGAGTTTACAAAAAAATCAAAGGCAAAAAGGGAACAGATGGCCAAAGCGGTTTACCTCAATGAATATAAACTAAAGACAGAGGAATAGAATAATGGAAAAGGATTTAAACTTGGCCGTTTTAATAGATGGCGATAATATTCCATCGAGATATGTAAAGGAAATGTTGGAGGAAATCGCAAAATATGGAAACCCTAGTATCAAAAGGATTTATGGTGATTGGACAAAACCAAGTCTGGTGAAATGGAAGGATGTACTCCTTAAAAATGCCATTACACCAGTTCAACAGTATGGATACACCACTGGTAAGAATGCCACTGACAGTGCGATGATCATTGATGCCATGGATATACTTTACTCAGGTAAAGTCAATGGGTTTTCCTTGGTCTCTAGTGATAGTGACTTCACTCGGTTGGCCATTCGATTACGGGAGGCAGGGATGACCGTTTTTGGAATAGGTGAACGTAAGACACCTGACCCTTTCATTGTTTCCTGTGATAAGTTCATATACCTTGAAATCCTTCATAAAACCAGTACTGATGAATTCCAGACAATTAAAAAGACGAAAATCGATCCTGTTGATAAAATAACCCAACAGGTCATCCATTTGATTCTCGCCACTATTTCGGATTTGGAGGATGAAGATGGCTGGGCCTTTTTAGGAGAGGTAGGGACCCTATTGCAAAAAAAGCAACCCAATTTCGATGCTCGGAATTTTGGATTCCGAAAACTGACTCCACTGGTAAAATCAATCAATCAAATTCAAATTGAATCACGTAAAAATCCCAAGGGCAATGGAAACCTGATTTATGTAAAGTCATTGGTTTAAAATTTAATTTATGAGAGCACTTACCATATCCAAACAGATTACCAACAGGGAAAATCATATCCTGTCAAAATATCTCAATGATATAAGTCGAATTCCCATGATCACAGCGGAAGAAGAAGTGGAACTAGCCGTTCGCATTAGGAATGGTGATGCCAAGGCATTGGAAAAACTTATTGTTTCAAACCTGAGGTTTGTGGTTTCAGTTGCAAAACAGTATCAGTCTCGAGGGCTCACTTTACATGACCTTATCATGGAAGGTAATCATGGATTGGTGAAGGCTGCCTCCAAATATGATGAGACCAGGGGGTTTAAGTTTATATCTTATGCTGTATGGTGGATTCGCCAAGGCATTATTCATGCCGTCTCTGATAAATCTAGAATGGTACGGTTACCTTTGAACAAAATAAATGTGATAAGTAAAATAAATGAGGTAACAACAAAGTTTGAGCAATCACACCAAAGATCTCCAACTGCCGATGAAATTTCAGAATTAATTGATTTTTCGCTTTCTGAAATCCAACTTTGTTTGGAACATTCTTCTTGGCCAATTTCCATGGACAAGTCACTACGACCTGAAGAGGAAGGATTTAGTTTATACGATCTTATTGAATCTGATGGTTTTAATAGTCCAGATCAAAGCTTAGTAAATACATCTTTACAAATAGAAGTTAACGGAATTTTGGAATTACTATCCAATAAAGAGGCTTATGTAATTAAGATGCTGTATGGGATTTGCGGAGAAAATCCTTTGGGAATCGAGCAAATCGCTCATGATTTGGACTTAACAACAGAAAGGATTAGGCAGATTAAAATAAAAGCATTGAAAAGATTACGTAAATCCTCAGAAATAAACCTTCTAAAGGAGTATATGGATTAAGTTCATAATCAGGATTAATCTAGTTTTAGCATCGTTTAATTGAACTTTTAAAAATAATCAATACTAGATGTTGAAACACTAAATCATATGTTACTTACAGCATCTTCAAAACACCTATTTAATTTGGTTCCAACCCAATGATCTGCCTTTAATATGGTCATCTGTAAAACTATGGTCACCTTTACCTATCCGTTTTTCAGCAAACTCCTTATCAATTAGCTTCCTTATTTCAGGCCAAAACGCTTTGGGTACATGTTTAAAGAATAGCTACTGGAGTTGTGTTTTCAGGGCAATTAATATCTGTGTTGTTCACCCAGCCTCTTTTTTATTGATCAACATGGATAAAAGTCATGTTTTTTTTAAATCCGCACCTTTATTTTTAACGATGCGAACTGAAAAAACAAATAACAATCATGAAAGTTTATGATGACAAGCATATCAAAAATGTGGTATTCGTAGGTGCCCATGGAAGCGGTAAAACCACGCTCGCTGAAACCATGTTGTTCGAGGCTGGCCTGATCAACCGCCGTGGAACGGTAGAAAACAAGAATACCGTATCGGATCACCATGATATAGAACACGAACGCGGGACTTCGGTCCTTGCCACCCCACTGCATACCGAGTGGCGCAACTACAAGATCAACATTATCGACACCCCCGGACTTGACGATTTTATCGGAGAGATCCTTTCTTCCATTCGTGTGGCCGATTCTATCGTGACCGTTATTAATGCTCGGTATGGTGTGGAGATAGGCACAGAGATCATTTGGAACTATATTGCCCGCTACAACAAACCCACCATATTTGTCATCAATCAGATTGATCATCCCAATGCGGATTTCGAGCATAGTTTTAAAGGAATCCGCTCCCTTGTCGGATCCAATGCCGTAAAAATTCAATATCCATTGGTCATCGATGGGGCGCAGTGTATTGTGGACGTACTTAAAATGAAGCTTTACAAATTTGGTCCCGACGGCGGAAAACCCGAAAAATTGCCGATTCCCGATAACCAAAAAGAACTGGCAAACCAATTGCACAACGAATTGGTTGAAAAGGCCGCTGAAAACGACATGGACCTATTGGAACTCTTTGTGGAGAAGGGAACGTTGAGCGAAGAAGAACTGCGACAAGGCATTAAACTAGGCATGCTCAATCATGAACTCTTTCCCGTTTTCTGCGTTTCGGCCCTTCAGGATATGGGCAGCGGCCGACTTATGGGCTTTATTGATAATGTGGCCCCGGCCGCGGCCGATATGAAACCAGAGCAGAGCGTCGAGGGTAAGATCGTAAAGCCATTGCCTACGGAACCTACGGTGCTTTTCGTATTTAAGACGGAATTTTTGCCAAATGTGGGCCAGATTACGTTTTTTAAGGTAAAATCCGGAGAACTCAAAACAAACGACAAACTGGTCAATGCCCGTAACGATGAAACGGAGGCATTGAATCAATTGTTTATCATGGACGGCAAGGAGCGCCGGCCCGTTTCAAAATTGAGCGCCGGTGATATCGGCGCCTCGCTCAAACTAAAACATACCGAAACCAACGATACTTTGCACACCCAAGGGCATCAGGTAACCATCAAGCCTGTTCAATATCCCGAGGCCCGTGCCCGGAGGGCGGTGGCCGCTGTTGAAAAGCATGATGAGGAAAAAATGATGGAGGCCCTTAAAAAAATACAGAGCGAAGATCCCACGGTGGTGGTTTCTTATTCCAATGAGTTAAAACAGCAGATATTGGCCTGTCAGGGAGAGTTGCAACTATCCGTGATCAAATGGACCTTAGAAAACGGGTATGGAGTCAAGGCCGATTTTTCGCCACCCCGTATTGCGTACCGCGAAACCATAACCCAGCCTACTACGGCTAGCTATCGCCATAAGAAACAATCGGGCGGGGCCGGTCAGTTTGCGCAGGTACATATGAAGATCGAACCCTGGTACCAGGATATGGCCGAACCCGAAGGCTTTAGTATACGGGGCAAAGAAGAGGTAGAACTACCTTGGGGCGGTAAATTGGTCTTTTATAACTGTATTGTTGGCGGCGTTATCGATCTGCGGTTTTTGCCTTCGATAAAAAAGGGAATTTTGGAAGTGATGGAATCCGGTCCTTTGACCGAATCCTATATCCGTGACGTTCGTGTCATGGTCTACGATGGCAAGATGCACACGGTCGATTCCAATGATATTGCTTTCAAGATCGCGGGAGCTCATGCTTTCAGGGCCGCCTTTTTGAATGCAAGGCCCAAACTTCTGGAACCCATCCGTAATCTTAATGTAAAAGTACCGGAAGATGCTGTTGGGCAGGTCATGACCGATCTGCAATCGCGTCGGGCCGTTATTTTGGGAATTGAAAGCGCCGATCAGTATCAGATTCTGCGGTGTACCGTCCCTGAAGCGGAACTTTACGGATATTCTACCGAGCTAAGGTCACTTACCCAAGGTAAAGCCACTTTCCAAGCTACCTTTTCGGGATTTGAGCCCGTTCCAGGAAACATCCAGGAAAAAATCGTAAAAGAAAAAAATCAACCTGTGAATGCGTGATTCGGATTTAGCCCCCAAATAGAGTTTCGAACGCTACGGTCGACACTTACTGGCCGGGCATAAAAAAAGCCATTCATCTGTTTTTCAAGTGAATGGCTTCTCGTTTAGTAGCGGGGACTGGACTCGAACCAGCGACCTTCGGGTTATGAGCCAAAAGGTATGCTCTGCTATATAGATGCAATACATATATAAATAACTGATAATTAGAGTTATAAATATTTTTGAATATTAAATGAATTCATTTGAAATGATATTATTCTGTACTTATTCTGTACTATAATTTGATGAACCGCTTATCTTTGTAGAATTAACTGGATTAATATGGCAAGTGTAAAAATTGTTCTCAGAAAAAATATGATACGAAAGGATAAAACCATTCCTTTGGCGATACGTATTAGTGCGAATTACAAAACGAATTATAAGTGGTTAGGTGTTTATGTGCTTGAAAAAGATTGGGATCGACGCTTAGGACGAATAAGAAGCAGTCACCCAAATTATAAACGTTTGAATAATCACCTCCTTAAAAAGCTTACAGAAACTAACGATTTATTTCTAAACTCAGAGAATAATTTAACTCCCAAGCAAGCCAAACAAAAATTAAAGGGTGCCAGTGGTTCTAAATCCTTTTTCTCTTTTGCTGCGGATAGGGTTAAGGATAAATATGAACGAGGAATTTTTTCAGTAGCTAAATCCGAACTTTCCATTCTCTACAATATCCAAGAGTTTCTAAATTGTGATTTATCAGAGGATAAATTAACTGTAAAAACTGAGATTAGGAAAAGACGCATTATGCGTATAAGCAAAGGTAGAAAGGGTGAATATAGTTTTTCCGATTCAATTAAGTTGTTTAAAAAGAGTAAGGATTTAATGTTTCAAATGATAGATGAAGCATTTCTTGAAAAATACAAAAATTTCTGTGCGATTTATTTAGACCAAAAGCCTCGGACTGTTACAAATCAGCTAATTTTTATACGAACGCTTTATAATAAAGCAATCAAGAATGGCTATGTGGACGCAAAATTTTATCCCTTTGGTAACGACAAAGAACAAATTAGGGTTGGAAACAGTCACAAAATTGGTTTAACCAAAGATGAAATTGTGAAAATTGAATCTTTGGTCCTTGAACCAAACACCTCTATTTGGCACACAAAAAATGTATGGTTAACTGCTTTCTATTTTGCGGGAATCAGAATTTCCGATGTTGTGAAGCTAAAGTGGACTGATATTAAAGATGGAAGACTAATTTACATAATGGACAAAAACAAAAAGTCTGTAAGTTTAGCCGTCCCAGATAAAGCAACCAAGATATTTGAATGTTACAAGACGTTTAAAGCTGATAATGATGGATATATATTTCATTTTTTAAAAGGTGTCAACCCTAACAATGAAGAAGAAATTTTCAGAAAAACGAGGAATGCAACGAAACTATTGAACAAGTATCTCAAAAGGATTGCTGTCCAATGTGGAATTGAAAAGAATTTAAGTAATCACATAGCTCGCCATTCCTTTGGAAATATTGCTGGGGACACTATCCATCCTCTAATGCTCCAGAAATTATATAGGCATAGTGATTTAAAAACCACTATTAACTATCAGGCCAATTTCATTCATAAAGAAGCTGATGAAGCTCTTGATAGTGTGGTTAATTTTTAGAACTTATCGTCTCTCCTTTGAATTGAAATGGTCTATTCCCTTTGTTATAAGTTAAGTTTCGGGCATTTTGAGTGACGCGCTAAATAATTTACGTTTTTGGGAAGAAGAAGAGCAAGAGGGCAACACGGCAGGCCAATGTTGCTGGTTAGAATAAATAATAAATCGTTGTTATACAGGGATATAGAATTGAATTAGTAGCGCAAGAATATTTTCTTAAAGTGAAATTTGCGGCAAATGCCCCTGTAACCATTGTAAAAAGGCTTGAATTTGCGGCATACACATGGATTTCACATATGTTATTTTACCATGATTATGGGTAGAACCTTTTTAATCTTTCATGTTGGTTATCTTCCATTAGTGAATTTCTTTCAACACCTTCCAACAAAGGAACTTCCCTTTCAATCATAGGATCGAACCATTCGATCTTCTCATTCGCCCATTCCAACCAAAGCAATAAATCCTCTGTCAGCTCACCGTTGGATTCCTTATGGCTTTTGAATTCTTCGACATAACTTCTCAGCCTTACGGTCATCTCATGTCTTTTCATGTCCTTGAAAAGCGATTTTAGGGATTTTAGTTCTTTGTCCTTTCTATCTTGAAGTTCCTGTTTGATTTTTTGTTCTTCCTGAAATTTTTTGAGCCATTCCTCCCTTTCGATTCGTTCTTTTTTCAATTGCTTAGCCGTCAACTCCAGTTTGGTCAGTATTTTAGCGAGTTGTTCCTCCAAAAGTTCATTTTTACTGTCTGCCCAATCTTTTCTCAAGATGTAATCTGCTTCCATCTTTAACATTAAAATATCGCTTGCGTGGTATTCATAATTTGTCCACCTATCACTTTTGACCATGACTCGTTTTGATTTTTCGCGACAGCGTATGTTGATTTTTTCGTCAAACACAATGGCATAAGTACTATATCCATCTATTTCAATGTCATGACCTCTTTTCCTAAGCAATTTGATTAGGGCATTCATAAACCTCAGTGCCCTAGGAACCATTTTTTTTGAAACCTCAATGTTTAAATATCCTTTGGTTGTATGGATTATATCTTGATATTGATGGTTGGGTTGATAGTTTGAAGTTGCTAGGTCGGATTTTGCCTTTTGAACCAGAATATCGGGTTTGTACATTTTTGTTGGAACGGAAAGGGGTAGGGAGGGGTCGTTAACAATTTCGTTTTTTAAGGCACTGTACTTGCTATTGAAATGTGCTTTTTTATCATTTTTTCCTGTCCTCTCGTAAAGTTTGATGTCATCTAGTTTTTTCTCTGTTTTTTTCAAAGGGGTTCTGGCAACTTTTTTGCCAAATTTTACCTTTGACCAGTGTCCGGCCTTGGGAAGCGGTATTTCATGTTTGATGCAAATTTTTCTCAGGCCGTTGTCTGAAATGTTATATTGTTTGGCCAACTGTGTCAATGGGGTTGTCCATACCAGTTCATAAAGTTCTTTTCTTGATATCGTTTTAGACTTCATAATTTGAATGGTTTACTGATAGATTATCTAAAAAAGCTAGACCAAAATAAAGGCAAAACTCAAAACACAATGGATTTTAATCTGACTGAGCAACATAATTATCAGGAAAATTTTCTGTTGGAGATATCGAATTATCTTCGCGAGTTTTTAAATCCAAATGTAAATAGCTATTTTGCTGTAGTAATTTTCTCCCACATACTAACCAAACTAATTCATGACATTCAACGAAGATTCCAGAGTCAAATTACCGGCTATCTTACACCTCACCCAACTTGGCTACAAATACATTTCACTTAAGGAGCATCAATGGGACGAAAACACCAACGTTTTTGCAGATATTTTTAAGGAATCGGTTCACCAAATCAACCCCGAATTGTCTAAACAAGATATAGAGCGTTTATATCAAGAAATTAGTTTGGATTTAGAGAATGAGGACTTGGGAAAGGTGTTTTACGATAAACTTACCGAACGTTCCGGTGTCAGACTTATTGACTTTGAGGACTTCGAAAATGGGAATACTTTTCATGTGGTCACGGAACTCACCTATAAAAATGGAGAAGATGAATTCAGGCCCGACATTATTTGTTTGATCAATGGAATGCCCTTAGTTTTTATCGAAGTCAAGAAGCCAAATAACAGAAATGGGGTTATTGCGGAACGGGACAGAATCAATCGAAGGTTTCAAAACAAAAAATTCCGAAAATTTGTCAATCTTACCCAATTCATGATCTTTTCCAATAATATGGAATATGATGACAATGAAATTGAGCCTTGGCAAGGTGCTTTTTATGCATCTTCTTCCTATCAAAAACCCATATTCAATTATTTCAGGGAAGAGGAAGGCTTCAACTACACCCAATTGTTGCAACCTCTAGAACCTACGGTTGAAGAGTTTTTGCTCAAGGACACTAATTATATCAGTGTAAAGAACAACCCCGAATATCAAACCAATAAAAATCTTGACACTCCGACCAATCGTATTCTTTCTTCAATGCTGTCCAAAGAACGGCTACAATTTATCCTCCAGTATGCATTTGCCTACGTTAAGGAACATGATGGCCTCCAAAAACATATCATGCGCTATCCGCAGTTGTTTGCGACCAATGCCATTGAAGAAACCCTAGAAAAGGGCATTAAGAAAGGAATCATCTGGCATACACAAGGTTCCGGGAAAACGGCCTTGGCCTATTACAACACCCATTTTTTAACAGACTACTTTCAGAGGAAACATATTGTCCCCAAATTCTATTTCATTGTGGACCGTTTGGACTTACTGACCCAGGCCCGTGATGAATTTACCGCCAGGGGGTTAAAAGTGCATACCGTAAATTCCAGGGACGAGTTTGTGGCTGACCTCAAGAAGAACACCGCAGTTTATAATGACAAAGGCCAACGTGAAATCACTGTGGTAAACATCCATAAGTTCAAAGAGGATTCCAAAGTTAGCACCTCAACGGATTACAACACCAACATCCAACGTATCTACTTTTTGGATGAAGTGCATCGGAGCTACAACCCCGAAGGCAGTTTTTTGGCCAATCTCGAAGAGTCCGATCGTAATGCCATTAAAATAGGACTGACGGGAACTCCTTTAATCGGTGGAGATGTACGTTCCAAAGATTTGTTTGGGGATTACATCCATAAATATTACTACAACAAATCCATTGCAGATGGATATACCCTTAAACTGATTCGCGAGGAGATAGAAACCGAATATAAAATCAAGCTGAAGCAAATCCTGGATGATTTGGAAATCAAAAAGGGGGATGTGGAAAGAAAATATATTTATGCGCACCCCTCTTTTGTTGCCCCGATGTTGGAATACATCATCAACGATTTTCAAACTTTTAGACAGCTCAAAGATGATAGCTCCCTCGGTGCCATGGTCATTTGTGATAGTAGTGACCAAGCCGAAACGCTCTTCAACATTTTCAATGAAACCTATGCAGAGCAAGAGGCCGTAGTACCCGAATTAGGCCAAGCCGCTGAACCTGATTTGAAGTATCTTGCAAAACGCAAAGACGATTTCAAAGTCAAAAAAGCAGCCTTGATACTTTACGATGCTGGAAGCAAAAAAGAACTTGAAGCGTGGCGGGATGATTTTAAAGCAGGGAAGATTGACATTCTGTTCGTGTACAATATGCTGCTTACGGGATTTGATGCCAAACATTTAAAAAAGATATACTTAGGCCGTGTAATCAAAGCCCACAATTTATTACAAGCATTAACCCGGGTTAATCGGAGATATAAAGATTATCGCTTTGGCCATGTGGTTGACTTTGCTGACATTTCCAAGGAGTTCGACAAGACCAACCGTGCCTATTTTGATGAACTACAAGGCATTTTGGGAGATGAAATGGCCAGCTACTCCAATTTTTTGCTGTCCAACGAAGAGATTGAAGCCTCGATTCAGAATATAAAGGAGTCATTGGCGGATTACGACTTGCTGAATGCCGAAAACTTTACTTCCCAAATTTCCCAAATCAACAATCAAGATGAGGTACGCCGAATCAAAAAAGCCTTGGAAGAAGTACAGGCCCTGTACAGTCAGATACGATTGAAAGGAGAGTATGAACTCCTGGAACGGATGGACTTTAAAAAATTGAACCGATTGCGTATTGAAGCTACCAATCGGTTAAACCTCATCAATGCCAAGGAAGCTTTTGAAAACAATGAGGAAGTAGGCAACCTGCTCAATATGGCTTTGGAAGATGTTGTGTTTGGTTTTAAAAAAATAGGTGAAAGCGAATTGGTACTGGCAGGAGAGCTCAAGGATATGCTGAAAAAGACCCGGGAGGCCTTGGGAAGCAATTTTGACCCCAAAGACCCGGAATGGATTAGCCTGTATGAAGAATTACGCCGATTGTTTGACCATAAAAACTTGAGCGAAGTATCGCAAGCAGAGATGCAGCACAACATTGGTTCCTTGAAGGCCATCCACGAAAAGGTGCAAGAACTAAATCGCCGAAACGAACTGTTGCGGGACAAATACCAAGGCGACCCTAAATATGCACGGGTGCATAAACGCTTATTGGAAGCGGGAAAACCTTCCAAATTAAAAACGGTGATCATTGCGGCCCTACAAAAAATCAAGGAACAAACGGACTTGACTGTGCTTACCCGTAATGATAGTTTAAACAACGAGAGCTATTTTAGTAGTCAAGTGGCGCGATGGGTGTTCGCGGAATTTCAAAAATCCATGAACGCCCCTATGGATGTGGCCACTACCAAGTTTATCACACAAATTATAGTAGACGAATACCTTAACGAATATCACGGAAGAACTGCATGACGACGAACAATACATTAACGTTTACCACAAAGACCAAAGAGCTTATTGACGAACTCAAATCGGTATGTGCCAGCTACGGACTGGGCAACGATGGCAATGAGTTTAAAATTATAAGCCAAATATTTCTGTATAAATTTTTAAACGACCGCTTCGCCTACGAAATCAAGGAATTAAAGCCCGAATTGGCCGAGGCCGAGGATTGGGCGGAACAGTTGGCGCAATTGCCCGAAGAGGAATATGAAGTGTTGCGTTTCCAAATGAAGGCCTCCACCGCCTTTTTAAAACCGCACCAATTGATTGGTTATTTGTTCCAACGACAAAACGAACCTGATTTTGCCAAACTCTTGGATGACACTCTAATGGACATTGCCGTTAGCAACAACGAGCTGTTTGCGGTTAAGACCGAAGATGGGCAAAAAGTACCCCTATTTGACCGTATCACGGAGTTTGTTCGTAGTAAACGGGATGGCTTTGCCAAGGCCTTGCTGAACAAATTGGTGATTTTCAACTTTGAAAATATTATGGAGGAAGGTTTTGACTTCTTCTCTACCATTTTTGAATATTTGATCAAGGATTATAACAGTGACTCTGGAGGGAAATACGCAGAGTACTACACCCCCCATGCGGTTTCCAAAATCATAGCCAATATTTTGGTGCCCGAACCCGTGAGCAATGTCACCATTTATGATCCCAGTGCGGGTTCCGGAACGCTGTTGATGAACCTGGCCCATGCCATAGGCCCTGATAAATGTACCGTGTACTCCCAGGATATCTCGCAAAAATCTTCCAACCTATTGCGTTTGAACTTGGTACTGAACCAATTGGTGCACAGTATAGAAAATGTGATACAGGGGAACACTATGACAGACCCTTACCACAAAAAAGATGGTGACCTTCGAAAGTTTGATTATATCGTGAGCAACCCGCCCTTTAAACTGGATTTTAGTGATGATGTGGACACTTTGAACAAAAAGGAAAACAAAGACCGCTTTTTTGCAGGTGTACCCAATGTGCCAAAAAAGAAAAAGGAAAGTATGGCCATATACACCTTGTTTTTACAGCACATTATGTACAGCTTAAACGCTACAGGAAAAGCCGCTTGTGTTGTCCCCACCGGGTTTATTACCGCACAAAGTGGCATTGAAAAAAAAATACGCCAAAAACTGGTGGACCATAAAATGCTGGCAGGTGTGGTAAGTATGCCTTCCAATATTTTTGCGACCACAGGTACCAATGTCTCCATCGTGTTTTTGGATGCAGCCAATAAAGAGGATGTAGTTTTGATTGATGCCTCCAATTTGGGAACCACAGTAAAAGACGGTAAAAACCAGAAAACGTTATTAAGTGAATCGGAAGAAGACCGGATAATTGAAACCTTCACCCACAAAACCGAAGTAGAGGATTTCTCGGTAGTGGTAAAGTACGACGATATCAAAGCTAAAAACTACTCATTTAGTGCAGGACAATATTTTGAGATTAAAATTGAATATGTAGACATTACAGTAGAAGAGTTTGATAATAAAATCCAAGATTTTGAAAAAAATTTAAGAACACTGTTTGATGAAGGAAAAACATTAGAAAATGAGATAAACGAAAATCTTAAAAATTTAAACTTTCAAAATGTTTAGCTGGAAAAAAGATAAGTTAAAGAATTTATGTTCCAGAATAGGTGATGGTTTACACGGAACGCCTGAATATATTGAGGAAGGAACCGTATTTTTTGTTAACGGCAATAATCTCAAAAATGGACAAATAATTATAACACCAGACACAAAAATTGTTTCTGAAGAAACTCTTGAAAGTAATTACAGGGAGTTAAATGAGAATACTCTTTTGCTCTCAATTAATGGAACTTTAGGAAGTATGGCTTTTTATAAAAATGAAAAAGTTATGCTAGGAAAAAGTGCCGCTTATCTAAATTTCAAGTCTGGAATTAATCAGTTTTATTATTATTTCTTTCAGCTGAAAGGTGTGCAAGATTACTTTTATAATGTAGCAACAGGAAGCACCATTAAAAATTTAGGTCTAAAGTCAATTCAAAATTTTGAAGTTCCTGTTCCAGATGAAAATGAATGGCAACAAATCGCCAAAGTCTTATCCGATTTAGACGCCAAAATAGAAGTCAACAACAAAATCAACCAAGAATTAGAGGCACTCGCCAAAACCATTTACGACTATTGGTTTGTCCAGTTTGATTTTCCAGACCAAAACGGTAAACCCTATAAATCCTCTGGTGGTAAAATGGTGTATAACGAAGAGTTAAAAAGAGAGATTCCTGAGGGGTGGGAAGTTGAATTGATTTCTGATTGCTGTTCCATAATTGACTGTTTACATTCAAAAAAGCCAGACTATAATTTTGAAGATGAAAATTCATATCTGTTACAATTGGAAAATCTCAAGGATGATGGTTTAATTGATTTAATCAATAAATACTTTGTAAAAAAAGAGGACTATGATATTTGGACAAAACGAATAGAAGTAACAGATGGTGATATTGTAATAACAAACGCAGGAAGAGTTGGTGCAACTGCACAAATTCCAGAAAATGTTATCACTGGAATAGGAAGAAACATAACAGCAATAAGACCAAATACAATATTACCGACATACCTCTATTTGGCATTTCAAGGCGAAGATATGAGGCGACAAATCTTATGGAATACAGATTCTGGAGCATTTTTCAAAAGTTTAAATGTCAAAGGGATAAAATTACTCTATGTTTCAAGACCGAATAATGGGTTGGAGGAAAAGTTTGAAAATATCGTCTTACCAATGCGAAGAAAAAGAGAAAAACTTCAAGTTGAAAACCAAAAACTCGCCGAGCTACGCGATTGGTTATTGCCTATGTTGATGAATGGGCAGGTGACTGTAAGGAGTCCCGAAGAAGTTCGGGATCAAGGCGAGGCGAAGGCGCAGTTGGGGATGGTTGCGGAGGAGAATGGTAAATATGGTGAGGGATGAGGTTAGCAGCTATATTCTTAGACTTTCATGATTATCTGTTTGATAAATCACAATTTATAAATCTAGGTGGTAAGTATATTTACGAGTTTGTAAAGAAAGATGAGGCCGTTCATGTTTCTAGACAAAAAAATGCAGAATACATAGATTCATTTTTCGATATCACAAACTTAGATTGCCGCCTTTTAAGTATAAATGCAGTTGTCGGGCAGAATGGTGCAGGTAAGTCATCACTTCTCGATTCCATCCGTAGTTTGTTCGTAAGAAATCCAAACGCTCTACCATCAAACAACACCTATTTATTTTTTGAAACAGAGAATGAGAAAGAACTAAAGTTCATTAGTTCAATTTACGATGTTGGCAACATGACTTCATTGAATTTTAAATCATCAAATGATGATTTTGCAATAGATGAAAATCGGTCAAACAGTTTATGTCAGACCATTTATTATTCACCTCATTTCGATTTTAAGTTTAATCCGAATTTTGATGAAGTTGATAATAATGATATTTCATTTGACCAAATCCTTGAAGAAGATCTTGCGGATTTGCAAAACAAAAATAGTGTTTCTGTAAGTCAAGAATTGGTTTTTAAAAATAGCATACGACAAATACTCTTTTCAAATTCTAAGATTGTTCAAGAGCAAAATATTTTTAAAGACTTATTCAATTTTCCAAATCATGGGGACGCAAGACTAACTGTAAGGGGGCATAAACAACAAAATGAAAGAAATATACCTACTGCTTTCAGGCCAAGTTTAAAAATTGTAAAGGATAAACTTAAAAGAGAGTTAGATGAATGGGACAGAATTAGAAAATTTGATAGTCCAGGTCGGGTCTCTAACCAAATTGATGTAAATAAATATCTTTTAAAAAGATATATTCTAAGAGATTTATTATCAGTCATAGAAAGGCAGATGGAAAAGGATAATACCTACCTGTATGAGGGGTCTTTTGAAAATAGATATTTTTTAAGAGATAGTAATAGATTAAATGCGTATGATTCTTTTTTGTTGTTTATTCAAAACTGTTTTTTAGACTTTGACAAAGGAAAAAGTCCTGTTTTTAATATAAAAACAATCCAAGAGCTGCTGGAAAAACTGTACTCTGCAATTGATGCAATTGAGGACTTAAACAAAGTAACTAATAATGTTTTTATTATAAATAGTAATCAGGCAATTGAAATATTACAACTTCAAAATCAATTCTTAAATAACATAATCAACTATTATCCAAGCCATAAGCCTAAAAACGAGGAAAGGGTAATTGATAAAAGCAATCTCATTGATGGGTTCATATTTTATATGCCTTCTAAAAGAAAGTTAAGTTCAGGTGAAAATGCCTTTCTCAACTTATTTTCAAGATTGTACGATTTCTTAAACACGAAGCTGTCCTCGGACATACAAGTTTATGAGCAGGTAAATAACTACATTTTGTTACTAGACGAAGCAGATCTTGGTTTTCATCCTGTTTGGAAAAGGAAATATGTCAATACTCTCGTAAAAACTATTCCTTATTTTTTTAATCATCTTGATAAAAAGCCAAATATTCAGATAATATTTACAACTCATGACCCTTTAACTTTGTCCGATTTACCAAATAAGAACATTGTGTATCTGTTGAGAGATAACTCTAAAATGGAAACTAAATTTCTCAAATACGAACATGTTGATAGACCTACAAAATCATTTGCTGCTAACATTACGGATTTATTAGCTGATTCTTTTTTTGTTGAAGATGGATTAATTGGTGATTTTGCCAAAAATAAAATAGAAGAAGTTATTAGTTGGTTAAGTTCTGAAACTGTTGAAGGACAAGAACTGAATGATGATAGAGAAAATTATAAAAATATAATAGAGATAATTGATGAGCCTATTTTAAAAACCAAACTATTAGAAATGTATGGTGAAAAAACGGGAGAGAATGTACGAGATCAAATATTGGATGAACAGATTGCCTATTTAAATAGTTTAAAAAGTGATAAACATAAACAATAAAGAAGCTTCCAAAGCAAAAATTATTCATTTAGTCGAACTCAGAAATAAAGTTCTTAAATCTCAACATATTAACAGCTTGCCTTCTTATCTCGTAAATTTCATCAAGGATAATATAGATGATATATTACAGGGTAACCCAGAAGAATTGGCTACATTGAACACCAATTATTATCGTATTCAAAAGTCAAGAAATAGACGCAAATATGATACAACAATTAGGAAAATATTTTCATATAAGAATTTTAGCAAGAATAAAAAGGAATACAACCTTAACGATTTATCTAATAACGTTTCAATTAAATATTGTCCTTACTGTAATAGACAATCTACAGTAAACGTTCGATTTAACTCCATAAAACCAGATTTTGATCACTTCTTTCCTCAATCAAAATATCCAATACTCGGGTTATCGTTTTATAACCTAATACCATCTTGTACAATCTGCAATAGCAGATTTAAACTCTCCAAAACACTACGATTAAAATATTACCCACATCCTTATTTGGATAATATATTAGATGACTTTAGATTTTCTTACAAATACGATATAAATTCAAAAAATACCATTTCCATCGTTTTAGATAAAAAAACTCCGATACCGAAGAAAGTATCAAAATTTATGGAGCTCTTTAAAATAATAGAAATTTACAATGCTCATAATGATGAAGTTTTTGATTTAATCAAATTAAAACAAATTTATACGGACAGGTATTTAAAAATATTATCGGCCCAGACATATGCCGGTTTAAGAGTTTCTCAAAAGGAATTGTACAGATTAGCTTTTGGAGTTTATTATGATAGTGCCGATTTTAGCAATAGGCCATTTAGCAAACTTAAAAAAGATATTCTCGAAGAATTAAATATGATATGACCTTCCACGAAACCATACTTGCCAAACTTTTAACGTATCGCGAATCGCATCCCGACTTCAATTTTTTAATGCGTCAGCGTACTGGAGCTGGACAACGATTTGAAAGCGGTCATTGGTTTCAAGGCAACGAAGAATATGCTTTTGTTGGATTGATAAATGCCAGTGGCGGAATTACCAAAACACGAAGTGTAGGATTCTCATTATCTCCAAAAGAGGATGGTTTTGATTGTAGGTTACATGTTAGATTCACCAATGAAAAGCGAAGTGAATTAATAAGCGCCTATGAAGAAGTTGTCTCAAAAATTGGAGGTTTTATAGAAAAGGGTAACAAACGTTTTGACAAAAACCTGGGAAAAATCACCAAAGATTTATCAGAGCTTTTTGATTTCATTGATCAAAACTATCAATCAATCATATCAATCTTTAAAAAGCATAATTGTGAAGATGTTTTGGTAACCGACACAAAGTTTGATGCAATGTTGAAAAATCTAAATGAATACAGACTTTCTGATGATTCGATTAAATCCAATTCTGATAATCAGTCAACTATCGAAGCAAGGGTTATTTATGCTTATCTCAAAAAAGCCTTAAGTCATAGGGAAATACAGAAGAGTATTCTGGGAGAAGATGCACCTGCTAGAGGGGGTGGATTCTTGACCATGCAGATTTTACATAAATATGAAATACAAGGGAACAAAAAGGGAGTATTATCCAGAGTGCCTTTCAATGAAGAATACCAAAATGCTAAAGGGAAATATCTCGAAGCATTGATACTTTTAAAAAATCACTATTCCGAATTTACAGACGAAACTAAAAATATAAGAAAAATGGACCAGCCATTAAATGTTATTCTTTACGGTCCTCCAGGAACTGGAAAAACCTTTAAGTTGAAAGAAAAATATTTTCAACAGTTCACCCTGAGTGAAACCTCACTTTCCAAGGAACAGTTCATAATCAATTTGGTTTCCGATTTAACCTGGTGGCAAACCTTTGCCATTGCTTTATATCAAATGGGAACAGCAAGTGTGGACCAACTATTGAAACATGAGATTGTAAAGGCCAAAGCCAGTTTATCCAAAGCAAAGAATATTCGTCCCATAGCATGGAGCAGAATGCAGGCTCACACGGTACCCTATTGTCCTAACGTAAATGTTTCCGATAGCAGTGAACCGCCGCTCTTTTATAAAGAAAAGGATTCCCAATGGAGAGTTGTAAAAGAGGATGTAGAGCAACTATATCCAGAAGGAATTGAAATACTGGAGCAAATACTTAATTTTCAGCCAAGCCAAGATAAAATGGTCAAGAACTATGAGTTTGTCACTTTTCATCAATCCTATGGGTATGAAGATTTTGTGGAAGGAATCAAACCAAAGTTGGAAGATGAAAGTACAAAGCTCGAATATGAAATTACCGAGGGAATTTTCAAAAAATTGTGCAATCGTGCAGAGAAGGATTTGGATAACAACTACGCCATTTTTATTGATGAAATCAACCGAGGGAATGTTTCAGCCATCTTCGGGGAACTTATTACGCTAATTGAACCCGATAAAAGACTGGGCGAATCACAAGAATTAAAAGTGAAGCTGCCCTACTCCAAAATGGAATTCGGCGTCCCTCCCAACGTATATATCATTGGCACCATGAATACGGCTGATAGAAGTGTGGAGGCTTTAGATACTGCATTAAGGCGACGCTTCGTGTTTGAAGAAGTTATGCCAGACCCAAAGCTATTATCCCATATAAAATTTAATGGGTTTAATCTGGAAGAAGTCCTAGACACCATAAATAAAAGAATTGAGGCACTGCTAGACCGTGACCATACCATTGGACACTCCTATTTCATTAAACTTCACAGTGGAGACACGGCTGGGCTTCTGAAGGTGTTTCAAAACAACATTATTCCACTGTTGCAAGAATATTTCTTTAATGACTATCAAAAGATTGCATTGGTACTTGGCCCTGGGTTTATTGAGGAAAAGGAACCAGAAAAATCACTTTTTCCAAGCTTTAACGATATTGACGAACCACAGTTGGAAGCAACCTATCAACTGATTCCATCCATTGAAGATATAGAGGAGGCTGTCTTAGCCTGTTTGGGTAAATCCAATGAATAGCCCAAGACAAAAGATATCCGTATTTGAACATCAAACCATAACTTATGGAAAGTCGTACTTTGGAGTAAAGTTTAAGGAAAGTCATTTCAATGCATTGGCCAAACTCAACGAGCTTCATGACAACAAATACTTCACATTAGTTCACAAGGGGGTTAAGTTTTCAAGTTATGTGGGGGTAATCCAAATTGGAGATTTAATACTTGAGGTGCTGCCGAAGATTGACCGTTCCGAAGAATCACCAGTCCTATGGAAGGATGTTTTGATAGAAATGCTACGGACGACCAGAAAACTGAAGGTCAACAATATTGGGAATGCATTTGTGGCCAAGCAGCACATCCATCTTCTTGATATATACTTTGAATGGTTTTTGAATGAAGTACAAGCGTTGATTCACCAAGGATTGATTAAAAAATATTACAAACAAACTTCCAATGTAAAAGCATTAAAAGGCAAATTGGAGTTTGCAAATCACATCCAAAAAAACCTGGTCCATAAAGAACGTTTTTATACTACGCATCAAATATATGGGACCAATCACCTCGAACATCAAATTTTAGGATTGGCATTAAAGATTATAGCGCAATTTTCCAATGGGACGTATCTCTACTCCAAATGCAAGACGGTACAATTGGATTTTCCAGAAGTAGACCTCGTAAAACCTCATCCGGGGCTTTTCTCAAAGCTCGTTTACAATCGGAAGAACAAAGCCTATAAAACAGCACTGGAAATTGCTAGAATCATCATATTAAATTTTGCTCCTAGTGTTTCATCCGGTAATGAGAAGATGCTGGCACTTTTATTTGACATGAATGACTTATGGGAGGAATATGTACTTATAAAATTGAAATCGTTGAAAATTGAGGGGCTTAAAGTTATTGGACAATCCTCCAAACGCTTTTGGCACAATGTCTCCATTCGTCCTGATATAATCATTCAAAAAAATGATGAGGTGTTTGTAATCGACACCAAATGGAAACATATTCAATCCAACAAACCCTCAACCCATGACCTAAGGCAAATGTTTGTTTATAATCGATATTGGGGTTCTTATAGGGCTTTGTTGCTGTACCCTTCCAACAGAACAGAAAAACCAAGCTTTATGCCTTTTGAAGAAGAACAGCAAGAATGCGCAGTTGGAAAAATCAACATAATTGAGAATGATAGCCTGAAAAGTAACTTGGGATTTGACATTATCAATTGGCTAACAAAATAAACTTAAATCCAATTTTAGAGGCTTTCATTTTTTCCCGCTTGCGGGACGAGAAATGTAAAGCAAGAGGATAGCACGCTGGCGCGGTGCTATTGATTCATTTTCCTTCGGAAAAGACCATTTTCAGTGTGTTTTTCGCAAATATAGATTATTTATAATTGAATCATTTTTCACGGAAAAGCACTCTCAGCCCAGCAAAATCAATAGATTTTTCACGGAAAAATTGTTTTTTGAAGTTTATTCAAGTACATCTATAGCAGAATATCTATGCGCAATTCATTTTAGCGGCCATTCTCCCATTTTTGGTGAAAAAATCCTCTCAGCCCAGTAAAATCAATGAATTTTTGATGAAAAAATGAATGTTAGGTTTATGGATCAAGTGTCGATTCGTCATCAATCTTTTTACCATCTGAAAATTAAGGATAAATGCTGTTTTTAGCTTAAAAACGCGTTTAGCCCAGTAAAATCAAAGAATTTTTAGCGTAAAAATCATAAAAACACCTGCCTTTTCGAGGAAAAATGCTTTTACATTCCTTAATCATTCCTCTTTTTGGTCTTTCTTTTCTTCCCTGTAAAATAGATTCAAATGGTCCATCAAAGCCTCTTCACCAACTGGCATCAACCGGTTGGCTATGGTCATCGCCTGATGGATAAATTCCTCTTCGTTCCTATCTATTACATCGTCAGAGCCAAGATCGGGATTTATAGCCCTCATGGAAAGGTATATCAATGCACGAACGGTCAATAACAAATCGGCATGACCATCAAGATAAAAGAAGGTGGGTTGGAACTTACCCTTGAAATATGGATGGGGGTCAAGGGTCGGAGTATGGTCATTTGAGTGTTGCCTCAAATCCTTTATTAGTTTTTCTTCGTTTGGTTTCATGTATTCATTGTTTGTTTTCCAGTTCCGATAATTTTTCTTCCAGTTTGTCCATAAAGTACATTTGACTCTCTGGCAGAATGCAAAGCACCAATTCCAATACCTGGATGACACTATCCTCCTTGGATGCGTTTTTATTCTTAGGAGACAGCATGATTCCATCTCCGTCTAAAGCGAATACACAGACTTCCAACAGACTGATGATCTGCATCAAAAGATGGTTGTTGTCCCTGACCTCGAAGCATACATGGTTTCCTTTGGGATCAATGGACTTTTGATTACCCAGCAGCCCGATTAGATTTGTTCTAAGGTCTTGGATTTCCTTTAAGGTTTTGAGTTGCTTCTTTTTCTGTTTCATTGTTGAAGTATTTGGGTTGACAATGATGTTTATTCCTTCAAAAGGAGTTTTTCAATTCGATCGTAACTGTCCAATTGGTCATCCGGGAGAATATCAATGACCAACTCCAGTATGGTAATCACTGCATCATCCTTGGATAGAAAGGGAAGTCTTGGGGAGTCCAGTTCGTTTTCATTGTCAATGGTGGACATGCACAGCCTTAACAGGCAAGAGATGACATAACGAAGCTCTGAATTGTTTTCCACCTTGAATACCACTTCTTGGGCCTGTGGTTTATCCTTCCCATGATATCTTCGTTTTCTGGGGTTCAACAAACCGATTACCTTGTCCAATAGTTCCTTATCGTTGCTTTGGCCTTCTTCGTTCTTTTCCATGGCTGCGTTGTTAAGTAGTGGTTTCTTTATCGGAAAGCATGAGTTTTCGCATTTCATCCAAATAAATGCCTTCTTCGAGGGGAACAAGATTCTTCGTGAATTCCAATACGGTCTTTACATCCTCTTTGACGTTTTTGATGTCCAAGGTCATATCACAATGCTCATCCAAGGCCAAAATACATACATTAAGGGTCGACCGTAGGGAGCAGAACAAGCTAAAGTGACTGTGCATATAGACATGGTTGAGGTAATACCCTTTTTTGGTCCACCGATTTGCAGGTCTCATCATTGCAAAGTTATCCTCGCCCAATTGTCTTATCGCATCCAATAGGTTGGGCTCTTCTCTGTTTTGGGTTTCAGGGGAAGTCTTTTTTCCATTTGTAACGATTGTCTTTAAAAGTTCAAGTTCCTCTTCGAACAATAGCCTGATCTCATCCAAAAAACATTCAAGCTTTTGTTCCAAAATGTCCAATTGATCCCGTTCAATATGGAAGGAGTTATCATACCTTGAACTGGAATAGGCCCTATCCAATCGTTCCAATAATTCCATCTCCGTATTGTCATCAAGCTTGAACATTCCCTTTGTTCGATGTATGCTCCTTTCCATGAACTTTTGATGAACCTCTATCTTATGGCAAATTTTGACCTTTCCGCAGAGAAAGCCCTCTAAGACCCGATACCCTAGTTCAAAGGCTTGATGGGCCATAAAGGCAGCTTGGGAAAGGTTGTTATCCGACATGAAGTACTTGAAACCCTTTTGAAAGGCCAAACAGCCTTTCAAGGATGCCCGAAAGTTACTTTGGAATTTCTCATTGGTTTGATTTTCAAAATAGATCCCAGGAAAGTTAATTTGCTGATTTCCAAATATGAGATGTTCCGTTCGACAATGGTTGATGAAATAGAGGTTGCCATTTGCCAATTCCGTTTTGGCATAAACAAGGGAAAAGACATTATGGAAGTCATCTTTATGATCGTGGAACAGCCCTTGGACAATCGGAAGAAACTTGTTGCTAATGTCACTTTTGGGTGCGTCAATAAGGATGTTCCATCGGTACCTAAAAGGATTTCTTTTGTCATGGCCCTTGTTCAGATAGACCTGTACGACACTTGGAATTACCTTGATGAGATCTGATAAAAGCCCTTGAATCCGAGGGTCTAGCTGTTTCTTTTTTTGCTTTAGGGAGTCCATATTTCGATGTTTTGAGGTGAATTTCAATCCAATTGTGTAGATATTCTATACTAATGTATAAAATAAATACTTATTTTCTGTACAGATTCAATAAAATTTTATATAGGTGTGCCTAAAATCTATCTTTATGTATCAAAATTTTACATCATTAAGATGACAGACCTAGGATTATATTTGGCCAAAAAGTCCATCAACAAAGCGGAAGTGGCGAGAAGGACCGGTATCAGTAAATCAAGGATTAGTCAATTAAGTTCCAACCCTACCACGAAACTACGAGCGGAGGAACTCTATCTTATATCATTGGCCATTGATGTAGACCCCTGTGAAGTAATGAAAGAATTGTATGGAGATGTGAAGCTTCCAAATTGACCTTTTGCCTCGCTCAGTAAATTAGTTATGGTAAGATTTGGGCTTGCAGCACTTCGCTATGCTTCGTTCGCCATTACTTGATTTTCATTTGAAAGCTGCTTTTGTAGGATATGTTAAAACAAGTACCAGGTTAATTAAATGGATTTTTCAGAGATAATTAAACAAATCATACAGTCTACCTCATTTAGAGAAGGGTTAGAAAGAATTAGTGATAACTATTCTAACTTAAAGCAGGAGAACCATATCCGGGATTTGATTTTGGAAGAACTTAACCAGAGATTTGAACAGACCTTTAAAGCATTTGCAGAACATCCAAGAATAAATAACACTAGGGTAGACCTGAGTATAATCAATCAAAAGGATACTTTGAATCCATTTAAAATTGAATTCAAATATCAGTTTAGCGGAGATTATAAGCAATTATCTGATTACCGATTTGTAATTAGAAGGGATTTTGAGGAGAGACAATCCGACTTGTTCATTCTTGTAATTTCCCATTGGGACCGTGAGAAAAAAAGAAGTTTTGATAATCTATGGGGGATTAAAACAGACCTATCTAAAAACATTGCTTCCCAATCAGACTGGAAGGATAATATCCTCAATAGTTTTCGAGGGTTTGAAAACACTGAACTTAAGACAATAGAAAAAATAGTAGTTCAGACTCCATTTAGAGCGGAATACTATTTTTATTTGTTAAGAAGAACTTAGAATTTGACAAACAATAGACAAGCCAACAATTTTTCTACGGCCAAACAAAGCCTATAAAAGATACTTTTATAGAAAAGTAACTATTCTTTGATATCAAATGAATTTAATCGTTAAGGACTTTAATTTTGATAAAAGAAGTTCAGTAATTCTGTACTTATTCTGTACTGAGGACAAAAAAGAAAGGCTCCCAATTTCTCGGAAGCCTTGCCTGCTCTAGTAGCGGGGACTGGACTCGAACCAGCGACCTTCGGGTTATGAGCCCGACGAGCTACCTACTGCTCTACCCCGCGATGTGGACGGCAAATATACAACCCTTTTCATATCATTTCCAAACTAAACGTAATATTCCTTTTCATTTGGGACTAAACCGAGCAAAATCCATAAATTCGGCATTTTGACTTTATGGACGCGATCAACGATTTTATATCCTCACTTTTGCCATATACGGAGTGGCCTATGTTCATTTTGCTTATTGGCGGCGGGCTTTTTTTAGCCTTCTATTCAAAATTTGCACCCTTTAGGCATTTTGGCCATGCAATAGCAGTGGTATCCGGTAAGTACGATGATAAAAACGCCAAAGGGGATGTAAGTTCGTTCCAGGCATTGTCCGCTGCGGTTGCTGCCACGGTGGGCTTGGGGAATATATCCGGGGTGGCCATTGCCATTCACGATGGAGGCCCTGGTGTGGTCTTCTGGATCTGGATGACCGCACTTTTGGGTATGGGCATCAAATATTATTCGGGCAGTTTGGCCATTATGTATCGAGGTACCGATTCCGATGGGCATATGCAGGGTGGCCCAATGTTCTATATCACTCAAGGGATGGGTAAATGGGCAAAACCCATGGCCATCTTTTTCAGTATTTGTGGGTTGTTCGGATTTTTGGGCGTCTTTACCGCCAATCAGTTTACCGAAGCTTTTATGGGCGTTGTGCAACCCCACGAAACTCTTTTGGCCACCAGCGAATACAATTGGAAACTAGGAATAGGCTTTTTTCTTGCCATTATCACCTCCATTGTCATTTTTGGCGGACTCACCAAGATAGCCAAAGTAGCTTCGGCAATAGTGCCTTTTATGGTGGGTATTTATCTTTTGGCGGTCGTTTTTGTAATGGCAAGTCACGCCGGGGAGGTTTGGCCCGCCCTAAAAATGATCCTGGTCGAAGCTTGGAATTTCGACTCTGCCGTTACGGGCGGATTCTGGGGTCTAGTTATCGTTGGGGTACGTAGGGCAATGTTCTCGAACGAAGCAGGTCTCGGTAGTGCGCCCATGTACCACGGGCAATCCCGTAACGACGAACCGGCAAAAGAAGGTCTCGTGGCCATGTTGGGTCCCTTTATCGATACCATATTAGTGTGTACCTTTACGGCGGTGGTCATTATTTTAAGCGGGGCCTATCTCGAGGATGGTAGTGGAATTACCATGACGATGACCGCTTTTGAGACCACGCTATATGGAATAGGAGATGTGCTTCTTATGGTCATTGTGGCCGCATTTGCCTTGTCGACCCTGTTTACGTATTCGTATTATGGCGTGAAGAGTTTGTCATTTTTGACCAACGCCAAAATTGGAAAATGGTACAATGTATTTTTTATAGTGATGATTGTTTTTGCGGCAATCGCATCTTTAAAATTGGTAAAAAACCTGATTGACCTATCCTATGCATTGATGGTCATTCCCAATATGATAGCTGTGTTGTATCTTTCACCAAAAGTGAACGCAGCATCCAAACAATATTTTGAAAAAAGAAAGAAAGGTGGCGCATAAATCAGGATTTGTAAATATTATCGGGAACCCAAATGTGGGCAAGTCCACATTGATGAATGCCTTCGTGGGCGAAAAACTGTCCATAATTACCTCCAAGGCACAGACCACCCGTCATCGTATTCTGGGGATAGTCAACGGAGATGATTTCCAAGTGATTTTGTCCGACACGCCTGGTATCATAAAACCCGCATACGAACTGCAAAGTTCCATGATGGATTTCGTGAAATCCGCTTTTGAGGATGCCGATGTGTTGCTCTATATGGTGGAAATAGGGGAGAAGGCCCTCAAGGATGAAGGCTTCTTTAAAAAAATACAGGACAGTAAAATACCGGTGTTATTGCTCCTCAACAAGATAGATACATCCGACCAGGAAAAGCTTGAAGAGCAAATGCAATATTGGCAGGAACAATTGCCCAATGCGGAGATCCATCCCATTTCCGCTCTGGAAAACTTTAACGTCACCGAAGTGTTCAACCGTATTTTGGAGCTATTGCCCGAAGGACCTCCATATTATCCAAAAGACCAAATGACGGACAAGCCTGAGCGCTTTTTCGTGAACGAGACCATCCGTGAAAAGATATTGCTCCATTATAAAAAGGAAATCCCTTATTCCGTTGAGGTGGAGACCGAGGAGTTTTTGGAAGACGAGGATATCATCAGGATCCGTTCTGTGATCATGGTGGAGCGCAATACCCAAAAGGGAATCATTATTGGGCATAAGGGCAGCGCGATTAAAAAAGTAGGTGTGGAAGCCAGAAAAGACCTTGAAAAATTCTTTGCCAAACAGGTCCATATCGAACTTTATGTAAAAGTAAACAAGAACTGGCGAAGCAATTCCCAACAGCTCAGGCGCTTTGGATACAATAGCTAGGCATCGTTGTTGATGCGTTCAAAGGGAGCAATGGTGTCCCGAACAAATTGTTTTAGCTGCTCCATTTGTCCTTTTCCTTTCGATTTTCCCATACGGCCAAAGGCGTAAAGTGCGAACCAAATA
Organism: Flagellimonas profundi; assembly: GCF_017313275.1. Classification (GTDB taxonomy): domain Bacteria; phylum Bacteroidota; class Bacteroidia; order Flavobacteriales; family Flavobacteriaceae; genus Flagellimonas; species Flagellimonas profundi. The sequence continues at coordinate 53,126 of NZ_JAFLNM010000004.1, read as the reverse complement.
ACCACTAAAAAGAACATGCCCACTAACCAAAGGGTAATGTCCTTGCCCAAGGAATAGTTGGAATAAGCAAAAATCCCAAGAATGATAAAAACCGTACCGACACCAAAATGCAGGAACATAAAAAAGGTCCAAAGGGTGGGATTGGGGCCAAAAACACCGCGAATATTGCTCACACCCTCCTCAAAAGAGGAGAGCTCCAGATGAAGTTGCGGCGTCCAAAAGGTAGTTTCAACCTTTTTGAACTTGACAAAAATGTGCTCGTCCAGTCTCTTTACCAAAAATGGATTCGCCGAGGCGTTATCAAAAATGGACTCCAATTGTTCTAAATTTGCCTTCAGGGAGACACGAAAACGGGGCCGTAAAACTATCTCGTTGGTCAAGTCGCTCATAATCATTTGAAAATGATGAAAAAAGGTATCATTTTTTCTTCATAATAAATGGTATTTTTGCCAAAAAATAAACCTAATGGGAGCTATCGTAGCCATTGTAGGAAGACCCAATGTTGGGAAGTCCACTTTTTTTAACCGACTCATTCAGCGCCGTGAAGCGATTGTCGATGCTGTAAGTGGTGTTACACGGGACCGTCATTACGGCAAAAGTGATTGGAACGGCAAAGAGTTTTCTTTGATTGATACCGGTGGTTACGTGGTAGGTAGCGACGACGTGTTTGAAAAAGAGATTGACAAACAAGTTGAACTGGCCATTGATGAGGCGGATGCCATCATTTTTATGGTGGATGTGGAGTCGGGAGTAACAGGGATGGACGAAGATGTCGCCAAGCTCCTGCGAAGGGCGGATAAGCCTACTTTTTTAGCTGTCAATAAAGTGGACAATAACAAACGATTGGCCGATGCCGTAGAGTTTTATTCTTTGGGATTGGGTGAATACTATACCATATCCAGTATCAATGGTAGCGGTACGGGAGACTTATTGGATGCCCTTGTGGAAGTGCTTCCCGACGAAGTGGAAGAAGAAAGTGAGTTGCCTAGGTTCGCTGTTGTGGGAAGGCCAAATGCTGGAAAATCATCCTTTATCAATGCATTGATAGGAGAGGATAGGTACATTGTAACCGATATAGCTGGAACTACGCGCGATAGTATCGATACCAAATATAACAGGTTTGGATTCGAGTTCAATTTGGTGGATACTGCGGGTATACGCAGAAAATCCAAAGTAAAGGAAGACCTGGAGTTTTACTCCGTAATGCGTTCCGTTCGTGCCATAGAACATTGTGATGTATGTATTTTGATGTTGGATGCCACCAGAGGTTTTGATGGACAGGTACAGAACATATTTTGGCTCGCGCAGCGAAACAATAAGGGCATAGTGATCTTGGTGAATAAATGGGATTTGGTGGAAAAAGAGACCAATTCGGTAAAAGAGTACACCAAAGGGATTAAAGAGGTGATCTCCCCTTTTGAAGATGTACCGATTTTGTTTATTTCAGTTTTGAACAAACAGCGTATTTACAAGGCTATCGAAACGGCCGTAGAAGTCTATAATAACCGTTCAAGGCGCATCCCGACACGCAAGTTGAACGATATCATGCTTCCCATCATTGAAAAAACACCGCCACCATCCACCAAAGGGAAGTATGTAAAGATCAAGTTCTGCACCCAATTGCCCACACCATATCCGCAGTTTGCCTTTTTCTGCAACTTGCCCCAATATGTGAAGGATCCTTACAAACGGTTTTTGGAGAATAAGATCAGGCAGAATTTTGATTTTACAGGAGTTCCGATGACCATTTTTATGCGAAAAAAATAATCATTCGCCCGAAGCCAATCGAACTTGAATATTTTGTTGAATCCGGTTGCCCTGATCATCTACGGCTGTGAGCATATATTCCCCAGGTTCGATGGGTAGCATCAGCTCGTGAAAATTCTCGGTCTTGCCCAAAAAAGTTTCATCCAAATACCAATAAATGATGGCGCCGGATTGCTGGTGCGCCAGTTTTAGAATGATTTCCGATGTTTTGGTGCCCAAATCCTTCGGAAGTAGCACGACTTCGTTTTTCTTCGGGTAGATGAATTCCATCAAATTGTTTTCCAAAGTGGAACAACCTTCCAAATAGGGTGGTAGAGGTTTATAGTTTGGATTTGAAGAAGCATAATAATATTCCAGAATAGGGGGGAGCACCAACCAGTTTTTGGCTACCATATCTTCCAAAGGATAGCACGCTGAATTTACTCTATACTGTTCAGAGGCATCCAAGAATACCTGTCGATGATAGGGGCACGGCCCACTTCGTGTCCCATGTGTGGGGACCCATTCTTTTTTGATGTCATCACAATAAACCGAAGCACGAAACCCACTTTGGGCACAAACTTCCAACTCAACAAGGTCGTCAAAAGGTTCTTGGAACCAACCGCTTTGTGGTAGTGCATCCAGCACATCAAAAAGCAAGGGTGCGGCAGCCGTGATTCCCGTAAGTCCAGGCCTGCCTTCACCATCGGCATTGCCCGCCCATACCCCAATGGCGTATTTTGGCGTGACCCCCACGGCCCATGCATCTTTAAATCCGAAACTTGTCCCGGTTTTCCAGGCAATGGGTTGGGAAGAATCAAAAAACTGCCAATTTTCGTCGCCTTCAGGTCGGTTGACCTCGTACATGGACTGAAAAGTATTGTAGATGGCCCCTGCACCGAAAACCAAAGGGTCAAATTGTTCCTTGCCAAAATCCTTGGTCTCATTTTGTAAATAGGTAGCCTCGGTAAATTCTTGGTTTCTATACGTGCTGGAATGTGTCAAAAAATAATTCAGACTGGAGGCCATCGCGGCATACGTTGAGGTTACTTCCCATAGGGAACTTTCCGCACCACCGAGAATCAACGAGAGTCCATAGTAGGATGATGGTTTGTCCAAAGATTCCATTTTCATTTTGTGAAGCTTGTTGTAAAACTTTTGAAGCCCGTATTCACGTAACAAGAGGACAGCGGGCACGTTCAGTGAACGGGATAGTGCTTTGCTTGCAGGTACCGCCCCAACATGGCTCAAATCAAAGTTTTTGGGATTATATCCGTTGATCACCGTTGGGACATCTTCCACCAGACTGTTCGGTAACAATTGACCTTCATCCAACAAGGAAGCGAATAAAAAGGGTTTTAACGTACTGCCCGTACTTCTTTTTTTTGTGATGATGTCCACATAGTTGGCGTGTGTCTCTTCCGAAGGCGAATTCCCCACATACCCGAGCACTTTACGGGTTTCTACATCCATTACCAAAATGGCCAAATTGTGTATCTCATTGCTTTGCAATTGGCGATAATGCCGTTCTGCCAAAAGATTCAACCGTTGTTGCAATGGTCGTTGCAGCGAAGTGGTGACACGTTTACCGGGATGCTCGTTTCTGATACGTTCGGTAAGATGGGGCGCCATATCGGGCAAAGGAAAAGGTTTTTGAGGTAGAGGTTCGGCTACCGCCAATTCGTAGGTAGTCTCATCAATGACTTCTTTTTCCCATAGCTTCTTCAACAATCGGTTGCGCTTTTCCAAAAAGGCCTGTTCGTTTCTACCGGGGAAAATCAGGGCAGGTGCATTGGGCAAAACGGCCAAAGCGGCGGATTGTCCCCAGCTCAATTCATGTGCTGGAATCCTAAAATAGCGCCAAGCTGCTGTCTCCAATCCTACGACATTACCGCCATAAGGTGTGTGGGATGCGTATAGCTTCAAAATTTCTTCTTTGGAGTAGCGTAGTTCCAGCCGGGTCGCCATAAACACTTCGATGAGTTTCTCCCAATACGTCCGGCTTTGGTTTTTTCTACTCAATCGTATCACTTGCTGGGTGATGGTACTGCCGCCCCTTCTCGTTTCTTTGGTAAGATTATGCCCGATAGCCTTAAGGATGGAAATCGGATTAAACCCTGGATGCCGATAAAAATACTCATCCTCAAAAAGTAGGATACTCTGCTTAAAGCGTTCGGGAACAGCGTCCATTTTAGGAAATCGCCATTGGCCATCGTCGGCAATTCGTGCCCCGATGAGCGAGCCCTCGGAGCTTTCAACGACAGTGGATGTTGGGTCTTCGAACAGATTATTGGGTAGGCAAAACAACCATAAAATCAAAACGATGGAAAATACACCGAACTTGATCTTATGGTTGACCAATATTCTCTTTACTGGCGATAAAAATTCACTCATTCAACAATTACTGAACTATTTTCACCCATTGCCCTTTGTTTCTGGCTTGGTAGTTGTTGTTGTACATCGCTTCAGCCTGGGCACCGGGCAAATAGTAATCGCCCAAGAACGATGCGTTCAACTTGATAGTAAAGGTTTTGGATTTTTTCGCGTCCAAATCAAAATACAAATGGGTTCGGTCATCCCGAGTATCCACATAATCCGCTTTGGATGCATTTTCATTATCACCGCTTACAAAAGAGTTGTCTACGATTTCCCATCCGCTGGGTACAATATGGGTCAAGGCTACATTGTCGATATAGTCGTCGGAACTGTTGAAAATGGTCACTTTTGCTTCGAACTCCGTTCCCTGTCGCAACTCGCCCACATTCACCGAGTTGCCAAGCGGATCTACGTAGTTCACCGATAACCGTAGGTTTTGCTGCTGTGCCAATTCCTCACCAACTGGCAATTTTCCAGTTTGCGTAAGGGTAACGTAGATGATATTTGCTTCGTTGTTGTTCACTTCAATGTCTTCTTTAAAGGAAGTAACGGAAAGTTCCCGTTGCGCTATGGCCCTGTCGGTTTTAACATTGATATCCTTTCCATTATTGGTAAAGGTGAGGTCGATGGACCTGCCTCCATTTTTCAGTACCATTTTTGACATGGCCAAGAGAGCAAAAGCTGTTTCTTGGGTGCTGTACCATCGTTGTGATGATAAATTTTTGGCCAAGGAAGCGGCTAGTTCCCGTTGTTGTGAGTCGCCCAATATGACCATGGTTTCCAACGCCATGGCTCGGTTTCGGAATACGGAACCATAGGTTCTGTAGTTGTAACTATTGGGTGTAAAATTGATGTTTGCCTTTTGGGCAATGGCTTCTGCGACCTCTTTTTTGCCAACCAAGGCATAAGCAGCGGCCAATCTCCATTTAGCCTCGTTGCTGAGGTTTGCGGTTTCCCGTAAACGGTTCATTGCGGCCAGTTCGGGTTGTTGTGCCAAGGCCAAGGTGTACAAACGGTATGCTTGCGAAACATCATCGTTGTAATAGGTGATTTGGTTGCTCCATTGGCGCGCGGCATTTTTTTGATATCTCAACCAATTGCTCAAGAACGTCAAGGGGAGCTGGCACCCTTCTTTTTTGGCTTCCAACATAAAATGTCCTGCATACGAGGTTCCCCAATCATCGGCATTGCCATAACCGGGCCAGTAGCTCAATCCTCCATTGGGAATCTGAAAATCACCCAACTTATCAATGGCAGCCTTTATGTTGTTCTCAATGTCCTTTTTTCTGTCAAAAGTGATATCCAATACATCCGCCAAGAACAATTGAGGGAAGGCTGCGGAAGTGGTCTGTTCCACGCATCCGTGAGGGTAGCGCAACAGATAATCCATCCGTTTGGAGAAATCCATAGGCGGAAGCGTTGAGAATTCTATGAATGCTTCATTGGTGCCCGAAGTGCCAAAAGTTTCCATTGAGATGGTTTGAGAATCATTGGCCTCTAAAGTGTACAACTCACTTTTGGTGGTAACAGGATTTGGGTTTTCCACATCGATTTCGGTCTCGTTGGATGCGCTTTCCCCAGCTCCCGAAGCAGTAACTTTTATGGTTTGGAACGATGCTGTTGGATTGACTTTAAAGTCAAAATTGACGATCTGTTCCCCAACCGCATTGAAGGTGATGTTTTTGGATGTTCCATTGATGGGTTCCAATGCCTTTCCTGCATCGATATTGACCGTTACGTTTTTTACTTTGGACTCCATTGCAAATACGGTAACGGGAATGGTCACCGTCTCTCCGGGAGATAATTTTCGTGGAATCGAAGTCAATACCATCAATGGTTTGCGAACAGGTGTGGTTTTCTCTGCATTGCCGTAAGCGCTATTCAAATTTCCTGCAACTACCATGGTTCGGACAGAACCGACATAGTTGGGCATATCAATGGTGTGTACCGCTTTTTCTCCTGCTTTCAAGGTAAACGGGCCTAAATATGTTACCACGGGCTTAAAACGTTGTGCTTTTCGGTTTTTGCCACCTGCGCCAATGCTTCCACCACCAATGGCGTAAATATTGTCCACACTCACTGAGTAGGCTCCCATCACATCGTCAAATATATCGAAAGTCTTTACGCCCAGTGCTTGTCTAGCATAGAAAGAACTGTGAATGTCAGGAGTACTAAAACGGGTGAGGTCCAAAAGGCCATCATCCACAACGGCCAACGAATAGGTCATTGGTTTTTCGCTCGCTTCTGAAACTGTCACCTTGTATGATGTTTCCGGTTGCAGCACATCGGGCATGCTGATCTGTGGCTTCAAAAGTGTTGCGGGGTTTTCCACTAGGAGCGGAACAACGCCATACAATCGGATGGGCAGGTCATTTTTAGCCTGGCTGTGTGGTTGCAATAAGGAAACGTTCACGTAGGCATTCGGTGCCATTTCCGCTGTAATAGGGATGGTGACCCTAGTTTCTTTGGTAGAGGTTTCTATCCATTGTTGTGAGAGTACCTCGGTTCCATTTTCGATACTGATCAGCGCACGGCCGCCGTTATCCGATGGAAAAGTGACTATTGCTTCTTCTCCAAGGGTATATGTTTCCTTGTCGGTGGAGAAAATCAAAATTTTGGAGCTTTCGGCATCCGCAGATGCTGGTCTTCGCCACCAATTGCGGTAGAAATATGCCGTACGACCTGTGGCGTGGCCCGAAACTTCATCGATTACCCGAATCAGAAAACGTCCGCCTTGCTCATCCGGTACATTGATATTAAAATTGGCCTTGCCATCGCTTCCCGTAGTGATCTCCATTTCTTTGAAAGGTCGGTGAACGGTGGCATTTTCATAACGTGATAGGTTGTCATACCCGCGGTTCCACCACCAGCGCCATTCAATTTTGAACACCTGTACTTTTAATTTTCGGTTACCTGATGGGTTTCCTTGGGCATCAACCGTAACCACATCAAATGTATTGTCATCGTCCGTTAAGAAAGAACCATATTGTTTTGCTTCTGGTGAACGGAGCCCTACAAAATTGGAAAATGGAGCCAAATTCTTGGAGAACACATCAATGGAAAAGTCACCGCCCCCTTCAAAAACCTTTGTGGTAAAGGTGGCCTGTAACATTCCGGGAGCGTTGCCGTTCACATCTATTTTTTTGTTGATATCCAGTACGCCATTGGCATCCAAATTTGATGAAACCCATTGCAATTCGGTCTGGTTGAAGGTTCGTACGGGATCTTGGAAAATGTAATTTTTATATTTTGGAAAGGCCGTGGAAGTTTGACTCAAATTGGCATTAATGTCGATTTTCAGGTTTCGGGCGGGAGCACCGTGCAACCATTTCACCTCGGCTTTTCCTCTGTTGAAGGAATTGGCTTCCAGTACTTCGTCATCAAAAGTGAAATCCACTTTTAATCGATTCGGCTTTACCGTGGCCACTTTTAGGGTTTTACTGAATTGCGCTCCCCCCACAATCACTTTGGCCGACCAATTCCCTGTTGGGGCCGTAGCTTCCGTTGAAATGGGGAAGTAGTAAAAATTCTTATCTTTTTTGGCATATAAACCATCGGCAACTGGAACATTTCCCTCTTTTAAAACATTTCGCTGTATCAATTTGCCGCGCGCATCGCTAACTTCCAAAGTCACCGGATGCCCTTTGGGCAAGGGATTGGCATTATCATCCAAAACAAAGGTCAAATGGATGACATCCCCTGGTCTGTGCACCCCTCTTTCGGTATATAAATAGCCTTGTAGGCCTTTCTGGAGCTTTTCACCCGACACATCGAATTTACTAAGGGACAATGCATTGCCGTCCGCAAGTTTAGCATAAGCGAAATTGTTATTGTGCTCGGCTACAGCAAAGGAAATGACTTTGTCGCTATCGTAAACGGAAAGGCCTTTCGCATCGGTCATGGTTTCGCCGACAAGTTGTTGCTGGTAATTATAGAGCTTTATTTTGGCGCCCGCCACGGGTTGGGTGGTAAGCAGATTGGTCACTGCAAAATGATGGGAGCGGTTGCTTCCCTTTTTAACGATGAACCCTAAATCGCTTCCCAATAAATTGGTTGCGGCTATTCTATCGTAGTTGTAGTAAGCAGAGTGGCAGGGATTGTCCCGCTGTTCCCAATTGTAGTCGTAGTTTCTGTAATCGTAGATTTCGTTGTCCCAGTAACGTTCTTCTTCCGAGGCCTCATCGGAGCTTTGTTCTAAGGCATAGGCCGTAGGTGTTCCTTCGGTTGCTGCACTGTCCCCGCAATCGTATGTAGTGTGTTCTCTCTTAAAACTGAACTCGACCCGATATAGCGAACCCGGATGTATTTTGATCAATTCGGATAAATCCAGACCGTGTGCCTGCCAATAGCTGGTATTTTTGTTTCCATCTTCCGTCAGTGGGATCACTTTGTAGGCAACCCTGCGCCCCACTGGTCTAAAATCTGGACTGTAGTTTTCAGTTAAGTCATGGAATTGGAGGTATTGAAGCATGTTGTCCTCGTACACCTGAATCACTCGAACTTCAACTGCCGCAAGGTTGACTGTTTCAAAATAAATTGGGGTGGAAGCTGCATTGGGAAGTATGGTCCCTTTGGAAATCAATCGAACGGCGGGTTTTAACTGCTCAAAAGAGACCAATTCGGAGAAATTATCCTTCAAGGTAAATCCATATTCGCTTTTGATACCTTGAAAGGCATTGACGCGTACTTCACCCAAAATCCGGTTGGAAGGGTATATGCTCAAAACGTTTCCGTTGATTTCGTATCGTAGGCTTTCGGCATTTTCAATGGTTACCAAACCATTCAGGTTTTGGTCCTGCTCCAACGGTTCGGAAAAATTCAGGGTAAGTACCGCATTGGGTGCAGCTGTGGTTTTGGCATCAACGATTACAAATTTGTTCTTGCCCGGTATGGGATAGGTTTCCGAACCTTTGTTATTAATATTGTAGGCATCGCCTGTCCAGTCAATTGTAAGTTCACTATCGTCCGTTTTTCTGGAAATGCTATCAATTTTAAAACTGAAATATTGTGCATTTTCCGAAGTGTTGTCCCATTTTACAGGGATGTTTTTTTCTCCTTGCTTTACACTCAGTACCGATTTTATTTTTGAGGCATCCAGAATGTCCGAAGCATCCAAAGTGCCCGTGAGGTACTGCCAATCTTTGCTGTAAGATTGCAAATCCCCCAAATTGATTCTGAAATTCGGTGCAATCGTTTTGAAACTAAAGGTATAGGTCTTGAATTCGCTCTGAATTTCCTCGAAGAGTTTGTTGAGCTTCAAGCTAATAGTGTATTCGGTGTTTGGTTTTAGGTATTCTGTTGGCAGGAAGGTGAGTTCCCTACCGTTTTCGATGATCAACTTGCCATCCACCTTCGGTGAAATGTCCATATACTCCATGGGAAGTTCTTGGGTCAATTCAAACTGCTCCAATTGCTGGGCCAAGGCTATGGTAATGGGAGTGGAAATGCTTTGGTTGCCATGGGTATGATAGCTGATATAATCCTTGAACTTAAACAGGTTGTCCGTTTCGGAACCGTTCTTGTTTTTACAGGATGTGAAGAGGATAAAGAGTGCAATTAGGAGTGTTTTATAGGACTGAAACATGTAGAAGAGAATATTTAATTCAGAATTTTATCTAATAGCAAGATAGTTAAAAATGCCCATTGGAAAACCTGATAGTTTACGGATGGTCTTTTTGAATTCATGAATGGAATAAGCCTCCAGCCTTTTTCCTTTCCATCGATTATTTTTGTGCAGGATTTACAAGTAACCGTTCTTAAAAGATACTTTATGCGAAGTTTAACCATAAAGTTTGATTCCTTCGGTGGTAAGGGAGATTCAAGTATAAGAGGTGGGCCTCGGCTTATGAGGTTTTAATCAAGATTTTGAATATGGACAGTACTGAAAACGGGCAGAAGCGAAGGTTCCACCAATTCATAGGAATAGTTGTCTAGGTCAAAACCCTCTACAGTGGTATATGGGCCGCAACATTCTCCATCTTCGACGAGACTTGTTTTAAAACTGACAGTGAACGAATCTCCTTCGCCAAAATCCATTATGAAACTTTTTTGACCAAACGATTCCGTTGAAACGGGAATGATCAAAAACATGCCCATATCAGGATATTCTTCAACCGTAAAAGTCACATCAGCACTTTTTTCATTCACTATTTCAATTAGGGAGGTGTCGATACTTCCATTGGCCAATAAGTCCTCATCGTTTTCTGGATTCAAAAACTTAAGATAAAGCATATTGTCCGCTGCAGCACAAAGAACGGCTGAACAATCTAAATCTATTGAATCATCATCATCAGCATTGCATGAGAAGGCCAGCACCGTAACCAGTAGAAGAAAGATTTTTTTTGACATAACAGCTTTACCGAGAAGATGATGACAAGATGTTTTGGTTGCTTTCGCATGGATTTACCATCCGCCAGAGGCACCTCCACCTCCAAAGCCTCCACCTCCGAAGCCTCCACCGAAACCACCGCCGCCGCCAAAGCCTCCGCTGCCAAAACCACCGGAAGACCCCGAACTACGGCCCATGTTGCTCAATATGATCATGTCCCAAATATCGAGACCCCGACCTCTACGGCCACCGCGACCACCGCCACCCTTGTTTTTTCGACTCCACAGGATAATAATGATCACAATAAAAATAATGATGGGAAAGAGGGCGTCTATCGGGATTTTTTTGCCGCTACCAAAGGAGCGGTCCTCGGTAAATTCACCAGTTAAAACTTTAAAAATGGCATCGGAACCTTTGTCCAGACCGCCGTAATAATCGCCCTTTTTAAATTCGGGGATAATAACGGTTTCTATAATGCGTCTCGACATTAAATCGGTAAGCCTGCCTTCCACACCATAGCCTGTGTTGATGGCAATTCTACGGTCGTCACGGGCCAAGAGTATAAGCACACCATTATCCTTATCCGCTTGTCCAATACCCCACTTTTGTCCCCACTGTGCTCCCAAGAAATTGATTTCCTCACCTTCGGTAGAGCTTATAATGGCAATTACTATTTGGGTAGATGTACTATCGGAGTAACGCACGAGCTTTTGCTCCAGTGCATTGCTCTGTGAAGGGGGCAACAAGTTCACATAATCGTAAACACTCGTTTCTTTTTGCGGCTTTTCGGGTATGGTGAACTGCCCCCAAGCTAGGGAAACACATAAAAAAAACAGTAAAAAACTACCCTTTGGATATAGCATCGTTCAGTTCATTGGTGTCATCGTGGTCCCATGGGAAATGGGTTTGTAGTTCCTTGCCCGCTATTAGAATACCTTCAACAATACCTTGTTTAAAATTTCCTTTTTTAAAGTGGGAGGCGATTACATCCTTGGTGGTGTCCCAAAATGCTTTGGGAACGGCCCTATCAATACCTTCACCCCCATAAATCACAAATTTTCTATCGTCCACGGCTACGTATAGTAACACACCGTTTCCTTCTTTGGTGTTATCCATTTTCAGGAAGTGGAATAGCTGTTGTGCCCTACTAAAGTGGTCTATTTTTGAAGTTGCCTCAATGTGCACCCGTATTTCGCCCGAAGTATGGTTTTCGGCCTCAACAATGGCATTTACAATCTCACTTTCTTCCTCTGCGGTCAAAAACTCTTCTACGTGCGACATAATTTAGTTGAATTCGAAGTTCACATCGGGGGCATTTTCCGAACCTGCATCTGACGCAAAGAGTGCCATAGGGTCAAAATTTCCAATGCTGGCGACTATGTTTGTAGGAATCTGTTGAATCTTAATATTGTATTCACCCGCTAAATCGTTAAAACGGTTACGTTCCACATTGATCCTGTTCTCCGTGCCTTCCAATTGCGATTGAAGCTCCAAAAAGTTTTGGCTTGCCTTAAGGTCGGGATAACGCTCCACAGTAACCAATAATCTGGACAAAGCAGATGATAGCCCTGATTGCGCCTGTTGAAACTCTGCCAGTTGTTCTGGCGTAATATTGTTTGCATCAATATTGGTGGATGTAGCTTTGGCCCTTGCTTCGATAACGTCCGAAAGGGTCTCACGTTCAAAATCTGCCGCGCCCTGGACCGTTTTCACCAGGTTTCCGATCAAATCGCTTCTACGTTGGTAAGAACTCTCCACATTGGCCCATTGTTTGGTCGCCTGTCCCTTCATGTTGATGAGGTTGTTATTGGTTCTTACATACCAGCCCACGATGATTACCCCCAATATTCCAAGGACAATAATGGCTATGATACCTTTTTTCATTTTGTATTGGTTAAAGTGTTATAGTTGTTCTTTTATTTTCAGGAGCTCTGCTTTTACCTTTTGCAGTTTTTGAATCACCTCAAAATTGGATAGTGCCTTTTGTTTCTCCTCTTTCAGATGGATTTTGGCTCCTTCCAAAGTAAATCCACGTTCCTTGACCAAGTGGTAGATCAATTGAAGATTTTGGATGTCCTGTGGCGTGAATTTACGATTTCCTTTGGCATTTTTTTTGGGCTGGAGCACATCAAACTCTTTTTCCCAAAAACGAATCAGGGAGGTGTTTACTCCAAAGGCCTTGGCCACTTCACCAATGCCATAATATCGTTTTTCGGGTAGATCTACGTGCATTAATCCAGTGATTGGTTCTCTTGGTTTGCCAACCTGAGCATATTCTCGAATTCTTCAGCAGACAAACTTCCGTAGTAGAAGTTTATCGGGTTGATGCGTTCCCCGTCCTTGAACACTTCGTAGTGTACATGTGGGGCTTGGGAACGTCCCGTGCTGCCAACAAAGCCGATGAGGTCACCTCTTTTCACTTTTTGGCCTACGGTAACATTGTATTTGCTCATGTGTCCGTACAAGGAGATGTAACCATACCCATGATCTATACGAACGTGTTTTCCGTAACCGGACGATCTATTATCGGCACGTACCACCTTTCCATCACCGGAAGCATATATAGGGGTTCCCCTTGGAGCGGTAAAATCCATCCCCCAATGCATTTTACGGGCCTTGGTAAACGGGTCGGAACGCCATCCATAACCGGAGGCCATCCGTGTAAGGTTTTCGTTGCTTACCGGCTGAATAGCAGGAATGGAAGCCAATAGCTTTTCTTTCTCTTCAGCTAATTTGGCGATTTCATCCAAAGATTTGGATTGGATGACCATTTCTTTTTGAATGATATCCAAGCGTTTGGTAGCATCGATTATTATCTCGGAATTGTTGAAGCCTTCAAGGTCCTTGTAGCGGTTTACCCCTCCAAAACCAGCTCTTCGCTGCTCCTCGGGTATGGGGTTGGCTTCAAAATATAATCTGTAAATATTGTTGTCCCTTTCCTCAATGTTTGCCAAAACCTGTTCCATTTGGTCCATTTTTCGGCTAAGGATATCGTATTGGAGCTCGTAATTACGAACTTCACGTTCCAAGGAAAGCTCTTTTGGGGTATTTACCCATCGGGTGTTCAAAAGGATGATCAGTCCAAGGAAACCGAACAGCGCAGAGCCCAACAAGAACAGGAAAATATTCCTATATCGCTTGGATTTTTTTGGCTCGATCTTTCTGTACGAAAGTGTATCGGGATCGTAATAGTACTTTACTTTAGACATGAATGGATTTTATCCTATTTTTGCTCACTGATTTTAAACAGAACAAACAAATATAAAAATTGTTTTGCTTAAACTGTTAAATTTAAGAAAACCCTAGGAATTCAATGACATCCCAAGAAGTTAGAAACCAGTTTTTAAACTTTTTCAAAGAAAAGAACCACAAGATTGTACCATCGGCACCCATGGTGATGAAGGACGACCCTACCTTGATGTTCACCAATGCAGGAATGAACCAGTTCAAGGAGTACTTTTTGGGAAATTCGGTTCCTAAGAGCAAACGCCTTACCGATTCCCAAAAATGTTTGAGGGTCAGCGGTAAGCACAACGACCTCGAGGAGGTAGGGAAAGATACCTATCACCATACCATGTTCGAGATGTTGGGGAACTGGAGTATTGGGGATTATTTTAAAAAAGAAGCCATTGCATGGGCATGGGAATTGCTCACAGAGGTATACAAGATTGATAAGGATAGTCTATACGTTTCTGTTTTTGAAGGAAGCGAAGATGATGGATTGCCACTGGATCAAGAAGCATACGATTTATGGAAGGCGATTGTGCCCGAAAATAGAATTATCAAGGGAAACAAAAAGGACAACTTTTGGGAAATGGGTGATCAAGGCCCTTGTGGACCCTGCTCCGAAATTCATGTGGATATTCGTTCCAAAGAGGAAAAAGCGAAAGTTGATGGTGCTTCCCTAGTGAACCAAGACCATCCGCAGGTAGTGGAAATATGGAACTTGGTTTTTATGCAGTTCAACCGCAGGGCCAACGGTAGCTTGGAGCCACTTCCGGAAAAGCATATTGATACGGGAATGGGTTTTGAGCGTTTGTGCATGGTGCTGCAAGGCAAACAATCCAATTACGACACCGATGTTTTTACCCCTTTGATTCGTGAAGTGGAAATTATTACCGGAAAAAAATACGGAAAGGACGAAGAAACCGATATTGCCATCCGTGTCATATCCGATCACGTGCGAGCTGTAGCCTTTTCGATTGCCGATGGGCAATTGCCGAGCAACACCGGTGCCGGTTATGTGATTCGAAGGATTTTACGCCGTGCCATTCGCTACGGATTTACCTTTTTGGATACCAACAAACCGTTTATTTACAGATTGGTAAGAGTTTTGAGCGAACAAATGGGCAAAGCCTTTCCGGAATTGAAGGAGCAATACCAGTTGATAGAAAATGTGATCAAAGAAGAGGAAAGTTCCTTCTTGAGCACCTTGGAACAAGGGTTGGTGTTGTTGGATTCCGTGATAAAATCATCAAAGGATAAAACCATTGCAGGGGATAAGGCTTTTGAACTCTACGATACCTTTGGATTTCCGATAGATTTGACCGCGTTGATTTTGGAAGAGAAAGGCTATCAATTGGACAAGGAAGGATTCGAAAAAGCATTGAAGGCGCAAAAAGACCGTTCCCGAGCAGCATCGGAAGTGTCCAAGGACGATTGGAATATTCTGAAGACCGATACTGAGCAGGAGTTTATCGGTTACGATAGTTTGGAAGCCGATGTGAAACTGGTAAAATACCGTAAAGTCACCAGCAAAAAAGAAGGGGACCAGTACCAAATGGTGTTCAATCTTACCCCGTTCTACGCCGAAGGCGGTGGTCAGGTTGGGGATAAGGGTTATTTGGAAGCATCCAATGGTGATGTAACCTATATCGTGGATACCAAAAGGGAGAACAACGAGATTGTACATTTTGCAAAATCCTTGCCCAAGGAAGTTTCGGGAACCTTTAAAGCGGTGGTGGACAAAAAACAACGTTGGAGAACGGCCTGTAATCATACCGCTACGCACTTATTGCATCAGGCATTGCGTGAAGTTTTGGGAACCCACGTGGAACAAAAAGGATCCGCGGTGCATTCCAAATATTTGCGATTCGATTTCTCTCATTTTTCAAAATTGACCACTGAAGAACTCCGAGAGGTTGAAAACTTTGTGAATGCCCGTATTGATGGACACCTTCCTTTGGAAGAAAGCCGTAATGTTCCGATGAAAGAAGCTATGGAACAAGGTGCAATGGCACTTTTTGGAGAAAAATATGGCGATACGGTGCGAACCATCCGTTTTGGACAATCCATTGAGCTTTGTGGTGGGACCCACGTGAAGAACACGGCCGATATCTGGCATTTTAAAATTGTTTCTGAAGGGGCGGTTGCTGCTGGAATCAGAAGAATTGAGGCCATTACGTCGGATGCCGTTAAAGAATTTTACTTCAACAATAACCGCATGCTCTTCGAGATCAAGGACATGTTGAAGAATTCTCAAGACCCTGTAAAATCCGTTGCCAGTTTGCAAGAAGAAAACCTGGCCCTTAAAAAACAGGTGGAGCAACTGTTGAAGGATAAGGCCAAAGGACTCAAAAATGAGTTGATCGCCGAACTGGAAGAAGTAAACGGAATACATTTCTTGGCTAAAAAAGTGGATTTGGATGCTGGAGGCATTAAAGATTTGGCCTTTGAAATGGGTGGTCAAGTGGACAAGCTATTCCTATTGCTTGCTTCTGAAAATGATGGAAAAGCCATATTGTCCTGCTACATTTCCAAGGATTTGGTGGCAGAAAAAGACCTGAATGCAGGCACCATTGTCCGCGAACTTGGGAAGTACATCCAAGGTGGTGGCGGTGGGCAACCCTTCTTCGCGACCGCCGGGGGCAAAAACCCTGCTGGAATTCCCGAAGCACTCGACAAAGTGAAGGAATACCTTTCTTAATGGAACTACAAACAAGGATACCTTTAACGCCCAGCGATAATCCCATCGATTATCAAAGTAAGCTGGTGCTGTTAGGGTCTTGTTTTGTTGAAAATATTGGAGCTAAGCTGGATTATTTTAAGTTCCAAAACTTACAGAATCCCTTTGGGATATTGTTTCATCCCGTGGCCATTGAGAATTTGGTTCAACGAGCCATTGAGGAAAAAACATATCAGCAAGAAGAGATTTTTGAACAGGATGGGATTTGGCGCTGTTTTGATGCGCATTCCGATTTGCGTTCAGATAATCCCGAAGCAATGTTGCACCTGCTCAATCAACGATTGAAGGGTGCCAAAGTTGGATTGGAGACTTCATCCCATATTGTCATCACCTTGGGAACAGCTTGGGTATATGGGCATAATACATCAGGCAGAATGGTGGCCAATTGCCATAAGGTTCCACAGAAGCAATTCACGAAAAGGCTATTGAGCGTTACAGAAATTGAAGCCAGTCTTGACCAAATGGTGAAATTGATTCAAAAAGTAAATCCAAAAGCACAAATCATCTTCACCATTTCGCCCGTTCGCCATTTAAAAGATGGTTTTATAGAAAATCAACGGAGCAAGGCGCAGTTAATTACCGCTCTGCATCAAATAATAAATGGGCACAATGTGCCCTACTTTCCATCCTATGAAATTATGATGGACGAGCTACGGGATTACCGTTTTTATGGAAAGGATATGGTTCATCCGAACCAATTGGCGGTAGATTATATTTGGGAGCGTTTTAGGTCTGTTTGGATTTCTGAAAATGCCTTCTCCGTAATGGAGGAGGTGGATGCTGTTCAAAAAGGACTGCTGCACCGACCCTTTAACCCAGATTCCGAAGCCCATCAAAAGTTCAAAACATCGCTCAGGAATAAAATTACGTATCTTCAAGAAAGGTATCCTTTCATGAAATTCGGTTAAATGAAGAAAGTATTATTTGGAGCACTAATAGCATTGGCGTCGGTTTTGATCTATAAATCGTGCACCGATGAGCGTGATCAAAAATCAATTTTAGAAGAAAATTCGATGCTGATTCAGCAGGAGTTGCAGAATGTTTCCAAATTGGTGGTCACCGAAGGGCATTTTGCCGAGGTGTACAACTACAAGGATTCCAAGGAGCTGTTCGGTCCCTTGGTCACAGCGCATAAAAAGGCTTTGGTAGTGGTCAATGCCGATGTATCCATTGCCTACGATATGTCCAAAATAAAATACGAAATGGACGAAGAGCAAAGATTGCTCAGGATTACCCGGATTCCAGAGCCGGAACTAAAAATCAGCCCCGATTTTGAGTACTACGATGTTACGGCAGACTATTTGAATCCCTTCAATGCAGATGATTATAATACGATAAAGCGAAATGTAAACGCATCTTTGATGGGGAAAATTGAGGCTTCCGCTCTGCGTACCAATGCGGAGAATCGCTTGGTGAGCGAACTTTCCCGAATTTTGGTACTGACCAATACCATGGGCTGGTCGTTGGTATACGACAACATTCCTGTGAAAAATACCGAGCAGTTAAGAACTTTTATCGATTGAGCTGTCACATTTCTTGATCTGATGCGTCTATTAGATACATCAATCAATCAAAACCATGTTTAAAAGAGTACTACTAACCGCCCTTTTAGCCACTTTTTTATTTTCCTGTCAGAAACAATCCGAATCTGATATCAGCTATGAAATATCGCCCGTAGTGATCGATAGTATTCCACAACTTAAGATTAAAATGACACTTGAGGCCAGTCCAGATGGCACAACGGAATTGTCATTTCCGGATGATGCATGGGGACAGGAAGGACTTTATAATTCCCTGGGAAAAATGGAGCTGTTGAATGTTGAAGGCGCTGTTGAAAAAGATGCGGATAGCGGACGCATAGTTTTAATGCATCCGAAGGATATCAAAGAATTGGTGTTTGAATATTTTTTGAAGCAGGATTTCGAAGGGGATATATCTACGGATAAAATTTACCGTCCCATCATCAACCAGGACTATTTCCATGTGTTTTCCCACAATATGTTCATGGTGCCCGAAAATGTGGGAGATCATCAGGATATTCTACTGGATTGGTCTTCGTTTCCAACGGAATATACCATTCACAACAGTTTTGGGAGCAAGGAAAAAGTTCAAATGTTGAACGACCAAAATATGGATTTGTTCGGAAGTGCGATTTTTGTCGGAGGTGATTTCAGGGTCTTCAATAGTGAGATTCAGGGGAACCAAATCAGTTTGGCTACGCGTGGTGAATGGATTCCGTTTAAAGATGAAGAAGTCTTTAAGGTGCTGGAAGAAACATTGGCCTATCAACGTGATTTCTGGAACGACCATTCGCAAGAATATTTTACAGTGACCATGCAACCTTTTCCACAAGAAAACGGCAGTAGTTTCCAAGGAACGGGATTGACCAACTCTTTTGCGACCTCTGTTTCCAATAACGATCAGACGGATATTGGCCAAATGGTGTATCTCTTCAATCACGAGTTGATGCACAATTGGATCGGCCATACCATCGAGAACGATAACGAAGAAGAACAATATTGGTTCAGTGAAGGGTTTACCGAATATTATACCTATAAGAACATTGCAAGGAACAGGATCAATGGTTTGGACGCCACTTTTTTTATTGATGAATTCAACCGAACCATTCGAGATTTGTATGCCTCATCGGTAGGAGAGGCCCCCAATTCTGAAATCAATTACGAAAATTTTTGGACGAACTACGAGTATTCCAAACTGCCTTATTGGAGAGGGGCGATCTTTGCCTTTTACCTTGATCAGAGTATCCAACAAATGAGTGAAGGCAAACAAAGTTTGGACGATGTGATGCATCAAGTTTATGCGGATGCGACCACCAAGGATCAAAAACTGACCCATGATTATTTTATGGGGGTGATGGATGTATTTTGGGACGGAGATTTTGAAACTGTTTTCCGAAAATATATCGAAGAAGGTCAAAAAGTGGATTTAGTTGCATTGTTTGATGAACTGGAATTGGAATACAGCCCAGAAAGTGATGTTTACGAGCTTGGATTCGAGTTTACAGAGGACCGAAAAGGCATCGAAAGCGTAACCGAAGGAAGCAAAGCATGGGAAGCAGGTGTGCGAGCAGGGGATGAAGTGTTTTCCCGAAGCATATGGCAGGGCAGTATCGACCATGAAGTTGAGTTGGGCCTAAAAAGAAATGGTGAAAAGCTCAACATTTCCTTTTACCCTATTACAAAAGCTACGGTACCCCAATTGGAGCACACTTCGGAGAATATTGAAAAACTGGGGTTTTAGCTTACCAAAGCAGTGTCTACCAATTGTAGGCCGTCATCAATTAAATGCCCAACTTTTGGATTGTCCCGTTTAATATGTTCCAAGTGATCCAAAATCTCTTGCTGAAATTCCAGATTGTTGTCCTGCTTGGCAAGTTCGTACAATTCTATGGGCAATAACCAGTCCTTTGGGTGGTCTTTTTTTAGGGCCTGGAATACTTTATTTCGGGAAACCGTGGTGTTTTTTCCTTCTCTATAATGTCTTATCTGCTCATAGAATCGCTCCAGTTCCAATCGTTTTTCATCTTTTTTGGATTTGATGGTGCTTTCCGTGATCTGATGGGTGATCAGGTCGAAACTGTTCAAATCGGCAGGGCCGTTATAAGCCGATACGATGTTTTGGCCAACTGCCATGTGGTATAAGCCCCATTCAGGTTGAAATAGCACTTTATCGTTGTGGGTAACGGTGCAATCTTCAAATGTGATCAAGATAATTTTTCCCATTAAGTTTCGGGTTCCTGTAATGATGGTTCCTTCAACTTTTACACCCCCCTCAAACTCCATGGCAATTTGTTCACCTTCATAAATTTTGTAGGCCTTAAGATCACGGGGTCCCATATCCTCAATGGCAATGTTGATGCCCTTCAACTTTCCGATAGGGGAACCAAAACCATCTGCATGGTGGGCAATACTATGTCCTACCAACTCTTTTTCGCGATAGGCCAATGCTGTTCCGCCGGTAGTTTGGATGTAAATGGGTTTACCATCATTTTCCAAGACATTGCTGAATTCCCCCGAGATTTGTAGCCCCGTGCTCAGCTCAATGGTTCCCAATGCTTTGGAACCTATCAATTTTTTGATTCCGGACAACCCTCCTGTCCGCACGGCCATGGTATTGGCAAAATCCTCCAACACCTGACTCAAAAATGCAAAATCGGGGGTCACAAATAGCTGTGGTTGCGGTTTGGTGATGTCAAACTCCGTGTGGGCCGCTTCAATGGAGTACGGAATCTTTTTCACTTTGTCCGTCATGCACCACGTACTTTCCCCAATGGACGAAAGCAGTCCTGCACCATAAATTTTAGGATTGTCCACAGTGCCGATCAAACCGTATTCCACAGTCCACCAATGCAGGTTTCGAATAAGGGCCATCTCACTGGGCTCGCCCATATTTTCTTGTAGGTGCTCAATGTATTTTTCGGCCTCATCGATCTCACTTTGGGGCGTGCCGTTGGCTTCTTTTATAATGGAAAGGTGGCGCACCGCGTTATACAGTTCATAATCCTTCGCGCTGGAAATGGCCTTGCAGCCAATTTCCCCGAATCTGCGCAGGTACTCTGCATATTCTGGATTGGCGATAATGGGTGCGTGTCCGGCCCCTTCGTGAATAATATCTGGGGCAGGCGTATATTCAATATTTTCAAGCTGACGAATATCCGAAGCAATTACCAATACGTTGTAGGCCTGGAACTCCATAAAAGCAGAGGGCGGAATAAAACCGTCCACCGCAACGGCCGCCCATCCGATTTCTTTCAGGATACGGTTCATTCCATACATATTGGGAATATGGTCAATGGAAATCCCTGTCTTTTTTAAGCCGTCCACATACGATTTATGGGCCACCTTGCTGAGGTAATCCACATTTTTTCGCATTACATAGCGCCAAACCGCTTGGTCAATGGCGGTATACTCTTCATAATTCTGTGGTTTTATGAATTGTTTAAGGTGCTTCGGTAGTTTGTCCAGTATAGGATTGGATTCGTAGCTCATACGTCGTTTTTTGCGCGACTTAAAGATACGAAATAGGGAACGGAAATTCTCTTAAGGAAAGTTAAGGGAAATAAAAAACCGCCCAACGGGGCGGTCTATATTTTAGTTAGAGGCCACTGCCATTTGCGGCGGGTACTCTTCTAGGATCTGCGAAACAAATTCTTTGATGCGCTGTTCCTTTTTTTCAATGTTTTTGGTGTTGTTCAACGTTCCTACGCCACGACCTTGCCATACCAACTCTTTCTTGTTCGCATCTATTACGTCGATATATAAGGAGCCTTCGGTGCGGGTACTCACATTGTTGCCGCCCCAGCCCCAGCCCCAACCGGGACCCCAGGCCCATGGGCTATAAAAACCGCCCCAGCCCCAGCCGTAGTTGTTGTATACATCCACGCGTTCGCGTTCTTTGGTAAAAATGCTGATCAATACATCGGGATTGTCGGATTTTACGAATCCGCGGGAACCCAGTTCGGCCTCAATGGCCCTTAAAATTCTTTTCTTGTCCAAATCCGATATTTGGGCCTTGTCTATACCTGTTTTGTAAAAAGCATAGCTTTTATAGTTGTTAAAGTCAGCTTGTCGGTCGTAATCCGAAACCACTCGAACAGAGGAACAGGAAGCCAACAAACCAAAGGAGAAGGCAAGGAGTGCAAAGCGTTGTAATGTTTTCATAGCGTTATTTTTAAATTCTTGAGATATCTTTAACTAACCCACAAATATTATGCCGAATCCCTAATTTTGCGTGTTGGTTTTGGCATTGTATCCATAGGGACAATGGCGGCAACCGCTCTCGCAACAATAACCACGTTTTAAATGGTATTTTTCGGTAAATACCTTATACCCTTGTTCCGATAAGTAATAATCCCCCTCTTCCAAGGGAATGCGCTCTTTCATGTATAGCAACCATTTTTACTAGATAAATTTACTGTTTTCATGGGAAAAGGACGAAGGTTTTAACCTTTTCAAAAGAACGTTGTTCACCGAAAATGTTGATTGATTTCTGCTAACTATCCAATTTTGAGCGGTTTTTGCAGTTATATTTGTTAGGAAACCTAATGATAGCAAACAGGTGATACTAGTCTTTAAACATTTCTTTTATAAAAATTATGTGGGGCTCTCATTGTGGCCTTTCATTATTCTAAAGGAAGACTCCTTAAAGGCGGATGAGGTGCTCATCAATCATGAGCGTATCCATTTAAAGCAGCAGAGAGAACTATTGATCCTGCCTTTTTACATTATCTATTTGGTAGAATGGTTGATCAGAACCGTACTCTATTTGAACAGTTATCGCGCTTATCAAAATATTAGTTTTGAACGTGAGGCCTATGCCAACGAAAAGGATATGCAGTATCTTACCAAACGCAGAACCTTTGGTTTTTTGCAGTACTTGACCCGTTAATTTCTTGTGTTGAAGAAACCCAATCAGCATATTGATATGCCTCTTTTTCGAGAAAAGAAGGTTCGTCTTTACCTGAAAAGGGAAGATACCATCCATCCGTTTATTTCCGGGAACAAATACCGAAAACTCAAATACAACCTGCTCGAAGCCAAAAAACAGGGCAAAGATACCTTGCTCACTTTTGGCGGTGCTTTTTCCAACCATATTGCGGCTACAGCCTTTGCAGGGCATGAGGGGGGCATAAAAACGATCGGTGTGATTCGTGGTGAAGAGTTGGCGGACAAATGGCAGGACAATCCGACCCTAACATTGGCTCACGAACACGGTATGCGGTTCCATTTTGTGTCCCGTAGCGATTATCGGCTCAAAAACGAGCCATCGTTCATTCAAAAATTACAGGAAGCGTTTGGCGATGTTTATGTTTTGCCCGAAGGGGGAACCAATGCCTTGGCAGTAAAAGGTTGTTCCGAAATATTGACCGAAGAAGATGGAACATTTGATTACATCTGCAGTGCCGTGGGCACAGGTGGCACCGTGGCAGGGTTGATCAATGCTGCCCAGCCCCATCAAACCGTTTTGGGGTTCCCGGCACTCAAGGGTGATTTTTTAATCGAG
This sequence comes from Flagellimonas profundi, assembly GCF_017313275.1. GTDB lineage: Bacteria > Bacteroidota > Bacteroidia > Flavobacteriales > Flavobacteriaceae > Flagellimonas > Flagellimonas profundi. The sequence goes on along the minus strand of NZ_JAFLNM010000004.1, from coordinate 29,688 downwards.
GAGATTCGTACCTTTAGCCAAAACAAGCGTTGGCAACTCGTAACCGATTATCATTTTGGAGGTTATGCGAAGGTGGACCAGCAATTGATTGCATTTATCAACCTCTTCAAAAGTGAAACAGGCATCGCATTGGACCCCATTTATACGGGTAAGATGCTTTTTGGTATTTTTGACCTTATAAAACAGGATTTTTTTGAACCAGGAACCCAAATCTTGGCAATACATACAGGAGGATTGCAAGGCATAAAAGGAATGAACCTTGTACTGAAAAAGAAGAATTTACCGTTATTGAACGTATGATCAGGCGAATAGGATATATATTGATAGCAGCACTTTTGCTTACTAGCTGCGGTGCCAAAAAAAGACGAACTACCCATAGAAAGGGAGCTCCCGTAATCAGTAATTCGGAAAACACCAACACCAATAGTAGGGAGGATACCAAAGAAGACGATGGTTTGTACCCTATGCCGGAGGATACTGGGCGTTTTGAACGTTTTCCTATTTCCGATACCCAAGACTATATTGAAACTTTTGCCGAAATTGCCCAGTACGAAATGCGTGCCTATGGTATTCCTGCCAGTATTACCTTGGCGCAGGGTATTTTGGAAAGTGGCTCTGGCCGAGGGGAACTCACCTTAAAGACCAACAACCATTTTGGTATTAAGTGCCATACGGGTTGGCAGGGCGAGTTCGATTTTCATGATGATGATGCGAAGGGAGAATGTTTCCGTAAGTACAACCACCCGATGTATTCTTTCCGAGATCATAGTGTTTTCCTTTCCACACGGTCGCGCTATGCGTTTTTGTTCAACTACAAACGGAACGATTATAAAAAATGGGCCCACGGCTTACGTCAGGCAGGGTATGCCACGGACCGCAAGTATCCGCAAAAGTTGATTGCGCTTATTGAACGCTACGATTTGGATAAATATGATGAAGAAGTGGTTCATAGTGGATTGGCAACAGTGCGGGAACCCAAAAACTACGAGGTGTTTACCCACGAAGTGCAAAAAGGGGATACCCTGTATGGGATTTCCAAACGATATGATATTTCTGTGGAGGAACTTCGCCGCCTCAATAATTTGAACGACAACATTATTTCCATAGGACAAACGCTCAATATCCGAAGGGCGCAGTAAACCTTGGGGTTTCGAAATTGGATTCATAGATGGTTCGATGGTTGGATTGTTCGTTAGTAGGTTTTTTGTTTGATGGTCAATGGTAGCTAATACTTTCGTAGTTTATTTGTCATGCTGAGCGGAGCGAAGCATCTTCTTAACCATAAGAACCATTTCCCAAAACGAAGGATCCTCATTACCTTTGCGGGAAGAATGTCATTCCGCACCTGATGCGGAATCCATTGGATAAAAATGGATTCATGCTCGACTGCGCTCGAACTGACAATCACCTGTCATGCTGAGCGGAGCGAAGCATCTTCTTAACCATAAGAACCATTTCCCAAAACGAAGGATCCTCATTGCCTTTGCCAGAAGAATGTCATTCCGCACCCGATGCGGAATCCACTGGGTAAAAGTGGATTCTTGCTAGACTGTGCTCGAACTGACAATCGCCTGTCATGCTGAGCGGAGCGAAGCATCTTCTTAACCATAAGAACCATTTCCCAAAACGAATGATCCTCATTACCTTTGCAGGAAGAATGTCATTCCGCACCTGATGCGGAATCCACTAGGTTAAAATGGATTCTTGCTAGACTGTGCTCGAACTGACATGATTAATTGTGCCCTGAGCGGAGTCGAAGGGTATTGGACAAAATACTAAAATAGATTCCCGTCATTCACGGGAATGATACAGAACATATATGATCTACCAACGAAGCAGTGCCTTGTTCGCAGAGGCCAAAAAATACATTCCTGGAGGAGTAAATTCACCTGTACGAGCGTTTAAAGCCGTAGGGGGCGACCCTATTTTTATCAAGGAGGCCAAAGGCGCCTATCTGTACGATGAGGATGGCAACCAACTCATTGATTACATTGCTTCGTGGGGTCCGCTAATTTTGGGTCATGCCTACCAACCGGTGATTGATGCGGTGGTGGATAAAGCCAAAAAAGGAACTTCCTTTGGAACGCCCACCGAAATTGAGACAGAAATCGCCAAACTGGCGGTGTCCATGGTGCCGAACATTGACAAAATCCGTTTTGTGAACAGCGGAACCGAAGCATGTATGAGTGCAGTGCGACTCGCGCGTGGGTACACGGGCAAGGAGAAGATCATCAAATTTGCCGGTTGCTACCACGGCCACTCCGATTCTTTTTTGATACAAGCGGGAAGCGGTGCCGTTACGTTTGGTAGCCCCAACAGCCCTGGGGTAACACAGGGTACGGCCAAGGATACGCTATTGGCCGATTACAACGATTTGGAAGGCGTAAAAGCCTTGGTGGAAGCCAATAAAGGTGAAATTGCCGCTATTATTTTGGAACCCGTGGCAGGGAACATGGGTTGTATTATCCCCAAAGAGGAATTTATAAAAGGATTGCGCGAACTCTGTACTCAAGAAGGCATTTTGTTGTTGTTTGATGAGGTGATGACAGGCTTTCGTTTGGGAAAAGGGGGGGCGCAAGAAGCCTTGGGCATTGATGCCGATATTGTAATGTTCGGGAAAGTGATCGGTGGTGGACTGCCCGTTGGGGCGTTTGCGGCCCGGGCCGAGATTATGGCACATTTGGCGCCCGAAGGACCCGTGTACCAAGCAGGAACTTTGAGCGGAAACCCTTTGGCGATGGGTGCCGGACTGGCCATGCTGACCGCCTTGAACAACCAGCCTGAAATTTTTACCAGTTTGGCCGAGAAAACGGAGTATTTGCACAAGGGCATTGCTATGGTACTGACTAAAAAAGGCGTGACCCACCAGATCAACCGTTATGGCAGTATGATCTCCGTACACTTTACGGACGAGCCTGTTGTGGATTTTGCCAGCTCCGCCAAGGGCAACAACGATACCTTTAAAAAATACTTCCACGGGATGTTGGAAAATGGCGTGTACTTACCACCCTCTGCTTTTGAAAGCTACTTTTTAAACGATGCCCTCAGCTATGCCGATTTGGACAAGACCATAGAGGCGGTGGCGAAGGTTTTTTAAAGTCGGTTTTGGTATTGCAATTTACAATAGTGTATATGTAAAAGGTTAAGGGTGCATGGTTGAAAGGTGAAGGGATAAGGGTGATGGGTTATAGGTGAAGGGTGAAAGTCTAATGGTGAAGGAGGAAGGAAAGGACTTAGCTTTGGTCCTCTTCTTCCAAAAATACCATTACTTCCGAAGGGGTATCAATTTGTACGGCTTTGTCTCCCTGTACCAAAATAGGTTGGGTCACTACTTTGGGATTGTTTTCCAACACTTTAAGCCAATCTTCGTCGCTTTGGAGGTTGTGGTTTTTTCCGTAGTCGTTTATAAAATCAGGATGTTCCGTATTGATCAATTCCTTAATGGACTTGCCCAAACGTTTGGCAAGTTCGGTCCATTGGGTACCCGTTACCTTGGTCTTGGACAAATCCACGTCCAATACCTTATTCTTGGAAGATTGCAAATAGGCCAAGGTCTGCATGCCTTTATTAGTCTCGGCGTTGTAGTATAGGTTTATTTCTCTGTTGTTCGTTGCTATTACTCCCATGTCTTCCTTCATTTAAAACTGTATTTACCGTAAACTAACACTTTTTTGATGGTTGCGATTAACGCTATCCAATTTTTTTGTGTCGTAAAAACATACAAAAAAAGCGGGACATGGCCCCGCTTTCCACTTAAACTAACTCAATAGAATGCAAAGAGATAAAAAAGATTGCCTTGACACTTTTCCTAGATGCATCTGACTACAAATTTAAATAATTTAAAATAATTCTAAATAAAAATTTTTAAGTACCTTTATACAGATGTTATGATGCTCCAATGCCATACATACAAAGTGTTTTAATAAAGTAGATTTTTTATTCGGAAAGAGCCGTCCCTTTGGGACGGTTTCTTTGTTTAGGTGGTAGGCAGGTCTTCCAGATACAAATAAAGCATTCCCGAAAGTATCGCCAGGCCAAAACTCAATAGTGTACCAATAAGCACATACTCGGTGAGTTTTCGGTTTTTGCCCTTATTGAGGTCCCCGAACCGGAACACGGATTTTGCAGCGATCAGCAATCCAATGGCGGCCCACTGCTGCATTAAAATAAACCCAAACACAAAGAGGCGTTCCAGCATGCCAATGTAGGTACCGGCATTTTTAAGGGAACCACCCTCTCCAGGTTCGTCGCTTTTGGCCACTTCATCAATATACGGTGCCAACAACATGCGCATAATAATACCGGATACGTAGGTGACAAAGACCAAAAAAGTAATTAACAGTAACGTATTCTCCGTGAAAATTGCTTTAAAATCCAATGTAAAAGGGGATATCCAATACAGCATGCCGCCCAATACCAACAAATGAAGTACTTGGTCCACCACAAAGAGCCATCGGTAGTTTTTAGGATTGGTCAGGGATAATTTTCCGAGGTCTATGAGGTAATGGGTCACGATAATAACCGCAACGGCGCCCAAATATTGAAATTGCAGTAGGACCAAAAGTGCCAATGCGTGCACCCCAATATGAAAGTAGAGGTATTTGGACCTGCCCTTGTTTTTGAGTTTGTCCGCTACCCAATGTGCCGGTTGTAGTACAAAATCCCCTATAAAATGGGCAAGTATCAGTTTTAGGGCTAAAAGCATCATAATTGGGCGAGTTGTGTTCTGTAAAATTGAATCATTTTTTGGACTTCATCAAATCCGGCCCTGATCAATGCTTCGCTTATGGTGCTTTGGGATTTGCCCAGCAGAGTTGCCAGTTCTTTTTGGTTGGCCTCGGGGTGTTCCATGGTGGTTTTCACCACGGTAGCGGTAGCGGGCAGCCAATTGTCCATGCTCAATGCGGCCAAGGACAACATGGTATTTAGGGTTTCATTAAAAGTGGCAGCGTTGGATTTTAGGGCCAAGGTCTGTTTTTTTAACTGGTCGAAACATTCGCCGGAATTTACAAAAGCTTCTCCGTTGGACTCCGTGATTTTGGCCGCGGTATGGTTTTTTTCGCCGAGACCGATAGCTATCCGTACATCCAAGTGTCGTATTTGTTTGATACTGGCCTTTATAAAGATGGCGGCTTCCAAGGCTTTTTCGGGAGCGGTTTGCAGCTGAAAGCTGTCTCCCCTATAAATCTCCCAGTCCGATGGTTCGGAACCATAATGCTCCAATGCCGCTTTTAAAACGGGCAACCATATGTGGGCTTCATGATCTTTGGAGTTTTTGATGTCTCCTGTAAGTACGGCTATCATTTGTTTATTTATCGTTTAATTTGACGATTATATCAAATATCGATAAAAAAACCGATATATCAAAATATCGATAATAAAAGCGATAAAAAAAGAAACCGCGACCATGGCAGGCGCGGCTTCTTAAAATCAACAAAAAACACTATCGTCTTCTCCCTCTCTCCTCCATTCTCTTTTTGCCGTGTTTGGCTTTTCTGCTTTTCTGCATTTTTTGCCAAGTTTCGTATTGTTTTTCATCCAGTACTTTTTTCATTTTTCCCTGCATCGCAATTTGACGGTCCAATCGGGCATTTTCCATTTCAAATCGCTCCTCAGAAGATGGCCTTTTCCAATCGCCGCTCTCTTTTAAAGCTTTTATCTCATCCCATTTGGCTTTTCTAAATTGGGCATTTTCCAAACTGATCTCATACACCTTATCCTGTTGTGCCTTGGTCAAATCCAGTGCCAAGGTCATGTGTTTTGTCTGCAATGTGGCCATTTGCTCCGCGGTCATGTCCATTTTCGGACCTTTACGCATTCTGGGGCCATCATTTCTTTGCGCGGCCATGCCAATGCTCATGAGCATAACCAATACTACTGTTAATCGTTTCATATGTCTAAACTTTAATGATTTATTCCTTGGACAGATACGGTGTCCAAAGGTTTAATCATTGCAACATAGTTTATGAAGCATTTAACAGTACAAATGTGTTTTAGGGAAATTACTTGAGTTCTTTTTCCAAATCTTCCTTGGTATCATCAGTATAATCGTCGGCATCTTGGAAGTTTGTTTCGACGTAAGTTTCTGAACTGACTTGATTTTGGAATTCATCGTGCTTGTCCACAACGTAGTAAAGTGTGGAAGCTGCCACGAAACAAATAAAATAAATAAGGCTTTTTGTCTTGTAGGTCATGATGTTGAGATTTGGGGTTACTAAGGTAATCAAACCTAACGGGATTTTCAGCGATATGTTGTGAAACGACCTTGAATAGATGTGTATGTTTAAAAAAACAAGGTGTAACCGATAAACGAATCGGTTACACCTTTGCAATTTGTACATTGTATAAAAAGTCGCCTATTTAGCAGGCTCCAAAATAAGATCTATACGTTCCAAAGCGTCCTGTAAATGGTAACGGCTCATTGTGTCCGAAATCCTGGCAAGACCACCTCTGATATCTCTTTTTAAGTTATTGAGCTCAGCACGTGCAACCGAACGAATATCGGATTGGCTTGTATTGATAGGAGTGGATTTTCTATATCCTCCAAAATCTGGTTGCTTACTTTGGCTGTCCGCCGTCATTAAATACTCCAAACGGTCGATATGCGCCTTTTGAAGGTTTCTGCGGTAGGTGTCTATGGTTCTGCCACTTCGTGTCTCGGACCATATTCCCCTGCGGAGGTCGCGCATCATTTCTACCAATCCATAGGCTTCATCACCGTTCAAGGTCTCGTTTTCAATAATTCGAGCCAATTTGCCCAATTGCAACATAGTGTTCAAATAACGTTCTTGGGTAGCACGGATACGCTCTACCGAACCAGAGTATTCGATTTTATTGAAAATGTTTTGGTCAATCAACCATTCAGGGGTTTCAAAGAGCTGTTCCTGCATAAAGTCCATCGCATTTTTTTGGTGTTCCTTGCTTACATGGGTATAAACGGCTCCCTCTTGGTCGGCTGTTTTGTGATATTCGTATACCCCGCCAATGTTGTTGGATACGTGGCCCATATATCTGCGGAATTGTGCGACTACATGTCCGTACATAGTTTCCAGGTCATCATAGTTTTCACCGTCTTCGGTGGTCCATTCCATTAACTTGGGAACAATACGCTTTAAGTTTTCGATACCATACAAGCTAGCTTTTATGGCATCATCCCCTAAATCCTCGGTTTGGGAACTTGGATCATGGATGTCGCCAACTTGCTGGTGGCCAAAACGGTACATGGGGTCTCCAGCGTGCTCCAAAATCCAACTGTTCAGGATAGGTTTTTCTTCTTTGGCCGTTTTGTCCAAAATGGGTTTGTATCCCCATTTTATGGCATATTTATCGTAAACGCCAATGTTTGGCATTAATGCTACGCCTTCGTCACCTGGTTGGGCCACGTAGTTGAAACGGGCATAGTCCATAATGGAAGGAGCGGTTCCATACTTTTTGGTAAAGCTGGCCGAACGTAAGGAATCAACAGGGTAGGCAACGCTGCTTCCCATATTGTGGGGCAATCCAAGGGTGTGGCCTACTTCGTGGGAGGATACAAAGCGTATCAAACGTCCCATGACTTTTTCTTCGAATTCTGTTTTCTGCGCAGCCGGATTAATGGCCGCTGTCTGCACAAAATACCAACCGCGCAGCAAGCTCATTACATTGTGATACCAGTTGATATCAGATTCCAAAATCTCACCACTTCTTGGGTCGCTCACATGCGGACCATTGGCGTTTGGAATAGGAGAGGCCAAATAACGCACCACGGAATACCTCACATCTTCCGGGGACCACTCAGGGTCTTCTTCCGGGGAAGGAGGGTCCTTGGCGATAATGGCGTTCTTAAATCCAGCCGCTTCAAAGGCAACTTGCCAATCTTCTATGCCTTGTTTTATGAAAGGCACCCACTCTTTTGGAGTAGCTCGGTCTACATAATAAACAATTGGTTTCTTTGGTTCGACCAATTCACCGGCCTTATATTTTTCGATATCCTCGTCTTTCACCTCGAGTCTCCAACGGTCCAAATAGGTGACCGTTTTGCTTTCTTGGGCATCAAGACCGTAATCTACCTGTCCTCTAGCGAACCAACCTACACGTTCGTCGAAATAACGTCGTTTCATCGGTTCTTTAGGTAACAAGATCATGGAGTTGTTGATTTCCAATGAAATGGAACCTAGGCTTGAATTGCTGGGTGGTTCGTTGGAAAAGTATGTTTTTACGTGACGGGCCTCAATATTAAGAGGGTAACTTTTAATGGATTCGATATAGCTTCGATCTCCATCCAGTCGCGTAATCTTGTACCTTTTTCTGTATCGGTCCGGAAATCCAAGGGCTTTTACATCTTTGGAGAACAAGGGGTCAATTTCTATCACCGTAGCTGGATTCAAAGAATCTTTTTTATTGATGGCCTTGATGTCAAAAGAATAAAGTACGGGTTCAAAGTTGGAGTTTACCACGGCTTCGTGAACTGGCAATGAATCGGCAGCCACGTTTTCGTAGGAAGCTACGCGAACCAGTACCTTTTTGTCCTTTTTCTCCCAGCGCAGCACTTGGGTGTTTATTTTTCCGCCACCAAAACCAATTCCTGTGGCAGTTTTGGAGATTCGGCTTACCATGAGCATTTCACGGTTGAACAGGGAGTCGGGAATTTCGTAATAATGTTTGTCATCCACGGTATGGACGCTAAAAAGTCCTTCGTCGGTTTTTGCGTCTTTGGTGATTACCTTATCGTAAGGCTTTATATCACCAGGTTTGGACTTGTCGTCCTTTTTTTGTTCGGTTTGTTTCTTTTTCTTTTTGAAAAGTTGGGCGTCCAAATTTTGGACGGTTCCCAATAGAATAAAGACTACTAATAGTCGAGGTAGTAAATTTTTAATCATTTTTTAAGTCCGTTTGAATAAGTAAGAAGATTCAAAGAACCTAAAAATCGAGAAAATTAACTGTTAAATATATATTAACAGTCATTTTTTTAACGGAATGCCCCAACCTTTGGGAGTCCTGCGTTTTACTGATGGTTTGGAGCGAATCGCCCTGTATGGCTGGGCTCAGGGGGTATTTAAATTTCGTAAAAAAATCCTAAAGACTGTAACGTTTTGGGTTTTGAGTAGTCTTATAGGCATAACATCAATCATAAAATTCAATCAAAAAATGAACAAGTTATTATTAATTTATGGAAGTGTATTATTAAGTAGTACCGCCATAGCAAACGACCAACAAAATACCAAGGTTGTCGAGGTTCAATCCGAGACACCCGGTAGTTTAGAGAACAGTTTAACCACATTGAACATCAGTGCTGAGTTAAACGATTCAACTTCAGAGATGACGGATTATGCATTGTATGAATTGAATTTGAACGAAATAGTGTATTTAGAGGAAGAACCTGATTTGGATTTAGGTTTTGACACCACTGATTACCTTCCCGAGGACTTTAATCCTTACGAAAGCTATTTTGATTTGAATTCCATCATATACCTCGAAAACAAAGTTGAACCAGCATTAGGTTTTGATACCAAAGAGTATTTGCCGGAAAATTTTGACCCCTACACAGAGGTGGTGGATGTGCATTCCATCAATTATATGGAGGAGGAGGACATGGACCTCGGTTTTGATACCAAAGATTACTTGCCAGAAGATTTCTCTCCTTATGAGGCTTATGTGGATTTAAAATCGATTTCATATGTAGAGGAAGAATTTGAACTGGAATTGGGAATCAACAGCAAGTATTTGTTGCCAGAAGGTTTTGATCCTTACACCGATGTGATAGCGATTACTTCCATCAACTATATGGAGGAAGAAGAAATGGATTTGGGTTTTGATACTTCCGAGTATCTCCCAGAAAACTTTGATCCTTACTCTGGATCAATACAGTAAGATGTTTTTCATTTTACAACTTATTTGAGTTAGCTATAAAACCCCTCGACCGAGGGGTTTTTGTTTGTTAATAAAATCCTATAAAGTACTGGTTAACAAAAAAATAACATTGAACCTTCATTAGGTGGAATCTTTAGTAAAAAGCTTTTTAGTGTGCAGAATGTTCAACGTTTTTAACTGTAGGCTGAAATTAATGCACTCTTTTTTGTTTAACACAGAAAAATGAACCACCCTGTTTTTTGAATGGCTACGTTAACAAAAATCTAATTACAATAATCTTTCCCAAAAAGAGTTATAACTTTGTACCTAACAAAGAGTTACGCCACACTTGCATAAAAGCGAGTAGCGTTAGTTAAGTTAGTTTCTTACATTTTTTTGAGTTAGTTAGTTTGTAAAAATGCCCTTCCGCCCGGAAGGGCATTTTTAGTTTAGAACAATAGTGGAATTACAAACTGAAAAACCAAAATAAGAAGTACTACGGCAATAAGGTTTAAGATGACCCCAACGCGTGCCATTTGAGGAATTTTCACATAGCCACTCGCAAACACAATGGCATTGGGTGGCGTGGCCATAGGTAGCATAAAGGCACAGCTACTGGCAATGGTAACCGGAATCAATAAGTGCAGCATTGGAATATCCAGACCAATGGCAATACCGGCCACTACAGGTGCCAAAACGGCCACTAAGGCTACGTTGCTCATCAACTCCGTCATAAACAGCATCAAGAAAATCAACAGTGCGGCAGTGAATAAAACACTTATTTCACTTTGTGCTATGGAATTGGCCACCATGTCCACAATCCCACTTGCAGACATTCCCTGGGCAAGGGCCAAACCTCCACCGAAGAGCACTAAAATACCCCAGGCCAATTTGGATGTATCTTTCCAAATAATTATAAAATCACCTTTTTTAATGTTGTAAGGTATCCCAAAGAGCGCAACAGCTGCCAAAATACTGATCATCGTATCGGTCAGTCCCAAATTGGGAAAAATATTATTGATCAAGGTTCTAAATATCCATAGGAAAACGGTAACGCCAAAAATGATGAGCACCATTTTTTCTTTTCCTGAAGTTGGGCCCAACTTTTCCAGCTCGGTATAAATGACATCCTTGGAAGCGTTGAACTTTAAATCTTTGTTCGGGAACATCCATTTGACGAGGACCACGTAACAGATTCCAATCATAATTATTGAAAATGGCAACCCAATGGTCATCCATTTTAAAAAGGAGATCTCTGTGTTGTATTCATTTTCCAGCAAACCGATGAGGACGGAGTTCGGAGGTGTTCCGATTACTGTTGCAATTCCTCCCGCATTGGCGGAAAAAGCGATGCCCAGCATTACACTCAAAGCAAAATTCTGGTCATTTTTGGTAAAACCATCTTCGTCATTGATCAAAAGATTGATAACCGAAACAGCGATGGGCAGCATAACCACTGTACTGGCCGTATTACTGATCCACATACTTAAAGTAGCGGTAGCGATCATAAAGCCCAAGATCACCTTGTTTGGGGTGGTCCCCGTGAGTTTTATGATGTTTAAAGCGATTCTCCGGTGCAGATTGACCTTCTCCAAGGCCAAGGCCATTACAAAACCACCAAAAAACAGGAATACGATAGGGCTACCATAATTGGCGCCGACCTCTGCAATGGGCAGTACCTTTAAAATAGGCAACAAAAGCAAGGGTAAGAGTGCTGTTACTGAAATGGAGACTGCTTCGGTAATCCACCAAATCAACATCCATACCGCAATTGAAATCACGGGGTCACCTTTTTCGGATACCATTTCAAAAGGCAACAGGTTCAATACAAGGAAGACAACAGGTCCAAGGACCAGCCCAATTTTTTTGCTTAGTTCCATTGGGGTCCTAAGCTAGGATTTTTTGATAAAAGATAAAAATAAAGAAGCCCCTTGATGGGGCTTCAGTTTCAAATGTTTAAAATTTGATAGTTTTATTTGATCTTGAATGTCAACCTGCCAAACACATAACGTCCGTTTTGTCCAAACTGAACGGACCTTCTTGAGTAGATAAATCTTCCACTAGATCGGAAGGCCGGATCATTCTTGTCTGGGTAAACATCCAATAGATTGTTTGCTCCAATCGTTAATGTAGCGCTTTGGGTGAAGCTGTAACCCACTGTTAGGTCGGTAATAACCTTTGCGCCAAAAGTATAATCAATCGTTGGGTCAATTTCGTTGGTTGCCTCCCTAACTTCACCAAAATATCCGTTCCTTAAAAAGAAGTTCCAATTGTCGCCTACTTTTACATTGTGCGAGAGGTTTCCTTTGGTGGTAGGAACAGCGGATTCCAAATAGATTCTACTGGTAGGGTCAAAATAAGTATCACTGAGGCCCGCATTGGCAATTGCTTCGGGCACTTTCACTTTCTCCACACTTGTTTCTGAAAAAGTAAAGGCAAGTGTATTGGTCAAGGAAACATTGTCGGATATATGTGCTTTATGATCCACTACAAAATCCAATCCCATGGTTTGGGTGTCTACGGAATTAGCGAAGAAAGCGGCTTGGGTAGCATTGGACTGCTGAAAAAGATTTGCCAATTCAGCATTGCCATTGTCATCAAACTGTCCCGTTAATATTACACGGTCATTGATATTGATCAGGTATCCGTCCAAAGTGAACTTTAGGTTAGCACTGGGAACCCTGGCTGTAAAACCTGCTGTTGCCCCGATCGATGTCTCTTCTTTTAGAGGTTCAATGCCCAAAAGTCTGGCAACTCTGGATGTATTGGGAAATATACCCACTTCGTTGGGAATCCCATCCACAAATAGGGTAGAAGTGGAGCTGTAATGGATTTGGTGAAGGGATGGCGCTCTAAACCCTGTTTGTCCTCCTCCTCTAAAATTAAAGTTCTCCGAAATTTTAAGGCGTGTTGCTAATTTAAAATTCAAGGTTCCTCCAAAGTCGGAGAAGTTTTCATAACGAACAGCTCCGCTTAGTAAAATTGACTCGGTAAAATCAGCTTCCACATCAAAATAGCCTGCAATTGTATTCCTGAATGCATTTATCTCATTATCCGGTTTAAATCCTGGAAATACTTGAATGCCACCAGGTCGCGAGTTTCCAAAAAAATCGGTCGGAACCAATGAATTTGGGTCTGTAGGGTCATGCGGATTTCCCAAAGTGTTGTATTGGGTATATGATGCTTCCTCTCCAGCAATAATTGCATAGTTTTCCACACGATATTCTGCTCCAAAGGCAATGTTCAATCCAGCCATACTATCTTCGAAGAACCGGTTCATGTCAAAATTGGTTGTGTTTTCACTGTAGTTGAATCCACCAGAATCTGCTTCAAAAGGAGTAGAGTTTACCAACGATGCATTGTTGGAATTGGTGACACGATACAGAAACTCGTTTTTTCCATAGGAATTACTGAAGTCCACATTCCAGTCTCCTAACATTCCTTTAATTCCCACAGCGGCCGATTTATCCACGATGTTGGAATTGATTTTCGGTAAAAAACCATTGGGGTAGGCGGGAGTATAGCTTCTGGATTGATTGGGCAAACGGTAAAAACCAGCAGCATTACCATTTTTAAAGCTCAATCCGCCGAAACCATAAATTTCCAAGGTTTCGTCCAATGGAATGGAAATATTAGCGAAGAACTGCGCTCCTCTAAGTTCAGATTGACCAACTCGCATGTTGAAATCACTCCGCTCTAGACCTCTGGCGGATAATTCGGATTCTGTTACGTCGGCGCTAAGAATATTTTGTAATTCCTCCTTGGTTTCATCTCCGTTCAGGGTTATGCCTGCTGCTCCTGCAAATTGAAAAATATCGACCAAATCATCATCAAGAAGTAATGAAGTGTCATAATTACTTGCTGCTGCAACTCGTTCTATGGAATTGTACCCATTAAAAATGGAGCCTTCCCATTCTTGCATTCGATTGGTGTATCCACGGAAATTAAAATTTCCTGTAAAGTTGATGAAGCCACCATCTTTTCCAATGGGTAAACCGTAGTTCAGCCCCAAACTCACTTTTTCACCATCGATGGTTTTTTGTGGACTATGTTCACTGGTGAAGTTAGCTCCGGTATTAATGTCAACCTGCAGTTCATTCACGGTGTTTTTTAGGACAATGTTGATGACCCCTGCAATGGCATCGGAACCATATTGGGCCGCAGCACCATCCCGAAGAATTTCAATTCGAGCAATGGAATTGGAAGGGATAGTTGTCATATCCGTTCCCACACTTCCTCGCCCAAAGGTTCCGTTTACATTTACCAATCCTGTTTTGTGTCTCCTTTTTCCATTGATGAGCACCAAAACCTGATCAGGTCCAAGTCCACGCAGTGAAGCAGGCGCTATGTGGTCGGTACCATCGGAAATGGTCTGAGGGTTGGAGGTAAATGAAGGCGCTGCATAGTTTAGGATTTCGGTGACCGTGACCTGCGGAGTGGACTGTGTCAGTGCAGTGACATCCAGTACATCCACTGGAACTGGCGTGTCCGTAGCTGTTCTGTTCGCGTTTCTGGAACCAACGACCACTACATTCTCCAACTCTAGACCTGCTTGGAGGGTTACATTTAACGTGTTGCCCGTTACGGTTGCTTCTAGGGTGTTGAACCCAACGTAGGAAAACACCAAAATGTCTCCTGTGTTGGCTTCGATGGTGTAGTTGCCATCAAAATCGGTAATGGCTCCTGTTTGAGACCCTTTTACTTGGACCGAAGCTCCCGGCAAGGGTACATTTTGATCGTCATAAACGGTTCCGGTTACCTCTTGTGCCATTCCGGTAAACGATACCAACAGCACGAAAAGGAATGCTAATTTCATTCTTTTCATATAAATAGGTTTTAGTAAGATTATTGGGGTATGCTGCTGGAAATTCCCTTCCGTTTAGAAAGGAAATTGTCGAAAGATAGAACTTTTTTTAAAAAAGAAATTCCCTGAACTTGATTTAAGATTTCAGGGATTTAGGTTTTATTTGAATGGAAATTTTGATCTTATCCCGTATACTTTACAAGAAGGGCGTCCTCTGTTTTTTCTACCTTGATCAAGCCATGTTTGGTAAGCCCTTTGGTGCTCTTATCCCATTTTTTGTTGCTCAAACCTGCTTTTTCCTTTAGGTCGGCCAAATGCATTTCACCCTGTGGTTTAAGAATATCTAAAATGGATTTTTCCTCTTCGGTCAGCTCCACTTGCTTTTTCTCCGGTCGCATTTGCGGGAAGAACAACACCTCTTGGATAGATGAATTATTGGTCATTAACATGACCAGGCGATCTATCCCGATACCAATACCTGAGGTAGGGGGCATACCATATTCCAATGCACGCAGGAAATCCTGGTCGATGAACATGGCTTCGTCATCTCCTTTTTCGGAAAGTTTAAGTTGGTCTTCAAAACGTTCACGTTGATCGATAGGGTCGTTGAGCTCGGAGTAGGCATTGGCCAACTCCTTGCCGTTCACCATCAATTCAAAACGCTCCGTAAGCCTTGGATTGGTTCGGTGCTCTTTGGT
The DNA here is from genome assembly GCF_017313275.1 of Flagellimonas profundi. GTDB lineage: Bacteria > Bacteroidota > Bacteroidia > Flavobacteriales > Flavobacteriaceae > Flagellimonas > Flagellimonas profundi. The sequence goes on along the minus strand of NZ_JAFLNM010000004.1, from coordinate 14,358 downwards.
CAACGGGCTCATTTCCTTTGGGTAATCGATGATAAAGGTGGGTTGAATGTAGTGGTGCTCACATTTTTCACCAAAAATCTCATCAATCAATTTACCGGTGCCCATGGTCTCATCCACTTCAATGTCCAATTTCTTGGCCACCTCGCGAAGCTCATCTTCTTCCATTCCGGAAACATCATAGCCCGTGTGAATTTTAATGGCCTCCAAAATGGGAACCCTTGGGTATGGAGCTTTAAACTCTATTTCGTGATCGCCCACTTTTACTTTGGAGCTTCCGGTGGCATCAATGGCCACTTTTTCCAATAGCTTTTCAGTGGTGTCCATCATCCAGTTGTAGTCTTTGTAGGCCACATAGAGTTCCATTACGGTAAACTCCGGATTGTGGGTACGGTCCATTCCTTCGTTACGGAAATCCTTGGAAAATTCGTATACGCCATCAAACCCACCGACAATCAATCTTTTTAGGTACAATTCGTTGGCAATCCGCAGGTACAAAGGAACGTTCAATGCATTATGGTGCGTTAAAAACGGACGTGCCGCCGCCCCACCTGGAATGGGCTGTAGAATTGGGGTCTCCACTTCCAAATATCCTTTTTGGTTGTAGAATTCCCGTATACTGTTCGTGATCTTTGTCCTTTTAATGAACGTATCCTTCACATGCGGGTTCACAACCAAATCCACGTACCGCTGACGGTACCGTAGCTCGGGATCGTTGAATGCATCGTACACTTTTCCTTCATCATCTACCTTTGGTAGTGGCAATGGTTTCAAACTCTTGCTCAAAAGCGTAAAGTTTTTAACCATTACGGTTTTTTCACCTACTTGAGTTGTGAAAAGCTCTCCCTCGATACCGATGATATCACCGATGTCCAACAATTTTTTGTACACATCGTTGTACAAGGTTTTATCATCACCTGGGCAAATTTCATCACGGTTAAAGTAGATTTGGATACGGCCTTCGCTGTCTTGTAGTTCGGCAAAAGAGGCCTTACCTTGAATTCTTCGTGACATCAATCTACCGGAAATCACTACTTTTTTCCCTTCTTCAAAATCATTCTTGATGCTCTTGGAGGTGGCATCAACAGGATACAATGCTGCGGGATATGGGTTGATGCCCATTTCCCTGAGTTTGGTCAATTTTTCCCTTCGAACGATCTCTTGTTCCGATAGTTGCATAGTCTGTAAAAAATTTAAAGCGCAAAATTACACTTTTGTCTATTAAATCCTTGCCTTTGGTGTGGTTTAATGTGTGCAATTTGACATAGAATGTATTTGCAAGGGGTTACCCTCTTTAAATTTCTTGTAGAATATCTTGGTATTCCTGTAACAAAATATGCATTTTGACTACCTATAAGTGTCATCAATCAAATCTTATAATCATGAGTTTTTGGAGAGTATTACTGGCCATTTTATTCCCTCCGTTGTCTGTTATAGGCAAGGGGTGTGGCTCTATTCTTATCGTTTTTTTATTGACCCTTTGTGGTTGGGTCCCAGGTGTAATTGCCGCTTTGGTAATTTTGAACAATCCCAATTAAAATTGGCGATCAATATTACTGTTTCTTCAATATGGTGATTCAACTAGGTGCCATTTGTCCAAAATAGGTCCATTGCATTTTGGATATACACGGATTATGGTATTTTTAACCAATAGTCAATCTATTCAGCCTTAAAAAAATATTTAACAGCACTAACCATTAAGAAAAATATCATGAAGAAAATTCATTACGCAATCACTGTGGCAATCATTTTTTTGGCTGCATCCTGTAATTTCACGGAAGAGATTCATTTAAAAGACGATGGTTCCGGAAAGCTTTCCATTAATTTTGACGGTTCCGAGATGATGGACATGGCTGGGGATGAATTGGCCAAGACCGATGAAAAACCCATTGATTCCATAATTTCTTTCAAAGACTTTTTAGAGCAGAAAAAGGACAGTATTGCCCAATTGCCCGAAGAAGAACAAGAAAAACTAAAAAAGTTGGAGCCCTTTAACATGCGCATGGTGATGGATCCTGAAAAAAAGGTAATGATGTTCGATTTGTTCAGCGAATTTAAAAATGTGAGTGAGGTGAACGATGCTTTCAGTGCTTTCCAAGACGCTAGTTCCATGGGGTCGAAGACGAATCCGCAGCAAGAACAAATGAAACCTTCGGAACAGCCCACAGAAGTACGTTATACTTTCAAGAAAAATAAGTTTACCCGTACCGCCAAAATTGTGGACCAAGCTTTGTTCGAGCAGCAGCTGGATAGCTTGCAGGGAGCAGAGATGTTCCTTTCGGGGTCAACCTATACGCTTAAATATCATTTTCCTAAAAAAATAAAATCCACGACCGCCGAAGCGGCTACTTTTAGTCAAGATGGCAAAACGTTGATCTACGAAGTAAATTTCTTGGATTTGATGAAAGACCCATCCGTACTGGATTTAGAGGTGGAGCTGGAGAAATAGTTTTCCAGTAAAGAGCTTCGTATCTTTGTGGCATGAACAAGAAAGTTGCCCTACAAGATTTAGGATTTAAGGATTACAAGGAAACTTGGGATTACCAAGAAGCGCTTTTCAAGGATATTGTGGATACCAAAGTCCGTAACCGACGTGAGGATGCCGGCCTTGAAACCCCAAACCATTTTTTGTTTGTGGAGCACCCACATGTGTACACTTTAGGCAAGAGCGGTGACATCAACAATTTGTTGGTAGATGAAAAAAAACTGGCCGAAAAGGGCGCGACTTTTTACAAAATCAACCGTGGCGGCGATATTACCTATCATGGTCCGGGACAAATCGTGGGGTATCCGATCCTAGATCTGGATAACTTCTTCACGGATATTCACAAATACCTTCGTTTTTTGGAGGAAATGGTCATTTTAACACTGGCTGAATACGGTCTAAAGGGCGAACGGTCCAAAGGAGAGACCGGGGTTTGGTTGGATGTGGGCACTCCCTTTGCCCGTAAAATATGTGCGATGGGCGTTCGAGCCAGCCGTTGGGTGACCATGCACGGTTTTGCACTTAACGTAAATGCCGATTTGGGATATTTTGATATGATGATTCCCTGTGGCATCAAGGACAAAGCAGTAACCTCCCTCAATGTCGAACTGGGCCAAAAGGAAGTAGGCATGAACGAAGTGAAGCAAAAACTGCTCAAACATTTCACTACACTTTTTGAAGCTGAATTGGTCAAAGAAAAGGCCGGGGTATAGATTGTCCGCTATTCGTTGGTTTAAAGGACCCATTGGTGAATTGGGAGTGTAGTTTTTTCAAAATGATAACTCCACACATCGTACGCCAAAAATCATTGAAATGATATTTTGCTAATCGATAAGTACATCCCAAAAAAACCTTGTCCCAAAAATTCTTAACTTACTACTTGCACAAAATAGGTACAGGTGGGTATCATCGGTGGAATGGATTTATGTTTGGCCGGCTCCCATCATGTTGTCGATAACTAAACTTAAATACTATGAAAAGATTTCTTTTGACCATTGCCTTGGTAGGAAGCCTAATGGCCTGCAAGAATACTGGCGAAAACAAAAATGAAGCAGGTGAATCCGCTGTTTCAGAAGCAATGGAGAATAATACTGCCGATCAACCCAAAGTCAACTATGTTCCCATTGATTCTGACGAAGCCTTGATTGCCGCATCGTTAATGGCTGCTCCGGAAGAGAGTCGAGATGGGTGTAAAGTCATTGGGTATAATATGGCAGGTGAGTTTGTAACCCTCAAGGAAGGAGATAACGAATTTATTGTCCTTGCCGATAACCCTCAACAATCGGGATTTAATGCGGCCTGCTACCACAAAAGCTTGGAACCTTTTATGGCAAGGGGTCGTGAATTACGGGCCGAAGGTAAAACAAGTCCCGAAATTTTTGATATCCGCGAAGAAGAGGCGAAATCGGGGAAACTGGATATGGGAAAACCGGGTGCCACACTTCATATTTATTATGGGGAAAGTGATCAATACAATCCTGAAACCAATGAAGTGGAAGGTGCACATTACCGCTACGTGGTGTATTTGCCATTTGCTACAGCCGAATCTACCGGGCTTCCAGAAAGACCGATAGGGCCAAACCACCCTTGGATCATGAATCCGGGAACGCACAGGGCTCACATTATGATATCCCCTTTACAGGACGATAAAAAATAAAGAAAAACCGAGGTGCTAGCCTCGGTTTTTTTATCTCTGGACTTCGGATTAGTTCATTTTGTACACAATCAAGGAATTGTCTTGGTCTTGGGCCACCAATTCCAGTTTCCCATCGTTGTCCATATCGGTAAGGTCAATTAAAGAACTGCCGAATACAGGGAAATTCGGAATGGGTTCCGCTTGGCTGTCATATAGATAAATCTGGTGGTTTTGAATATCCGTCACGGCAACATATATTTTATCGTTGATGTAAAATATTTTGGGTTTGGAATAGACACCTAGCGCCAACTCTACTTTTCTTCCTTTTATACTTAAGACGTTATCGTCCATAAATACCAGCGTATTGCTTGTGGCATAGAACCCGTGGTCTGGATTTAGGTTAAAATTAGTGGCAACGAGTTTCCCATTCGTATCAATTTGATGCAGTACACCAGATTTATTGGTCACGGAGAATTTATTTTTATAAAGGAACACTTCGTTGTTGGAGAAGTCTATTTTTTCAGACACTTTTATTCTGTCACTGCCAACCCGATGTAAAATTCTTAGGGTGCTATTGTCTTGCTTAAATACCAAATAATCCCGGTTTCCCACTCTAAAATGTTTTGGAGCGCCCAGAATGTTGGCAGGGGCCTCCGTAAAGTTGAATCCACGTACGATTTTACCTTGGTTGTTGTACATGTAAACTTTGCGTCCTTGCGTCACCACAAAACGATAGTTTCTGCTGCCATCGTAATCAAAAACGGCCAATGGATTTAAGTTGCCGCCCTCAAACGCTATAGTAAACGGGGCAACTTCGTCGCCATTTCGGTCTAATATCAAAAATTGATCGTTGGTGGTAAAAGCGAGTTGTAGTTTTCCGTTTTTGTAAATGTCCACTTGTTGTATTTTCCCTTGAATCCTACCCTTCAATTGTTTGGTCCAAAGAACTTTTCCGTCGGTGGAAATTAAATAGAGCACATTATTTTGATCTTGTACCACAATTTCTTGTTGCTTGGTCCTGTGGTTTTTTACAAATTGGGGTTCTGTGGCCAGATCGGTATTCAGCTCCAGTGTAAATAGGGGCGATACCGTATTCCTCTCCTGATTCTTTTCAATTTTTGATGCCAATATGTTGAAATGTCCGAAACCGTTGTCCATGACCATTTGCGAAGCAAAGACCTGTTCCTTTAAATCATCTCCATTGATATTTTCCGATATTTCGGGAGCAAGTGTCCGTTCGGAAAAAAATCCAATACCGGATGCGTTGGAAACGAAAAGCATACTGGATTCGCTGGCCAAAGAGGCTTTTGCAGTTTTGTACCCTTGGTCGTTTTCAAAAGAAGAAGAGCTTTTGTGATTGCTTATAATGGTCTGAAGCGCCTCTTTTTCTTCCGAGAAGATAAAACTGTTTTCCAAGATGGTGCAATAGTTTGATTTAAATTTGGTCACCAATGGAGTAAAACCTTCCTCGATCAAGTTGGGTTCGTCAAGAATCAAGATCTCGCTGCCCTGATATTCTTCCGCCCCCATTTTTTTACTGTCCAAATAATCGTACAAGGTTTCCGTGCCAAAGGATTTTAAAAGCGTGACCTTTTCGTTGTTCAAATAAATTATCCCGACTTCCTCAGTGGTGTTGAAGAGGGAATCAGTTTGTTTGACCCTGTCCAAATAGGCATTCTGGTTTTTGGCAAATACCTGGTAATCATCAAACGTATAGGATACCGTAGCTTGGGCATTTAAAGGAGCATAGGTTGGGGTTTTGTTGGCCAAAGGAGAGGTTCCCTTAAACAGGTTGACAAAATTCTTGGTGGAATCAGGTGCCATGGCCACTCCGTTCAGGTTGACTTCGTCCGAGTTTGCTGTAAAATCCAGAGAAATCCAAGAAGAGAACGGGGTCTCTAGTGCTTGGTCTGGTTTTTTTAAGGATAACAGGGAGATGTTTTCACTGGGATTGATAAAAAAGGTTGCCGATTTGTCGGGCGAACTTGCTTCGTAAAGTCTTTTTAAGGTGGCATCCATGAGTGTAGTCTCACTAATTCTGATGAGGTTCTCCATGAGCATCATCGAAGAGCTCATCAAGATGTCCTTGTTTTTTTGAAGACTGAACACTTCAATCCCATTTAAATTATACTTGGTGATGTTGGCACCTTCGTAGGTGAGTGTTTCCACCTTTTTGTTGGAGATACTGTCAATATTAAAAAGTCCTGAAACGTTTTTAGTGGCGAGTATGTAATCGTAGTTGTCCTTGCCGATTTCATAAAGGGCGAGCACGCAGGTTTTGTCTGTAGACAGCTGGTTCAATCCCTTAATTTTGTCCGATACTTCGCTCAGGGTGGGGAAACCATCGATATTTTTAAGTAGCGCATTGTTTTTGAGTTCGCTTTTAAAATTGGTAAGGTTGTTGATTTTTAGAACGAGTGCAGGGTTGGGGGGTAAATGTTCCAAAAGGGAGTCTTTGGTTTTCACCTCTTTAGTACAGGATGCAATAAAAATGGGGAGCAAACAAAAAAGTACCTTTAATCTCATTCTTGAATTTTGACACAAAGTTAGGATTTTTAAATATCCAAGGTCAATTGTTCGGGCAGTTGTCTAAAGCTTTTTCGGTGATACTTGGTGAGTCCGTATTTTTTTATCGCCTCGCGATGCTCTTTGGTGGGATATCCCTTATTTTTTTTCCAATTGTACATAGGGAATTCTTCGTGGATCTTTGCCATATAATCGTCCCTATATGTTTTGGCCAAAACAGATGCTGCGGCAATGCTCATGTATTTGCCATCTCCCTTAACGATGCATTCATGTTCAATATTGGGGTAAGGTTTAAAACGGTTTCCATCAACAATGATAAAGTCGGGAGCAGGTTCCAGTTTTGCTATGGCACGGTGCATGGCCAAAAAGGAGGCGTTTAAAATGTTTATTTCGTCAATTTCATCTTGAAAAACGTGACAAACGGAAAAGGAAACCGCCTCTTTTTCCAAAATTGGCTTTAGTGAAGACCTTTTACTTTCAGAAAGTTGTTTGGAATCATTTAGTATTGTATTGCTGAAATTTTCTGGAAGTATGATCGCCGACGCCGTTACTGGGCCTGCAAGACAGCCTCTTCCCGCTTCATCGGTTCCCGCTTCATCGGACGAATGGTAACATAAATTTAACATAGTGACTGAAATTTCATTAAATCAACCATGCAGAATAATGTAATTATCAATAAAACAGTTAAAAAATTTCTTACATGTAAAATAATTAATCGTTTACATAGATATTTTATGTTAAAATTATGAAAAAATGTGATTAACATGGTTATTTAAGTGGATGTCTGGGGCTGTTAATTTTTTTGAATATTAAGTTTTTATTTTGATTTTTGAGCTGACTAATTCAAAAAATGAAATAAATGAGAGCTAAGTTAGCATGGATGCTGACACCTTTCTTGGTGTTATGCATGTCTTTCTCTTTTGGACAAGAGAAAACAGTTTCAGGTAATGTGACGGACCAAAACGGTTTGCCATTGCCGGGTGTTTCTGTTATGGTGGTGGGAACCTCCAACGGAACACAAACAGATTTTGATGGTAATTACTCCATCTCGGCCTCAAACGGCCAAGTGTTGCGTTTCAGTTACATCGGTCAGAAGACCGTTGAAAGAACAATTGGTGCTTCAAATACCATCAATGTACAGATGGAAGAAGATGCACAAGCGTTGGAAGAGGTGGTAGTTACAGGTTATACCTCTCAAAGACGTTCCGATATCACAGGTTCTGTGGTAAAGGTGGATTCAGAAAAGCTTGGAGAGATTATCGCTCCATCTGTGGATCAGGCCCTTCAGGGAAATGTTTCCGGTCTTACTGTATCGGCAACTTCTGGTACACCGGGTTCTACCGCAAACATCCGTATTCGTGGTATCAGTTCCATTACAGCGGGTAATGAACCTTTGTATGTTATTGACGGTGTTCCGGTATCCAATACCAATGTTGGTACAAGTGGAGCCTACTCGTCTTTGTCAGCCTTGGCAGGTTTGGATCAAAACAACATTGAGTCCATTACTGTGTTAAAGGATGCCTCTGCGACAGCACAATACGGTGCTCGTGGATCCAACGGTGTAATCCTTATTACCACCAAGGATGGTAAAGCTGGCAAAACCGTATTTAGTATAAACAGTACTTACGGTTTCCAAAATGACGCCATCACCGGTCCAGTGCCGTTATCAGCGGCTAATCGTCTGGAACTTACAGCGGAAGCCTATTTTAACGATGGCATTTTTCCATCTAAGGCCGAAGCCCAAGATTATTTGTTGGGTGCCTCATTTGCCGATTGGGATGCCAATGGACGTCCTGAAGCTCGTTGGGACCAAGTAGTTCGTAACAAGGATGCCGTTATACAACAGCATAGCTTTTCTGCTTCAGGTGGGGATGAAGGACATACTTTCTTCGCTTCCCTTGGATACATGCAGCAAGAGGCTACCGTAATCGGTTCGGATTTCGAAAGAATCTCAGGTTCCTTGAACTTTTCCAAAGATTTGACGGATAACATTACGTTCTCAACCAATAACCAGGCTTCCCACATGCTTCAAAATGCATTCTTGGAAAACAGTGCTTATTTTGAGAGCCCACGTACAGTGAAGTTCTTCCTTTCTCCTTTGGTTCAGCCATACAACGAGGATGGAAGCATCAACGAGTTTGGAGGATCTTTGCCAAACCCATTGTATTTGACCAAAAACAATACGGCCGAGAACAGATTGACCCGTATTGTAACTAATAATGGATTGACTTGGGATTTGACAGATAACTTGACTTTTGGTTCTACGTTCAACGTAGACTTTCAGTTATATAACTTTAGATCATATTCCAACCCAACATACGGTTACGGCGCGCCAACCAGTGGTGATGCCAGTCAGTACGACAGAACAAATGTGTTCTACGTATTCCAGAACTATTTTGATTACAACTGGGAATTGAACCCAGATCACAGATTCAAGTTCAAGGTTCTTCAAGAATACCAGTCCAACAGACGTTACTTTGTTGGTGGTGCCGGTCAGAACTTTGCAGACGAAGGTCTTGAGTTCTTGGACAACTTGGGAACTCCAACATCTGTAAGCTCTTCCTACAACGATTGGTATGTAGGAGCTTATATGGGATTGGTTAACTATTCTGCTTTCGATAGCCGTTATGTATTGGATCTTTCCTTCAGAAGGGAAGGTAACTCACGTTTCAGTAAAGACAACCGTTGGGGTAACTTCTGGTCGGTAGGTGCTGCGTGGAACCTGAATAAAGAAGATTTCTTGGCAGATTCTGATATTGTGAACGCCCTTAAGCTACGTGCTTCTTATGGTGTGACCGGTAACGCGAACATCGGTTTGAACAACTATCAATCTTTGTTCGGATATTCTGCTGATTACGCTGGTGAAGGTGCCCAGTATGTAGATACTTTCGGTAACGAAGACTTAACTTGGGAAACTTCCAACACATTGGATATCGGTGTTGATTTTGGATTGTTCAACAATACGGTAAGTGGTAGCTTTGCTTACTTTAACAGAGATTCCAAAGATCTTCTCTTGGATGTGCCGTTATCAAGAACTACCGGTTTCACAAGTCAAGTTCAGAACATTGGTGAGTTGAACAACAAAGGTTTCGAATTGGATTTGAACTTCAACGTGGTTGATACTGAGGATTTCGGTTTGAGTGTTGGAGGTAACCTTTCTTTCGTGGAAAACGAAATCACCAAATTGCCTCTTGATCCAAATGGAGAAGAGAGAACCATTACAACTGTTAGAACAAGGATAGAGACTGGTCAACCAGCATATGCTTGGTACATGCCAACATGGGCAGGTGTTAATCCTGATACTGGTGTTGAAGAATGGTACATAAACGGTGTTGATGGTGAAACCACTACCAACTTTAACGAAGCTGAAGCTGTATTCCAAGGAGGAAATGCGATTCCTAAAACAACGGCAGGTCTTAACTTGAACCTTAGGTTCAAAGGATTTTTCTTGAATGCCAACGGATATTATGCCGGAGGTCACAAGATTTATGAAGGATGGCACAGATATTTGAACGAATCAAATGCTTATCCAATTTTGGCTTTCCAAGGGTATACTTCCTTGTTGGATAGATGGCAACAGCCTGGGGATATTGCAAGAAATGGTGCATTTACCACTTCTGCAACACCATGGCAGAGACACTCCAAATACCTTTACGATGCAGACTTCATGAGATTGCGTTCTGTAACGGTAGGTTACAATGTACCTTCTAAAGCACTTGAAAAAATTGGTTTGACGAAGTTGAGCTTTTTCCTAAGAGGTAACAACTTGGCTACTTGGGTTAAAGATGATAATTTGTTGTTCGACCCTGAAGTGGATATCTCTAGCCAGAATGGTACGGTAGATCCAGGGGAAACAGGTCTAGAAACTCCTCCTGCCCGTTCAATTTCATTAGGTGTAAACATAAATTTCTAAGAAAAAGAAGATGAAAAGAACATTTTATAAATTTAATATGATGCTGTTGGCCGGTGCCGGACTTATTTTAGGGTCTTGTACAGCGGACAGTCTTGAACCAACCCTTACGCAGAACAAAACTGTTGAGGGAAGTATTACAAAAGTTGACAACCTTTATAGTGTTTTAAAAGGTGCCCACAACATTATGACAGGTGCCGGTTATTATGGTAGAGACATGATCGCCACAAGCGAGGTTCGTTCGGATAACTGTTTCTCCAACGGTAACTCGGGAAGGTTTACCACCCAAGGTGAATACGAACAGAATGCAAACACCGGTTTCATATGGGAAGAAGCTTATGAAACCATTGCAAACGCCAACATTATCATCAGTACAGATGTGACCACATTGGAAGGTGATCAAGCCTATGGTGAGCACTTGCAAGGTGCAGCCATGATTTTGCGTGCTCTTGCCCACTACGATTTGTTGAGGGTATATGGTCAGCAAAATGCTGCGACCAGTGGAAACTTAGGTGTGCCTGTGGTTACTGAGTTCAAGGGTGAGAATTTGGACCCAAGCAGAAATACCATTGATGAAGTGAAAGCTGCCATCTATAACGATTTGCAAACTGCTTTCAATATGATGGATTCTGCATATGACGGTGACAAGACGATTGTTTCCAAATATGTTGCCAAAGCTTTGGAAGCTCGTGTTGCTGTATATTTTGGTGACTGGAGCAGAGCGGTATCTGCTTCCGAAGCTGTAATCAACTCAGGATTGTATTCCATTGTAAGTGCTGATTCATACGTGAGTAGCTGGACAGCAGATGGGGGTTCCAATGTATTGTTTGAATTGGCTTTCACCAGCGCGGATAACCGTGGTTCAAACGCATTGTCCTATATCTATCGTTTCCCAGAGGATGCACCTGCAGGTTATGGTGATATCGAAGTAGTGAGCACTGTAATTGATCTATTTGAGGATGGAGACGTTCGTGCAGACATTCTTGGGTATCAAGATGGAGGTACACGTTTGAGAAATATGGGTAAATATCCTGATACAGCCGTTGGAGCCGATAACATCCCACTTTTCCGATATGAAGAGGTGATCTTGAACTATGCAGAAGCATTGTTGGAAACGGGTGGCGACGCTCTTACACAGATCAACTTGATCACGGCTAACCGTGGAGCATCTGCCTACACTACTGTTACCAAGGATGATATCATTAACGAGAGAAGAAAGGAGTTGATGTTCGAAGGATTCCGTTTTGATGACATGATGAGAACAGGAATGGACATGCCTTACTGGGGTACTGCACAAAATAGTTTGGGTACTTTGAGCTATCCTAACAACTTGTTCCCTTGGCCAATTCCAATTGGTGAGATCAACGCGAACTCTAACATTGTTCAGAACGCTGACTACTAATAATTATTTGAATGGCTATGTAGCCTTACATATTAAAGCCCCCATTTTGGGGGCTTTTTTTATGCCCAAACTTTTCACATTTCTTTAGAAACAAAACTTTTACCTTTGCCCAACCAATATCGTGGAATGAGATTTATATTGTTGACCCTACTTTTGTTTTTTGCCCAATCTGCCGTAGCGCAGAAGGATTCAATTCCCGCTACAAAAAGGATGGATTCGTTAAGTACTGGAAAAACTAAACCAGACGTTATTAACCCAAAGGATTCAGTACAGGGCGGTCGTGTTAAAATTGGGAGTAAAAAAGCGGGAAAGTCAAAATCCACAAAGCAGGATTCAATAAGTATACGTGACTACAAAATAATCTCATATCAGCGGGATACAACTTATCTGGACACAACCCTTACCATAAGAAAAGAATACAAGTACAACTATATACGGGAAGATGACTTTGAATTAATGCCTTTCACAAATATGGGGCAACCATATAACGAACTCGGCAAAACTTTTTCTACAATACCATATTATCCCCGTATTGGGGCAACTGCAAAGCACCCAGGTTATTTTGAAAAGGAAGATATTGACTATTATAATGTCCCTACTCCGATGACAGAGCTTATGTTTAAGACTACCATGGAACAAGGACAGTATTTGGACGCTTTGCTGACCTTTAATCTCTCCGAGCGATTCAATGCCTCTGTGGCCTATAATGGATTTCGTTCCTTGGGAAAATATAGGTATGAGGAGGCTCAAGATGGAAAATTCAGGGCAACCTTCAATTATCTCTCTAAAAATGGGAGGTATGGACTAAGAGGGCATATAGCTGCCCAAGAAATGCAAAGTGAAGAAAGTGGGGGGTTGTTGGATAGGAGTCAATTTGAAGATGATGCACCGGATTTTCAGGATCGAGCAAAAATTGATTTGCTGTATACCGACGCCAACAATAGAATTCTGGGAAAACGCTATTTTCTGGAACAACAATTTAAATTGGTCAATCATAAAAAGGACTCGATCGATAACGATCCTACCACTTTGGCAATAGGGCATGAGTTTAGTTATGAATCTAAAATATACGACTTCGAGCAAACCAGACAGAACGATGCTTTTGGTCAAGATCCCTTTTTAACACCTATCGAAGATCGGGCCAGGTTAAAAACGATGTTCAACAAAGGAACCATAGCGTTTTCAAACAGGACATTGGGTAGGTTGTCGGGTAACGTGAGTTTATACAGTTACAATTATTTCTTTAATAGTCTATTGATTACCGATGAGCAAACTATTCAAAACAAGCTAAAAGGAGAAGAAATTTCAGTCGGGGGTTCCTATAGCAATACAATAGGTCCTTTGTTGCTAAAAGGAAATGTCAACTATACGGTGTCGGGCGACCTTACGGGTAATAATTTGGAAGCCTTGGCCACTTATAGATTAAATAGCAATAACTCGCTAACGGGAGCCATACATGTTTCTTCACGTATGCCGGATTTTAATTATTTGCTGTATCAAAGTGATTATCGAAACTTTAATTGGCAAAACAACAATGATTTCGAAAATATACAGACTCAAAGTCTAAGGTTTGGTTTGGATTCCAAAAAAATAGGTCAACTTGAAGCTGAATACAGTTTGGTCGATAACTACACCTACTTTGCATCTACGGCTACTCAAGAAGAAATAGAATTGAATCAGGAAACGGCTTTTGTCAGACCGTTTCAAGAATCTGGGACCATAAATCATCTTAAGGTAAAATATAGCAAGGAAATCAGTTGGCGAAAATGGGCGATGATGAATACAGTAATGTATCAAGAAGTAACCCAAGACAATCAAGTGCTCAATCTGCCGCAAGTTGTTACAAGGAATACCCTGTACTTTTCAAGCGATGTATTTAAAAAAGCTATGTTTTTACAGACGGGGCTCACCTTTAAATATTTCACGTCGTATAATATGAATGCATACAATCCTTTGTTGGGTGAATTTTATATTCAGAACAATGAAGAGTTGGGAGGGTATCCCTTATTGGATTTTTTCATCAATGCTAAAGTGAGGCAAACAAGAATTTATCTAAAAGCGGAACATATAAACTCTATTTTTTCTGAGCCTAATTACTATTCCGCACCAAATTACCCTTACCGGGATTTTGTGATCAGATTTGGGTTGGTCTGGAATTTCTTTTCATAAAATATGTTAAGGCTAAAAAAAGGAAAACCTGAAAAACAAGCAGTTATAAATTAATTGATTTTTTTTCGAAAAAAATATTGAAAAACATTTTGTGGAGACAAAATAACGTGCGTATATTTGCACCCGCTTAGCTGATAAGGCAGGGCGCTTCTGAGACACCGAGAGGGGTTTTCGGAAGTAAAAGACAAGAGAAGAAGTTCATATACATATTGTAACGACAGCGTAGAATTAAT
>NZ_JAFLNM010000003.1:219260-409436 GCF_017313275.1 Flagellimonas profundi | reverse complement strand
ACATCCGCGGTGGGATCATGTGGTTGGACCACAAAAGCAATACGGAGTTTGGTGTGGAGTTTAAAACAGCCACCGAAGAGCAACAAAAAGCCATTTTGGACGGGATTGCCTTTTACGACCCTGAAACGCCCAGCAACGAACGGCCGTTCGAGGTGAATTTCTTCTCATTGGTCCGCAACCTGACCATGACCGGTTTTTACACCAGTAAGATCGGGATAGAGGAAATAGGATATAAAGGTAACCAGCCCAATGTTTGGGACGGTGTGCCGGATGATGTGCTGGAGCAGCACGGCGTATCTTACGACGAGGAATGGTTGGCCAAATGTGTGGATCAGAGTAAGCGCGGTATTATTGCCGAGTGGGACGAGGATGGCAACCTGCTTACATAATGTAATGGAATTATAAGGTGTTATGGCTCAAACTTTTTGTTTGGGCCTTGATTTTTTTAGAAGTGGTTATCAGCGTTTATCATCCTAAAAAGCCTCTGGACATTTTGTTCAGGGAATGCTATTACATCCATATTGGAGAGGGGAATCAGCAACGCCCCATACCCGTAATTGATGATTGCTGCTATGATCTGGTCTTTTTCAAGGAGGCTTCAGGTACATTTTATTATGGATCGGAAGTACAGGAAGTTCCCATAAACAGTAAGGTGTTTACCATTCACCAGGCAAGGCCGCCTTACAAGATCAAAGCAAAGGATTCCCTTACCTTCTTTACCATAAAACTACAGCCTTGGGCAAACGCTTACTTTTTCTCATCATTACATGGTTCTGGCGTGGTGGATATCAATGGTTTGAACGATCAGTGGGGAGTATTTTACCAACAAGTTTTTGAACTGGATAATACAGATGACCAATTTGCTTTGGCAGAGCGATTTATGGAGGAAATGCAGTTTTCCTTGACGCCTTCCATGGAATTGGTTCGCGAAATCTGCGAATATGTGTACAAAAATGAAGGAAAGGTCACGGTGAACCAGTTGAGCGAACATTTTAACCGATCGAGGCAGTATTTGGGCAAGGTGTTTAAAAAAGAAGTGATGTATCCCCTAAAAAAATTCATCATAACCGTAAGAATATTGGATTTGGTGAAATATAAGACCAAAAACCCTGATGTTTCACTCACCCAACTTAGTTACGACTATGGGTATTTTGACCAGCCCCATTTTATCAATGATTTTAAAAAAGTATGCGGGGTAAAGCCATTACAGTTTTTTAACAACCTTCCCGAGTTTATGTTGCGTCATCAGTAAGGTTTCCATTTTTACAATTAATTTACCCGAAATTGTTTCTTCTTTGCACCAAAACTAAACCATTTAACCGATCGAGGCAGTATTTGGGCAAGGTGTTTAAAAAAGAAGTGATGTATCCCCTAAAAAAATTCATCATAACCGTAAGAATATTGGATTTGGTGAAATATAAGACCAAAAACCCTGATGTTTCACTCACCCAACTTAGTTACGACTATGGGTATTTTGACCAGCCCCATTTTATCAATGATTTTAAAAAAGTATGCGGGGTAAAGCCATTACAGTTTTTTAACAACCTTCCCGAGTTTATGTTGCGTCATCAGTAAGGTTTCCATTTTTACAATTAATTTACCCGAAATTGTTTCTTCTTTGCACCAAAACTAAACCATGAGATATTGTTTAATTGTTTTCGGTCTGATTTTGTGCTTGGCCTGTGTTGAACAGGAAAATGTTCCAATGAATGGGGATTTGTCCCCAAAAATGGAGTCGGTAAGGGATTCGTTGGACACCTATTTTTCTAATCTAACCGGTTTGCAAAAGTTCAATGGAGTGGTGCTGGCGTACAAACATGATACCTTACTTTTAAAGAAGGCTTACAACCTGGACAGTGATGTTCAAAGTTCTACTTACGTTACGGTTGGTACACAGTTCGATATCCATTCCGTCGCCAAATTAATGACCTATTATTTGGTGGCGAAATTAGAGGTTGAAGGTAAACTGTACAGAAACCAGACCTTGGATATGTTTTTTGAGGATTTTCCCAAAGGGAAAGATATTACGCTACAAATGTTATTGGAACATACTGCTGGCCTGCCACGCGAATTAATGGATTTAGAAGAAGAGGAATATGGCTTAACATCCGATCAAATTGTGGAGTATGCAAAAAAGCAGCCCTTTTTGTTTCAACCAGGTACCGATGTACAATATTCCAATATTGGTTATGAGATTTTATATAACATCATATCAAAAGCTTACCAAAAACCATTTGCCCAATGTGTTGTTGATGAAATTTTTGAGCCCTTTGGAATGGATGCCAGTGGGGCACATTTTTTTGTCGAAGAAAACCGGGTGAAAAATATGGCACAGAACCATGTGTTAAAGGATAGTTTGGTGGTTGAGGTGGATAATATTCAGCGGGATGAATTCCGAACGGCTCGCTTGTTTTCCACAGGAGAAGATTTGAAGAAGTTTATGGATCATGTGAAACAGGAACCCTACGCTTCGTTTTTAAAAAACGAGAACGGGATCATAGCGAAAGATGGAGGTTCAAAAGGTATACGTGCCCAGGTGTACAGTGATCTGGTAAATGATTTTGACTTTGTAGTATTGGCCAACTACGATGAAATGCCCTTTTTTGATACCATTGACGATATGGTGAAGATATTAAAATCTGAACCTGTAGAATATCCCAAGGAAATCCATAGAAAAGCAATTGTTTTGGATAAAGAAGTGCTTGAGCGGTACGAGGGCTCCTATACTTTTGCTGATTTTGATGGATTGGTTTTAGATGTGAAAGTGGAAGGGGATTACCTTGTGATTTTTCAGGATGGTGAAAAGATAGGAACGCTGCAAGCAGAAACTCCTACGGTGTTTTTTGAAAACCCCAAAGCAGCGGAATCTTTCGAATTTGTTAAGAACGAATCCGGTACGTATGATGCCTTGATGGGGTGGAAGGGAATTGTTGTGGAAGGGAAGCGAAATTGAATCAACATTATCATAGGTGGACTGTGCCCGAAAAACAGGATGGGGCAGAACTTGAACATAAGCACAGACCGAAAACTGATGATGGTAATTTGATTGCTTAAATAAAAAATCCTGTAAATGAAATGATCAACAGGGCTTTTATGTCCCTTTAACAGTTCATTTATCAAAATCCGGCACCTCCCCAATTCTCACATAGGGGTGTTGGGCCACTTTTTTTAATTCATAATAGCTGTTGAGTCCTGAAATACCGGTACTTTGAAGATGCTCCAGGTCAATGTCTCCGGTCTCCATGGCCGTGTCAGGCAATACAAGATGGGCTATTTCCCCAATCACCAATGTAGTTCCGTTCAAAGGAATAGGGATTGTTTCTTTTAAACGAAGCCCCATTTTCACCAAACTTTCCTTTACAAAAGGAGCCTCGAAAACATCAATATATTCTTCCGAGAAACCGCACCGATCAAACTCTGAGATGTTCTTGTCAAATTTAGCAGAGGTATAATGGGCCCGTTCAATAAATTCGGGGTGAATATGATTTATGGTGTACACGCCTTTTTCTTCAATATTACGGAGTGTATGTCCGGAATCTTGCGTTTTTGGCCTGGCTATAAAGCCCAATAGAGGTGGTTGGCTTCCCAAATGAACCACAGAGCTGAAAACAGCCAAATTGGTCAGCTTATCATGGTCTATGGTGCCAATCAGGTTGGCAGGCTTGATCCCAGTTATGGAATTGATGATTTTAAGACGGATAACCTTGTCCATTTCCATAATATCCTTGTTCGAATAATACATACTGCTTGTTTTGAGTATCCCTGAGGCTACAACTATTTATTTTCTGAATTATCGATAAATTCGATTAGTGAAATATACGCATCATATACCAACAGTAGTTAATGATAGATCAAATCATCACCCATTAACCTGATTTGCTATATGTTACAAAAATATTTCTACCTTCAACCTTAAAGACGTTTTAGAGGTCTTCACTGAATGTAAGGCAAAGTTCAAATAAACGATGCACAACTGCTTGGTGATTGAATAATTATTTATGAAGCCAAAAACCAATTATACTAAAAGTGGTGAATTTAACATTGCTTATCAGGTAGTGGGCAATGGTCCAGTAGACATCATTTATATTCCTGGTTGGGTCTCGAATATTGATATGATGTGGGCAGAACCAAGATTGGCCGCTTTTTTGGCCAGACTCGCCTTATTTTCTAGACTTATTTTATTTGATAAAAGAGGGACTGGACTTTCAGACCGTACTGATGATTATTCCACAATGGAAGAACGAATGGATGACATCAATGCGGTAATGGATGCTACACATTCTGGAAAAGCATTTTTGTTTAGCCACTCTGAAGGAGGTTCTGTAAGCTTATTGTTTTCTTTAAATTATCCAGAACGAACTTTAGGCGTAATGGGTTTTGGCATTTTTGCCAAGCGGAGATATTCAGAAAATTATCCGTGGGCCCCTACAGATGAAGAGCGTGAAGTTTCAAATAAATTAATAGAGGATAATTGGGCTCATGGTGATTTGGATGAATTAAGAACACTGGTGCCCTCCCTTGCACACGATAATGGGTTCATGGATTGGCTGGCGAGTTATTTACGTTCAGGGGCAAGTCCTAAAGCGGCCTTAATACTACACAAGCAATGTACGCAAATAGATGTCACAGACGTTCTGGGTTCAATTGAAGTTCCAACACTTCTACTATTCAGAAAGGATGACATTGAAATACGGGTCCAAGAAGGCAGATACATTGCTGAACGAATACCTAATTCCAAGCTTGTTGAATTTGAAGGCAGCGACCATCTGTTTTGGACAGGCGACACCTACCCAATACTGGCAGAAATGGAAGAGTTCGTTACTGGAATACGTCCCCATAGGTCAGAATTCAAAATTTTAAACTCCAGGACAGAAAAAACAGGCGACAATATTGAAAAGGTAATGTCTGAAAATTTCCTTTTTAATTTAAAGGTTGAAGAATTCGCCAAATTATGTGGTAGAAGTTTGTCCGCTTTTAAACGGGATTTTAAACATATTTATGGTACAACACCTTCGAGATGGATTAAGTTTAAACGGCTTGAATATGGTGAAAAGCTATTGATTGGGACTGACTTACATATCAATCAAATAAGCTATGATTGTGGTTTTATAAATACATCTCATTTTATAAAATCATTCAAAGAACAATACAACCTTCCTCCACACCAGTATAGAACACAAACAAAGAAAGATTGAGTGCTGAAGCCATATTTGGACGTTTTAGAATGTTTTTTGAACTTTTCTGAAAGTCAATTGTCTTGGTTTTAAGTGAATTTTACATCATTCATTTAAACAAACATCATATTATGAAAACAAAATTCACATTAACCTTGATTGCGGTTTATGGCTTGTCGCTTTCTTACATCAACGCCCAAGTCGACCTGATACATGACGAATTCCCGGAAGCCAAACAAGAAGTCATGAATACATTTGGAGCCATTGCTCAAAGTATAAAGGATGGGGACATCGATAAACTAATTGCATTTCATGCCTATGGGCCAAAATTCACTGAATTTAAGAATGGTGAGGCAAGGAATGGAGGAGAAGCAAACGAAGCTCATGAACGCAATGTATTTGGTTCGGCAACAGAAGTATTAAAGTTTGATGCCAAAAATCTACAAATTGCCGTTTATGGAGATGTGGCCAATGTAACCTTTCATTCAGATTTTCATTTAAAATTTGGAGAGGACCTAGTAATCGTGAACGATCAGATCACCCTGCTTTTTGTTAAAACAAATGATGGTTGGAAAATGGTTCACGAACATCATTCACCATTGAAAAAATCAAAAGCTTAGCAAGTATCACTTTTTGATATCCATACTAAAAGCCAGGGTTGCAATGGTACATTCTGGCTTTTGAGTTTATTTAAAGACAGTACTATGTTCCGAGCAATTGAGTTTATATCGCAACAAGCTATATTAAGAGGACGATTGTATTTGCCCAAAAGAATATCCTCCAAAAAGTATCCTGTTGTGATAATGGCCCATGGTTTTACAACCACAATCCATGGGATGACTGCGGACAAATATGCTGAACGCTTTAGGAAAGCTGATTTTGCAGTACTGTTGTATGATCATAGAAACCTTGGTATTAGCGATGGGGTACCACGTCAGGAAATCAATTTTTGGGTCCAATCCAGAGGCTATATCGATGCAATTGATTTTGTATTTAAACAGCCCGAAATAGATACAAATAAAATTATAGTATGGGGGTCGAGCATGAGTGCACGTGAAGCCTTTTTAGTTGGTTCAGTAGACGAGAGGGTCAAAGCCATTATAGCTATGGTTCCTGCTTTTGGGGATCATTATCCATTAAAGGACAAAGACAGTGGTCTTTATACCTTTGCCAAAGAAACATTGTTGGAAGATGACATCTTGGGGTTGCCTAACTCTAGAACCGAAAGAGTGGCGGTGGTTTCGCATGATCAAATCAACAATCCTTCTGTGTTAAAGGAACTAACAGCATACCGGTGGTTTATGGAGTACGGAGGACGCTTTGGAACAAACTGGCAAAACGTGGTCTCATTTTCCAACATAGAAACTCCTAAAGACTTTCATTTGAGTCAATGTGCAGCACATCTAAAAGCACCCATTCTAATGATTGTTGCAAAAAATGATGAAATGGCAGGTGCGAACCCAAATATTACAGCCAAAATATTTAGCTTGATTATGCAGCCCAAGGAATGGGTTGATATTTCTGGAGGTCATTTCGGATTGTTGGATTATCCGAGTATGTTATTTGAAAAATCAAGTAAGGCCCAAATCAATTTTCTTAAAAGACAACTAGATGAAAAACCCTAGAACCAATCCCATTGAGATAGACGGAGAAGAGTTTAGACAAATTGGTTATCAACTGATAGATGACATCTCAAATTTTATGAATCAGATTGATAAAAAACCAGTCACCTATAATAGAAGTCCGTCTCAGATTCAAAAAATTATAGGAACCACTTCTTTGCCGGATAATGGAAGTGAAGCTTCCGAGTTGATTGCTCAGGCCACCGAACTGCTTTTGAACAATTCACTTTTTAATGGCCATCCGAAATTCATGGGGTATATCACTTCTTCCGCAGCCCCGATCGGGGCCTTGGCAGATTTGCTTGCTGCATCGGTCAACCCAAATGTTGGGGCACATATTTTAAGTCCAATTGCCACTGAAATCGAAAAGCAAACCATAAAATGGTTGAGTGAATTTATAGGTGTTTCATCAGATTACGGCGGTATTTTGGTAAGTGGTGGAAATATGGCAAATTTTACTGCGTTCTTAGCTGCGAGAACAGCTAAAGCTCCATTGAGTGTTAAAGAATGTGGGATGCAAAATTCAGAAAACCAATTTACCGTATACTGTTCCAAAGCAACACATACATGGATAGAGAAAGCGGTTATTTTATTTGGTTTAGGTACTAATTCGATACGTTGGATTCCAACCAATGTGTCAAATAAAATAGAGATGTCGATTCTCGAATCAACGATAAAAGAAGATATTGAAAACCAATTTACCCCTTTAATGATAGTAGGTACAGCCGGAGATGTCAGCACTGGCGTTGTGGATAATTTGAACGGAATTTCGGCTGTGTGTAAAAAATATGGTATATGGTTTCATGTTGATGGTGCATATGGGGTGCCAGCAGCGATTATTCCGGAACTTAAACACGTATTTGAAGGAATCGAGGAAGCTGATTCCATAGCACTGGATCCCCATAAATGGTTATACAGTCCACTGGAAGCCGGGTGCACATTGGTAAAAAACCCATGTCATTTAACCGATACTTTTAGTTCGCATCCTGAATATTACAATTTCAGTAAAAGCGAAGATGAGGTTGCACAGAACTTCTATGAATACGGACTCCAAAACTCACGAGGTTTTAGGGCGTTAAAAGTATGGCTCTCCCTTAAACAGTTAGGTCGTAGTGGTTATAGAAAATTGATTGGTGAGGACATTGAACTCTCAAAAATGTTGTATGATCTGGCCGATAATAACCCAGAATTGGAGGCAATATCACAAAATTTAAGTATTACAACGTTTAGGTATAAACCAAAAGATAGAGCCGAAAATCTTGAATATCTAAACAAATTAAATGAAACCTTATTAAACGCGTTGCAAGCTGGAGGCGAAGTGTTTATTTCCAATGCGATTGTCAACCAACAATATTGTTTGAGAGCCTGTATTGTTAATTTCAGAACTTCAGAAAAAGATATTGAAGAAGTAGTCGAAATAGTAGTTCGAGAGGGTAAAAAGGTTCATTGTGAACTGTCAAAAACGTTTACCTAAACACTCATAATAACCATCAAAACCCCTATATGTGCTGAGCAGGGTATCTATGTAAGATTACAACAGTATCCTTGAAATAATACCTAATAAATACAATGTAGTCGTCGCTGATTCTTAATCAGATTTCATTTTGGGAGTGCAGGTAAGACATTTGATGTTTACTTCAGTTTTCTTCACTAAACCTTTTCTAATTTTCTTTTAAAAATGAATCTGGTTTATTCATATGGACCGGAACATAGGTCTCGATAATATATGGTGTTATTTTTCGTAAGGTCTCTCCAGTTATGGGATGAAGACCCGGTGCTGTAAAGTATTCAATTTCTCCGTCCTTGTTTTTATAGTACCATACCATTGGTTTACCATCTTCAGCAAAAAATTGTGTGGCCATATTGACCTCAACTTTTTTGAAATTATCCAACTTCATGGGGTCCAAAGGTTCCGGCTTGGTGCCGTATTGCGTATAGGGTTTGGCTGAACAAGAAACTTCGATGTACAATGAGTCCGCCCAGGCCATGCATTTCTTACTACCACCGTTTACGACCTTGGTATCAAAAGGCCAGATAAGAATAAATGTGACCACAGAAATAATTCCAGCTGCAATAACTAAAATCTTTGGCCAGTTTTTTCCAACTGGTTCTTCCACGACCTCATCTGAATCTTTATCTGAATTGTTTCCCTTTTTTGTTGGGTTCTTTCTTATGTAGTCTGCATAATCTTCGAAACTTAAATATTTGCACAAGAGCTCAACACTATCTGCGTTGGGAGGTCCGAATTTCTTTTTGTTGTTGATGTATCTATCATAAGCCCGTTCAAGGGTTTTTGAACTCAGGTCACTGTGCTCGCTAATATGATTGGATAAGGCAAACCTGGAATGTGACGCATGCTCTTCCTTTGCTTTCTCAAAAACTTTTAGAACGATTTCTGCAATCCTTTTCTCATCCATAGGATTAAAGTACAAATTTTCATTGGACAAACTTTCGACTTAATGAGCTCTGAGCAGTGGTAATTATTGGTGTCTAAAAGTTGTCCAAAACATGTCTATTCCTTGTCTGTAATCTAAATCTCTCTTTGAACTTACTTTGTCACAGAAATGAATTCTGCTATGCTTTGCTAACATAGTTTTTCTAGAAGATTCATTTTATAGGATTCTGTAAAGCGGCCAATAGTTGGCTCATTGGAAAGTAGTCATTACAGCCGCTTACAGTTTCCACTTTCCAAAAAAGCAAAGGAGTACTCCAAAACTCACAGGTGGCTGAATAGTCATAATAGATCTGGGATAATCCCGGACGGCCACCTCTTTGTTCAACCTTAAAATTTCATAAAGATGAGAAAAGTGTATTTGGCCGTATTGGCCACTGTATTCAATATGTTCCTGTTTTCTTGTAGTAAAGAAGATGTGGCGGACACCGAGACTTTGTACCACACTGTGGCAACGGAGGGTGATGACGAAAATCCACCCCCACCACCCCCACCACCACCGGGAGAATAGAAGTAGGAATAATTTTACTAATTTGAGCTGCGCCTAATTTAGGTGTGGCTCTCATTATTAATACAACCTTACCACTTTTGAAAAGTTTATTGCTTTTAACCCTAATAGTTCTTTTTAGCTCTTGCACGCCAATGGATGGTGATTCCAAATCGGCAGGGGGCAGTGTAAAAGATAGTGCTATAATCTATTACAAACGCTCATTGGACAGCACCCTTTCACTAACTGAAAAAAAACAATCAATCAACAAATCCTTTTTTCTTGCCAAGGATAATCAAGACAGCCTTTATGGTAAAATTCTTTATCAAAAAAGCTATTTAAGCTTGGCTTTGGGGGAATATGACAGTTTACCGGCTTACAACAAATTGATAATTGGTAATGCAAGACAAATCAACGATGTTCCCATGATGGCAAAACAACATTATTTTATGGGATATTACTATGATAGCTTCACTTCTAAGCCCGACAGTGCCTTTAACCATTATAACTATTCAAAAAATTATTTTTTACAATTAAATGATAGTGTATGGGTAGGGAAAGCATTATTTAATATGGGTACCATTCAGAAAGATCAAAACGATTTTTTTGGAAGCAAAGAAACCTTGACGGAAGCATGGCCATATCTGGAAAATTCAGGCGAAAGTAATCTTTTGGCTAAATGTTACAATTTATTGGCAACGAACCATAGAAAACTGTTCAACTATGCGGATGCTATTAAATATTATCAAATGGCCATCAATTTAAGTGGTTTGGTAGATGAAAGAATTTCGTTTGAAAATAATTTGGGAGCAACCTATACTGATTTTGAAAAGTATGAAGAGGCCATCGATCTTTTCGAGAGGATCATTAAAGATTCTTCTTTAGACCATTCTACTGCCAAATATGCCAGGATATTGGATAATCTTTCTTATGCGAATTGGCTTTCGGGAAAGGAAGATAGCGCAGAACCATTTATGGAAGCTTTGAATATTAGAATTAGGGATAAGGATGAAAGGGGACAGATCGCAAGCTATACCCATTTGGGAGAATTTTATATGGAAAAATATCCTCGGTTGGCAAAAGCCTATTTCGATTCGGTAATTGATATTTCAAAGCATATGAAAATACCCAGGGCAGAATCCGATGCTTTGAGGTTTCTAATGCAAATGGAACCTGAAAAGGTCAAATTGCGTGACCGGTATATCTTTTTAAAAGATAGTTTGTACGAAGAGGAATTGGATGTAAAGACCCAATTCGCTAAATATAAATATGACGATAAGCTAAAACAAGAATCCATTTTGCGTCTTGAAAAGGAGAATGCAGAACAGGCCTTGATCGCTTCCGAAGAGCGTAGTAAAAAAGCTATGTCCTACTTTGGGTTGTTGATATTATTATCAGGGTTAAGCTTTGTGGTCTATTTTTATAAACAACGTACAAAGCGTTTGAAAGAGCAAAACAAAACAGCAAAATTGGTGGCGACTCTGGAGACAGAAGCTGAAATGTCCCGACGGCTTCACGATGACTTTGGAGCAGGATTAAACCAAACCATGTTGATGTTGCAAGGTGATGCTGATAAAACAAAGATTATGGATCGGTTGGACGGACTTTATAATCAGAGCCGTAATTTTTCCAGGGAAGTCAATGAAGTAGATACCGGTACTCCTTTTAAAGAAGAGTTTTTGGAAATGCTTCGCTACAGAACGCCTAGCCGAGCAAACCTGATCATCACAGGCACCAAGGATATTGAATGGAATGGAGTTCCGTCGCTTTCCAAAAAAGTATTGTACAAGGTAATGCAGGAACTTATGATCAATATGGGTAAGCATAGTAAAGCAACTTTGATAACCATAGGATTTAAAAAAACGGGCAGTGAATTACTGGTAAAGTACAATGATAATGGTGTTGGGGCTTCACCAAAGGACCTTAATGCTAAGAACGGACTAAGGAATACAGAAAAGCGTATTCAGGCTATAGGCGGAAGCATTACTTTTGATTCAGGAAAGGGTGAAGGCTTTAGTGCCCATGTTGTTATTCCCATCTAATATTGTTATCTATTATGTTCAAAAAAGTATTGATTTCCGAAGATTTCCAGGACACCAATCAAGGTATTTCGGATACTCTTCGAGATAAACTAAATATCCCAGACATTCAAGAGGAACTTTACTGTGACAAAGCCTATAACCGTTTAAAATTTGCCCTGTCGCAGAACGAACCTTATGAATTATTGATCACGGATCTTTTTTTTAAAAAAGACCATGTGGCAAGACGACTTACCTCTGGACTGGAGCTAGTCCAAGCCGCTAGAAGTATACAACCAGATTTAAAGGTAATTGTAAACTCCATGGAGGACAACCCGGCAAAGATAAATTCCTTGTTCAAGGATGAAGGAATAAATGCTTTTGTCTGCAAAGGACGCAATGGGCTAACGGAATTGGCAAAAGCCGTGCAAGAGGTGTACCACAACAGAACTTATGTGTCTCCCGACATTAGTCTTAATGTTACGGACAATGTTTTCGAGTTGGATGAATTTGATTTGACGATTTTACAGAATTTGGCCGATGGTCTAACCAAAAGGGAAATATCCGAGAAGCTTAGAAAAGAAAATATAAGTCCAAATAGCGAAAGTACAATCGATAAAAGGGTCAGTAAATTGTTCGATGAATTTGGAGCTAAGAATACCAATCATTTAATTGCCAAATTGATTCGGGAAGACAAGATTTAAGTGCTCATATTGTAATATTAATTGAAAATCCCTTATAGATTTCTGTAAGGGATTTTTATTTGATGAAGCTATGTTTGAACAAACTAAATATTCAAAATATGAGAAAAACCATTCTAACCATTTCACTGTTTGTTGTCGCATCTTTATGTTTTAATAGTTGTGCCACATTGTTTGGTAAAAAAACACATGCATTGGCAGTTGGATCTGATCCTAGTGGTGCCGATGTGTATGTTAACGGGTTTAAAATGGGTACAACACCAGTGGAGTTGAATTTAAAGGGAGATAAATCCTATACCATCGAATACAGAAAAGAAGGTTATGAAAGTATTACCCGTGTGGTGAACACAAAGGTTGGTGCAGGGTGGATTGTCCTTGATGTCCTTGGGGGGCTAATTCCTGTTGTTATTGACGCAGCTACTGGGAATTGGAATAAACTTGATCAAGATGCCGTTAATGCTGTTTTAGAAGAGCAGCAATAAAGAATAGATGCTTTTAACACTGACCATTACTGTTCAAAATAAACATAGGACGTAAAATCTTACTTGTTTTTAATTATTTGGACAAAGTCACATCCCTTACGGTTTTCTGTAAGGGATTGGTTTTTAAAGCGGATAGCTTTGATGAGCTAAACCATTAAAAATGGAACTCCAAAATCAACTTAAAGCCCTAGCTGAAAAGGTAGGCAAACTAAAAGAACAGATTGATACCGAAGAATCCACAAAACATGCTTTTGTGCTACCATTTATCAATCTTTTAGGGTACGACACCTTTAACCCCACAGAGGTAGTGCCTGAGTTTACGGCCGATATAGGGCTTAAAAAAGGGGAGAAGGTGGATTATGCCATTTTTCAGAATGGGGACCCGATCATCATTGTCGAATGTAAGAACTGGAAAGAGAAATTATCAGCGCATAACTCCCAATTATTTCGCTATTTCCATACTTCCAAAACCCGGTTTGCATTATTGACCAATGGTATCGAATACCAGTTCTATACCGATTTGGAGGCAACAAATAAAATGGACGAAAGGCCCTTTTTGGAATTTAATATTACACAGCTCAAGGAAAGTGCTATCAATGAAATCACAAAGTTCCATAAATCCAATTTTGATGTGGATGAGATTGTTGATAATGCAAGTTCATTAAAATATACCAAGGAGATTAAAAAGTTGATAACAGTAGAGCTCGAGGCTCCATCCTATGATTTTGTAAGACTTTTTGCGGGTAAAGTGTATTCTGGCCGGCTTACCGAAAAGGTAATGGGGGAATTCACCGATTTGGTAAGCAAGGCCTTTATCCAAACCATTAGTGAAAAGGTAAACGATCGTTTAAACTCAGCTCTTAACAAAGAAGCGGAAAAGCAACAGGAAGAGGACAAAGAACCAGAGAAGGTAAGTAAGGTCAATACCACCGAGGAAGAGCTTGATGGGTTTCGAATTGTAGTGGCTATTTTACGTAGAAAACTTTCCATTGACCGTATTGTTCACCGGGATACACAATCCTATTTTGGAATCTTATTGGATGACAATAATCGAAAACCTCTGTGCCGTCTACATCTAAATGGTGGTAACAAATATTTAGGTGTTTTTGACGAGATGAAACAAGAAACAAGACACTTGATAGAAACAGTGGATGACATCTATCAATTTGAGAAAGATTTATTACAGACAGTAACTTATTATGAGGATGAATAAAATTCTTTTTCTTCCATTACTGTTTTTAGTTGTCAGTAGTTTTATTTCTGTTCGAAATATTGAGACTAAAGTCTATATCTGCAAAGGAAAAAGCAGTAAAAGGTATCATTATAAAAAAGATTGTAGAGGGTTGTCCAACTGTTCCACAAAAATTTATGAAGTTACATTATCCGAGGCAAGGGACATCGGTCGAACACTATGTGGTTGGGAGGATTGAATTATCACTTTGTTTAGATACTTGAAAAGGATGCTTCGCTACCAAGGCCCTTGTTTTACAGAAATCTGTAAGGTATTGTTATCTAATGGGGTTACGTTTGGATAAGATAAATAACTGACCATGTCTAAAATTGAAATTTCCACCGAATTAAAAAGTCATTTTCTCAGACTCTACCAAATGGCTTTCACTGATGATAATTTTGATGTACTTGAACTCCAAATGCTTTATAGGTTTGCAGAAGAGAGAGGGGTGAATCAAGAACAATTAAACGAAGTATTATTGAACCCATCTCAAGATTCAACAATACCTCATAATTTGGAGGATAAAATCGAATATCTATACGATTTGGCTCTAATGATATGGGCAGATGGTATTGCTACAGAAGATGAGATTAATACATTGAAAAAATATTGTTTGAAGTTTGAATTTCTTGAAGAGAACATTGATGATATAAGTGAATTTCTATTAGAGAACGCAAGGGAAAATGTATCTAAAAGTCATTTGTTAAACTTAATGAAAGATTGATATGAGCCCTCTTAAAAAAATATTCTCGGTTAAAAAAAATACTAAACCGGAGGTTGTTCAACCAAAGGAAGATGATTTCAAAAAAATAAAACTGACCTTTTTTGAAAGTGGTTATGGGTCATCCAAACAAGCAGAAGGCAATCATATGGTCTTTAAAGCATGTCTTCAGGATGTCTATATGGATTATAAAGGAAAATGTAGGGAAGATGAAAGACTTCAAAAATCTTTAAAGGAGCCATATATTCAAGAAAGGAGTAAAAACGAAATTGAACTGAAAAAGCGAAAGACAGCAAAAGGAATCTTAGAAGAATCCATCTTGAAGTTGGAGGAAAAAATCAAAACTTTCAAATCTGAAATTGCGGATGTAAGGCATAATCCTGAAAAGTATGTCGAAGATGTAGACAAGAAACCAAAGGCGCAGTTTTATCTTGGTCTGGTCGTCTTAATTCCGATTACTTTTTATTTGCTGGTCTTCTACATATCAGCTTCATATTCTGCTTTTTTCAAAACCTTTAATCCCAATGAAACCCTCTCTGCAGCTATATTCGATGCTAATGCTTTATCAAAAGCTATATCAGATGGTTGGCTAGAAGGTGTATTTGTTGCAACTATTCCATTCGCTTTTATGGGACTGGGGTATTTAATACATATGTTTCAAAAGCATAAAAATTGGTTGTCTTTTTTAAAAATAGGTACCCTATTTGTGGTAACATTCATATTTGATTCAATCTTGGCTTATCAAATAGAGAAAAAGATTTATGAGTTTGATAAAACTTTGAATTCACCGCCATTTGATTTACAAGTGGCCTTTACTTCACCAGAGTTTTGGGGAATAATTTTTGCAGGTTTTGTAGTCTATATCATTTGGGGATTAGTTTTTGATTTTATCATGAAAGAGTATGATAATTTTGATAAAATTAAAATCTTCATAAGGTCTAAAAGAGAAGCTATTGAAAACGCTCAGCAGGAAATTGTAAAGATTATTGAAAAGGTTAATCCTATTAAAGAGGAGATATCCGGGATTGAGGGTAAAATCACTGACCTGCAAAGGACCATAGATGGTTTTATTTTTTCCAATAAGCACTACCTAACATACCATGCAGAGTATGTAAAGGGATGGTTTTTAGCTATAGCTGATAATTTTGATTCCCTAAAAAGAAGGGACGAATTATTGGCTAAATGTCGCGATGAAGAAAAAAGACATTTAGATGAACACGATATAGCTGATGAAGAGTATGAAGGTAGATTGTATAAACTCACAAATTAACCTATGAAATTAATTAGAATAATTCACCTGCTTATTATTTTGACCTTTGTTGGGGCATGTAAAGATGACCCGAAGATTCAGTCGGGGGAAATAGAGACTCCTGAAATTTCATCAATTAGTCAAAAAATTTATGTTCCTGGGCAGAAAATGAATATTAGTGTGTTGATTGATTTATCAGATAGGATCAACCCTGAAAAATACCCATCTCCTGCTATGGAGTTTTATATGCGAGACATTGGTTATCTGGAATCGGTGGCAAAAAGTATGGAAACGCATATACTTAATAAGAAAGTCCTTCTGATTGATGATAAAATTCAAGTTTTTATTGACCCAGAGCCGTCCGATCAATCTTTAAACCAAAAAATCAGTGAGTTAAAAGTTCATTTTACCAGAGACAATGTTACAAAGGAATCAATTATAAATTTGTCAAAGAACTATGGATCGATTTCAAAACTGATTTATGAATCTGCTATAAATGATAATAACTATGTTGGGTCTAATGTGTGGGGGTTTTTCAAAAATAAAGTTGAAGATTATTGCATTGATGATAGTTATCGCAATATACTAGTCATTTTGACTGATGGATATCTTTATCACAAAGATGCTAAGATGATTGAGGAAAATCGTTCCAGTTATATTATTCCGCAAAGTATAAAGTCAAATGGTTTGAAAAATTCAGATTGGCAGAACATAATTAAAGAAAAGGATTTTGGCTTTATTGTCGCAAATGATGATTTGTCCAATCTTGAAATATTAGTTCTGGGGTTGAATCCAGTCAAGGGAAATCCTTATGAACAGGATGTGTTAAATTTTTATTGGAGTAAATGGTTTGATGAAATGAAAGTGAAGAAATACGAGATAAAGCAAGCAGACTTGCCAACCCATATGGATAAAATCATTCAGGATTTTATACTTAGATAAATTAGCTATCTAATACCAAACCTTATTTAATTTTGAATGTCAAGACTATAGGCAAATGATCGGATAATTTGCGAGCCTTTTCCAAATTTTCGCAGAACCTTACAAAATCAATTACATCACCTTTTATTTTTTGAATGTCCCTTGAATAAAAAACGTTGTCAATCGGATAATTGAGGTATTCATTTTTATCACACTCCCATTTTAATGTTGTCTTTTGATTGGTGATAGCAGATTTATATCCGGAGTTTTTTAATCGATTGAAAACGGGCATTTTTTCATCAACATTAAAATCACCGGCAACAATTAAGGGAACAGTGTTCAGGGAGTCAATAGTAAAATTGGACAGCGCTTTAATTTCACTTTCAGGGTCTTTATTATAGGGTCTGGAATGAAAGTTTATTAAAGTGAAGTTTCTTCCCTGGGTATAAAAGTCCAATAAAAAGGGTTCCCTGTCAATTAATGAATCCAACTCGGAAATCAACCAGCCACGATTTTTGATTTTTATGTGTTTTGTCTTCCAAATGATAGCATATCGCTCAGTGACATATTTTGGGCTATTTGTCGGATTGCTTATTACATAGTCCCATTTGGCACCTTTTCTATTCAATATGTCAGATAGTTTAGCAACGGCTTGGGCACCTCCGTACCCAGCCACCACTTCTTGAATGGCTAGAATATCGGCATCTCTTACAATTTCCGCTATTTCGTTGAGTTCTTCAGTGTTCTTGGTTCGCCCAAAATCTTTGATATTCCATGATATTAAACTGATTTCACTGTTTTGGGAGAATGCAACACAATGGTATATCAGTAATAGTATTGCTAAGGTTAACCTCTTTAGCATGGGGTTGATTTTATACGTGAAAAGTATAAAATTTAAAAATGAGACTTTACGAATATCTGTAATAATTAAATCATTATTGCTTTCATGGTAAAGGGGAAACTGATAACTGAATTTATTAAAACAAAAAACCCTGTAAACAATTTGTCTACAGGGTTTTTCTGTACTCGAGGCGGGACTTGAACCCGCACGGGCAATAATGCCCACAGGATTTTAAGTCCGGCGTGTCTACCAATTCCACCACTCGAGCAGGACTTGTATGTAAAAAAAAAACTCCACCCGTGGTGTCTGAGCGGAGTCAAAGTCGAGCGAAAAACGGGATTCGAACCCGCGACCTCCACCTTGGCAAGGTGATGCTCTACCAGCTGAGCTATTTTCGCATATTAAAGAACGCTACACTTTTCCCAAGCGCGGATGCAAATTTATAACATTTCTATTAAAATAAAAGAATTTTTTTAGGAAGAAGCCTTTTTCTTTTTTCCAAGCAATCGCTTGATCTCGTTTAATTTCATCAACGCCTCCACAGGAGTCAGAGTATCAATGTCCAAGTGTAAAATTTCCTCCTTGATTTCTTCCAATAAAGGATCGTCCAAATTGAAAAAACTTAACTGCATTTCATTCTGGGTGGCCTGTAGCTTGTCGCTTACCTCCTCACTGGCATGTGATTTTTCAAGTTTTTTAAGGATTTTGTTTGCTTTTTGAATCACCTGTTGGGGCATTCCTGCCATTTTCGCCACGTGTATTCCAAAACTGTGTTCGCTACCTCCAGGCACCAATTTTCGCAAGAAAAGCACATTGTCCTCCAACTCTTTTACCGAAACGTTGTAGTTTTTGATACGGGAAAATGTATTGGTCATATCATTGAGTTCGTGGTAGTGCGTTGCGAACAATGTTTTTGCCTTGGCAGGATGTTCGTGCAGATATTCCGATATGGCCCAGGCAATCGAAATCCCATCATAGGTACTGGTTCCACGGCCAATTTCATCCAATAGCACCAAACTGCGCTCTGAAAGATTGTTCAAAATAGAGGCTGTCTCGTTCATTTCCACCATAAAGGTCGACTCACCCATGGAAATGTTGTCACTCGCCCCGACCCTTGTGAATATTTTGTCGACTACACCTAAACTGGCCTCTTCCGCAGGAACAAAACTTCCCATTTGAGCCATTAACACAATAAGTGCGGTTTGTCGTAATAAGGCTGACTTACCGCTCATATTGGGCCCCGTAATCATAATGATTTGTTGTTCCTCTCGGTTTAAGAGTACATCATTGGTCACATAGGCATCGCCAATGGGCAATTGCTTTTCAATAACGGGATGTCTACCTTCCTTAATGTCGATCGTGGTGGAATCATTCACCTCTGGTGCAACATAGTTGTTCTCCTTGGCCAATTGTGCAAACCCAGAAAGGCAGTCCAATTGGGCGATGAGGTATGCATTGAGCTGTACGGGGGCAATATATTCCTGCATCCAGACGAGCAATTGTTCGAAAAGCTGTTGTTCCAGTTGGTAAATCCGTTCTTCGGCACCCAAAATCTTGGATTCGTATTCCTTTAATTCTTCTGTAATGTATCGCTCTGCGTTGACCAAGGTCTGTTTGCGTATCCAGCTTTCAGGAACCTTGTCCTTATGGGTGTTCCTTACCTCAATGTAATAACCAAATACATTGTTCGAAGCAATTTTTAAGGACGTGATCCCAGTTTCTTTGGTTTCCCTTTCCAGCATTTTGTCCAGATAGTCCTTGCTGGAAAAAGCGAGTCCGCGCAATTCGTCCAATTCTTCGGAATAGCCCTCTGCAATGGTGTTGCCTTTGGCAATGTTGACAGGAGCCTCCTCCTTAAGGACTTCTTTTATTTTTGAGCGGAGTGCATCACAATCGTTCAAGCGCTCCCCAATATCCTGTAAGGAATCGTTGGTGCTGTTATGTGCCAGTTGTTTGATGGGAACAATAGCTTCCAATGAATTTTTAAGTTGAACCACTTCTTTGGGATTGATTTTCCCGGTGGCCAACTTGGAGATCAACCGTTCCAGGTCGCCCATTTGTTTGATGTGCCCCTGAATCTTGTTCAGTTGCTCATCTTCATCTTTTAAATAAGACACCACCTGATGTCGTTGATGAATTTTTTCCACATTTTTTAAGGGAAGTGCCAACCACCTTTTCAGCAATCGTCCGCCCATTGGGGAAATGGTCTTGTCAATGATGTCCAACAGGGTGACCGCATTTTGGTGCGAGGAATGGTAAAGCTCTAGATTTCTGATGGTAAAACGGTCCATCCACACATATTCCTCCTCGGCAATACGCTTAATTTTATTGATGTGCTGTAATCGGCTATGCTGTGTTTCGGAGAGATAGTGCAGTACGGCTCCCGAAGCAATGATTCCGTGGTTGAGATGATCTATTCCAAATCCTTTTAGGGTGGTGGTCCCAAAATGATGGTTTAAACTCTCATGGGCATAATCCTCCTGAAAAATCCAATCCTCCAAAAAGAAACTGTGGAACTGGTTGCCGAAGCACTCCACAAAATCCTTTTTATGGTTTTTGGACACCAAGACTTCGTTCGGTGAAAAATTCTGTAGCAGTTTGTCCAACTGTTCCACTGAGCCTTCCGAGGTCAAATATTCCCCTGTGGAAATATCCAAAAAGGAAATCCCCAATTTGTTACGTCCAAAATGTACGGCACACAAAAAATTATTGCTCTTGGCAGTAAGTATATCATCGTTTAGGGCAACGCCCGGTGTCACCAATTCTGTTACGCCCCGTTTTACAATGCTTTTCGTCTGTTTGGGGTCTTCCAGCTGATCGCAAATGGCCACCCGTTGCCCGGCCTTTACCAATTTGGGCAAATAGGTGTTCAAAGAATGGTGCGGAAACCCTGCCAATTCGGTTTTGTCGCCTCCATTGTTCCTATGGGTAAGGATGATGCCCAATATTTTGGCGGCCTTCACCGCATCCTCTCCAAAGGTCTCGTAAAAGTCCCCAACGCGGAACAGCAACAAGGCATCAGGATGTTTTACCTTAATGGCATTGTACTGTTGCATCAACGGGGTGACTTTCTTATTCTTTTTCTTGGCTGCCAAAGCGATTTAATTCTGTTACTTTTGCCCAAAATTGGGATGAAAACGAATATATTGTTTTCATCGACCATCAAAAATTTTTGTTGATATTTTCACCCCAATGTTTAAAAAATGAGTCGAAAACTTGAAAATAGCGAGCTGGACCGATTGGATGTAACCGGTTTTAAGGAGGCCAAAAAATCACCGATCATCATTATTTTGGACAATGTTCGCAGTTTGAACAATATTGGCTCCGTGTTCCGGACCGCTGATGCTTTTTTGATTCAGAAAATTTACCTCTGTGGCATTACGGCCACTCCTCCTCATAAAGATATCCGTAAAACAGCTTTGGGTGCCACCGAAAGTGTGGATTGGGAATACCGCAAGGATACTTTGGAATTGGTAGAGGAATTAAAAGAAAAGGGTATTCAAATCGTATCTGTTGAACAGGCAGAAAACGCAGTGATGTTGAATGATTTCCAAATTAATTCGGAAACAACCATTGCTTTGGTTTTTGGTAACGAGGTAAAAGGGGTATCGCAAGAGGTGGTCACTGCCAGTGATACTGTTTTGGAGATTCCCCAATTCGGCACCAAGCATTCCTTGAATATTTCAGTAAGTACGGGGATAGTAGTGTGGGATGTTTGGTCGAAACAAAACGCTGAAAAATAAAAAGGCCCTGAAAAAACAGGGCCATATATAAAGTCTGAGTTAGTTAGTTTCTCGAATTGAGGCTGCTAATAAAATAAAACCATTCGTTATATCCAAACATTTTCCAAAAATTCTCTTAAATGTTTGATGAAAGTATATTGTCTTCGAGCTTTTCTAAAATGAATTCGTAATCGGCCGGATTATTTACAAAATCGAGTTCGCCCATATCCAGGATTATACTGTTTTGATTGGGGTTGCTCTTGATGAAATCCAAATAGCCCCGATTGATTTTTTCCAAGTAAACAGGGTCGATGTTCTGCTCATAATCACGTCCCCTTTTTTTTATATTGGCCAATAACCGTTCGGTATTTTGATAGAGATACAGGTAAATCTCGGGCTTTTTCACCTCTTTGTACATAAAGCTAAAGACCTTTCGGTATAGATTGTACTCTTCTTTCTGCAGCGTTACCTTGGCAAATACCAGTGATTTAAAAATGTCATAATCACTTACCATAAAATTCTTGAAAAGGTCAAACTGTGAGGTATCGTCCATAAATTGCTGATACCTATCGGCCAAAAAGGACATTTCCAAAGGAAATGCATAGCGTGCCTGGTCCTCATAGAATTTGGGTAGAAAGGGGTTGTCCGCAAAACGTTCCAATACCAATTTGGCATTAAAATCACTGGCGATCATTTTGGATAGGGTGGTTTTTCCTGCACCAATATTCCCTTCTATGGCAATCAATTGTAACTGGGAGAATAGCCCGGACCTATCCTTGAACAGTTTGTGCTTTGTTTTGGTAAGGTGGCTTTTGTCCCTGCATTCCTGTAAAAGGTTACGGGTGTCCTTATGCAGTACAGGATGGTAAAATTGAGGGGCAATATCGCTCAGTGGCTTTAAAACAAACTTTCTGTGTTGCATGTTTGGGTGAGGAATTACCAAATCATCATTATTGATAATTTCATTGCCATAATAAATGATATCAATGTCCAGGGTACGGGATGTGTACCCGCCATCTACAGAACGGATTCTACCTAAATCCCGTTCAATCTGTAAAATGGTTCCGAGTAATTCCAACGGGGCAAGTGGAGTTAAAACAGAAACAACGATATTTAGGAACTGATCTCCTTCAAAACCTAGGGCGGGGGTTTCGTACACCGAGGAAATATCCAAGATTTTTCCTGCTTTTTCCTGTAAACGAAAAATGGCTTTTTGGAGGTTCGCAAGACGATTTCCCAAATTGCTGCCCAAAGAAAGATATACCTTTTGTTTTGTGACCATAATCGAAGAAACAAAGTAAACAAAACAATACTACATTGGTTATATTTGAAGTGTAATAAATTTTATTGAATGAAGTTTTTAAGAAACCTACTTGCCTCAATTTTGGGGAGCCTAGTGGCATTTATGATAGTCGTAGGCATGTTCTTCATATTTATGGCCCTAATTGGTAGTGCAGATGATGGTGTTGTGGTTAAGAAGAACTCTGTGTTGGAACTTAGTTTTGTCGCACCTATTCTGGATTACACAGGAAAAGATGAAACTGACCCTTTTGCTGCCTTTGGGGGTGTTGAACTCGGTCTGGATGAAATTTTGCACGCTATTGAAGTAGCAAAGAACGATGATAATATTGAAGGTATTAGTCTTACAACGGGGTTTTTACAGGCGGGAGTTGCACAGACACGCGAGATACGAAAAGCTTTGTTGGATTTTAAATCTACAGGCAAATTTGTCTTGGCCCACGCCGATGTCTATGCACAAAGGGATTATTATTTGGCCAGTGCAGCAGACGAGGTGTATGTTAACCCTGTTGGCGTTTTGGATTTTAAGGGATTGGCTACGGAAGTGCTTTTTTATAAAGAGCTTCAGGAAAAATCCGGGATAAAAATGGAGGTCATTCGCCATGGGAAGTACAAAAGTGCTGTTGAGCCCTTTCTTTCCGATACCATGAGCGAGGAGAACCGGACCCAAATAAAGGAATTGATTTCTTCTATCTGGAGCGTTATCGTGGATGATATTTCCGAATCCAGAAACATTACGCCCCAGAACTTGAACATAATTGCAGATACCCTTGGGGGAAGAACTCCAGCGTATGCGGTTGCTTCAGGTCTATTGGATGGTACCTTATATTTTGATCAATATGAGAACTTGCTCAAGGAAAAAATCGGGTTGGGCGAAGATGACGAATTGAATTATGTTGGATTTATGGACTATGTGCAAAAGGCCAACAAAAGAAAAATCCATAAAGGCTCCGATAAAATCGCTGTCATTTATGCCCAAGGAGAAATTTTGGGCGGTGAAGGTGGAAAAAATTATATAGGACAAGGCCTTATTGTGGATGCATTGCACAAAGCTTTGGACAATGAGCGTGTAAAAGCCATTGTACTTCGGGTGAATTCTCCGGGGGGCAGTGCTTTGGTCTCTGATATTATTTGGAGGGAAATGCAATTGGCCAAAGAAGAAAAGCCCTTGGTGGTTTCTTTTGGTAATGTGGCGGCCTCAGGCGGTTATTATATTGGGGTAGGGGGCGATAGGATTTTCGCAGAGCCTACTACCATAACTGGTTCCATAGGGGTTTTTGGAACTATTCCGAACGTGAACCAATTGGCAGCTGATATTGGCATAAATGCCGAACAGGTGGGTACCAACCAAAACTCGGTGGATTATTCATTTTTTGAACCCATGACCGATTCCTTCCGAAGCGTAATGCAGGAGAGTATCGAGGAAACCTACGAAACCTTTTTGGATCGAGTGGCCCAAGGCCGGAACATGTCGGTCGAACGTGTTAATGAAGTGGCCCAAGGTAGGGTTTGGAGCGGGGTCGATGCCCAAGCACTTGGTCTGGTGGACGAATTGGGCACCTTGGATGATGCCATTGCAGCGGCAGCAGAAATGGCCGGAGTGGAAGATTATGGGATTAGAAAATATCCCAAGTACAAATCCGATTTTGAACGGTTTATGGAAGACTTTGGGTCGATTAAGGCCAAAATTGGGAAATCCATTATCCAAGAGGAGATAGGAACCGAGGCCTATGAGGTTTTAAAGGAGTTCAAACAATTTACCAAACAAGAGGGGGTCCAGGCCAAAATGCCCTTTAGTTTAACTATTAAATAGATCGCCATAATAGTTCCTTGCTAGGGACTTTTAAGACACATATGACGCAAAAGGACAAGAAGTTAGCATTTTCCATATATCTGTATCTCGGGGCATTGTTCATTACCTCTTTGGTGGTGTCCAATCTCATCTTTCAAAAGTTTTTCTCTTGGAACCCTTTTGGGGATGTTACTGTATTTGGAGCCCCTCTTTTTGAACTTTCTGTGGGTATTCTGCCTTATCCCATAACTTTTTTGATTACTGATTTGGTCTCTGAAATCTATGGCCAGAAAAAAGCCAATCAGGTCGTTACCGCTGGGATTTTCGCCTCATTTTTCTCGATGGGCATCATTTTGATCGCCAACTATTCCAGTGCTATCCCCACATCACCTGTAGATGACGCTACCTTCACAACCGTGTTTGGTTTGTCACCTTTGGGAGTTTTGGCCTCCATGTTGGCTTATTTGGGAGCCCAGTATATCGATATCACGATTTATCACTTTTGGAAAAGGATGACCAAGGGAAGGATGCTATGGCTCAGGAATAATTTTTCGACTTTTTCGTCACAGTTTATAGATACTTTTACGGTGGTGGGACTCTTATGTATTTTTGGAGTGCTGCCTTGGGACAAATTCTACGGATTATTGATCAGCGGTGTGATTTTTAAGATAATGATAGCGCTTCTTGACACCCCTTTGCTCTACTTCTTCGTATATCTAATGCGAAAAAGATTTAACTTAAAAATAGAGGAAGAAATTTCTTTGGATTAACAACTTCTTCTTTAATTTGTTGTAAAACATACAAGTATGAAGAAAAAAGTCCTGAAAATTACCGGAATAACCCTACTTATCCTACTAGCAATTATAATTGCCGTCCCTCTATTTCTTCAAGGTAAAATTGAAGATATCATCAAGACCAAAGTGAACAATAGCATCAATGCCACTTTCGATTTTGAAGAAGCAGACCTTAGTCTTCTCAGAAGTTTTCCAAATGCAAACGTGGAACTGACCAAGCTTTCGTTGGTCAACAAGTCCCCTTTTGAAGGAGATACATTGTTCGTCTCTTCAACCATAGAGTTGTCATTGGCCATTAAGGAATTGTTCAAATCCGCGGATGAGCCGATTGTCATCAAAACCTTGAACATTGATGGTGCTAAGCTGCACATAAAGGCGGACGCAGAGGGGAATGCCAATTACGATATTGCAAAGGAAAGTGAAGCATCAACTTCAACACCATCTGAAGAATCCAGTGAAAACTTCACCTTGAACATGGATTCGTATGCCATTACCAATTCAACAATTATTTACGAAGATTTGGGCAGCGGGATGCTTTTGGACATATCCGAGATGAATCATTCTGGAACGGGTGACCTGTCTTTGGAGAAATCGGAATTAAAAACACTGACCGATGCTCTAGTATCTTTTGAGATGGACAGTACCCAATACTTGAACAAGAACAAAATCAATTTGGATGCTCTAATTGGCATTGATTTGAGCGAGAATAAATACACCTTTTTGGAAAACAAAGCCCTTGTTAACCAATTGCCGTTGGTATTTGATGGTTTTGTAAAAGTAAACGAGGACAATCAGGAAGTGGACATTACATTTAAAACACCATCTTCCGATTTTAAAAACTTTTTGGCCGTGATTCCCGAAGCCTACGCCTCCAACATAGAGAACGTGGAAACAACCGGAAATTTTGAAGTGAAAGGGGAGTTCAAGGGCGTGGTCGATGACGAACATATCCCAACCTTCAAAATCGCCATCAACTCTGAAAATGCATCCTTCAAATATCCTGATTTGCCCAAATCGGTGCGTAATGTGTATATCGATACGGAAATCAATAACGAAACGGGCATTACAGAAGACACCTACGTCAACATCAACAGGCTCTCTTTTCTTATCGATGAGGATAAGTTCAACCTGAATGCCAAGATCAGGGAATTGATGGGCAACACCAAGGTAAACGCCCATATGGACGGCAGGATCAACTTGGCAAATATTTCAAAAGCCTATCCTGTGCCGGACGACTATAATCTTAAAGGGATTTTGAATGCCGACGTAACCACGGCCTTTGATATGGCTTCCTTGGAGAAAAAGCAATATCAGAATACCAAGACCAGCGGAAAGGCATCCGTTTCCGGTTTCGAGTATGCTTCGGAAGAGCTTAAAAATCCTGTGGCCATCAACGCGGCAGCCGTTACATTTAACCCGAACACCGTAACCCTGGATTCCTTCAAAGGGAAAACGGGAAGCACTGATTTTGATGCCAAGGGTACGCTCACCAATCTGCTGGGCTTTATGTTCAATGACGAAAATATTGAAGGGAATTTCACATTGAACTCGAATCAATTTGCATTGAATGATTTTATGGTCGAGGAAACCGAAGAAGCATCCAAAACAACTGAAGAAGAAACAGGTTCCACCACACAAGGGGAGGAGCGCATAAAAATCCCTTCGTTTTTGGATTGCACTGTGGAAGCTACTGCCAATACGGTCGTATATGATAACCTTAACCTAAAAAACGTAAAGGGAACCTTGATCATTAAAGATGAAACGGCTACTGTAAAAAATCTCACCTCGGACTTGTTCGGGGGTACCTTGGGATTATCGGGAGCCGTATCCACCAAGCAAGAGAATTCCACATTCGACCTTAATCTTGGGATGAACAATTTTAATATAGGTGAATCCTTTGCAGGTTTGGAATTGTTCAAGGTATTAACGCCTTTGGCCAGTGCGTTACAGGGTAAACTAAATTCCGATATTAAGATTGCAGGTAACCTTAAAGATGATTTTACGCCCAACCTGGCCACTATATCCGGGAACTTGTTAGCGGAACTATTGTCCCCAAAATTAGATGCTCAAAAAGCACCATTGGTTTCTTCTTTGGACAGTAAACTGAACTTTTTGGACACCAAGCAAATTAATTTGGACGGGCTCAAAACGGCATTGACTTTTGATAATGGAACGGTAAAGGTGAAACCCTTCACTTTAAAGTACAAGGATATCAATATTAATGTGGATGGTAGCCATACTTTCGACAAACAAATGCAATACAAGGCAACCTTGGATGTTCCGGCCAAATATTTGGGTGCGGAAGTAAACAAATTGATTGCCCAAATGAACGACCAAAGCTTGGGAGAAGTAACCGTTCCGGTGACGGCCAATATTGGGGGGAGTTTTACAAATCCTTCCGTTAGTACCGACCTAACATCAAGTGTGAAGACCTTGACTTCCAAATTGGTGGAAATGCAAAAGAACAAATTGGTGAACCAAGGCAAGGATAAAGCCAAAGATCTTTTATCGGATGTCTTTAAAAAGGATGAGACCGATACCACCAAGACCAAATCGAGCGGGGTAAAGGAAGCCATCGGCAATATACTGGGAGGAAAGAAGGACACCGTAACAACGGATACGAGCAAAACAGAAAAGGATGAGGTTGAAAATGCAGCTAAATCCATATTGGGCGGACTGCTCGGGAAGAAGAAAAAAGATACCGTAAACTAAAAAAGTAAGGGCGATTTTAAAATCGCCCTTTTTTATTCCTTGATTTCCCCATCAATGGTTTTCAGAATTTCTTCCACGCTTTGCATTAAGGGATTATAATGCGCTGTTTCTGTTTTTATGCTGGTCAAGATGAACATGAGCATATTGTTCTCAAATTCTTTTGATAATAAAATGTCGCGATTGCCTGCGCTTTCCGAACTCACTGGAAGTCCTAGTTCCTTGGAAACCCCTGTTAGGTCGTAGATGGTTTTAATGCTGTTTTTTTCTGTGCGAAACATATCAATAATCTTATTCCTTTCTTTGTCCAACATGGTTTCCTGTTTGGAAATGTCTTCTATATTCGAGATCCAATTGGTCAACAAAATCCGTAATCGGGGATTGGAAATATCCTTCAAACTTCCTGAATTGATCATTTCTTCCAATAAGGAGTTGTTCGGATTGAAAGAAATGTCAAAGGCAAAAGCATTGTACAATAAGTTGGCAAGTTCCTGTTCATTGGGTAAAGCATCCGGGTTTTCCATGTAGGCCACAATTTTTTTGGAATCCTCATAGCTTTGCTTGTTGAATGTAATGAGTT
Source organism: Flagellimonas profundi (assembly GCF_017313275.1). Classification (GTDB taxonomy): domain Bacteria; phylum Bacteroidota; class Bacteroidia; order Flavobacteriales; family Flavobacteriaceae; genus Flagellimonas; species Flagellimonas profundi. The sequence goes on along the minus strand of NZ_JAFLNM010000003.1, from coordinate 380,641 downwards.
CTTTCAATTTGATTTTACTGGTTCTGAACTCATCCCTGAGGCCCATAAGATAAATCTGTTCTTTTTCCCTTTTGATGCTTTGATCATTGGCATTGTCGATGGCCAAGGCAATCAGGATGCCGATGACTACCAATACAATTTCCCCTATAGCGTATAAAATGTAATTGCTGACTTTTTTATCGGCAATCAAATCTTTTCTGACTTTTCTAAAAAACTTGAGCATGGTCGGTTATTCGGATATGGTTCAACCTAAAAAATACTAGTTATAGCCGGTGGCTATGGCAAATATAATGGTGAATGCCCCAATCAACAGCATGAGCAAGGTTGGTTTTAGCGCAAATTTGAACCATTTGTTATAGGGAATTTTTGCCAGGGCAATTACAGCCATTAATGCCCCATTGGTGGGAACGATCATATCTGCCATTATAGCTCCATATTGATAGGCCAATACACAGATTTGACGGGATAATCCGATTAAATCGGATAAAGGGACCAATATGGGAAGCGTCAAAACTGCCTGTCCGGAATAGCTGGGTACAGGAAAATGCAGTAGGGTGTGTGAAACCATCATAAGTACTCCGGATACCGCTGGGGGGAAATTTTGTAGTGGACCAAAGAGGCCATAAACAATGCTGTCCATTACCATACCTTTGGTCAACAAAATCGAAATGCTATTGGCCAAACCGATTACGATGCTGGCAAACACCATTTCTTTCATCCCTGCAATATAGGTTTCGCCAGTTTTGTTCCAGCCCATTTTTGCGACCAGTCCGCATACAATACCCAGAACAAAAAAGCAACCGGACATTTCACTAAAGCCCCATCCAAACTGAATAATTCCAAAAATTACAATGGAAAAAGTTACGCCTAGGAGCAGTAGGATTATTTTGCTGCTTTGGCTTAATGAGGTGCCTTGTGAAGGCATTTTCACTTTTTCTATCCTATTGTTCTTGGCATAATAAAGAAGATAAAGTATCCAAGCTATCGAAGCTATCAATAGCACAATAAGTCGCAAGGAACTACCGGAAAGTAAGGGGAGTGCAGCCTCTTTCTGTGCCAAGAGAACTCCAAAGGGATTGGAAGCGCTAAAGGAACTCCCAACCACCGTTGAGCCATAACTGGCAAATAGCATGGTAAGGCCATTGTATCCCAAACTCTTGCCGAATAATAGAAGAACAGGGGTCATGGCGACCACTTCTTCTTGAAGACCAATGGTGGCTCCCCCAGATAAAAAAAGTACCGCCAGAAGTAGTAGTGCCAGACTTTCCTTTCCCTTTAAAGAAGAAACTAATTTCACCAATCCTTGGTTAAAGGCTTCTGTTTTTTCAATCAGGTAAAAACAACCTCCGATCAAAAGTATTAGAATGATCAGGTCCGCTCTCCCGGAAATTCCTTGGGGAATGGAAACAAGTAGGTCCAGAAATGAAGGACTCTCAGTATCTATTTGTTGGTAAGAATCCTTGACCACCCTTGTAAGGCCAGTTTCTTCATCGAGTAATCTTTCGTAGGAGCCTTGAGGGATTAAATATGTGAGCATCCAAGAAACAGCTATAACCCCAAGAAGTATGACGAAAGCATTCGGAAAATTTTTCATGTAAGGCTGGTTTTAGAGGTTTGGTGGTCGTAAAAACAGATAACTCACTGAAAATAAGCTTTTTTATTGAGTTGTCGTCGCAAAAAAAATCGGAGAAGATCACCCCTCGTTCTTTTTCATCTTCTTATAGATGTACTCCATAAAAAAACAGCTTCCGATAATGGCAATGGCAACCATAACACCCATTCTGTTTGATGAAAACTGTTGCTGTAGTAATACTATCATAGCAATCAGGCATAGTACAAAGCCGGCGATGGGAATGGATTTAAAGCCTTTAGTCTCCTTTGAAAGCTTAAAGCCAACATAGTTGACCATAGCAAAGACCAATAGGAAACCAACACTCCCCGCTGTTGATATACTTTCCAGTTCCAATGTGTTGGTCAGGGCAAGTGTTAGCATCGCTGTTATAAGCAGCCCAATGGGTTGGTTCCATAATTGGTAGGTGAATTGGTGCGGAAGTTCATCTTCCTCTGCAATTTCATAACTTACCCGGCTTCCGCCATAAATGGAAGCGTTAATGGCAGAGAAAGTAGAAATGAGGGCGGCAATGGTGATAATGGTAAAGCCAGTTTGCCCTAACATGGGTTTGGCAGCTTCCGCCAAAACATAATCTTCCGCAGTTTTGATGGTATCAAAAGGAAGTGACCCCACAGTGACCACTGCTATAATGATGTACAAAAGCACCACGAAAATGATGGAAATATAGTATGCTCGGGGAATATTTTTCTGTGGATTTTCGATGTCCGGAGCTGAATTGGCAATGAGTTCAAAACCTTCATAGGCCACAAAAATCACCATGCCTCCGGTCAATAGCTGCAAGGGAGCTTCCCAGTTTTCGGGGGATAATTGTTCCAGGTTGGGGTTGCCCATCAAACCGTACAAACCGACACCGATAAAGGAAATCAGTATAACCAATTTAATAATTACCGCATAGGACTCTATCATGCCCACTACCTTGATGCTATAATAATTGATAATGGAAGCCAGTACAATGATGGCGCTTGCATAGATATGAAAATCCAGTTCGTTACCGGTTATTGGGGCCAAGTTTGGCGCATAGGAGCCAAAGGCTGAAGCATACAGCGACAGCATAATGATATAACTGACCCAAAGCAAATTATTTATACCACCACTAAATACAGTTCTTCCAAACCCTTGGTTGATGAATTTTACCGTTCCGCCCCTGTCGGCATATTTTTTTGAAAGCTTTACGTAGCTATAAGAGGTGATCAGGGCCAATATGCCCGCAAAAAGAAAGGCTAAGGGTGTTCCACCTTTGGAGAGAGTCACAGCCAACCCTAATACGGCAAAAATACCGCCACCCACCATGCCGCCAATTCCAATGGAAATCGCTTCGGTAAGTTTGATTTTTTTGCTCATGCACTGTGTTTGTCCAGGTTAAAGGGTTAATATGCGGGAATCTCAGAACTCAGCTAAAATTTATCCCTACATAATATCCTTCACTTCCTCTTACATTAAATACGGTGTTGTCCTCAAAAATAAGATACTGCCCTTTAATACCCTTAAGTACACCTTTGTAACTTGGCGTTTTGTCCAAATTGAGGCTCTTTACCTTATCAGGATAGCGCAATACGGGAAATTCCAAATGGGTTTCTTCCTTATCATTCAAATAATAATCTATGGCCTCGTCAGGAATGCTTGATTTCAACCTGTTTCGCCATTCCACTAGATCCACATCCTCCAGATCATTTTTAAGCATTTTTTGCCAACTGGTCTTATCGCTTACGTGTTCTTTTAAGGCTACTTCGGTAATACCTGCTAAATAACGGTTGGGCACTTCCACTATTTCGATGGCTTCATGCGCTCCTTGGTCTATCCAACGTGTAGGTATTTGCGCTTTACGGGTAACACCCACTTTTATATTGCTGGAATTCGCCAAATATACAATGTGTGGTTGTAGCTGCATCTTTTTTTCAAACTCAAGGTCGCGGTCCTCTTTGCCCAAATGGGCAGTGCTCAGTTCAGGTTTCATGATCCAGTCGCCGGCCCGGGGCGTTTCAAAAAAACAGGATTTACAAAACCCTTGTCGGTATATGGGTTTATCCTCTCCGCAGTTCAAACATTGGTATTTTATGAAATCTATCTGAAGCTCCTTGTCCAGCCCTTGGTTCATATTGATAAAATCGTTCTCGAAAACCAAAAAATATTGAATGGGGTTTCCTATTTCCGTTCGCATCTTTCTCAGGACTCCTTCGTATAACATATTAAAATGAATGTATTTATCTTATTTGAAAATGAGTGTTAGAAAAGCTATTTTAGCAGTTACGCCAACCTAAATTTCTTTGGTTAAAGATACCTAAAATGCCAATACCATTATTCAACTCCATTGCTTCTTGGTTATTAAGAAAGCGCTACCATCAAATAGAGCTTTTTTTAAAGTATCCTTTGGATGTGCAGGATGAGGTATTGCGCCAGCTTGTGGACTTTTCCAAAGATACCATGATCGGGAAACAGTACGGATTTCAGGACCTTCCAAAGTATGATGAATTCCGGAACAGGGTGCCCATTGTAACCTATGAGGATATTGCCCCGCTGATCGAGCGAACGCGTAGGGGAGAGCAGAACTTGTTTTGGCCAACTTCCATAAAGTGGTTTGCCAAGAGTAGCGGTACCACCAATGCAAAGAGCAAATTTATTCCCGTAAGTACCGAGGCATTGGAGGATTGCCATTATAAATCCAGTAAGGATTTGTTGTGTTTGTACTTGAACAACAATGAGAATTCCCAATTGTTCACAGGTAAAAGTCTTAGATTGGGCGGAAGCAAGGAACTCTATGAAGACAATGGAACCTTTTTTGGCGATCTCTCCGCTATATTGATCGATAATATGCCCTTATGGGCTGAATATAGCAGTACGCCCAGCAATAAGGTGTCGCTAATGACCGAATGGGAATCCAAATTGGAGGCCATTATTGAGGAAAGTATACGTGAGAACGTTACAAGTTTGGCCGGTGTTCCATCATGGATGTTGGTTTTGCTCAACCAGGTTTTGGAGAAAACAGGAAAGAACCATTTGTTTGAGGTTTGGGAGAATCTGGAGGTGTATTTCCATGGAGGAGTCAGTTTTACGCCATATAAAAATCAGTACAAAAAACTGTTGCCCCGTAAAAAGTTCAACTACTACGAAACGTATAATGCCTCTGAAGGATTTTTTGGAATCCAAGACCAAAATAATTCCGATGAGCTATTGCTTATGTTGGACTATGGTATTTTTTATGAATTTATCCCGATTGATGTAAATGGGGAAGGCGACCACGCAATTCCTCTTTGGGAAGTCCAGTTAGGGACAAACTATGCCATGGTCATTACCACGAATGCCGGCCTATGGCGATACAAAATCGGCGATACCATCCGATTCACATCCAAAAATCCATATCGTATTAAAATTACTGGACGGACCAAGCATCATATTAATGTGTTTGGTGAAGAATTGATTATTGAAAATGCGGAAGAAGCCCTTAAGCAAGTATGCCTAAAAACCGAGGCGGAGATCATGGATTACACAGCAGCTCCTATTTTTATGACCGGAAAGGAAAAGGGAGCACACGAATGGATCATTGAGTTTAGGAAACCACCTGATGATATTGCATACTTCACTGAAATGTTGGACAATGCGCTTAAATCCTTGAATTCCGATTACGAAGCAAAGCGCTACAATAACATTACTTTAAAAATGCCAAAAGTGCACATAGCCCGAGAAAATTTGTTTCATAACTGGCTAAAATCCAAGAACAAATTAGGTGGACAGCACAAAATACCAAGACTGTCCAATGAGCGTGATTGCATTGAGGAACTACTCCAAATGAATGTTTGATAAAGCAGTATATCCTAAAAAATTGATGTTCATCGAAAGTTTACGAAAACGTTTTCGTAAATGGATCCCGTTCGTCGTAAAAACGTTTCTTTTGAACAAATAAAAATGGATTTGCAACGTTTATTGATGAAATTCCCCCTATCAAATTTTAATAAACACCAAACCATTAAAAAATCATGGCAGAGAAACTTGTTGTTATTTCAGATAAGTGGGGAGCTAAAAAGGGACTTTGGATAGCCTCATATTTTGGCTATTTACAGCAATATTATGATATCGTATTCCACGATTGTCAGCAATTGGGGAATGTGGATGTTACCATCTCTTCGGAAGAAAACATTGATAAGGCCTTTCAAAAAAAAGGCATTGACAGAGCTGTTTCGAACCTAATTAAAAAAGAAACACAAAAAGCCCATTATTTGGCATTCGGAGCTGGTGCAACGGTTGCTTACAAGGCATCTTTAAAGGGATTGCCGGCCAAATCCATAACTGCAATTTCTGCTACGGGGATAGATACGGAGGAAGAAACAGCAGTTTCGGACATACAATTGATTTATGGCGAGTGCGATAAATCAAAACCCAGTTTAAAATGGGCCCAACGTGTAGGAGCCAATCTTAAAATTGTCCCCAATTTTGGACATACGTTATACTCCGACGAAAAAATTATCTCGGAAATAAGTTTAGAACTACTGGAAAACATCACCAAAAAGGTGATTTAAGAAACTGCTTTTAACTTTTTGACCGTTTCGTAGGAGAGTTTTTTCTCTGCGTAGTCTTTGGTTACCTTGAACTCTGTTTCATCACTACTTGGTAATGAGAACATGGCATCGGTAAATACGGCTTCGCACAACGAGCGTAAACCACGTGCCCCAAGTTTATACTCTACCGCTTTTTCAACAATATAATCCAATGCCTGATCGGTAATGGTAAACTTAATGTCATCCATGGCAAACAGTTTTTCATATTGTTTTATGATGGCATTCTTGGGTTCGGTTAAAATGGCACGGAGCGTTTTTGCATCCAAAGGATTCATGTGGGTAAGCACAGGGAGTCTCCCGATAATTTCTGGAATAAGCCCAAATTCCTTTAGATCTTTTGGTATAATGTACTGAAGAATATTTTCTTGGTCCAGGTTTTCTTCCGCCTTGGAAGCACTATACCCAACAGCTTGCATATTCAAGCGTTTGGTAATGATACGTTCAATACCATCAAAAGCGCCTCCCGCTACAAATAAAATGTTCTCGGTATTTACCTCGATGAACTTCTGGTCTGGGTGTTTGCGTCCACCTTTAGGTGGAACGTTTACCGTTGTCCCTTCCAAAAGTTTCAATAATCCTTGCTGAACACCCTCTCCCGAAACATCGCGAGTAATGGAAGGATTGTCACTTTTACGGGCAATCTTGTCGATTTCATCAATAAAAACTATACCTCGCTCTGCTTTTTCCAAATTGTAATCCGCAGCTTGAAGCAAACGTGTCAGAATGCTTTCCACATCTTCACCTACGTAACCGGCTTCTGTTAAAACGGTAGCATCCACAATGGCCAAGGGTACATTGAGCATTTTGGCAATGGTCTTGGCAATAAGTGTTTTACCTGTACCGGTTTGCCCCACCATAACAATGTTGCTCTTCTGGATTTCTATATCATCATCCTTGCCCTTGGGCTGCAACAATCTTTTATAGTGGTTGTATACTGCAACGGACATTACTTTTTTGGTTCTTTCCTGTCCAATCACAAAAGTGTCGAGGAAATCGTGGATTTCCATAGGTTTTTTCAAAACCAATTCTGAAGATAGGTCCTGATTTTTTGTTTGTTTGGACTCCTCTGCTACAATGCTATGGGCTTGTTCTATACATCTATCACAAATGTGCGCATCCAGACCGGCGATCAATAAATTGGTTTCCGGTTTTTTCCTTCCACAAAAAGAACATTCCAAATTTTCCTTTGCCATAAAATTTTAATCTTCAACCAACAATAACGTAAAAAAAATGGATTTGTTCTGTGTTAAGTGGTTGTTTTTTAATCAATTGTGGTAATCCTTACTTTTCTCTGATCAATATTTCGTCAATCATACCATATTCTTTGGCTTCTGGCGCCCTCATCCAAAAATCACGATCACTGTCTTCGTAGACTTTGTCGAAAGTTTGCCCCGTATGCTTGGAAATTATTTGATAAAGTTCGTCTTTGATCTTGAGCACTTCTTGGGCTGCAATTTCAATATCACTGGCCTGACCCTGCGCTCCAGAAAGTGGTTGATGGATCATTACTCTTGAATGAGGTAACCCACTTCGTTTACCTTCGTGTCCAGCACACAGTAATACGGCTGCCATGGATGCAGCTATACCCGTACAAATGGTCGCTACATCAGGCTTTATAAATTGCATGGTGTCGTAAATGCCCAATCCGGCATATACACTTCCCCCTGGGGAGTTAATGTATATTTGAATGTCTTTGGAGGCATCGGCACTTTCCAAGAAAAGTAACTGTGCCTGTACAATATTGGCTACCTGATCGTTGATCCCGGTTCCCATAAAAATAATTCTGTCCATCATCAATCTGGAGAAAACATCCATGGCAACGGCATTCAGTTGCCTTTCCTCGATAATGTTCGGGGTCATGTTCATGGGATACATGGTACTCATGATCTTGTCATAGTACATACTGTTGATACCATGATGTTGGGTAGCGTATTTTTTAAATTCTTTTCCGTAATCCATAGGATTTGACTCGATTTATCTTAAAAAAAAGGTGCCGAAAAACTAGCGTTCCGGCACCGTAAAGATACTTAATTTTCTTTTAGCGAAGCCTTAGCTGTATGCTTCCTTGATGAAGTCGTCATAAGAGACTTCCTTCACCTTTAGGTTGGCCTTTTCTTTATAAAGGTCCAAAAGTTTTTGGCTCATCAACTGTTCGGACAATCTTTTTACTTCGTCCTGATTGCTCATCACTCTGGCGGCAACACTTTCCAGTTCTTCTTCTTTTGGATCCATATGGCCGTACTGTGCCATTTGGGATTTTATAAATCCTTTGGCGAATTCCTTCAATTCATCAAACTGAACCTGAAGATTGTTTTCTTGGATGATCTTACCTTCGATCAATTGGTAACGAAGCCCCTTTTCTGATTTTTCGAACTCTTCTTTGGCTTCATCTTCTGTCAATGGATTTTCACCACTGATTTGAATCCACTTTTTCAAAAACTCGGAAGGAAGCTCGAATTTGGTCTCATCGATTAATTTTTCGGTGATGTCGTTCAACAATTTTTGATCGGCTTGCTGCTCAAACTGTTTCTCCGAATCTTCTTTGATCTTGTCCTTTAATTCCTTTTCCGAAGTTACTTTACCTTCACCGAACAATTTGTCAAAAAGTTCTTGGTCCAAAGCAGCTGGTTCCCTTTCATTGATTTCTTCAATGGTAAAGGTAACATCGATTTTAAGACCATCTGCTTTATCTTTTGCAATGCCCAAAGCGGCAGGAAGCAAGTAATCTTCTTTGAAAAGACCTTTTGTGGCAAGGGTAACAGTGTCACCTACTTTTTTTCCAACAAGGGCATCAACAGCCTTTTTGCTCTTGATTTTGTGCATTTCAATGGTTGCCTTGTGGTCGATCTCTTCCTCTTCATTGGCAAAGAAACCGGTAACTTCATCCTTTTTGCCAACTTCATTCTTGGAGATCAATTTTCCGTATTGCTTTTGAATACGCTCTACTTGCTCCTCGATCATTTTTTTATCGGCTACAATCTTGTATTGGGTCACCGCTTTTTTGGTCTTCAGGTTTACGTCGAAACTTGGAGCCAAGCCCAATTCAAATTCGAAATCAAGATTCTCTTTCTCCCAATCAAAATCGTCTTGTTGTTTTGGAAGCGGATTGCCCAAAACATCCAATTTTTCTTCTGTAAGGTATTTGTTTAGATTGTCTTGTAGCAATTTATTCACCTCATCTACCAGAACAGCTTTGCCATACTGCTTTTTGATAAGCCCCATGGGAACCTGTCCTTTTCTAAAACCAGGAATGTTCGCCTGCTTTCTGTAATCCTTTAGGATTTTCTCTACCTTGTCCTGATAGTCTTCTTTGCTTATGGCAACCTTTACAACTGCATTAAGATCGTCAATCTGCTCTTTGGTTATATTCATTTCCTACCTAATTTGCTTTCTAAAAATGGGATGCAAAAGTAACTCTTTTTTGTGTTGCTGACAAGTTTTTAAACCGTTGACTTTCAAACAAAATGATTTCTATTGGTCTTCTTTTAAAATGGAGTGCAAAATGGCTTGCAAAAATGCCAATAGTAGACTGAAAATTATGGCCCACCAAAAACCACTCACATAAAACCCGTCAATGAGGTTTGCGGCCAACAGAATTATAATGGCATTGATCACCAAAAGAAAAAGACCCAAGGTGAGTACGGTAATGGGTAGGGTTAGAATCACCAAAATGGGTTTTACCAAAAAGTTGAGTACACTAAGCACGATGGCAACTATTATTGCGGTTAGCATTGAATCTACACCTACTCCCGGTAATACATAGGAAAGTATGACAACAGCGAGTGCATTTAACAATAATCTTATAATAAGTTTCATGGGTATGTTTTAGGTTTTATGAATAAAAAAAGGCACCGAGTTTCGGTGCCTTTAAGATAAAGAAAAATAATGTTTGTTTAGTCAATATAGAGTCCGGTGTAATCCAATGGATTAACGCCGGGCAAATTCGAATTGTATTTTGCATTGATGGCATCAATGAAAGCATTGGCGACAATAGCATAACCTCTTGGTGCTGGGTGAACACCATCTAAGGAAAATCCTCCTCCAGTAGCAAATTCTGCGGTAACAACACTACCGTCACTTAGTTGTACGCCATTGGTGTTCAGGTTACTCAACAATGCATTGGCATCAACAAATGCAAGGTCGTAAGAGGTAGCCAAACCAGCGATGGTTTGATTAAAGGTATTCAATGCGGTTTCTACAATGGCTTGTTCTTCCGGTGTCAATATCCATTGGTCAGCCAACGGGACACCAACTCCATTGACCGAAGCTGGGTTATTGGGGTCGGCCAAGGTTCCTATAAAAGAGCTAGCTGTAAGTACCAAAAGGTCATCTGCCGTAGCTTGTCTCATATTATCCAATCCATAAGCGCTTAAGTCCGTAAGGTCTTCGTCCAAAATCACAACAGCATTTCCCTCACCAGCAGAAAAAGAGATAGTTCGTTTTGCCACTTCCTCCTCTGAAATAAGGCCAAGTCCCTGCAATTGCATCAAACCTGCATTGTAGGCACCATAGGCTTCCATGCTGTTTAAATAGGCTGCAGTTGCTTCATCCAAAGGAATTGGGTTGTGTGGTACCGTTGTGAAATAAGGTAAATCTGTTAAATTGGGTAGATTGGCAATAACACCTTTGGCTCCATTAGCGGTCATAGCACCCAATACGCCGTTGATTGCACCTGCAAAAAGGGTTGGGTCTGTGATATCTTCCCTAGCATAGGTGGTTGCGTCAGGGTTTCCTTCTTGATTAACGCCGGTGCCTCCTCCTACAGCATAAAGTAGGATGTCATTGGAGCCTGCCCATAAAGTGAAAAAAGTAGCACCTTGTGATGCAGCATCATCAACTATTCTAGTAGATTCAGATGATGAAAACCTAGCGAAATAAGGGTTGGCTGTGCCCATTGCAACGCCGGCCACGCTTCCATATCCCGGTGCCAATAATTCATAACTTTTTGTGCCTGGCACTCCCATATTGTTAAAAGGGCCAGATAATTTGTTGGAGACCTCAGTGGTCGGTGTTCCTGAAACTGGTACGGGAGCAGGGCTTTCACCAAGAAAAGACAGAATTAATCTATTGTCTGTAATTTGGTTTCCTCCCAATGTCATGCCGCCCAAATTGTCCGCCATAAAAGGAATCGAAAAATCCCCTCCGCCAACTAGTGCGAAATTACTGGCCAACATATTGGGAAATGATGCTTCCTGGCCTGCAATAAAAAGAGCATTGTCGGAGTACCCTGCAGTAAGAGAGCTACCCACAGCCACATATTTGCTGAAATCCGCAGAGCCGGCTGTGTATTCGGGAGTTGGTTCGGGAGTTTCAACTATTGGGGTGTCATCTTCGCATGCAATCAAGAATAAGCCTAAAAATGGAAGTAAGGCATAAAACTTTTTCATATCAAATAATCTGTTTCAGTTAGTCTATGTTAATTTTTATGGTAAACCGGAATGAATCAAATCTATATCAAATTTATCATACAGACAATTAAAAGGGTAAAAAAATTATGCATGCATAATAAAAAGGGGTGAATTTTAAGAATTCAGAAACGTAAAGCTCTTCTCGTAGAACTGTTTCGGGTTCTCCGCGTGCAACCAATGCCCTGCTTTATCAATGGTTTCGATCTCAGCATTTGGAAAATGTCTTTTAATTTCAGCAAAGTCATTGGGTTGTATATACTCCGAACGGTCACCACGTAAAAATAGGGCGGGACCATCATAAATGGCATTGGGGAATATGTTTTCACCGATTTCCTCCATACGGTTTTTGAGCACATCAAAATTAAAGCGAAATCCTAATTTTTCTTTTTCTACCCAATAGAGGTTTTTGAGCAAAAACTGTCGAATTCCCCTGTCCTTTATATGTTTGGCCAATTCATCGTCAGCCTCACGCCTGTCCGAAATTTGGTTAAAATCCAAATGGGAAAGACCGTTGAAGATAAAATCGTGATGCGGGGGATAATATTTTGGAGCGATGTCCGCGATAATCAGTTTTTTTACTCTGCTTGGGTGTGAAGTTGCCAATTGCATGGCTGTTTTCCCTCCCATGGAGTGTCCCATGACATAGGCGGAATCTATATTATGATGATTCATGTAGTTGATGACATCATCACTCAATACATCATAATTGAACTCATCGGAATGAAAACTTTTTCCGTGGTTACGCTGATCTATCAGATGAACTTGAAAGCCATTTTCAGCATATTGGGTGCCTAGGGTTTTCCAATTGTCGGACATGCCCAAAAAACCATGAAGTATGATAAAGGGTTGTCCTTCGCCCAATATTTTTGAATGCAGTATCTCCATTATTTTAATCGATGTAAGTACATGTTCACCACATTTTCGAGGCCCAGATAAATGGATTCGCAAATTAGGGCGTGTCCAATGGAAACCTCCAATAAGTGCGGAATGTGTTCTTTAAAAAACTTGATATTGTCCAGACTAAGATCGTGTCCTGCATTGAGGCCAAGGCCAACTTCGTGTGCCATTTTGGCCGCCTCGACAAATGGGGCAATGCTGCCTTTTTTGTTGCCTTTGGCAAATTCATCGGCAAAACTTTCGGTATAGAGTTCCACGCGGTCGGTTCCTGTTGCCGCGGCCCCTTTGACCATTTCTACGTCGGGGTCCACAAAAATAGAGGTGCGGATGCCATTTTCCTTAAAGGTTTTGATGACCTCCACCAAAAAATCCTTGTGCTTTATGGTGTCCCAACCAGCGTTGGAGGTAATGGCATCTTCGGCATCGGGCACCAAAGTAACCTGCGTGGGCTTTACTTCGAGTACCAGGTCAACGAATTTGGGTATGGGATTGCCCTCGATATTGAATTCTGTGGTCACCACTTTTTTGAGGTCCCGTGCATCTTGGTAGCGAATGTGCCTTTCGTCTGGTCGTGGGTGAATGGTAATGCCCTGCGCACCAAAAGATTCGATGTCCTTGGTGGAAGTGATCAGGTTGGGTACGTTACCGCCTCTGGAATTTCTTAAAGTTGCCAGTTTATTTATGTTGACACTCAACTTTGTCATGGAGTTCTTTTTTAGATTGTCAAAAATAAGAATTCGGCATGCCTTTTGCCATTTTAAATTAGTATTTTGCACCTAATAGGAGTGTTATGCAGATTCAAGACAAAATAATCAATACAGTTCCCGTTTTTGAAGTGTCGGAAACTTTGAAAGATGTGATTACATTTTTTGAAGAAACTACATTTTCCCATGTTGGAGTTACCGAGAACGGTACATACGTGGGATTGCTTTCCGAGAATGATCTAGCTTGTTTTGAACCTGAAAAAAAGGTCGACGATTTCAGGTTTGAAATGGAGGACTTTTTTGTGACCAAAGAAACTGCTTGGTTGGATGTGCTGGAAATGTTCTCCAGGAATGAGGCCAATGTGCTGCCCGTTTTGGATGAAGACCGGTTGATTATTGGATATTACGACCTTGAAGACATAGTGGATGTATTCATCGATACACCTTTCTTTAGGGAGCCAGGAGCTATTTTAGTGGTTTCCATTGGAATAAAGGATTACTCTTTTAGCGAAATCGCGCAAATTGTGGAGGGTAACAATGCTCGTTTATTGGGAGCATTCATTACAGATTCGCAGAACGATATTGTGGAGATTACCTTAAAGGTAGGAACGCAGAGCTTGAACGAGGTGGCCCAGACTTTTCGGAGGTACAACTACACCATTGTGTTCGGTAACAGCGACGATCAGTTCTTGGAAGATTTGAAGCAACGTTCCGACTATCTAGAAAAATATCTTAACGTTTAGTATGAAGGTAGCCATATACGGTCAATCTTTTCAGAAGGAGGACCAGCTTTGTGTAGAGGAGCTTTTGGACGAATTGAAGAAGTTGGATGCCGAGGTTTATGTAGAGGAGAACTTTAATAAACTCGTCGCTCAAATTACCAAAGAACAGGTAAAGGGAACATTTACCCAATCCGAAGGATTGGACGCTTCTTTTGATATGTTCGTAAGCTTTGGTGGCGATGGCACTATGTTGCGGGCCGTAACTTATATCAAGGACTACGGTATACCCATAGTTGGTGTCAATACTGGTCGTTTAGGTTTTTTATCCACTTTTAAAAAGGAAAATGTCCGTAAGTTGGTCACAGAGTTCGAAGCCGGTCACTATACCATTGAAGAACGAACCTTAGTGGAGGTAGAGCTCAATTCCGAACTGGACGAATTCAACGGACTCAACTTTGCTTTGAACGAAATCACTGTTAGCCGAAAGGATACAACCTCCATGATTACCGTGGAAACTTGGCTTGACGATGAATATTTAACTTCTTACTGGTCCGATGGATTAATTGTTTCCACCCCCACCGGTTCAACGGGATATTCGTTGAGCTGTGGTGGTCCGGTCATTGCTCCTTCGGCAAAATCATTGGTGCTCACTCCCATTGCGCCGCATAACCTAAATGCACGCCCCTTGGTGATTTCCGATAATACCCAAATTAGACTAAAGGTTTCAGGTCGGGAACAAACCCATTTGGTATCCTTGGATTCGCGAATAGCCGATATTCCGAACGATAAGGAAATCAGGATCAAAAAAGCGGACTTTACCATCAAAATGATCGAGTATAAATCTGAAAGCTTCTTGAAAACCTTGCGCAACAAATTGCTTTGGGGAGAAGATAGGCGCAATTGATGCCGTCAAAAACAATAAAAGGGGTGAAAAACTGTTTAACAAGGGAGAGCAACTTTAAATATAAATCTATAGACCTTCCTTTACTCTTAATTCTTGAAACTTTTTGGAAAGTATGCGAATAGTTTTGGCTGTTTTTCTATGCTGTGTGATTAAGGTAAGTGCACAGACCTACGAGATAGGGGTTTTCGCCGGTGGAGCCAATATGATAGGCGATGTGGGAAGAACCAACTACATTTTACCTTCGGGCCCGGCCTTTGGTGGAATATTTAAATGGAACAAGGGAAAACGCTATGCGTGGAGGGCCAGCGTTCTTTATGGCCAAGTAACCGCGGATGATACCAAATCGCATATGCAATCCAGACAACAAAGGGGGTATTTGGTGGATAATTCAATCCTTGAGTTCTCCGCTGGACTGGAAATTAACTTTGTTGAATATAATCTTCATAAGCTCGGACCCGCCTTCACGCCTTACTTATACACGGGTGTAACCTACTTTAGATACGATTTTAATTATATTGATGCCCTTCAGATGCAGGATATTAACCAAAAAGAAGGTAGTTTTGCAATTCCAATGACGGTTGGGGCTAAGTATCGTTTAAATCAATTCTTGATTCTTGGTGCCGAAATTGGGGCCAGATATACTTTTACGGACAATTTGGACGCAAGTAACCCAGAAGGTTCCAATTTTGAGCAATTCCGATTCGGGAACATATTGAGCGATGACTGGTACGTTTTTTCAGGTATAACATTAACGTATACCTTTGGACGTAAGCCCTGCCAGGATTGTTTTCAGTAAAATGCACACACTAGAGGACGTAGACAAAGAAAAACTACCACAGCACGTGGCCATTATTATGGACGGTAATGGCAGATGGGCCAAACAGCGCGGTAAAATACGTATGTTCGGACATGAGAACGGGGTGGAATCCGTAAACCAAACTGTTGAGAGCTGTGCAAAACTCCAGATACCATTTTTAACCCTTTATGCTTTTTCCACAGAAAACT
This sequence comes from Flagellimonas profundi, assembly GCF_017313275.1. Taxonomy (GTDB): domain Bacteria; phylum Bacteroidota; class Bacteroidia; order Flavobacteriales; family Flavobacteriaceae; genus Flagellimonas; species Flagellimonas profundi. The sequence goes on along the minus strand of NZ_JAFLNM010000003.1, from coordinate 364,818 downwards.
GGAATCGTCCCAAGACCGAGATAGATACTTTAATGAGGCTTTTGGTGAATGCCCTTAAACGGGAATTGAAGACCTTGAACAAACATAATATTAGGTTGAGGGCCATAGGTAGGATAGATACACTGCCCAAAAAAGTGTACAAAGAACTTACCGAGGTGATGTCCAAAACTGAGAATAATTCGGGGATGACCCTTACGCTGGCATTGAGCTATGGCTCCCGAGAAGAGATAAAAACAGCGGTTCAAGAGATAGCGACCAAAGTTAAAAATAACATAATTTCCCCCGAAAATATTGATGAAACAGTTATAAATACACATCTTTATGCGCACTTTTTGCCGGATGTAGACCTACTTATTCGCACTAGTGGCGAATGTAGGATAAGTAATTTTTTACTTTGGCAGATAGCATACGCCGAATTATATTTTATTGATGTATTTTGGCCCGACTTTAGAGAAAACCATTTGGTAGAGGCCATATTAAGTTACCAAAATAGAGAACGACGATTTGGAAAAACGAGCGAACAACTTAACTAAGGGTATCACAAACTACATACTTTCAGCCCTTATTATCCCCTTATTATTATTTTCAGTCCAGGGTATTGCCCAAGAAACCTCTTTTGAGGAGGGCAAGCAGTATATATTGGGTGGATTAACCGTTACCGGCCTGCAAAGCTATAACGAACAAACTGTAAAGAGTTATACAGGTTTGCGTGTTGGTCAGCCTATTAGGGTGCCAGGTGATGAAATAAGTGCGGTGATCAAAAAGTTGTGGAACCTTGATTTGTTCAGTAATGTGGAAATGTATTACACCAAGATTGAGGATGACAAGATATTTTTAGAACTCAATATTACAGAACGTCCCACCTTGAACAATGTAACGGTTTACGGGGTTAAAAAACGTAAGGTAGAGGATATTATAGATGATACCGACCTTAAAAAGGGCAAGAAAATCACCGAAAGTTTAATTGCGAACACCAAAAACTATCTTCAGAACAAGTATAAAAAGCAGGGCTTCCTCAATGCCAAGGTAAGTATCGCAACAGCTGCGGATACAACAGGTGCCAATGTTCAAAACATGGTCATTAATGTGAGCAAAGGCGATAAAGTAAAAATAAAGAACATCAACTTTATCGGTAACGAAAAGTTGTCGAACAAAAGACTCAGGAAGTCCCTGAAGAATACCAAAAAGAAAAAGTTTTATCGTTTTTGGAAAAAGTCCAAATATATTGAAGCAGACTTTGAGGAAGATCTTTCCAATTTGGTGGACGCCTATGCAGAAAGGGGATACAGGGATGCAAGGGTGCTGTCCGATAGTTTTGTGAAATTGGATGAGAAAAACATTGAACTCTTTATAAAGGTAGAAGAAGGCGATAGGTACTATTTCGGTGACATCGATTTTGTTGGTAATTCTGTTTATACCGACAGGATGTTGAGCCAATATCTTGGAATCAAAAAAGGAGATACCTATAACGGTGTTTTGCTTAAAGAGCGAATCGCAGACGATTCCGATCCAGATGCACTAGATTTGACGAATTTGTATCAGAACAATGGTTATCTGTTCTCAAGCATCAATCCCGTTGAGGTTTCTGCTGTAAATGACACTATCGATTTCGAAATACGAATAATTGAAGGTAAGGAGACCTTCTTGGACCATATAACCGTTTCGGGTAATGACAAGACCAACGACCATGTCATTTTTAGGGAACTTCGAACAAGACCCGGACAAAAATATAGTAAATCCAATATTGTCAGGACCATACGGGAATTGGGTCAACTAGGATTTTTTGATGCAGAGCAGATCGTTCCTGATATACAAAACCCTGATCCTAATGCTGGGACTGTGGATATAAACTACAGTCTTGTGGAATCAGGTTCCAGTCAAATTGAACTACAAGGTGGTTTTGGTGGAGGAGGCTTCATTGGAACCCTGGGACTTTCTTTCAGTAACTTCTCACTTAAGAATATTTTTAATAAAGAAGCTTACAAGCCGGTTCCTATGGGAGATGGTCAAACATTTGCATTACGTTTGCAGGCCAGTAGGACTTTCCGGGTTTATAGCTTGAATTTTTCAGAACCCTGGTTGGGCGGTAAAAAACCTGTTAGGTTTAATCTGTCCCTTTCCAGAACACAACAATTTGCTACTGGCTACGGCCGAAACGGTAGATTGGATGTGGATAAATCCCGTGGTTTTGCCATAACGGGAGTTTCTGCAGGTTTGGCCAAAAGGGTGCAATGGCCCGACGATTTTTTTACGATTTCGCATTCATTGAGTTACCAGCTATATGATTTTAACGATTATAACAGTGGACTGTTCAATTTTGGTAACGGAAGTTCCAATTCGTTGAGTTACACCTTGGGCATCTCAAGAAGTTCCCAAGGACCCAACAGAATATTTCCAACTTCTGGTTCCAACTTTGAATTGACGGCCAAGTTCACACCGCCCTATTCTTTGTTCAGCAACAAGGATTACGGACAACTTAAGGACGATATTGACGGCATAACCCGCGACCTCTTTGAGATTGGTGAGCCTGGATCTGCAGAGGAGGAACTTGAGTTTGCCCAACTGAGCGATGAATTGGAGCGCTTGGAGGAGGAACGATTCAAGTTGTTGGAGTATTACAAGATAAAATTTAAAGGGGATTGGTACCAGTCCATAGTAGGTAAACTGACTTTAAGGACCAATGCTGAATTTGGATTTTTAGGTGCATATAATCACGATATAGGCGATGTGCCTTTTGAACGGTTTTATGTAGGTGGCGATGGTCTAGGAAACTTTACTTTGGATGGTAGGGATGTGGTACAGCTACGTGGTTATGAGAACCAATCACTCACACCTTATAGCACCAACCCAATTACCAACAGGTTGGAACAGGATGGGGGAACCATCTACAATAAATTCTCTTTGGAACTGCGATATCCGCTTACTCTAAAGCCATCAGCCTCTATTTATGCACTATCATTTTTGGAAGCTGGTAACGCTTTCAACAATTTTAACAACTATAATCCGTTTCAATTAAAAAGATCTGCCGGAGTGGGGCTACGTATATTTATGCCGGCATTCGGACTTTTGGGGATTGATTTTGGTTATGGCTTCGATACCGATGCCCGTCCAGGATCTGTCGGACCAAGTGGCTGGCAAACGCACTTCATCATCGGGCAGCAGTTTTAATTAATGGAAAAAACGTGCACGGTTAATTTGTAAACAGTTCATTTTAAATTAATTAGTAATTTTGGCACGATATTTTCTATGTAAAATGCGGAATCAAAGATGAATACCAAAGTTCTTTTATCATTAGTTGTTGTAATGTCTTCCCTTTATGGGTTTTCCCAAAGGGGGGTGCGCATTGGATATGTGGATATGGAGTACATTCTCGAAAATGTTGAAGAGTATCGTGACGCCACTGAACAATTGAATGTCAAGGCTCAAAAGTGGAAACAGGAAATTGAGCTAAAGCAAAGTGTCATTGATCAAATGAAAAAAGATTTGATGGCAGAAAAGGTGCTTTTGACCGATGAGCTTATTTTGGAGAGGGAAGAGGAAATCCAAATTCTTGAAAAGGAAATGTTGGACTACCAGCAAGATCGTTTTGGACCACAGGGAGATTTGGTGTTGCAAAAACAGTTGTTGATGCAGCCAATTCAAGACCAAGTTTTCAACGAGGTACAAAAAATCGGAGCCAATAAAAGATACGATTTTATTTTTGATAAATCCGCAGATGTTGTAATGTTGTACTCCGAAAAAAGACACGATATCAGTGACTTGGTCTTAAGAGAGATAGGACGCACCAGAAAAATCAGTGCATCCAATAAAAAACAACAGGAACAAAGTCGCCTGGAGCAGTTTAAAGAAGAGGAAGACCAAATTAGCGATGCGCTCAGGGAAAGACAGGAGCAAGCTGCAGAAGCCTTGGAAGAAAGGGAAAAGGCAGCCGAGGAAACCAGAGCAAAAAAGTTAAAGGAACGCGAAGAGCGTAAAAAAGCATACGAAGAAAGAAGAAAAAAATTATTGGAAGAGCGCGAAGCCAAGAGAAAAGCCAAATTGGAAGAACGAAAAAAAGCGCAAGAACAACAAAAGGATTCAATAGGATAGATTATATTGAAACACTAAATTTAAAGTAAAAAAGTAACGTTGAGAATCATGAAAAATGTAAAAAGGATTGCTGTAGCCCTAGTATTGTTTGTTGCGGCTACGGGTTTTGTAAACGCGCAGAGCAAGGTTGCACACATCAATGTACAGCAACTATTGTCTGAAATGCCGGAGATGAAGGCTGCACAGGCTGAATTGAAGAAATTACAAGAAACTTACAGAGCGGACATCCAAAGCTCCATGACAGAGCTTCAAAACAAGTATACACAATACCAAAATGAAGCTACTTCCAAAACAAGGGAAGAGAACGAACAAAGAGCGGTAGAGCTTCAAGGGTTCGAAAAAAACATTCAGGAAGCTGAGCAAGCTGCCATGCAGGAAATGCAGAAAAAGCAACAAGAGTTGTTTGCACCTATTTCCGAAAAAGCAAAAGCTGCCATCGAAAAAGTAGCGGCTGCGGAAGGGTACGATTATGTGATCGATGCTAGCCCTGGATTGAGCTTGATCGTGGCCAAAGGAAAAGATCTTTTGCCAGCAGTTAAGCAGGAGCTTGGTTTCTAAACCGTGATTTTACAATATTTGAAAAACCGCTTTTATTTAAAAGCGGTTTTTTTTATGCATTAAAAATTTAAGGAGCTATTTTTAGGTATGGCAAAACCAATCGGAATTTTTGATTCAGGCGTTGGGGGTACTTCCATTTGGAAAGAAGTCGTGAAAATGCTCCCCTATGAAAACACCATCTATTTGGCCGATAGCGCCAATGCCCCTTATGGCGAAAAATCCGAAGAAGAAATTTTGCGGTTGAGCATCAAAAACACGGAGCTGTTGCTCGATAAAGGTTGTAAAATAATTCTTGTGGCCTGTAATACCGCTACTACCAATGCCATAGATTATCTTAGGTCACATTACGATGTTCCGTTTATCGGCATCGAACCGGCGATCAAACCTGCAGCACTACATACCCGAACAAAAAAAGTCGGTGTCTTGGCCACCAAGGGAACCCTTTCCAGTAGTTTGTTCCATAATACCTCAAAACTCTATGCTGAAGGGATAACTGTTCTGGAGCAAGAAGGAAAAGGATTGGTGGAGCTCATTGAAGCGGGTAAGATAAGATCCAAAGAGATGAAAACGCTGTTGAACAGCTTTTTACAGCCTATGCTCGATCAGGATATCGATTGTTTGGTGTTGGGCTGCACCCATTACCCATATCTGATCCCTGTGTTGAAGGAGATGCTGCCCAGCAATATCAATATTATAGATTCAGGCGAGGCTGTGGCGCGTCAGACCAAGGCGGTCTTGGAACGTAACCATTTACTTGAAAAGGGGCAGGGGAATCCCAAGTATATGTTTTATACCAATACGGATGTTTCGGTGATCAAGGAGTTGATCGACCGGACAAGTGCTCAAGTATCCTTTCTGGACTTTTAGTTGTTACTTTCTTTTGTAAGAGAGATAAGAAAAATCATATTTGTGCTTATCATCCTTTGGATGATATTCCTCCTTTACCAGCTCCCAAAGCTCTTCATCAATCTCAGGAAAAAAGGCATCTGCATCAAAAGTGCCGTGAACCCTTGTAAGTTCAATATCCGTGGCACGGTCCATGGACTGCTTGTAAATTTCGCCCCCACCAATTATAAAGGCCGTCTCATCTTCCTTTACCAAAGCTATGGCCTCTGCCAAAGAGTGCACTATGGTACAAGGGAACTTTGGTGTATAATCCTCATCTCTTGTAATTGCGATGTGGGTACGGTTGGGCAAAGGTTTGGGAAAGCTTTCCAAGGTTTTTCGGCCCATAATGATCTTATGCCCCGAGGTCAAACTTTTAAAACGCTTAAAATCATCGGGTAAGTGCCATACCAGCTCGTTGTCCTTTCCCAAGGCATTGTTTTCCGCCGCCGCGGCAATAATGACCAATTTTCTCATTGATCTTTTTTTTTATTGATTTTGGAAAGTGGGAAATCCGTTTCTATTTCTTTTTGGATTTCGTCGATACGTTTTTTTTGAAGATTCACCAATCGCTCACGTTGTTCACGCTCCCAATTCTGTCCCATGAATTTGTTGGTCACAAAAACAGTATAGGTGTGCAGCGCGATTAAAAAGGTCCAGACCAAAACAATCCAGATGGACCAATCATAGGCTTCACCATACTTTAGGACTTTGTTGGCGAGAATCAGAAAAATACTGCCAATCAAAAAAATCACTAAGTGGTAGTACAACCTTTTCTTTTGTTTGATGCGTTTATGGGCATGCTCCAAAAGTTCGTGCTGCTCCAAATCTATTTCCTGTTTTTTCTTTTTACCAAATGACGACATGGAATGGCTATCTTTATGAACAAATATAATTGAATTGTATCCAAAAATCCCGACATGCAAAACCTAAGAAAAAAATTCCCTGTTCTTAATCAATGTATTTATGCCAATACCGCCTCTGCTGGCTTGCTGAGCGAGGATTTGATGGAGTGGCGCCAAGGGCACGACCTCGATTATCTAATTGGTGGGAGCGAAATGAAAAACAAAGGCTTTGCACACATGCCCGAAATAAAAAAAACAGTGGGGAAGTTTTTTAATTGCAAGCCAGAGAATGTAGCGTTGGTGCCCAATTTTAGCTTGGGATTCAACTTGTTGCTCGAGGGCTTGCCTAAGGACAAAAAAGTGCTGCTGGTCAATAAAGATTACCCAAGTGTCAACTGGCCATTCGAAACCCGGGGCTTTGACCGGGATTATGTGGATGCCGATGAGCACATGGAAGAAAACATCCATGCCAAGGTAAAAAGTGGAGGTGTCGACATTTTGGCCCTCAGTCTGGTGCAGTGGGTAAATGGGGTTCGTATTGATTTTGATTTTCTGAAAAAATTAAAAAAAGATTTTCCCAACCTGATGATCATGGCAGATGGGACCCAATACTGTGGCACGGAGCCTTTTGATTTTGAAGATTCTGGAATCGATATTTTGGGAACCAGTGCTTACAAATGGCTCTTGGCAGGTTACGGTAACGGATTTTATCTTGTAAAGGATGGGGTAATGGACCAATTTGAGCTAAAGGGTATCGGTAACGGCTCGGTGGATAACGATGCATCCAAACGCAACAGCATCACCTTCTGTAAGTTTTTGGAACCAGGTCATTTGGACTCTTTCAATTTTGGAAGTTTGGAATTTGCACTCAATTTTTTGGATGAAATAGGGTTGGAAAATGTAGAGGCCCAACTTCAAAGATTGTCCAAAAGAGCCATGTCGGCTTTTTCGGAATTGGATCTGTTGGAACCGGCCGTTGTCAAAAGAAAGCAACACAGTACCATTTTTAATATTAAGGGAGATGAAAAACTCTTTACTAAATTAACGGAGGAAAATGTGGTGGCATCACCGAGGGGCGGTGGTATTCGATTGAGTTTTCATTTTTATAATACAGAAGAAGAAATAGATGTTGTTGCAACACTTCTAAAACGTTGGTCGTCAAAGTAATAAATGATAAAAAACGGCAATCTTATTTGATAAAAACAATCATGTAGTTAGGTGGATTTTATCAAATTGATAAATCGATTCTAACATGTTGTAAATAAATAGTTTTATGTATTGTTTTGTCCTGAAATTAAAATTTTCGGTACCATGGCAATTAAAAAGCAATACTTAAAGAGCAAGCCTGTTTGCAAGGTTACTTTTACCGTTCCTGCGGATGAGGCAAAAACAGTGGCTGTAGTTGGAGATTTCAATAAGTGGAATCCCAAGAAGAGCACTTTGAAGAAATTGAAGAACGGAACCTTTAAAGGAACGTTCGATCTACCTGTAGCGAATAGCTACGAGTTCAGATATTTGATCGATGGCAACTATACCAATGATGCCGAGGCTGATGGTTTCCAATGGAACGATTATGCCGGTGCAGAAAATGCGGTATTGGAAGTGTAAATTTTTTTAGCCACCATCGGATCTCCATGCCGATGGTGGTTTACTTTACCTGGAACCTATTTCGTCCAATAATCCACCACCAATACATCGTCTATGTGTGGTCCTGCAACATCGCCAAAAGCAACGTGGTCTGGGTGGGTTAGGTAGGTGTCACGGTCGGCTTCGCTGTTGAATGTCAATAAATAACAATGGGTAAGCCCTTTGTTCAGGTTTTCCGGACTGTTGTTCATCCCCCATTCGTACCCTTTTATTTCGGAAATTTTTGATGGCAAGGCGTTGAATGCCTCCTCCACTTGTTTGACATCCTCATCGCTGGACGTTTCTTTGAACTTGAACAACACCACATGACGCAATTGTGGACCTGTTTCTTCTACTGTTTTTCCCACGGTAACTTCCTCTTTTTCGGTGGTTTCTTTTTTGGTTGGGTTCCCACAGCTGGCAAATAATAAAGCTGCGAAAAGGGTAATGGCAATATTTTTCATAGGATTCAAGTTTGTGTTTGAAAATAAAAGTTGACTAACTAGATTGGTCTTAAAGTTGAAAACCTGACAATATTATACAGCAACCACCCCTTTAATATGCGGATGTGGGTCGTAGTTCAAAAGCTCAAAATCATCAAAGGTAAAAGAGAAAATGTCCTTTACTTCGGGGTTTAGTTTTATAGTGGGCAAGGGGCGTGGGTCACGGCTCAATTGCAGTTCCACTTGCTCCATATGGTTGTTGTAGATATGGGCATCACCAAAGGTGTGGATAAACTCCCCGGGTTGATAGCCACAAACTTGGGCCATCATTAATGTGAACAAGGCATAGGAAGCAATATTAAAGGGCACACCCAAAAAGATATCGGCACTACGTTGGTACAATTGGCAAGAAAGTTTGCCATCGGCCACATAAAACTGGAAAAAGGCATGGCAGGGTGGGAGTGCGGCCTTACCATTGGCCACATTTTCAGCAAATGAAACCGAAGTGTCCGGCAAAACGCTGGGATTCCATGCAGAAACCAACATTCTACGACTATTCGGATTGTTTTTTAGCGTATCCACCACTTCTTTGATCTGATCGATTTCCTCGCTGTTCCAATTTCGCCATTGATGACCATAAACAGGACCAAGGTCACCGTTTTCATCGGCCCATTCGTTCCAAATACGCACACCGTTCTCTTGGAGGTAGGCAATATTGGTGTCCCCTTTTAAAAACCATAATAACTCATGGATGATGGATTTAAGGTGCAGCTTTTTGGTGGTCACCATCGGAAAGCCCTCGGAGAGGTCGAATCGCATTTGGTAGCCAAAAACGCTCAAGGTTCCTGTTCCCGTACGGTCCCCTTTTTGGTTGCCGTGCTCCAATACGTGTTTAAGAAGGTCGTGGTACTGTTTCATAATGGGGTTAAAGGTAAATGGTTATGCTTAAAAGGACAATAGGTCACTGGTTTGACTTATTATATTTTATTAACGACGTAATTCTTCTTTGAAGCTTCTGAATATTTTTGATGGTGACTTTTGAAATATCTGGGGAAAGGAAATTCAGGTCCTGACAAAGAATAAGATGGGTTTCAAGTTCGTATGCCGACCCCAAACTTATTTGAAGAAATCGAACAAAATCTTTTTGGGAATATTTACTGCAACCTTCGGCGATGTTGGCAGGAATGGAAATGGCACTTCTTTGTATTTGGGGAGTCAGCCCAAATTTTTCAGATTCCGGCAATAGTTTGGTAAGTCCGTAAATATCTTTGACCAAAATGCGTCCGTCTTTCCAGACGTTCAACTCTCGAAAATTTCTCAAAATAATATATGTTTAAAATTTCGAGGTTGACTTTTTGATAATTTACTTTTTGGATTTCAGGACACGGTATTCATGCCTTGCCCTCAACCATTTGCCTTTTATCCTTTCACCTTTTAACCTTCACCTTTCACCTTTAATTTTTTATCCTTTAACCAATCAACCGTCTACCCCAAAATCATCCCCGCAATGGTTGCGGACAGCAATGAGGCCAAAGACCCACCTAATACGGCTTTCATTCCGAAAGAAGATAAAACCTTACGTTGACCGGGCGCCAAGGAGCCGATACCGCCAATCTGAATGCCGATGGAAGCAAAGTTGGCAAAACCACAAAGCATATACGTGGCCATGATTACCGATTTATTGTAAGTGAAATGTACGCCGCTCGCCACATTTTTAAGATCGGCCAATTGAATGTATCCAATAAATTCACTCGCGGCCAATTTAATTCCAAGTAATTGCCCCATCAGCATAATATCTTCGTTGGCGACACCAATGAGCCACATAAGCGGGGCAAAAACAGTTCCCAGGATAGCTTCCAATGAAAACTCTTGATACGGAGAGTTGGCGGCTATCCAGCTATTGAAGGTGGTTACATCACCAAACCAGCCCAAAATTCCGTTGATCATGGCGATAAAGGCAACAAAAACAAGTAGCATGGCCCCCACGTTCAACGCAAGTTTAAGACCTTCGGTAGTTCCGTTGGCAATGGCATCCAAAATATTGGCACCTATTTTTTCGGAGGACACCTCCACATCGGTGTTGACCTTCTCTGTCTGTGGATATAATATTTTAGAAATTACGATAGCACCGGGAGCAGCCATTACGGAAGCAGCCAAAAGGTGCTTGGCAAATATCAATCGCAGTTCGGGATCATCGCCTCCCAAAAACCCAATGTAAGCTGCCAAAACAGCTCCTGCTACTGTGGCCATCCCACCGATCATCACCAATAGGATCTCCGATTTGTTCATTTTTTCCAAGTAGGCCTTTATCAGCAATGGAGCTTCCGTTTGGCCCAAAAATATATTACCGGCCACCGAAAGGCTTTCCGCCCCGGAAATTCCCAATGTTTTGGAGAGCAGCCATGCCATCCACCTTACCACTACTTGAATCACTCCTAAATAATAAAGTACGGAGGTAAGTGCTGAGAAAAATATAATGGTAGGCAGTACTTGAAAAGCAAAAATATAGCCGAAGGTGTCCATGTCCACCACAAGTCCTTCGAATAGGAACTGACTCCCCGCACGGGTAAAGTCCAAGATGCTGACAAAAATGCTCCCGACTTGCTCAAAAATATATTGCACAAAGGGAACCTTGAGCACTCCGATGGCTATCAAAACCTGTAAGGATATTCCAATTCCCACAGTTTTCCAGTTGATGGCTTTTCTATTGGAACTGAACAAAAATGATATCAATATAAGAATTGCCATTCCCAAAGCCCCGCGTAACAATGTAGTGATGGAAAACCCCTGGTTGGGTATTATCTCTGCCACTTCCTGTTGTGGAATGGTATCTGTGATAGTGGAGCCAATGGCTACGTTAAGGGAATCTGCGGGCAATGAACTTTGGCCGAAAGCGACCGAACAAATGAATAAAAGTATCAGTAAACTTTGGGTCTTTTTCGCCATGTAAGTGGTTGTTTATTTGCGCTTGGAAATTTCATCCCTCAACTTGGCAGCCTTTTCGTAGTCTTCGCTGGCTACTGCCTTGTCTAATTCTTTGTGAAGCTCTTGCAGGGACATTTCCCGGTACCCATGTGTGTCAGAACCGGATTCTATTTCCACTGCTTCACCTTCTTGAAGGATTTCATCGACCATAATGCTATCATCGTCATCTTCCTCCTTTTCTTTGGAAGAGAATTTTAGAAAGATACCTGCTTTGTCCAAAATGGTCTTGTAGGTAAAAATGGGAGCGTTGAACCTAAGAGCAAGGGCAATGGCATCGCTGGTTCGGGCATCTATGATTTCTTCTTCATTTTCACGCTCACAGATAATACTGGAATAAAATACCCCATCGACCAATTTATGGATGATGACCTGTTTGACCACAATTTTAAATCTGTCCGCAAAATTTTTGAACAAATCGTGGGTCAAAGGTCTGGGCGGTTTTATTTCTTTTTCCAAGGCAATGGCAATGGACTGTGCTTCAAATGCACCGATAACAATGGGAAGTTTTCTGTCTCCCTCCTCTTCATTTAAAATAAGGGCGTACGCGCCATTTTGTGTTTGGCTGTATGATATTCCCTTTATTTTTAATCGTACTAAACTCATAATCTCTTCCTAAAGCAAAAGGGCCATTCAAATAAGTGGCTTTACCAGTTATCTGAACAGCCCCTTGCAATGGGCAAATTAACAAAATTTAAGCGTTTTGTGCTTTAAATTCCTTTAATTTTTCGATGAGTTCGGGCACTACTTCGAAGGCATCTCCGACAATTCCATAATCTGCTGCCTTAAAAAAAGGTGCTTCGGGGTCGTTGTTGATGACCACTTTTACTTTGGAAGCATTGATTCCTGCCAAATGTTGAATGGCTCCCGAGATACCTATGGCAATGTATAGATTACTGGCCACGGGTTTTCCCGTTTGGCCCACGTGTTCGCTATGTGGGCGCCATCCCATATCGGAAACTGGCTTGGAACATGCGGTTGCGGCTCCCAATACATCGGCCAACTCTTCGATCATGCCCCAGTTTTCCGGTCCTTTAAGTCCACGTCCTCCAGAAACCACGATATCGGCATCGGCAATGGTTACTTTTCCGGCTACCCTGTCCACTTCCACTGATTTGGTGGTAAATGCATCATCACCCAACGATGGGCTGAAATCTTCAACTGCAGCGGATACATTGTTTTCCACTACTCCAAAAGCATTGTTGGAAACACCGATGATTTTGATGTCTGCCGAAATCTCGGTCATGGCAAACCCTTTATTACTGAAAGCTGTTCGCTTTACCACAAAAGGAGAAGTGCTTTCTGGAGCAGCTACTACATTGGGTACATATCCAGCGGCTAATTTAGCTGTTAAAATAGGGGCTAAAAACTTACTGTCCGCGCTGGAACTCAATATAATTACTTTGGCGTCCTCTGCTTTGGCAGCCTGTTCCAATACACTGGCATAGGCCTTGGCATTAAAGGTGGCCAACGAGTCATCCGATACCTTCAAAACTTTGGAAACCCCATAGGTTCCCAGTGAGGCATCGTCCTCGGCGTTAAAAGATACCGCTGTAACGGTGGTGCCTAGATTTTGGGCCACTTTATGTGCATAAGAGGCCACTTCGAAAGTATTTTTTTTGAATTTTCCCTTGAGGGATTCTGTATATACTAGTACTGACATAATTTTTTAATCTTGTTTAGATGACTTTTGCTTCGTTGTGCAGTAATTCGACCAATTCCCCAACATTTCCGGCATCCACTAACTTAACGGGACCTTTGGCCGCGGGTTTTTCAAACTTTTGGTCTTGTGTGGGCTGTACGGCATCAACTGGTTCAACCACGTTCAATGCTTTTTTACGAGCCATCATAATACCTCTCATATTGGGAATGCGAAGGTCACTTTCCTCTACCAATCCTTTTTGTCCGCCAATTACCAATGGAAGCGATGTACTTATGGTTTCTTTACCTCCATCAATTTCGCGAACTGCGGTTGCCGTGTCTCCATCGATTTCCAGCCCAATGCAGGTGTTCACAAAGTTCATGTCCAGCAGCGTGGCTAAAATTCCTGGAACCATTCCACCATTGTAGTCTATGGATTCCCGTCCGGCAATCACAAGGTCATAATCACCGCTTTTGACCACCTCGGCCAATTGTTGGGCTACGAAAAATCCATCGGTTGGTTCTGCATTTACCCGAATGGCTTCATCGGCTCCAATGGCCAACGCTTTTCTAATGGTCGGCTCGGTTTGTTGGCCTCCTACGGTAACCACATGGACGGTAGCTCCTTGTTTTTCCTTGAACCACATGGCACGTGTCAACCCAAACTCGTCGTTTGGATTAATAACAAATTGGACCCCGTTTGTGTCAAACTGGGTATCGCCTTCCGTAAAATTGATTTTGGAAGTAGTATCCGGTACGTTGCTTATGCAAACTAAAATCTTCATATATACTTAAGCTTTATGTGCCCAAATATAGTTATAAAATCCGAAATTTATTATGCATGCATAATAAATTTTGTTCTTTTTTTGGATTTCCCCCAAGCTATTTTCGGGTAGTTTTTGCTATTTTTGCTTGCGTTTTTAAGCAGACTATAAATATTTAGTACGATTTAATGAAAACATTACAGTTTAGGGAGGCAATAGCTGAGGCTATGTCCGAAGAAATGCGAAGAGATGATACCATTTATTTAATGGGCGAGGAAGTAGCTGAGTACAACGGTGCTTACAAGGCGTCCAAAGGTATGTTGGATGAATTCGGGCCAGAGCGGGTGATCGATACCCCGATTTCAGAACTTGGTTTTGCCGGTATTGGTGTTGGTTCTGCAATGAACGGCAATAGGCCTATCATAGAATTTATGACCTTCAACTTTTCTTTGGTTGGAATTGACCAAATCATAAACAATGCTGCCAAAATTCGACAAATGTCCGGTGGACAGTTCAACTGTCCTATTGTATTTCGAGGCCCTACAGCTTCTGCAGGACAATTGGCCGCAACCCACTCTCAAGCTTTTGAAAGCTGGTATGCCAATACTCCCGGTCTTAAGGTTGTGGTTCCATCAAACCCAGCCGACGCAAAAGGATTATTGAAATCCGCCATTCGTGATGACGATCCCGTAATCTTCATGGAATCTGAGCAGATGTACGGAGACAAAGGAGAAGTTCCTGAAGGGGAATACACTATTCCACTAGGTGTTGCCGATATTAAAAGAGAAGGTACGGATGTGACCATAGTTTCTTTCGGAAAAATCATCAAAGAAGCCTACAAGGCTGCCGATGAATTGGAGAAAGATGGAATTAGCTGTGAAATCATTGATTTGAGAACAGTTCGTCCAATGGATCACGACACTATTTTGGCTTCCGTGAAGAAAACCAATAGAATGGTGATTTTGGAAGAAGCATGGCCTTTTGGCAATGTGGCCACTGAAATTATTTACCACGTTCAGGATAAAGCATTCGATTATTTGGATGCCCCTATTGTAAAATTGAACACTGCAGATACCCCTGCACCCTACTCACCGGTGCTTTTGGCAGAGTGGTTGCCAAATCATGAAGATGTTATCAAGGCTGTTAAGAAAGTGTTATATAAGCTATAAAACCACATTTGTAAGGTATATTAGCCCTGTCAACTTTGTTGATGGGGCTTTTTTTTAGGGAATATTTTTTGATTAGAAATTACTTTGAACCAAATTTGACCTAAGTTTAGTGGGTGAACTTTTAAGACTTGCCCATTGTCCCATATACCTGCCTATGAAAAGAATCTTTTCTGTTTTTTTTCTATTCTTTATTGTTAGTGTAACTGCACAAACCAAAATCGAAGGCGTGGTTACCGATGATACAGGTATGCCCATCGCTTTTGCCAACATAATTTTTGCAAACTCCGCTGAGGGTACCATAACCAACGACAATGGACATTTTTATCTGGAGTCGGATGAAACCTATGATGCTATAAAAGTATCCTTCATTGGCTATGAAACCAAGGAAATCCCATTGGAACAAAAGGTGACCTACGGTATGGAAATCGTGTTGACGGAATCTGCCGAGCAGCTTCAGGAAGTGGTCATATATACAGGGAAACAATCCAAAAGGAATAATCCGGCCATAGATATTTTACGGAAAATATGGGCTAAAAAGCGGGAGAACGGGGTGCGCAAGTTCAAACAGTACCAATATGATAAGTATGAAAAAATCGAGTTTGATCTAAATACCATAGATAGTGCGCTGATTAAAAGTAAACTCTTTAAGGGGCTGGAATTTATGTTCGAGGACCTCGATACCTCAAGAATCACGGGGAAGACCTATTTGCCCATGTTTCTGAACGAAACCTTTTCCAAAGTTTACGGCGATAATGTGCTGGATAAGGAGAAAGAGGATGTCCTAGGTAACAAAAATTCAGGATTTAGCGGGAATCAGTCAATCACTGCATTTGTGGAAGATCTATATTCAGATTACAACATTTACGATAATTACCTCAAGTTTTTTGATAAGAGTTTTACAAGTCCATTGTCCAAAACAGGGGTAGATGTATACAATTATGTACTGTCCGACAGTACATTTATTGACAACAAATGGTGCTATAATATCATTTATTACCCAAGGAGAAAGAACGAGCTCACCTTTAAAGGTGACTTTTGGGTAAACGATACCACCTTTGCCATCAAAAAAATCAACATGCAGGTCACTAAGAGTGCCAACATCAACTGGGTAAAGGAAATTTATATTGAACAGGATTTTGATGTGGTCAGCGATTCGGTCTTTTTGTTGAAGCGGGACTATATGTTAAGCGATTTCAGTTTCTCCAAAAAGGAAGATTCCCGGGGAGTGTATGGCAAACGAACCACGGTTTTTGATAATTATAATTTTGACAATCCGCGTTCTGAAGATTTTTATAAAGCGGTAGCAGATCCATACGATCCCAGAGTGTTCTCGCAAGACAGTGTTTTCTGGAAAAATGCAAGATTGGAAAGCTTGAATGAGGATGAATCGGGGATCTTTAAGCTGTTGGATACCTTAAAGACCGTTCCCAAGTTCAGGACCTACTACGATATTGTCAGTATTTTGGGCTCGGGCTATGTCGAAATCGATAAGTGGAATATCGACATTGGGGATATCTACAGTACTTTTGGTTATAACGATGCCGAAGGCATTCGATTAAGAGCTGGCGCAAGAACTTATTATGGTCAGAATGATATGTGGCGTTTGGAGGGTTATATGGCCTATGGTTTTGATGATAGGAAGTTCAAGCATGGGTTTTCAGGTAGATTTTTATTGGATCGAAAAAACCGCTTGATCATCTCTGGAGGAAATCGTCGGGATATTGAACAATTGGGGCTGAGCCTTACCAGTACCAATGATGTGATGGGCAGGAGCATCGCCTCATCTTCTTTGGTTACCGTGGGCTCCAACAATCGTTTGACCAATATTAATCTCTCTACCCTAAACGTGGAAATGGAACCGGTAAAAAACCTTAAGATCAATGTAGGTGGCTCGTTCCGTACCTTGAGCTCGGCATTGCCGGAAGCTTTCAGTTTGGATTATGTAGATCCTGCATCACCATCCGGTATTTCATCAGAAATAAGACAGTTCGACCTCAATACCACAGTGGTGTATACCCCGGGCAAACGTACCATTGGATATGGCGTGGAGCGCTCCAATATCAACGATGATTACAGCACCCTGGTACTTAAATACACCAAAGGTGTAGATGGATTTTTAGAGAGTGATTTTGATTATGAGAAAATCCAGTTTTCGTACCAACAACCATGGCAAATCGGTGGTTTTGGTAGATTGACGAGCAGTGTTGAATTGGGTAAAACTTTTGGAACCGTGCCATTGGGGCTCTTGAGTGTTGTTCCCGGAAACCAAACACTGTTCTCGCTTTACAATGTATTTCCAAATCTGGATTTTTATGAATTCGTTACCGATACATATGCTACGGTTCACTTGGAGCACAACTTTAATGGGAGGTTATTTTCTCGAATTCCATTGTTGCGTAAACTCAACCTTAGGGAAATTGTAGGTTTAAGAGGGGCATGGGGGCAATTGTCCGAAGAAAATATCGCTTTGAGTACCCCTACCAATATTCCCCTCATGGCACCAGAAGATCAGGTGTATTGGGAATATTCTTTTGGTATAGGGAACATTTTTAAAATACTTCGGATAGACTTCAATTTTAGAGGAAATTATCTTCAAAATCCAGATGCCAGGGCATTTGGGATAACCGGAACCTTCGGATTTAATTTTTAATTCACACGAAACCTCCAATTTATGGGGCCTATTCCAGTTATACTGGTTATTTTTGCATTATAAATATATCACTAACATGTCTAAAAAACCACGTATAACCTTTGATGTACTAGTAGAAATTCCCAAAGGTAGTAGAAACAAGTACGAATACGATTTTACGCTTAACAAAATTAGATTTGACCGAACCTTATTTTCTTCGATGATGTATCCCGGGGACTATGGTTTTATTCCAGAAACCTTGGCTTTGGACGGAGATCCATTGGATGTATTGGTTCTTTGCACCGAGCCAACCTATCCAATGGTGGTAGTGGAAGTAAAACCGGTCGGCGTTTTCCATATGACCGATGAAAAAGGTCCGGATGAAAAGATAATCTGTGTACCTGTTTCGGACCCGATTTGGAGTAAAAGGGATGACATCAGTGAGTTGAACCCACATAGATTAAAAGAGATTGAACACTTCTTTCAGGTATATAAAGACCTGGAGGAGAAGAAAGTAGATACCGGTGGTTGGGGAGACGTTAATGAAGCGGTCCAAATCTATCATGAGTGTGTTAAACGCTATGATGAAAGTGATCATAAAAAGAGACGTGCCTACACTATATAGATTACACAACAATAACTTTAAAAAAATGCGCTTTTAATAATTAAAGGCGCATTTTTTTTATTACTTCGTATTTTACTACATTAGCGGGCATTAAAAAATTCTAAACAATCTAATCTATGGATTTAATCGTAAAATTTTTGCCCGTATTTGGTGTCTTGGGCCTTCTCTATGTATTCATTAAGAACGTATGGATTTCTAAACAAGAGGTCGGGGACGAAAAAATGGCAAGGATTGCCAAGAACATTGCAGATGGTGCGATGTCATTCTTAAAGGCTGAATATAAAATACTGAGCATTTTTGTTATTGCTGTGGCCGTACTGCTTTTCTTCAAAGGAAGTAATGAGGCTGGCTCAAATGGAATGGTGGCCGTATCTTTTGTTGTTGGTGCCATTTGTTCGGCCCTTGCCGGATTTATCGGAATGAAGGTCGCAACCAAGGCTAATGTAAGAACAACCAATGCCGCCAGAACTTCTTTGGGTAAGGCACTTGAAGTTGCATTCGCCGGAGGAGCGGTCATGGGGCTTGGTGTTGTAGGTTTAGGTGTTCTTGGATTGAGCGGACTCTTCATGATTTATAGCGGACAAGGTTGGGAAATCGCCGAAGTGCTCAATGTGCTTTCAGGTTTCTCACTTGGAGCATCGTCCATAGCACTTTTTGCACGTGTAGGCGGTGGTATCTACACGAAAGCTGCCGATGTTGGAGCAGATTTGGTGGGTAAAGTGGAAGCTGGAATTCCTGAGGATCACCCATTGAACCCAGCGACCATTGCGGATAATGTTGGTGATAACGTAGGAGATGTAGCAGGAATGGGGGCCGACCTTTTCGAATCTTATGTGGGATCCATAATAGGTACTATGGTTTTAGGTGCCGTTTTTGCTGGTTTACCAGAGTTTCAGGCTGCTTTTGATGGGCTTGGAGCTGTATATCTACCATTGGCATTGGCTGCCGTAGGGATTATAATGTCAATCATCGGAACATTTTTTGTAAGAGTAAAAGATGGTGGAAATCCACAGACCGCATTGAATATAGGTGAATTTGGGTCTGCAGCTTTAATGTTGGTTGCATCATACTTTATAATCAACGCCATGTTACCTGAAACTTGGGTAGAAGGTGGAAAAGAATTTACGGCCATGGGTGTTTTCTGGGCAACTATTGCTGGTCTGGTAGCTGGATTGCTAGTAGGAAAAGTAACGGAATATTATACAGGTACAGGTACAAAACCGGTTAACTCCATTGTACGTCAGTCCGAAACAGGTTCGGCAACAAACATTATTGCAGGGCTTGGTGTGGGAATGATGTCCACGGCTATACCGATCATATTGATTGCTGCGGCTATTTTGGTTTCCCATTATTTTGCTGGCTTGTATGGAATTGCGATTGCCGCTGTAGGTATGTTGGCCAATACGGGTATTCAACTTGCCGTTGATGCCTACGGACCTATTTCGGATAATGCAGGTGGTATTGCTGAAATGGCGGAATTGCCTGGAGAAGTTCGTGATAGAACCGATAAATTGGATGCGGTAGGAAACACTACAGCAGCCATTGGTAAGGGATTTGCCATTGCATCTGCTGCATTAACGGCATTAGCGTTATTTGCCGCCTTTATGAAAACAGCTGGTGTTAAATCCATCGATGTTTCCCAGCCAGATATTATGGCAGGGCTCTTGGTAGGCGGTATGCTTCCTTTTGTATTCTCTGCACTTTCAATGAATGCGGTAGGTAGGGCAGCAATGTCCATGATTGAAGAAGTACGTCGTCAGTTTAAAGACATACCTGAACTAAAAGCTGCATTGGAAATCATGCGTAAACACGATGCAGACCTTTCCAAAGCCAGTAAAGAGGATATGGAAATCTTTGAAGCTGCCGATGGTAAAGCAGAGTATGAAAAGTGTGTGGAAATTTCCACGCAAGCATCCATTAAAGAAATGGTGTTTCCGGGTTTATTGGCTATCGCCGTGCCAGTTGCTGTCGGATTTATTGGCGGCGCTGAAATGTTAGGAGGCCTTTTGGCCGGCGTTACAACAGCCGGTGTGCTGATGGCCATATTCCAATCCAACGCTGGTGGGGCATGGGACAATGCCAAAAAAACGATCGAAAGCGAAGGTCGTAAAGGTAGTGATGCCCATAAGGCCGCCGTTGTAGGGGATACTGTTGGTGATCCTTTTAAGGATACATCGGGTCCTTCCTTAAATATTTTGCTTAAATTGATGTCTGTTGTTGCTTTGGTAATAGCGCCTAGTTTAGTGAGTTTAGCTCCTGCGGATGAAATGGGAATGTTGAAACAAGATGGTACCATGATCACCATTACCGAAGAGGGAATGAAAGAAACCAAGGCGGTTGAAAAACAAATTAGGGTTGAGGTCAGTAACACAGCGGATGGAACATACAAAGCTATTGTTACATCCAGTACCAATAGCAATGGAGAGGTAGTAGAGGAAACAGATGAGTTTACTGCCGATACCAAAGAAGAATTGGAAAAAAAGATACAAGAATATAAGAGTGCTGAGGCAAAGAATTAGCTCTCGCTTTAAGGCAAAGCTGGAAAAACCACGCCATTGGCGTGGTTTTTTTATTTCTATGATGGATAAAATATCATATCGAGTGCAGTCGAGATGCGTACTTAGTTCAATTTAAATGTTATTGGAATGGAATAGGGGACCTTAACAGGCGTGCCTCTTTGTTTTCCAGGTGTTAGTCTCGGTAATTTCGAAATAATCCTGGCAGCTTCTTTTTCCAAACTTTCATGTGGTCCTCTAAGCCTAACATTGCCAATGCTGCCATCTTTTTGTACCGTAAAAATAACGCTGACCCTGCCTTGTAGTCCCATCTCCTTGGCAACTTCTGGATATCGGAAATTTTTACGGATATGGTTCAGTATCTGCTCTTGAAAACAAGTTCTTTTGTCCTCTTCCGTTTTTTCATTTTCACACCCCGGAAATACGGGGGCATTTTCAATAAGTACAAAAGGGATTTCATCGGGTACATCATCTTCAGCCACATCAATACTTTCAATGGGTGCAATTTCAGTATTTTGGTCCGGTTCCGATGCTTCTATTACCGTTTCTTCAATATCCTTTTCGTCCTCCACAACATCAATAATGGGTGGAGTCTGAATTTTTGGTTTGGGCAACTCTAACTTTTGAAATGTAATTGGAGGCTCCTCTTCAATCAAAAGGTCAGGGTTAACTTGACTTGTCTCCCAATCTGCTGATGGGTAATAACTTTTCCATTCCAATGCCAAATAGGCCATGAGCAATACCAATGTCATTCCTACAAAAAAGTAAAGTAGGCTGTTCCGCTTTACATCCAGTTGTGGATTCTTTTTCGGTTCCATAATTTTCAAGTTTTTTCACCTTTATAAAGGTGTAGTTAATAGTAGTGGGCTTATCCCGACCTTAAACTACCTTGAAAAAGCTCCGAAGTAAACCGCCAATGAGTGAAAAGCCGGTTTAAGTGAGGGAAATGGAATTCCGGGGTTCAATTGCTGAACCAAAAAAACTATAGTATGTAAAACTTGAAAATAAAATACGGGTTCTTGAGCGGGATTATTCGAACAACCCGTGGATTTCTCCATCGATGCGGTTGATCACTTCGCCCAAATCTTCCGGATTGTCCACAAAATCAAGATTGTCCACATCAAAAATGAGCAGTTTACCCTTTTCATATGTGTTCACCCAGGCTTCATAGCGTTCGTTCAAGCGGCTTAGGTAATCAATGGAAATGGAGTTTTCATAATCGCGACCACGCTTATGTATTTGCTTTACCAGGTTTGGAATGGTACTCCGTAAATAAATCAATAGGTCCGGTGGTTGTACCAAACTCTCCATCAACTCAAAAAGACCTTTGTAGTTTTCAAAATCACGATTGGTCATTAAGCCCATGGCGTGCAGGTTGGGCGCAAAAATATGGGCGTCCTCGTAAATGGTCCTGTCCTGGATCACATTTTTGCCACTTTCCCTGATCTTTAAAATTTGGCGATACCTGCTGTTCAAAAAATAGATTTGGAGGTTAAAACTCCAACGCTCCATTTGTGTATAAAAATCATCCAGATAGGGATTGTCCACCACATCTTCAAAATGGGCCTCCCACCTGTAATGTTTTGCAAGTAAATTGGTCAACGTCGTCTTTCCGGCCCCAATGTTGCCTGCCACAGCAATATGCATAAGATGTGATTGTTTTTAAGTGTTTGTACCAGGGAAATCTAATCGTCGCAATATACAAAGTATATCCACTTATTGAAAAAAAACCGGCTCAAAAGACCTATCCAATATTAGCTTGGAACAAAGTTTTATAATATGTTGCAAATATGTACTTTTGCGCTTCAAAACGAGGAAAGATTTGACTGATTGCAACCTCGGTTACCTTAAAAGGTATACGAAAAATGCTAAAGCAGTTCTTGTCAGCTAACGCCGGCATCTCTTCACCAAGGGTTTGGAACTTCTTAGCGCTTTTGTCAAATCTTCATTTTAAAAAAGAGAAATGGCGTATTTGTTTACATCAGAATCCGTTAGTGAGGGACATCCAGATAAAATCGCGGATCAAATCAGTGATGCATTGTTGGATAATTTTTTGGCTTTTGACCCAGAGAGCAAAGTAGCCTGCGAAACCCTTGTGACCACAGGTCAGGTTGTGTTGGCCGGAGAGGTGAAAAGTCATACGTATGTGGATTTACAAAGTATTGCTAGGGAAGTCATCAACAAAATTGGTTACACCAAAGGGGAATATAAGTTTAGCGGTGATTCCTGTGGAGTGATCTCTTTGATCCACGAACAATCGCAGGATATTAACCAAGGGGTCGATCGCGGTACCAAAGAAGAACAAGGTGCGGGCGACCAAGGAATGATGTTTGGCTATGCAACCACGGAGACGGAGAATTATATGCCCTTGGCATTGGATATCTCGCACAAGATTTTGGAAGTACTGGCCGATTTGCGAAGAGAGGGAACACGAATCCCATATTTACGTCCCGATGCAAAGGCCCAGGTAACGATTGAATATTCCGATGATAATGTGCCACAACGGATTGATACCATTGTTGTTTCCACTCAGCACGATGAATTTGATGCTGATGAGGCAATGTTGGCCAAGATCAAGGATGATATCATCAATATATTGATTCCAGAAGTGAAAAAGTTATTGCCCGAGAGCATTCAAAAACTCTTCACGGACCATATCAAATATCACATTAACCCAACTGGAAAATTCGTGATTGGTGGACCACATGGTGATGCAGGACTAACAGGGAGAAAAATTGTAGTCGATACTTATGGGGGCAAAGGTGCTCACGGAGGAGGTGCTTTTAGCGGTAAAGACCCTAGCAAGGTGGACCGAAGTGCTGCTTATGCTGCTCGGCATATGGCCAAGAATTTGGTGGCTGCAGGAGTTGCGGGCGAGATTCTGGTACAGGTAAGCTACGCCATTGGGGTGGTGGAACCCACATCCATTTTTGTGGATACCTATAAATCTTCCAATGTGAACATGACAGATGGTGAGATTGCACAAAAAGCGGCCGAACTTTTCGATATGCGGCCATTTGCCATTGAGGAACGTCTGAAGCTGCGCAATCCTATTTATTTGGAAACGGCAGCCTATGGCCATTTGGGCAAAGAGCCCAGAACCATGACCAAGGTTTTTGAATCTCCCTACAATGGAAGAATCGAAAAAGAAGTGGAACTTTTTACTTGGGAAAAATTGGATATGGTAGATCAAGTGAAAGAAGCTTTTGGCCTTTAACATATCGGTATAAATCAGATTTAAAAGGAGCTTTTTAGCTCCTTTTTTTATTGGTATACTATCATGAACTTTAGTAGCTTTAGCGTATCAAAAAAGAGTAAAAATGAGAAGTTCAGTTAGAGTCCTGTTGTTGAGTATTTTAATGTTGACGGTTACCGTCAGCTGTAAAAAAACCGTCAAGACAGAAGTAAAGGAAGTCGATACCTATGTGGCCGACAACTACACCAAAAAAGAGGTGGATATTGAAATGCGCGATGGGATAAAACTGCACACCACTATTTATTCGCCCAAAGATACTTCCAAAGAGTATCCGATCATCATGCAGCGTACTCCCTACAGTTCCAGACCTTATGGTGAAGGTAATTTCAGGACCAAAATAGGTCCGAACGAACATTTGATGAAGGAGGGAAACATCATCGTTTACCAAGATGTTAGGGGCAGATGGCTCAGTGAAGGCCATTACGTTAATATGCGAGCCTACATTCCCAATAAAACCTCGGATGAACAAGTAGATGAAAGTTCGGACACCTACGATACCATTGAATGGTTGGTAAACAATGTGGAGAATAATAATGGAAATGTTGGAATATGGGGTATTTCCTATCCTGGACATTATGCCACCTATGCTACTATAGATGCACATCCGGCCTTAAAAGCTGCCTCACCCCAGGCTTGTATCGGAGATTTCTTTTTTGATGATTTTCACCATAACGGGGCGTATTTGTTGAGTTATTTCAGGGCAACATCCCTTTTTGGAACACCGCGTCCCAATGGAGATGCACCTATTGATACAGCTTGGTATACCTTGCCCAATTTACCAACGGAAGACCAGTACCAATTCTTTTTGGATGCCGGACCATTGGAAAATCTAGACCACTTTTTTGAATACGAAACGGCCGATACCCCGACCATGCGTCCGGAGGGAGTGACCGACGATTATTTTTGGAACGAGCTCAAAGAACATCCGAACTATGATGCCATGTGGCAGAGCAGAGGGCTCATTCAGCATTTGAAAAATGTGAAGAGCAGTGTGGCGACTATGATCGTAGGCGGATGGTTTGATGCCGAGGACCTGTACGGACCGCTGGAAACCTATAAGAACATCGAAAAATACAATGAAGGCAACTACAATACCATGGTATTTGGACCTTGGGACCATGGCGGTTGGGCGCGGGACAAAGAACGCAATGTAGTGGGCAACTACTATTTCGGGGACTCCATTTCGTTGTTTTACCAGAAGGATATTGAAACCAAGTTCTTTAACCATTTCCTAAAAGAAGAGGGTGATATGAATTCTGGGTTGCCCGAAGCCTATGTGTTTGATACAGGTAAAAAAGAATGGAAAAAATATGATGTCTGGCCTCCGGAAAATGCTGTGAGGAAGACTATGTACCTGTCCGATGACCAAGAACTCACTTCCGAACCCAAAGCAATTACAGGAATTCAGTTTATTAGTAACGTAAAGAAACCCGTTCCATATTCCGAAGATGTAAAGACCGTTTTTACCCCGAGAAAATATATGACGGATGATCAACGTTTTGCAGCACGTCGTTCTGATGTGCTCATTTTTGAGACCGAGGTAATGGATGAAGATTTGACATTGGCCGGTGATATTATGGCCAAATTAAAAGTGGCCACCACGGGTACAGCTGCCGATTGGATCGTAAAAGTAATTGATGTACACCCAGGGGACGCGGAGACCAACGAAGAAATGCAGGACCACCTTAAAATGAGCAATTACCATTTAATGGTCCGTAGTGAAGTGCTTCGTGGTCGATTCAGAAATAGCTTTTCCGAACCTGAACCATTTACGCCCAACCAAAAGACCGATGTGGACATCAAGCTTCAGGATGTGTTCCATACTATTAAAAAAGGGCACAAATTGCAGATTCAGATACAAAGTACATGGTTCCCACTTATCGATTTGAATCCACAAACGTATGTGGACAATATTTTTAAGGCGGACGAATCGGATTTCAAAACACAGACACATACCGTTTTTACCGACTCCAACATTGAATTCACGGTATTGAAATAAAATAATGTGGGTTCGTGGGGCAATCCTTATTGATGAAAATTTTCCAAAAGATTAGGAAAATCAACTTTTCCATCAGTATATTTGTCCCACGAAGTTCAAACACGTATTGTTAGTTATCAAGAAAGGTGGAGGGAATAGACCCGATGAAGCCTTAGCAACCCTTGGCGCATGTCAAGAAGGTGCTACGTTCTATCCCATTGGGAATAGATAACATCTCAGGTAGTTTCTGCCCTCTTCTTTCTTATAACATTTACTATTTATTAATTTTTGACCCGCTGTGGGTCTATAGTTGTTTATATGGATTTAAGGCATTTGGCCATATCGGATTTTAAAACGTTGAGCGGGTCCGTTCAGGACATAAAATTGTCGTATCAAGTTTTTGGAAAACCCTTGCACACCGCGCCCATTATTTTGGTGAACCATGCGCTTACGGGTAACTCCAACGTGGCAGGGGAAAATGGATGGTGGTCCGATTTGATCGGGGACGGAAAATGCATCGATACCGAGAAGTATACCATTTTATCCTTTAATATTCCAGGGAATGGTTTTGATGGATTTATCATTGAAAACTACAAGGATTTTGTTGCAGGGGATATCGCTAGAATATTTCTCTGGGGATTGGAGCAATTGGAGATCAACAAACTGTTTGCCATTATTGGAGGTTCTTTGGGAGGTGGCATTGCTTGGGAAATGACAGCTATCGACCCAAATATTACGGAGCATTTGATTCCCGTCGCATCCGATTGGAAATCGACAGATTGGTTGATTGCCAACTGTCAGATTCAAGAACAATTCTTGGTCAATTCCAAACAGCCCGTACACGATGCGCGTATGCATGCAATGCTTTGCTACCGCACGCCAGAATCGTTCAAGGAAAGATTTAAAAGAAGTACCAACGAGGAACTCAAGGTTTTTAATGTGGAATCTTGGTTGATGCACCACGGTAAAAAATTGCAGGAGCGTTTTCAGCTTTCGGCCTATAAGTTGATGAACCAACTGCTTAAATCCATCGATATAACTAGAAATGGGGAAGAAGCCTTCAAGGCATTGCAGGAAAGTGATACCAAGATTCACATTATAGGTGTGAATTCCGATTTGTTTTTTACCGCTGAGGAGAATAAAGAAACCTTTAAAAGATTGGCACAGGCCAACACCAACGTAACTTATGGTGAGGTGCAATCCGTGCATGGACATGATGCCTTTTTGATGGAGTTTGAACAATTGGAAAAATTGTTGGAGACTGTTTTTCATAAGAATACCGAACGAATCAAAATTTTGAAGTTCGGAGGAAAATCCTTGGCCAACGGAGAAGGTATTGACCATGTATTGAACATCATCAAGAAAAGGTTTGAAGAGGGAGAACATTTTGCCGTAGTGGTCTCTGCTCGTGGCAAGGCTACCGACCAGCTGGAGAATTTATTGGAAAAGGCAGCCAAGGGGGCTGACTTCAAAGCTGACTTGAAGAAGTTCGTGGACTATCAAAAAAATAATTTTGATGGTTTGAATATTGAGGAAGAACTGGCCGCCATTGAAAAAATATTGAGCGGGGTTTCCTTAACGGGCGATTACAGTCTTAAGACCAAGGATGAGGTCTTGTCCTTTGGCGAACTATTGTCGGCTAAATATGTGACGGCTGCCCTTAACGCCTCTGGATTAAAAGCACAGCTTTTAGATTCTCGAAAATTGATCACTACAGATGATAATTTCAGCAATGCGGAAGTAGATCAAGGCATATCCAAGGAAAATGTGCTTCGGTATTTCCATGAACTGGAAAAGGATACCATTCCAATAATTACTGGGTTTATTGGTTCCAACCGGGGCGGTACAACCACTACCTTGGGTAGAAATGGAAGTAACTATTCCGCTGCCTTGTTGGCCAACTTTTTGGATGCTGGCGAGTTGATCAATTACACCCATGTCGATGGTATTTTTACCGCCAATCCCGATTTGGTGAAAGATGCCAAGGTGATAGATATAATATCATACAGTGAGGCTAACGAGTTGGCCAATTTTGGAGCAAATATTTTGCACGCCAAGACCATAATACCATTGATAGAGAAAAATATCCCTTTGCGCATTTGTAACACCTTCAACGATGAAAATGAAGGAACCTTGATTGGTCCAAAAACCAACAATGGTGGCATAAAGTCCTTATCGGTACTGGATAATATGGCCCTGATCAATTTGGAGGGTAGGGGATTGCTCGGTAAAGTTGGTGTGGATATGCGAATTTTTAGAGCCCTTGGTCAAAACGGAATTAGTGTGGGTATTGTTTCTCAAGGTTCATCCGAGCGAGGTATCGGTTTGGTTGTGGATGAATCTGAAGCGGACAAGGCCAAAAAAGTACTCGACCTGGAATTCGAGACCGATTACTCTTCACAGGATATTAACCAAATTACTGTGGTGAAAGATGTTTCGGTTATATCCATTGTGGGAATGGACTTGAGCAGCTTTCACAAGCCGTTCAATGCTTTGGCCAAGAATCAGGTAGTTCCTTTGCTTTTCAACAACACGGTTACGGGCAAGAACGTGAGCATGGTGGTGAAGAAATCCGATCTTCACAAAGCCATTAATGTGATTCATGGGCAAATCTTCGGTATTGCCAAAAAAATCAATTTGGCATTGTTCGGTCATGGTAATGTGGGAGGTACCTTGATCAGTCAGATTTTGGACTCTGAAAAAAGCATTGAAGAGCGAAAAAGTATCGATTTAAAAGTGTTTGCGGTCGCAAACTCAAGAAAAGTACTTCTGGATGCTTCGGGAGTGGGTCCTGATTGGAAAGAGCGTTTGGAAAAGGAGGGACGGCCCTATCAAATTGAGGATATTACCGCATTTGCCAAACAGCATCATCTAGAAAACTTGATCGCGGTGGACAATACGGCGAGCCAAACATTTGTAGAGCAATACGAACCATTGATCGAGCATGGTTTTGATTTGGTTTCATCAAACAAAATTGCAAATACGTTGAGTTTTGAGAAATACAGATCGGTACGAAAACTTTTGGATAAAAATCAAAAACAATATCTCTACGAAACCAATGTGGGAGCAGGTCTTCCACTTATTGACACTATCAAATTGTTGCATCTTTCAGGGGAGAACATTACCCGGATCAAAGGAGTGTTTTCAGGATCGCTGAGCTATATTTTCAATACCTTTTCGGAGAAGGATATTTCTTTTTCAGAAATTGTAAAGGAAGCGATGGAAAGTGGCTTTACCGAACCCGATCCAAGAGAAGATCTGTCTGGTAACGATGTAGGGAGGAAGCTATTGATTTTGGCCAGGGAATTGGATCTTCAGAACGAATTTTCGGATATTGATGTCCACAACCTGATTCCTGGAGAGTTGCAAACCTTGGATTTTGAAAAATTCATGGGACGAATTGAGGAAATGGATGATATTTACAAGGAAATTAAAGAGAACCAAGAGTCAGGTCACGTGCTACGCTATGTGGGCGATTTGCATGGAGATTTGCAGCAAGACAAAGGAATTTTGGAGGTAAAACTGGTTTCCGTGCCCAAAGAAAGTGCTTTGGGACAGGTAAAAGGGTCCGATTCCATTATTGAGATTTATACAGAATCCTACGGAGAACATCCTTTGGTGATTCAAGGAGCTGGTGCAGGAGCCGCCGTAACCGCAAGAGGTGTATTTGGTGACATTTTAAGAATAGCAGAGAAGATATGACTTCGACCATGCCCAGTTATCATATTTGGAATTTTGGTGGCTGAGCGTAGTCGAAGCCACTATAAGTAAAGGATGATTGGTTTTGTCTACATATTGGAATGTTCAGATGGAAGTTACTATACTGGCAGTACCATTGATTTGGAGAAGCGTATAAATGAGCATCAAAATGGTCGCGGAGCAAACCATACCAAAAAAAGGTTACCTGTTAAGTTGTTATATGTTGAGGAGTATTTGAGTATTGCAACGGCTTTCGAACGTGAAAAGCAGATTCAAGGATGCTCCAGATCAAAAAAGAAAGCATTGATAACTGGAGATTTTGATGCGCTACCAAATTTGTCCGAGTGCAAAAACGAGACGAATTTTAAATATTATAAGGAGAAAAAATAATGTGGCTTCGACTACGCTCAGCCACCAAATAAAGTTTAGAAAATGAAAGGCAAGAAATTCGAGACACAGGCAATAAGAACGCAAATGGAGCGCAGTCAAAATTTGGAGCATTCCAGCCCCATTTATATGACTTCAAGCTTTGTTTTTGAAGATGCGGAGGACATGCGTGCATCCTTTGCGGAAGAGAAGCAACGTAATATTTATTCCAGATATTCCAATCCCAATTCGAACGAACTCATTGAAAAAGTATGTAAGATGGAAGGAGCGGAGAATGGTTTTGCCTATGCCTCGGGTATGGCTGCTGTTTTTTCAACTTTGGCCGCATTGCTCGATGCTGGTGACCATGTGGTTTCATCAAAAAGTATTTTTGGATCTACACATACCTTGTTCACACAGTTTTTTCCGAAATGGAATATCGAAACCAGTTATTTTGATGCCAATGACCTATCAACAATTGAAGGGTTGATACGGCCAAACACTAAAATACTTTATGCAGAAACCCCGACCAATCCAGGGGTAGATGTGTTGGATTTGGAAGTGTTGGCAACCATTGCCAAAAAGCATGATCTTATTTTTGTGGTCGATAACTGCTTTGCAACACCTTATTTGCAACAGCCCATAAAATTTGGTGCGGACTTGGTTATTCACTCTGGAACCAAGTTAATGGACGGACAAGGACGGGTTCTGGCAGGAATCACGGTAGGTAGTGGCGAACTAATGGATAAAGTATATCGTTTTTCGAGGATTACAGGTCCAGCATTGTCGCCCTTTAATGCTTGGGTATTATCCAGAAGTTTGGAAACTTTGGCCATTCGAGTGGATAGGCATTGTGAAAACGCCTTAAAGTTGGCGTCCTACCTTGAAGGTCACGATAAAATTGAGTGGGTGAAATATCCGTTCTTAAAATCACACCCGAAACATGAAATTGCCAAAAAGCAGATGAAAGCAGGTGGCTGTGTGGTTGCCTTTGAGGTAAAAGGGGGGCTGGAAGCAGGTCGCGAATTTTTTGATAGTATTCAACTATTGTCTTTATCCGCCAATTTGGGGGATGCCCGAAGTATCGTGACACATCCTGCCTCTACCACCCACAGCAAACTGACAACAGAGGAACGCAATGCCGTTGGTATTTCCGATGGTATGGTGCGGGTGTCCGTTGGTTTGGAGCATATTGACGACATTATCGCGGATATTGAACAGGCTTTGGAATAATGTTTATAGCCTCTAGATTTGAGGGATGGATTGTTAATTTTCCCTATATTCGTATGATGCTCTCAAAGAAGACAAAATACGGTTTAAAGGCGCTTACTTTTCTTGCCAAAGTAAGGGATAGGGAACCCATTCAAATTGCTGAAATAGCTAAGCATGAGAATATATCCCAGAAGTTTTTGGAAAGTATTTTGCTCACCCTTCGAAGAAATGGTCTTTTGGGGTCCAAAAAAGGAAAAGGTGGAGGATATTACCTTATAAAGGAACCCAAAGACATTCTTATGACTACTGTAATGCGCATTTTGGAAGGTCCCATTGCCATGGTGCCATGCGTTAGTCTTAATTTCTACGAAAAATGTGATGACTGCCCGGATGAAGAGGAGTGCTCTGTTCATAAATTGATGCTTCAAGTAAGGGACAGTGCTCTAGAGGTGTATCGAAACAATACTTTGGCAGATTTGCTCTGACACTCTTAATTCTTAAAGGATTTAAAAATGTTTACTGCTTTTTTGGAAATTTCAGGAGCCTATGTCCGTTATCTGTTCTTCAAGTTTGTCAGCTTATTGTTTGAAAAAAAGAAAAAAGATTTTGATTCATTCTTAAAGGAAAAACCAAAAAATCATATCGCCAATACAAATAATGATTTTTGGAATGGAATAGTTGGTTTTCTATTATTTGCTCTTTTACTACTAATTCTCTATTTGATTTTTGGTTAAACAGACTTATATCTTTATCAAAATTTTAAAATGCAATGGATTTTTTTATTAATCTACTAAAACTATAGGATAAAAGTGAGTTTATAGTTTATTTTACTTTTTGTTCTAAAATTAATTTTATTTTTGAAAACTCTAGTAAAACTATAGATTATATATTTTATGGCGTTCAATATTGATTTGGAATATTACAATAAGCAATTTAGAGGGATACCCCCTGAAGAGATTATCAGTTGGGCATTGCAATTGTCAAACAGAAGAATAGTAACAACAAGCTTTGGTAAATACTCTGCGGTGCTTCTGAATACATTCAGTATGGAAGACCCTGATATCAATGTGGTTTGGTGTGATACGGGTTATAATTTGCCAGAAACCTATGAGCATGCTGCATATTTGACAAATTTGCTCAATCTTAATCTTAACACCTACGTCCCTAAAGAAACAAGGGCCTTTACAGAACATCGTTTAGGCTTTCCTTCAGTAGACCAGCCCGAACATGCCGAATTTTCTGAGATTGTTAAACTTGAGCCCTTCCGCAGAGCTTTGGTAGATTTTAAACCGGATATTTGGTTTTCCAACATTAGAATACGACAAACGGAATTAAGAAGCTCAAAGGATATTTTGAGTTATAGTAAAGACGGTATTCTTAAAATCAGCCCTTTTTATTATTGGACAGATGAAGACTTGGATGGCTATTTGGAAGAACATAATTTGCCTAAGAACAGCACATATTTTGATCCTGTAAAAGCTTTAGAAAGCAGAGAGTGTGGCATTCATCTTCAATAGATAAATGAAGTAGATGGATGAAATAACTTAAGATGATTCATATTATTATTATCTATAAAAACGATAGGAAAACTAGATTATGCAAAGTTTTAGAACAGAAATAGAAAACCCGATTGTAGAAAAAGACATCATCGAATTGGAGAAAAAAATTCGCCAGTTCAAAGGTGGAAATATAGATGAGGAAAAATTCCGAAGTCTACGATTGGCACGTGGAGTTTATGGACAGCGTCAACAGGGCGTGCAGATGATTCGTATTAAGTTGCCCTATGGAAAGGTTACCTCCAATCAATTGCTTCGAATCGCCGATGTTTCCGACGAATATTCCAGGGGACGATTGCATATCACCACACGTCAGGATATCCAGATTCATTATGTTGATTTGGAACGTACACCTGAGCTGTGGGCACAGCTTGAAAAGGACGAGGTAACCCTTCGTGAAGCCTGTGGGAACACTGTTCGAAACGTAACCGCTAGCGAAACTGCTGGAATCGATGTGGACGAACCATTTGATGTGTCCCCTTATGCCCAAGCGGTCTTCGAATATTTCCTGCGAAATCCGATCGGACAGGAAATGGGAAGAAAGTTCAAGGTTTCTTTCTCCGCCAGTGATGCGGATACAGGACTTTCCTATATGCACGATCTTGGTTTTATTGCCAAAGAAAGTAATGGTGAAAGAGGATTTAAAGTAATGTTGGCCGGTGGTCTTGGTTCACAACCGCGCCACGCCGATGAGCTTTATAGCTTTTTGCCGACAGATAAAATTATTCCATTGATGGAAGGCGTAATCCGTGTATTCGATAGATACGGGGAGCGTAAGAGTAGGGCCAAGGCCAGAATGAAATTTTTGTTGAAGGATATTGGTTTAGATGGGTTTAAACAATTGTTGGAAGAAGAACAAACAGCGGTTCCCCACCAAAACTATCCCATCAATTTCGAAAACTACCCAAAAGTTAAAGTGGCGGAGGTTGAAATCCCAGAGGTTTCAATCAAAGATCAAGAAGCTTTTGATCAATGGAAGTCAACCAACTTGGTGCCTCAAAAGCAAGAAGGTTATGTTGCCATCGGAATCAAAGTACTATTAGGGGATTTCTACACGGATAAAGCTCGTGAGTTGGCCAAACTGGTACAAGATTATGCCGCAGGTGAGATTCGGTTGTCACTTAGGCAAAACATATTGATACCCTATGTCAAGGAGGAACTGGTTCCTTTCTTTTACCAGGAACTCAAAAAGCTGGGCTTTGCCGAAGCTGGGTATAACAAGGCTCTCGACATTACAGCTTGTCCAGGAACGGACACCTGTAATCTTGGTATTGCCAGTAGTACGGGAATTGCAGATGAGTTGGAAAGGGTTATCAAGGCGGAATACCCACAGTATATCAATAATACGGATGTGGTTATCAAAATCAGTGGCTGCATGAACGCTTGTGGGCAGCACAATATGGCACACATCGGCTTTCAGGGAATGTCCGTAAGAACCAAGGATAAGTTGGTAGCTCCCGCCCTTCAAGTATTGTTGGGAGGTGGAAATTATGGTGACGGACGAGCAAGATTTGCAGATAAAGTGGCCAAGATTCCAAGTAAAAGAGGTCCACGGGCATTACGCCTAATTTTGGACGATTTTGAAGCCAACGGAAATGGAGCATCCTTTACCGATTATTACGAGGAAAAAGGACAACATTATTTCTACGACTTCCTTAAACCTTTGACCGATGTGGATAATTTGACCCAAGACGATTTTATCGACTGGGGTAACGAGGAAAAGTATAAAAAAGAGATAGGTATCGGAGAATGTGCTGGTGTCATTGTAGATCTGGTGGCAACCTTGTTCTTTGAAAGCCAAGAGAAAATAGAAAATGCTGAGGAAGCCATTAAAGAGGGAAAATGGGCAGCAAGTATCTATTATTCCTATCAATCCATTGTGAATTCAGCCAAAGCATTACTGACGGCTGAAAAAGTAAAGACCAATACCCATGCAAGCATCATCAAGGATTTTGATAAGCTTTATGTGGAAGAAGGAAAAATAGCCTTTGAGGGTGGGTTTGGAGAAGTAGCCCTTCAAATAAATAAGAACGAACCATCCGAAGCTTTTGCCAAAAGCTATTTGAAAGATGCCAAAACCGTTTTGGAACGGTTGGAAACGTTCAGAAAGTTAGAATTGGAACATGTATAGAGGAAAATTGACAGTTGTGGGTGCAGGCCCGGGCGATGTGGATTTGATAACCCTAAAAGGAATCAAAACCCTACAAAATGCGGATGTTGTTCTGTATGATGCTTTGGTGTCTCCAGAGCTACTGGAATATGCGCCGAAAGCGGAGAAAATTTTTGTTGGTAAACGCAAGGGGTGCTATTCCTATCAACAAAATCAAATCAACGATTTGATTGTTGAGCGGGCTACCCAAGGATTGTGTGTGGTTCGTTTAAAGGGCGGAGATCCTTTTGTATTTGGAAGAGGAGCGGAAGAGATGGAATATGCCGCAGCATATGGAGTGGAAGTGGCCGTAGTGCCAGGGATTTCATCCTCGGTATCGGTACCAGCATCACAAAACATTCCGGTGACCAAAAGAGGTGCTGCCGAAAGTTTTTGGGTGATTACTGGAACAACCAAGGAACACAAGCTTTCAACCGATGTGGCATTGGCCGCAAAATCCAACGCAACAGTTATCATTCTTATGGGGATGTCCAAGCTTGGAGAAATTATGGAACTTTTCAAGAAAGAAGGGAAAGAAGATACACCAGTGGCCATCATTCAAAATGGCACAACCGATTACGAAAAGATTGGAGTTAGCACTGTTGCTTCTATTGAGGACAAGGCAAGGGAGCAGCAGTTATCCAATCCTGCCATAATAATCATAGGAGAGGTGGTGAACCATCGCCAACAACTCTTGGATGTTCAAAAGAAATATCAAAATCAGGGAAAAGAATTGCTAGAGAAAGTTTAATCAAAAATGTCAGCTCGAGCGTAGTCGAGAGCAATTAAAAGGAGAATTATGATAAAAACAGACATCATTATAATCGGAGCAGGCCCAACAGGATTGTTCACCGTTTTCGAAGCGGGATTACTCAAACTCAAGTGTCATTTAATTGATGCTTTGCCACAGCCTGGAGGACAATGTTCAGAAATATATCCAAAGAAACCCATTTACGATATTCCAGCTTACCCAGAAATTTTAGCGGGTACTTTGGTTGATAACCTTATGGAGCAGATCAAGCCGTTTGAACCAGGATTCACCTTGGGGGAACGTGCCGAAACTTTGGATAAACAAGAAGACGGGTCCTATATTGTGACCACCAATAAAGGAACACAACATCATGCCCCTGTGGTAGTAATTGCAGGCGGACTCGGTTCTTTTGAACCAAGAAAACCTATGATTCCGAATATCGGCCTTTTTGAAAGCAAGGGAGTGGAATATATGATCAAAGACCCGGAACAGTTCCGCGATAGAAAAGTAGTGATCTCTGGCGGAGGCGACTCGGCGTTGGATTGGGCAATCTTTTTGGCCGATGTGGCTTCCGAAGTTTCTTTGGTGCACCGTAGAAATGAGTTCCGTGGAGCTTTGGATTCTGTCGAAAAGGCACGTGAATTGGCCAAGTTGGGTAAGATTCAATTGTATACCAAAGCAGAAGTAAAGGAAATACACGGTAAAGAAGACCTTCATGCAGTTGTAATAAAATACAATGATGAAGAGAAGGAACAAACATATGTAGAGACAGATTACTTTATTCCTCTGTTCGGATTGTCCCCAAAATTGGGACCACTGGGTAACTGGGGCCTGGAAATCGAGAAAAACGCCATCAAGGTAAACAATGCCAAGGATTACCAGACCAATCTTCCAGGGGTGTTTGCCATTGGTGATGTCAACACCTACCCAGGTAAACTAAAGTTGATTCTGTCCGGATTTCACGAGGCGGCCGTTATGTGCCAGTATGCCTATCAAATCATCAACCCGGATAAACGGTTTGTAATGAAGTATACCACCGTAGGAGGTGTACAGGGATTCGATGGTTCCAAGAAAGAAGCAAAAAAAGAAGTCGTACAGAGCATCAATTGATATAAGTTGTTTTTAGAAGCTGAAACACCTTCCAGAAGTAATTTTGGAGGGTGTTTTTTGATTTAGGGAAATATCATCCTAAACCTTAAAAAAGCGAGACTAACCATTACATTTGTTTAAAATCAAAATATTTGGGAAATGACAACAACAAAGATTGCTTTGATCACGGGAGGCAGCCGTGGTCTGGGCAAGGACATGGCCTTGAAGATTGCAAACAAGGGAATTGATGTGGTCCTTACTTATCATACCAACAAAGAAATGGCCGAAGATGTAGTGGCGAATATCCAAAAATTGGGACAAAAGGCACTGGCCCTACAATTGGATACATCGAACGTTACAACTTTTGATGCTTTTTATGAGCGATTGGCAAAGGGCCTCAAAGAGGTGATGGGAACTTCCAAATTTGACTTTCTTGTCAACAATGCGGGAACGGGAATCTATGAACCATTTGTTTCAACTACTGAAAAACAATTTGATGAGATGATGAACATTCATTTAAAAGGTGTTTATTTCCTCACACAGAAATCACTTCCGTACCTAAATGATGAGGCCAGGATCATCAATATATCTTCGGGATTGGCAAGGTTCAGCCTTCCAAATTCGTCGGCCTATGGAGCCATGAAGGGAGGGGTGGAAGTGTTCACCAGATATTTGGCCAAGGAGCTGGCCGATAGAAAAATAAGGGCTAACGTGGTCGCACCAGGTGCTGTGGCAACCGATTTTGGAGGAGGAGAGAACAAGACCAACGAGGCCAAGCGTAAAGCCGTAACCAATTTTACGGCACTGGGAAGGGTCGGTGAGCCGGATGATATCGGCGGTGTGGTCGCTTTCTTGTGCACGGAAGATGCCAAATGGATCAATGCACAGCGTATCGAAGTATCGGGTGGTATCATGATTTAAAAAAATCACATAATCAAACTAAAAATTGACTGAGCGATAAATCCAATTTTTATTGTTGGTTTTCTAAAAATTCAGGGGCTTTTTTTGCTTTTGACTCAGGAGTGCCGTTTCTTTGCAGTTCAGTTCATTTATAAATTGAAAGTGTTATCAAGAAAGGTGGAGGGATTGGACCCTGTGAAGCCTTAGCAACCCTCGACTTCGAGAAGGTGCTACATTCTACCCTTGTCTTGAATTTTTTCAAGACCTTTAGGAAGTTTAACCTGTAAGGGGAAGGATAACGAACGAATACAGTACCGTATCCACACACCTTTCTTGATCTTACTACATCCTTTTTTGAAGGGAAATTGTACTATGGAAAAAATTGAGGACATATTGAAGAAACGGATTTTAGTGCTGGATGGAGCCATGGGCACCATGCTGCAGCGCTATAAATTCAAGGAAGAGGATTTTAGGGGAGAGCGATTCAAGGATTGGCCAAGTGACCTGCAAGGGAACAACGATTTGTTGTCCTTAACGCAACCCGAGGCCGTAAAAGAAGTCCATCGGAAGTTTTTGGAAGCCGGGGCGGACATCATCGAAACCAATACCTTTTCGGGTACTACCATAGCCATGGCAGACTACGGCATGGAAGAATTGGTGTATGAACTGAATTACGAATCCGCGAAGATTGCAAAGCAAGTAGCCGAAGAATTCACACAAAAGAATCCAAGCAAACCAAGATTTGTGGCTGGTAGTATTGGTCCGACCAATAAGACCGCCAGTATGTCCCCCGACGTTAACGATCCAGGTTTCCGTGCCATTTCTTTTGACGAACTGCGTATCGCCTACAAACAGCAAGTGGAGGCCCTGCTCGATGGCGGTGCAGATATTTTATTGGTGGAGACCATATTTGACACACTTAATGCCAAAGCCGCACTTTTCGCTATTGAAGAGGTAAAAGAAGAACGAAATATTAAAGTGCCCGTGATGGTCAGCGGTACCATTACCGATGCATCGGGAAGAACGTTGTCCGGGCAGACCGCCGAAGCCTTTTTGATTTCCATTTCCCATATCCCGATTTTGTCCGTAGGTTTCAATTGCGCCTTGGGAGCCAAACAGTTGGTACCCCATTTGGAAGTGGTTTCAGCAAAGTCGGAATTTGCAGTTTCTGCTCACCCTAATGCGGGACTGCCCAACGCCTTTGGCGAGTATGATGAAACACCTGAGCAAATGGCTGTGCAGATTAAAGAATATGCAGAAAAAGGATTAGTGAACATTGTTGGAGGATGTTGCGGCACCACTCCAGAACATATTAAGGCCATTGCCAATGTGGTAAAGGATTATGAACCTAGAAAACTTCTGGCCCCAGCATAGTTTAAGTTTATGGCAACGAACAACGAACAACGATATCTAAAACTCTCGGGCCTCGAACCCTTGATCGTAACCCCGGAAAGCAATTTCATTAATGTGGGGGAGCGTACCAATGTGGCAGGTTCCAAACGGTTTTTACGGCTGATAAAGGAAGAAAAGTTTGATGAAGCACTGGACATTGCCCGCGAACAAGTGGAAGGTGGCGCCCAGATCATCGACATTAATATGGACGATGGTCTGATCGATGGCAAGGAGGCCATGGTCAGATTTCTTAACCTGATCGTTTCAGAACCCGATATCGCCAGGGTTCCCATTATGATTGATAGTTCCAAATGGGAGATCATTGAGGCGGGGTTGCAAGTAGTGCAAGGAAAATGTGTGGTCAACTCCATCAGCTTAAAAGAAGGGAAAGAAGAGTTTGTACACCATGCCAAATTGATCAAGCGATATGGTGCTGCAGTGATTGTAATGGCCTTCGACGAGGTAGGACAAGCAGATACCTACGAACGCCGTATTGAAATTGCTAAGCGTTCCTACGATATTTTGGTCAACGAAGTAAATTTCCCTCCCGAGGATATCATTTTTGACCTCAATATTTTTCCTGTGGCCACAGGAATGGACGAGCATAAAAATAATGCCATCGATTTTATCGAGGCAACCCGTTGGGTACGTAAAAACCTGCCCTATTGTAGTGTTAGTGGAGGTGTGAGCAATGTTTCTTTTTCATTTAGGGGAAACAATCCCGTTCGTGAGGCCATGCATTCAGCCTTCCTGTTCCACGCCATTAAAGCGGGTATGAACATGGGAATCGTAAACCCTACCATGTTGGAAGTATACGACGATATTCCCAAGGATTTGTTGGAACACGTAGAAGATGTGCTGCTCAATAGGCGTGATGATGCTACCGAGCGCTTACTGGAATTTGCAGAGACCGTTGTGGGAACGGCTAAAGAAAGTAAGGTTGATCTGTCTTGGAGGGAAGAACCGCTTCAGGACCGTATTACCAGAGCTTTGGTGAAAGGTATTGACCAATATATTATTGAGGATGTTGAAGAAGCTCGTCAACAGGCTGCCAAACCTTTGCAAGTGATCGAGGGCAACTTGATGACAGGAATGAATGTGGTCGGAGATTTGTTCGGAAGTGGAAAAATGTTTTTACCACAAGTAGTGAAATCTGCGCGGGTAATGAAAAAGGCCGTGGCCTACCTGACCCCCTATATTGAGGCATCAAAAGACAAAAACACCAAGGCAGCGGGAAAAATACTGATGGCTACCGTTAAAGGAGATGTGCACGATATCGGGAAAAATATCGTGAGCGTGGTTCTGGCCTGTAACAACTACGAAATTGTGGATTTGGGAGTGATGGTACCCCCCGAAAAAATCATCAATAAGGCCAAGGAAGAGCAAGTGGATATTATTGGTTTGAGCGGATTGATAACCCCATCGTTGGATGAAATGGTGTTTTTGGCCAAGGAAATGGAGCGTCAAAACTTTGAAGTACCTCTTTTAATCGGTGGTGCAACAACAAGTAAGGCGCATACAGCGGTTAAAATAGATCCACAGTACAGTAAT
The DNA here is from genome assembly GCF_017313275.1 of Flagellimonas profundi. Lineage (GTDB taxonomy): Bacteria > Bacteroidota > Bacteroidia > Flavobacteriales > Flavobacteriaceae > Flagellimonas > Flagellimonas profundi. The sequence continues at coordinate 324,147 of NZ_JAFLNM010000003.1, read as the reverse complement.
TCCGTAGTGCACGTCAACGATGCGTCTAGAGCGGTAACGGTAGTTGGCAATTTGCTTCAGGATGAGACTTCGGTCAAGTATAAAAAATCCATCAAGTTGGATTACGAGAGCTTTAGGGATAAGTTTTTAAAGCGTGGAAAACAAAAGGAGTACCTGACCTTGGAGGAAGCAAGGAAAAACAAACATCAAATCGATTGGGATCCATCCGATATTAAAATACCGAATCAGCTCGGCATTGAGGTCTGGGAAGATTTTGATTTGAACAAATTGGAAGCATTTATAGATTGGTCCCCTTTCTTCCGTAGTTGGGACTTGCATGGTAAGTATCCGGATATTTTGACCGATGAAGTGGTCGGAGAGCAAGCCAAAGAACTGTTTGGGGATGCCCAAGTACTTTTAAAACGTATTTTGGATGAAAAACTACTGAAGGCCAAAGCCATATTCGGGTTGTTTCCTGCCAATCAAATTAATGAAGATGATATTGAAGTGGACAAGAAAGGAAAAACCTTTATTTTTAGAACGCTTCGCCAACAATTGAAAAAGCGCGAAGGAGTCCCCAATATTGCCTTGGCCGATTTTATTGCACCAAAGGATTCTGGAATTCAGGATTACATCGGCTGTTTTTGTGTAAGCACGGGATTCGGTACGCAAGAATTGGCTGCTGAATTTGAAAAGAACCACGACGATTATAATGCGATTATGATCAAAGCCTTGGCGGACCGATTCGCAGAAGCTTTTGCAGAGTACCTGCACAAAGAGGTACGGACAAAATTCTGGGGTTACGCCATTGACGAAAACTTGGACAATGATGCATTGATCAAGGAAAAGTATCGCGGAATCCGACCCGCGCCCGGCTATCCCGCTTGTCCCGACCATTTGGAGAAACTTACCATTTGGGAAATGATGCAGGTAGAGGAAAAAATTGGTGTTAAGCTCACGGATAGTTTGGCCATGTGGCCAGCTGCCAGTGTTAGCGGATACTATTTTGGTCATCCAGAGGCCAAGTATTTTGGACTCGGTAAAATAAAACAAGACCAAGTTCAGGATTTTGCCGAGCGAAAAAATATAAAACTGGAGGAAGCCCAAAAGTGGCTTGCTCCCAATATTGTTGATGAATAAGCGATGAAAATTACCGATCACATAAAAAAAGCCAACGGAGAAACCCTGTTCAGTTTTGAAATCGTGCCTCCCGTAAAAGGGAAGAGCATTCAGGAGTTGTACAATAACATCGACCCTTTGATGGAGTTCAAACCTCCGTTTATTGATGTGACTACTTCTCGAGAGGAATATGTCTACAAGGAAAAAGATGGGCTCTTGGACAAAAAATTGACACGAACACGTCCTGGTACGTTGGGTATTTGTGCTTCCTTAAAGCATAAATACGATGTTGATACCGTGCCCCATGTGCTTTGTGGTGGATTTACGAAAGAGGAGACCGAGTATCTTCTGGTGGACTGCCAATATTTGGAAATAGAAAATGTAATGGCACTTCGCGGGGACGCCCGAAAAGAGGAGAAGTATTTTACCCCCACCAAAGGTGGACATCAATATGCCACCGAATTGGTAAAGCAAATACAGGATATTAACGAGGGCAACTATCTGCACGATACTATAGAATCAAATGAATTAAGTAGTTTTTGCATCGGTGTGGCAGGCTATCCCGAAAAACATATGGAAGCCCCATCCTTGCAATCCGACCTAAAACGCTTAAAGCAAAAAGTGGACCTGGGAGCCGATTACGTGGTAACCCAAATGTTTTTCGACAACCAAAAATTTTTCGATTTTGTTAAGGCAGCCCGCGATATGGGCATCAATGTCCCGATTATTCCCGGGATTAAACCGATAGCCGTAAAGCGCCATTTGCAGCTGTTGCCACAAGTGTTCCGGGTAGACCTTCCACAAGATTTGATTGATGCTGTTGAGGCCTGTGAAAACAACAAAGAAGTACGTCAGGTAGGAGTGGAATGGGCCATTCAACAATCTAAGGAATTACGAGAAGCAGGTGTGCCCGTATTGCATTATTATTCCATGGGAAAATCAGATAATATAAAGGCAATAGCCAAGGAACTTTTTTAAAGATGCCATTCTGAGGGAGCGTGGCAACCGAAGAATCTCAAAAAAATTATACAGTAGACCTGTACTAGATAGAATAGATTCTTCACTGCGTTCAGAATGACAAAAAATTAATCCTTTTTGCTTTTTTAAGATGAGTGCAGGTGTTTTTAATTTCCTACTTTAGTGCCCCATGAGGTACCTACTTAGCCTATTCCTGTTTTTGACTGCATTTTTTGGGAGGTCCCAAACTACGGATGCTCCAAAAGATTTTGTGCTGGATGTGAATCAGTTTTACGGTTCCATACTTTTGCACAACCCGGATATTTCCCATTTGATTACGGACCACCCTGGAGGAATTATATTAGGGGTTAGCAGAAAAACCTATGGACATAAAGAGTGGGAAGCCGATTTTGGATATCCGGATACGGGCTACACTTTTGTCTATCAAAACACCAATAACGCTACATTAGGAGAGCTTTACGGTGTATATGGCCATTACAATTTTTATTTTTTTAACCGAAACTTTCAACTTAGAATAGCACAAGGATTGGCTTACAGTACCAATCCCTATCATAAGGATGAAAATTTTCGAAACAATGCCTACGGGAGCCATATTTTAAGCAGCACCTTATTGATGATGAACTATCATAAGGAAAACCTCTTTGCCGGTCTGGGAGTGAATGCCGGATTGTCTTTAATCCACTATTCCAATGCTAATTTTAAGGCACCCAACACCTCTACCAATACATTTGCATTTAATGTGGGCTTGACCTATAATCTTGATAAGTATGCAGCTTATGAGTATGTAAAACCAGAACCTAAAGAAAAAATCAAGGAACCCATCCGTTATAATTTAGTGCTTAGGGGTGGAGCTAACGAAAGCGATGTGATCAATATGGGGCGATATGGTTTTGCCATTGTTTCTGCCTATGCGGATAAGCGTTTGGGAAAACGAAGTGCGATTCAATTGGGAACGGATATTTTCTTCTCTAACTTTCTAAAGGAATTGATTAGATATCAAGCAACATCGTTTCCTGAATTGGATGTGGCACCCGATACGGATTATAAAAGGGTAGGGGTATTTTTGGGACATGAACTCTTTGTGAACAATTTGAGCGTAATTGCCCAACTGGGATATTATGTCTATTATCCTTTCGATTTTGAAGGTAAGGTCTATAACCGAATCGGACTAAAGCGATATTTTGGTGATAAGATATTCGGGGCCGTAACCTTAAAATCGCATGGAGCCAAGGCAGAGGCCATTGAATTTGGAATAGGTGTAAGATTATAGTGTAAAGATGTTAGAAGATGGAAATTTATATAGATTGAATAGCATATCGAGCGCAGTCGAGAGGTACTTTTCGTTGGCTATTTTGCTATTGCTGGTTGCCTGCAATGGTGATAACGTGCCCGATTGTTTTCAAAATGCAGGTGAGATGGTTCGCCGTCCAGTGGATGTTTCACAGTTTAATTCCATTACAGTTTTTGAAAACCTGAATGTAGTTTTAAAGCAAGGCGATAATCAGATGGTTGAGGTGGAAACAGGAGAATACCTCTTGAAAGATGTTTCAGCTGTGGTGGAGGACAATCGCCTTGTACTTAGAAATGAAAATAGCTGCAATTATGTTCGGGATTATGGTTTGACTACGGTGTATGTTACCTCCCCCAATATTTCCGAAATACGCAGTAGTACTGGATTGCCCATTACCAGCGATGGTGTCCTTAATTATCCCAGTCTAAGTTTGGTATCGGAAAGCTTTAATAATCCTGAAGCAGAGACTACGGACGGGTCCTTTGATTTGAATTTGAATACTTCCACAGTTCGAATAGTGGTCAATGGAATCGCTTATTTCAAGCTTAAAGGAACCACCGAAAACTTTAACGTAACGGTGGCCGCTGGGGACTCTAGGATTGAAGCGGAAGAATTGGTCGCAGAAAATGTGATCATCAACCACAGGGGCTCCAATGATGCGATTGTCAACCCACAACAAAGTTTAAGTGGTATAATTCGTGGAACAGGAGATGTGATAAGCGTAAATCGACCTTCGGAAGTAGCAGTTGAGGAATTGTTCAATGGTAGATTGATATTCCAAGATTGATGTTGCTTCAAACTATGACATAAATCCTCAGACCCTTTCATATTTCTCATTAATTTCGAAGTTAAAATCGAATATTTGGGTAGTTTTTTTACATATATCAGAAACTTGTTTGCCCCGTTGCCAAAGGTGAAATCTTTGGAAGGATTGCACGGTGTGGAAAAAGCCAATGTTCTTTTCAACAATCTTGTGGCAGAAAAAAAAGTGCCCGGTCTGGCTGTGACCATTTTGGATAAAGGAGAAATATTACTTCAAAAAGGATATGGTTTTGCTGATATTGATAATAGAATTAAGGTACATCCCAAGGATACGGTTTTTCGCATCGCAAGTATTTCCAAATGTATCACGGGATTGGCCCTAGGTAAAATGGTAGAGGATGGTATTGTGGATTTGGACGAATCTCTTTATACCTATGTACCTTATTACCCCAAAAAGAAATACGACTTTACCCTGCGTCAATTGGCTAGTCACACTGCGGGAATTCGGGGATATCGTGGAAAGGAATACGCTTTGAATCAAGAATACTCCATCAAAGAAGGAATAGAAGTCTTTAAAAATGACCCCTTGTTTTTTGAACCTGGCAAAAGCTACCTCTACAACAGCTTTGATTTTGTATTGCTGTCCCTGGCCATGCAAGAGGCAAGTGGCACTCCATTCCCGGACTATGTTAAAGAGCATATTTTGACACCCTTGGGATTAAAATACACCTTTTCCCCAGAGGGTTTGGATTTCAGTTCGAAAACACGGTTCTATACCAAACGCTCTTTGTATTTTCAAGAGGCTGTTCAGGTTAACAATACTTATAAGTTGGCCGGAGGAGGGTATTTGTCCACTTGCGACAATGTGGCTACACTGGGGCAAGCTATTTTAGAGCGAAAATTACTCAAGAACGAAACCTACGAACAGTTGCTTACTTCCCAAACCATAGATGGCAAACCGATATATTATGGTCTTGGGTTTCAGGTGAGTCAGGATTCAAAGGGTAGGCCGTTTGTTGGTCACGTTGGTAACAGTGTAGGAGCTTACACCAATCTTTTTGTGTACCCTGGACAGAAAAAAGTTGTAGCTATCCTGATCAATTGCACCGACCCAAAGGTGAAACCAATTTTGGATGAGGCCATTGATGCTCTTTTTGAAGTTATGTCTTAGACTTTGCTAGCCAATTGCTCCTCAATTTCGAGTGCATACTTTTTGCAAAGGTCAAAGGTGTCGGTAATGTCCTTCATGGTTGTTCTTGGATTGATGAGGCACATCCGAAGCACGATCTGTCCATTTAAAATAGTGGTCACCAGCATGGCTTTACGTGAATCCATAACTTTTCCCGAAATGTACTGGTTAATCTTGTCCAGTTCTTTCTCCGAGTATTTTTTGTTGATGGGATGGTACCTGAAGTTGATAACCGCCAAGGTAGCTGGATACACCACCTCCCAACTTTTGCTGCCCCGAAGCATTGTTTCCACTTCTTCGGCCAAATCAATATTATATGTAATGGCATCACGGAACTCCTTTAAACCAAAGGTTTTTAGAGACATGTAAAACTTCAGCGCTCTAAACCTTCGGGTTAATTGTATCCCATGATCGTAAAAGTTGATTTCCGAGGTATTTCCTTCGATATCCCTTAAATATTCAGGTTTTTCAGTAAAGGTATGGCTCAAGTTTTTGTGGTTTCGCACCAAAAGGCAACCCATTTCGTACGGCTGGAAGAACCATTTATGTGGGTCCACGGTCAGTGAATCGGCTTTTTCAATGCCTTTCATTGCCTGTTTGCCTTTTTGGGATAAAATAGCGGCTCCGCCATAGGCACCATCAATATGGAACCAGATATCCTCTTTCTTGCATATTTTTCCCAATTCCACCAATGGGTCCACTGTGCCTGTATTAGTGGTTCCGGCAGTGGCAATCAAACAGAGGGGGTAAAGTCCTTCCAATCTATCCTTGGCAATACAGTTTTTTAATTTGTTTACCGAAAACTTGAGCTCGCTATCCGTAGGAATGATCCTGATCTGTTCTTTTTTAAAGCCCAGCACGCGAATGGCCTTAATGTTGGATGAGTGCGCTTGATCGGATAGATAAATAACGGCCTTGGAGAAATCATCACCACACTTTATCCTTCGGGCGGTTGCCACAGCGGTAAGGTTGGCCATGGATCCTCCACTGGTAAAAATGCCTCCCCCTTTTCTCTTTGGGAAACCAAAGATCTTCAACAACCATTGAATGGTCACGATCTCCAATTCTGCCGCAGCGGGACTGGCAGCCCATCCACCGGAGAAGATGTTGTAACCTGTGGCCAAAGCATCAGCCATTACACTAACATAGTTGCTAGGGCCAGGAACAAAAGAAAAGGACCGAGGGTGGGCCAAATTGGCGCTGTTGGTCATCACCTTTTCCAAAACAAAATCGAGTACATGGGTCGGGTCGGAACCTTTTTCAGGTGCCTCTTCCAAGAACAAAGAGTCCATTTCCTCCCGAGAGCCAAGGGCTACAGGTAATTTTTCGTGTTGGTTGGCATGGTGTTCCACTATGGCATCAACAACTTGATACCCATAACTTTTCATTTCTTCTTTGGAAAGTTCCAATCTGGCGTTGTTCTTTTTCATAGGGCCGTTTACTTCTGAACTGCAAAAGTACCATATTTGAAACGGTTTTCCATCCATTTCGGATGGTTGTTCCATCTGTTTGGATAAAAGGAAAGTTAGGAAGTAAGTTCTGTGAACAAGCTCTCCAGATTTTTGTTCTTTCTGCTGAGCTGAAGCGTCTTAAGTTTGTTGTCGTGTGCAAAATCGAATACAGCGGGCCGCATGTCTTTGGAAGTGCCAAAAGTGATTTCGTAGACAAAACCACCTGTATTTTTTACTTTGGAAACATTGGGCATTTGTTGCAGTAATTGTTCTTCTACGCGATAATCAAATTCCACCTCAATGATTTGCTCCTCGGCTTCACGGAGTTCCTCCAGTTTTTTATCGGCCACCAATTCTCCTTTGTTGATGATGATTACCCGGTCGCAAACGGCTTCCACTTCTTTCATGATATGTGTGGAAAGTAAAATGGTTTTTTCTTTTCCTATTTCACGGATCAGTTTTCGTATTTCGATCAATTGGTTGGGATCGAGTCCCGTAGTGGGCTCATCGAGAATCAAAACTTCCGGATTGTGCAACAGGGCCGCCGCAAGTCCAACCCGCTGGCGATAGCCTTTGGATAACTGCCCAATTTTTTTGTGGGCCTCGGGAGACAGTCCTGTTTGTTCGATGACATCATTTATTTTGGACTTGTCCACTTTATAAACATCGGCATTAAAGGTCAAGTATTCCTTAACGTACATCTCCAAATACAACGGATTGTGCTCTGGCAGGTAACCAATGCTTTTTTGAACGTTCTTTTCCGCGCTCAACACATCAAAACCATTTACAGCGGCTTCACCTTCATCTGCTTTGTAGTAAGTGGTCAAAATCCGCATCATAGTGGACTTTCCTGCGCCGTTGGGACCTAAAAAACCGACCACTTCACCTTTGTTGATGGTGAACGAAACATTGTTCAATGCTTTTTGGGAGCCAAAGCTTTTTGTGATGTTTTGTACGGTGATGGACATTCAAGATAAATTTAATGATTCCAAAAATACACTTTTAGATGCTTTAATCCTTCAGTTTCAAAAGCAAGGATTTTATTCTATGAATCTTTTCAAAATTATTGGCAAGATGAGAATTCGTAAAAAAGTATCATTTCTGTAAAATAATGTGCAGCAAAAATGCCTTTTTTGAGAAAATTCAAAAAAAATTTAGGAATGTCTGTGTGTTTCCAATTGAATACCTAAATTAGCCGACAATTAACAACGAGATGACAAACACGTATTTCTGGAACCGTTTTTATTTTTACTTCTTTTTTGAGAGAGGAGCGGGACTATTATAGATACGTTTTAAGTATAACCAATTTATAAAGTCCCGATACATCGGGACTTTTTTTTTGCAATGGAATTAAAAGTTGCCATACAAGGAATAAAGGGTTCCAACCACCATCAGGTGGCCGCCGATTTTTTTGGAGATAACATTGAGTTGATCGAGTGTAGCTCTTTTGATGCCGTTATCGATAGCTTATTGATGGGTGAAGCCGACAAGGGCATTATGGCCATTGAGAACTCCATTGCAGGGTCCATTATTCCCAATTACAACTTGGTGTACCATAATAATATCCACGTGATCGGGGAGCACTACCTGAACATCCACCATAACCTTATGGTCATGAAAGGAAAAACTTTCGATGATATCCAAGAGGTACATTCGCACCCAATGGCATTGTTACAATGTAAAGAGTTTTTCAAAACGCACCCGCAGATCAAATTGGTGGAAAGTGTGGATACGGCCGAGACGGCAAAAAGAATCAAGGAGGAAGAACTTGGGCATATAGCTGCGATTGCCCCTAAAAAGGCAGCCGAATTGTACGATCTCGAAATTATAGCGGATAACATCCAGACCATTGTTAATAATTCGACTAGGTTCATTGTTCTTAAAAAACAAAATAAGGTGCTGCCGGAAGAGGAAATCAACAAGGCCTCTTTGCGGTTTATAACCGATCACAAAAGAGGAAGTTTGGCAACGGTATTGAATGTAATGAGCGACTGTAATATGAATATGACCAAGATTCAGTCCCTACCCGTGATAGAGACCCCGTGGAAGTATGCCTTTTTTGTGGATGTAACCTTTGATAAATACGAGCACTTTGCCAAAACCAAATCGTTGATGCAGATTATGGCCGAGGATTTTAAGGTGTTGGGTGAATATAAAAATGCATTGTTGTAATGATAACAGCAGATAGGTTAAATAGCATACAGGAATATTACTTCTCCAAGAAATTGAGAGAGGTCAGGGGATTGATGGCCGAAGGCAAGCCCATTATCAACATGGGCATTGGCAGCCCGGATTTGGCACCATCACCGCAGGTATTGGAAACCCTTCGGGATTCCATTATCGAGGCGGGTGCACATCAATACCAAAGCTATCAAGGATTGCCACAACTCCGGGAGGCCATTGCGGATTTCTATCAGCAAAAATTTGAGGTGACCGTAGACCCATCTTCCGAAATTTTACCCTTAATGGGTTCCAAGGAAGGCATTATGCACATTAGTATGGCCTTTTTAAATGAAGGGGATAAGGTGCTGTTGCCCAATCCTGGGTATCCTACCTATACATCCGTAACCAATTTAGTAGGTGGAGCACCCGTTAGTTATGACTTGAAAGCTGAAAACGGGTGGTTCCCGGATTTGGAGGAACTTTCCAAAAAAGACTTGTCCAAAGTAAAGGTAATGTGGATCAGCTATCCGCATATGCCGACAGGAGCTACGGCGACCAAGGAACAATTGGAGTCTTTGGTGAAATTTGCCAAGGAAAACGAAATCCTTTTGGTGAACGATAACCCTTATAGTTTTGTCCTGTCCAGCAATCCTACCAGTATTTTGTCCATCGAAGGGGCAAAAGATTGCACTCTGGAACTGAATAGTTTAAGCAAGACCTTCAACATGGCAGGCTGGCGAGTGGGAATGGTGCTGGGTAGTGCAGAACATATCACCGCAGTGCTGAAGGTGAAGAGCAATATGGACTCAGGAATGTTCTATGGCATACAAAAAGGGGCAATCGCAGCCTTGCAAAGCGGGCCCGAATGGTTCGAAGCATTGGACAAGGTGTATACCAAACGGAGAGAGTTGATGTTTCAATTGGCGGATAAATTGGGATGCACCTACGATAAAAATGCGGTGGGAATGTTTGTTTGGTGTAAGTTGCCCGAAGGTGCCGAACCCTCAGAGGAGTTTATAGATAAGGTATTGTACGACAAAGATATCTTCATTGCCCCAGGAACCATATTCGGGAGCAATGGAGAAGGCTATATTCGTTTTTCCCTTTGTGTAAAGGAAGAAAAGATTGAAGAAGCCATTGAAAGATTTTAGATTATGAAAGTAGTCATTATAGGAGTTGGATTGATAGGCGGTTCTTTTGCCAAGGATGTAAAAAAGTTACATCCCGAAGCGGAAATCGTTGGGGTGGACAAAAGTGATGCGCATTTGGAGGAAGCGTTGCAACTTCAGATCATTGATAAAAAAGGAGACTACGGAGTTTTGGCAACCGCGGATATGGTTTATGTGGGAATCCCGGTAAATGTGTTGGTTACGGAATTGCCCAAAATATTGGATGCGGTCGGTGAGGAGACCGTGGTAATGGATGCCGGGTCCACCAAGCGATTGATTTGTGAGCAAGTTGCCGACCATCCCAATCGAAGAAACTTTATGGCCTGCCACCCGATTGCTGGTACCGAGTTTTCAGGGCCAACGGCGGCTTTGGAAGGGTTGTATTCGGGTAAAACCATGATCATCTGCGAAGTAGAGAAAACAGCCTTCAAGCTTCAGGAAAAAGCATTGGCCATTTTTCAGGATATCGGGATGCGAATCCGGTACATGAACCCCGAAGCGCACGACAGGCACATTGCCTATGTATCCCATTTATCACACATTAGCTCTTTTATGTTGGGAAAGACAGTTATTGAGAAAGAAAAAAATGAGCGTGATATTTTTGACATGGCGGGAAGTGGTTTTGAGAGTACCGTCCGCTTGGCAAAAAGTTCGCCCGATATGTGGACACCCATTTTTGAACAGAACAAGGACAATGTTGTGGAAACGTTGGAAGAATACATACAGAACCTAACCACGTTTAAACAACTGATATTGGACAACGATTTTGAGAATGTCCACCAAGAAATGAGTAATACCAATAAAATAAAACAAATACTAAAAGGAATACCACTTACAAAAAAATAGAGAGTATTATGGAAAACAAAAAGGAAATGAGGAAATGGTTGGATGACATGAATTTGGGTCATCCCTTGGTAGTAGCAGGTCCGTGCAGTGCGGAAACCGAAGACCAAGTGCTGAAAATAGCCCACGATCTTAAAGATACCGACGTGAGCTATTACCGTGCCGGAATCTGGAAACCAAGAACTCGCCCAGGAAACTTTGAAGGGGTAGGGGCAATTGGATTAAAGTGGTTGCAAAAGGTAAAAGAAGAGACTGGACTAAAAACCGCTACCGAGGTTGCAAACAGAACACACGTTGATTTAGCTTTGGAGCACGATGTGGATTTGTTGTGGATCGGAGCGCGCTCTACCGTAAGCCCGTTTATTGTCCAGGAAATTGCCGATGCCTTGGAAGGGACCGATAAGATTGTTTTGGTCAAGAACCCGGTAAACCCAGACCTATCGCTTTGGTTGGGAGCCGTGGAGCGTTTGCACTCTGCCAATATCGAAAAGTTAGGGGTAATTCACAGAGGTTTCTCTACCTACGAAAAAACCAAATACCGTAATATTCCAGAATGGCAGTTGGCCATTGAGTTGCAGACCAAATTTCCTGATTTGCCCATCATCAATGATCCAAGCCACATTACCGGTAAGCGAGATATGATTTTTGATGTATCGCAAACGGCTTTGGATTTGAACTTTGATGGTTTGATGATCGAAACGCATTACGATCCGGACAATGCATGGAGTGATGCCGCTCAGCAGGTAACCCCAAAAACATTGGTTCAGATCATGAAAGACCTACGCATTAGAAAAGAAACAGACGAGGAAGCCGAATACAAGAACAATTTGAGCAACCTAAGGGCTCAGATTGATGTATTGGACAACCAATTGATCGATCTTTTGGGAAAAAGAATGAAAGTTTCCGACGGAATAGGAGAACTTAAAAAGCAAAAGAACGTTGCCGTGCTACAGAGCAATCGTTGGAACGCTATTTTGGGCAATATGATCTTGGAAGGTGAGCAAAGAGGATTGAGCGAGGAATTTGTTTTAAAAATGTTCAAGGCAATCCACCAGGAGTCCATTAACCACCAAGAAAAAATCATCAACGCCTAAACTGATTTTCAATCAGGTTGATCCAAGAACTATTTGTGGCCTTGATGTATTTCGAGGCTGCAAATAGTTTTTTTGTTTTAAACTGTAACAAAAGAGTGAACAGGTCATCTTTCAGAAGTAAAAACACTCAATCATGAAAAAAATATACACACTAAGTCTTTTGTTACTTCCCTTGGTTATGTTTTCGCAACGAATCATTGATACGGAAGTTGGGGAATTCAACAAAATCAAAGTTTTTGATTTGATCGAGGTCAACTTGATCCAATCCGATGAGAACAAGATCATGATCAAAGGCTGGAATGTTGATGACATTAAGTGGACAAACAAAAATGGAGTCTTGAAACTACGCATGCAATTGGATAAAAAGTTTCAGGGCGAGGATACCATGATAGAAGTCTACTACACCGATCTGGATGTAATCGACGGCAATGAAGGTGCCCAGATTACCTGTAACGAAATGGTGCAAAAAAGTAGAATTGAGCTCCGGGCCCAGGAAGGAGCGGCCATCCATATTGGAATGGATGTGGACTATGCCGATATCCGAGCGGTGACGGGTGGCATTGTCCAAGCTTCTGGTTTGGCAAAAAACCAATCAATTGTTATTAATACCGGGGGTATTTTTGAAGGAAGGGAACTAAGGACCGCTACGACAGATGTGAAAATTTCCGCTGGCGGTGAGGCTGATGTGTTTGCTTCGGAATTAGTGGATATCAATGTAAAGGCCGGTGGTGATGTTTATGTGTACGGAAACCCGGAAAGGGTGCATAAAAAAACCTTTGTGGGCGGAAGAATCTACATAAAGGATTAATGAAACTTGTTGCCACGAAAAAGCCCCCCATAATGGAGGGCTTTTTTTATTTGTGATTAATATTTTGGCACGTTTACTTTTTGAAGATGTAACGGGTAATGAAAATACCTTGTCCGTCACCTTTTCCACCTTCACTTTCAACACCACTTACCACAAAGGCCAGTTCCCATCCATTGGAAACCATGTCGTTGATCATGGAAGTGATCAAGGCATCGTTGGCCGCAATATTTTGGAAACGGATACCTCCAATGTTATAAAAGTTCAAAAGCTTGGTTTCTTCAAAATTCTTTACACGGATTTCATTTCTTTTGGATTTGTTTCTTGTATTGTCATCCTCAGTTTGGACACTTGTGAATTCTTTGTAATCCTTGTCTTCCAAGGCATTTATAATTCGAGATCTTCCCAGTCCGTTTGGTACGATTGACTCAACGCTGGTTACTACATGGTACTGTTGCGCACTCATGGTGAATGTTGCTGCAAGCACTACCACGGCAGCCAAAATGATTTTTTTCATGATTAAAATGTTAATGATCGTTAAAACTGTTAACAAAGATATACGACGAAAAAGCAGGAATATTGTTTCTTTGTAATCAAAATATGAACAAATAGTGAACGGAACTGTTTATAAATCAACTGGGAGCTGGTATACCGTAAAGTCCTCGGAAGGAGAATTTTACGAGTGTCGCATCAAGGGCAAGTTCCGAACACAGGGTATTAAAAGTACCAATCCGGTTGCCGTAGGGGACCATGTGGAGTTCCATTTGGAAAATATTGGGGACGAAACGGTTGGTGTTATTTCTAAAATTGGAGATCGCAAGAACTATATTGTCCGTAGGTCGGTCAAACTTTCCAAACAAACCCATATCATAGCGGCCAACCTAGATCAGGTTTTTCTGCTCGTCACCTTGAACAACCCCCCTACGTTTACCAGTTTTATAGATCGATTTTTGGTAACTGCAGAGGCCTACGATATTCCTGTAGTACTTCTTTTCAATAAAATGGATGTTTATAGTGAAAAGGAAAAGTCTGAAGTTGAGCATTTAGTGGACTTATATACCAAAATAGGTTATACCTGCATTCAAATTGAAGCTAAGAAAGGCAAGAATGTGGACAAGATAAAAGAACTGATGCTAGGCAACACAAGTATGTTCGCGGGACATTCAGGCGTTGGTAAGTCAACTTTGGTAAATGCCTTGGAACCGGGCCTCAAGTTAAAAACCGCCGAAATTTCGGAGCAACACATGCAAGGGCAGCACACCACCACTTTTGCCGAGATGTACGACCTTTCTTTTGATGCACGGATTATAGATACTCCTGGAATAAAGGGATTTGGTATTGTGGATATGGATAAGCATGAAATCGGAGACTATTTTCCGGAGTTTTTTGCTTTGAAATCGGAATGCAAATTCAATAATTGCCTCCATCTGGATGAGCCCAAATGTGCGGTAAAAGAGGCTTTGGAGAATAATGGGATTGCCGCAAGCCGCTATCGCAGCTACGTGCAGATGTTGACGGGGGAAGAGGATAATCCATATAGGGAAAGATAAATGAGAACAGTACTACAACGAGTTACAAATGCGAGTGTAACGGTAGATGATAATGTTGTTTCATCTATTGGTAAGGGCCTATTGGTGTTGTTGGGTATTGAGGATGCCGATACACAAGAGGATATTGATTGGTTGACCAATAAAATTCTAAATCTTCGCATTTTTAATGATGAAAATGATGTAATGAACCGCTCCGTGCAGGATGTTGATGGAGATATCATCGTGGTTAGTCAGTTTACGTTGCATGCGCTCACAAAAAAAGGTAATCGGCCATCTTACATTAAGGCAGCGAAACCCGATATCGCTGTGCCCATGTACGAGAAATTCGTTCAGGTTTTGGAACAAAAACTGGGTAAAAAAGTAGGCACTGGAATTTTTGGTGCCGACATGAAAGTTGGACTCCTTAACGATGGTCCCGTCACCATAACAATGGATACAAAAAACAAGGAATAATATTTTTTTTGTATCATATTTTTTGACTTTTTGTAAGAAATTCATCACATTAGCGTTAACTAACCTAACCGTAACTATACTTAATGCGATTTCTTGCGCCTATCCTTTTTTGTCTTTTTTTCAATTTTATTTATTCCCAAAACTACAGTGTAACATCAATTCCCAAGGACCTTTTGCCAGGTGCCGATGCGGTTGTTCGTTTGGATAAAATGAACGTCTTAGTGACCGCTCAGGATCAAATGGAGATTACTTCCAAGCGGGTGGTGACTGTTTATAACGATGCAGGAAATGATGATGTTCATGCCTACGCCTTCTATGAGAAAAATGATAAGATCTCCAAAATTGAGGCCCTTGTTTATAATTTGAACGGTGAGTTAATCAGAAAGTTCAAGAAAAAGGATTTTTTGGACCAAAGTGCGATTAGCGGTGGAACACTTTATTCCGATTCTAGGGTCCTTTACCTTAAATATACACCGACCGAGTATCCTTATACAATTGAATTTACCAAAACATATTCCACTCCCAATACTGCCTTCTCTCCCACCTGGTATTTTTTAGATGATTATGGAGTGAGCACTGAAAAAAGTGAATTCACATATGCCGTCGACTGTGATATTGATATCAGATATAAAGAATCAAATTTTGAAGGGCATAATATTGAATCGGAAAATACCAAAAGTAGATTGCATTATACCGCAAAGAATATTGTTGCCATAAAAAGAGAACCCATGTCGCCTGCCTTTAGAGAATTCGCACCAGGAATTAAGGTGGCATTGAGCAATTTTCACTTGGAAGGTATAAATGGATCCGCCAATACTTGGCAGGAACTCGGTAAATGGATTTATGAAAGGTTACTTGTTGGCAGAGGTGAGTTGGATCAAAATACCATTACAAAGGTCAATAATATGGTTAAGGGGGTAGAAGACCCATATGAAAAAACAAGATTGGTTTATGAATATGTTCAGAGTAACACACGCTATATAAGCGTACAATTGGGAATAGGAGGATGGATGCCCATAAGTGCACAGGATGTGGATAGGGTAAAATATGGTGACTGTAAAGGGTTGACCAATTATACCAAAGCTTTATTGAGTGCCATAGGTGTGGATTCGTATTATACTGTGGTATATGGAGGCAGTCGAGTAAGGAGTTTGGACAGTGATTTTCCTTCCATGCAGGGAAACCATGTATTTCTTAATGTTCCAATAAATGGAGAGGATGTTTGGTTAGAGTGCACAAGTCAAACCACACCCATGAACCATTTAGGTATGTTCACTGACAATCGGAACGTTTTAAAGATTACGCCTGAAGGAGGGGAACTGATTAAAACCAGAGCAAATCCCGATGAGGAAAATTATCAAAAAACCACTGGTAAATATTATATAACCAATGAAAGGAATATTGAAGGTGAAGTGGAAATTCTTTCAAAAGGAACGCAATACGATCAAAAATATCGGATAAAGAATGAATCCAGAAAGGATCAGGATGAATTCTATAAAAACTATTGGGACTATATAAATAATGTAACACTGGGGGATATCACTTTTACAGATGATAAGCACAAGATAGAATTTACTGAAAAAGTTCAATTAAAGGCCCAGAATTACTTGTCTATTGCAAATGAGCAGTTAATACTAGCCCCAAACGCCTTTAACAGGAATTTGCTGGTACCGACCAGGGTTAGGAATCGATCAATGGAAATGGTTATTTCGAGAGGGTATTTGGACGAAGATGAATTCGTGATTTACTTACCTGAAGGCGTTAGTCCGGAAAATTTGCTGGATCCCATTGAGGTTGAGAGCAAGTTTGGTTCTTATTATGCATCCTTGGAGCAAGTGGAACCAGGTGTGTTGAAATACAAAAGAAAATTGCTGATCAAATCAGGAAGGTACTCCAAGGAAGACTATAAACTTTATCGGGATTTTCGTAGAAAAGTAGCCCGTAACGATAATGCTAAAATCATACTAAACAAACCATTGAAATGAAAATAAGATTTATCCTTTTGTTCCTAATTGTAGTCCAGTTTGGCTTTGCAAACGAATTTAAGTTTGGAAAGGTCAGTAAAGAAGAAGTGATGGCCAAGGAACACCATCTTGATCCAGAGGCCAATGCGGCCATTTTATTTAAAAAGGAATGGGTGCATTATACTTACGACAACAATGTGGGGTGGAGTCTTGTTCGGGAAGTAAATTATCGGATTAAAATTTATAATAAGGATGGGTTTGAATGGGCAACTTTAGGGGTGCCATTATATGCCGCTAGTGGTATGGAGGAAAATATCTCGTCCATCAAAGGCTATACTTTCAATATGGAGGGAGATAAACTGGTAAGTGAAAAACTTAAAAAAGATGGGATTTTCGAAGAAGAGGTGAATAAATACAGAAACAAGGCTTCCATTACAATGCCCAATGTGAAAGAGGGAAGTGTTTTGGATATTGAGTACAGGGTTTCATCACCAATATATTGGTATATGGATGAATTTAAGCTACAATATCAAATCCCTTTAGATCATGTAGAAATAAAATTGGAAATTCCAGAATATTTCATTTTTCGAAAATATGGAAAGGGCTCACATCCGATTGAGGTGAATCAAAGTAAGGAGAATAGGTCTATCAACGTATCTTATACAACCAAGGACCAGGGGGCCAGGTATATTGGAAGGGGTACCACCAAGCATACTGGCAAAGTGGAATTTATGGAGAATATCCACCATGTGATAACCGATAATATTCCAGCACTATTGGATGAAAAGTATACAAGTAATATAGATAACTATCGTACATCAATTAAGTTTGAGCTTGCAGCGACCCGATTTCCAAATAGTCCCTATAAAAATTATAGTTTAACCTGGGAAGGAGTGGCCAAGTCCATCTACGATTATGATGATTTTGGTAATGAGTTGGACAAAACCAATTATTTCAAGGAAGATTTGGAAAACTTGCTAGAGGGATTGGGCAGTGATGAAGAAAAGGCCATTGCAATTTTTGAATTCGTAAAAGCCAAGATGAACTGGAACAACTATGTTGGAGTTACATGTGAGTCGGGGGGTGTACGAAAGGCGTACAAAGAAGAAACAGGGAATGCGGCAGAAATAAACTTAATGCTGACCTCTATGTTTAGGTATGCAGGCCTTAAGGCAAATCCTGTTTTAATAAGTACTAGATCTCATGGAATCCCTTTATTTCCAACAAGTGATGGTTTTAACTATGTGGTTGCTGCATTGGAAATGCAAGACCATGTTCTTCTGTTCGATGCGACCGAGAAAAACAGCCTTCCGAATATTATGCCCTTAAGGGCTTTAAACTGGACCGGTAGGCTAATTCGAGAAGATGGAAGTTCAGCTCAAGTTGGCTTAATGCCCAAAAAGAAATCATTGGATGTAACCATGATGAACGTCGATATACAGGAAGATGGGGTCATTTCAGGTGAAATTAGAGAGCAATTTACCGTATATAATGCATTTAGTTTCCGTAACCGATATTTCAGTGTAAGTGAGGACTCGTTTTTGGAATCCTTGGAGAAAAAACAAGGGGATATTGAAATATCCGATTACGAGATTCAAAACAAGGGCAATCTGTCAAAACCTGTTGTTCAATCTTTTGGTTTTGTAAAAGAGGGTGCTTTTGAAGCTATTTCCGGTAAATTGTATGTTTCACCACTTTTTCATCTTGCTACGTTGGAAAACCCGTTCAAAGCGGATAAACGAGAGTTTCCCATTGATTACGGCTTCCCTTGGGAGGATAGATATATTGTCAATATAAATATTCCGGATGGCTATGTCGTAGAGTCTTATCCTGAACCTATTGCAGTAGCACTTCCAGATAATTTAGGGAAGTTTATATATAATATTACAGTGAATCAAAATTTGGTCAGCGTTGATGTAAAGGTGGATATCAACAGTGGGATTTTGCCTGCCCGATATTATCAAGATTTAAAAGAATTGTATCGTCACATAGTCGAAAAAGAGTCCGAAAAGATTGTTTTGACCAAAACATAAACAATAGCAGGGAATGGCAAAAAAGCTCATATCTTCAATAATACTTTTCCAGTGTCTAATATCCTACGGGCAAATGGATTTAGGTTTCGGCGAACTCTCCATTTTTGAGTTAGAACTTGAATCATATGAAAAAGATACTACGGCTCACGCTGTATATCTGTATGAAAAAGGGGAAAATTATTTTGAGGTCCGTAATGGATACGTCATGTTGATCACAAAATACTACGCCAAAAAGAAAATTTTTAATAAAAAAGGGTTTTCGGAGGCCGAAATTAAAATTCCCTATTATCATTCCGAAAATACCACTGAAAAAGTCAGTAATATTAAGGCAATCACACACAACGGCAAAGTAAAGTTCAGTTTGGTCCAAAATAACATTTATGACGTGGACATCAATGAACGTTGGTCAGAGAAAAGGTTCACGTTTCCCAATGTTCAGGAAGGGTCGGTGTTGGAATATACCTATGAAATTCAATCACCCTTTCTCTATAATCTCAGTGGATGGAATTTTCAAGACGGTATTCCAAAAGTGCATTCGGAATATAACGCTAAGATTCCCGGAAACTATATATACAACCGCACCTTGATTGGGGAACTTAAACTAGATGTAAATGAAGCAACCCTAACGAAAAGATGTTTCTATTTACCTCATAGGAGAGATAGACCTGCGGACTGTGAGGTACTCAAATATGTGATGCAAGATGTTCCAGCCTTTAAGGAAAATGAGGAATACATGCTTGGGGCCAGTAACTATAAGTCAAAACTCGAATTTGAATTGTCTGAAGAATTGGGATTTGATGGTATAGATACTAAGTATACAAAATCATGGAGGGATGTGGATCGTAAACTGCGGGGAGATACGGATGTGGGTGGTCAATTAAGGAAGAAGAATTATTTCGAAAGAAATATACCCTTGGATATTCTTGCGGGGAGCGAAGATAAACTTACCAAGGCAAAGAACATCTACAAATTTGTGCAGTCCTACTACACCTGGAACGATGAATTTGGAGTGCTTTGGGACAATAGGGTGAAACAGGCCTTTGATGAAAAATCAGGCAATGTGGCAGAAATCAATATTACCTTGATCAATTTGCTCAATGCCGCGGATATTGAAACCGATGCGATGTTGTTGTCCACACGGGCGCACGGATTACCTAAAAGGAGCCATCCAGTGATGACCGATTTTAATTATTTGGTGGCCAAAGTTGATATTGACGGAACAACTTATTTGTTGGATGCCACGGAAAAGAATTTAGCTTTTGGGATGCTTCCATATAGATGCCTTAATTATTATGGCCGGGTAATGGATATGGATGAGGGCAGTTATTGGTTGGATATTGAACCGGAAAAATTAAATATTAGATCAATAAGGCTTCAAGTTGATTTGGATTTTGAGTCCGACACCTGTACCGGGGTTTTTGATGAAATATCAAGAGGTTATGAAGCCTATTTTAAAAGAAGGAACCTATCCTCAATGACAGAAGTGGAATACTTGGATCAAATTGAGAAAAGCGGAGCGGGTGATTTCAGGATAGATAATTACCAAATAGATCAAGATAAATCGAACGAAAAGCAATTGGTGGAACATTATGAGTTCACTGTGGAAAGTGTTAATAATGGTGAAACGATTTTGGTAAACCCATTTACTGTTCAGTATTTTAAAAAGAACCCTTTCGAATCGGAAACAAGGCATTACCCTGTGGATTTTGGTTATTTAAGAACCTATAGGTATTATGCAAACTTCACAGTTCCCAAAGGGTACAGGGTAAAAGAACTTCCTTCTTCAATAAATGTTGGTTTGCCGGGCAATAGTGGGACCTTGCATTTTAATTGCATGGAATCAAAGGGACAGATTATGGTTCAATTTGCCCTGCAATTAAAATACACTCAATATGCCAGTGAGGGATATGCCTATGTGAAAAAGTTGTTTGAAAATGCCGTGAATGTCCAAAATAACAGCTATTTGGTTTTTGAAAAGATATAATCAGGTTGTTCTTACCTTTGTGGTCAATAAGGACATAAAATAAGAAAAGGTGAACATAGAAAACGCACAAAAGGCCGTTGACGAATGGATCAAGAACCACGGGGTCCGTTATTTTAACGAACTCACCAATATGGCCCAGCTTACAGAGGAGGTAGGGGAGGTGGCCCGCATTATCGCTAGACGTTATGGAGAGCAGAGCGAAAAAGAATCCGATAAAGCCAAGGACTTGGGTGAAGAACTCGCCGATGTGGTTTTTGTGGTGCTCTGTTTGGCCAACCAAACCGGAATTGATTTACAGGAAGCGTTCGACAAAAAACTGGACCTAAAGACCAAACGCGACCACGACCGCCATCAAAATAACAAAAAGCTTAAATAAAGTTGTCTTCGTAAAGGGACATTAGGGCTGTTTTTTCTAGTTTTGACAATTCATTCAAACCCTAAAGAATTGAGACTCCAGCTTTCCTCGCCCAACGATAGTAAAATCCAAAAAACAATAGCGATCACAGGTTCCAAAAGTGAAACCAATCGCTCATTGTTGTTACGGGCACTGTTCCCTAACATCAAAATAGAAAACCTTTCCAATTCCGATGATGGCGAAGTAATGCAAAAGGGTTTGGCCAAATCAACGGGAGAGGTGGATATTCACCATGCAGGTACTGCCATGCGGTTTTTAACAGCCTATTTTGCTTCTCAAGAAGGAAAGGAAGTTGTGCTTACAGGGTCGCAGCGTATGCAGGAACGGCCCATAAAAGTATTGGTGGAAGCACTACGATCGTTAGGTGCAGATATTCAATATGAA
Source organism: Flagellimonas profundi (assembly GCF_017313275.1). Classification (GTDB taxonomy): domain Bacteria; phylum Bacteroidota; class Bacteroidia; order Flavobacteriales; family Flavobacteriaceae; genus Flagellimonas; species Flagellimonas profundi. The sequence continues at coordinate 302,521 of NZ_JAFLNM010000003.1, read as the reverse complement.
AAAGCGGAAGGGTACCCACCGTTAAAAATTAAAGGAAAAAAACTGAATAAGAGCCAGGTCTCTCTTCCGGCCAATATCAGTAGCCAGTATATATCTGCCTTACTGTTAGTGGCACCCAGTTTGGAAAATGGTCTTGAATTGGAACTGATCGGAAAAATCACTTCTGTTCCCTATATAAAAATGACCCTGGCCCTATTGGAACAGATTGGGGTGCAAACTTCCTTTGAAGGAAACAACATCAAGGTTTCTCCAAAAAAAGCTGTAGCAGATACCACTTTGATCGTAGAATCCGATTGGAGCTCGGCCAGCTATTTTTACAGCATCGTAGCCATGTGCGAAGCGGGTACGGAGATACAATTGTCCTCTTACAAGCAAAATTCCTTGCAAGGGGATAGTGTTTTGGCCGAAATCTATAAAGATTTTGGTGTGGAAACCAAGTTTTCAAATAATACCATTCTTCTCAAAAAAACCAATGGTGTTAAGTCAACCCACTTGGAGTACGAGCTTTCCAATGCCCCCGATATTGCACAGACCATTGCTGTTACATGTCTTGGTTTGGGCATAGGATGTCATCTTACAGGACTGCATACCCTGCCAATCAAGGAAACCGACCGCTTGGCCGCATTGCAAACCGAGTTGGGCAAGTTCGGGGCTACAGTGGATATTGATGTCGAAAGTTTGACGCTTAAAGCCTGGCCGACTTTAAATACCGGAGTCTCCGTAGATACTTATAACGACCACAGAATGGCAATGGCCTTTGGACCATTGGCCCTCAAAGCAAACTTTATAGTGAACGATGCCGAAGTGGTCTCCAAATCCTATCCCGATTTTTGGGAGGACCTCAAAATCCTGGGATTTGGCGTTGAGGAACTGTAAACCACATTTAATCATCAAATTACTTGACATCCGCTATCACGAGGTTGTATATTTGCCATTCTTTAAAAAAACCGAAAAAAAGTCCACATGAAATTATCGAACTTCAATTTTGAATTGCCCAAGGAACTATTGGCAGAATATCCTGCGGAACACAGGGATGAATCCAAATTAATGGTGGTTCATAGGGATACTGGAAAAATTGAACATAAAATGTTCAAAGACCTTGTTGATTACTTTGATGAAGACGATGTAATGGTCTTGAACAATACCAAGGTATTTCCTGCAAGACTTTTTGGTAACAAGGAAAAAACCGGTGCTAGAATCGAAGTTTTCCTATTGAGGGAACTTAACCAAGAACAGCGTCTTTGGGATGTGTTGGTAGATCCGGCAAGAAAAATCCGAATAGGAAACAAACTTTATTTTGGTGAAGACGAAAGCTTGGTTGCAGAGGTTATAGACAACACAACCTCAAGAGGGAGAACATTGCGTTTTCTTTACGATGGTTCCTACACCGATTTTAGAAGAAAACTAAGAGAATTGGGGGAAACACCGCTTCCAAAATACATAAAAAGGGAAGTTACCCCTGAAGATGAGGAACGTTACCAGACTATTTATGCAAAGCACGAAGGTGCCGTAGCGGCCCCCACTGCTGGTCTCCACTTTTCCAAGCATTTGTTGAAACGTTTGGAAATTAAAGGAATCAATTTCGCAGAGGTAACACTTCATGTTGGTTTGGGAACCTTTAATCCTGTTGAGGTAGAGGACTTGTCCAAGCACAAAATGGACAGCGAAGAGTTGGTGATCGATGAGAAAGCCACCGAGATCGTAAATACGGCCAAGGCAAATAAAAGAAAAGTATGTGCCGTGGGTACAACGGTAATGAGAGGATTGGAAAGTGCGGTATCTTCCGAGCATACATTGAACACCTTCGAGGGTTGGACCAACAAGTTCATCTTCCCTCCATATGAGTTCAGTATTGCAAACTGTATGATCACAAACTTTCACCTGCCAAAATCAACATTATTGATGATGGTCTCTGCGTTTGCAGGTCACGATTTGATCAAAAAAGCATACAAGCAGGCCATTTTGGAAGGCTATCGCTTCTATTCCTACGGGGATGCCATGCTGATTCTATAAAACAAAATCACATAGAAAAAGAATCCCGTTCGCTTTATGGCCAGCGGGATTTTTTCTTGCTTATCTTTAAGAAGTGGAAATCAAAAAAAAGGACATACGGGCATTGACAAAGGAACAGCTTCGTAATTTTTTTGTGGAGCAGGGCGATAAGGCATTTCGTGGAAACCAAGTATACGAATGGTTGTGGCAGAAATCTGCCCACGATTTTGATGCCATGACCAACATTTCCAAGGAAACCCGAAAAATGTTGGAAGATAACTTTGTGATCAACCATATTCGCGTAGATCAAATGCAACGTAGCTCGGATGGTACCATTAAAAATGCCGTTCGATTGCACGATGGTTTGGTCGTTGAATCCGTTTTGATTCCCACGGAAACCAGAACAACTGCCTGTGTGTCCAGTCAGGTAGGGTGTAGTTTGGACTGTAGATTTTGTGCTACCGCCCGCTTAAAGCGTATGCGAAACTTGAATCCGGATGAGATTTATGATCAAGTGGTCGCCATTGACAATGAGAGCCGTTTGTATTTTGACAGACCGTTGAGCAATATTGTTTTTATGGGTATGGGCGAACCTTTGATGAACTACAACAATGTGCTGAAGGCCATCGATAAGATTACCTCTCCCGAAGGATTGGGGATGTCTCCCAAAAGAATTGTGGTGTCCACTTCTGGAGTGCCCAAGATCATAAAAAAAATGGCTGATGAGGAAGTGAAGTTCGGTTTGGCCGTGTCCCTTCACTCCGCTATAGATGAGGTGCGTACTTCCATAATGCCGTTTAATTCCACATTTCCATTAAAAGACCTTCGTGAGGCGCTGGAATATTGGTACAGCAAGACCAAGAACAGGATCACCTACGAATACGTGGTTTGGAAAGGCATCAACGATACACAAGAAGCTGCCGATGCCTTGGTCAAGTTTTGCAGGTTTGCCCCGTCAAAGGTCAATATTATTGAGTACAACCCTATTGATGACGGTGAGTTTCAGCAAGCCTCAAATAGTGCTATTGAAATGTATCAGAAAACTTTGGAGCGAAATGGCATTACGGTGACCATACGTAGATCTCGCGGAAAGGATATTGATGCCGCATGTGGTCAGCTGGCCAACAAAAGCTAGGTTTTTCAAAGTTCAATTAGCAATATACAGTTTTATAATCCACCCTTCACCCTTCACCCTTGACCTTTCACCCTTGACCCTTGACCCTTAACACTTCACCAGCATACCATCCCCTGCAAATCATCGATACTTTTAGGACTGTATCTTAAAACTTCGATTTCATTCCAACAACTCTTGCATTTTCCCTACTTTTAGGGTTTCAAAACCAAACACCACACCGTTACGTTGAAAATCGTTTCGCAGATAAGGGAGCCCATAGAAAATGAGATGCAGCTTTTTGAGGAAAAATTCCTCAAGTCCATGTCCTCCAAAGTCGCATTGTTCAACAGGATCACCTACTACATTGTTAACCGAAAGGGTAAGCAAATGCGCCCTATGTTCGTTTTCTTGACCGCCAAATTATTGAACGGGGAGGTCAATGAACGGACCTATACGGGAGCTTCCATCATCGAATTGATACATACCGCCAGTTTGGTGCATGATGATGTGGTGGACGACAGTAACAAGCGCAGGGGCTTTTTCTCCATCAATGCCTTGTGGAAGAATAAAATTGCCGTTTTGGTAGGCGATTTCCTTTTCTCCAAAGGACTTTTGGTTTCCTTGGAAAACAAGGATTATGATTTGCTTCATATTATTTCCAATGCGGTCCGTGATATGAGCGAAGGGGAATTGCTTCAGATTGAAAAAGCGCGATTGTTGGATATCACAGAAGAGGTGTACTACGACATCATCCGACAAAAAACAGCAACCTTAATAGCCGCCTGTTGCAGTATGGGTGCTTGTTCTGTTAGACCCGATTCGGAAGAGGTGGAAATTTTTAGGAAGTTCGGCGAGCTCTGTGGAATGGCCTTTCAAATTAAGGACGACCTTTTTGATTATGGTGCGGAAAAAATCGGAAAGCCGACGGGAATCGATATAAAGGAACAGAAAATGACCCTTCCGTTGATCTACGCCTTGAACAATAGCGACAAGGAAAAGAAAAAGTGGTTGATCAACTCCATCAAAAAACACAACAAGAACAAAAAACGGGTTAAGGAAGTTATTGCCTACGTCAAGGAAAAGGGCGGACTAGATTATGCCGTAGTCAAAATGTTGGAGTTTAAGGACGAAGCTCTGGCCATTTTGGACAATTATCCCGATTCAGAATACAAAAGCGCCCTCACGCTTATGGTCAACTACGTGGTGGATCGTAAAAAATAGAAATTTAAAAACTTGAATATCAATATACTACTGAAAATTTTTATTTTCAGGCAACTCTTTGTGTTTAGATTCCGTCTATTTAAATAGAAGCACTTTTGCAAACCAAACTTTTTGAAGATCATCACGCTACATAGCAACGAAAAACAATTGATCAAAAAATCGATCAAAGGGGACCAACAGGCCCAACGCTTATTGTACGATAAATTTTCGCCGAAGATGTTGGGGGTTTGTAGGCAGTACATCAAAGATCTTCATTTTGCGGAGGATGTGATGATCAACGGTTTCGTGAAGGTTTTTAACTACTTGGGTTCCTATAAGCATAAAGGGAGCTTTGAAGGTTGGATCAGGACTATAATGGTACGGGAAAGTATTTCGTATTTGCGCAAAAGGCAGTTTGTGGTCTACGATGACGAAGCTATGGAAGTAAACCGAGAGGTTTCAACTTTCGACGATGGACTTTTGGATGTTGAATATGTGCAACATCTGATCGATGAACTTCCCGAGGGCTATAAAGCGGTGTTCTTGCTTTATGCCATCGAAGGTTACGGCCATAAAGAGATTGCGGAGTTGTTGGAAATATCCGAAGGAACTTCAAAATCGCAATTGTTCAAGGCTCGAAAGATGCTCCAAGAGAATTTAAGTTTAAAAGGAATGTCGCCCAAATCACAATCGGCGAGCAAAAAATAGAGGGTATGGATAAACTGGAAAAACACATCAAGGAGAAGTTGGAGGAGCGTACCATTGCCCCATCAAAAGGAGCTTGGGACAAAATCGCTTCGCAGATAAAGGAGCCAGCACCACGAAGAAGAAATACATGGTTTCCTTATGCCATAGCTGCCAGCGTGGTGGGGATCGTACTGGTATCGGTCTTCTTTTTTACCAAGGGTGATCCGGAAGTAGAACAGATGCAAATGGTAGAAACCGAGAATACAATAGATAAAGAAACACAAAATCAGTCCGAGGCCAAGGTGTTTGAAAAGTCGGTGAAGCAAAATCAAACTGAGGTTGCAGAAACCAAATCTGAATCCATTGTGCCGGAACAAACTCGAGAGTTCAGTACAGAGCCTCAAGTTTCCAATACAGTAGTTGCCGAACAAGAAGTAAAGGAACCATTGCAGGACGAGATCAAAATAAATTCGGATCAACTTATAGCACAAAAGGTGGAAGAAGTAGTAGCACAGGTGCAGCTAATGGAAAATGCAAAGCAGGATGTTACCGATGCTGAAGTGGATTCCCTTTTACGGGCGGCTCAACGACAGATTTTGACCGATAAGTTATTCGCCGATGGTGGTTCCGTGGATGCCATGTCACTGTTGGCCGAAGTTGAAGATGAGCTGGACGAATCGTTCCGTGACCAAATCTTTGATGCCTTAAAATCAGGTTACCTTAAACTACGTACCGCCGTGGCAGACAGAAATCAATAAAATTATTCATCAATCAAGACAAACCTTCTACAACTTCCTGTTCCACAAGGGCAGGAAGGAGGGAGGTTTATAATCCAAAACAATCATGAAAACAATTACATTTTATTCAGCAGTTTTATTCTTGTTCTTGGTTTCCCAAGTATCGTTTGGGCAAGAGGACTATCAAAAGAAAATAGAGACCTTAAAAATTGAAAAACAACGTGTAATAGACTACGAAAAAAGCGCTTTAAAAGATGAAGTTAAAGAAATAAACACACGGCTAAGAAAAGGTGAAATCACAGAGGCAGAAGCGGAAGAATTAAAAAAAGAGGCTGCTGAAAAAAGGGCGTTGAATATTGAAAACAAAGTGAACATTTTAGAAAACCAGATTGCACTTTTGGAAAGGAATGAATCGTTTTTGGTTGTTACCGATGATTTTTTTGACAATCAGAGAGAATTTTTTGGAGAGGAACAGGATTTGTTGGGACTTCGGTACCGTAGGTCTGATCTTCCAAGAAGGGACAGAAGAACATATTCAAAGCTTGTTTTTGCCATAGGTGCTTTGAATACTATTATTGAAGATAAACCAATCTTGGAACTGCCTCATCAAATATTAGGAAGTAAATCTTTGGAACTTGGCCTTGTTTGGAAAACACGTGTTTTTAAATACAGTAACTGGTTGCGGTTTACCTATGGTATATCTTTTCAATCCAATGGGTTAAAGACAAATAACCAGTTATTTGTGCGAGATACTGAACAGGTCAATACTCAAACTGACCCACCTATTGTTGTACTGGCAAACGCCAATGAGGTATATGGGAGCCCCACAGGTAAATTGAAAAAATCAAAATTTAGACAAACTGACCTTATATTTCCAATTCATTTTGAATTTGGTGCATCTAAGAAACGTGAGTATGGTGACTATGTAAGGTATTCGACCAAGAACAATTTTAAAATAGGGATTGGTGGGTATTTTGGCATTAATTTGGAAACAGTACAAAAAATAAAATTTGGAAACGACTTTAATCCAAGTGAAGACGGGGGAGCGGAGAATTTAGAAAGGGTTTATTTTAAAAATTCAGGAGCAAGAAGAAAATCTTTTGTTGGATTAAGTGCCTATGCTGGACGTGGGAACAGTACATTTTATATTAAATATGACCTGACCCCTAATTTTCCAGAAACACAATATTACACAGGAGAAGGACAAATAACATCCAAAAAGCGCAATAATATATCAATGGGAGTGAGATTTGAGCTGTAATGCCCGCTCCATTTCCGGGGTGAAATCCTCTTTGTGGTACACTTTTTTACAATGGGAACATTCCGCGTAACGGATATTGTTGATGGTAAAAAGCGGAATCCAGAACAAATGGGCATAGTTGGGTTGCGCCACTGCGGTCAAGGTGCCTGTTTGGTTGCAGTAAGGGCAGGTAACGTTGTTCAGTACTTTGGTTTCTTTTTTACCGGGTCTGGACCCAAAAAACAGTATCATTTAATGTAAATTATATCCATCTCAAAGTTAGAGCTTTCACGGGCGAATGAAAAAAATGATTTTCGTTTTTAAAAATTTTCTACATTCGCCCACATTTTTGAAACATTGAACGCCTACCACGGTTTGGATGATTGGTTGTCCTGGATGGACGACATCTCCAGTAAGGATTATGTGATTATCGATAACTTTCTTCGGGAAGAACTTTACTTTGGAATCAAATCTTTTTTTCTTGGCAAGCTGCCCAATTTTAAGGAGGCTGGGATAGGTGCCCATTCTGATAACCTGATAGACAGCACTGTTCGCGGAGATTTTACCTATTGGTTGGACAGAAACCGCGATGCCCATTTAAATTCCTATTGGAATCTGCTTGACGAGACCATGCACATTTTCAACCGCTATTGCTATTTAAGTTTATCGGGATATGAGTTTCATTTAGCGCACTATCCATCGGGGGGACATTATGATAAGCATTTGGATCAGTTCGAAAATCGTAACAACCGAATGATCTCCATGATCATTTATTTAAATGATGATTGGCAACCCGGCGATGGAGGGGAACTTGAAATTTTTGAAAAGGATGGCTCAAGTTTGTTGGTGGAGCCCTTGGCTGCCCGCTGTGTCATGTTCAAAAGTGCAGAGGTACCCCATGCAGTATTGGAGGCCCACAAAAGTAGGTTTAGCTTAACGGGTTGGTTGTTGTACCAACCATCTTCAGTAGGTAAACTCTTCGTGTAATCACTGCTGTTTGCGCTCAATCTGTTTGATAAGATTCTCATTTTGTGCGGTGGATGAACCATAGGACATCACCATTGTTCCCTTTGTGCCATCTTTGGCCTCAATGGTAAATACTATGGATTCATCACTGGGGTTCGTCATACCTTCAAAACGATATGAATCGATGATCTTAAGTTCGCTGGGTTGATATTCTTTTTTGGAATACAATGCCTTTATGCAGGTCTCATCCGCTTCAAAATCTTCTTTGTAGCCTTCTTCTTGGGTAAGTGTATTCACTGCCTCGGAAAGCGTGTCAAAACTATATTTGTCCATAGGTGTTTTTATATTTTTAAATTAGTTATAAAATGAAGGACATCCTCTTTCACCTTTGACCAATCTGTGTATTCGTGATCTTGGCTTGTATCAACAGATCCCCCTTCTTTTTTTGCGATGGAACGCATTATGAGCTTCTTAAAATAACTATATTTTGTGTATTTCAAAGCCCCAGCGATATGCCATACGGTTTTAGTGTTCCATGTAGTGTCTTTTAAAAAGTCCTTTGCAATTTGTGCTGCCTCCTCGTGCTCTTCCTTAATGTCGGATGCTACCGCCATGCTCACCGAGAAAAAGGCACTTGGCTTTTGGTTTAATATATCAATATTTTCTTGAACATAGTCCTTGATCAGCGTATTGTATTCATGAATATGTATTGAACTGCCTACAAGAACCGCATCAAAATTATTTGGGGCAGGAGGGTCTTCAACAGCATTTGCTATAACTACGTGATGACCTTTCTCTTGGAGAACATTCTCCATGAACCTTGCGATCTTTCGGGTTTGGCCTTCTACCGTTCCGTAGATTATCAAAATTTTCATGACTATGGGATTGATTGTTAAACCACCCTAAAGTCACATAAAATATTTGAAAATCTCTATGATTTTGGTCAGTTGCCCTCGACTTTTATTCTACTTCCTTAAAAGAATTCCCGGTCCAAACTTCATGGGTGACTTCGCAGTAGGAACATACGTCTATGAGGTTGGTCTCCGTATCAAGTGCTCCAATATTTTTGATGAGGAGTTCACTGTCTTTTTTAAACTCCGAACCTAAAGAAGTTACAGGGCCATCATATATTTTACCTGTAATTCGGTCAACAATAACCCCACTTTGACAGGGCGATCCACATCCCCAGGAGACCAAAGTGTAATGTCCGGCAAAATTGATGCCTTTGGCACAGCCTTCTTTTATTCGGGTAACAAAGTTTTCGGCATCTGGGTTTGTAGAAAAATCCGGCTCAGCCAATTCATCTTCGTAAATATCTACGGCAAAATCTTCAAAAGAAGATTTTGGTGTGTACTTTCTATAGATTTTAACGTCTTCGTAAGCCACATCCTTGCCCATGATAATGTCATCTCCATAACTGGCCAATTGATTGTAAATGGGAAAGCTATCAGAGGCCTTACTTCTTCCAATTATCATAATATCTGCTGGTTTTTTACCCAAAATCAGATAATCGAACGATTCAAAAATAGGCTTGAGAATATGTTCTTCTTGCGTTATTGTTTTTAGAATGGTGTCCTGCTGGCTTTTGGTTTGTTCTTTGTTGTCTTTCTTTTTGGGCTGGCAAGAAAAAAAGACCGCGCAGCACAGTAATAAGATACCTCGAGTCATTTTTTAGAATTTGATTTCTCCACCCACCACAGGTAATGTTAGTTCAGTGCCATCCAAATCCACTGTCAATTCGGTTCCTGGTTCTGGCCAAAGCGTGAATTCTTTATCACTCGAAAAAATCATTAATCCGATTTGTTGTCCTTTTGGAATAATTTGATCATCTGGCATCAGCTCAAATTCCATTTCGTAAAATTTGTTGGGAACCAAAGGTTTGCTCTCTGTTAGCGAGCTATGATTTTGGGGATCTGCCCATCCACGGGTGATAATGTTGTCGGTAATTTTAGTGTTCAGGGCATCTGTCCATGGAAGGGATACCAACCAAACCGATAAATTGGCAGCAGGCTTGCTACTGGCCAGTTTAATCTTGATTTTTGGTACTCCTGAAATATGAACATCTTCGGTTAAAGGAGCGGTAACATAAAGCAATCGGTGTTCTGTGGCTTCAGCTTTTGCCAAACTGGCCCCGGAAAAGGAGTAATTGTCCACCAAGGTCTCGGTTCCTTGTTTTTTTGGCTTGCTCGTCGTCAATTGGCCTTTGGCGGGAGCTCCTGTACTAAGATAAAGTTGAATGTCCTTTGCATCAGGATTGGGATAATCTTCGTAAGGTGTGGGATTGTTTTTTTTGTCGTTTTCACGAACAATCCACGCTTTTGGTTCGTTTTCCACACCATTTTCCACGCCATACAGATAGCGGGTAAACCATCGGTTCATCATGGAAATAGGAGGTGGGCCACCATGTCCGTTTTGATGGTAGTAAATACGTACGGGCAGTCCCATTTCTTTGGCTTTTTTGTAAATGCGATAACTGTGTTCGGACATCACGTTCCAATCATTAAAACCGTGGGACATTAAAAGGGCGGCTTTCATAGGCTTCATATCGTTCAGATAATCCCTTCCGGCCCAAAAATCGTTATAATCTCCCGTTATACGATCCTGTCCATTCTTCATTTCCGTATCACGAACAACCTCATTGTTCCTTGCTCTTTTGGATTCATCACCACTGTGGATAAAATCGTAGAGCACATCAATATCCTCGCCCAAGTATCCACCTGGAGAACGTACGAGACCATTGGAACGATAGTAATGATAATAAGAGGTGTTCGGTGCAATGGGTATTATGGCTTCAAGGCCATCCACGCCCGTGGTAGCTGCTGCCAGGGGGATAGTTCCATTATAGGAAGTACCCGTCATACCCACTTTTCCTGTAGACCAATAAGCTTTGACCTCTGTGTCACCGTTTCGTTCGGTATACCCTTTTGCTCTTCCATTGAGCCAATCTATTACGGCTTTTGGTGCGAGGGACTCGTTGTCGCCTCCGACCGTTGGGGCACCATCGGAAAGTCCAGTACCGGGAGAAGAAGAGTGTACTACAATATAACCTCGTGGAACCCATGTCATAATTTGTGAATTGGATATGATGGGGCGTTCACCTACGCGGGTAACTTCGGGGTGTTTTCTGGGTTTAGCTGGCTTACCGAGCTCATGTTGTACATCCCAAAAAATACCTTTGTCCAATCCAGCGGTACCTGCATAATACGGGCTGGATTCGTAGATCACCGGAAGTTTTAGATTTTCCGTGTCCGTTTGCTCTGGGCGGGTAACATCTACATGCATACGGTCCGGTTTACCGTCACCATCGGAATCAAAAGTGGTTTCCACCCATAGATCATGGCGTATCCATTTGCTGGGGTCGGAAAATGCCTCGACCACTTGTGCTTCGCCATTTTCTATGACCGGTCCAGCTTTTTTGGCCATTTGGCCCTGGCCGATAAACACAAAAGCTATTAAAAACGTAGCAAGCGTCCAATAATGTCTAAATTTTCGCTGTATCATGAAATCTTTTTTTATTCTTCTAAATGCAGTAAAGAAGTTCCCAAGATACTAAATCTTAAATAGGGATTTGGTTTTTGAATTCACCAAAACTTTGTTTTTATTTACCTTTAACAGCTATTTTAACAGAACGCCTTGATTTCAAAAACCACCATAGACCAAGTATATGAAACCGCCCGTTTGGAGGAGGTGATCGGTGATTTTGTTCAGTTGAAGAAATCAGGTTCCAACTTTAAGGGTCTAAGTCCATTTACGGATGAACGTACCCCTAGTTTTATGGTATCTCCGGTAAAACAGATTTGGAAGGATTTTAGTAGTGGTAAAGGGGGGAATGTGGTTGCTTTTTTGATGGAGCACGAACATTTCACCTATCCCGAAGCCATAAAATACTTGGCTAAAAAGTACAATATAGAGGTAGAGGAAACCGAGCAAACAGATGAGCAAAAGGAACAGGCCAATGAGCGTGAGAGCATGTATCTGGTCTCTGAGTATGCCCAAAAGTATTTTACCGAAACGCTTTGGGAATCTGAACCCGGAAAAGCCATTGGACTGACATACTTTAAGGAGCGGGGATTTACTGATGAGACCATCAAGAAATTTGGGCTTGGTTATAGTTTGGACGAGTGGGAAGCTTTTACCAAAACCGCTTTGGATCAAGGGTATAAGCTCGAGTTTCTAGAGAAAACCGGTCTCACCATTGTTAAAGAGCAGGCTGGTGGCGAAAATCGAAGATTTGATAGGTTCAAGGGGCGTGTCATGTTCCCTATCCATTCCATGAGCGGTCGGGTGCTCGGGTTTGGAGGCAGAATATTGACCAACGATAAAAAAGCAGCAAAATATCTAAATTCACCGGAAAGCGAAATCTATCATAAAAGCAAGGTGCTGTATGGGATTTACTATGCCAAACAGGCCATTGCCAAGGAAGATAACTGTTATTTGGTAGAAGGTTATACGGATGTCATCCAAATGTACCAGCGAGGGGTAGAGAATGTAGTGTCCTCGAGTGGAACGGCTTTGACGCCTGAGCAGATTCGACTCATTAATCGGCTTACAAAAAATATTACGGTTCTGTTTGATGGCGATGCCGCAGGTCTTCGTGCGTCCTTACGCGGTATCGACCTTATTTTGGAACAGGGCATGAACGTTAAGGTATGTACCTTTCCAGAAGGCGAAGACCCCGATAGTTTTGCCAAAAACAATACCTACGAAGACCTGTTGCTGTACTTGGGGGAAAATGCCAAGGATTTTATTCAGTTCAAGACTTCCCTATTGGCCCAAGAAGCTGCCAACGACCCCATAAAACGAGCGGATACGGTACGTGATATAGTAAACAGCATCAGTAAAATACCAGATCGTATTCGACAGGAAATCTATGTTCAGGAGTGTGCAAAAATCATGCAGATCTCCGAGGATGTACTGTACAATACCTTGGCCCAGATCGATAAAAAACATCAAACCGATATCTCTAAAAAGGCAAAGAAAGAACATAAGGCCTTTGAGGTGGTAAAGAATGACGCCGTAGTTGAAAAAGTTGATGTGCAGTATGAATTGGAACGAAAGATCATTGAGGTGCTCTTGCTGTACGGGAACCAAAAGCAGGAGTTTGAGGATCTGGTGCTCAAAGAAAATGATGAGGGAGAACTGGTGCTAGAGCCCGAGGTCGTGGAGGCGAAGGTCTACGAAAAAGTGTATTTAGACCTTCAGGATGATGAAATCGAACTGACCAATGAGCGGTTCAAAACCATTTATTATAAATTGATCGAGAGGTTGAACGAGGATTCGGAGTTTTCGATCAACACTTTTTTATCGGATTTGGATCAAGAAACAGTATCGCAGGTATCTTCAATTTTGATGGAAGAAGAGCAATATGTGTTGCACGATTGGGAGCGAAGGGACATTTACCCAAAAGAAAAACAGATAGGTGTTGCACAGCTGGTGGGAGAAACCATTTTAACCTTGCGATGTAACTTGATCAAAAACCGTATAGAAAAACTACAAGAAAGAACTCAGGATAACCAGGGGGACAATACAGAGGTTTTAGAGGAAATAGTGAATTACCTTCAACTTAATAAATTACTGAACGCTAAATTGAACCGTGTACTTTCTTAACATATAAAACCCCTTCCAATTGAAGTTGAAAGGGGTTTCCACAATAGTTGGTTTGGTTGGGTATTCTAATATAGTTCCAAGGCTTTGGCCTGTTGTAGCAAGTCCACCAAATTATCCACATTTAATTTCTTCATCAAACGGGCTTTGTAGGTACTTACTGTTTTTTCGTTTAGATTCAATCCTTCAGCTACCTCTTTGTTTCTTTTTCCACTGGCCAAAAGTTTCAGTACTTCAACCTCTCTTGAAGAAAGTTTTCTAAAGAACCTGCGTGGTTTTTGTGTTCCTTCGTCAAAAGCAAGGCGTTGGGCCAGTTCGTTTGTGATGAACATGTTGCCTTCGCTTACTTTTTTGACCGCAGAAACGATATAGTCCAAGTCAGCAGTTTTGGACAAGTATCCAAATGCTCCGGCACGGATGGTACTTAAGGCATAAACGTCTTCGGATTGACCGCTGTACATTAAGGTCTTAATGTCTGGAAATTCCAATTTCATTTTTCTAAGGGTGGCAATACCGTTTATTTCTGGAATGTCCATCTCTAAAATCACTACATCGGGAGTAACGGTTTTCAATGTATTAAAAAGCTCTTCAGTAGTTGAAACATCTGCAATAACTTCAATTTCGGAGCTAGATTCAAGTACCTGTCTAATACCAAGCCTAACAATAGGATGGTTGTCAGCAATCAATACTTTTATCATTTGATTAGTTTTATTTTAATTAATGGTTAGCTGCTAAATACTAAAAGTATAGCGAGCAAGATAATGATTTAATAATGTAAAACTCTAACTTTTTTCTTAAAACCATAGTTTTTCTGGGGTATTTTTCGTCTTCAACTAGGGTTTTTCGGATAAACCGCTACTTTAACCCATCTGGAATCTCACAAATAGGTATGGGAACCATCTTATGTTTGTTTGCAGAATTATATCTTTTATATATGGAGAATATTTCTTTTTCCCTGCCAGAAAAATCATCGGCTTTTTTTCCTTGATCATCCATTTCCATGGCCCATTCCAATTCTGGATAAGAGGCGCCTATTTGATCTTCATCGGTTCGGCTATCTCCCCATAGCCCATCGGTAGGTGCCGCATCCATAATGTCCTGGTTCACCCCAAGGACCCTGCCCAATTCATAAACCTCGGTCTTGACCAAATCGGCAATCGGGCTGAGGTCAACACCACCATCCCCATATTTAGTATAGAATCCAATCCCGAAATCCTCCACTTTGTTTCCTGTTCCGGCCACCAAATACCCTTTAAGGGCCGCAAAATAGTATAGGGTGGTCATTCGTAGTCTGGCCCTTGTATTGGCGAGGGACATAAAACGATCTTCTTCATTTTCCACTTTTGGGAAAGCGTCCACCAAGCTATCAAAAACAGGTGTTAGATTTACCGGTTGCCTTGAAACATTTGTGAAGTTTTCAATCAACCAATCGATATGCCTGTCTGCTCGGGTCACTTGATTTTTGCCCTGATGTATCGGCATTTCCAAACATAAAAGGTCCAATCCGGTTTTTGCACAGAGCGTTGAGGTCACTGCGGAATCGATTCCGCCAGAAACACCAATTACAAAACCTTTGCATTTTGCATTTTTGGCATACTCTTTTAACCACTTAACAATATGGTCGATTACCTTTTCTGTTTGCATATCTTACTATTTAGATTCTATAAATTACCTTTGTGGCCTGTAAATTTAAACCCTGTGCCCTTAAAAATGAAGTGGTTGTTCAAATACTTTACTATTCCCATGTTCAGAAGTTTTGTTTTAGTGATGATTTTGTTGCTTTCATCCTGTGGGGAAAAGGATAGGACGGAAGAAGAAATTGATAAGGTTGCCGTTGATTTACAGATTTCAAGGTTTGATAGGGAATTTGCCAATGCAACGCCAAATGACATTCCCGCTTTGAAGGAGAAATACCCGTACTTGTTCCCGGAGCAATTTCCAGATAGTGTTTGGATCGCCAAGCTTACGGACACCATTCAAGTTGAACTATCGGAAGAGGTAGCCAAAGCTTTTGGAGATTTTGAGGAAGAATCTAAGGATTTGGAGTCCCTCTTCAAACATATGAAATATTATTTTCCAGAAACAAAAACACCCCATGTGGTAACACTTACTTCGGATGTTAGGTACGATAATCGAATTATACTGACGGACTCGTTGTTGCTCATTGGCTTGGACAATTACCTGGGTGAAGACCATCATTTTTATGAAGGACTGCAAAGGTACATTGCATCAAATTTGGACAAAAAGTTTTTGACTTCCGATGTTACAAGTGCCTTTGCCAAAAAAGTACTCAACTATCCGCGCAACCGAACCCTCCTTTCCCGTATGGTATACTTTGGAAAAGAACTTTACCTAAAAGACAAACTGATTCCTTCCGCTACGGATGCACAGAAAATCGGATACTCAGAAGAAGAAATAGAGTGGGCAAGGGCCAACGAAGAGCAAATGTGGAAATATTTTGTAGAGCGAGAACTACTCTACAGTACAGACACAGGCTTAGATAGAAAATTCTTGGATCCAGCGCCTTTTTCCAAGTTTGGATTGGAACTGGACAACGAATCACCTCCAAGATTGGGACGATACATGGGTTGGCGAATTGTGAGGGCCTTTATGGAAAAAACGGATACAGGCCTGAAACAGATGTTAGGGATGCCCGCAGATGAAATTTTAAAACAATCAAATTACAAACCAAAAAGATAGATGGCAGTAGAACACACTTCGGAGATAACCTTAAAGGTTGGATTGGATGAGAACCGAGTGCCCGAAGAATTAAAATGGTCGGCACAGGACGGTGGTATTAATGAAGAAGAGGCCAAAGCCATGATGCTGTCCGTTTGGGATAGCAAAAACCAAGAATCCTTAAAAATCGATCTTTGGACCAAGGATATGCCCGTAGACGAAATGAAGGTGTTTTTTCATCAGACATTGGTTACCATGGCGGATACTTTTTTCAAGGCCACCCAGGATGAAAAAATGACCGCTACCATGAAGGACTTTTGCGACTACTTTGCAGAGAAGTTGGAATTGAAGAAATAGAGGTTTTAAACTTCTTTGGATTGGGGCCATTAATGGGCTTGATTCATTTTATCTTTTTCCGCTCCCCGTAAATCCAAGGCATGAATTATACGTTCTTTTTTTGGTGCTTTCACGTTCATATAAAGTACCATTCCAATGGTAATGATAAGGTATAGTAGGTTTTGGGTCAAATAAAAAACTGCTGTACTAAAGATTGCAGGTATCTCCAGAAATACCATCTTCAATAACAAAGCAGTTTGAAATCTCTCAAGTTTTTTAGATAGCGATAATTCTGCTGCAATACCTGAAAGTTTTTTTTTAAAGAGCAGGTCACTTAAAAATATACCAAGAACAATAGCGGAAATTACAATTACCAATAACGTATCCCAGGCATTCAGAATAAACAGGTATGGATTGTCTGCCATAAAGTAAAACACTATACCAAGAGCAATTGGACTTACCAGTATGGCTTTATGTATCAAGTTGATTCTTTTTAAAAACCCAGAAATTTCACTTTTGCTATCATTCATTTTGTGGTGTTTTATTCAAAATAATGAAAGGCCAAGCACTATAACGATCAGTAATTGACGAATGTGGAGTTTCAATTGATGTATTGGTGCATGTTCAGATCAATCCCCGGCCACCAACATATTAATTTTCCAGCCATTTTCGGTTTTGATCAATCCCAACCGATAGCCAATGGGGGATATCAAGAATTTCCCATAAACAAATCCCGAAAGCCCATTGTCCACCGTAGTTATGTTGAGCCAGTGGTTATTTTCTGAAAGTATTTCGCCCTCGGGATCGGATATTTTTACAATTTGATAGCTGAGTTGCCCAAGAACCTCAGAGTTTTCGGTGGTCGGTTTGCTCCTTACATTTACATTATTGCCCAAAACCAAGTAGTGTTCAAAAGCATCGTACTGTTCTGGCCAATCCGTAAAGGTAAAGGGTAAATAGTAGCTGTTGTTATCTTTTGAAACATCAAAACTGGGGCCGCCGATCAAAAGGATATTTTCCATGACCTCCCAGAATTTAGTGGAGTCCGATTTAAAGTCCCAATACATCGTGAATTCTTCGATACCTCCATCGCCTCCAAAACTATTGAGGATGTTCGGGTCCAAATGTTCGAGGATAAAATCCTGGTCCTTTTTGCCAACGGCCAAGGTGAGTTCGGTCAAAAACCTGGATAGGGTATAATCGGATATTTCAACTTTTGGCGGGTAAAATTCTCCTTGTGCCGATAGTTGTACGGAAATAAAACAAAGGATTCCCAAACAGATATTTTTAATCATGTGTCGATGGTGTTTAGTGGTTTTAAAAATACCTAAAATCATAACATGATGCGATACGTTTGATTTTACAGACCTTTAAGCAATAAAAAAGCCCCGATTCGGGGCTTTTTTAACGAAAATAAGTTGAATGGATTATCTTCCAATAGTGTCCAGACTCATGGGGACTTCCATGAGCAAGACCCTGCTGGCTGTTGTTGCTTTACAGTTGAACGAATCGGTATCCCATATACCAAAACCATCTCTTTTTTCCAGTTTTTGGCCATCAATCTCAACTTCTCCATCCAAAATAAAGGCGTAAACGCCATTGCCTTCTTTTTTTATTTGATAGGAATCTGAAGCGCCTGCATCAAATTTCCCCAAATGGAACCAAGCATCTTGATGTACCCAAACTCCTTCGTCCTCGGGATTCGGGGAAAGCACTTGATAGAAAGCATTTTTCTTTTCAATATCCCGAATGGATATTTGATCATATCTAGGTTCCACGTTTCTTTGATTCGGGAAGATCCAAATTTGAAGAAACTTCACTTCTTGGTCGTTGTTTTTGTTGTATTCACTATGCTGAATACCGGTGCCGGCACTCATCACCTGTACATCTCCTTCTTTAATGGTTGTGGTATTGCCCATACTGTCTTTATGCTCCAAATCACCTTCTAAAGGAATGGAGATAATTTCCATATTGTCGTGCGGGTGTGTTCCAAAACCTCTACCGGGAGCCACTTGGTCATCGTTAAGAACCCGCAATACTCCAAAATGCATACGTTCAGGATCGTGATATCCAGCAAAACTAAAGGTGTGGTGCGAATTCAACCAGCCATGGTCAGCGTGTCCTCGAGTTGCGGCTTTGTGCAATACAGATTTCATTTTATAGGTTTTTGTTTTTAGGTTTGCTTTAGTCGTAAAAATCAATATAACCTTACCTTTTTAGTCGATCAAGAAAGCAGGACTTAATTATTGGGAATTGCTCTGGAAAAACTCTTGGTTTATACCATCTATAAATTCTAAAAGTTCCTCTCTCCCCATACGGTTGGTCGATGAAGTGGTGAAATGTGGAGGAGCTTCCTCCCAGGCACCTTCCAATAATTTTTGGAGATAGGCGTTCGTCTGCCTTTCTATGGCGTTGGGCTTGAGTTTGTCCGCTTTGGTGAAAATTATAGCGAATGGAATCTGGTTTGTGCCCAGCCATTCCATAAACTCCAAGTCCACAGGTTGTGGATCATGACGGATATCCACCAATACAAAACCACATACCAGTTGCTTTCTTTTTTGGAAATAATCCGTAATATATTTCTGAAAGGTTTTTTTGTCTTTTTTGGAAACCCGTGCATAACCGTAACCGGGCAAATCCACCAAAAACCAATTGTTGTTGATCTTAAAATGGTTAATGAGTTGCGTCTTTCCAGGTCTGCCCGAGGTTTTGGCCAACGCTTTTCGTTCTACCAGCATATTGATCAACGATGATTTCCCTACGTTGGACCTGCCAATAAATGCATATTCAGGTAAGGGCTCGTTGGGGCATTTGGCAACATTCGAGTTGCTCATCACAAATTCTGCTGAGGTAATTTTCATTTTAAATAGATGTTAGCTGCTAGATTATAGAAGTCCTATCTAAATCCTTATATGGAAATATGGATGCACTAATTTCCGGTCCACTATCCCAATACGGGACTCTAGAATCTAAAATCCCCTTTTTTCCAACCAAGCTTCCAGAATACGGTTAAAGTCGTTAGGGTGTTCCATCATAGGGGCATGGCCACATTTCTCTATCCAATATAAATCGGAGTCGGGCAACAATTCGTGGAATTCCTTGGCCACATTCGGCGGGGTTACCGTATCGTTTTCTCCCCAAATAATACATGTTGGCGTATTCATGTGGGGCAGGTCTTTGGACATATTGTGGCGAATTGCACTCTTGGCAATGGCCAGGGTCTTTACCAACTTCATTCTATCGTTGACCGTTGCAAAAACCTCGTCCACAATTTCTTTGGTCGCCACTTTTGGGTCATAAAATACGTCTTCGGCCTTCTTTTTAATGAATTCGTAATCACCGCGCTTCGGATACCCATCACCCATAGCGCTCTCATAAAGTCCTGAACTTCCTGTGATTACCAAAGCCTTGACCATTTCAGGGAACATTTTGGTATGCAAAAGTCCAATGTGTCCGCCCAGGGAATTCCCAAGCAAGATAACATCCTTCAAACCCTTGTGTTCAATAAACCCTTCCAAGAACGTGGCAAAGTTTTTTACCGTGGTCTTTAATAATGGCATATCGTAAATAGGCAATTCGGGAATCAATACTTGATATCCTTTAGGTGGAAAATATTCGGATACCCCTTGGAAGTTGCTCAAGCCTCCCATCAAACCGTGCAATATGATCATAGGAGTGCCATCTCCCTTTTCTATATATCGGTATTTGCCATCCTCAATTAAATGCTCTTCCATCTATAGTCAGTTGGTAGTAAGAGGCGCAAATATAGGAATTTCATATCACAAAGATTTCAGGTTTTGATATAACTGGTACAAGTTTTTTCATTCGAGTCAAATCATGTCTCAACTCGGTACATCGATCTCAAGTTCCATTTTGAGGTCCAAACCACGGGATTTTGTCCAAAAGTGGATAATTTATTAACAAAAGTGGTATTAAGTGGAGAAATGTGGAAATAAAATCTATATATTTGAGTTGTATTAACTAACCAATTGATTTCTAGTGACCCATATCATAGGACAACATGATTGTAAAGCGGACTCCAAAGGAAGGGTGTTATTGCCCATTTCTTTGAAGAACCAGCTTTTGCCTGTTTTAAAGGATGGGTTTGTGATCAAGCGGTCTGTTTTTCAGCAATGTTTGGAATTGTACCCCAAAGCTGAGTTTGATGTTCTTATGCAAAAAGTGATGAAGAAAAGCAAAATCAATCGAAAGTACGATGCTTTTGTGAGGAATTTTGTTGCGGGAATGAAGGAAGTCAGCATTGACGGGGATTCCGGAAGATTGCAGATTCCAAAAAACTTAGTGGAGTTTGCTGGGATCGAGAAAGAGGTGGTTCTGAATGCGGTTTTTGACAAAATCGAGATTTGGAACAAGGATATGTACGAGAAAGTCTTGGCAGAGGGCGAGAAGGATTATGCTGACCTGGCCGAGGAGATTTTTGATGACGATGAGTAGTGCGTATCACAACCCAGTGTTGCTGAAAGAGTCGGTGGATGGGTTGAATATAAAAGAAGATGGAGTGTATGTGGATGTCACCTTTGGTGGCGGTGGGCACTCCAAAGAAATTTTGAAAAGATTGGGTGATGGCGGAAAATTGTTCGCATTTGATCAAGATGAGGATGCCCTTCAAAATACATTGGATGATGAAAGGTTTCAGTTGATCAATCAGAATTTTCGCTACCTCAAACAGTTTTTAAAGTTCTATGGCATTCGGAAAGTTGATGGAATCTTGGCGGATTTTGGGGTTTCCTCCCATCAGTTCGATGAAGCCGAGCGCGGTTTCTCCATTCGTTTCAATGCGGATTTGGATATGCGGATGGACAAAAAAAACGAATTATCGGCCTATAAGGTGGTGAACACCTATTCCCAAGAAGATTTGGCGTCGGTTCTTTTTCAGTATGGTGAATTGCGAAATGCAAAAGCCATGGCCAGGGCAATAGTTGCGGCTAGATCGGAAGAGCCCATCAAAACAACAGACGACCTAAAAAAGGTGCTGAGCAAGTTTTTGCCAAAAATGAAGGAGAACAAAATTTTGGCGCAAATCTATCAAGCTATCAGGATAGAGGTGAACCAAGAAATTGAGGTGCTCAAGGAATTTTTGGAACAGGTACCCGAAGTGTTGAAAGAAGGAGGTCGTTTGAGTTTGATCAGTTATCATTCCTTGGAGGACAGATTGGCTAAACGCTTTATCCGTGCCGGTAAGTTTGACGGCGAGCCAGAAAAGGATTTTTATGGGAATATCAATGTCCCTTTAAAAAAGGTAGGAGGATTGATTGTTCCATCAGCAGAAGAAATAGCCAATAACAATAGGGCAAGAAGTGCAAAGCTTCGCATTGCGGAAAAAATATAAAGGTGTAGTTGAAATGTCATCTTGAGTGCTGTCGAAAGATGATTGAAGGATAGATTACCGAATGCACGGGAATGACAAAAGGAACGCAAAATGAGAAAAGGATTACTGGACATACTAAAAGGAAAGTTTTTGGTGAGCGGCGATGCTCCCAAGAACTGGATGTTTTTGTTGTTCGCCTCTTTCTTGGCTGCCCTGATGATTTCCAGCAGCCATAATGCCGATAAAAAAGTTTTGGAGATTGCCGAGTTGAACGAAGAAGTGCGAAAACTTAAAAGTGAATTTTTTGAGGCTCGTTCCAATGTACAGCAACTGAAACTCGAATCTACCCTGCGCGAGGTGGTCGCCGAAAAAGGATTGACGCCATCGCAAAACCCACCAAAAAAAATAAAAGTAAAATCAGCGGAATAGTGGCCATTACCGAAAAAAATATCATGAACAGACTTTACCTCGTAGCGGGAGGCCTTCTTATGTTGGCCATTGCCGTTGTGGTCAAGTTGGTGGATATTCAAATGGTGCAGGGCGAAAAATATAAGGAGCTTGCGCTGAGCAAGACCGAAAAGATGTTTACCATTGAGCCCAATCGTGGAAACCTATATTCCGAAGATGGTAGTTTGTTGGCGGCATCCGTTCCTAAATATGAAATCAGGTTTGACGCTAAGACCGTTTCTCAGGAAAACTTTGAGAACCATGTGGCCGCACTATCCGATTCCTTGGGCAAATTGTTCGATAGGCCATCGTCCTATTACAGACAATTGTTCCGTAAAGCGAGAGCCAATGGTAATCGATACAAGTTGGTAGCCCGTAATGTGGGGTATTTGGATTATGTACGGATCAAACAATTTCCATTGTTCAACCTGGGACCTTATAAAGGAGGCTTTATTGAAACACATCGTGTGGTTCGTGAATATCCTTTGGGTAAAATGGCCGCCAGAAGCATTGGTTACGAGCGTGTGGACGAAAACGGATACTACACCCGCGTAGGATTGGACGGTGCCTTTGGAGAATCTTATTTGCGCGGCAAGGAAGGTAAACGATTAAAGCAGAAAATAGCCAAGGGGCAGTGGAAGCCTGTAGGTCTGGACAATATAGTGGAGCCGCAAGATGGATTGGATGTGGTTTCGACCATCGATGTCAATATTCAGGATATCGCCCATCACGAATTGTTAAAGCAATTGGAACGATATAAGGCCGACCACGGTTGTGTGGTAGTGATGGAAACCGAAACCGGTGAAATTAAGGCGATTTCCAATTTGGGCAGGACTTCCGAAGGAAAATATTATGAAAAACTGAACTATGCGGTAGGTGAATCCCATGAGCCTGGTTCTACTTTTAAATTGATGTCCATGGTGGCCGCTTTGGAAGATAAGGTTGTGGACACCAGTACGGTCATCGATACCGAAAACGGAAGATACCGTATTTATGATGGTGTTGTAAAGGATTCCAAATGGGGCGGTTATGGTGAAATTACGGTAGCCAAAGCTTTTGCGGTTTCATCCAACACGGCTTTTGCAAAAATCATCAATGAAAACTATAAGGAACAACCTGAAAAATTTGTGAACCGCCTTATGAATATGGGACTTCATAAAAAATTAGGTCTACCTATTATTGGTGAAGGTGACCCTGTAATTCGTTACCCTGGGGATAAAGGTTGGTCAGGAATTTCTCTGGGTTGGATGTCGCACGGTTACGAAGTGTCGCTGACACCGATTCAAACCTTGGCCTTTTACAATGCCATAGCCAATGATGGGGAATATGTAAAACCTCGATTGATTCAAGAAGTACGAGAGGGCAACAAGGTATTGAAGCGATTTGGCAAAGAAGTTTTGAATCCCTCCATTTGTTCCGATGAGACCGTTAAAAAGGCTCAGCAATTGTTGAAAGACGTAGTGGAGAGGGATTATGGTACGGGGCATAGGATGTATTCCAAAAATTTTTCCATGGCAGGTAAAACGGGAACTACACAAAAAAACTACGTGGAGAAAAACCCGGATAAATTGGCTTATATCTCCTCGTTCGCAGGGTACTTTCCTGCGGATAACCCCAAATATTCCTGCATAGTGGTCATTCATGAACCAGACAAGGATGAAGGGTATTACGGGGCTGACGTGTCCGGTCCTGTTTTTAAGTCCATGGCACAAAAAATACACGCCATTTCACCAATGGTGGATGAGGTAGATGGCAGAATTATGGAAGACAAGGATTTGGATAAAGACTACCAGCAGTATTATGCCAAAGTCCAGAAAAAATATAATACCGTGCCCAATGTAAAGGGCATGAGTGGAATGGATGCCGTTTCCCTTTTGGAAAATTTGGGAATCGAAGTGGAGGTGCACGGCAATGGAAAGGTTAAAAATCAATCGGTAAACCAAGGGACCAATATCAAACAGGTCAAAAAAATAGTGTTGGAGCTTTCATGAAGTTACTGAAGGACATATTGTATGGAGTAAGTCTCTCAGCGGTGAGCGGAGATACCAACGTAATGGTGAACAATGTTCATTTCGATTCCAGGAAGGTCGAAATGGATGATGTGTTCGTTGCTATTCGTGGTACCGTTACCGATGGACATAAATTCATCCAAAAAGCAGTGGATTCCGGAGCAAGGGCCATTGTGTGCGAGGAGCTTCCAAAAATTATGGTCAATGGGGTCACCTACTTGCAGGTTGATAATTGCAATAGTGCCTTGGCTGTGATCGCTTCCAACTTTTACGATAACCCTTCCAAAAATCTAAAATTGGTTGGTGTTACCGGTACCAATGGCAAGACCACGGTAACCACGCTCTTGTATAATCTCTTTAAAAAGGCCGGGTTTAAAGTGGGGTTGATCTCTACAATTAAAGTATTGGTAGATGATAAAGAATATAAAGCTACCCACACCACTCCGGATGTGCTTACCATCAATAAATACTTGTCCATCATGAACGATGTTGGGGTGGAGTTCTGTTTTATGGAAGTGAGTTCGCATGGGATCCATCAAAAAAGAGCAAAAGGACTATTTTTTGAAGGGGCCATCTTCACCAATTTATCCCATGATCATTTGGATTACCATAAAACCTTTGCCGAATATCGGGATACCAAGAAAAAATTGTTCGATGGATTGCCCAAGACTGCTTTTGCCTTGGTCAACATAGACGATAAAAATGGTTTGGTGATGTTACAGAACACTAAGGCCAAAAAATATACCTACGCTTTAAAATCCTTTGCTGATTACAGGGCACAGATCTTGGAAAAGCAATTCAACGGTCAATTGTTAAAGGTTGACGACAATGAGTTGTGGACCAAACTTATTGGGGATTTTAATGCTTATAATTTACTAGCCATTTACGCCACTGCCGATATTCTGGGTCTCGAAAAAATGGAAATCCTCAGACTGATGAGCGAGTTGGAGAACGTGGATGGCAGGTTTCAATATTACATATCAAAAGATAAAATAACGGCTATTGTTGATTATGCCCATACGCCGGACGCACTTAAAAATGTATTGGTTACAATCAATGCATTGAGGACTGGAAATGAAAACGTCATCACCGTAGTGGGGTGTGGTGGTGACCGTGACAAGTCTAAGCGTCCGGTTATGGGTCATATCGCTTCAGAAATGAGCGACCAGGCCATTTTTACATCCGACAACCCGAGAACAGAATCGCCTACTACCATTATTGAAGAGATGGAAGCAGGAGTGGAGGCTCAAAATGTTCGAAAGGTATTGTCCATCGAAAATAGAAAACAGGCCATAAAAACAGCATGTAAACTTGCTGTGGCCAACGATATAATTCTCGTGGCGGGAAAAGGCCATGAGACCTATCAGGAGACCAATGGTGTCAGGGTGGATTTTGATGATTTTAAAGAAGTAAAAGAAGCTCTGGAGAGCCTAAAAAAATAGTGTAGTCCATGTTATACTACTTATTCGAATATTTAGAGAAGCAATACCAACTGCCAGGTGCCGGACTTTTTCAGTTCCTCACCTTCAGAGCGGCAATGTCCGTATTGTTGTCCCTATTGATCGCCATGGTCTACGGAAAGCGAATTATTCTGTTTCTACAGAAAAAACAGATTGGTGAAAGTATCCGCGACCTTGGTCTGGAAGGGCAAAAGCAAAAAGCTGGGACACCCACTATGGGAGGTTTGATCATCATAATGTCCACCTTGTTGCCCGTCATTCTTTTCGCAGACATCAAAAATATTTATGTAATTCTTTTGATCGTTACCACTGTTTGGATGGGAATTATCGGCTTTATCGACGATTACATCAAAATCTTCAAGAAGGATAAAGAGGGTCTCAAAGGTAGATTTAAGGTAATGGGGCAGGTAGGACTTGGATTGATTGTTGGCATTACCCTATACTTTCATCCAGCGGTGACCATCAAGGAGAAGGATACATCAACGATTACCGAAAATTTTAAAGTAGAAAGAGTGTTTGGTGAGGAGACCAAAGCTGTCCGAACCAATGTGCCCTTTTTTAAGAACAACGAACTCGATTATGCAGATTTTATCTCGTGGATCGGTGAAGGTGCGGAAGACTATGCATGGCTCATTTTTATACCCGTTGTAATCCTTATCGTCACCGCCGTATCGAACGGCGCCAATTTAACCGACGGGATAGACGGTCTCGCGGCTGGTTCGTCGGCCATAATTGTCCTGACCTTGGGAATTTTTGCTTGGGTGTCGGGCAATATTGAATTCTCGGACTACCTGGATATTTTCTACTTGCCCAGGGTTGGTGAATTGGTGGTTTTCATTGCCGCTTTTGTAGGGGCACTGGTCGGATTTTTATGGTACAACACCTACCCTGCCCAGGTATTTATGGGAGATACAGGTAGTTTGACCATTGGTGGCGTTATCGCGGTAATTGCCATTATCGTAAGAAAAGAATTGTTGATCCCGATTTTATGCGGAATCTTCTTTGCAGAGTCACTGTCGGTGATGTTGCAAGTGGGTTATTTTAAGCACACCAAGAAAAAATATGGCGAAGGGAAGCGTATATTTTTGATGGCTCCATTACACCATCATTATCAGAAAAAATCATATCACGAGAGTAAAATAGTAACCCGTTTTTGGATTATAGGAATCATGCTGGCCATTATCAGCATTGTTACACTTAAAATTCGATAAAAATGGGCCGCTTGGTGATACTTGGAGGAGGGGAAAGTGGCGTTGGAACCGCCATTTTAGGTCAGCAAAAAGGATTTGAGGTCTTTGTTTCGGATAAGGGCGAAATAAAGGAGAAATATAAAAAAGTTCTTGAACATTTTGAGATTGAATGGGAGTCTGGTGAACATACCGAAGCCAAGATTTTGAATGCCGATGTGGTGATGAAGAGTCCGGGTATTCCAGATAACGTGCCTTTAGTCAAAACACTGGTCCAAAAAGGTGTTCCAGTGATTTCGGAGATAGAGTTCGCGTCAAAATATACAGATGCAACCCTTATTGGAATCACGGGCAGTAATGGAAAAACAACGACAACCATGTTGACCTACCATATTTTAAAAGATGGTGGGCTGAACGTAGGTATGGCTGGAAACATTGGTGATAGCTATGCTAAAATGGTGGCCGAACAAGACTTTGAGCACTATGTCCTGGAGATCAGCAGCTTTCAGTTAGATGGTATTGTGGATTTTAAACCACACATCGCGATGATCACCAACATAACGCCCGATCATTTGGATAGGTATGAGTACAAATTTGAAAACTATATCGCATCCAAATTCAGAATCGCTATGAATCAGGATGAAGATGATTATCTGATTTATGATGCCGATGATGAAGTGATTCAGGATTGGTTGAAAAAACACCCAGTTCAATCCAAATTATTGCCCTTTTCGCTAAAGCGGGAATTGAAAGAGGGAGCTTGGTTGAAAGATAAAACGATAACAATAAAATTAGAAAATAAAACCTTGGAAATGAGTGAAGATATTTTGGCCTTGGAAGGTCAGCACAACGTAAAAAACACAATGGCGGCAAGCATGGCAGCCATGCTGGTTAAGGTCAGAAAAGAGACAATTCGCCAGAGTATTCAGTCTTTTCAGGGCGTGCCCCACAGACTGGAGAATGTGTTGAAAATAAACCATGTGGAGTACATCAACGACTCCAAGGCAACCAATGTTAATGCGACTTTTTATGCCCTTGACGGTATCAAAAAGCCGATAATTTGGATTGCCGGTGGAGTGGATAAGGGAAACGATTATTCCGAGTTGATGCCACTGGTGCGGGAAAAGGTGAAGGCTATCATTTGCCTGGGAGTGGACAACTCCAAGTTGATAGATGCTTTTGGGAACGTAATCGACCTTATGGTGGAGACCTATTCCATGGAAGAGGCCGTAAAGGTGGCCTACAAAGTTGCAGAGCGAGGAGATGCTGTTTTGCTGTCCCCGGCCTGTGCAAGTTTCGACCTTTTCAAAAATTATGAAGATAGAGGAGATCAATTTAAAAACGCGATAAAAAACCTGTAAAACGTGTTGGCAATTTTCAAAAATCTGAAAGGTGATAAAGCTATTTGGGGCGTAGTGGCCCTGTTGGCACTTTTCTCATTTTTGCCGGTGTACAGTGCCAGTACCAATTTGGTCTATGTTAACGGTGACGGGACCACTTTGGGACATTTGGTAAAACATGCTGTGCTGCTGTTTTTGGGCTTCGGTATAATCTATGCCGTCCACAGGATACCTACGCATTATTTCAAAGGGCTTTCCATTATTGCCATGCCCATCGTTATCCTATTATTGATTTACACTTTGACAGTGGAAACACGGATTGGTGGGGTAACGGCAAACCGTTGGATAAAAATTCCATTGGTCGGGGTCAATTTCCAGACATCGACATTGGCTGCGGTTGTTTTAATGATTTGGATTGCCAGGTATCTGACGAAGATCAAAGATGTTAAGATAACCTTCAAAGAAAGTATTCTGCCTTTATGGTTGCCTGTGGCTTTGGTGGTGCTCTTGATTTTGCCCGAAAACTTCTCAACGGCGGCCATTATCAGTTTTATGGCTTTGGTGTTGTGTTTTTTGGGCGGATATCCTTTAAAATATTTGTTCGCCATGGCGGGGACTGGAATCGTGCTGGCGGGCATGTTTCTATTTGTGCTGTTCAAAGCACCTGAGGTTTTGCCACAACGTGCCGGAACCTGGAAATCGAGAATAGAGACCTTTATTCACCCTGAGCAAGCCGATAAGGATGACCTGCATCAATTGACCCTGGCCCAAATTGCAGTTGCCGAAGGGGGCGTTGTGGGCAAAGGAGCGGGAAAGAGTGTAATGAAGAACATGTTGTCCCAGAGTACATCCGATTTCATTTTTGCCATTATTATTGAAGAGTATGGATTGCTGGGAGGCGGAGCTTTGCTCTTTTTCTATCTACTCCTGCTGTTCCGTATCGTGGTCGTGGCACATTCGTCTAAAACTGTGTTTTCAAAATTATTGGTGATAGGGGTCGGGCTGCCCATTGTGTTTCAGGCGTTCATCAATATGGCCGTTGTGGTACAATTGTTTCCGGTTACGGGTCAGCCTTTGCCATTGATCAGTATGGGCGGGACATCTATTTGGATGACCTGTATGGCCATTGGAATTGTGTTGAGTGCCAGCAATAAAAAAGAAAATTTAGAGGAGCAATCCCATGGAATAGATGAAACAAACCCTTTAGAAGTGTTAAGTGGACAGATATAGGTTTATACTTTCTGGAGGAGGAACGGGAGGACATATTTATCCGGCCGTGGCCATTGCGAACGAGTTGAAGAGGAGATATCCAGATGCACAGTTTTTGTTCGTGGGAGCAAAGGATAAAATGGAAATGGAAAAAGTACCGCAAGCAGGATATGAAATAAAGGGCTTGTGGATAAGTGGAATACAACGGAAGCTGACATTGAAAAATCTCATGTTTCCATTTAAACTGATAAGTAGTTTGTTAGAAGCGCGCAAAATAGTGAAACAGTTCAAGCCCCATGTGGCCATTGGTACAGGAGGTTTTGCAAGTGGACCATTGTTGCGGATGGCCGAAAGCGCTGGTGTCCCCTGCGTGCTGCAAGAACAGAATTCCTTTGCGGGAATCACCAACAAGCTATTGGCGGGAAAAGCAGAGAAGATTTGCGTGGCCTATGATGGCATGGAGCGCTTTTTTCCGAAAGAAAAGATCGTGAAAACTGGAAACCCCATCCGAACCGATTTGGTAACGATAAAGGAAGGAAAACAGGAAGCAGCTGCTTTTTTTGGGCTCGATGGTGACAAAAAAACGGTTTTAGTACTAGGAGGTAGCCTTGGTGCCCGAAGAATCAACCAGTTGATTGAAAAGGAGCTTGACTTTTTCAAAAATCAAGGGTTGCAAGTGCTTTGGCAATGTGGCAAACTGTATCATGAAGAATACAAAAAATACGAGTCGGATACGATCAAGGTGTTGGCCTTTGTCAACCGAATGGATTTTGCCTACGCAGCTGCGGATGTAATCATCTCAAGAGCGGGTGCAGGATCGGTCTCCGAACTCTGTTTGGTGGGTAAACCTGTGATTTTTATTCCATCGCCCAATGTGGCAGAGGATCATCAAACGCAAAATGCGAAGGCGTTGGTAGCCAAAGATGCAGCCATTATGCTGCGGGAAGATGAGTTGGATGCTGAATTTGAACATAGTTTTTCTGAATTAATGGAATCAGAAGAGACCCAGGCAAAATTGGGGAAAAACATCAAAAAAATGGCCATGCCCAAGGCCACGGAACATATTGTGGATGAAATTGAAAAGTTGTTGAAGTGAATTTGAAGGATATTCATAGCGTTTATTTTATTGGCATTGGAGGCATCGGTATGTCTGCCCTGGCACGCTATTTCAAATTTGTGGGCAAGGAGGTGGCAGGTTATGATCGCACGCCGACTCCTATCACCGACGACTTGATGGAAAAGGGTATTTCTGTGCATTTTGAAGATAATGTTGATTTGATCTCCGACACCTTCAAACATCCAAACACCTTAGTGGTTTATACCCCAGCAGTACCGTCCACACATGCGGAACTTCAATATTACAAGCACCAAGGATTTGCAATAAAAAAGCGTTCCGAAGTTCTCGGAATTATAACCAAAGATTCATTCTGTTTGGCCGTTGCAGGTACACATGGTAAAACTACCACGACCTGTATTTTGGCACATCTACTCAAGGAATGCGAATTGCCGATGACTGCGTTTTTAGGAGGTATTTCCGAAGACTTTGATAGCAACTTTGTATTGGACGGTACAGAATATTCGGTAGTGGAGGCAGATGAGTTCGATCGTTCGTTTTTACGATTAACGCCAACAGTTGCTTGCATCACATCGATGGATGCCGATCATTTGGATATTTATGGCACAAAAGAAGAATTGGAGCATTCGTTCAATGAATTTGTGGATCGAATCAAACCTGGGGGAAAGTTATTTGTACGCAAAGGGCTTCCTTTGGAGGGAACCACCTTTGGTATTGATGATGGTGCCGATTACTGTATAGAAAATATAGAAATTGAACATGGAGCCTACATATTTGATCTCGTAACGCCTTCTGAGATTATCAAGAACGTGCAGTTCCACAAACCTGGAAGGCACAATTTGCTCAATGGATTAGCTGCTTTTGCGATGGCGGTGCAAACTGGCTGCCCACCACACCGCCTTGCCAAAGCTTTGGGGACTTTTAAGGGTGTTCAGCGTAGGTTTTCCTACCAAATCAAGGAAAAGGATTTTGTGTTTATCGATGATTATGCCCATCAT
The DNA here is from genome assembly GCF_017313275.1 of Flagellimonas profundi. Classification (GTDB taxonomy): domain Bacteria; phylum Bacteroidota; class Bacteroidia; order Flavobacteriales; family Flavobacteriaceae; genus Flagellimonas; species Flagellimonas profundi. The sequence continues at coordinate 270,912 of NZ_JAFLNM010000003.1, read as the reverse complement.
CCGACAGAGATCAGTGCAGTGTATCAGGCAATTCGTGAAATGCATCCAGGGCAAAAGGTGACGGTGATTTTTCAGCCACACCTATTCTCGCGTACACAAGATTTTGCGGATGATTTTGCAACAAGTCTTTCTGATTTTGATGAAATCATCTTGCTGGACATTTACCCTGCCAGGGAAGAGCCCATCGAAGGGGTCACCTCCCAATGGCTTTTGGAAAAAATAGAGAACCCAAATAAAAAACTGATTTCTAAATCAGCATTATTGAAAGAGGTAAAGAACTGCAAATCAGGAGTATTGGTTGCTCTTGGTGCAGGGGATATTGGACTGGAAGTACCGAAAATCAAAAAAGAATTGAGTTATGCGCATTAATTGGGATCACATAAAACTGGCATTTTTGTCGGTAACCGTAGTTGCGCTTTACGGTTTTGCCGATCAAAGAAACCAAAAGAAAAAGGTGAATGATGTCACTATAAAATTCGTTGGTGAAGATAATTTGTATTTAACTGAGGATGCGGTTAATAAATTGTTAATACAAAAATACGGACCCCTCGAGAACACGCTCAAAGAACAGTTAGTTTTGAATACCATGGAGGAGATTATACTATCCAATGATATGGTCAAAAATGCCCAGGTCTATCTTACTGTAAACGGGGAACTTGTATCCAAGATAGTTCAGCGAAAGCCAATTGGAAGAATAGAGGGTGTCTCCAGATTTTATTTGGATGATCAGGGCGAACGCATGCCGTTGTCAAAACATCATTCGGCAAGGGTTCCCATAATCACAGGGAAAATTACAGGTAAAACCCTTGAGGATGCCTATGTGATTTTGGACTATATCAACCATGATGATTTTCTGAGAAAGAATGTCATTGGGATACATATTGAGGACGAAGGAAAATATCAGCTCAAGTTCCGCATGGAAAATTTTGTGGTGAACTTGGGCGGAGTGGACAATTTGAACAAGAAGTTCAAAAATTTTATGGCCTTTTATGCAAAGGCGGCCAAGGACAATTCCTTGGAAGATTATGTAACAGTTAGTTTGGAATTCAACAATCAAGTGGTTTGCACCAAAATTTAAATTATGGAACAAGGTAATTATTCAGTTGGATTGGATATTGGAACTACCAAGATCGTAGCCATCATCGGTAGGGAAAATGAGTATGGAAAAATTGAAATTTTGGGCACCGGACGATCAAAAAGTTTGGGTGTTCACCGTGGAGTGGTCAACAATATCACACAGACCATATCATCCATTCAACAAGCGGTGGAACAGGCCGAATTAAATTCGGGACTCAAAATTGGTTCCGTTGTCGTGGGTATTGCAGGACAGCACATCCGAAGCCTGCACCATAGCGATTATATCACTAGGCCAAATTCTGAGGAAGTCATAGACAACGAGGATCTGGACAAATTGTGCAACCAAGTGTATAAACTGGTAATGCTTCCCGGGGAGGAGATCATCCATGTATTGCCACAGGAGTACAAAGTGGACGGTCAATCCGAAATAAAAGAGCCCGTTGGTATGTACGGTGGACGGTTGGAAGCCAATTTCCATGTAGTAGTAGGGCAGGTATCGTCCATTAAAAATATTGGAAGGTGTATCAAAAGTGCAGGTTTGGATCTAGGGAACATTACGTTGGAACCTTTGGCCTCAGCAGATGCGGTTTTGAGCCAAGAAGAAAAAGAAGCAGGTGTCGCCTTGATTGACATAGGTGGTGGAACCACAGATCTTGCCATTTTTAAGGATGGAATTATCCGCCACACTTCCGTAATCCCGTTCGGAGGTAACGTAATTACCGAGGATATTAAAGAAGGCTGCTCCATTATTGAGAAGCAGGCCGAACTATTGAAGATAAAATTTGGTTCCGCTTGGCCAGGAGAGAACAAGGACAATGAAATCGTTTCCATTCCTGGACTAAGAGGCCGTGAGCCCAAAGAAATCACATTGAAAAACCTTTCCAAAATTATCCACGCCCGTGTTGTGGAGATTGTGGAGCAGGTATATGTGGAGATCAAAAACTACGGACACGAAGAACAAAAGAAAAAATTGATCGCAGGAATTGTACTTACGGGTGGTGGTAGCCAATTGAAACATTTAAAGCAATTGGTGGAATACATTACCGGTATGGACACAAGAATCGGTTACCCCAATGAGCACCTTGCCGGAGACTCGGACGAGGAAGTGGCGAGCCCATTGTACGCTACAGCTGTTGGATTGCTGATGAATTCCTTGGAGGCCAAAAAGAAAGACCGGATAGCGCACCAAGAGGAGGCGCATGAAGAAGAGGTTTTGGTTGGCCAAGAAAACGATATGGGTGCCAAAGCAAGTGCAGCCGCTACCCATACGGAGAGAAAATCCATTTTTGACAAATGGTCAGAAAAGTTGAAGGACTTTTTGGACAATGCAGAATAATAACCCCAATAGAGAAACACAACTGTCATGAGTAAGAACACTGAATTTGACAACATCGCTTTTGATTTGCCCAAGAACAAAAGCAACGTAATTAAAGTTATCGGAGTAGGAGGCGGTGGCAGCAATGCCATCAATCACATGTTCCAGGCCGGTATCAACGGAGTGGATTTTGTGATCTGCAACACCGATGCACAGGCATTGCAAAACAGTGCCGTTCCCAATAAGATTCAATTAGGGGTATCCCTCACCGAAGGATTGGGAGCTGGAGCCAACCCAGAAATTGGTGAACAGGCCGCTTTGGAGAGTATGGACGATTTAAAGGCTATGTTGGAGCACAATACCAAAATGGCTTTCATTACTGCTGGAATGGGTGGTGGAACCGGTACAGGTGCTGCCCCTGTACTCGCAAAGCTCGCCAAGGAAATGGATGTTCTTACGGTTGGTATCGTTACCATGCCGTTCCAGTTCGAGGGGGCCATGCGTAACAAACAGGCGCAAATGGGGATTGAGAAATTGCGTGCCAACGTGGATTCCTTGATCGTTATCAACAACAACAAACTTAGAGAAGTATACGGTAATCTTGGGTTTAAGGCCGGTTTCTCTAAAGCAGATGAAGTTTTGGCCACTGCGGCTAGGGGTATCGCAGAGGTAATAACCCATCACTACACACAAAATATTGACCTTAGGGATGCAAAGACCGTACTTTCCAATAGTGGTACGGCCATCATGGGGTCTGCTGCCGCATCAGGTTCAGCAAGGGCCACCGAGGCCATTATGAAAGCGTTGGATTCGCCATTGTTGAACGATAACAAGATCAACGGCGCCAAAAACGTATTGTTGCTCATTGTTTCAGGTTCTCAGGAAATTACCATCGATGAAATCGGTGAGATCAATGATCATATCCAGATTGAAGCAGGTCATGGAGCCAATATTATTATGGGTGTCGGTGAAGACGAAAGCTTGGGCGAAGCCATTGCCGTAACAGTTATCGCCACGGGCTTTAATGTGGACCAACAGGACAATATTGTAAATACGGAGTCCAAAAAGGTTTTTTACACCTTGGAAGATGAGCAAACCGCTGAGCAGGATTTAACACCAGAGGCCACATCGGTACAGGAGGTTAAAATTGAAAAAACTACGGCCCCCGAGCCCGAGCCTGAGCCAGAATCAACTCCCGAACCGGAAGCACAAGTGGTAAAACACACCTTGGATATGGAGGAGGAGCAAGAGCAAAATGCCCCTAAAATGAAGGCAAAGGACCCAGACTTGATCCCAACAACCAGTTACATCAGAAACTTTAACGTATTCTATGAAGAAGTGCTTGCTGAACAAGTGGAAGATGACTTTGTGATCATTGAAGCCAAAAACGTGATCAACAATATAGATGTAGTTGATGCAGAGGAAGTGCCGTCAAAAAGCAATGAGGACCAGTTCACATTAAGCTTTGATATGCCGCTAAACAGCCAAGACAAAGAAGGTGAAGATGAGAAAGAGCATACGGTAACCTTTAATTTGGACGATGATGGTTTAGGGGATGTAGAAGTGAACGATTATGTGGAGGTAAAACCTGTTTTGGAATACAAGAAAGAGGGGGAGACCAGATACGACCTTGAAGAGTACATGGAGTTGGAGGAAAAGTTGACCGGAGCCAAATCAAAAGCAGAAACCCATGAACCAAAAATGGTGGAGAATGAGCTTGTTTTTGAGAAGAAAACAGTAGAGGTTGAAGAAAAAAGTGAAAATAAGGGCTCAGGTGAAAATGAAGAAACCATTAGTAGTCTTGACCCCATGAACAGTTCCATCAGCGATATCTTAAAAGATCGTGCCGATGAACGTAGGAGAAAGTTGAAAAACTTTAATTATAAGTTCCAGAACAATAGGAACAGTATAGACGACATTGAAAAGGAGCCTGCTTATAAGCGCCAAGGGGTGGACCTGAATGATGTTCCAAAAGAACAGAGAGTATCCAGGACTACCTTGGGAGAAGACAGCAACGACGATCTACAGTTGCGGTCCAACAACTCTTTTTTGCACGATAATGTTGATTAGTAGTGTTTAAATTAACTCCATTTTAATGGAAACCATAAACCCGGAAGTGGAAAAACTTTCGGGTTTATTTTTTATCTTCGCGAACTAAATTGGAACACATGGGTTTGCAAGAAAAGGTGATGACAGAAATGAAGGCCGCAATGAAGGCAAAGGACACCGTTACCCTGGAAGCTTTGCGAGCTGTGAAGTCTGCCATTTTATTGGCAAAGACCGATAAAGGCGGTGGAGCTGGGCTATCGGAAGAAGACGAGATTAAATTGGTTCAAAAATTGGTGAAACAGCGCAAGGATAGCGCTGTGATCTACAAGGAACAAGACAGGGAGGATTTGGCGGAGCCAGAATTGGCCCAAGTTGCCGTAATAGAAAAGTTTTTGCCCGAACAGCTTACCGAAGAGGAAATTGAAAAAGTGGTTGTAATGACCATTGATTCTGTGGGAGCTACCGGTATGCAGGACATGGGCAAGGTAATGGGCATTGTTTCCAAAGAATTGGCCGGACAGGCCGATGGAAAGACCATTTCCACTATTGTAAAAGATAAATTGAGTTCTTAAAATAATAAGACGGCCGCGTAGTTCAACTGGATAGAATATCAGATTTCGGCTCTGAGGGTTGAGGGTTCGAATCCTTCCGCGGTCACAGTTAAACCAAAAAAGCACGCTATTGCAGCGTGCTTTTTTGGTTTAAACTCTAAGCAACTTTGCCAATAGCTTTGATAGTTGCGTTTTTGTTCATTTTGGAGAAAAGTAGTGGACCGTTAACAGGTTTGGTAACCAGATCGTTTGCCCCCAGTTCAAATATTTTTTTTCTGGTTTGACTGGTGTTGTCGGCTGTAAGCACGATAATTGGAATTTGTGTATCGCAGTTGGCCTTGCCACTTCTAATCATGGAAGTTGTTTCAAAACCGTCCATTTCTGGCATTTGAAGATCCATTAGAATCATATCAAATGTTTTTTCTTTCATTATTTCCAGTGCCTCTTTTCCATTATTCGCGATGGTCAGGTTGGCCTTGGTCCAATTCTTTTTAAATAAAAGTTTTACAACGGTCTGGTTCATTTTGTTGTCCTCGACATACAGAATGTTTCCGGTTTCCATTTGTACCTTGGAAATCGATGCTTGGGATTTGTCTGGAACAGATGCTTTATCTTCATCAATCTCAAAGCCTAAGCTCAGCTCACAAATAGTGCCCTGTTTTGGGTTGTTTTTAAGGTTTATCGTTCCTTTTTGGAGATCAACGTAGGTTTTGACGATGTAAAGACCCAAGCCTAAACCGCTGAACTCACGCTTGTCCCTAAAGGACTTTTTGGTAAAGGACTCAAATATCGTACTCATTTTTTCTTCCGAAATACCAATACCCGTGTCTTTAATCCTGAAGTCTATTTTAGCTCGGTCACCTTTTTTATTGCAGACTACTTCAATAGCTACACTTCCTTTATTAGTGAACTTTACGGCGTTGTCCAAAAGATGGTTGAGAATCTGTGCCAATTTTGCTTTGTCCCCAACAATTCTGGCCGGTAAATCATCTGAGATTAATGTATTAAAAGCCAAGCCTTTTGTCGTTGCTTTCTTTTCCTGTAATTTCAGAATCTTTTGTAGCGTAGCATTTAAATCAAAAGGGACTTCTTTTAATTCTTGGTCTCCTTTTTCAATCACGGTAAAGTCCAATATATCCTCAATGTAGCCCAATAAGTTTTTTGAGGAACTTAGAAGCATCTTACACTTTTCATCTAGATTTTCTTCCTCTTTATTTTCCTGTAATGAGGTAGCTACGCCCATGATCAAGTTGAGGGGCGTTCGAAGCTCATGGCTGATATTGGATAAAAAGGACGATTTTATTTCGTTCATATCCTCTGCACGCTGTAGTGCAAGCATTTGGTTTTGCTCATTTTCCATCCGAAGATTTCGAATCCTATTGCTCATGGATATGGATAGGAATATGATCTCAAAACCGATTCCGAATTTGGTGCCGTTGCTCGTAAAAAAGGAGTTTTCTATGGTATTGAAATTGTTCAGGATAAAAACCACAAAACCTAGCACCAAAAAGGAAATACCGATTACAAAGAAGATATCTACCTTTTGTTTTTTGAACTTCATTACGGCCAATGAGGCTATCATGTGAACCAGCACCAAAATTCCGATTGCATTGGCCATAGGATAGCAATACTCAAAATTGGATGGTATGGCCAAAAGCAAAACACCAATGGCTATGGCCAGGCCCATTATTTTGTTCGCATTATGTAAAAACGGACTGTTTTTCTTTAGGTTAAGAAAAGTATCCCCATATTTTCCAAAGAAAAAGAGCGAAACAAATGCGGTGAGTAAAACCGATCTGTCTGAAAGCCAACCACCTTGCGGCGTAAAATATTGATGAAAAAATCCATCCAAAGAAAATTGCATCAATGCTATAAAGAGCACATAGAGCGCATAGTAAATAAATGCCTTGTCCTTTAGGGCGAAAAAGAAAAATAGGTATATGATGCAAGCCAGAATCAAAATACCATAAAAGAAGCCATAAAATACCTGCTCTTTATAGGTAAGGTTTAAAAAACTCGCCTCTTGATAAAGTTTCATGGGAAACATTACTACTTCGCCATCACTTTTTAGGTGGATGTAGGCCTGTATTTTTTGACCTGGCCTAAGCCCTATATCAAAAATGGATTTTCTGTGCTGTACCGTTTTTTTGGAAAAGGGAATTTTATCGCCGCTATATTGTTTTTCAACGGTATTGGTGTCATCAACAAGAAATAGGTTTACCACATCCGTTATGGGGCGTGCGGTTTCCAAATAGTATTGTTTGTATTGGTTCGTTGTGTTTTGCAAGGAAAAGGTCAGCCAATAGTTGTCACTTGAAAATCCCAGATTTTCCTTTAAACTTGTCAATGGAACAAACTCCAGCTTGGGATTGTTCCTGACTTCTTCAAAACGATAGTCTTTTTGCCCTGCCAGTAAAACCGAAGTTATTGGACGTAACGAAACAACATCCTCATCATTGATGTTTTCCTGGGATTGTGCGTTGAAAACGGTGGATATAATCAGAAATAAAAGGATACTTATCCTATTATATAATGTATGGGGGACTAAATAGCGCATTAAGTAGGTATTATTAGATAGGAACCACTCTTTGGGAAAGTGAAATCCTGATTTCTAATTTAATTTTCTAACGGTCAAGGTAGTTGATTAGTACGCCATAAAACCCGTAACTGACAATGTTTAGACGTAATTGGAAAATTCCTCGATGAAAGGCAAAAAATATTGAAAGGAATCCACATTCTTCGTGACTAAACTAATCTGTTCGGGCAATTGTTTGAACGCCTGAGGATAGTAAACCGAGTGTTATGAATAAAATTTTAGTGGTTCTTTTTTTGGTAATGGGAACATGTGGTTTAGCCCAAAACACCGATTACAATACGAAGAACGGGTACGCCGTTAACGGTTATGATGTGGTATCGTATTTTGTTGGGGTTCCAATGGAGGGAAAAAAGGAGTTTTCTACAATTTATGATGGAGCCATGTTCAAGTTTCATAACCAGGAAAATTTGGATACGTTTAAGGATGACCCATCTGCTTATGTGCCCAAATACGGAGGCTATTGTGCGTATGCTGTGGCCATAAACGGTAAAAAGGTAAATGTGGACCCCGAAACCTATGAAATAAGAAAAGGAAAACTTTACCTATTTTACAACAGGGGGAAAAATAACACTTTGGATTTTTGGCTTAACTCATCTCCCAACAATTTAGTTTCCCAAGCGGATAAAAATTGGGAGAAAATAAAGAATTGAATATTCTTTCTATCTTATACTCAAATTCATCAAAAAACGAATAAAACAACCAATAACTAAACATCATGTTCAATTCTTCCTTGCAAACTTTGGAGCAGTTTAAGCAGGTGTTGGCCGACCTGCCCAAAGATTGTTATTCCCAATCATGTCATATATTGTCCAATGCCACTATTGGGCAGCACACCCGGCATATTATAGAGCTATATCTTTGTTTGATACATGGATACGAGCTTTCGGATGTTTCCTATGATCGTAGGGAACGCAATCTAAAGATCGAACAGGATTTGAATTATGCACTGGATCGGTTGACATACATTCAAGAGCATTTGAAAAAACCGAATAAGGCCATCAAAATCAGTTATGAGTTGGCGGGAGAGGAAAACTGTATGGATTCCAATTATTTTAGGGAAGTCATGTATAATTTGGAGCATACGATTCATCATCAGGCATTGATCAAAGTGGGCATTAAGCATTTTTCAGAACAAGAAATTCCGGAATCTTTTGGGGTGGCACCATCTACCCTACAATACCGAAAGGCATGTGCACAGTAAGTTTTATATCTTCAGGGAGTCGGCGACTAATTACCTCCAACCGCGATGAACATATTTCAAGACCTTTGGCCTTGCAGCCACAAGAGGAAACCATAGGTTCGGTCAAGGTGCTTTTTCCAAAGGATCCAAAAGCGGGCGGCACTTGGTTTGCCCTGAACGAAAATGGTTCGGTGGCGGTGCTTCTTAATGGTGGTTTCGTGAACCACGCATCAACTGGAAATTATGCCCGTAGCCGGGGCTTGGTGCTTTTGGATGTAATCGCATCCGAACAACCTTATCATTTGCTTCAGGAAATGCCACTCCTTCACATAGAACCTTTCACCTTGGTGTTGTTCAATGGTAGCTTGCTGGAGTTTAGATGGGACGGCCATCAGAAATATTATAGACCGTTGGATGCAACAAAAAACCATATTTGGTCTTCCGCTACGCTTTATAAAGATGAGATAATTGAACACCGAAGAAAGCTTTTTCAGAGATTTATTGATGAAAATTCCCAAATATCTGCGAATGAGGTGGTCAACTTTCACTCTAATAATTATGACGATTTTGAAAACGGATTTATAATTGATCGGGATTCGGGTCTAAAAACTTTCAGTGTAACCCAAGCCATTTTGGATAGTGAGGAAATTGTGATGCGCCACTTGGATTTGTTGAACGACAAATTTTTTGAGGTGCCTTTTTCACCTAGCCAACTTACTTTTTAATTGCCATGGATTCGCTAAAACTAATATGGCATCGAATTACCCATTGGGAATATTGGCCGTTTTGGCTGATTTATTATCCCATGTTTCCTGTGTGGTTGTACTATTCCATTAAGGCGCGTTCCTTTTTCTTTTTTAACGCTGCCAATCCGGGAATGAAAAATGGAGGTATGGCCATGATATCCAAAATGGATATTTATAATATGATTCCCGATCGGTTTATTCCCAAAACACTATTTATTGATAAAGATGAGTCCCCTCAATCGGCGTTGGAACGTGTGTTGGAACAAGGGATGAGTTTCCCATTTATTGCCAAACCGAATATTGGGATGAAGGCCTTTGGGGTGGAAAAGATTCACAACAAGGATGAGTTTCGGGACTATGTGGATTGGAGTCCTTCCCATTTTTTGGTGCAAGAACTGATTCCGTATCAAAAAGAGGTGGGTATTTTTTATGTTCGCCAGCCCAATGAAACACATGGCAAGATAACAGGAGTTGTATCCAAGGAATTTTTATCCATCACAGGCGACGGTGAGCATACCATGTTAGAGCTTATCAAAAAGAATCCTCGAAGCCACTTACAGTTAAAAGTGCTGGAACAGAAGTTTGGCAAAGGGCTTCAAAAGGTTTTGGAAAAGGGAGAGCAATTTATCTTGGTGCCTTACGGAAGCCATACCCGAGGAGCCAAGTTTGTGGATATAAGCCACAACATCAATGAGGAGTTGGGGCAAACCATTGATGGGGTTTGTTCCCAAATGAAAGGTTTTTATTATGGCCGATTGGATGTGCTTTACCATACATTCGAGGAGTTGTGCCAAGGAAAGAACTTCAGCATTATTGAAGTGAACGGGGCAGGAGGGGAGGCTACTCATATTTATGACCCCAAACATTCCTTGTTTTGGGCATGGCGGGAAGTTGCCCGCCATTGGGGCATGTTGTGCAACATCAGTATAGCCAATAAAAAAGCAGGCCATACTTATTTAAGTTTTAGGGATGGTCGGGCGATGCTCAAGGAAACTGGGGCCTTGCAGGCACAATTGAAGTTTTAGGAGATTTTTCAAAGGATACCCTGAATATAATTTTCCATAGAGCTGGGTTCTGTAGTCGGCGCAAATCGTTTTACGGGCTTTCCTGTTTTATCAATCACGAATTTGGTAAAGTTCCATTTGATTTTTCCACCCAATAGGCCGCTCAATTCCGATTTCAAATACTTGAAAATAGGGTGGGCATCGCTTCCATTGACGTCGATTTTGGCAAACATGGGGAAAGAGACCCCATAATTCACTTGGCAAAACTCTTGGATATCTTCGGCGCTACCAGGTTCTTGATTTCCAAATTGATTGCATGGAAATCCTAAAATGACCAATCCTTGATCTTTGTAAGTTTTATAAAGATTTTCCAGACCTTCATATTGGGGTGTCAATCCGCACTTACTGGCGGTATTGACAACCACAATGGTTTTACCTTTATATTTTTCCATGGACTCATGTGTACCGTCCAATCGTTCCGCTTTAAACTTGTAAAATTCCATAGCTGCTATTTTTGTTTGTTCATAAGATGTTTTAATGCTCCGGTGGACCATAATGCCCAAAGTATCAATACGGGCTGAAAAAACAGACGGATGAATCTTTTAAGATCGGTGTCCAGTCCAAAAGCGTCGATTCCGTTGGTGTATTGTGAAATGTTTCCAGGGAATATCAACACATAGAAAATGGCCAGTGCAATGCCTGCTTTCACCTTATGTTTGACCAAAAAGACCACTATGAGTCCCAAAAGTATCTCAACAACGCCCGAAGCTACCACAACAAAATCCATAAAGGCTTCGCTTGTAGGCAACCATCGGGGCACTTGGGCCTGAAACTCCTCCCGTTGAAAGGTAAGGTGTCCAATACCGGCCATCATCATCAGTAGTCCGAGTATGACCCTAAATAAATTTTGTGTGGAACTTGTAATGGTGCTCATTTGAAAACTTTTTCGGATTCCTTTAAATATAACCATATATGTAGGGAAGCCCTTCTGTAAAAGCGACAAATGTTAACTCAAATCAAGATTTTTCCTCTGCCACTCCCATTTTCTTCTTGATGGCATTCATGATAATTGGCGCATGGATACGTGAGTTTTCTATGAACCATTTGTGGGTTTCCATGCCCCCGCAAATGACACCTGCCAGAAATAGCCCATCAATATTGGTCTCCATGGTCTCAGGGTCGTAGGTAGGGAGTCTTTTTGGGTCGTCGGACAAAGTGATGCCCAGTTTTTCCAAAAAGGCGAAATTGGGACGATATCCTGTCAAGGCCAACACAAAATCATTTTCCAAAGTAACTTCCCCTTCCGGTGAATTGATGATAATTTCATGCGGTTTTATCTCCTTTACAGTGGAATTGTAGTACGCTTTAATACTCCCTTCCTCAATACGGTTGATGATATCGGGGCGTACCCAATATTTTACGCGGGGACCCACTTCCGGACCTCGAATAACAAGGGTTACCTCTGCACCCTTTCGCCAACATTCCAAAGCGGCATCTATGGCGGAGTTACTGGCACCTACAACCACCAATTTTTGACTTGCATAAAAGTGTGGGTCGTTGTAGTAATGGGATACTTTGGGCAAATCCTCACCAGGAACCTCCATGTTGTTTGGGAGGTCGTAAAATCCGGTCGCCACAACTACATTTTTGGCTTGGTACTCATCTTTATCGGTCTTGACCAAAAACACTTCTCCCTGTTTTTCGGTATCCAATACCTTTTCAAAAAGATGGATATTGAGCTTGTTTGAGGTCACGATCCTTCGGTAATATTCCAATGCTTCGTTGCGTTTGGGTTTGGCCTCCTTGCTAATGAACGGTATCTCATCTATCTCCAGCTTTTCGGAAGAAGAGAAGAACTGCATGTTCACAGGATAGTTAAACAAGGAATTCACAATGGGTCCTTTTTCTATAATGATATAGGAAATACCCTGTTTTTTGGCTTCTAGGCCACATGCTATTCCGATAGGACCGCCTCCAATGATGACAACATCAAATTGCTGCATTACGCTATTTCTTCTTTTAATTTTTTAATGGTTTCGATCGGGTTGGCACTCTTAAATATAAAACTGCCCGCAACCAGAACATCCGCTCCAGTCTCGATCAGTTTCTTTGCATTTTCCGCATTTACGCCCCCGTCAATTTCAATTAAGGTGTTCGTGTTTTTGCGGTTGATCAATTCTTTTAGGTCGGCCACTTTTTGATAGGTATTCTCGATAAAGGATTGTCCCCCAAACCCTGGGTTAACGCTCATTACGATAACAATGTCGATATCTTGGATAGTGTCTTCCAATAATCTCACGGAGGTGTGAGGGGTAATGGCCACTCCAGCTTTCATTCCTTCTGCTTTAATGGCTTGTAAGGTTCTGTGCAAATGTGGACATGCCTCATAATGAACGGTCAAATGATTTACCCCCAAATCAGCAAATGTTTTGATATATCTGTCCGGATCAACAATCATCAAGTGTGCGTCCAATGGTTTTTTGGCATGTTTGGCAATAGCTTGTATGACTGGCATTCCAAAGGAAATGTTCGGAACAAAAACACCATCCATAACATCCAAATGAAACCAATCGGCATCACTTTGGTTCACCATTTCTATTTCTTGTTGAAGATTGGCAAAGTCGGATGCCAAAAGCGAAGGAGCGATCATTGATTTGTTCATGTTACAAAGTTAGCCAATTACAGCCATCCTTAAACGAAAAAAACTCCGGTAATCAGCCGGAGTTTATTCATCAATCAAAAAACGAACAGTCATGATAAACTGTTATATCTTACTAAATTACAACTTTCTTGCCAAAAATCAAATTTAAGGATAGTTTAACTGTAATTTATAGGGTGTTTTTCACACTTTACCCCAAATATGTTTTCAAAATCTTACTTCTGGAGGTATGTTTTAACCTACGGATTGCTTTTTCTTTAATCTGACGAACTCTTTCTCTGGTCAAATCAAAAGTTTCACCGATTTCTTCCAAGGTCATGGAGTGTTGTCCTGCCAAACCAAAGTAAAGTCTGATTACATCTGCCTCACGAGGGGTAAGGGTTTCCAATGCACGCTCGATTTCGGTGCGAAGGGAATCGTGCAAAAGTTCCTTGTCCGGGTTTGGAGATTCACCACTGCGCAATACATCGTAAAGGTTGGAATCTTCACCATCGATCAATGGAGCATCCATGGATACGTGGCGGCCTGAGTTTTTCAAGGATTGCTTCACGTCTTCCACTGTCATGTCCAATTCTTTGGCAATTTCCTCTGCGGATGGTGGACGCTCGTGTGCTTGTTCCAAGAAAGCAAATGTTTTGTTGATTTTGTTGATGGATCCAATCTTGTTCAAGGGCAAACGAACAATACGGGATTGCTCTGCCAATGCTTGTAGAATGGATTGACGAATCCACCAAACGGCGTAAGAAATAAATTTAAATCCACGGGTTTCATCAAAACGCTGTGCGGCTTTGATCAGCCCCAAGTTTCCTTCATTGATCAAATCAGGAAGTGTCAATCCTTGGTTTTGGTACTGTTTTGCCACAGAAACCACGAACCTAAGGTTGGCTTTAGTTAATTTTTCCAAGGCTACTTGGTCTCCCGCTTTAATACGCTGTGCCAACTCCACCTCTTCATCGGCGGTGATCAAATCCACCTTGCCGATTTCCTGCAAATACTTGTCCAACGAAGCGGTTTCCCTATTGGTAACCTGTTTTGTAATCTTTAACTGTCTCATCTAAAAAATCCCTTCAAATTAAATTTGTGAACCGGAGCTCATTAGGTTATACGTTCAAAAAACCAAAAAGTTACATTTTGGTTACATTTTTTTAAAAAAACAAAACCCCGAGGTATTTACCCCGGGGTTGTTTTTATGGTTCAGGATTGTGCTGAAACTAATCCCTTCTTGGTTTTCTGTCGCGGTTGCCACCTCTGCGGTCGCCACCACCTCTACGGTCACCTCTATCATTTCTAGGTGGACGTTCTTTGTAACCTTCAGGTTTTGGCAACAAGGCTTTTCTTGATACCTTCTCCTTTTTGGTCCTTGGGTCGATACCGAAATATTTCACATCAAAAACATCACCCATGTTCACTACATCGGATACATTTTCTGTACGTTCCCATGCCAATTCGGATACGTGAAGCAATACTTCGTTCCCCGGTGCCTCGGTGTATTCCACCACTGCTCCAAAGTCCAGCATTTTGATCACTTTGACCTCATAAACACTTCCAACCTCAGGTTTGAACATCAAAGCATCGATTTTGGCCAATACGGCATCGATACCATCCTGATCTGTTCCAAGAATTTCCACGATACCTTCTTCGGTATCCGGGTCTTCGTTGATTACAATGGTAGTGTTGGTTGTTTTCTGAAGCTCTTGAATAACTTCACCACCTTTTCCAATAAGTGCACCAATGTATTCACCAGGAATGATTCTGGTCACAATTTTCGGTGCGTAAGATTTAACTTCTTCTCTTGGCTCGGCAATGGTGTCGGTAAGTTTGCCCAAAATGTGCATTCTACCGTCTTTGGCCTGCATTAGGGCTTTTACCAAGATTTCGTACGAAAGTCCTTTTACTTTAATATCCATTTGGCAAGCGGTAATACCGTCTTCGGTACCTGTCACCTTAAAGTCCATGTCTCCCAAGTGGTCTTCATCACCCAAGATATCGGATAGTACGGCATATTTACCAGTTTCTGTATCCGTGATCAATCCCATGGCAATACCGGATACAGGTTTTTTCAACTGAACACCAGCATCCATCAATGCCATAGTACCGGAACATACAGTAGCCATGGAGGAGGAACCGTTGGATTCCAACACTTCGGAAACTACACGAACGGTATACGGACAATCTTCTGGAATCATCCCTTTAAGAGCACGTTGTGCCAAGTTACCGTGTCCAATTTCTCTACGGGATGTACCACGAATTGGTCGTGCTTCACCTGTTGAGAAAGGAGGGAAGTTATAGTGCAAATAGAATGTTTCTTCACCTTCGTAAGATGGCATGTCTATTTGGTTAGCTTCTCTGGATGTACCCAAAGTAACGGTTGCCAAAGCTTGTGTTTCACCACGTGTAAATATGGCAGAACCGTGTACGGATGGTAAATAATCGGTTTCACACCAAATTGGTCTTACATCTGTAGTTTTACGGCCGTCCAAACGAAGCCCTTCTTCCAAAGTAAGGTTTCTAACAGCTTCTTTTTCGGCTTTGTGATAGTATTTGGAAACCAAATCACCAATTTCTTCCAACTCTTCTTCGGAGAAAGATGCTTTGATTTCTTCTTTGATAGCAGCAAATGCTTCACCACGTTCTTTCTTGGATGAACCAGCTTTGGCCACTTCATAGACCTTATCGTAGGCCATGTCGTGTATTTTTTTCTGAAGATCTTCATCTTCAGCTTCAGTTTCGTACTCACGAACTTCTTTTTTACCGAAAGCTTCGGCCAATTTTACCTGGGCGGCACATTGTACTTTAATGGCTTCGTGGGCAAATTTGATGGCTTCTACCATTTCCTCCTCGGAAATTTCGTCCATTTCACCTTCAACCATCATCACAGAATCTGCAGAGGCACCGATCATCATGTCGATGTCGGACTCTTTAAGTTGTGCTCTGGTCGGGTTGATGATCAACTCGCCGTTTACCCTACCTACACGAACTTCGGATATGGCGCATTCGAATGGGAAATCCGAAAGTTGAATGGCAGCGGAAGCAGCCAATCCGGCCATGGCATCAGGCATAACATCTTCGTCGTGCGACATTAGCTGAATCATTACCTGTGTCTCGGAGTGATAATCTTTTGGGAACAAAGGTCTCAATACCCTGTCCACCAAACGCATGGTCAATACCTCTCCGTCACTTGGTCTTGCTTCTCTTTTAAAGAAACCACCTGGATAACGCCCGGCAGCCGCAAATTTTTCACGATAATCCACGGTAAGTGGTAAAAAGTCCACATCCGCAGCTTTGTAATTGGAGACAACCGTACACAATAGCATACACTTGCCAGATTGGACAACAACAGAGCCATGGGCCTGCTTTGCCAGTTTTCCGGTTTCGATAGAAATCTCCCTACCGTCACCAAGGTCTATGACCTCTTTGAATGTCTTTGGAATCATAAAAATAATCTTACCCTACTTTTTAAGAAGGGTTGTTAAACATTTGGTCTACCGCCATCCGGGCGGTCGGGTTGTGTTGTTGTTGTGTGTGCCTAGGGGCACTTGACCAATGAAAAACTATTTGTAGCTTTTTGTGTTTGCCCTGTTATTAACCGGGACTTTTTGTTGTTGAAACAAGTTCAACCAAAACAAAGGGGAAGCCTAAGCCTCCCCTTATGTTTTTTATTTTCTAATATTCAATTCCTTGATTAAGGAACGGTATTTTGCAATATCTTTTTTCTTTAGGTAATCCAAAAGACTACGTCTTTTACCTACCAATGCCACCAAAGAACGCTCAGTGTTATAATCTTTGTGGTTCCTTTTAAGGTGTCCTGTCAAATGGTTGATACGGTGTGTGAACAATGCAATTTGCCCTTCCGTAGAACCAGTGTTGCTCTCAGAGCCGCCGTGTTTCTTGAAAATTTCGGCTTTTACTTCTTTTGTTAAATACATTCCAATATTATTTAAATGATTTTTATGTATTGATTGACCTTCAATCAGCGTGCAAAGATATGCTTTTATTTGAAATTAATGTGCTTATTAAATAAACATTTAAGCCAGTTCAATCCATGGATTCAGATAGATAAAACAAAAAAGCCCCAAATATACAGGGGCTTTTATTAATTTCTTACAGGTTGATTGGTGATCAAATCTATATATAGATTGATTTTTTTCTTCAAATCCCTACGATGGGTGATGAAATCCAAGAAACCATGTTCCTTAAGGAACTCGGATGTTTGGAAACCTTCAGGAAGATCTTTTCCTGTTGTGTCTTTTACAACTCTAGGACCCGCAAACCCGATCAATGCGCCCGGCTCAGCTATGTTGATGTCTCCCAACATGGCGTACGAGGCTGTTGTTCCTCCCGTGGTGGGGTCCGTACACAACGAAATGTAAGGTATTTTCGCATCTGCCAATTGGGCCAATTTCGCAGAGGTTTTTGCTAGCTGCATCAACGATAGGGCAGCCTCCATCATACGTGCTCCACCTGATTTGGAAATCATGACAAATGGAATCTTCTTCCTTTTGGCCACATCGATAGCGCGCGATATTTTTTCACCTACCACACTTCCCATGGAACCTCCGATAAAGGCAAAATCCATACAGGCAACCACAATGTCCTTCCCTTGTGATTTGCCAACGGCAGTCCTCACGGCATCTTTTAATCCTGTTTTTTTCTGGGCTGCTTTTAAACGGTCTGAATATTTTTTGGTGTCCTCGAACTTTAGGGGATCTTTGGAAGTCATTTTTGTGTCAAGTTCACGGAACTTGTTATCATCAAAAAGAATCTCAAAATATTCTTTGCTACCGATGCGAACGTGATAATCATCTTCTGGACTTACATAGAAGTTTTTGGCCAGATCTTCGGCCTCAACAATTTTGCCAGTAGGAGATTTATACCATAATCCCTTGGGGGTATCTTTTTTCTCCTCAGTAGCTGTTTGTATTCCTTTTTCCTTTCTTTTAAACCAAGACGACATGCAATCAATATTTAGTTAGACAAAGGCTTACAAAGTATTAACGTTGTTCAAATCCTCGAAGGCTTTTTTCAAACGAGCGATGAAAGTTTTTTCACCTTCTCTGAGCCAAACTCGTGGATCGTAGAATTTTTTGTTGGGTTGGTCGTCACCATCAGGGTTTCCAATCTGTGTTTGAAGGTAATCGGCCTTGCCTTGGATGTAATCCCTAACACCTTCCAAGAAGGCATACTGCAAATCGGTATCGATGTTCATTTTGATTACCCCGTAACCAATGGCTTCTCTAATTTCCTCCAAAGTGGAACCGGAACCTCCGTGGAATACAAAATCGATATGATTGTGTTCAACTCCGTATTTTTCGGTGATAAACTCTTGAGAGTTTTTAAGGATTTTTGGAGTCAATTTTACGTTACCAGGTTTGTAAACCCCGTGTACGTTACCAAACGCCGCGGCGATGGTGAATTTTGGGCTTACTTTAGAAAGTTCTTCGTAAGCAAAGGCCACTTCTTCTGGCTGAGTGTACAATTTGGAATCATCAACATCGGTGTTGTCCACACCGTCTTCTTCACCTCCTGTGATTCCCAATTCAATCTCCAAAGTCATGTCCATTTTGCTCATGCGCTCTAGGTATCCTTTGCAGATTTCAATGTTTTCTTCGATCGGCTCTTCGGAAAGGTCGATCATGTGGGAACTGAACAGAGATTTCCCTGTTTCTTTGTAGTGCTCTTCACTGGCATCCAATAGCCCATCGATCCAAGGCAATAATTTTTTAGCGCAATGGTCTGTATGAAGGATTACGGTTGCACCATAGGCCTCAGCCAATTGGTGAACGTGCTTTGCACCGGCAACAGCTCCAAGAATTGCAGCTTTTTGGCCATCGTTTGAAAGTCCTTTACCTGCATTGAACTGTGCTCCTCCATTCGAAAATTGAATAATTACAGGAGAATTCAATGTGGCGGCGGTTTCCATTACGGCGTTGATACTGTCCGAACCGATTACGTTTACCGCCGGAAGCGCGTATCCATTTTCTTTGGCATGATTGAAAATTGCTTGTACTTCATCACCGGTTGCAACACCGGGCTTTATATTGTGGGACATAGTTATATTGGTTTCGAGTTAAATAGGAGACAAAAGTAATAAAATATTTGCTCTAGAAAGGATAATTGATCCCTATGTTGAAGACGGCTCTTTTGAAGTTGTAACCATCGAACCACCGATCTGATCCAACTTTAGCGGGATTATAGGTCTTGAAGCCTACATCCAACCTAAAAACGAAATAGGTGAAATCGTACCGTAGCCCAACCCCGGTGCCCAATGCAATATCCTTTAACGATGAAAAACCGCTAAAGATGGCTTCTGGGTTGGTTTCATTGTCGAACACGTTCCAGATATTGCCGGCATCTGCAAAAAGAGCCCCTTTTACATCCCCTGCAATCGGGAATCGGTATTCGAGGTTTAGGGACAGTTTTAAATTGGCTTCGTTAAAATCATTGACATTATCGGTTCTACCGGGCCCCAGTTCGTAAGCATTCCAAGCACGGTTGTCATTGGACCCCCCGGCAAAATAACTGCGAACAAAAGGTATATTGTCGGAATTGCCATATGGAATGGCCAAGCCCGAGAAACTTCTGAAGGCAATAACTTGGGAGCCCCCGATTTCCCAATGCCTGATATAATCGAATTCGGTTTTCACATATTGGGAATAGGGAACACCGAAAACTAGATTCTGCCCATCGGGGTTTTTGTTAAAAGGTAAAATATTGTTGATAACGGAGAGCATGCCCCCAGCGCTTTCCAGTTTTATACGATACTGATAAAAATCCAGATCGTTTATCCCTGATTTGCTGTTTTTGGTATGTGTATAGTTGGTCGCAAAGATCAGGTTGTTCTCAGTAAGTCTTCTTCGCCTTTCCTCAATACTGTTTACTTGGTCAAATTGCGCTTCACTTACCTGTATGGAGCCGTTCAGAACAGCACGGGCAAAATCATTGGCTCCGGTTGGAATATCTAGTTGCGGGTCTTCACCTTCGTCTTGTATGGGTTCAAAATAGGATGCGTATTGGGGGTCGTCCTGGAACTCATCAGCTATATTGTCCAAATTGGAAAAAGTGTTTCGGTATACGTTGTAAAAATTATCAGGGTTCACGTTTCGAACATACTCCACATTCACTAATTCAATATTATTTTTAAGGCGGTCGGAGGGGGACCAGTTGTAGGATAGTATGGAATTAAGGGATTGTTTGTCCAAACCAATGTTTCGTTGAAAATTGGTACCGGCCGATAACCTACTTTGTGGTAACATATAGTAAGGAATTATCCTTTCGGTGTTGAACGGCAACCATATTCTAGGAAACGTAATGTTGATATCTCCACCAAGCTCAGAGGTAAAGGTTTCATTGGACAGGGAGGCATCACTCAACAATCCAATGGATCCCCTGGCACTTACATTCAGTGTCTCCGCACCTCCAAATACATTTCGTGTAATTACCGAAGCACTGAAGGCAGTACCTACTTGCTGAATGTTGGAGTGGGTTACATCAAAATTGAGGTTAAGCGAATATTTGGGTTTTGCCGCCAAATAAATATTTGTTTCCAATCCTGTCTGTGTGGAGTCGGGGGTAAAATCAATATTGGGGTATTTAAAGGTGTTCAGGTTGGTGATCTGCCTGTAGGTACGTATCCTGTCCAAATCCCTATAAACACTATCTTTTTCAAAGAAAATGGCATCGGCAAGAGCTTTGGGTTTGTACCTGAGTTTGTTGTTATAATAAATATTGTAGTTTTCATATTCCACCTTTTGTAAGGTGTCGGTGGCACCGTTGATGTTGTAATCGGCATAAATATTGATTTTTTTGTGCCGAGCTACCTTGTATGGGGTACCGGTGTCCGTAGTGTCGCTTGTACTCCTGAACTTTTTGATATTTAATTGGACATCCATCAAATTATCGTTGCTAGCAACCGTTGTGTCCCTCAATATATCGTAGTTGATGGAGCTTTCCTGAAAATTATAAACCCCAGAATTCCTGAAAAGTGTGGTCAAGCGTTCGCGTTCCAAGGTAAATTTCTCCAAATCGAACTGTTCTCCTTTTTTTACAAGACTTTGTCTGGAAGCTTTTTTATAGATCGAATCCAATTCCGGAGAGGTGATATTTTTTTGGATCGTATCTATGATATATGGTTTGTTTAGGGTTATGTTATATTCAATCTTGGCCCTTTTCTTTTTGCCATCTATGATTTGGTAGGAGCCTGTATTGTTAAAGTAACCCTTTGTATTATAGTAAGCTTTTAGATTATTTATGGATTCATTGGTTTCGGCCGTATCGATTATTACTGGAGGCTCACCGATTCTTTTTAAAAATTCGCTGTATCCTTTTACCAGGAACGACTCGCTCAGTCTGTTGACCTGCTTTTCGGAAAGTAGGTTATTGAGTCGTTTTTCCCTTTTTTCTTTTCGGTGCAACCAATCTTGAAAAGATGAATCGGGGTTTTCCTTGGCAAGGTTGTAAAGGTTTAACTTTAATGGGTAGCCCAAAACGCTGCTGTTGGGTTTTTGGGTGATAAGTCCCTTGATTTCGCTGTCGCCAACTTTTTCATTGTTGACCAAAATGGAGTTTTTAGTGAGCAATAATTCATCCTCCCCAACTTTTTTTAAGGTATTGCAACCCGAAATGCTTAGCAAAAGCAACAATAATCCTATTTTTGCCCAGTTGCACATTAGACCTAAAGAACCCCTCATAGACGCCAAAAATACACGATTTTGATGGTTACAAAAAACCAAATTAAACTAGTTGTTAGCCTAAAGCAAAAAAAGTACCGATCTCAACACGGACTCTTCGTGGTCGAAGGAGAAAAGGTGGTGAATGAATTGTTATTGGCGGGAGTTAAACCATTTCAGGTTTTTGTGGATGATCCTGGGTCTATGGGAAAATTCAAAGAAGCTTTATTGGTGTCCAAAAAGGAGTTGAAACAAATGAGTAGCCTAACACATCCCAATGGTGTGTTGGGTGTTTTTTATATGATTGAACCCCATAGTGGTGCTGCCAATGACTGGGTGGTAGCTTTGGATGCGGTCCGGGATCCCGGCAATTTGGGAACCATCATTCGACTTTGTGATTGGTTTGGGATAAAACAACTCATTTGCTCAACGGATACCGTGGATTGTTATAATCCCAAAGTCCTGCAGGCCACAATGGGGTCCATAGCCAGGGTCCAGATTTCTTATGTTGATTTGAAGGAATTCCTGAACAAGGCAAGTCTTTCTGTATATGGAGCTTATATGGATGGTGAATCGGTTCACAGCAAGGATTTTCCAGATAAGGGCATATTGATAATGGGCAACGAAGCCAATGGGATTTCTAAAGAAGTGGGGGCATTTATTACGGAAAAAATTTCCATTCCCCAATATGGAGGTTCAACGACCGAAAGTCTTAATGTGGCTACTGCCACAGCTATTCTACTTAACGAAATACGAAGAGGGTAGTTTATTCAAAAGTAAAATTGATGAAGATGCCTCTGGTTCGCATCGCATTGATGTTTCCAGTCCAAGGGCTGTTGGGGTCGGCATCCGGAACCAATTCATCCGTAAGGGCAAAAACACCGCGTATTGATGGTGTGAACTTGAAGTATTCTGTATAAAAATCAATTCCGAATCCCAGTTCGTAGCCGTAAACATTTTGTTTCATCCTAAATTGTCCACTGCTATTGTCATCCAAGCTGTCTTCTTGGCTACCTAGATTAATAGATGTGTAGACCCCTCCAACAATAAAAGGTTTCCAGTTTCCAATTCTACGTGTGCTGGCTTTGATCAATAGTGGAAAGCGGATATAGGTTGAACGGACCTCCCGAATAGCTTCTGCTTCGGAAGTGAAACCTGGAAAGCCCAAAGTTCTCGAAGTGTACAGCAAGCCGGGCTCAAAACGGGCATCCAAAAACTCATTGATTCTGAGTTCACCGATCAAACCCACATTAAAGCCAAAACTTTTATCCACCAAAATGTCTCTGCCAATATCTTCTTTGTATTCAAATTGAAAATCATACTGGTTAAATCCGAGATAATATCCCCAGTTCAAAAATTTCTTGTCCTCGTTTTGAAGATTTAGAATGGGTTCTCCACCAAACTGGGCGTTTGCGAAGTTGTTCGACAATACAATCAGTCCAAAAAGGATAAGGAGATTTTTCATTAATCTATTTTGAAGCGACATAAATGGATGCTACACCCATGGTCTGTGGTTTGTTCTCTACACCTATAAACCCAATTTTCTTCAAAATATTGTTGAAAGCCTCCCCATGGGGGAAAACTGATGCCGATTCACTTAAATAGGTATAGGCGGACCTGTCCTTTGAAAACAGTTTTCCAATGGTCGGCATTATATGCTTGGTGTAGATTTTATAGCCTTGTTTAAAAGGGGTTTTGGTGGGAACAGAGGTTTCAAGCACCACAAAATGACCTCCCGGTTTCAAGACCCTATAGATTTCTTCCAGACCTTTTTCCAGATTCTCAAAATTACGAACGCCAAAGGCAACGGTAATGGCATCAAAAGAATTCTCCTCAAATGGGAGGTTTTCGCTGTCCCCAACAACCATTTCTATGGTGCTTTGCAAGTTTTTGTTAGATACTTTTTTCTTGCCCACTTCAAGCATACCAGGGGATAGGTCGAGCCCCACTATTTTTTCGGCCCCTGTTTTTATCATGGCAATGGCGAGGTCGCCAGTGCCCGTAGCTATATCCAAAATGGAATTCGGGGACTTGTCCTTTAAAAAAGCTACAATGCGCTTACGCCATTTAACATCGGTTCCAAAGGAAATCACGCGGTTGAGGCCATCATAATTTCCAGAAATAGTATCGAACATCTGTTTTACCTGTTCTTTCTTCCCGAGTTCGGATTCTTTGTAGGGCGTTACCTTTTTCGACATCGCTTTAATTTGCTGGCAAATATACAACTTAGGTAAAGGGATGTAGACAAAAATATTTGTGTAATTTTGGCCTCTAAGAGGATTTATTTCCTCTATTTGGTTAAAAGTATGTAGTTTACATATGGCATACCTATTCTTAGTATCATTTGTAGCGTGCAAATTGAAATTATTTAAGAACACATCCTATTCTAATCAATGAGAATCATAATTGCAGGTGCTGGTGAAGTTGGATTTCATTTGGCAAAATTACTGTCTTACGAAGCTCAGGATATCACTTTGATCGATACCGACAAGGAAAGACTGTCCTATGCAGATAACCATTTGGATATCCGGGTGCTCCGCGGCGATGCTACATCCATTCAGGTGTTACAGGATGCCCAAGTGGCCGGTTCCGATCTTGTAATCGGGGTTACCGCTTCGGAAACAACCAATTTAACCCTATGTGTTCTTGCCAAACAATTGGGATGTAAACGTACCATGGCCCGAATTTCCAATACAGAGTTTATGGACAATCGGGAGCTTATAAAGTTTGACGAGTTGGGTATTGATGAGCTTATTTCCCCTGAACGCCTGGCAGCTATGGAAATACAGTTGATGCTTAATCAATCGGCCTTTAATGACACCTATCAATTTGAAGAAGGACTGTTGACCATGTTCGGTGTAATCCTGCCCAAGACCGCACCTTTTGTGGGAAAGATGGTAAAAGAGGCCGCGAGAATATTTCCGGAACTAAACTTTATGCCCATCGCGTTACAGCGCACGGGAACTCAATTTACCTTGATTCCCAGAGGAGATACCGTATTTAAAGAAGGTGATCAGGTATACTTCATTACTTCCGACAAAGGGGTCGAAGAACTTTACAAGCTTTCCGGTATGCAAAAGCAGGACATCAAAAATGTGATGATCCTAGGAGGAAGTAAGGTCGGGTACAAAACAGCCCGAGACCTTTGCAATAAAAAGTTCAATGTAAAACTTATTGAAAAGAACAAGGAAAAGGCTTTCGATATTGCCGATGAACTGCCACATGCGCTTGTCATAAATGGAGATGGTAGAAACGTGGAGCTTTTGGATGAGGAAAATTTGGAGTCCATGGACGCTTTTATCGCGGTAACAGGGAACTCCGAGACCAACATCATGTCCTGTTTGGTCGCAAAAAACAAAAAAATCAAAAAGACCATCGCCTTGGTGGAGAATATGGACTATTTCCAATTGTCACATTCCATCGGGGTGGATACCCTGATCAATAAAAAACTCCTTGCAGCAAATAGCATATTCAGGTACATCCGCAAAGGGGAGGTTCTTGCCCTTACCCGATTGAACAATTTGAATGCCGAGATTTTGGAATTTGAGGTAAAAGCATCCTCATTGGTGAACGGAGAGATCATACGTGAACTGAACTTTCCAAGAGAGGCAAGTATTGGTGGGGTTATCCGAAATGGAGAGGGGATTATTGCCCTTGGTGATTTTAGGATTGCCGAAGGGGATAAGGTAGTGGTCTGCTGTTTGCCCAAAGCCATTCCACGGATTGAAAAGCTATTCCTATAATGAAGCTGAATACCAGAATCATCATCCACATCATGGGGCTTCTATTGCTTTGCAATGGGTCTTTCATGCTTTTGGCGGCACTTGCCAGCGGTATTTATAAAGATGGTGCCACAATGGATATTATGTTGGCTGCCATTGTGACCATGCTTTTTGGTATGATGGCCATGTTCTACACCAGAGGGCATAAAAAGGAGGTCAAAAAGAAAGAGGGGTATATCGTAGTTACCTTCGGATGGATCGTCATGTCCATTTCTGGAATGTTGCCCTACCTTTTTTCAGGTGCAATTCCCTCGATCACAGATGCTTTTTTCGAAACCATGTCAGGTTATACCACTACTGGAGCTTCGATTTTAGACGATATTGAGTCGCTTCCCGAGGGGGTGCTGCTCTGGAGAAGCCTAACCCACTGGATTGGTGGTATGGGAATCATTGTGCTGGCTATAGCTATTTTACCTCTTTTGGGGATTGGGGGCATGCAGTTGTTTGCTGCCGAGGCACCAGGTCCGGGCGGGGATAAACTGCATCCTAGGATTACGGATACCGCGAAAAGACTGTGGCTCATCTATTTTGGATATACCGTTCTGGAAACCTTATTGTTGAAGTTTGCGGGCATGTCGCTTTTTGATGCCATCAATCATGCATTGGCCACCATGTCAACAGGAGGGTTCTCCACAAAGAATGCAAGTCTGGCCTTTTGGAACGATCAACCTTTGATCCAATATATCATCATTCTTTTCATGTTTTTGGCCGGAAGTAATTTCGTGCTCAGTTATTTTGCCTTGACAGGGCGGGTAAAACGTGTTTTTAAAGATGAAGAGTTTAAATATTACTTTGGGTTTATAGCGGTATTTGCCATTATTGCAGCCTTAGGAGTGTATTTTAGGGCGGATGTACCTATGTCAGATTTTCATCCAATGGTATTGGGCGAGGCGGAAAGTGCCTTTCGGCATACTTTATTTCAGGTCATAGCAGTAGTAACTACAACAGGCTTTGTTTCTGCGGATTTTACCTCTTGGACACCATTTTTAACCGTTTTCTTTTTTGGTTTGATGTTCCTCGGAGGTTCAGCTGGTTCAACGGCGGGAGGAATCAAGGTCATGCGCCACCTGTTGATTATCAAAAATGGTATTCTGGAATTTAAAAGAACACTGCATCCCAACGCTGTAATACCCGTTCGCTACAATCAAAAAACAGTAACTGAGCATATTGTTTATAATGTAGTGGCCTTTTTTGTGCTGTACATGTTGCTCTTTATTATTGGCTCCTTGGTGTTGGGATTTTTGGGCTTGGATTTTGTGTCTGCAGTAGGAGGGGCTGCCTCGTCTTTGGGAAATGTTGGTCCGGCCTTAGGCAGTTTGAACCCTGTCAGCAATTACAACAGCCTTCCTGATGCAGGAAAGTGGTGGTGTAGCTTTTTGATGCTCTTGGGACGTTTGGAACTCTTTACCGTACTGATTGTACTAACTCCTTATTTCTGGAGAAAGACGTAAAAAAAACCTCCTGAAGTTAACTCCAAGAGGTTTTTATATGAATAAGAGATGCTGAAAATAAATTCAGCATGACCTGTTTATAAATTAAAGAACGGCCTTTATTCTTGAAATGGCTTCTTTCAAATCTTTTTCTGATGCTGCGTAGGATATACGGATACAATTTGGATTTCCAAATGCTTCGCCTGTAACTGTGGCAACATTGGCATGCTCCAATAAGTAAAGAGAAAAATCGGATGCATTGTTGATGGTAACGCCGTTCAATGTTTTTCCAAAGAATGCCGAGATATCGGGGAATACATAAAATGCACCTTCTGGTACGTTCAGGTTAAACCCTTCTATTTCTCCCAAAAGTCCTAGAACGAGGTCTCTTCTTTCGTGGAACTTATCGATCATGAACTTGATTTTGCTCACAGGAGCCTCCAAAGCAGTGATAACGGCACGTTGTGCAATGGCATTGGCGCCACTGGTAACCTGGCCCTGTAATTTGGTACATCCTTTGGCGATCCATTCAGGGGCGCCGATGTAACCGATACGCCATCCCGTCATGGCGAAAGCTTTTGATACTCCGTTTACGGTGATGGTTCTATCGTACATGCCATCAATACCAGCTATACTAACATGTCCGCCTGCAAAATTGATGTGCTCGTAAATTTCATCCGAAACCACATAAATATCGGGGTGTTTTTTAAGTACTTCAGCCAAACCTTCCAATTCTTCCTTGCTGTATACCGATCCACTGGGGTTGCAAGGAGAACTGAACCAAAGCATTTTGGTTTTTGGCGTAATGGCCGCTTCCAATTGCTCGGGTGTCATTTTAAAATCTGTGTCGATTTGAGTAAGAACCTCCACGGGAACGCCTTCGGCCAGTTTTACGATGTCGCTATAGCTTACCCAATAAGGTGCGGGAAGGATGACTTCATCACCAGGGTTAAGAACTACCATGGCCACATTGAAGAGCGATTGTTTCGCTCCAGTGGAAACCACGATCTGGTTTAATCCATAATCAAGATTGTTGTCTCTTTTAAACTTGTTGGAGATGGCAGTTTTTAAATCTGCATACCCATCAACAGGAGTATAGCTGCTATAATTATCGTCAATGGCCTGCTTAGCGGACTCTTTGATGAAATCAGGAATGTTGAAATCGGGTTCCCCCAAGCTCAAACCGATAATATCCTTTCCTTCATTTCTTAATTCCCGTGCTTTGGCGGCCATGGCCAGGGTTGCTGACGTGGACATATTCTTGATCCTGTCAGATAGATGGTTGCTCATTGGTACTTCTTTTTTACTGATACTGAAGCGCTGGTTTTTTGCCCAGCTCCTTTAAGTGTTTGAAGTGCGAAATTATAGCTTTTCTGGTAGTTTTATACTCGTGATAAGGTAAATTGAACTCCTGAGCAGTCTGTTTCACAATTTTCGAAATATTTGTGTAATGAATGTGACTGATGTTAGGGAAAATATGGTGTTCTACCTGATGATTCAATCCGCCGGTAAACCAGTTTACAATTCGGTTTTTGGTACCAAAATTCACTGTAGTAAACAATTGGTGGATGGCCCAGGTGTTCTTCATGTTCCCTTCTTCGTCAGGTAATGGTGTTTCGGCATGGTCCACAATGTGTGCCAATTGAAATACCACACTTAGGATTACCCCAGCCACATAGTGCATGATAAAGAAACCAAGAAGCACTTGCCACCAAGCAATATCAACAAAAATTAAGGGCAGTACAATCCAAATGGTCAAATAAATGATTTTGGTTATGACCAAGGTACTCCAATTGATTACTCGGTTCGGTAGTTTTCCGTAGCTCAATTTTCTTTTCATGTAACGGTACATCTGTTGGAAATCCGTTGTAATGGCCCAATTGAAAGTCAATAGACCGTATAGGAAAATGGAATAGTAATGTTGGAACTTATGATGTTTTCTCCACTCTGCATGCTTGGAGAATCTTAAGATTCTTCCAGCTTCCATGTCTTCATCGTGCTCGTGAATGTTAGTATAGGTGTGGTGCAGTACATTGTGCTGGACTTGCCAGTTGTAAACATTTCCAGCCAAGATATAGATGCTGCTTCCCATAAGCTTGTTCACCCATTTTTTGTTGGAGTATGCACCATGGTTCCCGTCGTGCATCACGTTCATACCCACTCCGGCCATTCCTACGCCCATGGTAATGGAAAGTAGCAAGTAGCCCCAAAAAGGCAAATTAAGGGTTAAGATTAAAAAGTAAGGGGTCAAAAAAATGGCAAACATCACAATGGTTTTTAAGTGAAGTTTCCAGTTCCCGGTCTTCTTAAGGTTGTTTTCTTTAAAGTATTCGTTTACTCTCTTGTTCAGTGTTCTGAAAAATTGTGCGGAATCTCTTCTTGAAAACCGGACGGTATTCTTATTCATAAAAAAAGTTTTTACAAAGATAACTAAAATGCTTCTTCAGAGTTACCAAGGTTTTGTTAGAACGGTGTTAAGGTCGTCAAAAGTATTAGCTTTGTAAAAATAATGTTTGTAACATGAAAGCCGAACTTATCTATAAATATTTTACGACGCTCAACGAAGAACAAAAGGCACAGTTTGAAAAGTTGGAAGTGTTGTACAAAGACTGGAACCAAAAAATCAATGTGGTTTCCAGAAAGGATATCGATGAGTTGTATCTACGCCATGTTCTTCATTCTCTGGGTATTGCACAAATACAAGTATTCAATGAAGGTTCGGAAATTTTGGATGTTGGAACCGGCGGAGGTTTTCCGGGCATTCCATTGGCCATCTTGTTTCCAAACGTAAAATTTACCCTTGTAGATGCCATCGGAAAAAAAATAAAAGTGGTGAATGAGGTGGTCGAAGGTTTGGGGCTACAAAATGTGGAGACCCATCACTCCCGTGTTGAAGATATTCCCGGGCAGTTCGATTTTATTGTAAGCCGTGCTGTTGCTGCAATGCCCACATTTGTACATTGGACAAAGGGAAAAATCAAAAAAGAATCTGCCCATCAGCGTAAAAACGGCATACTCTACCTAAAAGGAGGGGATCTTACGGAAGAACTGAAAGGTTACGAAACCGTCCAGGTATTTGATTTAAACGAGTATTTTGAGGAGGATTTCTTCGAGACAAAAAAAGTAGTGTATTTGCCCCAGAAGTATAAGGGTTAAATTATATACTGTACATGCGCTTATAGACCAATCTACACTTTCTGGCGTAGTCCTTGGCAAATTTCCATAATTGCTGATATTTTTTAATCATCAATCTCCACCATGCATTGATTCGTGCTGTCATAACTAATGGATTTAACATAGTAAATATAATTATATTACATTTAGTTTACAATTAGTTAACGTTAAATTTACATATAAATTGTGGGGAGATTGCCTTTTTAGTTGTTTTATGTTTGATTAACTTGTTGTTCTTGTTGTTCTTGTTGTTCTTGTTGTTCTTGTTGTTCTTGTTGTTCTTGTTGTTCTTGTTGTTCTTGTTGCGCTTAGGGTTCATTTGTATAGTTCGTCCATGTCCGCTTCGGCAATATCTATAAAGAGTTGTCCCATTTTGGCACAGACCAAATTAAAAAATACCTCGCCCTTTTCCTTGGTGGCTTTTCTTGGATCGCCAACTCCTGTGTCTTCCGTTATTTTGGACCAAGGTCGCTCGGTCCAGGCCCATCCTTCGGAAAAAGCTTTGATTTTGTTTTTAAATTCTTTGCCCTCGCCCCAATCCTGTGTGGGCAATACCAATTCGGGGGTCAAATGCAGAATTAGACTGGTTTCCATCTCACCGGCATGGTCACCTGGAAAATCAAAAACACCCGATTCACTACCTAATGTAAACCAATTGGTAACGCAGAGGAACATCTCAGGGAAAAGCAATCCAAGTTCTCTTACTATGGCCTTCCAGTTGTTCCCACCATGACTGTTCAGGATCATAAACTTTTTGATGCCTTGACGGTCCAATACGGTAATCAGGTCCTTTAATATGGCAAATTGGGTGCTCGGATTCAGGTTCATGTCCATATATATGTCCGATTGTCCTGTGTTGACTCCAAAGGGAATCGTTGGCAGTACTACAACTTTGCCCCCTTGTTCCCAGGCGATCCTGGCCGATTCCTCTGCAATGGACGTTCCTTCAATAACATCGGTAGCATAAGGTAAATGGTAATTGTGGGCCTCGGTCGCGCCCCAGGGCAAAATGGCCAGGTCAAAAGATTCGTCCTTCAGATGTTTCCAGTTGGTCTCGGCTAAAATATAGGGTCTGGGCATGTTTAAAAAAGTTAGATTAATAAAAAAAGCCGTCATTATTAGATGACGGCCTTTAAAATAGGTGATTTTGGGTTTATCCCAAAAATGAATATCTATAATCTTCAGGTGTTACAAAAGTTTCCTTGATCAATCTTGGCGATACCCAACGCAATAGGTTTTGCATGGAGCCTGCCTTGTCGTTGGTTCCAGAGGCTCTTGCCCCACCAAAAGGCTGTTGCCCTACAACGGCTCCTGTTGGCTTATCGTTGATGTAGAAGTTACCAGCAGAATTTTGCAATGCTTTTGTCGCTTCATCAATCGCGTAGCGATCTGCGGAAAGCACAGCTCCGGTAAGCCCGTATTCGGATGTTCCATCCACTAACTTTAAGGTTTCACTCCAATCTTTGTCCTCGTATACATAAATGGTAACCACGGGGCCAAAGAGTTCGGTGTACATGGTCTCATACTTTGGATTAGTGGTCAAAATTACGGTAGGCTCTATAAAATATCCTTTGGATTTATCGTAATTACCTCCGGCGATCACTTCAGCGTCATCATCTGATTTTGCCTGGTCAATATACTTGGCCAACTTGTCAAAAGCGCCTTCATGAATCACAGCCGTGATAAAATTGCTCATATCCTCAGGAGAACCTGGCTTATTAAAAGAGGCAATGTCCTTCTTGACCAATTCCAAAATTTCATCAGCTGTTGATTTTGGTAGGTACACCCTGGATGCTGCACTACATTTTTGGCCTTGGAACTCAAAAGCACCTCGGCTTATGGCAGTGGCCACTTGTTGCGGTTTAGCCGTCGGGTGCGCAATAATGAAGTCCTTGCCCCCGGTTTCACCTACAATTCGTGGATATGTTTTGTAGTTATGGATGTTGTTTCCTATTTGTTTCCAAAGGTTCTTAAATACATTGGTAGAACCGGTAAAGTGTATACCGGAGAAATCAGGGCTGGCCAATATGGTGTCCGAAATCATAACGGGATCTCCATAAACCACATTGATGACACCATCGGGAAGACCAGCTTCCTTAAATACGTCCACAATAACTTTTGCTGAATAGACTTGGCTATCGCTTGGTTTCCATACCACCACGTTGCCCATCATAGCGGCACTGGCAGGAAGGTTTCCTGCAATGGCGGTAAAGTTGAAAGGGGTAATGGCGTATACAAAACCTTCTAGCGGACGATATTCCACGCGGTTCCATACTCCTTCGGAGGATTCTGGCTGCTCGCCATAAATTTGGGACATATACTCGACGTTGAAACGCAAAAAGTCCACAATCTCACAGGCTGAATCAATCTCGGCCTGATAAATATTTTTGGATTGGGCGATCATGGTGGCAGCGTTCATTTTTGCACGGTATGGCCCGGCAATAAGTTCAGCAGCTTTCAAGAAAATGGCCGCGCGTTGCTCCCAAGTTAAGTTGGCCCAGGCATCCCTTGCCTCCAAACAATTGGAAATGGCTTTTTCCACATGTTTTTTTTCCGCCAAATGATAGTGTCCAACAATATGTTTGTGGTCATGTGGGGGAGACATGGGCTTGGTGTTGCCGGTCTTTATCTCTTCGCTTCCGATGTAAAGTGGTACATCCACTTTATCGTTATAAAACGCTTTGTATTGTTTTAGTACTTCTTCTCGTTCTGGGGAACCCGGAGCATAGCTCAAAACAGGCTCGTTGTATGCGGTCGGAACTTGAAAAAATCCTTTTCCCATAGAAATATTTTTAAAGATTAACAATTCTATCAAAGGTAGTGAAACCTACAAGGAATATAAAATGATGTGGCTTAGTTTATGGCGAAGGGTGCCATAAACTTGAATGTTGGAATTTCCACCTTAAATTCCTCTGCATTGGTGAAGTTGACCATATTGTAATGTCCGCGCATGGCACCGACTGGCGAAGCCAACAAGCAACCCGAACTGTAGGTATGGGATTTGCCGGGCTTTATCACAGGTTTGCGGCCAATTACGCCTTCTCCGTCAACGGTTTCCATCTCTTTGAGGGCGTCGAACACATCCCAGTGCCTTGCAGTAAGTTGTACGGTATCCTTGCTTTGGTTCTCTATGGTTATGGTGTAGCCGAACGCATAGTGCACTTTGTAGTTTTTAAAGAAAGTACCTTCAAAAGAGGTGCTCACCGATACTTTAATTCCTTTTGTTACCTGTGTAAACATATCCATTAATAGGTAAAGACACTTCCCGTAAACGTTACTATGATCGTGAGAAATGCCAGGATCATAAAAATTGTGTTCAGAAAGATGTATTTCATAATTGTTTTAAACCTTCCCTGTCCATAAAATTTTCGCATCGCCTTATATAGGTAGAAGCCAAATATGAGCAAGAAAATCCCCGCGCTGCTCGTGTCGAATATTGCATCCACCGTTAAGCTAAGGATGAGCAATATAAATAAGAGTGACTGATTGTGAAAGCTAAAAATAAGATGATCGGTGTAGGTATAGTTATTTCTGATGTAAACCAGTGAAATGAACACTGTGAACACTGGCAAAAAGAAAAATATGACGAAGGGGAGCTTGGATATGGTATCGTTGAGCCACGTGCCAGGTTGGCTCATTACCTTCCAGACACTGTTGGAAAAATTGAAAGCCATTTTATTGGTCGTGGTCCCTTCAATATTATACTTGGCTTGGGCTTGTTCAAAGTTGTATAAGGTGTCTTTTTTAATGTACGTCCCAAAAAATTGAGCTTTTTTTGAAAATGCACCCATGCCCGATTCCTTTTCAATACTCTTATAATACCCCACGGGGTCGGCATTTATAAAAGAATCTTTTTGTTTTTTCTTTTCATTTGCCCCCTCCATCAATACGCCCAGGGAATCCAGATATTTTAATTGTGATGACATTTCGGAGTCATCATTTTTAATGGAATCGAACTTTTGGAAGCCTGCCAAAATATCGGGATTCACCTTTTTTAACGAATCCCACTTTTTCATGGCGTTTTTAGATTGTTCTTTCAGGGCTACACTATCCACCTCCAAATTGCCAGAGCCTAGGTCAAAGCCAATGGGACCGTTGTATATGGTGCCGTTGAAATTTTTGGCTGCCTCATCCAAATTGGAAAAACGGTTGTTGTAAGTGAACATTAAAAAGTATAAAAAGGCCAAGCTCAATAAAAACCGAAACGGGTTGGTGTAGGTTATTCTTTTTCCGTTCACATAATCCTTGGTGATTCTTCCCGGCCTTAACAGTAATGCGTATAATGTTTTTAGCAGTTTGGAGTCGTAATTGATAAGACTGGAGAAAAACTCATCAAAAAAATCTCTTAGTGTTAGTTTCTTGGTGCTATTGGCTTGGGAGCAATTAGGGCAGTATTTGTCACTAATGTCCAAAGGGTGGCCACAGTTTAGACATTTTACGCCTCTAAACTTGAGCTCGTAGCGACCTTTGGTAATCAAACCATCTTTTTTCCCCATACCTTTTTTCAGGATTTAGGTCTAAAGATAATTAATTGCTGATATTTCTGGAGTTAACGGAGCCTATACCTATTATACTGTCGTACATGTCCCCGAAATCCCTGTAGTAGACCAGAATCAAATAGTTGTTTTCGGTAAAGTGGAAGTTTCCGCTCACAAGATTGGGCTCGATGGTCCTATCTTCCTTTTGTACAATATATTTATAATTATAGAAACCTTGTTTGATCATTAGGGTCGTTTCGAATTTTCCGGTTTCTTCATTAAAGATCATTTTGTTTTCTTCTTCCAATGCGTAGTTGTTGAACTTGCCAATAACATATACATTGTCCAGGCCGATCATATTGGAATATGGGAGGCTAAAATGGACTTTGGAATATTCTGCCTCTCTGGATACATCTTCTCCTTGGAGGGTCCTTACCACAAAATCCCCATTAATGTCCGGGAAATATGTGTAGGCTTTGTCGTACCTGTATTCACTGGTAAATAGGTAGTGGTGGTACACATCTCTCATTTCTATATTCGCTATGGCAAACGTAGGTGAGCGAAGGTCCTTGGTGTCAAAGTTCAGGTATTCGTTTCCTCCAAAAAAACTGGTTTCTTCATTGTATTTGTACACGAGTTCCCTTCCAATGGTGAATTGAGGTTTGATGTTGTAAAGCGCTGTAGGCCATTGATGATTTTGGATAATGGCCACTTTAACTTCTTTTTTAGGGTTGACTACGTTAAAGCCGGCCGTATTTATATTGAACTGAACAACCTGTTTGGTGTTTATAAAATTGAAGTCACGAGATCTTTTTACGGTGCCGGCAACGGAAACTGCATCCCTGAATACAACAAACCTTCTGGAGAATTGAAGGTCACCATAACTATTGTAAATTTCCAGGATGTAGTTGCCCGTAACTTTTAGTTTAACATTTTCGTTCGGAATTGATAATCTGTAATTGGAGTAGGGCTGCAGGGTGGTGTAGCTGTTTTCGTAATCTATTATTCTCTGGTTGTCCGCTCCCGATAGGTATTGGGATTTTAGTAGTTGGGAAGGGGTCCAGTCGTAATCGCAATGGATAATTTTATAGTAGTAATCCTGTTCGTTGGCAGTTAGGTCATCAAACTCCAGGGTCATTGATTCCCCAAGTTGCACTACGGGAAATTGGTCTTCAGTTGGACCTTTAAAAACCACTGTTTTTATATTATTGGGAGGGTTTACTTCTTGCAAAACCTGTCCAAAAGATGAGGTGGCAACGAAACTTAATGAGAGCAGAATGTAGGTAAAGCGCGTCAATAGTATAAATTTAAGGTAAAGGTAAACAAAAAGTATGCCTATTGAATTAAGCTCGCCATAATCCCAATTTTATGGTTAATTATTATGAAAACAATCCTTTTAGTGCTATTTTTGCGTCCGATTTTGATAACAAAAGGTCTACAACAATATGTCTAAAGACATCCGGATTAGAAAGGGGTTGAACATCAACCTCGTAGGGGCTGCAGAGCAGACTATTTCCAAAGCCGTTACCAGTAACGTGTATGCCCTGAACCTAGATGATTTCCACGGAATCACTCCAAAAATGTTGATAAAACAAGGGGAAGAGGTAAAAGCGGGCGAAGCTCTCTTTTATAACAAGAACAATGAGGCTATGCACTTTGTTTCTCCTGTGAGTGGCGAACTTGTCGAAATTGTTAGGGGGGCAAGAAGAAAAATTTTAACGTTAAAGATCCTTGCGGATAAAGAACAAGATTACGCAATAAATAAGGTGCCGGATTTGGATACGGCAGATGGAGAAGCCATTAAATCCTACCTCTTGCAGTGTGGTGGATGGCCTTTCATCAAGCAAAGACCTTATGATGTGATCGCTGACCCAAATGCAACCCCAAAAGCTATTTTTATTTCGGGCTATGCTACAGCACCTTTGGCAGCAGACCCTGACTTTATTTTAAAGGATAAGGAGCAGGAGATTCAAGCGGCTGTAATCGCATTGGGTAAAATGACACCCGGTAAAATCCATGTGACAATCGAGAAATCGAGTATGTCTCCGCTTAGGGACCTTAAGGGGGTTGAGCTTCACAGGATATCTGGTCCGCATCCAGCCGGTTTGGTGGGCACCCAGATCAACAAGATCGATCCTGTAAATAAGGGTGAAGTGGTATGGACCTTGTCTCCACAGGACCTTGTAATGTTGGGTGAGCTGTTGTTGACAGGTAAGTTCAATGCAGAAAGAATTGTTGCATTGGCCGGTTCGGTGATAAAGGATCCAAAGTATTACAAGACCAAAATCGGTGCCGAAATCTCTACTTTTTTGTATGCAAGTGGCGTAAAAGTGGATAGGTTTAGATTAATCAATGGAGATGTGCTTACTGGGACCAAGACGAACACTGAAGGACATCTTGGTTTTTATAACAATACGGTTACTGCCATTCCAGAGGGCGACGATTATGAGTTCTTCGGATGGAACAAACCTGTATTCAATAAAATTTCAACAACCAGGGCATTGACGTTTTCTTGGTTGCAGCCTAAAAAGAAATACGACCTCGATACCAATACCAATGGTGAACATAGAGCATTTGTGGTAACCGGTCAATACGAAGAGGTTTTTCCAATGGATATTTACCCGCTTCAATTGTTGAAGGCATGTATGGTAAAAGATTTGGATGAAATGGAGCAATTGGGTCTTTATGAAGTGGCTCCCGAGGATTTCTCATTGACAGAATTCATATGCATATCAAAACAACCACACCAACAAATAATCAGGGAAGGATTGGATTTGTTGCAAAAAGAACTTGGATAATATGGGCATGAAAGAAAAATTACATCAGTTAAAACTTAAGTATCAGGGCAAAAAAATGGCTCCGGCCTTCAATGCGCTGCATACTTTTCTTTATACACCTAATGAAACAACGCACTCAGGTTCGCATGTGAGGGGTGCGGATGATCTTAAGCGTACCATGAACACGGTAATTTTGGCCTTGGTGCCATGTTTGTTGTTCGGTATGTTCAATGCAGGTTATCAGCATTACTCTGCAATCAATGGATTTCCTGAGAGTTTTTCCCTTTTCAATGATTTCTTGACTTGGGATAACTTCTTGGTGGGGATTACAACGGTACTGCCATTGGTCATTGTTTCTTATGGAATTGGATTGGGTATCGAATTCTTGTTCGCCGTGATCAAAGGCCATGAGGTCGAGGAAGGATATTTGGTGACGGGAATGTTGGTTCCCTTGATCATCCCTGTAGATACGCCACTTTGGATGTTGGCAATAGCTGTAGCCTTTGGTGTTGTGATCGGTAAAGAAGTTTTTGGTGGTACGGGAATGAATATATTGAATCCAGCACTGACAATCCGTGCATTCTTGTTCTTTGCTTACCCTACCTGGATGAGTGGAGATAAGGTATGGGTGCACGAAGCGGTGGAAAGAGCTGGAACTGCAGATGCCATTTCTGGTGAAACTGTGCTAGGTTCACTGGCTCAGGGTTCAGATTACAGTTATTCACTGGCCGATATGTTCTTTGGGTTTATTCCAGGCTCTGTTGGCGAAACATCTACCTTGTTAATTATATTGGGAGGACTCTTCTTGATTTTCTCAAAAATAGCCTCTTGGAGAATTATGGTGAGCGCCGTTATTGGTGCATTGGCCATGGGACTCATATTCAATGGTATAATAGATGCTGGTTGGTTGCCGGAATACAGTAAGTTCTATGCGTTAATGAGTTTCCCTTACTGGCAGCACTTGTTGGTGGGAGGTTTGGCCTTCGGTATCGTATTTATGGCCACTGACCCTGTAACAGGTTCCCAGACCAATAAAGGTAAATGGTACTACGGTTTCTTTATCGGATTCCTTTCGGTAATGATCAGGGTGTTCAACCCGGGATATCCAGAAGGTGTTTTCTTGGCAATCTTGCTAATGAACGTATTTGCACCTACCATTGACCACTACGTAGTGAGAGGTAACATCAAAAAGAGATTGAAACGATTTAAGACAGCAACCATCTATCCAAAATCTTCGGATGAGGTTGAATTAAAAACGGAAACAGCTTAATTATGGCAGTCAATACAGAAAAAAATAGCTACACTGTAATCTTTGCAGTCCTTATGGTTATTGTTGTAGGGTCGTTATTGGCATTCGTTGCATCTGGCCTTAAGCCAATGATTGATGAGAATGAACGCTTTGAAAAGCAACAGAATATTCTTTATGCCATGGGAGTAAACGAAAATGAAGGGGATGGAGATGTTTCCTTTGTTCCCACTACCCAAGTAGAGGATGAATTCTCTCAATATATAACGCAACAGTTGGTCTTGGAAGGAACTGAGGCGGTTGAGAAGGAGAATGCTTACTTGATCAATGTGGAAAAGGCATTGGCCAAGGCCAAAAGTGGTGAAAAAGCAGAGCTTCCATTGTTGATCGGGGAAAAGGACGGTGAAAAATTCTACATCATTCCAATGTACGGTAAAGGTCTTTGGGATGCTATTTGGGGATATATGTCCGTAGGCGAGAACATGGAGATCAAAGGAGTTTATTTTGATCACCGTGGAGAAACTCCCGGTCTGGGAGCCAACATCAAGCAACGTTTTTTTATGGATGACTTTAAAGGAGAATCCATTATGGACGATAATTCTTATGTAGGGGTAGAGGTGGCAAAAGGAAACAATGATCCTTTGAACAGCGATAAAGAAGATAATCAAGTAGATGCTTTGGCAGGAGCTACAATTACAGGTAACGGTGTTACCGCAATGATTAAAGAAAGCCTGAAACTCTACAAACCTTATTTACAAACTATTAGATCCAATTAATATGGCGCTACTATCAAAAAAAGATGCAAATCTGATAAAAGACCCGTTAGCGGACAACAACCCTATTACCATTCAGGTATTGGGTATCTGTTCGGCATTGGCGATTACTGCAGAGCTTAAAGCCTCTGTGGTTATGGCAATATCTGTATTGTTCGTGTTGGGTGTGGGTAACGTGGTCATATCGCTTATACGTAATATTATACCCGCTAAGATCCGAATTATTGTACAGTTGGTCGTCGTTGCCTCTTTGGTAATTATTGTGGATCAAGTATTGAAGGCCTTTGCTTATGAATTAAGTAAAACGCTTTCGGTATTCGTTGGATTGATCATTACAAACTGTATCATCATGGGACGATTTGAAGCTTTTGCCTTGGGCAATGGTCCTTGGAAATCTTTCTTGGATGGTATAGGTAATGCATTGGGATATGGAGTAATCCTTGTAATTGTAGGTTTCTTTAGGGAACTATTGGGTTCAGGTACTCTTTTCGGAATGAAAGTATTGGGAGACCCTGTAAGCAAAACAGGATTGTACTCCATCGGATATGAGAACAATGGCTTTATGATTATTCCTCCAGCAGCATTGATCGTTGTGGGAATCATCATTTGGGTACAACGCTCCAGAAACAGAGCATTAATTGAAGAAGCATAAACTAAGGAAGCATGTTAGAGCATTTAGAACTATTTTTTAGATCAATCTTCGTAGACAATATGGTGTTTGCGGTCTTTTTGGGAATGTGTTCCTATTTGGCCGTATCCAAAAAAGTTTCTACCGCTGTAGGTTTGGGAGCTGCCGTAATATTCGTTTTGGGTGTTACCGTGCCGTTGAACTGGTTATTGGATAAGTATTTATTACAAGATGGAGCTTTGGTTTGGTTAGGGCCGGAGTATGCAGATTACGACCTTAGCTTCCTATCCTTTATTCTATTTATTGCCACCATTGCAACAATGGTACAATTGGTAGAAATCGTAGTTGAAAAATTTTCCCCATCCCTATACAACTCATTGGGTATTTTCTTGCCTTTGATCGCGGTAAACTGTGCAATCCTTGGTGGTTCGCTATTTATGCAGACAAGGGAAATCCCAAACATTGGACTGGCCTTAAATTATGGGATTAGCTCTGGTATAGGATGGTTCTTGGCCATTTTGGCCATAGCTGCCATTAGGGAGAAAATCAGATATTCCAATGTTCCCGCACCATTGCGTGGTCTGGGAATTACTTTTATAATCACAGGTTTAATGGGAATCGGGTTCCAAAGTTTTGGTGGTATGCTCACAGGAGACAACGAACCACCAGAGGATACTCAGAACACTACCGTTGAAAACCAGGAAGAAAAAGAAATCAAGAAAGAGATTGAGGATAAGGAAAAGGCAATCTCTTATAACGAAGCCATAAACAAATAGAAGAAGATGATATTAGCCGCAAGTACCGGAGGTACTATCTTAATTACTGTAGTTGCATTTCTTGTTTTGTTGTTAGTGTTGGTGGCATTATTGCTGTTCACTAAAGAAAAACTGTCCCCATCAGGACCTGTAACCATCACTATTAATGGTGAAAAGGAATTGGAAGTTGGTTCCGGAGGGTCTTTGTTGTCAACGTTAGGTAATCAAAAAATATTCTTGCCATCCGCTTGTGGTGGTGGTGGAACCTGTATCCAATGTGAATGCCACGTACTATCCGGAGGAGGAGAGGCATTGCCTACAGAAACTCCCCACTTCTCAAAAAAGGAACTGCAAGAAGGGGCACGCTTGGCCTGTCAGGTTAAGGTAAAACAGGATATGGAAATCACCATTCCAGAAGAGGTGTTTGGTATCAAAAAATGGGATGCCAAAGTGGTGCGTAATTACAACGTCGCCTCTTTTATTAAAGAGTTTGTGGTGGAAATTCCAGAAGAAATGAACTATAAGGCAGGTGGTTATATCCAAATTGAGATTCCACCTTGCGAGATAAAATATTCCGATATTGATATTACCGCTCACCCAGAAGAGCACGAAACCCCTGACAAGTTCCAAGCGGAGTGGGATAAATTCAACTTGTGGCCATTGGTCATGAAAAACCCTGAAACTGTTGAAAGAGCCTATTCGATGGCCTCTTACCCAGCAGAAGGAAGAGAGATTATGTTGAACGTTCGTATTGCGACCCCACCATGGGATCGTTCCAAAAATGGATGGATGGACGTAAATCCAGGTATTGCTTCTTCCTATATTTTTAGTTTAAAAGAAGGTGACCCGGTAACTATTTCTGGACCATTCGGTGAATTCTTTATCAACGAGTCCGATGCAGAAATGCTTTACGTAGGTGGTGGTGCCGGAATGGCCCCGATGCGTTCCCACTTGTACCACTTGTTCAAAACATTGAAGACCGATAGAAAAGTTACTTATTGGTACGGTGGACGTTCCAAGAGAGAGCTCTTCTATATTGACCACTTTAAACAATTGGAGAAGGAATTCCCTAACTTTAAGTTCTACATGGCACTTTCCGAGCCATTGGAAGAGGACAATTGGAAGGTGAAGAAAGATATCAATGATGAAGAGGGTGATGGTTTTGTTGGTTTTATTCACAATTGTGTAATCGACAACTATTTGAACCATCACGAAACGCCAGAGGATATTGAACTCTATTTTTGTGGTCCACCATTGATGAACAAGGCGGTTCAAAAAATGGGAGAAGACTTTGGTATTCCAGATGAGAACATCAGGTTTGATGACTTTGGAGGATAAAAACCAAAAATAAAATCACCTCGAGCAGTGTCGAGAGGTATCAATAAAACCAAACCGATGCTCCTGCATCGGTTTTTTTGTTACTTATGCGAAGAGAACTAACAGAACAGGAACTGCACAACTTGGCCATGAATATTGTGGGTCGCGAGCTGGAGGCCGATGGTTTTGAGTTTATGGCCATCAACAGCAAGCTCAAAAAAAACCCACAGTATGTATGTCTCAAGGAAAAAGTGCTCCACTTTATTGTGGTGCGGAATGTGGAATTTCCCCTAAATCCAAGAGAGTACGATGAAGAATTAATGCGAACTGTAAAGAATCATGCCGAGAAATTTGAGGCTCGGACCTATTTTGCTGGAGTCGGTCTTTCCAATGTGGCGGATAGAACAGAGCCATTGTACCTGGATGAAGAATACGTAGTGGATTATCAAGGTTTAATAGAAATATAAATGAATAACAAAGCATTATTGTTGGGATTGGTTGTATTGTTTTTGCACTGTGCTCCGAAAGAACAAGTTAAAAACCAAACATGGGGCAATGCCCTGGGTACCACATATTCCATTATTTACATTGCCGATGAGGAGTTGGACTACCAAAAAGAAATAGATTCCGTTTTTCAAGTGCTCAACCAGTCCATGTCCACTTATATTCCTTCTTCCGATATCTCCAAGATCAACGAGGGGGATTCTACCGTTGTGGTGGATGATATGTTCAAAGAGGTATTTGATGTTTCAAGTGAAGTTCATAAAGCCTCTAAGGGTTATTTTGATCCCACTATTGGCGTTTTGGCCAATGCATGGGGGTTTGGACCGGGAGAACAAATTGAGCTCGATAGCCTTCGTGTTGATAGTTTGTTGCGTTATGTGGGATGGGAAAAAGTACAACTGAATGCTGATCATACAATATCTAAAGCATACCCATCTATCCGATTTGATTTTAATGCCGTAGCCAAAGGTTATGCCATAGACCGATTAGGTGCAATGTTGGACGCAAAGGGGATTCAAAACTACTTGGTGGAAGTGGGAGGCGAAGTATTGGCCAAAGGCACCAATCTGGATTCTGGAAAGCAATGGACCGTTGGAATTGACGATCCCCAAGTGGAAACAGGTCGCCAACTCAAACAGATTGTTACCTTGAAGGATATGGCCATGGCCTCATCAGGAAACTACAGAAAATTTAGGGTAGATCCAGAAACAGGAGAGAAGTATGTCCATACCATCAACCCCAAAACGGGGTACACCAAAAATTCCAATGTTTTGGCAACAAGTGTAGTAGCAAAAACTTGTGCCGTGGCCGATGCTTTTGCAACAACCTTTATGGCGATGGATTTGGAGGATTCCAAACAAGTGCTTCAGGACCATGATGAGCTGGAAGCCTATATTATTTATTTGGATGAAAATGGGGCGACCCAAGAGTTTTTTACGCCAGGTTTTGAAGCTTTGATCAAAAACTGATCATTTTTTTTGCCAAGGGGATGATTTCACCTTGGGCCAAGCGATATTTTTCCACCATTTCCTTTGAAAGTGTGTTGGTGTAATCTACTTCTTCAACCGTAAAGCCAACACTGCGAAGCTTGTCAAAATAATCCCTGCCATAAATGCGGACATGGTCGTACTGACCAAAAATGCGGGCGCGTTCCTTTCTGTCGGTAATGGAGTCATCCTCGAATGTTTTTCCCCTTTTCAAATCCTGTGGTATCTGAAATATGCCCCATCCACCTGGTTTCATTACTCGATAAAGCTCTTGCATGGCCTTGGTGTCATTGGGGATATGTTCCAAAACATGGTTGCACAAAATCACGTCAAATGTATTGTCCTGAAAGGGTAGTTTACAAATATCCGCTTTTACATCTGCCAAGGGCGAATTGAGGTCGGTGGTGGTGTATTCCAAATTGTCCAACTTTTTAAAACGATTGTAGAAGGCCTGTTCCGGGGCAAAGTGGAGCAATTTTAAAGGCTGTTCAAAGAACCCGGTTTCATTTTTTAAATATAGCCACAACAGCCGGTGCCGTTCCAGTGATAGGGTAGAGGGGGAGAGTACGTTCTCTCTTGGATCCTCATAACCGTAGGGTAAAAAGCTTCTAAAGGATTTTCCATCTATCGGGTCCGTAAATTTGTTTCCTTTTAGGGAAAAGGCAATCGCAGGTCTTACCCAATAACTTAATCGGATCAGTATAGGTCGGGGGATTAGATTAAGAAAGAATTTGAATATTTTTGACACGGATTACACGAATATTTACCAATTGATCTACAATATTACTCTTTTATAGGATAAACTATCTTCGCCAAAATTTATGATTAATCCTAACTTCATCTTTGATGCGGCCAAGTAGTTCAATGTTTGTTTCACATGACTGCTACTGATTTTTTCAACTGCCTTAAGTTCTAGGATAATTTTGTCATCCACTAAATAATCAGCATAATAATGATGCTTTAATTTCTTTCCTTTGTAGATGATATCGAATTTGACTTCTTTTTTAAATGGAACGCCATTTGATTTTAGTTCAATTTCTAGAGCATCGCTATACACTACTTCGCTGAATCCTTTACCAAGTTCATTATGGATATCCATGCATAAACCGATAACAAAGTAGGACTCATTTTTATAAATGATTTGGGACATTTATCTGAGTAATTGGTGAAATTT
Organism: Flagellimonas profundi; assembly: GCF_017313275.1. GTDB lineage: Bacteria > Bacteroidota > Bacteroidia > Flavobacteriales > Flavobacteriaceae > Flagellimonas > Flagellimonas profundi. Next base: position 226,045 of record NZ_JAFLNM010000003.1, on the reverse strand, counting down.
GTGTCAATATAAAAATTACTGATCACTAAAGCACCAACTTCTTGCTACGGAACTCATCTTCTTCGTCGCTTTTGATTCCCAAAGCCTCATAAATATATTGGAAAGTGGACAAGAGTTCGGGTTTTCCGTCCACAAGTGCCACATCGTGCTCAAAGTGGGCGCTTGGCTTGCCATCGGCAGTGAGTATGGTCCAGCCATCCCTTAGCTGTTTTATTCGTTTGGTGCCCATATTGATCATGGGCTCAATAGCTACCACCATACCGTTGACAAACTTTTTGCCTCGGCCTCTTTTACCATAATTGGGCATTTGAGGGTCTTCATGAAGTTCCCTGCCCAAACCGTGGCCCACCAATTCACGTACCACGCCATATCCATGGTCTTCTGTGTATTTTTGAATGGCATAGCCGACATCACCCACACGATTGCCCAATTTGAACTCTCGAATACCTATATAAAGCGATTCTTTGGTCACCTTAAGCAATTGTTTGGTTTCTTCTGCCACTTCACCAACTTCAAAGGTGTAAGCATGGTCACCATGGAATCCATTTTTAATGGCCCCGCAATCGACTGAAACAATATCACCGTCCTTTAAAGGTTCGTTCCCAGGTATACCGTGCACCACTTGTGCGTTCGGACTCCAGTTTAAAGTATTTGGAAAGTCGTACATACCCAAAAAGCCAGGTACTGCTCCTTGTTCACGAATAAATTCCTCGGCCATCTTATCCAACTTCAATGGATTGGCCCCAGGCTTGATTTCTTTGGCCAACATTCCCAAAGTTTTGGATACAACCAAAGCGCTTTCACGCATCAACTCAATTTCCTCAGCTGTCTTTACTTTAATCATAGCTGCAAAGATAAATTGATTCTATGGATTTAGGCACATTTGGCTTAAACCAATGGTTTTTGCGTCATAAGATCAGGTTGTGGAACACCCAATAATTTAAGAATGGTAGGTGCAATATCTCCTAAAACACCACTTTTTACCTCCTTGATATCATTGTCAACCAAAATAAGTGGAACGGGGTTGGTGGTATGCGCTGTGTTAGGGCTGCCATCGGGGTTTATCATGGTGTCGCAGTTGCCATGGTCTGCAATTACAATGGTGGAATATCCATTTTCCAATCCAGCGGTGATGACATCTTTTGCGCATTCATCGACGGTTTCACAAGCTTTGATTGCGGCTTCCATGACACCGGTATGTCCAACCATATCGGGGTTTGCAAAATTGAGGCATACAAAGTCGGCATCTCCTTTTTTCAATTCGGGAATAATGGCATCCCGGATATCGTAAGCGCTCATCTCTGGCTGAAGATCGTAAGTGGCCACTTTGGGCGATGGGCACAGAATGCGCTGTTCTCCTTCAAAAGGTTCCTCTCGACCTCCATTAAAGAAAAAGGTAACGTGCGGATATTTTTCGGTTTCTGCGATTCGTATTTGCTTTTTACCGTTTTTGGCAAGGGTCTCGCCCAATGTATCTTTTATATTTTCTTTGTTGAATATGATTTTGATGCCCTTGAAGGAATCATCATAATTGGTCATGGTAACATAGTACAGATCCAGTTTGTGCATATTCTGCTCATGAAAGTCCTGTTGGCTCAGAGCTTGGGTCAATTCACGGCCACGGTCGGTCCTGAAATTGAAAAATATAATGACGTCACCATCCTTGACCTTGGCAACGGGCTCATTGTTCGAATCAGTCAATACCAATGGTTTAATGAACTCGTCGGTAACGCCGTCATCATAACTTTTTTGCATCGCCTCGCCGATATTTTGGGTTTTATCACCTTCGGCGTTCACGATGACATCGTATGCCATCTTAACACGCTCCCATCTTTTGTCACGATCCATGGCGTAGTATCTGCCGATTACAGTGGCCAATTGGGTCTTTTTGTCCGTACAGTAGTTGTCCAGATCTACCAAAAAGCCTTTTCCACTTTTAGGGTCCACATCACGACCGTCGGTAAAGGCGTGCACAAAAGAATTTTCCACGCCACTATCATCAGCGGCTTTGATCAATGCCTTGAGATGATCTATGTGACTGTGCACCCCACCATCACTGACCAATCCCAAAAAGTGGACAGGTTTGTTATTGGCTTTGGCATATTCAAATGCCTCTTGGAGTACTTTCTCGTTCTTTAAGGTGTCTTCTTTTACGGCTTTATTGATTTTAGCAAGGTCTTGGTATACAATTCTACCGGCGCCAAGGTTCATATGGCCGACCTCACTGTTTCCCATTTGCCCTTCCGGCAGACCAACGTTCATGCCATCGGTGTGCAAATCTGCATCGGGATATTTGGTGTAAAGTGAATCAATAAATGGGGTATTGGCTTTTTCAATTGCCGAAACATTTGGATCTGGAGATTTTCCCCAGCCATCCAAAATCATAAGAATAACCTTTTTGCTCATAGTAACATATTGTACTACAAAAATAAAGTGATCTGGTTGGATGCCCTAGTTTTTTGTTAAAATTCTAATTATGAAGTTGTTAATAATTTTAAGTTAAAATTGAATACTTGTTAAAATTTAGTTATTTAACTGTTAATAATGTAACATTGACTGTTTTAAGAAGTCTATTTTTATAACAAGTAATTTCATTAATCAAAAACAATCATCATGAAAAAAACAATCTTCACAGTGGCCGCTGTATCCATGTTGGCCCTAAGCGGTATTTCTGCAAACGAGCTGAAAACCATCGAAACAGAAGCAACCATTGAAATGGTTTCACCGGATGACCTTAGCGCTTTTTGTAAAGCAGTAATGCAGGGCGATGTGGATACCGTTAAAAAATTCATTGAACTTGGAGAGGATGTCAACCAAAAATCCCTAGGTAAGGCACCTATCCATTATGCCGCACGATATAACAAGGCCGAGGTCTTGAAAGTACTTATCGATAATGGTGCGGACCTTAAAAAACGTTGTGATGGCGGTATGACGGCGATGAAATATGCCGAACTTTCCCATGCCAAAGATGCAATGGCGGTGCTAAAATCAGCTATGAAAAAATAGAAAGGAGTTTATTCGTCTAACGAAAAAGGCCCATCCGAAAGGATGGGCCTTTTTGCTCATTTACATATTTAGTGTCCTTGCAAAAGAGTGTGTCTCGTAGCTTAGAATTCAAAGCCCGTAAAAGCTCTGTATAAAAATCCATATACGGCCATAAAAAACATAACCGCACAAAATATGGAATACCCTTTTAAAAAGAGTACTACAAAGCTAGGTTTGCAATCGTCAAATGCCTCTAAATAGAGATTTTTAAAATGTAATAGTGTTCCCATATGTTCTCTCTTTTTACCGCATAAAAAGATTAAGGGAACTAGTAGGATTCGGGGTTAGTCCAAAGGTACAGAAATAAAGTCAAATGCCTTGTTTAATCGATAAACAGTCAATTCTATCGACCTGAATATTGTTGGATGGCTTCTTTGATTTTATCTATTCTGTTCTCAGGGTCGGGGTGTGTGCTCTGAAACTCGGGAACTCTGTTCGGGCCTGCTGCGGCCTTTAGAATTTCCATCACCGCTATCATTTCATAGGGGTCGTACCCGGACTGAATCATAAATAAAACCCCTAATTCATCACTTTCCAATTCGTCGCCCCTGCCATTTTTAAGCAGGGTGTTCTGACCTATTCCAGCGACTAAATTTCCCATATCTCCTCCTACGGAGGCCCCTGTTGCAAGGGTTTGCCAAAAATTACTCTCTGCAATCCGTTCCGCGGAGTGTCGACCGATCACATGACCAATTTCGTGGCCCAAAACCCCGGCCAGTTGTGGTTCGTTCAGCTGGGAGAAGAGTGCATAGGTTATAAAGATTTGACCTCCAGGCAAAGCAAATGCGTTGATGGTTTTGTCATCGGCCAATAAATGAAATTCATATGGATAAGGAGTCTCCCGAGCTAAACTTTTTTGCACCAATTTATTGCCCACGGCATCCACCAATGCTTGCATGCGTTCGTCGGGATACAGACCACCGTGTTGTTGTGCCATTTCGGGTGCGCTTTGCAACCCAATGGCAATTTCCTGTTCCGCGGTCATGTTTATGTTTTGGGTCCTGCCCGTATATGGATTTTCCTCTTGGTTACTGCACCTACGAACAAAAGCGAAGGCAACGATGGCCAAACCTATAAGGATACGTACTCTCCAACTTCCTCGTCTCATGGGTTAGTGTTCTATATAGTTGAAGATACAAAATAACGCTATAGCAGTACCGGGTTGATATCCAAAATATTGTCTTGCAAGTAGGTCTTTACAAAGCCATTGGTAAAGTATTCAATCCCTAAAAATTGTTCCTTTTGTAAAAGCTTTAGCATATTGAGCTTTCGGTATGCGGTTAACATGGGAATGGAGATTGGCGCATAGCTGTAGTGCCATGGTTCGTATTTAAAGCCTCTGCGTCTAGAGTTATCGGTATAAACCAAATAAAACCCGTACTTCTCGGAATTTTCATCCAACCACAGTTTTAAACCTTCATAAGGACCGCCTGCTTCAAATTTTTCGGCCTCAAGCACATCTCCGGAGACTTTTGGGTTTGCATCGATAATATCAATGTCGGTGCCCCAATGATGTCTGCTCGTTCCGGGTATCGTGGAATATTCAATGATTTTATCTATGGCCTCTAAAGGAGTCAGTCCTTCATCCTCCGTAAAACTTAGGTATTTGCGCTCCCAAATGCGTTCCTGATGATAAAAATCACGGAAACTGGATACCAGTTTAATATCAAAACCATCTGAATAGGCTGCTTTTTTCATGGCCAAGAAGGATTCGTATGCTTCTTCCCTCAGATTGATGCCTTCCCCAAAAAGTTCGATATCAGCTTTGCCCATAAGTTCGGCTGTTGAATAATCAAGATCGTAAAGGTTGGGGAAAATAGGGGGGATGGTACAGGCCAGGCCCGACACAGAAGCAGTTTTGATAAAAGTCCTTCTTTTCATGAAACAAATTTTTGTCCCAAGTTAAGAAGTATTTTTAATTCTTGAATTTGAAAATTTAGGGAAGAACTCCACTTAATGCTATCGGTCCAAGAACAAAAAACCGGAATATTCCAGCTCCAGGTCGTCCATGGTAACAAGGTAAAAGTAGACCCCCTCGGGTAATCCCGCACTTTGGTTTGTGATCAGGGTTCCGGTGTTGGCGATTCCCCTAAACTCGTTGGTGTAATTGACCTGCTCAAACACCTTTTGTCCATAACGGTTAAAAATGCGGACACTGTTGTTGGGCGATTCTTCCAAGCCGTCAATAATCCAAAAATCGTTGGTTCCATCCCCATTCGGACTCAAAAAATAATTGCCCAAAGTGGGATTGTTCACGGCAAAGGTATCACTAGGCAGCGGGATGGTACCAAAGGTAATGGCAGCATAATCGCTTGGTAAAAAAGTTTCCGAAGTAATAAATCCTTGGGTAAGGTCGCCGCTAAAGGCCGAATTGCCAATAATTACCCATTCGTTGTCTGTTTTGCTCCATCCGACCACAATAATGGATTCGGGCGTAGCATTGGGTATGGCGGCCAGACCGCTGCGCGGGTTCCAGGATATGGTAACTTGGGCTGGTACATCGCTCTGAATAATCCAAAATTCACGATCGGATACCGAACCGATCTCTTGTTCTTTCTCGTCCGTATCAAAACCTTCCAAGATGGAAGATGGATTGGATGGGTCCTCAAAAAAATAGGCGCAGATGGCCAATGGTGTGGTGCTTTGCGAAAGCAATGTCAAAGGCCTCAGTTGTTGTTGGTCCCCCACGGGAAACGAAAACACATCCCGGTCGTTCACTGCAGCAAACCCCGTGATCTTGGATGCGTTGCTTTCGCCGGTGAAAAAGCCTTGGCCCATAAAGTTAAGGTATACTGCTTGGTTGTTTGCTGGGGTCAAAAAATCACCATCGATAAAATTTACGTTGTTCTGGACCAGTACAGGGTTTTGTAAAAACACATTGCTGCTGTTCATGATTTCCGTATCCCACAAGGTCGGTGAAAAACTTCCGGAGACGATTATGACACCGTTACCGTAAAATCCGACCAATCCCGAGGTCTGTTCAAAACTGGCATTGTTGATAAAGTCGGTGTGCAGCCCCAAGTTGGCATTGTTGTGCATTTGCAGGTTACCATTGTTGAAGAGCCCCGTTTGGGCCACAGCAAAGTTGACCCACAATAAAAACGCTATGTGGAGGAGGGTTTTCATTAGTTGATTTGCTGCCATATAGTTCCATCAAATTGTACCCAAAGAGATTGACCATTAGCAATAGATGCGGCTGTAGATCCTGAAATATTAATTGCTCCTCCACTATTATTTCTAAGGATAATTATTTTTCCAATTGGTAAGGTTCCATCTGTCAATAATGTTACACCAGTAGGATATGTTCCGGAATTTAATATGATTGTATAATTTGAATTATCAGGTGTTGTATCTGTGATAACCGAAGTTATTGGTTTTACTGTGGTGTTAAGATAAGCTCCCCCGTCTGACCCTTGTGTAATAGAATTTTCAGAATCTGTACTGACAATTGTCTCGTTGGTGTCGATGTCGACCTGAGTCCCGAAGTCGTCTGTGATGGTGAATGTTCCGTCCGTGTTGTCCACGGCCGTTGCGATCTTGGCATCAAAAGTTGTGGGGGTTCCGTTCTCGGACGAATAGGTGAATGTTCCGTCGTTCCCGTCGGTCAGGGTTGTCACGGTCTCGTTGGTGTCGATGTCGACCTGAGTCCCGAAGTCGTCTGTGATGGTGAATGTTCCGTCCGTGTTGTCCACGGCCGTTGCGATCTTGGCATCAAAAGTTGTGGGGGTTCCGTTCTCGGA
>NZ_JAFLNM010000003.1:0-219162 GCF_017313275.1 Flagellimonas profundi | reverse complement strand
GACGAATAGGTGAATGTTCCGTCGTTCCCGTCGGTCAGGGTTGTCACGGTCTCCAAAGTCGTAACCGCTCCTTCCAAATATTGAAGGTTTACCGCATCTAACGGATTTGTTGGGTCAGCAACATTAATTAGGTTTTGATTGCCTAAATCCAAAGGTACTTCCGCGGCCCCGAAACCGCTCAAGGGGATGTTCGTCTTGTCAAGTTTGGTATCGGTGATGGCAGCATCCGCAATGTCTTCTGTTAAAATGGTGCCATTGAATATTTCATCGGTAGTTACCGCACCTGTGGCAATCTCAAAAGCTGTAATTCCTCCTTCGGAAACATCCAAGGTATACGGAATGTCTTCTCCATTTCCCGATCGGACCAAAGTGGCATCGGTGGCATCAAAAACTTCATTCCCGATAATGCTGTCCTTTTCCGTAATCCCCAATACAGATTCGTTGACCAAGGTCCATTGGGTACCGTTCCATTGAAAAATATCTCCAGCCTGTCCGCTTGTAGCATCGGCAAATTTGCCAATGGTCACGGATTTTGGTGCCAGTAATCCCGTGGTAATGGATGTGGGCTGTATTTTAGAATCCCCATTAATGGATTGTGTCACGATATTGGCTCCGGTGATCTGTCCTACCTCAAAATTGTAATTAACGCTTCCATCCGGATTGGTCGTTGGGGTAATCACCACTGTGCTGTCCCTAGCTTGTGGATTCAGTAGTCTTAAATAATCGGCCCTGGTACTTACGGTAAACGAATTGTCCAGCTCGTCGCAGATGTTTACCCATACCGTTCCGTTATAATAGTGCAGACACTCTTGGTCGGTATTGTACACCATGGCACCGGGCAATGGGTCGATCAGGCTCATTTGGGCATCGGTAACCCTGGTGATCACCAATACGCGGGTAGTGCTTTCCAGTTCGAGTACGGAGGCGGGGTCCAGGTTTTGCGGGTTGTTCCCTATTTTTACCTGTCCGCTGAGGGTGTTGATCAAGAGTAGGCAGATGATCAAGGAGAGAATTGAAGTTTTCACAGTGTTTGTTATTTGAGGATTTCCAAACGTAAAAAACAAAACTAAACTTATGTTTCAATATTTTTAATAAATACCGTCAAAACACGTAATTAGAGGGTGAATGGAATTCCCTTTGGTATATTTGTAGGGTACAGAATTAACAAAAGTTTAGAACGCCTTAATTTTTTTTATCGCCTCCAAGGGTTTTCTTTAACTTGTGCTAAATACATTGAAATGAAAAATATATTTTTGATAGTGTTCTCTTTGCTTGTGTCGGGCTGGTCCATGGCACAGGATACCCGTCAAATGCTCAGGGGAAAGGTGCTTTACCGGAGTTCGAACGTACCTAACGAGAACGTTATCAATTCTACCAGCGGAATAGCTACCATAACCGACGAAAACGGAGAATTTATGATTCGCGTAAAGGATGGGGATCAGTTGGTGTTTACCGCGGTAAACTATCAATTGGAGGTGGTCACCATTACGCCCGAAATTTTAGCGAACAACCGCTTGGTGGTGGAAGTGGATGAAAAAGTACAGGAACTGGACGAAGTGGTGGTGACCCCGGAAAACCAAGAGAGGTTTCTGCAGGTAAAGAACGAGGATTTCAAGGAATTCAATTATGAGATAGATCGGGGTACGGAGGTCGAGAATATCGCCAATTCCAGGATTACCCGTGGGATGAAGGACGGAATCAACTTTGTCAACATATTCAAGGCTCTGTTCAAATCGCAAGAGGTCAACGGGCAGCAAAGGGCACCGCTTAAGGTAAGTGAGGTTCTTAGACATGTTTACGATGACGAGTTCTTTGTGGTCGACCTTAGACTGCCACAGGACAAAATAGACGCATTTCTTCTGTATTGTGATGATAAAATACCTTCGCAGACCTTGCTTAAAAAAGAAAACGAATTCCAATTGATCGATTTTTTAGTCACCCAAAGCAAAGAGTATCTGGCAACCTTGAATGAGGAATGAAAAAAATCTTTTTTGCATTGATGATTTTTGCCACCCAATGGGCTCTTGCCCAAGAGGGAAGTGTCAAAATATTGCGAGGAAGAGTAACGAGCCCCGATAAGGATGTTGTAGGGGTCGTGGTACAAAATAGTACCACAAACGATGCGGTGATCACCGATTTTGAGGGAAATTTTTCAATCCGTGTTCGGGTCAATGACACCTTGGTGTTTTCCGCAGTTCATTTTTTAAGGAAATCTTTGCCTGTTACCGAAGCGCTGTACCAATCCAGCTTTATTGAAGTACCCATGCAGGAATTCGTGAACCAATTAAAGGAAGTGGTGGTGAGCCCTTACGATTTGACCGGGGATTTAACAAAGGATATCGATAGGGTCACCTTGGAAAAGGACGTGAGTGCCGAAGCCCTAAAATTGCCGAATGCCCACCAAAGTATACCCACGCAGAGCGAAAGAAGGTTACAGGAAGCTTCCAGTATGAGCGTAATGGGGGGAGGTGGCATAGGTGGGGCAGGAGGAGCCCTTAGTCTTAATCCAATAATCAATGCGATTACAGGGCGTACCAAAATGCTCAAAAATCGGGTGAACATTGAAAATACCTATGCGCAAACACAACAGGTACAAAGCTTTTATGCCGATTCCCTGTTTTTGACCACGTTGAAAATCCCCTTGGATAAAATTGATGATTTTATGTATTTCTGCGAAGTGGATGAAAAGTTTCAGGTGGCGATAGCCTCTAAGGACAAATTAAGAATATGGGATGTCATGCTGCAGAAAAGCAGAGCTTATCGCAAAAACAACGATTTGGATTGATTTTTCAGGAGTCAGGAGTTGGAGATTTGGACCCGCTGTTACATTGAGCGCAGTCGAAATGTCCCGAAAAAATAGTTTGGCAGGTAAATTGCAGAACGTATCCTAAAACTGTAACATTGTTGCACAATTAAAGTCTTATTGAACATGATGAAACTAAAAAAAGCAAAAATCTGGGTTTTACCTTTGGTAATACTACTTTTTTTTTCTTTCTCATCCGCCCATAAATTCTATGTCAGCGTCACCAATATTTCCTATTCGGAGGACGATAAAGCTTTCCAGATTACCAGTCGGGTTTTTATAGATGACCTCGATAAGCTTCTCAAGGAACGTTATGGTGTAGAGGCCAAGTTGGCCACTCCAAAGGAATCCAAGATTGCGGACGAATACATCGAGAAATATTTCAGGACCAAATTTGTGGTGGAATTTGATGGGGAAATCGTACCATATAACTTTTTGGGGAAACGGTACGATACCGACGTAGTCATCTGTTACCTGGAAATCCCCGATGTCGACCTAACCGAAATAAAAACCATGTCCGTACAGAACGAAGTGCTCACCGATTTGTTCGATGAGCAGAAAAATGTCGTCCATATAAAATGGAAGGGCAACAAAAAAAGTTTTGTGTTGATCAGGGAGAACAATAAAGGAATGTTAAACTTATGACCTATTCTTAACATTTGGTTAAAATATGTTATTTTTCACCGTTATAAAATCAGATAGAAAATGAACAGAATCAAGTATTGCTTTGCTTCCGTGTTGTTCCTTTTTGGAGCCGTGGTTATGGCACAAGAGGGAGACGTTAAAGAAGAGCGGGAGCCCGGACATTACAACCAGAGTAAATTTAAACAATTGTACGAGGAGTTTTCCTCACCAAACACATACCGGTCCGCTTCTGGAGCACCTGGTCCAGATTATTATCAACAACAGGCGGATTATGTAATGGATATTCACCTAGATGATAAAAATGCAAAGATCAATGGGGAAGAGACCATTACATATCATAACAATTCACCGGACGATTTGGAGTTTCTTTGGGTACAGTTAGATCAAAATGTACGTGCCAAGGATTCCAAGTCACCGCTTCGTAACGGAAACGGTGTAAATATTGCCTATACCGCCGGTAATTTTGCGGAGACCTATATCAGTGAGCCATTTGATGGTGGTTTTAATATTGAATCGGTGACCGATAGCAGTGGAAAACCATTGTCCTACACCATCAATCAAACCATGATGCGTATCAATATCCCACAACCGCTAAAAAGTGGTGAGAAAATTTCGTTCGATATAAAGTGGTGGTACAATATTCCTGATCACACGGTAAACAGGGCCCGCTCTGGATACGAGTATTTTCCTGAAGATGGGAACCGTGCCTATGTAATTGCCCAGTTCTTCCCAAGAATGGCTGTATACAGCGATGTGGAAGGATGGCAAAACCATCAGTTCTGGGGAAGTGGGGAGTTCGCATTGCCATTTGGTAACTACGATGTGAGCATTACCGTTCCTGCAGACCACGTATTGGATGCGACCGGTGAGCTACAAAACCGTGACGATGTATTCTCTAGAGATATGATGAAGCGTTACAAGCAGGCCAAAAAATCTTATGATAAGCCTGTGATCATTGTAACACAAGAAGAAGCGGAAGCTGCGGAAAAAGGATTCTCCACAGACACCAAAACTTGGAAGTTTAAAGCTACCAACGTAAGGGATTATGCATTCGCCACTTCCAGAAAGTTTATTTGGGACATGCAAGCCGTTAAAATCGGAAACAAAGATGTAATGGCAGTTTCGCTTTACCCAAAAGAAGGTAACCCACTTTGGGAGGAAATGTCCACCAAAGCTGTGGCACAGACCTTGGAAACGTATTCCAAACACACGTTTGATTACCCTTACCACAAAGCCATCTCCGTACATGCTAAAAACCAAGGTATGGAGTATCCAATGATTTGTTGGAACTATGGTCGTCCAAACGAGGATGGTACCTACTCCGATAGAGTTAAGTATGGTATGATCAGTGTGATCATCCACGAGGTTGGTCACAACTTCTTCCCAATGATCGTAAATTCCGATGAGCGTCAGTGGGGATGGATGGACGAAGGTTTGGATACCTTTATGCAGTATTTGGCTGAGCAAGAGTTTGGAAAAAACAACCCAGAGGTCATTGCTCCAAACGAAAAGTACCCTTCAAGAAGAGGTGACCCGGCCAAGATTGTTCCTTACATGGCAGGTGATCAAAGTTATATATCACCAATTATGTCCAACCCTGAAAATGTATATCAGCTTGGACCAAACGCCTACGCAAAACCAGCAACTGCTCTTAACATTCTTAGAGAGACGGTAATGGGAGAAGAATTGTTCGACCATGCTTTTAAAACCTATGCGCAACGTTGGATGTTCAAACACCCGACCCCAGAAGATTTCTTCCGTACCATGGAAGATGCTTCCGCTGTGGATTTGGATTGGTACTGGAGAGGATGGTTCTACACTACCGATTATGTGGATATAGGTGTACAAGGAGTTAAAAAATACTACGTGTCCAACAAGCCTACCAAGGAAATGGAAAAATACATGGCCGACAGAAACCTTACCGAGGCCGACCTTCCGCCTTTGGTTTATTTGGCTGAAGAGGACAGTGAGGATTTTGCTCCTGAGCTAAAAGGTAAGTCTCCGACTGAAACTTCCCAGAACCTTAAGGAGTTTATGATGGACAACATGACCGAGGCTGAAAGAGCCCAGGTTAAAGAGCCAAAGTATTTCTACGAAATCACTTTTGACAAGCCAGGAGGTATTCCAATGCCATTGATTGTGGAGTACACCTATGCCGATGGTACTACCGAGAGCGTTACGTATCCTCCAGAGATTTGGAGAAAGAACGATACCGAGGTAAAAAGAGTTATGGCTACGGAAAAAGAATTGGTTGGCATCGTTGTGGATCCAAAATTGGAAACAGCCGATATTGATACGACCAACAATTCTTGGCCCAAAAAAGAAGAGAAGTCTGACTTTGATAAGTTCAAGGAGAACATCAAAGGAAAATAGTAAAAGAAAAAACTATGTTAAGAGCCTCGTGATTTCACGGGGCTTTTTTTATTTTGAACCCAATATCTGATTATATTTGTGCCATGCAATTTCTATTTATAAGCGGAGCCGAGATTTTCTTCATCCTATTCATTGTAGTGATGGTGTTTGGTGCGGATAAGATTCCTGGAATAGCCAGGGGGCTCGGCAAAGGAATGCGCCAACTTAAGGACGCTACCGACGATATTAAACGCGAAATCCAGAAGACCGCGGATGTGGATACCGACTTTACCAAGAACATCCGTAAGGAAATCGATGATGTTAAGAAGAATGTAGACGAAGTTTCCGGCTCCATCAAAAGAGACCTTAACAAGTAAGACTCCTATGTGGGAAAAATTGCTCAAATGGGATAGAGACACCTTTATTTATCTCAATGGGTTGGGCATAGAAGATTATGATGTTTTTTGGTCCACGGTCACCAATATTTCCACTTGGATTCCCCTTTTTGTCCTATTCTCAGTATTGTTTTTCCTGAAATTTCCAAGAAAAGAGGCACTCTACATGTTTTTTACCGTGCTCGGGTTGGCCATTTTTATAACTGTAATTACCCATTTCACCAAAATATCGGTAGCTAGGCTACGTCCCAATAATACCGAAGAAATCAATGCCCTGATCCGTATCTTAAAAACCCCAACGGACTACAGTTTTTTTTCAGGACATGCCTCTAGTTCGTTTTCCATAACCGTGTTGGTATTTTTATTTCTGTGCCGTAAAGTAAAATGGGCGGTGCTATTTTTTGTTTGGCCTATCTTGTTTTCCCTGAGCCGCATTTACGTGGGCGTGCATTTTCCGTTGGACATTATTGTGGGTATGTTGGTAGGTTTGTTGTCCGGATGGCTTTTTTATGTCCTGTACCGGCGTTTTATAGCACCCTACTCAAGGTCAGTCCGTCCCTAATGGGCAATAGTACCGTTTCTACTCTCGGGTCTTCTTTTAATTTTTGATTGTACTCAAGCAATGCGGCGGTCGCTTTGTCGGATTTTTGTAATGGCTCCACCACCTTCCCAGACCAGAGGACATTGTCGGACAGAATAATACTGCCGGGTTTGGTTTTTTTGATCACAGCTTCAAAATAGGCATCGTAGTTCACCTTTTGCGCATCAATAAAAACAAGGTCAAAAGTAGGGTTCAAGTTGGGGACAATATCCAACGCGTCCCCAATATGTTGAATGATTTGGTTTCCATGACCGCTTTTATCAAAATATTTGCGTTGCATTTGGTGGAGTTCCTCGTTTACCTCAATGGTGTGGAGTTCCCCGTTTTTTTGAAGTCCTTCCGCCAAACATAGGGCCGAATAGCCTGTGTAAGTGCCGATTTCCAAAATGTATTTGGGGTTGATGATTTTGGAGAGCATGCTCAACACCCGGCCCTGAAAATGTCCTGTGATCATTCGGGGTTGAATCACTTTTAAGTGCGTTTCACGGGTAAGTTCTTGCAACAATTCGGGTTCGTCCTCCGAACTGTTGGCAATGTAACTTTCCAAAATGGGCGATAGGAAATGCATGATTTATTTTTCGCAAAAATATAGAAAAGAACTACATTGGAACAGTTGATAAACCAAAAGCATTCCATGACGTTACCAAAGGTGAACATACGAACAGCAACAATGGAAGACCTTCCCGTATTGTTAAATTTTGAACAGGAAATCATAAAAGCTGAACGACCTTTTGATGTGACCATAAAGGAAGGACCCATCAGCTACTACGACATTGGCGAAATGATCCAAGACCCTAAAGCTCATGTGGTGGTCGCGGAAGTAGACGAGAAAATAGTTGCTTCGGGCTATGCCATTCCCAAAAGAGCGAGGCATTATCTGGACCATGAGTTATATGCCTATCTTGGTTTTATGTATACCGACGAGGATTTTAGGGGGAAGGGTATCAATGCCCAAATCGTTGACGAACTTAAGCAGTGGTCCCAACAAGAAGGGTACAAGGAAATCAGATTGACAGTTTACAACGAAAATCTGCCCGCCATAAAGGCCTATGAAAAAGTGGGTTTTAAAAAGCACATCATCGAAATGCGTTTGGAGTAAATTTCTTTTCGTCACATTACTCCCACAAATCGTATTTTTGATGCAAACCAAAGAGAAAATGACGTTCGAGAATACGCTTGAATTTGCAAAAAAACTTGATGCTTCCGATGCATTGGCTTCCTACCGAAACGAATTTCACTACCCACAGGTCAACGGAAAAGATGTGATTTATTTTACGGGAAACTCACTTGGGCTTCAACCCAAACGGACCCAAAAGTTTGTGGATGATGTGATGAAGGATTGGCGGGAACTGGCTGTGGAAGGTCATTTTTATGCCGATAAACCTTGGTGGGATTATCACGAAAGGCTTGCCGAAGGTCTGGGCAAAGTGGTAGGGGCCATGCCCAAGGAAATTTCTGTGATGAACACGCTTACGGTAAACCTGCACTTATTGATGGTATCTTTTTATCGACCTACCAAAAAGCGTTTCAAGATTATCTGTGAGGAAAAAGCCTTTCCTTCCGATCAATACATGCTGCAGAGTCAGGTCCGCTTTCATGGTTTGGACCCCAAGGATACCATTGTTGAGGTAAAAAAGCGAGAAGGCGAACATGCTTGGCGTACAGAAGACATCATTCAAAAAATCAACGAGGTAGGGGATGAGCTGGCCCTGGTGCTCATGGGCGGTGTCAACTATTACAATGGTCAAGTTATGGATATGGAAGCCATCACCAAAGCAGGAAAAGATGTTGGTGCCATTGTGGGATGGGATTTGGCCCATGGGGTTGGAAACATCAAACTGGACCTACACGATTGGGGTGCTGATTTTGCCGCGTGGTGTAGCTACAAATACATGAACAGCGGTCCAGGGAACGCATCTGGAATCTTTGTGCACGAAGAACATTTAAACAAAGAAGACATTCCTCGTTTTGAGGGCTGGTGGGGCACCAAAAAGGAGACTCGATTTTTAATGAAACCCGAGTTCGACCCTATTGAAAGTGCCGATGCATGGCAATTGAGCAATCCTCCCATATTGTCCATTGCACCTTATTTGGCTTCTTTGGAAATATTTGATGAAGTGGGTATGGATGCCCTGATCGAAAAACAAAAGACCATTGTGGCCTATTTGGAGTTTGTACTGCACGAAATCGATAAGGAAGTGGATAGCACATTTGAGATCATTACCCCTAAGGCAAGGGGTTGTCAACTGTCCGTTTTTTTGCACGGTGAAGGTAAGGCCATCTTTGATTATTTAATGGCAAACGGTGTGATTACCGATTGGAGGGAACCCAATGTTATCCGGTTGGCCCCTGCACCCCTATATTGTTCGTATGAGGATATGTACCGTTTTGGACAGATCTTAAAAGAAGGCATACAGGGAAAATAAATACCATGCATTAAAATGAACCGACCAAACCTGACCAACATATGAAATCCCTTTGGCTAATTTTATCCAACCCAAGGTATTTTGCACCCGCATGGGTATTTACCAGTATCAATATTTGGTTTGGTACTTGGGCCATTTATATCCCGACCGTAAAGGAAAAACTGGACATAAATAAAGCAGATCTGGGAATAGCGCTTTTTTGTTTGTCCCTAGGGGTTTTCACCATTTTTCCCGTAGCCTCCAAGATCATCAATAAACTTGGAGTGGGAAGGGCTTCGTGGTATGGGGTGCTGTTTGTTTCGGTTACGGCCATGTTGCCGCTTATGGCACCCAATTATTATTTGTTGATGGCCGGGCTCTACCTTTTTGGAGCCAGCAACGGTTTTATTGATATTGCGATAAACACCTTGGTCACGGAGATTGAAAAGGAGGATAAGCAAAACTTTATGTCCGCTGCCCATGGGTTCTTTAGTTTAGGTGGTATTTTGGTGGGACTCGGTAGTTTCCTGATTCCTGTAATCGGGAACCCTGTGTTGCACATGGGCATTACCGTAGTTTTGGTTTTTGTCATCAATTTTTTTCTGAAAAAACATTACATCCAGATAGTGGCAGCCCCTGTGGAAAAGGAACCTTTTAGCCTGAAATTGTTCAAACCATTGCTATTACTGGGGATTATCGGCTTTGTGTCTTTTGGTAGCGAAGGTGCCATAATAGATTGGAGCTCCCTGTACCTCAAAGAAATGACCATGGCCCCGGAGATGTTCATTGGAGCAGGATTCTTGGCATTTTCCACTACTATGACCTTAGGTCGATTTCTAGGAGATGGGATCAGTGCCAAAATAGGCCCCATTAAAATAGTTATGCTGGGTGCGCTTATTGCCGCTGTTGGTTTTGTTTTGGTGCTCACGCAGCATACGGTATGGTCCATTGTCGGATTTGCCTTTAATGGCCTCGGCTTTTCGGTTATCGTGCCCGAGTTGTTTCGAATTGGGGGCAATGTAAAGGGAGTGGATTCTTCCCAAGGGGTAGCATTTATTGCTGGAGCTGGGTATATGGGATTTTTGTTGGGTCCCGTAATCCTTGGTTTTATTGCGGAAAGTGCCTCTTTAAACTATAGCTTTCTCTTACTGTTGTGTATGGCCCTCTTGGTTTTTGGGATTACATTTTTCTTGCGTAGGAGGGGGAAGTGAAGGAGAACAAACAATTCCCTGTATCTGACCAACGCAATAGTACTTTTAAAGTTCCTGTACTAATTGAATATTGTTCCCGCATGTGTCATTAAAGATTGCATATTTTACGTTTCCTGCTTCAGTGGGCTTTACACTGAACTCAACCCCTAGCTCGGTCAAACGTTCATATTCGGAGTCTACATTTTCAACATCAAATTGTGTCCATGGTATACCTGCTTCCATCAATGCATCTTGGTACACCTTGGATGGTTCAAAGTGGTTGGGTGCGGGCTCTAATAATAATTCTGGTCCATCTACCCAATCTTTAGATACTAGTATCAACCATCTGTTACCACCACCTAAAGGTTCGTCTTTCTTTTTAATAAAGCCTAATTTTTCGGTATAAAACCGCATCGCCTTTTCCTGGTCTCGAACGGGAATACTAATCAGTGTTATTTTCATTTTCAGTGATTTTTACATTGTGGCCAACTTAATCGGTACCGGTAATTTTATATTATGATACCTATACATAGGAATAGAAACAATGCTTAATATCACCTTTAACTTGTGACTGGGGTAATTTAATACATCCTTTGTGAGTTTTGCTGACTCACAATAACTGCACTACTCCTTGCTTACAGAAAGCCCGGTAAAATATAAGCTGGTACCACCATCGGGGCGGTTGTGCTGTTGGGCCAATTGTAACCCTTCAACATCCACATAATCTTCCCAGGTGGAGACCAAGTTGGGCTCTTCTTGGTTGGATTTACGATAAGCCCACTCACGAATAATATAATCGTCCTTAAAATAAAAATCGTACGCATCACCTGGGGTGTAACCACCTTCGTTGGCATACACAATAGTAAGTTTCTGCATGGGCTCGTTGCTAATGGGCGCCGTGGCCTCTTCGGTATGCTCGTAAGTGTAGTTGCTGGAGTCCCACATTAAATTAAATGGGGCCATCAACCAATATCTGTCATTAATAAAACCGCTATTTGTCTTTAGCGCAATACTGTCCATGGAGTTTCGGCTGTACGTAAGGGTGTCGCCTCCAGATATGGCCGTAACGTTGTTGGTTTTGGGCTCCCAGTCCCAGCTGCGTTCAAAATGCATGGAATCCCGGTCCACATTAAAGGTAAAGGTAATTTCCTTTACGTCTGCCCAATTATCAAAGCCATGAGCCTCAGCAATACGTTCGGGGACAGTTTTTTCAGTTTCGGTAGGTTCGGCCGTTTCTTCGGTTTTTTTGGGTTCCGTTTTACAGGAAGCAAAAATTAAAATAGACAACAGGGCAACGATGTAATTGGTCTTCATATCTGGTTTTTAACCAAATATACTAGGAAAATCTCTTATTTTGCGCCCCATTTTAAAAAGCCTGACCAAATAAATCTGTTTCTGGAGTGACTTTTTTTAAAAACTTGTTTCTAATACTTATAAGTAACCCCGACAAAGCGTTTTTGGAAAAGGAAGACTTATACGTACATCTTTCCGATGAAGAATTAGTGAAACAGATTGTAGCGGACAACGACCCTATGCTTTTTGGGAAGTTGTACGACCGCTATGCCAAGATGGTGTACAATAAATGCTACGGATTTGCAAGATCCGAGGACGAGGCAGAAGATCTAACGCAGGATGTGTTCCTCCAACTTTTTATCAAACTTCGGACCTTTAAGGGGAAATCGAAGTTTTCTACTTGGCTCTATTCTTTTACCTATAATTTTTGCGTGAACTATGTAAATAGGAACAAACAACTCAAAATACGCGACAAATCCATACTAGTTGAAAACTCCGAACATAAACTTACCGAAGAAGTGCCCGATGAGAGTTTGTACGAAATGAAAGCGGATAAACTCAAGAAAGCATTGGAGATAATAGCCGTTGAGGACAAATCCATATTGTTGCTCAAATACCAAGATGGCGCCAGCATTAAAGAACTGGTGAGTTTAATGGACATTGGAGAGAGTGCTGTGAAGATGAGGCTAAAAAGAGCTAAAGAAAGACTATTGGAAATCTACAATACCCTGGAATAGATGGCAAAGAAACACAAAAACCCGTTTAAAGAGTTGGAGGCTTCGCTGCACGAAGTACCGCCCGAAATGAAGCAAAAAGTAATGAACGACATTGCTGCGGCAAAGTTGATCATGGACATGGCTTCATTGTTCTCGATCAATTTGGGAGGAGCTTTGCGTAAACTGTTCCGAACCCTAGGGGAAAACTAATCAACTAACAGAACACTATAAATAAACAACAACTATGGAGACTATTAATGAATGGAAAAATGTGACACTTGATTCCTTATCCGGGATGGGCAAAGAGATAGCATTGGCTTTTCCTAAAATTCTGGGAGCGATCGTTATTTTGTTTTTGGGTTGGATTATCATCAAAATCGTCCTTTTCCTTTTAAGGAAAATCTTAAAACTCGCTAAAATCGACCTGCTGAACGATAAAATTAACGGTATGGATGTTACAGGAAAAGGCGACCTTGAAATAGACCTCATTAAAATTATATCGGGCTTTGTTCGGTGGTTTTTATTCTTGGTTTTTTTGATTGTGGCCGCCGATATTTTGGATTGGAAAATCATATCCAAGGAAATCGGGAACCTCTTACATTACTTACCGCAATTCTTTAGTGCCCTTGCCTTATTGATGCTCGGATTCTATATCGGGAACTTTGTGAAGAAAACCATCAAGCGGTTGTTCGACTCATTGGAATTCGGCGGTTCCAATATTGTAAGCAACCTATTTTTCTATGTGATCGTCATCTTTATGTCCATCACCGCATTGAATCAGGCAGGGGTGGATACTACCATCATCACCAATAACATTACCTTGATTTTGGGCTCTTTCCTTTTGGCGTTCGCCTTGGGGGTCGGCTTGGGGTCCAGGGAGATCGTCGCGGATATCCTAAGGGCATTTTACACCCGGAAAACTTATGTGGTTGGCGACAAAATTGTAATTGGTGGTAACGAAGGAACTATAAAAGCCATTGAGAACAATAGCCTTACCCTGGAAACGCAAGAGGGCAAATTCGTGATTCCGATCAAGGATGTAGTATCGCAAAAAGTGCAGATAAAATCAGAATAGTCGTATTGTGAAAAACAAGTGCGGTAACTTCCTTGGAATTTGATTATTTTTGAAGTCTTACAACACGTAAAAAATGAGTTCAAAAAAAGGAAAAGTTCAGGAATTGATCCAAGAAAAACTGTTAGAAGACCGCAAAGTGTTTTTGTGGGGCCAAGTAGATGATGATTCTGCAAAGCACGTTATAGACAGGTTACTGTATTTGGATATGTTGAACAATAAAGAGATTCAATTGATCATCAATAGCCCAGGCGGGTACGTAACCTCTGGTTTTGCTATTTATGATACCATTAAACAGATAAAAAGCCCTGTTTCCACGGTATGTTCCGGTTTGGCGGCCTCTATGGGTTCCATACTTTTATCGGTAGGGGAAAAGGGTAGAAGGTTTATTCAGCCACACGCCCGTGTTATGATACACCAACCAAGCGGTGGGGCAAGGGGACAGGCCTCCAATATCGAGATCCAGGCAAGGGAAATTATCAAGACCAAGGAATTGGGCGCTAAAATCCTATCAGAAAATTGCGGACAATCTTATGACAAGGTGATGAAGGATTTTGATCGAGACTACTGGATGAGTGCCGAAGAATCCGTGGAATACGGAATCGTGGATGAAATCTTGTAATAAGACAACAACTTGTTAAAAAGTGAAAAGTCCTTCGCAACGTATTGTGAAGGACTTTTTATATATAGACGCCGTAGCGGAATATTCTACTGGATATACGAAGGTTAGGCGGCTATCGGATTTCATAGGATTGTAAAATTCAAAATTGATCGGGCCGGTCAATAATGTTGCGCGCCCTTTCTTGTAACTCGTTCAACTCTTCCTTGCTTTTCTTCTCTAATAAGCTCAACATCATCGACATACGTTGGTTGTTCTTAAAATGTGCTTTCTTTTCCTCTAAAAAGTTCCAGTAAAGGGAATTGAACGGACAGGAGTTCTCTCCAGACTTAACCGTATGACTGTAGGTACATTCCTTACAATAATTCCCCATTTTATTGATGTAATTGGCGCTGCTCACATAAGGTTTGGTAGCAACGAGACCGCCATCAGCAAATTGACTCATGCCTCGGGTGTTGGTAATCTCCACCCATTCAATGGCATCAATGTATACCCCCAAATACCAGGCATCTACTTCATTGGGGTCAACTTGTGTAAGCAGTGCATAGTTACCAATGACCATTAAACGTTGAATGTGATGGGCATAGGCATCGTCCAGACTTTGGGTGATAGCTTTGTGCAGACAGTTCATTTTCGTTTTTCCTGTCCAAAAGAAATCGGGGAGCGGGTAGTGGTTCTCTAGTTTGTTCAATTCAGCGTAGCCTGGCATCTCTTTCCAATATATGCCGCGCATATATTCCCGCCAGCCCAAAATCTGACGGATAAATCCTTCCACTTGCGAAATATGGATGTCATCTGTATGTTCGTAATAATACTCTATAACCGTATCGATAACTTCTTTTGGCGAAAGCATTTTACTGTTCATGGCAAAGGACAGACGGGAATGGAACAGATATTTTTCTTGGGTATGCAAAGCATCTTGATAGTCACCAAAGTAGGGCAACAACTTTGAACAGAAATAATCCAATAGCTTTTTGCATTCTTGGTAGGAGGTGGGCCATGGAAAGTTTTTGGCATCAATGTTACCAAAGGTGTTGACTTCGGCACTTTTAATTTCGTCCAACAGTTCGGTAACATCTGTGTTGAATGATAGTTCTTCGGGAATCTCCGGTGAACCGTCCCATTTTTTACGATTGCTCTGGTCAAAATTCCATTTTCCACCTTCAGGCTGTTCGTTTACCATCAAAATGTTGTGTTTCTTTCGCATCATCCGATAGAAACTTTCCATCAGTAATTGTTTTTTGCCCTTAAAGTGATTTTTCAGTTCATTTCTGCTAGTGTAAAAATGTTCCGTATCAAAAGCTTCTGAAGGAATAGGGATGGACTCACAAATTTCTTGGAACTGTTGGTCCAACCGGTATTCGTCGGGCAATTGGTATTCAAACTTTTCAACCTTGTGCTCCGAAATGGTTTGATCAATAAGGTCCGGTAGTTTCTGGGGATTGTTTGGGTCACCAATCGTAAAGTATATCACGTGATGCCCTTTGTCTTTCAGCGTATTTGCGAAATTCCGCATGGAACAGAAAAAACCAACCACTTTTTGGATGTGGTGTTTTACATAATCCGTTTCCTGCCGCATTTCGGCCATAAGGTATACATGGTCATCATCTACTTGATGTAACCAGCTATGGGATAGATTGAGCTGATCACCAAGGATTAGTCTAAGTGTTTTCATCAAATTAGAATAAGGTGGGTTGTAGCCAAAGGCGCTGGAATTTTTTGTATGGATCGTATCGTTCCGCTTGCCTTTCGGTGTTAAAAGTCCTGTTCCGAGGGTCGTTGCCCACGCCGCTGTTGTACATCCAGTTGCCCCAATTGCTGTGTACATCGTAATCAATGAGCATGGCTTCGAAATAAGAGGCCCCTATGCGCCAATCTTGTTGAAGGTGCTTGGACCAATAACTGGCCACGTTCTGTCGGCCGCGGTTGCTCATCCACCCTGTCTTTTTAAGCTCGATCATATTGGCGTTGACAAAATCATCATCGGTTTCACCATTGATCCAATCGTGTTTGGCTGCCTCGTTGGTGTGCCAATGATAATCCTTTTTAAGGATACCATCGATTTTAAAAATCTGGTTGCCGTGCTTTAACGAAACATATTTGAAGTAATCTCGCCAAATCAGTTCAAAAATCAACCAATAGGTATCTTGATTTTTCTTGATTTCGTTTTCAAAACGTTTGATTTCCCAATAAATCGTACGGGCAGAAATACTGCCATTGGCCAGCCATGGAGATAACTTGGAACTATAATCCGTGCCCACCAGTCCGTTCCTTGTTTTTTTGTAGTAGGCCAGTTTTTTGCTGTCCCAAAAATAATGCTGCAACCGTTTTAGGGCGTTGTTTTCGCCACCCTTGAAAGGAAAGGCAGATCTATGGTCCGCCTCAAAGTGGGAAAACCCAAGGTCTTCCAAACTAAGGGGATGCGGTTGAGACTCCATTCGATTGTCAGATGGGAAAACTCTAGGTTTGTCATAACAAGGTCTTACCTGAACATGCTTCTCGCATTTTTTTCGAAAAACTGTAAATACCTGCGGAATCTGCGCATACGAATCAAAGGGAATATCTTCAGGATGAAAAAGGAACTGGTCCATGGTTTTGTGGAATGCCACTGAGTGGGGTACTCGGTTTTCTACATTTTGAATCACCTGATTTTCCTCGGATGTCCATTCATGCTGAAGATAGATACTGTTGATGTTGAAGCGTTGCACCAGTTCGGGAATCTTGGCTTCCGGTTTTTCGTGGTAGACAAGTAAGGTAATGTTGATTTTTTCCAAATTCTTTTGAAGTTGATGCACCGACTCCAGTAAAAATTTGGCCCTGAAACGTTCCATTTTTTTAAAACCGAACGAATTGACTTGAAATTGTCTCGGATCAAAGAAGTAGACTGCAACCAACCGATCAGCTTTAGCTGCTTTGTACAGCGCTTCGTTGTCCTGAATCCTTAGATTGTTTCCGAACCAAATAAGACTAGTTTCCATTCTAGATTTTGTTTTTTCTGCACCGTGCACTGCAATAGATGACCTGATCCCAATGCTTGGCCCATTTTTTTCGCCAAGCAAAGGGTCTTTCGCATACGGGACATATTTTAGTGGGTAAATACGGTTTCTTGTGTGCCAATCCAATTTATTGTTTAATAAAAGTAACAAAAAATTAAACAAAATATGATTAAGGTTGAGTGAAACCAAGGAATCGAAACAGTTTAACGCGCAAAATGCTTACTTTTATCGCTTTAATCAGAATTGAGCCCATTGGGCATTTATGGCACAGACTCCAAAAAATATAGCCATCATCGGTTCCGGATTGGTGGGTTCCCTATTAGCAATATATCTTCGAAGAATTGGACATACGGTTACTGTTTTTGATAGGAGACCGGATATTAGGACCATCAAGTTTTCGGGAAGATCCATCAACTTGGCTATGAGCAATAGAGGGTGGCGCTCCTTGGATGAGGTAGGTATTGGTGATAAAATCAAAGACTTGGCAATTCCGTTGGATAAGCGTGCCATGCATGTGAACGATAAACCCGTGTATTTTCAAAAGTATGGGAAGGATGGAGAGGCTATTTGGTCCATATCCCGAGGTATCCTCAATAAGCGGATGATCGATCTTGCAGAAGAGGAAGGAGCTACTTTTCGATTTAATGAAAAGGTCTGGGATGTGAATTTGCCCGAGGCCAAAATCTATACGGGCGAAACGGAAAAAAGTGAGTGGAAGGAGTATCAGTATGATTTGATTTTTGGTTGTGATGGTGCTTTTTCGAGGGTTCGCCATAAAATGCAACGTAGGAGTAGGTTTAATTACTCGCAGCATTTTATCGATGTGGGCTATAAGGAGCTTACTATACCCGCCAACGAGGATGGAACGCACAAGCTGGACAAAAACTCGTTCCATATTTGGCCGCGCGGAGAGTTCATGCTCATAGCCATGCCCAATATTGATGGTAGTTTTACCTGTACCTTGTTTTTGCCTTTTGAAGGAGAAATTTCCTTTGAGAGCATAACTACGGTCGATGATGCCAAGGCGTTTTTTGAAAAATATTTTCCGAACGTTCGCAAGGAAATAGAAGATTTGACCAAAGACTTTTTTACCAATCCCACCAGTGCCATGGTTACCATGAAGTGTTATCCATGGACTTATTGGAACAAAGTGGCTCTTGTGGGGGATTCGGCGCACGCTATTGTCCCTTTTTATGGACAAGGGATGAACGCCGGTTTTGAAGATATCTACGTGCTCAACCAGCTCATGGAAAAGCATGGGGATGATTGGGATACCATTTTTTCCGAATACCAGGAGGAACGGAAACCCAATGCAGATGCCATTGCCGAACTAAGTTACCGGAACTTTGTGGAAATGAGCAGTAGAACTGCCGACCCAAAGTTTTTGTTACAGAAAAAAATTGAAAAGCATTTTGCTGGCAAACACCCAGAAAAATGGGTACCTGTTTACAGTCGTGTTACTTTTTCGGATAAACCTTATTCCGAGGCATTGGCAATTGGTGATTTGCAGGAAGAAATTATGAAAGAGGTAATGAAAACGCCCCATATTGAAGAAAAATGGGACTCTCAAGAAGTAGAGGATAAAATCCTGGAACTTTTAGATAAGTAGATAGTCAATTGCCAAGTCGAGGCAGTCAAGATATCTATTTTGATAAAACCTATAGCATTAAAAAAGCCACCTTAAAAAGGTGGCTTTTTTTTAATTTCTTACGTAATGGAAATTAGATTTTGGCAAAAAGTTTTTGCATTCTTTCCTGCTCTTCTTCGGCCAAAAGAGGGTCTACCAAAATTCTTCCACTGTGCTCATCAGTAATGATTTTTTTACGGGATGCAATCTCTACCTGCACCTGTGGTGGAATGGTAAAGAAAGAGCCACCAGAAGCTCCACGCTCAACAGGAACCACGGCCAAACCGTTTTTCACATTGTGACGGATTCTTTTATATGCCTTGATCAAACGCTCTTCGATTTTGTCTTCGTATTCTTCCGACTTCTTTAAAAGGGCTTTTTCTTCTTTTTCAGTTTCTGCAAGAATGGCGTCGAGTTCACCTTTTTTATGCTTCAAGTGACCTTCACGTTCAGATAATTTCTCTTTGGTTACGGAAATCACCTCTTTTTTCTGCTCAATCTGTGCTTTGAACTCTTTAATGTTCTTTTCGGCCAATTGAATCTCCAACTCTTGGAACTCCACTTCTTTGCTCAAGGAATTGAACTCGCGGCTGTTCCTTACGTTTTTTTGCTGCTCGCTATATTTTTTGATTAGCGCCTTGGACTCGTCGATAAGATTCTTTTTGGCAGTAATCTCAAAGTTGATGGTCTCAACATCCGTTTTCAATTTGTCCATTCTGGTTTTAAGACCAAGAACTTCGTCTTCCAAGTCTTGTACTTCCAAAGGCAATTCGCCTCTAACATTGCGGATTTCATCCACTCTGGAATCAATAAGCTGTAAATCGTACAGTGCTCTCAACTTTTCTTCCACAGTGCTTTCTTTCTTGTTCGCCATATATTTTATAAATACTTGATGGGATTCGTTATACTCTCCGATAAAGAGACTGCAAAATTAGGAATTTTTTTCGTAAGATAATCAACCAATAAATCTTTTGTAAACTGCTCAGTTTCAAAGTGCCCAATATCTGCAACCACCAATTGATTTTCGGCTTGGTAAAAATCGTGATATTTAAGGTCGGCCGTAACATAAATATCGGCACCCGATTTCTTTGCGGCGCCAATGGCAAACGCTCCGCTCCCCCCTAATACAGCGACTTTTCTAACTTTATTTCCGAGTAGTTCGGAATACCTTACTACAGAAGCATTCATCCGTTCTTTGACCGAAAGTAAAAATTCTTTTTCGCTCATTTCGGTTTCAAGAATCCCTATCATGCCCATCCCCAAGTCTTGATTGGTGTTTTCCAAAGTGAGTACCTCATAGGCCACTTCTTCATAAGGGTGGACTTCAAAAAGAGCTTTTAGGATACTTTTTTCTTTTTCAAATGAATAGATGACGTTGATCTGGGTTTCTTTTTCATAATGTAGCTCACCAACTTTTCCAATGGCTGGATTAGCATCGTTTTCTGCCTTAAAGCTTCCGGTGCCTTCCAGACTATAGCTACAATTGCTATACTTACCAATTTCCCCAGCACCTGCCGAGAAGAGGGCAAGTTTTATCTTTTCCGCATCGGCATTGGGGGCATAGGTGGTCAATTTTTTGATGCTTTTTGCCCTTGGGATGAGGATTTCTGGATTTTTGATTCCTAAAACCTCACAAATTTTCGCATTCACCCCCATTTTGCTGTTGTCCAATGCGGTATGCATACTGTAAATGGCAATATTGTTGGCGATGGCCTTAAGTACAACGCGCTCTACGTAATTGCTCCCTGTCAATCTTTTCAATCCCTTAAAAATTATAGGGTGAAAGCTTACGATAAGGTTGCTTTTTTTTTCGATGGCTTCGTCCACTACATTTTCCAAAGTGTCGAGGGTCACTAGAACCCCATTAACCTCCATGTTCGGGTCGCCGACTAGAAGGCCTACATTGTCAAAATCCTCGGCATGGGCCAAAGGAGCCAATTCCTCCAGGATTTTTGCTATCTCGTTAACCGTCATTTTAAAAATGTTAAGTGGGCTAAAGATAAAATATTATATTTTCGTTCAATGCTTCAATTGCTCCGGAAAATAGCGTTCCCCATTTCGTTGGTCTATGCCCTTGTGGTTTATGTTCGAAACTTCTTGTTCGATATTGGTGTGTTTTCGTCCAAATCGTACAAAACAACTACCATTTGTGTGGGCAACTTGAGTGTTGGGGGTACCGGTAAAACCCCAATGACGGAATATTTGCTACGGATATTGGAAAACCGAAAAACTGCTGTCCTGAGCAGGGGCTACAAGCGTAAATCCGAGGGTTTTTACTTGGCAGATGCTCAAAGTACGGTTTTGGAATTGGGGGACGAACCTTATCAGATCCATCAAAAATTTCCCAAGGTAACGGTTGCCGTGGATGCTGATCGGCGGAATGGTATCGAAAAACTACAGGATTTGGTCGACCCAGATGTTATTGTTCTCGATGATGCTTTTCAGCATAGAAAGGTGAAGCCGACTTTTTCGATACTGCTCTCTACCTACCATAATTTATATATCAATGATTGGTATTTGCCCACTGGAAATCTTCGAGATGCCAAAAAGCAAGCACATCGCGCCAACTTGATTGTTGTAACCAAATGTCCCGTTGGTATTTCCGAAGAGGAAAAGAAGGCCATTACATCAAAACTTAAACCCAAAAAGCATCAAAAGGTGTTATTTGCCACTATAACCTATCATGATCTTGTATCTGATGGGGACGAGGAAAAGATACCATTAGCTCAATTAAGTGATAAGCAAGTGGCTTTAGTGACGGGAATCGCTTCGCCAGCACCTTTGGTTCAGCATCTGCGTACGGTGGGGGTTCGTTTTAAACATTTCCAGTTCGGGGACCACCATCATTTCTCCGATAAGGAAATTGAACTATTCAAGGATTATGAGCTGATATTGACCACCGAAAAGGATTTTGTCCGCTTAAAAGGGAGGGTCGGAAAACTATATTTTTTGGAAATAGCACATAGTTTTTCCAAAGAGGATGAAACGGTGTTGAAAAATGCTATTGAAGCCTTGTTTTAGACGGAACCTTGCATTTTGCTCCTAAAAATATTCTCTCCTATTTTTTGGTAGAACACTTCGGGCTTAAATGGTTTGGTGACCACATCGTTACAGCCAGCTTCATAGAAACTGTCCAAACTGTCATCCAAAGAAATAGCGGTAAGGGCAATTATGGGGATGTTTGTATCAAATTTTCGAATCTGTCGCGTTGCCTCTTCACCGCTGATACCCGGCATGTGAATATCCATTAGAATGGCATCGTAGGTGTTTTTTTGGGCCAAATCAATTGCTTCATTACCATTGTTGGCAATATCGCAGGTAATTTCTTTTTTGGTGAGCATTTTTTTGGTGATCACCTGGTTGATTTTGTTGTCCTCAACCACTAGAACGTGTAATCCCTTGAATTGGAATTCCTCTGGATTGAGTTCAAAAACAACTTCTTCTCCCTGTTTGCTTTCGTAATCCAAATCCATTTCAAAATAGAAAGAACTTCCATGGCCCAATTCACTCTCCAAGTGAATGGTACTGCCAAACAAGCCCAAAAGACTTTTTACAATGGTCAATCCAAGACCTGTTCCTCCATATTCCCGATTGATTTGGATAGAGCCCTGCTCAAAACTTTCAAAGATGTTTTTCTGCTGCTCTTCGGAAATACCGATACCGTTGTCCCTTACCTCAAAATATAATTTTACGTGATCTTCATCTTTGTTGAGCATTTTGGCAATGACCTCTACCTTGCCATTTTTGGTGAATTTAAGGGCGTTGCCCACCAAGTTCATGAAAATTTGGGATAGTTTTATCGGGTCTCCCAAGAGCTTTCCTGGTATCTTGGGGTCATAATCCAAGATAAGCTCTGTGTTCTTTTCGTTGGCATTCTGATGAAGGGATTCTACAACATCGGTCAGCACTTTGTGCAATTTGAATTCTATACTGAGCGGCTCAAGTTTATCAGCATCAATTTTATTGATTTGCAGGATATCGTTAATGAAATTGAGCAGGTATTCCCCGGAAAATTTTAACGATTTTAAATGTTCCTTTTGGTGTTCGGAGGGGTTTTCTTCCAACAATAAATGCGTGAGCCCTGTTACCGCGTATAGGGGTGTTCGTAACTCGTGCGTAACGGTGGACAGGAAATTTGTTTTGGCCTCCATGGCAGAAACCGCGGCATCCCTTGCCAACTCCAATTCCTTGTTTTTAGTGTAGAGTAGATCGTTGGTTTTGAGTTTTATTTGGTTGTTCCTGAACAATGAAACCGCTAACAGGGATATAATGGTCAAAAAGGCGGAGGTTAATATGGCCGTTATTTCCGAACGGTTTTTGGATTCGCTCAACTCCTCGTTTTTGGCTTGGAGTTTGTTCAATTCGTTCATTTGATGGTCAAAACGGGTTTTGTCGGCTGTATCCGCATCCAACTGAACTTTTTCTATGTTGAATATGGAATCCTTGATTTGGGCCAAACCTTTTGAATATCTCAGTGCCTCGCGATAATTGCCATCCGCTTCGTATATGGATGATAATTGTTCGAAAGCATTTTTGATTTCTTTGGAGAAACCGTGTTTTTCTGCCAGTTCCAAAGCCGCTTTGGAATGGATTACCCCTTCTTCAAGATCATCTAGGGTGACGCTTATTTTTCCCAATTCCAAGTTCGCTCGGGTGGCCAGGTATGCACGCTCTTCATTATCTGAATTTACAATGAGGGCATGCAGGTTCTTAATGGCATCATCAAATTTTTCAATATTGCTGTAGATGTTGGCCTCAAGTAAAAGTATATTGTTGGTGAGGTTTCTGTTATTGCTGACTTTTCTGGCTTCCTCCAGTTGTTTCAGGGCTTGAAAATTATTGCCTTCATCAAATCTGAGGGCGGCATCCATATATAATTGAAATGCTTCTCCTAGCGGATAGGGGTTATCTTTCAAATAATAAGAAGCCCTGCTCCAGTAAAATTCGGAAGTTTCCCTATCACCCTCTTCCAAGAGCAGTTTTGACATCTGTTGATAAATGTCGATCAAAAGATTGGTGTCTTCGTTCCTCTCGGCAATATTGGCAGCCTTGTTCAACGTTTCTAAGGCTTTGTCTACTTTGTTCTTATGGCGATATTGTATAAACTCATTTAATATGTCGTTTACATTCGATATGGAATTTTCTTCGCTTTGGGCAAAAGAGAGTTGGGTACATAGCATTATGCACAGTAGAAATGGCAATTTTTTGCCCAGACTTTTATTAACGAAGTTGAAGATCAAACGTAGTTTTTCTTTATCAGCAAAGCTATTAAATCAATAATTCTGGAACAATATCCAGTTTCGTTATCATACCATCCGATGATTTTCACCATCTTACCGATTACGGAGGTCATCAAGGAATCAAACGTACAAGAGAACGAACTATTGTTTATATCGATAGAAACAATAGGGTCTTCAGTATAATTTAAAATACCTTTTAAGTTGTTTTCCGCTTGTTTTTTAAAGGTAGCATTAATTTCTTCAATCGAGGTTTCTTTGATTACATTGAACGTGATATCCGTAAGTGAGCCGTTTGGAACGGGAACCCTGATACCACAACCTCCTATTACTTCCGACAGTTCAGGAAAAATACTGGTCAGTGCCTTTGCGGCTCCCGTGGTCGTCGGGATTATGGATTGACCAGCTGCCCTTGATCTGCGAAGGTCCCGATGCGGGCTATCGTGTAAGCTTTGGTCGGAGGTATACGAGTGTACCGTAGTAATATAGGCTTGTTCAATACCGCACAACTCATTGACTACCTTGATCATTGGAGCGGCATTGTTGGTTGTGCAGGATGCATTGGAAATGATTTGATCTTCACCGTTTATGGTGTCCTCATTGACCCCAAGGACCACCATTTTGATGGAGTCGTCCAATGGAGGGACGGAAAGAATTACCTTTTTCGCCCCATTTTTTAGATGGAATTCCAAATCTTGGCGAGTCTTGAATTTTCCTGTGGATTCTACCACAATATCCACCCCGTGCGATTTCCAATCTATTTCTTTGGGGTGATGGTGGTTGAGCACTGGAATTTCCCTGCCATCTAACAAGATATGGTTGTCTTTGTGTGTGATTTCTTTATTCAATACCCCGTGTATGCTATCGTATTTTAGAAGATGTGCCAGGGTTTCGGCATTGGCCAAATCGTTTATGGCCGCGACCTTAATGTTCGGATGGTTCAGCAAAAGCCTGAAAAGGGTTCTGCCAATACGGCCAAAGCCATTTATTCCAATGGTTATACTTTTCATGATCGGGGAGGGCGCACGATTGAGCTAGTGTATGTGTTTGTGGGCTTTGTACGATGAGCGAACCAAGGCTCCACTTTCCACATGCCTAAAGCCCATTTCCAACCCTATTTCTTCATATTTTTTGAACTGCTCCGGTAAAATAAACTGTTTCACGGGCAAATGTTTTTTGGATGGTTGTAGGTATTGGCCAATGGTGATTACATCAACATCAACTTTTCTGAGGTCTTCCATTGTGGTGATGACCTCGTTTTCTTCTTCACCAAGACCGAGCATGATACCTGATTTGGTTCTATTTGCTCCATTTTTCTTCAAATAGTCCAGCACTTCAAGGCTTCTTTCGTATTTGGCCTGGATCCTAACTTCTCGAGTCAGTCTTTTAACGGTTTCCATGTTGTGGGAAATCACTTCCGGAGCTACTTTTAGTATTCTATCCAAGTGTGTGGATATTCCCTGGAAGTCAGGGATAAGGGTTTCCATGGTGGTATCCGGGTTCATTCTTCGGACTGCTTTAACCGTTTCTGCCCAGATAATGGAGCCCATATCCTTAAGATCGTCCCGGTCTACCGATGTAAGCACAGCATGTTTTATGTTCATGATTTTTATGGAGCGGGCCACTTTTTCTGGCTCTGCCCAGTCCACGGTTTCAGGTCGACCTGTTTTAACACCGCAAAATCCGCAGGAACGGGTACAGATGTTACCTAAGATCATAAAAGTAGCTGTACCTTCTCCCCAACATTCACCCATGTTCGGGCAACTCCCAGAGGTACAAATGGTATTAAGGTCATATTTGTCCACGAGTCCCCTAAGTTGGGTATATTTTTTGCCCGTTGGGAGCTTGACCCTTAGCCATTTTGGCTTTCCTTTAGGTGGAAGAACATTTTCTGCTACGCTTGTGCTCATACATCTAATTTAGATTTACAAAGATACGAAACTGTGAAAGAAACTAAATGCCTCGCAGGGGGTCACTTTTTTTTGATGATTTCCGCCAATAGCTTTTTCGCACGGAGCAGTTTTACTTTGATATTGTTCACGGGTTCATTGAGTTCT
Organism: Flagellimonas profundi; assembly: GCF_017313275.1. Lineage (GTDB taxonomy): Bacteria > Bacteroidota > Bacteroidia > Flavobacteriales > Flavobacteriaceae > Flagellimonas > Flagellimonas profundi. The sequence continues at coordinate 193,154 of NZ_JAFLNM010000003.1, read as the reverse complement.
TTGGCTATATCGGCATAGCTCATTTCCTGAAAATACCGAAGGTTGATGACCTTTTGGTAGTGCGGCTTCAATTTTTTGATGTCCTGTAATAGGTGTGCAAGGTTTTGCTCCGTGATCAGACGGTCTTCCACCGTTGGGGTTTCGTCCAATACTCTTTTTACCTCGTCGCCACGGGACTCCATATCGTTCATGAGACTTCTTTTTCTTTTTCGCAAAAGGTCTACATGAAGATTTTTGGATATGGTAATGAGCCAAGTCTTGAACTCGTAATTTTCGTCGTAAGTGTCAATTTTATCGAACGCCCTGGAAAAGGTTCGTATGGTGATATCCTCTGCGTCGTTCTCATTTTTGGTGCGAAGCACCTGAAAACCGTAAACATCGTTCCAAAAAGTGTCAAGAAGCGTGCTAAAGGCAATTTGGTTTCCTTCTTTTGCCTTTTGTATAATCTCCTTGATGGAATCGTCGGTTTTTTCCAAAAAATGAGTCTTATCTAAAAAATTACGAATTATGGGGTGTTGGTAACGGTGTCTTTTTTACAATCTTGTTCTTCGGGAAGTTTACCACAAAAACCACAAGCTTCTCCGTCCTTGTTTAAAAAAGGGCTTTGACTTGCACATGTTCCAGCAAACTCACCGTTCTTTTTTCCCCAGATTTTGATGGCGATTCCTGCGAAAGCAAGTGCCAACAATCCAATGGTAACTAATGCTAACTTCATATTCCAACTTTTATGCAAAGGTACAAAATACCTTGCTAAAGGGTAGCCCGTTTAAGGTTTCTTTAAAGTGAACCTTAATATTTGATGTTGGCAACGATATTGTCCACCGAAGGGGTATTGTTTCCACCTTCTGGTTCTATGGTAATGTAGCCTACGGCATTATCGGCGTAGGGAAGGGCAAGGAGCTTATCTTTTTCGTCAAAATTTTTGATGACCCCCAAGTTGACCAATTCACCGTTGACTTCGGCCCACATCTGGAAACATTTGTTCTCTGGAAGTTCGGGAACATTGCTTACATTGATATAAGATAGTTTTTTTACGGGGTTGATGTATGCAATGGCCTTAAGTTCTTTGGCCTCACGTTCACCCTTTACCTGATACTTTTTGGTAGCGGGATTGTTGAGAACGATAAATTGATTTCTCATATCGGCCAACTGGTCTTTCATGTTGTTTTCCAAATACTTGATTTGGTTCGTGACCATGGTATTTTCTTCCTGCAAGTTCTTGTTCTGGTTCCAGAAGAAAAGGGAGGAACCAGCAAAGATCATAATAGCGATACTGGCTGCGACGGCATAGCGCATGAATCTTTTGCTCACCACACTTTCTTTCTTGGCACTGGCAAGAATTATTTCTTTAAGACCTTCAGGGGTCTTTTTGGCATACAAGTTGGCAAAGGTCTCCAGGTTTTTTTGGAGCGTATCGTATGTTTCCCTTACCTCAGGATACATGGCAATGTACCTCTCGGCCTTCTGTGATTCTTCTTTTGTAGTATCTCCCAAAAGATACTTTTCCAAGATATCAGATTCTAAAAATATTTTAACTTTCTCTTTCATGATAATAGGTTTAATAACAGAAGCAAAGACATCGTTGTACCGTAAATCTTTCCAAGTTCCCTAAGTCCGATTTTTAATCTGGACTTTATGGTTCCCAAGGGAATATCCAATTCATCACTTGCCTCCTGCTGCGTCATTCCCTCAAAAAACAGGGCTTCAAGAACAATCCTGTACTTATCTTCGATTTTGTCCAAGTTATCCTGGATGTCCAGATGTTCGGGATTTATACTCTTTACTCCAACATTATATACGTCCGAAACGTCGATTTGGATCTCTTTGTCCGATTTATTGGTAACACTTCTTAACTTATCTATGGCTGTATTTCGGGTAATTCGGAACAACCAGGTAAAAAGTTTGGCCTTAGAAGGGTCGTAAGTATCTGCTTTTTTCCAGATTTTAATAAAACTTTCCTGAAGCACATCTTGGGCCAAATCTTCGTCTTTAACCACTTTATAGGCAACCCCAAAGAGCGTGTCTCCATAGTTTTCGTAGAGAAGGGAAATGGCCTTATCGTCCTTTTCCGCAAGGAGTGAAACAATATGTCTCTCGATCAATGTGCTCATTTATGGTGTTTTTGGTAAAATTTTTTGTGGGGCCAAAATCTAAAATAGGATTTATCTCGTATATAAAACAAAGCTAAGACAGAAAAAGCATTTTGTTTAGCTTAATTAGCAATAAATAAAGGGTTTTACAGCCCTGATGACATATATAAATTTGGTTAGTTTGGTTTGGTATAACCCTCGTTATTGGTTTCAATGCGAGGGTTATTTTATTATGTTTACTTCTGGCTGGATTTTTATCTTGAAGTTTTTTTGTACCTCCTCCTGAATCTTTTTGGCCAAGAAAAGAATTTCTTTGCCCGTGGCATTCCCGTAATTCACCAAAACCAATGCTTGCTTTTCGTGTACTCCGGCATCACCGAACCTTTTGCCTTTAAAACCGCATTGTTCTATGAGCCACCCCGCAGGTATTTTATATTGATTATCATCTACCTCATAAAAAGGGGCGTCGGGATTTTTTTTAATGAATTTATCAAAGGTTTTTTTGGAAATGATGGGGTTTTTAAAAAAACTACCGCTGTTGCCAATTTCCTTGGGGTCGGGCAATTTGCTTCTTCGAATATCAATTACTGCATTGGAAATGTCTTTTATGGTTGGATGAACGATTCCTTTGTTCTTCAGCTCATTTTCGATGGAACCATAACCCGTGTGCAGCACATGGTCTTTTTTGGTCAGTTTTAGAACAACTGAAGTGATGATATACTTTCCTTTCACCTTCTTTTTGAAAATGGAATCCCTGTAACCAAATTCGCAGGCTTCGTTGTCAAAACCTTCCAGTTCCCTGGTTTTTAAATTCATGGCGGCACAGCTAACAAAGACATCTTTGAGCTCAACACCATAGGCACCAATGTTTTGAATGGGTGCCGTGCCCACATTACCTGGAATCAACGAAAGATTTTCCAATCCACCGTATCCTTGCTCCAAACTCCACATCACCAGTTCGTGCCAATTTTCGCCGGCCATCACTTTTACTTCAACGGTATCCTCATCTTCCTCAACAACGGTAATGCCTTTAAGTTGGATGTGCATCACCAGTGCGTCAATGTCCTTGGTCAGCAACATATTGCTGCCACCACTGATGATGAATTTTTTTGGGTATGCCTTGAGTTCCAGTGCTTTTTGAAGCTGAACCAGTCCGGTTATTTCTACAAAAAACCGTGCTTTAACATCAATACCAAAGGTATTGTAGCTTTTTAAGGATATGTTTTCCTGAATGTTCACTGGGCGTTATACTCGGTTAAGGCCTTTCCCAAAATTTGGACAGCCTTTACAAGTTGCTCTTTTTCGAGCACATAGGCAATTCTTATCTGATTTTTTCCAAGACCCGGTGTTGCGTAAAAGCCAGCTGCTGGAGCAACCATCACGGTTTTTCCATCGACCTCAAAACTTTCCAACAACCATTGTGCAAAGTGGTCGGCATCTTCTATAGGTAGTTCGGCAACACAGTAAAACGCACCCTGTGGTGTGGCAACCTTGACCCCTTCCAACTTGTTGAGTTCGGTAATTAAGAGGTTTCTTCTGGAAACATATTCCTCGATTACGTCATCAAAATATTCTTGGGGAGTTTCCAAGGCGGCCTCGCTCGCAATTTGAGCAAAAGTTGGTGGAGATAATCGTGCTTGTGCAAATTTCATTGCAGTTCCGATCACCTCAGTGTTTTTGGAGATTAGACAACCGATTCTTGCCCCACACATGCTATAGCGCTTGGAAACAGAGTCGACCACAATGGCATGCTCTTCCAATCCTTCCACTTGTAAAATGGAATAATGTTCCCTGCCGTCATAAGTGAATTCTCGGTAAACTTCATCAGCAACAAGGAAAAGATTATGTTTTTTCACCAACTCGGCCAATTGATGTATTTCTTCCTTACTGTATAGATATCCAGTTGGGTTTCCAGGATTGCAAATTAGGATGGCTTTTGTTTTAGGAGTGATAAGTTCTTCAAACTTGGAAATAGGAGGAAGGGCAAAATTATTTTCTATAGACGATGCAATAGGTTTTACTTTAACCCCTGCAGCGGTGGCAAATCCATTATAATTGGCATAAAATGGCTCCGGAATGATAATTTCATCATCATTGTCCATAATGGTTCCCATGGTAAACGACAGTGCTTCGGAACCCCCCGTAGTTACAATAATATCTTCGGCGTCAACAAAAATCTCTTGTTTGGCGTAATAGGCCGCTATTTTTTGGCGATACTGTTCAGAACCTTGGGTCATGCTATACTCAAGCACTTCAATATTGTGATTCCTTACAGCATCTAGCGCTACTTTCGGAGTTTTAATGTCAGGCTGTCCAATATTAAGATGGATTACATGGGTTCCTCGTTTTTTGGCAGCTTCTGCATAAGGTACCAATTTGCGAATGGGCGAAGCGGGCATTTGCGTCCCTTTTTTTGAGATACTTGGCATGTGCTAAAGTTTTGGCAAAAATGAGAAAACCAACTATCGAAAACAACAACTTTAAAGAATAATTACTTGCTTATCGAAATGTTAAATTAATATCAGGTTTGCAGCTTAATTTGTATATTTAATAGGTATGATACGTTGAAATTAAGTATGTTGAGAAAAAATATCATCTTTTTCACACTTCTTTTATTGATGCCATTTTTTGTGATGGCACAAGGGTATCAATTGCCCAAAGCTGAAAAATTCCAAAAGATAAAATTTGAACTGATCAATAACCTGATCATCATTCCTGTTGAGATCAATGGCACGGAACTCACCTTTATTTTGGATTCCGGGGTAAGTAAACCTATTCTTTTCAATCTATCCGAATCGGACTCAATTCCAATCAATAATGTATCCGAGGTTACCATTCGAGGCCTTGGTGGGGGAGAGCCTATGAAAGCATTAAGCTCTAAGGGTAATGCCTTTAAACTGGGAAAAGCCAAAAACTTTTCGCAAGATCTTTATGTGGTTCTGGACAGGGAAATCAATTTTTCAACATCCTTGGGAATTCCTGTACATGGAATTATGGGATATGACCTGTTCAGGGATTTTGTTGTTGAGGTGAATTATTCTTCTCGAAAATTGAAATTGCACAATCCTGAACATTATAAGTACAGGGATCGAAGAAAAACACAGACCATTCCTCTTACCATAGAAAAAAGAAAAGCTTATGTGGAAGGAACGGTTTTAATGAAGGACACGGCAAATGTGAGCGTGAAATTGTTGGTGGATACAGGAAGTAGTGATGCCTTGTGGCTTTTTCCGGAGCCGGATAAAGGATTGGCAATACCAGAAAAGAACTATGAAGACCATTTAGGCAGGGGATTGAGTGGGGATATCTTTGGAAAACGCAGTAAAATCAATGGAGTTCGAATCGGTGGTTTTGAATTGGACGAAGCTAAAGTAGCTTTTCCTTATCGAGAGTCTTTTCAGGGTATGGATAGTTTGGGAGACCGGAATGGAAGCCTTGGGGGAGAAGTACTCAAGCGTTTTAATATGGTATTCGATTATGCCCGGGGATTGGTGACGTTAAAAAAGAATGGAAACTTCAAAGACCCTTTTCATTACAATTTGGCAGGTATAGACCTGCAGCATAATGGCTTGCGCTATATAGCGGAAAGTATTGCGGATGTCAACGGTATCGTAAAAGAAGAAGATGGCAGCGATACTTTTGGTAACGTTCAGATTTTATTGGAAAATAAAACCCGGTTAAGTCTGGTCCCGGAAATCGTGGTTTCCGGTATTCGTGCGGGCAGTCCCGCTGAAGAAGCTGGTCTGCAGGAAGGTGATGTTATTTTGGCCGTTAATGGCAGAAAGGTCCACAAATATAAGCTTCAGGAAATTCTGAAAATGCTCAATGAGAAAGAAGGCAAACGAATTAGGGTTCTTATAGAAAGGTATAATACTGATTTGTTGTTCACCTTTGTGCTCAAGAAGATGTTCGACGACGATTAACATATAAAAAGCCCCGCAAGTAAATGGTTGCGGGGCTTTTAAATATATATATTATTTTTCGCTTACTTCGCTCCGGGATTTTTTACGGTTCCTTTTATTTTAAGAACTTTCGTAGGAGTATCTGCATTCGATGTAACAGTAATTGCCTTTCTTATTGGGCCAACTCTGTTGGTGTCATATTTTACTTCGATTTGACCTGTTTTACCAGGCATGATAGGTTCTTCTGGCTTTTTGGGAATTGTACATCCGCAGCTGGACCTAACATTACTGATCACTAAAGGAACATTTCCTGTGTTGGTAAACTCAAAAACACGAACACCATCACTACCTCTTTCGATTTCTCCGTAATCAATGGTCTCGCTCTTAAATTCGATTTTAGCAGTCTCTTGAGCATATACCCCTAAGGATAAAAGCCCTACAAACAGCATGAGTACAGTTTTTTTCATCATTTTTGGTTTTTGGGTGAACTTCAAATGTAGATGTTTTGATACCTGCATCCAAAATTCTTTTGTTATAGGATAACGTTACTTATTTTTGTTTCGTATTTCTGGATTGGCTCTAATCCGAAGAATAGCGTAAAATTAACATTTAGCTTTCCCTTCAAAAAACCAATCACAGTCCAATTAAACAAAAACTGTACCGAAAAATGGAAATTCCATCAAAATATGACCCAAAAAGGGTCGAAGAGCATTGGTATGCCTACTGGTCCGAGCATGATTACTTTAGTTCCAAACCAGATGAAAGGGAGCCATACACCATAGTAATACCCCCTCCAAACGTCACGGGGGTGCTCCATATGGGCCATATGCTAAACAATACCATTCAAGATGTTCTTATCCGAAGAGCCAGACTCTTGGGGAAAAATGCCTGTTGGGTGCCAGGAATGGATCATGCTTCCATTGCCACGGAGGCTAAAGTTGTGGCCAAGCTAAAAGCGGATGGTATAGACAAGTCAAAATTATCGCGTGATGAATTTCTAAAGCACGCTTGGGATTGGACCAACGAATATGGGGGTGTCATTTTACAGCAATTGAAGAAACTTGGCTGTTCTTGTGACTGGGATCGCACCAAGTTCACCATGGACGACGATATGTCTGCCTCGGTAATTAAGGTTTTTGTTGATTTATACAATAAAGGTTTGATATACAGAGGATACCGAATGGTGAACTGGGACCCTGAGGCCAAGACCACTCTTTCTGATGAAGAGGTGATATATGAAGAACGCCAAGGTAAGTTGTATTACTTGTCCTATGCGATTGAAGGTTCCGATGAAAAAGTGACCATTGCCACCACCCGTCCAGAGACCATTTTGGGGGATACCGCTATTTGTATCAATCCCAATGACGAAAGATACCGTCATTTACGCGGCAAAAAGGCCATTGTACCCATTTGCGATAGGGTAATTCCTATTATTGAGGATGAATATGTAGATGTTGAGTTTGGTACAGGATGCCTAAAAGTTACACCTGCTCACGACGAGAACGATAAAAATCTTGGAGATAAACACAACCTGGAGGTGGTCGATATTTTTAACGAAGACGCCACCTTGAACTCTTTTGGCCTTCACTATGAAGGGAAGGACCGTTTTGTGGTTCGCAAAGAAATCTCGAAAGAGCTTCAAGAGAAAGGATATCTGGTAAAGACGGAACAGCATACGAACAAAGTGGGCACCTCTGAAAGGACAAAAGCGGTGATTGAACCGAGATTATCCGACCAATGGTTCCTAAAAATGGAAAACCTGGCGAAACCTGCTATTGAAGGAGTTTTGGAAACCAAGGATATAAAGCTGTACCCTTCTAAATTCGAGAATACCTATCGCCATTGGATGGAAAACATCCGTGATTGGAACATTTCTCGCCAGTTGTGGTGGGGACAACAAATTCCTGCCTACTATTATGGTGATGGTAAAGAGGATTTTGTTGTTGCCGAGACTCCAGAAGAAGCATTGGAACTGGCAAAGACCAAGAACCCAAATATCCAATTGTCCGATTTGCGTCAAGATGCCGATGTATTGGATACCTGGTTCTCATCTTGGTTGTGGCCCATGAGTGTTTTTGGTGGCATCTTGGAACCGGAAAATGAGGAAATCAACTATTATTACCCGACCAGTGACTTGGTAACTGGACCGGACATCCTATTTTTCTGGGTGGCCAGAATGATTATGGCTGGTTATGAGTATAGAGGTAAACGACCTTTTGAAAATGTGTACTTGACCGGCTTGGTTCGAGATGCACAGCGTAGAAAAATGTCAAAATCTTTGGGTAATTCGCCCGATGCGCTAAAACTTATATCCGATTTTGGTGCCGATGGGGTTCGTGTAGGACTATTATTGAGTTCCGCGGCCGGTAACGATTTGTTGTTTGATGAAGCTCTTTGTCAGCAAGGGGCCAACTTTGCCAATAAAATTTGGAATGCCTTCCGATTGGTAAAAGGATGGGAAGTAGCTGATATTCCGCAGCCTGAAGCGGCACAAAAGGGAATTGAGTGGTACAAGGCCAAGTTCAATCAAACTTTGGTGGAGATTGAGGACCATTTCTCCAAATACCGTATTTCCGATGCCCTGATGGCTACCTATAAATTGGTATGGGATGATTTTTGTTCTTGGTTGTTGGAGATTGTAAAACCAGAATATCAAAAGCCCATAGACAAAAAAACGTATAGTGAGGTTTTGGGACTTTTTGAAGAAAACTTGAAGTTGTTGCATCCATTTATGCCGTTCTTAACGGAGGAAGTTTGGCAGCATATAGCCGAGCGTACCCCAGAGGATGCTTTGATCGTTGCCCAGTGGCCCGATACAAAGGAAGTGGACTCGACCTTGATTGCAGATTTTGAATTTGCTTCTGAGGTAATTTCAGGGATTCGTACTGTCAGAAAGGAAAAGAACATCCCTCAAAAGGATGCGTTGGAACTCTTCATGTTAAATGCAGAGGGCATAGGTTCGCAGATGGACACCATTATCCTAAAATTAGGAAACCTATCAAAAATGGAGGCGGTTGATGCCAGTTTGGAGGGAGCACTCACATTTAGGGTAAAGAGTAACGAATACTTTATTCCGATAAGTGGCGCCATTGACGTTGAAGCTGAAATCGCCAAGATTACGGAAGAGCTCAATTATACCAAAGGATTTTTAAAATCGGTGGAAAAGAAGTTGAGCAACGAGCGTTTTGTGAACAATGCACCGGAAAAGGTAGTGGCCATGGAACGTAAAAAAGCTGCCGATGCCGAAGCCAAGATTGAAACTTTGGAGAAGAGTTTGGCAAGTTTGCAATAACCGAAAAATACATAGTTTATTGATTTTGAAAAGGGAAGCAAGCTTCCCTTTTCTTTTTATTTTTCATACTTTGGAAGGCATAATAACCAATTGACTTTAGGACCAATGAAAAACCTCGATAGAAGAAGTTTTATCCAAAAAACTTCGTTAACCGCTGCCGCAGTTTCGATAGCCCCAACTTATTTAAAAGCCAATTTCGAGAGACCTCTTTCTTCAACCTATATGGGTGGATTTGCTGCACCTAAATTGGAAAACGTTCGTGCTGCTTTTATTGGAGTAGGAGCCAGAGGGGGAACGCATGCCAAGTTTTTTGCCGCTCTGGAAGGAACTGAGGTAGTCGCTATCTGTGATCTTTATGAGGATTTGGTAAAAGAAAAGACGCAATGGGTAAAGGATGCCGCAGGAGCAAATCGACATAAAAATATAGCTCAATACTGGGGTGATGAAGATAAGTGGCGAACCATGCTTAAAGAAGTAAACCCCGATGTGGTGTTTATCGCTACCAATTGGGCCAATCATGCACCAATGGCCATTGGGGCCATGGAAAATGGGGCCCATGCCTTTGTTGAGGTCCCTATAGCTACCACCATTCAGGATATGTGGGACATAGTGGATACCAGTGAACGCACCCAAAAGCATTGTATGATGTTGGAGAACGTTAACTACAGCCGAGATGAACTGATGTTCCTTAATATGTGCCGACAAGGGGTAATTGGAGAGATCTTGCATGGCGAAGCTGCCTATATCCACGAATTGCGTTGGCAAATGGAAGAGCAAGAAAGGGGTACAGGCTCTTGGAGAACATACCACTATGCCAAAAGAAATGGGAATTTATACCCGACCCATGGTTTGGGACCTGTTGCCCAATATATGAACTTGGCAAGACAAGATGATACTTTTGGTAGCTTGGTTTCATTCTCGACCCCGGCAAGAGGACGCGAGTTATATGCTGAAAAAAATTATCCAGCGGATCATAAATGGAATCAACTCGATTTTAAGGGTGGGGATTTGAATACATCCATCATCAAAACCGCGATGGGAAAAACCATTATGGTGCAGTGGGATGAAACCAGTCCTAGACCCTATTCCCGACTGAATTTAGTGCAGGGAACCAAAGGTATTTTAGCTGGATTTCCGACCCGCGTAGCTTTAGAAGGTGGTGTGGAAGGACTTACAGAAGATCACCACTCTTGGGTACAAGGTGAGCAGCTCGAAAGATTATACGAAAAATATGATCACCCGCTCTATAAACGGCTAAATGAAGCAGCTAAGGGAAGTGGGCATGGAGGAATGGACGGAATCATGGTGTACCGCATAGTAGAATGCCTGCAAAAAGGATTGCCTTTGGACCAGAATGTTTACGAAGGATGCCTATGGAGTGCTGTTTCCCCATTGAGTGAACGTTCGGTGGCCAGCGGCGGGGCACCACAACCCTTCCCCGATTTTACACGAGGCAATTGGAAGGATACAGAGCCGTTGCAAATTATAAATTAAGTAGACTGTAACCAATGATTGAAATAAAAGTACCCGCTCGAATCTGTTTTTACGGGGATCATCAGGATTATTTGGGATTGCCAGTTATCGCCGGGACCATTGATCGCTACATCAATTTAAAGGCAAGCCCAAATACCGATAGTATATATCTTTTAAAGTTATTGGACCTTAAAGCGAATACATCCATTGCGTTGGACGATGATTTAAAGCAAGTTCAAGCCGATGATTATTTTAGGTCCGTGATGGCCGTTTTAAAAAAAGAAGGTTTTCAGTTTGATCAGGGTTACGATATCGAAATATCGGGAAACATTCCTGTAAATGCCGGACTTTCCAGTTCTTCTGCGCTAGTTGTGGCATGGATACGTTTTTTGGTAGCTACGCAAGGAAAGTCGGAAGAAATAAGCGACTTTCAAATCGGGAGATGGGCGTATGAGGCCGAAGTACTGTTCTTTGATCAGCCTGGAGGTTTAATGGATCAATATACTATAGCCCAAAAAGGATTACTCTATATTGATACCCAGAGTGGTGAAAGTACTCGCCTCAATGCCAAATTGGGAAAATTGCTGGTGGCAGAGTCTGGAGTGCCCAAAAAAACCTTGGAGGTATTAAAGAATGCCCGGGTATATGCTCAAAAAGCTACGGCGGCCGTCAAAAGTGTTCATTCAGAGTTTGAACTGGAACATGCCACTTTGGAGGATTATGAAAAATATGTCAATCTGGTGCCCAAGAAGCTTCAGGGGTACTGGTACGCTACTATTTATAACTATCACATCACCTTGGAAGCAAAAAAAGAGTTGTTAAAGGCTAATCCCGATATCCAGGTTTTGGGAGATTTAATGAACCAACACCAGACCATTCTTCAAAATGAAATTAAAAATACACCTTTTGAAATGGTGGAGATGATGGATGCTGCGCGCAGTGCTGGAGCGATAGGAACAAAGATCATTGGTTCGGGTGGTGGTGGCTGTATGGTGTCCATAATCACGGACGATATTGAGGAAAAGGTAAAAAAGGCGTTTTTGGACAAGGGTGCCAAGGCGGTCTACACAGTAGAATTAACAAGTTGATTATAATGGAGAATACAAGTTTGATCATCATGGTAGGTGGTGCATCTTCACGGATGAAGCGAAGCCTAAAAGATATGGAAGGTCAAAAGGATGTTATGGACAATATCCCCCATAAAAGTTTAATTCCCGTTGGGAAAAATGGGAGACCCTTTTTGTACTATCTGGTTCAGAATGCTGTGGAAGCAGGATACACCAAACTTTATTTGATCACTAGCCCTGAAAATGAGGCTTTTCGGAATTTGAAGGAGCAAGACGATCTTCCAACAGGATTGGAGGTTTTCTTGGCCGTGCAATCGGTGCCAGAAGGAAGAACAAAACCATTGGGCACCGCTGATGCCCTTCAACAATGTTTGGATCAGTATCCAGAATTGAAGCAAACCACGTTTACGGTTTGTAATGGGGATAATCTATACTCCATTGGTGCTTTGCAAGATTTACGGGAAGAAAGAAAAGCTCCCCATGCCTTGATCAGTTATGGCAGTTCGGGTTTTGATTATACCGAGGAGCGCATTGCGAAGTTTGCCGTAATGGATATTTCTCCAGATGGTTTTTTGCAAGACATTATTGAAAAACCTGACATGGAAGATGTTCCCAAATATAAAGATGCCTCAGGTGAGCTACGGGTTAGCATGAACATTTTTAGTTTTTCCGGGAAGGAAATCTATCCCTATTTAGAAAAATGTCCTATTGACCCAGTACGCAAAGAAAAGGAATTGCCCAAGGCCGTTGACACCTTGGTTGCCGAACAACCGAAAAGCGTCCTGTGTATTCCTCGCTCCGAGCATATTCCCGATTTAACAGATGCCAACGATATTCAGTTATTTAAAAATTTAAAGTAACTTATAAGCACATAATCCCATTCTTGCATTGAGCAAAGCGTAAATTTTTGAAATGGAATCGTATGCAACAGCATTGTTATATGCTACACCGTTTTTTATTGGCTTAGTATTGATTGAAATTCTTTACGGTCGGTTTGTAAAAGATCAGAAACACAATCTCATGGATACCGTGAGCAGTCTTAGCTCTGGTCTGACCAATGTGGTAAAGGATTCTCTGGGGCTGGTACTTATTTTGGTAAGCTATCCCTTTTTATTGGAGCATTTGGCCTTGGTGGAAATAAAGGCTACGTGGTTAGTTTGGACAGTGGCCTTTATTGCCCTGGATTTTGCTGGCTATTGGAACCATAGGCTGAGCCATCATATCAATTTTTTTTGGAACCAACATGTGATTCATCATAGTAGTGAAGAGTTTAATTTGGCATGTGCGCTAAGGCAGCCCATTTCAAATTTGCTGGGGTATTACGCACTTTTATTGATTCCTGCCGCTCTTTTGGGGGTCCCCAACCAAGTGATTGCGATACTTGCTCCCATCCATTTGTTTGCCCAGTTTTGGTATCACACCCAACATATTGGTAAAATGGGGGTTTTGGAGTATGTGATCGTGACCCCGTCACAGCATCGTGTGCATCATGCCATTAATCCAGAGTACATCGATAAAAACCTTGGACAGATATTCTGTGTCTGGGATAGGATGTTCGGAACCTTTCAGGAGGAGTTGGATGAGGTGCCTCCGCAATACGGCGTATTAAAACCGGCAAATACCTGGAATCCGATAATCATCAACTTTCAGCATTTATGGCGGTTGATACAGGATGCATGGAGGACCAAAAGCTATCTGGACAAACTACGGATTTGGTTTATGCCCACAGGTTGGCGGCCTAAAGATGTAAAGGAAAAATATCCTGTTACTATTATAGAGAACGTGTACAACTTTAGGAAGTATCAACCCGAGGCATCTAGATCCTTAAAGGGGTATGCACTCTTTCAGTTGATCGTTACCACCTTTTTAATGCTCTTTATGTTTTACAGTTACTCGGAGATTGGTTTTGATGGCCTTTTACTTTTCGGTGCGTTTATTTTTGTGGGCATTTATGGATATACAACCTTAATGGATCGTAAGAACTACGCAGTTTGGATTGAAATGGTCCGAGGAATAGGGGGGGTGATACTTATTTATGTAACCAACGATTGGTTTGGGATCGACACGTATTTTTCGGCGGCAAGCTACTTTGTGGCCTTTTATTTTTTGGTGACGATTTTTGGAGCTATCTATTTTACGTATTTCGAGAAATCGTTTGCTACCCCAAATTTGGTTTCTTAGAGGGTTTTTAGCTCTTTTTCCACCAATTCCACATATTTTTCCATGGCCTCTTCCACACTTATTCTCTTTGCTTGGAAAAGGGCGTTTGCCTTGAATGCATTGATAAGGGGGGTCCTACTACCTGGGTTATCAAAGTTTTTGTTCGCAATTTTGAAGTAGGCATAGAGTTTTAGCAACAGATCGGCTGGCAATGGATCGGTGTAGTCGTTAACAAAGTTAACGGCGTCGTTGAATCTTTTATGTAATTCTTCGTTAATCATCCAATGGTCTAACGGAAGCAATGCAAGTGCGTGCTCCAACTACTTTTTGATTGAGTTTTACGTTAATATCACAGTCTAGCGGTAACAACAGATCTACTCTGGACCCAAATTTTATGAATCCAGCATCCTCGCCCTGAGTAACTTGTTCGCCCTCTTCGGCATAGTTTACGATCCTACGTGCCATGGCACCTGCTATTTGTCTGTACCCGATTTCCCCAAATTTTGGTGTGTGCAGTATTATAGTGGTACGTTCATTTTCAGTACTGGATTTTGGGTGCCAGGCCACCAAATATTTTCCGGGGTGGTATTTGGAATAGGTAACTGTTCCGCTAGCCGGATACCTTGTAACGTGCACATTGGTGGGAGACATGAATATGGATACTTGCTTTCTGTTCTCTTTGAAGTATTCGGGCTCGTAAACCTCTTCGATTACAACCACTTTTCCATCAACTGGGGCCAATATTTCATCAAAATTGGGCGTGACCAACCTTTTTGGGTTCCTAAAAAATTGTAGAATAGCTATCAAAAGCAACAATGCAGCAATTTGTACCGTAAACCGAATCCATTCAACATCAATGAAGTACTGTGCGGTCAATACCACAGCTACCACTAAAAAAAATGTGGTGATAATAATTTTTTGCCCCTCTTTATGAAACATAGGAGAATATAGTTAAAATCAAATAAGCAAAAGGTGCTGCAAAAACCAAGCTATCCAGTCGGTCCCAAATTCCGCCATGTCCAGGTAAAATAGCCCCGCTATCCTTTACTCCTGCCATTCGTTTGAATTTTGATTCCAATAAATCGCCCAAACTTCCTGCAATCACTATTAAACAGGCCATTGCCATCCATTCCATTACCGTGAGCCTTGTTTCGTACCACGATAAAAAATAAGCAGCTACCAGTGCAAAAATAAGACCTCCAACAGAACCTTCAATGGTTTTTTTTGGTGAAACTGAAGGAAAAAGTTTTGTGCGGCCAAAAGTTCGGCCCACTAAATAGGCAAACGTATCATTGACCCATATCAAAATAAAGATGCCCATGATCAAAAACTGGGCAAATTCATCGATCTTATAGGGGATCATAGTTAAAAAAATACATCCGCCCCCAATGTAGAAGAGTCCAATAAAAAACTTCTGAAAACTGGTGAAATTCCTGGGGCCTTTAGAGAAAAGAAACATCAGTAATGCGATATCCACGGTAATGGTCAACAGCATCAAAAGGTTGATGGCAGTTGTGTCATTGGTCAAATAAATAAAGACCCACCATAACGCCAAATAGGCCATAAACACATAATATCCTTTTAAACGGACAATACGTTTAAATTCATATAGACAAGCCAAACCAAAGGTCATAAATAAAAAATCGAAGGCATCCGAGCTCAAGAATACCGCTCCTAGCAAAAGTACCACGTAAATCACTCCTGTTATGGAGCGTCGCAAAAGCTCTCTCATTTATTTAGAAATCTTCTAGGAGTAAAAGATATACATTTTTTGAGGCACTTCCGTAGGAAAGAAAGTCATCTTTGTTTTCGGGAGTTTGCTGAAAGTGCTTTAAGGTTGTAATGTTATTGGGAATATTTTTTTGATAGCGTTCTTTGATAATTTTGAGTGCTTCACTGATGGAATCCACCAATTGACTTGTGGTGGCAAAAACCACCAAGTTGGAAGGGAGTTCGTTTAATTTCTTTTCCTTTATTTGATTGGAGCATACCAAAATGGAACCGTTGTGTGCAACAAGGTGCTCACAGGTTGTAAAGAAAATATCGCTTTCGTTGCGGTCATTGGTGAAGTTAATGTTCTCCGAAGCAAAACGTGTTTCCAATCTGGGATCCATGGAATAAAAAAGATGGTTTTGCCAATCATTTTCCGAAATAATGTTTTTTAACGCTTCGGAAACCTCTGCAAAATCTTCGCAGTAGATAAATTTGCCACCATTTTTTTTAAAGTAGATGGTAAATTTCTCATCTACGGGAATCTTTAAATCGGGCATGTGCTCACCACGGGTTTCCGTGGTTTCCTTGGAAACCTTTTTTCCTCCTCCGAAAAGTTTTTTAAAAACTCCCATTTATGGTTATGCGTTCTTTTCTACTGAATCAATATAATTCTTTTGGTTAGATTTTGCTAAATGATTTTATTCGGCAGGTTCAAGTTTTTCTTCCTCTTTTTCAAAAGGTCTCTGGCCAAAAATCTTTTCCAAATCGTCTTTAAAAATAACCTCTTTGTCCAAAAGTCTTTCGGCAAGTTCGGTAAGCTTGTCTTTATTGTCTTCCAACAATTTAATAGCTCGCTGATACTGCTTTTCTATCATTTTGGATATCTCTTGGTCAATTTTTTGGGCCGTTTCTTCACTATACGGTTTGGTGAACCCGTACTCGTTCTGTCCTGAAGAATCGTAATAGGTAATGTTCCCCAATTCATCATTAAGCCCATATATGGTAACCATGGCACGAGCTTGTTTGGTTACTTTTTCCAAATCACTCAATGCACCTGTGGAAATTTTGCCGAACATTACTTTTTCTGCGGCTCTACCACCCATGGTCGCACACATTTCATCGAACATTTGCTCTGGTCGAACAATTAAGCGTTCTTCGGGAAGGTACCAAGCGGCACCCAGCGATTGTCCACGCGGTACAATGGTAACTTTTACCAACGGTGCAGCATGTTCCAACATCCAGCTTACGGTGGCGTGCCCTGCTTCGTGGAAGGCAATGGTTTTCTTTTCGTCCGGGGTGATGATTTTGTTCTTCTTTTCCAGACCTCCAACAATTCTGTCAACGGCATCCAAGAAGTCTTGTTTTGTCACCGCTTTTTTCTCTTTACGGGCGGCGATAAGTGCAGCTTCGTTACAGACATTGGCAATATCTGCTCCTGAGAAACCGGGTGTTTGCTTGGCCAAAAAGTCCAAATCCAGTGTTTCTGCCGTTTTAATGGGACGAAGGTGAACTTCGAATATTTCCTTTCTTTCGTTAAGGTCGGGTAGGTCAACATAAATTTGACGGTCAAAACGCCCTGCACGCATCAATGCTTTATCCAGTACATCGGCACGGTTGGTTGCAGCCAACACAATTACGTTGGTGTTGGTGCCGAAACCATCCATTTCGGTCAATAACTGGTTCAATGTATTTTCACGCTCGTCATTGGAACCCGTAAAGTTGTTCTTTCCCCTTGCACGTCCAATTGCGTCGATTTCATCAATAAATATGATGGCGGGTGATTTGTCCTTCGCTTGTTTGAACAAATCCCTTACCCTTGATGCCCCCACACCTACGAACATCTCCACGAAGTCTGAACCTGATAGTGAGAAGAAAGGCACTTTTGCCTCACCTGCCACGGCTTTTGCCAAAAGGGTCTTACCTGTACCGGGAGGGCCTACCAAAAGGGCTCCCTTTGGTATTTTACCCCCAAGGGAGGTATATTTATCCGGGTTTTTAAGGAACTCTACGATTTCCTGAACTTCTTCTTTTGCACCTTCCAAGCCTGCTACATCTTTAAAAGATGTACGGGTATCCGTTTTTTCATCGAATAGTTTGGCCTTGGATTTTCCGATATTGAAAATCTGTCCGCCTGCACCACCTCCTGCACCACCAGACATTCTGCGCATGAGGTATATCCAAATACCTATAATAAGAGCGAATGGCAGCAGGGTCAAGAATATTTCACCGAGCACATTGGATTCCGTGTCGAATTCGACAATGGTGTCCAAGTTGTTTTCTTTCTTGATTTCCGTGATTTCATTCTGGAAAATCTGGAGGTCTCCGTAGTCCAGAACGTATTGTGGTACCAGACCAGTGGAGGGGAAAAGGGGTTTCTCGGCCACACCTTTGTGGACGTCCTTTTTCATGGCCTCCTCGGTAAGGTATACCTTGGCCTGACGCGTATTTGTAATGATGACGATTTTGGATATGTCACCGTTGCGTAAAAATTCCTGTAACTCAGAAGTTGTGGTTTTTTCTGTGCTAGAAAAACTGCTTCCTCCAAAAAATTGGAAGCCAATTATAATAGCGATTACCACACCATAAATCCACCACGAGCTAAAGCGTGGTTTCTTTGGAGCATTATTATTCGGGTTGTTTTCGTTTGCCATTTTTTCTTAAGAATTGTAACTGCTTTCCACCATAGTGACCTTGGCATCTCCCCAAAGCCCTTCAATGTCATAAAATTCCCTAATGTGTTTTTGAAATACATGTACCACAACATTTACATAATCCATCAGCACCCATTCAGCGTTTTCAGAGCCTTCAACATGCCATGGCTTGTCGTGTATGGCTTTGCTTACCTTCTTTTGGATGGAGGATACTATTGCGTTAACATGTGTGTTGGAAGTACCAGTGCAGATGATAAAGTAGTCGCAAACTGTATTTTCGATTTCCCTAAGGTCCAGTAGATTTATATCAACTCCTTTAACGTCTTCTATTCCTTCCAGGATCAAGGCAATCAATTCATCTGCACTAGCTTTCGTTTTCTGCATTCAAAAAATTTAGTTTTTACAAAGTTATGTTTTTTTTGTTTTCTTAGCCCTAGTTTTTAACAAATCGTAAAGGCTTGTCACATTGGGAAAACATTTTCAATTACTCAAACTTGATGCCACGGATTCCACAAATCAATATTTAAAGGATTTGTTGCGCTCGGAAAATCCGTTGGATTATACTGTTGTTGTTGCCGAAAAACAATTGAACGGTAGGGGGCAGATGGGAACGGTTTGGTATTCCGAAAGCAGCAAAAACCTTACATTCAGCGTGTTGCGAAGGTTTGATGCGTTAAGTGTCAAACATCAGTTTGTTCTGAACATTGCCATTTCCATGGCGGTTTATGATGTGTTGGAAGAATTTTTGGTGCCAAATGTGAAGATAAAATGGCCCAACGACATTATGTCAGGTTCCAAGAAAGTTTGTGGCATTTTGATCGAAAATGTGCTCAAAGGTGAAAGGGTGGGACAGTCCATTATCGGAATTGGCTTGAACGTGAACCAAACGGATTTTGAAAATTTGGACAAAGCTTCCTCTTTGAAACGAATTACAGGCCGCAATTTTGATCTGGATGAACTGCTCCAAAAACTCCTGGAGCGTATCTGGTTGCGTTTGGAAGCTATCGAATCCAAGACCGTCACGCAATTGTTGCCCTTCTACGAAAAGTTACTTTTTAGAAAGGACAAACCTTCCACTTTTACCGATGGCGACGGAGAAATGTTCATGGGGTATATCCGAAGGGTTTCATCTTCCGGAAAATTGGTGATCGAGCTGGAGGATAGGATATTTAAAGAATTTGATCTAAAGCAAGTAAGCTTGCTTTACTGACCTATTTTGTCCAAGTTGTTGGACAGGGTTCCCATAAAATTGGTAATGGGTGCTTTGATCATCATGGCCATCATGGCATTGAACTCTCCTTCAAAACTCAATGCAACTTCGCTTTCGTTTTCGCCCAGAGCGTTAATGTCCGCGGTCAATGTAAAGGGCAGCTTATCGCTGGCAGCGCCCAATACCACTTTGTCATTCGGGTTTTGTTCCTTTAACCGGAGCACGATTTCGGGCATGCCTTTCAATGCAAATTTAAAAGTGTTCTCGTCCAACACTTCGAATTTGTCTATGTTATCGGGCATCAGTATTTCAAAGTTTTTGATATTGGTCAAGAACTCAAATACTTCCTTGTCGCTTTTAGCTACCTGCTTTGTTGGGGTTTCAATGTGCATTGTAAATTTTTATTTCTTCCATTCTTGTGGATTGGATCTCCACTCCAATAGGGTCTGTAATTGATTTTGTTGAATGTAGTTGGTCTCCGAGGCTTGTTCGATCAGGTTTTGGTAATCGGATAGCGTATGAAGTTCCACACCCTCTTTTTCAAAGTTTTCGATGGATACGGGAAAACCATAGGTGAATATTGCGATCATACCTTTAATATCGGCATTTTGAGCCTTCAGGGCCTGCACGGCATTTAAACTGCTGTTGCCCGTACTTATAAGGTCTTCGATGACCACGACGCTCTGCCCAGCTTCAAAATAACCTTCAATTTGGTTTTGCCTTCCGTGCTCTTTTGGTTTTGGTCTTACATAAACAAAGGGGAGACCCAGTGCTTCGGCGACCAAAATTCCAATTCCGATGGCGCCAGTAGCGACTCCTGCGATTACATCTGGCCTACCATAGAGTTTCTCGACTTGTTTGGCAATTTCTTCCCTCACAAAATTCCGCACTTGGGGGTAAGAGAGCATGATCCTATTATCGCAATAAATAGGCGATTTCCAACCCGAAGCCCAAGTAAAAGGATTTTCAGGTTCCAACTTAATTGCATTAATTTGTAATAACAGCTCGGCTGTTTTTTTTGCGATTTGCTTATCTAAAACCATTGCGCAAATGTATGAAGTTTTTGTTAATGAGGCTCCACTGATCTTAACAAACGAGCGCCCCCAGGATTCCAATGGTAATTTGTTTTCTTTGGATGGTGATTCCATTGTTGAGGCTATCAAGCTTTTGTCCAAAAAGAAGCTGAAGAAGGCCTATCTGTATCATCCCGATGATGAAAAAATACTGAAGCTTTTTATGCATAAAATACCTGTAGTGGTTGCTGGTGGTGGATTTGTAATCAACAAAAAAGGGAAGGTCCTCTTCATTTACAGGAATGGAAAATGGGATTTGCCCAAGGGAAAGGTTGATAAAGGGGAATCCATAGAAAATGCCGCAATTCGCGAAGTAGAGGAAGAAACAGGCGTAAAAAACCTTAAAATAGAACGGTTTCTGCATACCACTTATCACATCTTTAAAAGAAATGGTGAATACCGTTTGAAACAAACGCACTGGTTTGTTATGTCCACCAATTATAAAGGGAAATTGGTGGCAGAAAAATCCGAAGGCATCAAAAAGGTGAAGTGGAAAGGTGCCCGAAAGACCAAAAAGGCATTAAAAAATTCTTACCATAACATTAAGGTTCTGTTCGAGGATTGGCCCTTTAATTAGGCAATAATCCCGAGGCATCGCTCCCTTTAGCCACGCGGTAAATCGGATAGGTGAGATAGGCTTCTTCAAAATGTTCCGATCGTTCAAAAATCCAATTGAGCTGAGCATACCAGTTGTTGGTAAAATTCAGATCAGCCTCTTTTTTAGTTTCAAATTCTTGTTGCAATAGCGAATCACTTTGCAACATTTCCAATGCCACATCTTCAAAAACATAAGGGGAGAAACCTTCTTTTCGCTGTAGAACGGTGTCAAAAAAGTTCCAATTGAAAAATGAGTCGGTGCCTTGTGGTTCCAAGGTTTCCAAAAGGTATCTAATTCCTGGTTGGCGCGTGGGAACCCATAAATCGCCTTCTCTAAAATGGACCTGCTCGGTGTTTTTTGCCACTTGGGTGTTGGAATGCAGGTAATGGCCTTCATAGGGTGCATTTCGGGTATCGTAATCCACAATGCGGTAGGTCTCCACGGTAAGTGTGGTATCTTTTTTTAACGGTGTATATTGAATTTTGTTGGCATCCAATCGTTCTATGACCCCTTGCCAACTTTTCTTAATAAGGTAGGCGTCAGGAACATCAATGGTGTCCGCTGGATAAAAATAATCTTGGTAAACGGTTTCCTTGGTAAAGGGCTTGTCCCTATTGTACTTTAAACGTGGTAGGCCTGTTACTTCACTAGTAATCTGTTCCGCCTCATATCCTTTAAAGTTAAGTTTGGAACTTTGTGTAGTGTCCACTTGCCAATTAAAGTAATACTCGGAAATATCTAAATTTTTCTCCAAGGTTTCTTTACGTAGTGTTTTTATGTGCTCATGTTCTTCTTCAACCACCTCAATTAGGCTTTGCATGAGATCGTAGGTGCCCTCAACGCGTTGTTTGTAGGGTTTTAGCATATGGGTTTCCACCATGAGTCCCAAAGTACTCCATAGTGTAGTGTATCCTGTGGAATACCTAGGGTAATCCATAAACTGGCTGAACCCCATCTCTGGTGGCACGTTAAATACATTTACGTAAGGGGTAATGTCCCAATCTTTCTCCGCCAGTGAATTTTCTAAACTTGGCATCAATGTTTCATGCAGGTATTCGCCCATTTCGCCTCCCAATTTGTTGTGTTGCGTAAATAAGTGGGTCAAGGTGTATTGGTAATCCGCTCCATTGCTCACATGGTTGTCAATGAACACATCGGGCTTCACCCTGTGAAATATTTGGGCGAAGGTCTGTGCATTCTGGGTGTCCATTTTGATAAAATCCCGATTGAGGTCGTAGTTACGGGCATTGCCACGAAAGCCATATTCCAGTGGACCGTTTTGATTGGCCCTTGTGGTGGAATTCCTGTTCAATGAACCACCTACGTTGTAGATGGGTATGGTAACCAGCACCGTATTTTGGGGCATGTCCAGTTTTTCGGTGGCCAAATCCCTGTAAAGCATCATTGTGGCATCGATGCCATCGCTTTCTCCTGGATGTATACCATTATTTATCAGGATGATGGATTTCTCCTTTCGTATATTCTCGTAGTTAAAATCTCCATCAGGATTAAATGTGACGATGTGCAATGGATAGCCACTGTCCGTTTTGCCAATGGTGTGAATGTTTATTTCTGGAAATTCCCGGGCAAGTGCGATATAATAATCAATAGTTTGTTGATAAGTGGCTGTTTCCTTACCGTTGGACATTTCATAATGTGTTGGATACGAAGGTTTCTCGTCCTTGGTCTCCGATTCGCAGGATGCAAAAAGAAATAGTGCCGTAAAAAAAACAATGTACTTCAAAATACTTCGGGAACTTTGGTTTGCACAAATACCTGTGCATGATTGCCCCAAAAATACGGATTATTATAATTTATGAAGCGGCTGTGATGCAGCCGAGATCATTTGATTCAATTTTAAAAATGGGTTTGTTCTTAAAGTTGAGTGTATACGGACACCTATCTTTGAAACCGTTCCATTTTTCGTAATCCATGGGATCTATTGAAGAAGTGATCATATTGATGACGATATGCTCATTGATGTCCAAAGCGATAATTTCATCCAGAAAATCCCATCCATCCATAATTGGCATGTTGATGTCCAGGAAAATAACCTCGGGAATAATTCTCCCGTTCTCTTTTCTTTCTTTAACGGCCTCGTAAGCTTCCTGTCCATTCTGAAAAATTTGAATATCGTCGCAAATAACAACCGATTTCAACATTTTTTTAATACCAAACACGGTAATGGGATCATCGTCCACGATAAAAATACAACTAACTGTCTTCATAAAAATACACATTAAATGTAGTGCCTTTGTCAACTTCGCTTTGCACTGTTATACTTCCGCCCATAGCTTCGATTTGGTTCCTGACCAAGTAAAGACCAAAGCCTTTGGCATCTTCTCTGTTATGGAATGTTTTGTACATCCCGAAAATTTTGTCTCCGTATTTATTCAAATCAATCCCCAAGCCGTTGTCGGATATGCTCAATACAATACCGTCTTCGGATTTAACCGAATTAAGGGTAATTAATGGTGCACGGTTAGGGCTTTTATATTTGACCGCATTGGAAATTAGGTTCAATATAATGCTGTCCAAGTAGGCCGGCACACAATTTACTTCTATATTTTCTCCAATATTATTTATGATTTCGGTATTGTTCTTGTCTAAAAATGCTGCAAGATTTTGTAGCACCTTTACAGTGTTCTGCTTCAAGTTTAGGGTCTTCCTAGGAGCCGATGTATTGGTGTTAACATCTACCACTTGATTCAGGTTTCCTAAAGTCTCCAGTAAATTATCCGATGCCTGTGAGAGCATATCGATTATGCGCTGTCTCTCCTGCGGGTCTTTTTCTGAGTTTAAAAAGCCTAAGAGCATGGAGAAATTTGCTGAGTGGGAACGCAAATTGTGAGAAACAATATGAGCAAAACCTAGAAGCTTTTGGTTCTGTGTAGAGGTAATGTCGATCAAGTTGTGCAGTTCTTCCTCTTTCCTTTTCATGGATGTTATATCCAAACTCATACCTATTAGTCCGCAAACCTTGCCCTCTAAATCAAAATGTGGAATTTTGGAGGTTAAAAAATAGGTTGTTTTTCCATTAAGCTCGCTTATGGTTTCTTTGCCAATTATCGGTGTTAGATGCCTCATGACCTGTATATCCTCTTCTCTGGAAACTTGGGCCATTTGCTCATCATAAAGCTCAAAATCATTTTTACCGATAAGTTGCTCTGCACTTTTGTTGAAGTAACAGCACTCACCCTTGTTTACCAATACCTTTCTGGATTCGAGGTCCTTTACGTAAACATTTAAAGGGAGGCTGTCCACCAAAGTAGAAAGTAATTGTTGGTGCTCCTTTACCCTGGTTTCGGCCATTTCTTCATCGTGAATATCTTTTATGGTCCCGAAAATTTTTCTGACTTTTCCTTTTTTAACAAACGGTTTTCCTGTTATGCGGACCCATCTTTCCTCTCCATGGTAGGTAACCAGCATTAATTTTATATCGTAGGGTTGATGACTTACCCTAACCTTGTGGAACAGCATGGAAACTTTGTTTCGGCTGTACCCTGACTTAAAAAAGTCAATGGACTCCAAGGCAGTGGGCTGGTAGCTCTCTGGAACTTGATGTATGCGCTTTGTTTCCTTGCACCAATAAAGTTCATCGGTTTTAACATCATATTCCCACCAACCGGTTTTGGATACTTCGACCTTGGTTTCCAAAATATTATTCAACCAGTCGATTTTTTGTTCTTTTTGAACTTCGGAAGTAATATCATCGGTCTGAACAATGGTCCCTATCACATTCTCTTCCTTGTCGAACCAAGGGGCGAAATAGCTTTTTAAGTAACGGGTTCCATCATTGGCTTCCGTTTTGTGTTGTAGCGTAAATGGTTTATTGTCCTTAAGTCTTTGTTCGAGGTCTGATGCCTCTGGATAAAGATCAAAAATTCTGGTTTTTGAGTTTTTGTCTTGTGGTGGTAAGCCAAATATTCCCAACCAAGAGCAGGAGGCATCCAATAATACCCCTTCTTTGCAAAGAAGGGCTGTTGCCTTAGGCAATTGTTTTAGTAAGTAAAATTGGTCAACGCTCTCAGCTGCTTTCAAAACTCGGGGGTTGTTTAAAAACTTTAAGGTTCTAAGAAATTTCTGACCAATGTATGATTATTCAATATGTAATTCGATTTAATGTTGTGAAAACACTTATTCGTGTGGTATTTATCAATTTAAGCTATGTGTGGCAAAAATAAAAAAGAAGGAAATTACCTACAATTGACATTTTCACCTCAAAATGGTATGGATGCTTTTATTTGACCACAACCGTATCGGGAACCAACCCAGTGTAGTCGCCCCCATTCCTTATAACATCTCGAACAATGGAAGAGCTGATGTAGGATTTTCCGGAAGATGTCAACAGAAATACCGTTTCAATTTCGGAAAGCTTTCTGTTGGTGTGGGCAATGGCTTTTTCAAATTCAAAATCCGCAGGGTTGCGCAAACCTCTCAAAATAAAATTGGCATCTATCTTTTTGCAAAAGTCAACAGTCATGCCCTTGTAAGTGGTTACTTTAATTTTTGGTTCGTCCTTAAAGGCTTCTTTAATAAAAGTGACACGCTCTTCCAAGGTGAACATGTAATTCTTTTCTGCATTTATACCGATGGCTATGACCAATTCATCAAAAAGGGTAACACCTCTTTTTATAATATCGTAGTGTCCTAAAGTAAGTGGGTCAAAGGAACCGGGGAACAATGCGCGTCTCATGTTGTGGAATAAAGTTTCTTAAAAATACGGTTTCTATCGCAAAGCTTCAACAATGGCACTGTCAAAAAGCTCCTCAAGTGAAATTCCGGCAGTTTTGGCCTGTTGGGGTAAAAGACTTTCTTCGGTAAGTCCAGGTGTGGTGTTTATCTCGAGAAGGTGTGGCTCATCACCTATAAAAATAAATTCGCTGCGCGTATACCCTTTTAACCCTAGGATTTTATAAATAAACTCGGCCAATTGTATCACATTGGATTCCTGTTTTTTGGAAATTCGGGCAGGGGTTATCTCTTGTGATTTCCCCATATATTTTGCCTCAAAATCGAAAAAATCGTTTTCTGAAATAATCTCGGTGGCCGGTAGTACGGTTACCTTGTTGTTAATAGTTATCACCCCAACGGATACCTCTGTGCCATCCAAAAACGACTCGATGATAATCTGTGTATCTTCTTTGAATGCATTTTCTATGGCATTGCCCAAATCCTCTTTGTTGTGCACTTTGGAAACTCCATAACTACTGCCTGCCCTGTTTGCCTTTACAAAACATGGAAGGCCAACCTTATCCACAATCGCATCCTCATCAATTGTTTGTCCCTTGTTCAAAAAATAAGAGGTGGCGCAAGGAACGCCATAAGGTTTCAGCGTGCTCAACAAGTCCCTTTTATTAAAAGTAAGGGCTGCCTCGTAATGGTTGCATGATGTCTGTGGAATCCCTAAAAGTTCAAAATAGGCCTGCATTAGACCATCTTCCCCCGGAGTTCCATGGATCGCATTGAAGACGCAATCAAAATGAACTTTTTTACCATCATCTTTTATGCTGAAATCGGACTTCTCCATGGGGTGTTCCTTCTCGGCTCCATCCAAATAAAACCAGCTATCCTTTGTTATTATAATTCGGTACGCGTTGTATTTGGTCTTATCCAGATACTTGTACACAACATTCCCGCTTTTGATGGAGATATTGTGCTCGCTGGAGTAGCCGCCCATAATTATGGCAATGTTCTTTTTCATTGAATGTAAAATATCGCAAAGCCAAAATAAAGAAAAAAGGGTTGGCTTTCCTATATTTGTCCCGATAAGGTGAACTACATGAAAAATTTTTTCAACTTTTTAAAAAGCAAGACTTTTCTAATCCAGTTGGGATTGGCTGCAGTGGCCGTTTTGGTTTTGGTGTTCGTTGCTTTGCAATGGCTTAAGAGTACAACCAATCACGGCGAGTTTGTTGAGGTACCCGATTTTTCCAAAATGTCGGTAATGGAGATGCGAAAAGCCGTAGAGGAAGCTGGGCTTAGGTATCAGGTATTGGATTCATCCAACTTTAATCCGGAATATCCACGATTTTCAATATTGGAACAAGACCCGCCAGCAGGAAATAAGGTAAAGGCCAATCGTAAAATTTATTTTACGGTAAACCCATCGGGATACAAAGAAGTGAGTGTCCCGGACATTGTACAGGTTACACAGCGTAATGCAGCATCTATGTTGCGAGCTGTTGGTTTGGATGTAGAACGTGTTACCTATATTGATGAACTCGGTAAGGACATGGTCTATAGAATGAAGTACAAAGGGAAATACATTAAACCTGGTGATCGATTGCCCAAAACTTCCAAAGTCGAATTGATTTGTGGCAACGGAAACATTCCCGGTAGTGCCAGGGTACAGGCAGACTCCAACTAAAGTATGAATACTTCGGACAATCAGGACGAGCTTTCTCAAGATGATCTCTATGAGCATCATGGTTTTGTGGCCTCTAAGGGCCAGGAACCTTTGCGTGTAGATAAATTCTTGATGAACTTTATCGAGAACGCTACACGGAACAAAATCCAACAAGCGGCCAAAAAAGGGCATATTTGGGTGAATGGTTCCATTGTAAAGCAAAATTACAAGGTAAAGGCAGGCGATGAGGTAAAGGTGATGTTCGAGCATCCACCCTACGAGTTTTTACTGACACCTGAGGATATTCCACTGGATATTGTTTATGAAGATGATGTGCTATTGGTGGTGAACAAACCTGCAGGAATGGTAGTGCACCCGGGACATGGAAATTACTCGGGAACGCTAATCAATGCATTGGTCTATCATTTTGAAAATTTGCCCAACAATAGTTCGGACAGGCCAGGGCTGGTCCACCGAATTGATAAGGATACTTCGGGCTTGTTGGTAATTGCCAAAACAGAATCGGCCATGACCCATTTGGCCCAGCAATTTTTTGACAAGACCAGTGAGCGGGAATATGTGGCCTTGGTTTGGGGCAATTTGGAAGATGATGAAGGGACCATAGAGGGAAATATTGCCCGCAATCCCAAAAACCGTCTCCAAATGATGGTGTTTCCGGAAGGGGATGAAGGGAAGGAAGCAGTAACACACTACAAAGTATTAGAGCGTTTCGGATACGTTACTTTGGTTTCCTGTAGGCTGGAAACCGGAAGAACCCATCAGATTCGGGTACACATGAAATACATTGGACATACGCTGTTCAACGATGAGCGCTACGGGGGCGATAAGATTTTAAAGGGAACCACTTTTACCAAATACAAGCAATTTGTGGAAAATGCGTTTAAAGTCTTGCCCAGACAAGCACTGCACGCCAAAACACTTGGGTTTGAACACCCTGTAACGGGCGAGTTCATGCGATTTGATTCCGAACTGCCCGAGGATATGGTGAACTGTATTGAAAAGTGGCGGGGCTATGCAAAGCACCACGAATCATAGTTTTCTTCAATCCCAAGATTGGAAACACCATTGGAATAGGCTTCCAAATAAGTAAAATCCTCGTTATTTTTACAAAAATTAGAACAAGATGAAAATTGTGATATCTCCTGCAAAGTCATTGGATTACGATACGGCTTTGCCTACATCAAAATATAGTCAGCCTAAATTTTTGGAACAAGCGGAAAAACTGAATTCCGTTCTTAAAAAGAAAAAGCCCAAAGCCTTGTCGGAGCTGATGTCCATTTCCGATAAACTGGCCGATTTAAATTGGGAACGCAACCAAAAATTTGAGCTTCCGTTTACCGCAGACAATGCTAGACCCGCTATTTATGCATTCAACGGTGATGTGTACCAGGGTTTGGATGCCTATACCATCCCAGAGGATAAATTGGACCGTCTGCAAGATACTTTACGAATTCTGTCTGGTCTGTACGGTGTGTTAAAGCCTTTGGATTTGATGCAACCTTACCGATTGGAAATGGGTACACAATTAAAGGTGGGCCGCAAAAAGAACTTGTACGAGTTTTGGAAAGACCGGATTACAGAATCCCTGAACAAGGAACTAAAGGATGGAGAGCTGTTCGTTAACCTGGCGAGTAACGAATATTTTAGCGCCGTGGACGATAAAAACCTTAAAGTTCCGGTAATTGCTCCGGTATTCAAGGATTGGAAGAACGATAAATTAAAGGTCATCAGTTTTTACGCTAAAAAAGCACGTGGTTCCATGGTCCGTTATATCTTGGATACGGGAGCCGAAACCTTGGACGATATCAAGAATTTTGACTACGACGGATATCTTTTCAGTGAGGAACATACGGTAAAGAAAAACGAACCTGTGTTCATCCGTTAAAAAACTTTGGTAAAATCCGAAGTAATCTTTAAGTTATACTCGACAAGGCATGTTGTTACGATTGGAGTGCACATGCCTTAAATTGTGATACACTTAAATTTAACCCAGAGGTTACACTTTATTCACGACCTTTGAGTGTTTGTCCATTTTTAACACTAACATAAAACATATTCATGCAGCAGCAGACTAAACGGTTAGAAGAGTTTAAAAAATCGGTAACCAATAAATTCAATATCTATAACAGCCTTTTCTTGAGCTTGCCCTACAAGAATGTCGAAAATGTTGGGATTCTTATTCCCCTATTGCTCGACCAGTGCGAAAAAGGACTCAAGGAGGGTAAAGATCCACAAGAGATTTTGGAGGTGTTCTTCTCCAATTTTGTTGATATTCAGGATGAACGGGAACGGTTGGACTTTATGTTCAGGATAGTGCAATACGTGGAGCGTCAAGTAGTGCTGTACGATAGTGTGGAAGATTCAGCATTTCCTAAACTACAGGAATACAGTAGTTCCTTGACCATCAAGGATTACTTTGAATTGGTGAACCGAACTAAAAATTGGGATAAGGTCTCCAAGAAACTTTCCACCTTTAGTGCACGCATTGTTTTAACAGCACACCCCACGCAGTTTTACACGCCCGCTGTTTTAGACATTATTGCCGAGCTACGCTCATTGATCGATGAGGATCGAATCCATGACATTGATGTGACCTTGCAACAATTGGGGTTAACATCCTTGATCAATGCCAAGAAGCCCACACCTTTGGACGAGGCCAAAAACATTATCTACATTCTTCGTAACACTTATTATGATGCTGTCGGTGAATTGTATCAATATGTAAAAAGCAATATTCGGGACGATAAGTTTGAGAACTATGACTTAATGAAACTTGGATTTTGGCCTGGAGGAGACCGTGACGGCAATCCATTTGTAACGGCCGATATCACCAAGCAAGTGGCAGATGAGTTAAGGTTGACTTTGATGAAGTGCTATTATAACGAATTGAAAAGCCTTAGAAAGAAGCTGACCTTTAAGAGCATGCAAGAGGAAATCAGTGCGTTGAGCACAAAACTCTACCATGCCATGTTCGACCCCAATGCACCCATTTCCTATGAAGGGATTATTGGTCATTTAAGTGTGGTGAGGGAGAAATTGATAGCTGATTATCACGAGTTGTATCTGGATGAATTAGATCAGTTTATAGACAAGGTCCATATCTTCAAAACACATTTTGCCACCTTGGATATCCGCCAAGACCACAGCAAGCACTTGTTGGTGGTGGAAACTGTGCTGAAAAAACAGGGTATCATCAAGGAAAGTATTGATGAGCTCAAAGAAGATGAATTGGTAAAGACCTTGCTTGAGGATAACTTCAAACTAAACCCAAAGGATTTTGACGATGATATTGTGAAAGACACCATTGTTAATATTCAGAACTTAAAAGCAATCCAGGAGAAGAACGGTGAAGATGGTTGTAATAGGTACATCATCAGTAATTCAGAAGATATTTTTGCCGTATTGTTCGTATTTGGATTGTTCAGATGGTGCGGATGGGACGAGAAGGATATCACTTTCGATATTGTTCCGTTGTTCGAGACCATGAAAGGTATGGATGGTTCCGAAGAAGTGATGCAAACCTTGTTTGATATTCCAAAATACAGACAGCATTTGGAACGAAGAAGAGATATTCACACCATAATGCTCGGTTTCTCTGATGGAACCAAGGACGGAGGATACTTAAAAGCGAACTGGTCCATCTTAAAAACTAAGGAGACCTTGAGCAAAGTCTGTAAGAAAAACGGAATCGCTGCCATCTTTTTTGATGGTAGGGGAGGACCGCCAGCACGGGGTGGAGGTAAAACGCACAGATTCTATGCTGCCCAGACCAAGGATGTGGCCAACCACGAGATTCAGTTAACCATTCAAGGGCAGACCATTACCAGTACTTATGGAACAAAAGAGCAATTCATACATAACTCCGAGCAATTGCTCACCGCAGGACTAAGCAACAATCTGTTCGGTAAGGAGCTTACCATTTCGGCAGCACAACGCAAATTGATCGAGGAGCTTTCTGAGCTTAGTTTCGATAAATACGATGCCTTAAAACAGCACGAAAAATTTATACCGTACTTGGAAAATAGAAGTACCTTAAAATATTATACCAAAGCCAATATTGGTAGTAGACCAGGTAAGCGTGGCAATAAAAAGCAGCTGACGCTTTCCGATTTACGAGCAATTTCATTCGTGGGTTCATGGAGTCAGTTAAAACAAAACGTTCCCGGTTACTTTGGGTTGGGCTCTGCCTTTCAGAAGTTGAAGGAGGAAGGGCGATTGAACGAGGTGAAGAAATTGTACAAGGAAGTTCCTTTCTTTAAAGCTTTGATGCTGAACAGTATGATGTCCTTGGCCAAATCCAATTTTGACTTGACCAGTTACATGAAGGACGATCCTGAATTTGGTGATTTCTGGAAGATACTTCACGAGGAATTTGAATTGTCGAAAAAGATGCTCTTGCAGATTTCAGGACTCAAGATTTTAATGGAGGACGAGGCTGTATCGCGGGAATCGGTAGAGATTAGGGAAAAAATCGTATTGCCATTGTTGGTGATTCAGCAAAATGCTCTTTATCACATCACACAAAATTCCGAATACAAAGAATTGTATGAGAAAATTGTGACCCGTTCACTCTATGGAAACATCAACGCCAGTAGAAATTCGGCTTAATGCCTGATTTCTTCTGAGGATAATATAAGTTCAATAGTTATACATCGGTATGATGCCTTTACATTTTGCATCATGCCGATTGTTTATTTTTTTACCCAGATACACAACAGAATACATTCAACTTGAGCTCACAAAGTTTTAAGCACATACATCCTTACGAACCCTTTTTATTGTCCAAGGCCACTAAGTTGATTGTGGGAACCTTGCCACCACCTCGATTTACAACAGGTGAGTTAAAGCCACATGACGTGGATTTTTGTTATGGAAGTTGCAACGGTCAGTTGTGGCCCATTCTGGATAAAATCTTTGATTTGGGTCTAAAATTTGAAAATACGGAGGAAGCGGTTGAGCAACGAAAGCGTTTTTTGGTCGAGCATAAAATAGGGGTCTGTGATATTGTTGAAAGCGCCAAACGCGAAAAAATAGATGCTTCCGATTTAGGCATGCAGCAAGTGGTGCTGCGAGATTTAGTTGGTTATTTGAAAAAATATCCCAATATCGAGACACTTTTGTTCACAGGAGGAAACAGTAAAAATGGCCCTGAATACTTCTTTCGTAAACAGCTAAAGGAATATGGTCTAAAATTAAAAGTTATCTCCGACAAAGTGCCTCGCATCCATCATCTGGAGTTGCCATTTGATTCGGGTATGTCGGTTCGAGCGCAATCAAGAATAATCAAAACCGTTTCGCTGACCGCCCCTTCGGGAGCTGCCAATCGGGCTGTAGGGAGTTTACAGGAATACAAAGACTTAAAAAGTCAAAACCCAGAATTCAATACGGTTGATTTCAGGGTGATGCAGTATAGGGAGTTTTTTTAGACGATAAAAGTTCAATGGATATTTGGGATTGTTCAAATTAAAAGAGCTGTAGGTCAATTTTTATAGGATTTCTACGTTGTATTCAATAACTAAAAGAAATCCCAAAAACAGAACCATGAAAAACTTACTTAGCGTTACAGCTTTATTGTTTACAATTATAATGTTCGCATCATGCACAGCGCATCGCGGAACCGTGAACCGAGGAACTGTTAATAGCAGTACGGCCCCAGGACAAGTGAAAAAAATAACTGGTGCCCAAAGTGCAAAGGCTTATGCACCGGGACAACAAAAGAAGAAAGGCAATAATGAATAGCCGACATACTATGTTATCATAAAAAAGCCCCGTTAGTTCGGGGCTTTTTTATTTGGACATTTTGATCTTTATTTAATTTATCGGCGAAGAAAGGATTCCATAAAAGGCTTTAATGCCATAAGCCAACTGACCAATTTTTACATTTTCGTTCGGGCTATGTTGATTGTTATCCGGATTTACAACGGGCACAATAAAGGCAGGAATCTTTAATTCGTTGATGAAAGGAGAAATAGGTACGGTACCCCCCATGGTACGGATTTGAATCACTTCCTCCCCAAAACTTTGACTTAAGGTGTTAACAATAAACTCACCGTACGGATTGTCCAAATCGGTTCGGAAAGCATCGGTTACGCTACCCTCTTCCACGGTCACAATCTTATCAAATTGCATGCGCTCCTCTTTGGAAGGGACATGATCCAACACTTTATACCCTTGCTTGGTGATATGATTTTTAACCAGTTGTTTCAATCGGTTGCCGTCACTCTCCACAACTAGCCTCAAGTCCAGTTCGGCCGTGGCACTTTCGGGAACAATGGTCCGGGCCTTGTCGCCCACCCAACCAGAGCCCAGTCCACGAATGTTGAGGGAAGGATATTGCAGGGCTTCTTGATAAAACGCCCCTACTTTTTCAGCTGTTTTAAACTGAAGTTTTTCCGAGATGGCCGCATCACTGTCGGGAACACTTTTTAGAATGGAATCTGTTTTTTCGTTAATGGAAATACCATCGTAATAGCCTGGAATGGTCACTCTTCCTTCAGTATCTTTCATTGTAGCCAGCAATTGTGCCAACTGGAATCCAGGATTTGGGGCATAATTGCCATAATGTCCGCTATGTTGCGGCTTGATCGGGCCGTATGTCCTCAGGGTCAATGTGGTGATGCCACGACATCCATACACTACGGTTGGATTTTCAGAAGCATGGACAGGTCCGTCCACGATCATTAAAAAGTCGGAATCCAACAATTCGCGATACTGTTTCACGGCAGCAGGCAAAGGTTTGCTGCTCTTCTCTTCCTCACTGTCCAAAATCACCTTGATATTGAACGGGATTTCCTTGCCATCTTTTTGTAATAGGTCCATGGCATTCAAAAGCATCACAATAGGCGATTTGTCATCGGAAGTCGATCGTCCGAACAAACGCCAATCGTAGTTGATGTCGTCACCCAATTCATCAAAGGAAACTGTTTCAAACCCATCATCTTTGGGAGCTTTCAATACCACTTCATACGGATCGGGCTGATTCCATTTGGAAGGATCTACGGATTGCCCATCAAAATGCATGTAAATAAGTACAGTAGGCTTTTCGCTGTTCATTGGCATTGCCGCAAAGAATAAAGGAAGACCTTCCGTATCCAAAACAGCAGTATTAAAACCTCTATCGCCAAACTTTTGCTTGAGCCACATAATGTTACGGTCAATGTCGGCCGCATCCAATGCATCGTTGGGAATGGCGATAAATTCACGGATTTCGTTGATAGCATCTGCAACTTGTGATTTTATGGCTACATCATCTTGTGCAAAAGCGGAAAAAGCAAGCAAAAGGGAAACTAAGGACAGTGTTTTTTTCATGGAACAAATCATCTTGATTTTAAAAACCGAAATTTAACGAATTTGCTTCACAAAGTCACCAATACCATCCACTCCATTTGCTGTTAAATGTTTGATGAATGCCGAACCAATGATAGCTCCCTTGGCTTTTTGTGTAGCTTGCTCAAATGTTTCCGCATTGCTGATACCGAATCCAACAATTTGTGGATTGTTCAGTCCCATACTTGCAATACGGTCAAAATATTCCGATTGCTCACTACCGAAACCTTGTTTGGTCCCAGTGGTGCTGGCCGAACTCACCATATAAATAAAGCCTTCGGAAGCATCGTCTATGGCTTTGATTCGTTCGTCACTCGTTTGTGGAGTAATCAGGAAAACATTGATCAATCCATGTTTTTTAAAAATGTCCTCATATTCCTCTTGGTAAACATCTAAAGGTAGATCGGGAAGAATGAGACCATCGATTCCGATTTCTTCACATTGGGCACAAAATTCCTCTACACCATATTGCAGCACAGGATTAAAGTAGCCCATCAAAATCAAGGGGATCGAAACCGTTTTGCGAATATCTTTCAATTGCTCAAAGAGCAACGAAGTGTTCATGCCATTCTTAAGGGCGGCCGTTGAACTTTCTTGAATGGTGGGGCCATCCGCCAATGGGTCACTGAACGGCAATCCTATCTCAATGAGGTCTACACCGTTTTTTTCCAAATCTTGAATGATTTTGACGGTATCATCCAGATTGGGGTAACCTGCTGAAAAATATATCGAGAGGATTTTGTTGTCCTCTTGTAGTTTTTGTTTGATTCTATTCATGTTCCGTGCTAGTATTCAAAATTAAAAGTTATTATTCCGCACTTGATGTGGAATCCGGTTTCAATCCTATTTTGGATTCCTGCTTTTGCGGGAATGATGTTCGTTTATAATTTAAAATAATCAATGTAGTTCTGTAAATCTTTGTCGCCGCGCCCTGATAGGTTCACCACCACAACATCATCGGTATTGAATTTTCGGTCCTCGAAAATGGCCAGTGCATGGGAAGTTTCAATAGCCGGAATAATTCCTTCCAATTTACAGAGCTCCAATCCAGCCTTCATGGCATCATCATCGGTAATGGAAATGAACTCTCCACGACCCGAAGCGTACAAATGTGCGTGCATAGGTCCAACCCCAGGGTAATCCAATCCTGCTGAAATGGAGTAGGGTTCGGTGATTTGTCCATCTTGGGTTTGCATCAACAAGGTTTTGCTACCGTGAATAATGCCTACTTTTCCCAAGGCAGATGTTGCGGCACTCTCACCCGAATCAATTCCCTTTCCGGCCGCCTCAACGGCAATGATGCCCACTTCTGGAACATCCAAATAATGATAAAATGCCCCGGCAGCATTACTTCCGCCGCCCACACAGGCCACTACGTAATCGGGGTTTTCCCTGCCTTCTTTTTCTTGAAGCTGATATTTGATTTCCTCCGAAATCACCGATTGAAAACGGGCCACCATATCAGGATAAGGATGCGGTCCCACTACAGAACCAATAATATAATGCGTGTTCACAGGATTATTGATCCAGTCACGAATTGCTTCGTTGGTCGCATCTTTTAAGGTTTTACTTCCCGATGTAGCAGGTCTGACCTCGGCTCCCAACATTTTCATTCGGGCCACGTTCGGTGCTTGGCGGGCAATATCGATTTCGCCCATGTACACCACACATTGAATGCCCATTAATGCACATACGGTCGCTGTTGCCACTCCGTGCTGACCTGCACCTGTTTCGGCAATGATCCTGTTCTTGCCCAATTTTTTGGCCATTAGTATTTGGCCGATGGTATTGTTGACTTTGTGGGCCCCTGTATGGCAGAGGTCTTCTCGTTTTAAGTAGATTTTTGTATTGTACTTTTCGGATAGGCGCTTTGCAAAATAAAGAGGTGTTGGCCGGCCAACGTAATCCTTCAGTAATTGATGAAATTCCTCTTTAAACGAAGGTTCTTCCATGATG
Organism: Flagellimonas profundi; assembly: GCF_017313275.1. Classification (GTDB taxonomy): domain Bacteria; phylum Bacteroidota; class Bacteroidia; order Flavobacteriales; family Flavobacteriaceae; genus Flagellimonas; species Flagellimonas profundi. The sequence goes on along the minus strand of NZ_JAFLNM010000003.1, from coordinate 156,273 downwards.
CTGAGGTAGTTTTGCCTAAGCTCCTCGCAATTGGGATATAGCATCTCCGGGATAAAAGCACCCCCAAACTCACCATAGTATCCCCGTTCATCAGCATGATAGCTTTTCATTGGTTTATTTTTTAGTTGCGAACGCTCTTCAGCGATTCGATAAATACTTTTAGATCATCTATATTTTTTAGGCCTGGGGCCGTCTCAAATTTACTGTTCACATCAATGGCAAAACAGTTTTTGGAAGCGGAACTATTTAAAAAGTCCTGTAATTTTTCCTTGGAATCCAATCCAATGCCACCGCTTAAAAAGTAGGGTTTGTCGGATGGATATTTTTCCAGGACCGACCAGTCAAAGGTATAACCATTGCCGCCCGGTAATTTTCCTTTGGTGTCAAAAAGAAAATAATCACAGACCTTTTCATAATCTTTCAATACATCAAAATCAAAATCATCCTTTATGGAAAATACTTTGATGATGTCTGGATTTCTCGACTGCGCTCGAAATGACAGAAAGCTGTCTTTTAGTCTAAAGCAATACGCAGCACTTTCCTTTCCATGGAGCTGTACGGCATCCAGTTTATAATGGCCGACCTTCTCCAAGACTTCTTCCAAAGGAGCGTCCACAAAAACCCCCACTTTTTTGATGGAACCGGGCAATGCAGGCATCTCTCCCGAAAAATAACGGGAAGAAGGTTCCCAGAAAATAAAACCCAAATAATCGGGTTGCAATGCTGCTACCTCTACCGGGTTATGATTCATGCCACAAATCTTTAGTTTCATCATTAAGTTTAAGCGATTATTTTCTCAATAAATTTTTTAGCGCTTTCACCGGGTTCGTCTGTTTTCATGAAATTTTCGCCAATCAAAAAACCTTGATAGTCGAACTCCTTTAGCTCGCGAATGGCCTCTACAGAGCTAATGCCACTTTCAGAAACTTTCACAAAATCGTCTGAAATTTTTTTCGACAAGGTTTTACTGATGTCCAAATCAACTTCAAAGGATTTAAGGTTTCGATTGTTCACGCCCAACATATCCAAACTCGGCATCAGGGATTTTTCCAGTTCCTCTTCATTGTGTACTTCCAAAAGTACATCCAATCCCAAACCTTTGGCCAATTCGGACAAGGTCTTGATTTCTCCTTTGGACAATATGGCGGCAATCAGTAAAATGACATCCGCACCATAAGCTTTGGCCTCCACAATTTGATATTCATCTATGATGAACTCCTTTCGCAAAATAGGTATGTTGGTAGATGCTCTTGCGAGGACCAGATCATCCAAGGAACCCCCAAAATATTTACCGTCGGTTAGCACGGACATCCCGCAGGCTCCTGCATCAGCGTAGCCCTTGGCCACATCCTGTACGCTCAAGCTTTGGTTGATCACGGATTTTGATGGGGAGCGGCGCTTGTGCTCGGCAATAATGCCCGAGTTGCTTTTGCGCAAAACTTCCGCCAAAGAAACGGAGGTGCGCTCCATCATCACCGAAGCCTCCAATTGAGGCAGGGTGATGAGCGATTTTTTTAAATCGACTTCTTTGCGTTTATCGGCTACTATTTTATCTAGTATGTTCATTTTTTATTGTTGTCACTCCGCATTTGATACGGAATCTATTTTTTGTGCATTGGACTCCTGCTTTCGCAGGAATGACAATTTCACCAAATTTAGTTTTTACTCAATTCCTGTAATTTTTTTAGGGCTTTCAGTCCTTTACCACCAAACAAGGATTCTTTAGCTTTTTCAAAGCCTTCTTTTGGCGTGGAGCCTTCCACTGTGGCGATGGCGACCCCTGCATTGGCACAGACCACATTGTTTTGGGCATCGGTACCTTTGCCTTGCAAAATATTCATAAAAATTTGAGCGGACTCTGCCACATCTTCCCCACCTGTGATTTCCTCTTGTGAAACTTTTTCCACGCCAAAATCAGCTGGTTTCAACATGGCCTCGGTATGGTTGGATATGGTTTTGGTATCGCCTGTCAATGAGATTTCGTCATAGCCGTCCAATGCATTTAGAATGGTGAACTTTTTGTCCGTGTTCTGATACAGATAACCGTACATTCTGGCCAACTCCAAATTAAATACGCCCACCATCTGATTTTTTGGAAATGCAGGATTCACCATAGGTCCCAACATGTTGAAAAATGTTTTCACCGCCAACTCTCTTCGGATGGGTGCCACATTTTTCATTGCAGGGTGGAACAAGGGAGCGTGCAGCACGCATATACCGGCTTCCTCAATGGTCCTTCTCAGAAAATCGGCCTCATTGCTAAATTTGATTCCCAAAAATTCCATGACGTTGCTGCTACCACATTTGGAGGAAACCCCGTAGTTTCCGTGTTTGGTCACATGTATTCCGGCTCCTGCGGTCACAAAAGATGCCAAAGTGGAAATATTAAAGGTGTCTTTACCATCTCCACCTGTTCCACAAAGGTCAATGGGGTCGTACTCGGCAAGATCAACGGCCAAACAGAGTTCCAAAAGGGCATCACGAAAGCCTTCAAGTTCTTCAATGGTCACACTTCGCATCATGTAAACCGTCAAAAATGCGGCAATTTGTGAAGTGTTGTAATCTCCCTTGGCAATGTTCACCAATATTTGCTTGGCATCTTCCTTGGGGAGAATCTCGTGATTGATCAGTTTATTTAAAGTCTCTTTCATTGTTCTTCTTTGTCATTCCTGCCAGGGCAGAAATCTATTTATTGTTGTTTTGGATTCCAGCCTCTCCTTTGTCTGTGCTCAGGTTGACAGCTGGAAAATATATCATTTACTCTCCAACCAATTCTTTAGCATTTGCTTTCCTTCTGGTGTTAAAACGGATTCTGGGTGAAACTGAACTGCTGTTACATCGTATTCCTTATGTCTAAGGGACATCACTTGTCCGTTTTCATCCACTGCGGTTGTTTCCAACACCTCTGGTAAATTGGGGTCCACTACCCAAGAATGGTACCTTCCCACTTGGAGCGTTTTTGGCATATTGGTATAAATGGGGTCGTCCTTGGTCACGGTTATCGTGGTATCCACTCCGTGGTATACTTGGTCCAAATTGATCAAGGTGCCACCGAACACTTCTCCGATTGCCTGAAGCCCCAAGCAAACTCCAAAAATACGTTTGGTAGGCGCATAAGTCTTAATGATCTCCTTTAAAAGTCCTGCTTCATCCGGAATTCCCGGCCCAGGTGAGAGTACAATGTATTCAAACGGTTCGACTTCATCCAAAGTGAGCTGGTCGTTCCGTTTTACGGTTACCTCGCAATCCAAATCCTCCAGATAGTGTACCAAATTGTAGGTGAAACTATCGTAGTTGTCTATCATTAAAATCTTCCTTCCCATACTTAGATCGTTTCGGCAATTTCCAGTGCTTTGTTCAATGCACCCAATTTATTGTAGGTTTCTTGTAATTCATCATCAGGATTGGACGCTGCGACCAAACCTGCTCCTGCCTGATAATATAGTTCGTGGTCCTTACTCAGAAAGGTCCGGATCATAATGGCATGGTTAAAGTTGCCTTCAAAATCCATGAACCCAATAGCTCCTCCATAATAGGAACGGCTTGTTTTTTCATATTTCTCTATGAGCTGCATGGCCATATGCTTGGGTGCTCCGCTCAAAGTTCCCGCAGGAAAGGTGTCGGCGACCACCTTCATGGTAGTGCTGTCCTTTTTCTTTTGACCTGTTACTTTGGATACTAAGTGGATAACATGTGAGAAATATTGGACTTCACGATAGGTTTCCACGTTTACCGTGTTTCCGTTGCGGCTCAAATCGTTTCTTGCAAGATCTACGAGCATCACGTGCTCGCTATTTTCTTTTTCGTCCTGAGCCAGTTTTTTGGCCAGTTCGGCATCTTTTTCATCGTTTCCTGTACGTTTGTAGGTTCCAGCAATGGGGTGAATCTCCGCTTTGCCATCTTTTACGATCAACTGGGCTTCCGGGGAGCTGCCAAAGATTTTGAAATCACCATAATCAAAATAAAATAGGTAGGGGGAGGGGTTAATGGACCGCAATGCTCTGTAGACATTGAACTCGTCTCCCTTAAATTTTTGTTTGAACCGTCTGGAGAGCACCAATTGAAATACATCGCCCCGTTGACAATGTTTTTTGGCCAAGGCAACTTGTTCTTTGTAGTCCTCATCTTTCAGGTTGGATTCCGGTTCCCCTTCTTTATTAAAATTGTACGATGAAAAGGTGCGGACGTTGAAAAGTTGTTCCATTTCCTCAACATTGCTTTCGGAGTCGTAACAATGTGCGAACAAGTAGGCCTCATTTTTAAAGTGGTTGATGGCTATGATGTTCTGGTACACCGCATAATAGATATCGGGAATATTGGCAGAGTCTTCTTTCTTGGAAATTTCTATATCCTCAAAATAACGAACGGCATCATAGGCCATATACCCGAACAATCCGTTGTAAATGAATTTGAAACCATTTTGCGTGGTCTTGAACTGTTTTCCAAAGTGGTGAATCATTTCGGTAACGTCGGTTTCAGGAGTGATTTCGGTTACTTTTTTGGAGCCATCGGGAAAACGTTGTGTAATGGTTTCGTTTTCCACTTTAATGGATGCAATGGGATTGCAGCAGATATATGAAAAACTGTTGTCGTTGGCGTGGTAGTCGCTACTTTCCAAAAGAATACTGTTCGGGAACTTGTCCCTGATCTTTAGGTAAACGCTCACGGGTGTAATGGTGTCCGCGAGGATTTTTTTGTAATGCGTCTTAAGCGTGTAACTCATTTTGGTACTTATATAAATTAAAAAAGGCTTGTCGTGATGACAAGCCTCTTGTATGGTTATAATGGGGACTTAGCTCACGACGTTTGACGTAAGTTTATCCACCACCAGTTATTTGCTATTCTGTTATTCATTGTGCCAAATATAGGGAGGAATTTTTAACGGGACAACAATGTTTTGTTTAAAATAAAAAATCCCGTCCAAGAATTACTCGGGCGGGATTTCCACACACTAAAAAGGAGTTGATTACATCTGTAGATCAACTACCAAATCAAACTCATCGTAGATCAATTTGTCCTTGGCTGTCCCAATGATTCCAGATCCGTATTTTACGTCGTACTTTGTTCTGTCAACTTTTAAGGTGGCAGTGGCTTTGTCACCATAAACGGAAACCTCAAAAGTCACAGGCTCAGTGTTACCTTTAATGGTAAGGTCACCAGTTACATCGTAAGAATTTTTCCCTGTTGATTTTACGTTGGTGAAAACCAATTTGGCCGTTGGGTGATTGGCAGTGCCAAAAAAGTCATCGGACTTCAAGTGACCGTCCAACTTGTTTTTGTAATCACCTTCCAAATCGGTTGCATTGATGCTTGTCATATCTACAACAAACTCACCGCCAACCAATTTTTCACCGTCAAATTCCAAAGCACCTGACTCCAAGCTGATAGTTCCTGTGTGGGAACCTCCAACTTTGTAACCTTTCCAAGTTACGGTGCTTTCGGTAGTCTTTACTTCTTTGGTTTCTTTTTCAAGTGGGTTGGCTATTGCCGATGCTCCAAAAAGGGTGACCAATGCTAAGCTTAAAATTGTCTTTTTCATAATTGTTTTAATTTCTGTTTTAAATTGTAAAGGTTTCAATATTTATATAAGGGTAAATAATTCTTCTTTTGATTTTCGGACTTTGGGTAAATGCTGAGTTGCATCTTCCTCGGAACGGTATCCCACGGTCAATACAACGGCTGCGTTAAGGTTTTTCTCGTCCAGTCCTAAAATCTCGTTGTATTTTTCGGATTCAAAACCTTCCATCGGACAGGTGTCAATTCTTAATTCTGCGGCAGCCTGCATTAAATTTCCGAAGGCGATATAGGCTTGTTTTGCTGTCCAGGTGCTTTTGGTCTCTGCAGGGAGATCCATTAGTTTGGACTTCATAAAATCAGAATATCCCTTTAGTCCATCCATGGGAATCTCTCTGGTTTTGCTTACGTTCTCCAAGTAATCGTCTACAAGTTCTTCACCAAAATTTGTTGCATTGGCAAATACGATAATGTGCGATGCATCAGTGATTTGGGATTGGTCCCAAGAAACTGGTTTTAATTGCTCCTTTACCTTTTGGTCAGATACCACGATAACATGGTAAGGTTGCAATCCATAAGAAGATGCGCTCAAACGGGTAGCTTCCAGTAAGGTATCCAAATCTTGCTCTGAAACTTTTTTGTTTGCATCAAACTTTTTGGTGGCGTATCGCCATGTTCTATTTTCAATGACTGTGCTCATGCTGTTTTTAAAATTTATCTAATAATTCGTTTAATTTTTCTAAATCTTCTTTGCTGAAGTTTTGATAGATTGCCTGATGTGCAACTTCCAATGACTTATCCATTTGCTCCAAAGCTTTAAGTCCAGAATCCGTAATCACTATCTCAACTTTCCTTCTGTTCGAAGGGCAAACGGTTCTGTTTACAAAACCCTTTACCAAAAGTTTATCCACTAATCTTGTGGTATTGCTCATTTTGGTGACCATACGCTCGTTTAAGGTGGATAGGTTGGCAGGTTTGCCTTGTTGACCCCTTAAAATTCGCAATACATTGAATTGTTGCAGAGAGACTTCAAAAGGTTTAAGGGCAGCGTTCATTGCTTCATTGATTTTATTATGTACCAATTGCAAATGAATCAAGGTCCTGGGTTCCAATGGAATTTTTTTTGAGGTCTTTATTATCTCTTCAACATTCATGTATAAACAATATTTGTATATACAAATGTAATCTTATTTGGAATCTATATCCAAATATTTGATTGATAAATTTTTGTTAAAGAGTGAAAAAGCGAACTGGACTTCTATATTTTTAAGCACGTAAAAAACAGATAATGAACAAGTTATTTACTTTGGGGTTGATAGTTTCCATTTTTTCGGGCTGTGCCGAAAAGAAAGAGCAAAAAAAAGAAACGGTTGAAACTCTTGGCAACGAAATTGTTATGGAAGAAGCCGAGGAGAGCACAGATGTTAAGTTTCCCGTGTATGATTTTGATGGCTTTGAACCTATGCTCCACAAAGAAGATGATAAAACCTACGTTGTAAATTTCTGGGCCACTTGGTGCAAACCCTGTATTGCGGAAATGCCCTATTTTGAGCGAATCAATTCAGAACAAAAGGACAATAATGTAGAGGTAATACTTGTCAACTTGGACATGCCCAATATGTGGAAGACCCGTTTGGAACCTTTTGTTGAAAACCGGGGAATTCAATCCAAGGTGGTTATCCTAGACGACCCAAAACAAAACGATTGGATACCAAAGGTATCCGAAGAGTGGGGTGGTGCCATTCCCGCGACCTTAATATATAATAAGGATAAACGAACTTTTTACGAGCGTGGTTTCACGTATGAAGAGTTAAAAGAAGAGTTGAATAAATTCACAAAATAATCGATTATGAAAAAGACAAGGATTTTTGGAGGAGTTGTCTTGTTCTTGGTAGTTGCAGCATCTTTTGCCATGGGATTGAATAACGGGGGTGAACATAACATGGAGGAGGGTTATAAAGTTGGCGATATGGCCGCCGATTTCTCATTGAAGAATGTGGACGGCACTATGGTATCACTATCCGACTTTAATACTGCCAAAGGCTTTCTGGTCATTTTTACCTGCAATACCTGCCCGTATGCACAGGCTTATGAGGATAGGATTATTGCGCTGGATGCCAAATACAAACCCAAAGGCGTGCCGGTTATCGCAATAAATCCGAATAACCCTAGTGCCAAACCGGGAGACAGTTTTGCAAAAATGAAAGAGCGCGCAGCCGAGAAAGGCTTCACTTTTCCATATTTATTGGATGAGGGGCAAAACGTATATCCCCAATATGGGGCAACGCGCACGCCACATGTTTTTTTATTGGAAAAAACCGTATCCGGAAACAGGGTGAAATATATCGGTGCCATTGACGACAATTATCAAGATGCATCACAAGTGGACGAAACTTTTGTGGAGAATGCCGTGGATGCAATGTTGGCAGGAAATGAAATCAATCCGAAAACAACGAAAGCCATTGGATGTGGAATTAAATAGCGTACCATCAAAATAATACAACAAGAAATCCGGAGGAATGCTCCGGATTTTTATTTTTGCAGAACATAAATTGAAAAAGATGGCAGATTTATCACAAGAAGAATGGGCAGAGCAATTACAAAATGATGACAATGCCTTTATGTTGGATGTTCGAACTCCTCAAGAGTTTGAGGAAGGTTATATCCCAGGTGCTGTAAATATTGATATTTACTTAGGGCAAGAGTTTATGGAGGAACTGGGAAAATTGGACAAGTCTAAAAACTACTACGTTTATTGTAGATCAGGGGCCCGAAGTGGACAAGCCTGTGCCATAATGAACAGTATCGGAATTGAAAATGCCTATAACTTGGAAGGAGGCTTTATGAATTGGGAAGGCGAAAAGGTAGAGTAGATCTCCATTTATCCCAAATCAATGCGAGAAGACCTACTTTATTTTATTTGGAAGCATAATAAGCTTCCAACAGATCAGCTATGTACCGGTAAGGGTGAAACCATCTCTATAAAGGCAACCGGAACGCAAAACATGCTTGCTGGGCCGGATTTTTTTAATGCCAAACTAGAAATTGATGGACAGCTATGGGCCGGTAATGTAGAGATGCACCTTAAGTCTTCTGACTGGTATGTGCATCATCATGAAACAGATGAAAATTACGACAATGTCATCCTACATGTTGTTTGGGAGGATGACATTGCTGTTTTTAGGAAGGACGGGTCCCAAATTCCCACTTTGGAAGTGAAACAATATATTACAGACCAACTTTTGAATGGCTATCGGGACTTGATGAATAATTCGCGAACCAGTTTTATCAATTGCGAAAAGAATCTAAAAGATATCGATTCCTTTTTGGTCGAAAACTGGCTGCACCGGTTGTATTTTGAAAGGTTGGAGCACAAGTCCAAATTGATCTTGGACCTGTTAAAGGTTTCCATGAACGATTGGGAGGCGGTACTTTTTATGCTTTTGGCCAAGAATTTCGGGTCCATGGTCAATGGCCCATACTTTTTGGAGCGGGCACAACAATTGGATTTTTCCATAGTGAGAAAAACAACCAACGGGCCCTTGCAATTGGAAGCTTTGCTTTTTGGCCATTTTGGACTCTTGAATGTATCCGATTGTACGGATAACCATTATCTACAACTCCAAAAAGAGTACGAGTATTTGGTACATAAATTTGGTTTGAACAAGAATGGATCCAAACCAGAATTCTTTGGATTACGGCCTTTAAATTTCCCCACCATACGAATTTCCCAATTGGTCAACTTATATGAAGGGACCCATAGTGTTTTTTCAAAATTGATGGGCCTCAACAAGCTGGAAGAAATTTATCAAGCCTTCGAGATTTACGCGGGATCTTATTGGGATGATCATTATACTTTTGGCAAGGTATCTAAAAAGCGGGTGAAGAAAATATCCAAAAAGTTTATTGACCTTGTTGTGATCAATACCTTGGTGCCCCTTAAATTTTGTTATGCAAGGCATTTGGGAAAGGATTGGAACGAAGAGCTTGTCGCATTGGTCTCCCAACTTGGTACGGAAGACAATTCAATCATTAAAAACTTTGATAAAATTGGTTCAAAAACCAAAAATGCACTGGAAAGTCAGGCAAAGTTGGAACTTTATACCAATTACTGTGCTAAAAATAAATGCATGCAATGTACCGTGGGTACGCAATTATTGAATAGAAATACATAATTTTAACCATGTCTTTATTTTACAATACCCTTTATTACTTTCAAAAAAGAGGCTTCGAGGTTTGCAGGCGTATTGCCGAAAGGCTTGGTATTCGCGCCCGTGTTGTGCGTACCAGCTTTATTTATCTAACCTTTGTTACTTTGGGTTTTGGTTTTGCGCTTTACCTTTTTATTGCATTTTGGCTTCGGATTAAAGACTTGATCTATACCAAAAGAACATCTGTATTTGACCTGTAACCATGATTAGACTGATGCGTTCCAAAATAGTGTTGGCCCTTTCCTTAATGGTTGTGGTGCTTTTGTTTGGGGTTGTCGGTTATAAAATGTTATCCGACTTTACGTGGATAGAGGCTGTGTACATGACCATTATTACGGTAACCACGGTTGGTTTTTCGGAGGTAAGGCCATTGGATGCCAATGCAAAGATTTTTACCGTATTTTTAATCGTTACCAGTGTATTTATCTTCGGTTTTGCCATTTCTGTGGTTACCGAATATATTCTTGGAAAAAACTCATTGGAATTACTAAAAAAGAAAAAAGTGAAAAAACAAATAGATAGTCTTTCCAACCATGTTGTGGTTTGCGGTTTTGGTAGAAACGGCATGCAGGCGGCAGAAAAATTGATCGCCTACAAAAAGCCTTTTGTTGTTATTGAAAAGGATAAGGAAATCATTGACCGACATGAGGAGGATGTGTTATTTGTAGAGGGCGATGCGAACGAGGATGAGGTGCTCTTGCAAGCAGGAATTGATAGAGCCCAGTATTTAATTACGGCGGTACCAGACGACGCTGCCAATCTTTTCATAGTGCTTTCCGCACGACAATTGAACAAGAACCTGTTCATTATAAGTAGGGCGTCTCAGATTACCTCAATAAAAAAATTGGAATTTGCGGGTGCTAACAAGGTAATTATGCCGGATAAAATCGGAGGGGATCATATGGCATCTTTAGTAGTGATGCCCGATCTGATTACCTTTTTGGACCAACTCTCCGTTGAAGGGGAGCACACAACAAACTTGGAAGAAGTCAGTATTGAGGATTTTACCAATCAAATGGACTGCCATTCCTTGCGCGATTTGGACTTGAGAAGAAAAACCGGCTGTACCATAATAGGATATATAGATCCCAATGGGAAATATATCATCAACCCCGAGGCCGATATGGTACTGCAGCCCAGAAGCAAGGTAATTGTTTTGGGACGACCAGAGCAGATCAGGAAGCTGAATCAAATGTTTCAGATAGGCTAGTTTAACACCCTTTAATTTTTTTGCGAGCAAATTTTTTAGGATATTGGGGCCTTTACAAAAAACTAACATAACCAAAACATTATTATGAAGTATAGACTTCTTTCCTTAATTAGTTTATTGTTACCAGCTCTTTCTTTCGCACAGGAGGAAAGCACATCGGAAAAAATTGATGCGGTTTTCTCCAAATATACAAGTTGGTTCGTGGATGCGATTTTCTACGAAATTCCTTTTTCGGATCAATTTCAGATACCTTGGGTACTTATTGTATTGGTAGGAGGAGCATTATATTTCACCATTTATTTTAAGCTCATCAACTTTACAGGCTTTTGGACTGCCATAAAGGTAGTTCGGGGTAAATATGAGGATATTGAAAAGCATGGGGTCGATCATTTGTATGGCGATGAATCGGAAGAGCACGATTTGCCGGATACCATTAGGGATGAATCGGCTCATGGAGAAGTCTCCCACTTTCAGGCACTTACCGCAGCCCTTTCTGCCACAGTTGGTTTGGGTAATATTGCCGGTGTTGCCGTGGCCCTTTCCATTGGTGGTCCAGGTGCAACTTTTTGGATGATGCTTGCAGGATTGTTGGGAATGGCATCAAAATTTGCGGAATGTACCTTGGGTGTAAAATATAGGGACGTTGGTGAAGATGGAACCGTTTACGGAGGGCCAATGTACTATTTGACCAAAGGTCTAAAAGAGAAAAATGCCAAAGGTTTGGGTAAAGTTCTCGCCGTATTGTTCGCCATATTTGTCATTGGTGGTTCTTTTGGTGGAGGAAACATGTTCCAGGCCAACCAAGCAGCTGCCCAGTTTGTGGAATTGTCAGGTATTGAAAACGACAACGCCGGATTGTATTTTGGAATTGTGATGGCCGTTTTGGTGGCTATTGTGATTATCGGTGGTATTAAAAGGATAGCATCCGTTACGGAAAAAATTGTACCCTTCATGGCCGGTATATATGTATTGGCAGCCCTGATTATTTTGGGTGCCAACTTCTCTTCCATTGATGATGCCTTCGGATTGATTTTTGAGGGAGCCTTCTCTGGACTGGGAATAGCAGGTGGTCTTATCGGTGTAATGATCCAAGGTATTCGTAGGGGAGCCTTCTCCAACGAAGCTGGTGTAGGTTCGGCAGCCATTGCCCACTCCGCAGTACGTACCAAGTACCCTGCGAGTGAGGGTATCGTTGCGCTTTTGGAGCCTTTTGTGGATACCGTTGTAATTTGTACCATGACTGCTTTGGTAATCATCATTACCAACTACGAAGCAGGGTTCTTGCAGTACGGTACCGAGATTACCGAAGGTGTGGAGATTACCGCCACTGCTTTTGATACAGTAATTCCACACTTCTCCGTTGTACTGACCATAGCGGTAATCTTGTTTGCATTCTCTACTATGATTTCTTGGTCTTACTACGGAATGCAAGGGTGGATGTACCTTTTTGGAAAAAGTAAAAGAAGTGACCTAGCGTATAAAATATTGTTCCTGTTCTTTGTAGTTGTTGGAGCGTCCATTAGTCTTGGTTCCGTAATCGACTTTTCGGATGCCATGATCTTTGCAATGGTAGTACCTAATATTATAGGTGTTATTTTGCTTACACCAGTGGTTCGAAAAGAATTGAGAAAATATATGAACGCCATCAATAAAAAAGAAGATGCATTGGATGATGGTGCAGAAGATTTGGTGGATAAAATGTAAGAGACTAAGTTAAGATGAAATTCAAATCCCACTTCAGGTTCAATAAACAAGAACGAAGTGGGATTTTCTTTTTATTGTTGATCGTGATTGTGCTTCAAGGAGGGTATTATTATGTGAAAGCAAATCCATCACCAAGAGAAGCTGGTTTTGCCACCAATATTCCAGAACAGCATAAGATTGATAGTTTAAAAGCCCATCAACCTTTAGCAACCCCTAAAATTTATCCTTTTAATCCGAATTTCATTACCGACTACAAAGGGTATGCCTTGGGTTTGTCTACTTCTGAATTGGACAGGTTGTTTGCGTTTAGGGAGCAGGGCAAGTTTGTGAATTCTGCGAAGGAATTTCAGACCATTACCCAAATTTCAGATTCGTTGTTGCATCAAATCTCGCCCTATTTTAAATTTCCAGATTGGGTAAGGAAAAATCAAACGGTAAAAAAGACACTATCAAAGCCTGAAAAAATAACAGCAATACAAGACCTTAACTCGGCCACTGCGGAAGATTTAAAATCAGTTTATGGCATTGGTGAAACGTTGTCAGAAAGAATTGTGAAGTTCAGGGATAGATTAGGGGGCTTTTTGGTCAACGGACAATTATATGATGTGTATGGTCTAAAACCAGAAGTTGTCGAAAGGGCTTTGCTCAAGTTTCAGGTAATCGAGCTTCCGTTGGTAACCAAAATCAATATTAACAAGGCGAGAGCAGAGGAGTTGTCCCAATTAATCTACATAGATAAGTTGTTGGCATCCAATATTATTGATTATAGAGATAAAAATGGTTTATTTGTATCGCTGCAGGAATTGAGTCAGGTGGACCAATTTCCTACGGAAAAACTAGACAGAATAGCTTTATATTTGTCTTTATAAAATTGGTGCTATGAACGATATGTACTTCACGGAAGAGCATAACTTATTCCGCGAAAGTTTAAAGGATTTTTTACAGAAAGAAGTTGCCCCCCATATTGAGGAATGGGAAGAATCCGGTAAGATTGATAAAGCTATATGGACCAAGTTCGGTGAAATGGGCTACTTTGGCCTTATGAGCCCCGAGGCATATTCCGGTTTGGACCTGGACCTTTTTTATACCGTTATTTTTTTAGAGGAATTACAGAGAATAAATTCGGGAGGTTTCGCCGCGGCCATGTGGGCACATCAATACTTGGCAATGACCTACCTGAACAAATTGGCCAATGATGACCAGAAAAGGACTTATCTGGAACCCAGTGTGCTTGGAAACAAAATAGGCTGTTTGGGAGTTTCAGAACCCTTTGGAGGAAGTGATGTTGCCGCTATGCGTACCACGGCCGAAAAAAAAGGAGATGTTTATATTGTAAATGGCTCCAAAACATTTATCACCAATGGGGTTTACGGCGACTACATTATATTGGCAGCCAAAACAGATAAAGATGCTGGCCACAAGGGTATAAGTATGTTTGTTATGGACAGGAATGCCAAGGGTGTTTCTGCCAGTAAACTCAATAAATTGGGTTGGAGAGCCTCGGATACTGCGGAATTGGCCTTTGATAATGTAGAAGTTCCGGCAGCTAATTTATTGGGAGATGAAAACGCTGGGTTTGCATACATTATGGAAGCATTTGCTTTGGAGCGCTTGGTAATGGGTGTCAATGCCCATGCTCGGGCAGAGTATGCCTTGGACTATGCGTTGCAATATATGTCCGAAAGGGAAGCATTTGGCAAGAGCATCGATCAATTTCAAGCATTGCGCCACCGTTTGGTCGATTTATATTCGGATATGTTGTTGTGCAAACAGTTTAATTATTCGACCGTAGCACAAATGGAACAAGGAGCATATGTTGTAAAAGAGGCAACGATATCTAAATTGAAATCCACAAAAATGGCCGATGAGGTCATTTATAATTGCCTACAATTTTTGGGAGGCTACGGTTATATTGAAGACTACCCAATGGCACGTTTGATGCGCGACAGCAGACTGGGGCCTATTGGAGGAGGTACATCTGAAATTTTGAAGGAAATTTTGGCGAAGATCATCGTGGATAAAAAAGAATATAAAAAGCCCACTACATAGGGGTTCTTTAAAAAAGTAAAATATTTCTTTACCCATTAAATATCATTTGTATATTTGCAGACCAAAATTTTAAAGAAAGGAGGTTGTAGCCCATGTTAATTATACCAGTAAAAGAAGGAGAAAACATCGATAGAGCTTTGAAGCGTTTCAAACGTAAGTTCGACAGAACAGGTACCATGCGTCAGTTGAGAACAAGACAGCAGTTCACCAAGCCTTCTGTAGAGCGTAGAGCGCAAATTCAAAAAGCACAATACATTCAAGGCCTAAGAGACCAAGAAGAAGTATAGGGCTATCGCTTTTACAAAATATATCAATCCCGTTCCAATATTGGAGCGGGATTTTTCGTTTTAGCTATGAACAGATTCTAATCGCTACCTTTGATGTATGTCCGTAACTGCTTTTATATCTTATCTGGGTTTGGAGAAAAACTACTCCGAACATACGATAAAGGCATATCAAAAGGATATTGAAACCTTTGCAGCATTCTGTAAGGAGCATCATGGGGAGCAGAACATAGTGCATGTTTCCTACCCCTTGATCAGAAACTGGATAGTTGCTCTCTCCGATCAGGGTGTTTCCAATAGGACCATCAACAGAAAGATTTCTTCGCTGCAAGCCTATTATAGATTTTTGTTGAAGGTTGGGGATATTTCCATTTCACCTTTGGTGAAGCATAGGGCACTTAAAACAGATAAAAAGGTAGAGGTCCCATTTTCAGAAACCGAAATGCAATCTATTTTGTCCGAAATTCCCTTTGATGAAGATTTTGAAGGGGTACGGGACAAACTGATTATAGAATTACTGTACACCACGGGCATGCGAAGAGCCGAACTGGTCAACCTAAAGGTGAAAGATCTTAACCTTTCCGGGCAGGTTTTAAAAGTGCTCGGTAAAAGGAACAAAGAACGTTTGATTCCCTTGCTGCCATCCACAGTGGAACAGATTCAAAATTATCTGGTCAAGCGCTCGGAACTGGAAAGTATAGTGGATTTATCATATCTATTATTAACAAAAGAAGGTCTTAAAATATATGAAACACTTGTTTATCGAACTATAAATAAGTATTTTAGTTTGGTGTCCCCCAAGGTAAAAAAGAGCCCACATATACTCAGGCATACCTTTGCAACGCACTTGCTCAACAGGGGGGCAGATTTAAATTCCGTAAAGGAACTGTTGGGTCATTCTAGTTTGGCGTCCACGCAAGTGTACACACACAACAGTATCGCCGAACTAAAAAAAATACATCAAAAGGCCCACCCAAGAAACAAGAAATAAATTCTTGTATTGTTTAACTTCACTGTCTCTGACAGTACTAAAAACTTCGTCTTATGAAAGTAAACGCACAATCGGTAAATTTTGCAGCTGATGGTAAACTCATCGACTTTATCCAAAAACGGATGGACAAGATGGAATTGTTCTATGACAAGGTCATTGAATCGGATGTGTATTTAAAAGTTGAAAACACAAGTGCTAAAGAAAATAAGATCGTGGAAATCATGGTGTTTGTCCCAAGAGATAAATTCATGGTAAAAAAACAATGTAAGTCATTTGAAGAGGCTGTAGATTCGGCCTGTAGTTCTTTGGAAAGACAGTTGGTGAAAAAGAAGGAAAAACTAAGGGCGAAAGCTTGATGAAAATTTTTCAAAATTTATTTTGAATTAAAATATAAATATATACATTTGCAGTCCGTTAGAAATAGCGGGCTTTTTTAGTGAGTAAAAAGCGGTGAAATGCCGATATAGCTCAGCTGGCTAGAGCAGCTGATTTGTAATCAGCAGGTCGTGGGTTCGAGTCCCTCTATCGGCTCGTAAGTTACTGAAAATAAGGCGGGGGGATACTCAAGCGGCCAACGAGGACAGACTGTAAATCTGTTGGTTTTTACCTTCGCAGGTTCGAATCCTGCTCCCCCCACAAAAGTTGTTCAGCGGAACAACTGGGAAGAAGGTTTTTTTGAAATAATGGAATCTTTGGATGGAAGTCCAGAAAAAATGCGGGAGTAGCTCAGTTGGTAGAGCGTCAGCCTTCCAAGCTGAATGTCGCCGGTTCGAACCCGGTCTCCCGCTCTAAACTTGAAACTTTGATTTCAAGAGAAGAAGGTTGAAGTTTTGACGAGCTGAGCTTGTAACTTTAAACTCTAAACCTGATAACCCATAGGCCGGTGTAGCTCAGGGGTAGAGCGTTTCCTTGGTAAGGAAGAGGTCACGGGTTCAAATCCCGTCATTGGCTCAAAACGATTTGTACACTAATATAAACTAAGATTAAAATTATTTAAAATGGCAAAGGAAACTTTTGATCGTTCCAAACCGCACTTAAATATTGGTACCATTGGACACGTGGATCACGGTAAAACTACATTGACCGCTGCTATCACCACTGTATTGGCCAACGCAGGTTTGTCTGAAACAAGAAGCTTTGATTCTATTGACAACGCTCCTGAAGAAAAAGAAAGAGGTATTACAATCAACACGTCACACGTTGAGTACCAAACAGAAAACCGTCACTACGCTCACGTTGACTGTCCTGGTCACGCGGATTACGTAAAGAACATGGTTACTGGTGCTGCTCAGATGGACGGTGCTATTTTGGTTGTTGCTGCGACAGATGGTCCTATGCCACAAACTCGTGAGCACATCCTTTTGGGACGTCAGGTAGGTATTCCACGTATTGTTGTTTTCTTGAACAAAGTTGACATGGTGGATGATGAAGAGCTTTTGGAGCTTGTTGAGATGGAAGTAAGGGAATTGCTTTCTTTCTACGAGTATGATGGAGACAATGGTCCTGTTATTGCCGGTTCTGCACTTGGTGCTTTGAACGGTGAGCAAAAATGGGTTGACACTGTAATGGAGTTGATGAAAGCTGTTGATGAGTGGATCGAGGAGCCAGAGCGTGAAGTTGACAAAGACTTCCTTATGCCAATCGAAGATGTATTCACTATTACAGGTCGTGGTACCGTTGCTACTGGTCGTATCGAAACTGGTGTTGCCAATACTGGTGACCCTGTGGACATCATCGGTATGGGTGCTGAAAAATTGACTTCTACCATCACAGGGGTTGAGATGTTCCGTAAGATTTTGGATAGAGGAGAAGCTGGTGATAACGTTGGTCTTCTTTTGAGAGGTATCGAGAAATCCGATATCAAAAGAGGTATGGTTATCTGTAAGCCAGGTTCTGTAACTCCTCACGCTAAATTTAAGGCAGAGGTTTATATCCTTAAGAAAGAAGAAGGTGGACGTCACACTCCATTCCACAACAACTACCGTCCTCAGTTCTACTTGAGAACTACTGACGTAACAGGTAACATTAACTTGCCTGACGGTGTAGAGATGGTAATGCCAGGTGATAACTTGACAATCACTGTGGATTTGATCCAGCCTGTAGCTTGTAACGTTGGTCTACGTTTCGCTATCCGTGAGGGTGGTAGAACAGTAGGTGCCGGTCAGGTTACTGAGATTCTAGATTAAGATTCAAATTATTATAAAATTGCACTCAAGGGTGTTCCGATTTTCTCGGGATACCTTTCAGTGTAATTATAAACGGGTGTAGCTCAGTTGGTAGAGCACTGGTCTCCAAAACCAGGTGTCGGGAGTTCGAGTCTCTCCTCCCGTGCTAGTAAAATACATTAAAATTATGGTCACTTATATAAAGGAATCATTCGAAGAGCTTAAAAATAATGTTACCTGGTTGGAAAGAGGTAAAGCTTCCAATCTTATGGTAATTGTAGCTGTATTTTCCATCTTGTTTGCTTTGGCAACATGGGGAGTGGATTCCTTGTTCAGTAATTTGATCACGTTGTATTTTGAAAAATTAATAGGATAAAGATCGGTCGATATGTCTGAGGTTCTGGAGAAAAAATGGTATGTAGTTAGAGCGGTCAGTGGTCAGGAGAACAAGATCAAAGGCTATATTGAAAGCGAGGTAGAGCGTGCAGGATTTGGCGACTATCTTGAAGAAGTTCTAGTGCCTACCGAAAAAGTTGTTCAGATCAGGAACGGAAAGAAAATCAATAAAGAACGTGTTTACTTTCCTGGATATATCATGATAAAAGCCAATCTTGGCGGAGAAATGGTGCACATCATTCGTTCCATAACCAATGTGATTGGTTTTCTGGGCGAAGTTAAAGGAGGTGATCCCATTCCGTTGAGAAAATCCGAAGTGAACCGTATGCTGGGGAAAGTGGACGAATTGGCTGTCAATACAGACAATGTTGCCATTCCGTTCGTGTTGGGTGAAACGGTCAAGGTTATTGATGGACCTTTCAATGGTTTTAACGGAACTGTTGAGAAGATCAATGAAGAGAAGCGTAAGCTAGAGGTAATGGTGAAGATTTTCGGAAGAAAAACACCATTGGAACTAAGCTATATGCAAGTAGAAAAAGTATAATTAGAGCTGTTACATATATAAAGCTGTGTTGCTTCCAATTGACACACTTTAAATTTAATTAGAAACAATGGCAAAAGAAGTAGATAAGGTAGTTAAATTACAAGTTAGGGGAGGTGCTGCGAACCCATCGCCACCGGTTGGACCCGCCTTAGGTGCTGCTGGTGTTAACATCATGGAGTTCTGTAAGCAGTTTAATGCTCGTACACAGGACAAGCAAGGTAAAGTTTTACCTGTTGTTATCACCGTTTACAAAGACAAATCTTTCGATTTTGTTGTAAAAACACCACCTGCGGCAGTTCAATTGATGGAAGCGGCCAAGATTAAAAAAGGATCGGGAGAACCTAACAGGGTTAAAAATGGTTCAGTAACCTGGGATCAAGTAAAAGCAATCGCCGAGGACAAAATGGTGGATTTAAATGCTTTTACCGTGGAATCTGCAATGAGTATGGTTGCAGGTACTGCTAGATCGATGGGTCTGAAAATTGCAGGACCAAGACCTTTTTAAAATCTGAAAGCAACTAAGAAATGGCAAGATTGACTAAAAAGCAAAAAGAGGCCCAAGCCAAAATAGACAAGAACAAACTCTATTCTTTGGAAGAGGCGTCAGCTTTAGTAAAAGAAATAACCAATGTAAAATTTGACGCTTCCATTGATTTGGCAGTTCGTTTGGGTGTAGATCCAAGAAAAGCAAATCAAATGGTGCGTGGCGTTGTTACCCTTCCTCACGGAACTGGTAAAGATGTAAAAGTTTTAGCATTGGTGACTCCAGACAAAGAAGCAGAAGCAAAAGAAGCCGGTGCTGACTTTGTAGGATTGGACGAATATTTGGATAAAATAAAAAACGGTTGGACCGATGTTGATGTGATCATTACCATGCCAAGCGTTATGGGTAAACTTGGACCATTAGGTAGGATTTTAGGACCTAGAGGTTTAATGCCCAATCCAAAGACCGGTACAGTAACTATGGATGTTGCCAAGGCAGTATCCGATGTTAAAGCTGGTAAAATAGACTTTAAAGTGGACAAAACTGGAATTGTACACGCTGCAATTGGAAAAGCTTCTTTCTCTGCAGACAAAATCGCAGGAAACGCTAGGGAGTTAATAGACACCTTGGTGAAAATGAAGCCTTCCGCTGCAAAAGGTGTGTATATGAGAAGTATTTACTTGTCCAGTACCATGAGTCCTAGTATTCAATTAGATCCAAAAGCAGTTCAATAACTGGTAGTTCAATTTTTTTAACTATGACAAGAGAAGAAAAAGCAACAGTAATAAAAGACTTGACTGCACAGTTGGCTGATAATCCAAACATTTATTTGGCGGACATATCAGGATTGAATGCCGTGGACACCTCCAATTTGAGAAGAGCGTGTTTCAAGGCGAATATTAAGCTTGCGGTCGTTAAGAACACCTTGCTTGCAAAAGCAATGGAAGCTTCTGATAAGGAATTTGGTGAGCTTCCCGAAGTGTTGAAAGGCAATACATCATTGATGTTGTCCGAAACAGGGAACGCACCTGCGAAACTTATCAAGAACTTTAGAAAAAAATCAGAAAAGCCCGTGTTGAAAGGAGCCTTTATCGAAGAGGCCGTCTACATCGGGGACAACAACCTTGACGCACTTGTTAACATCAAGTCCAAAGAGGAAGTTATCGGGGATATCATTGGATTGTTGCAATCACCGGCCAAAAACGTTATTTCTGGACTTAAGTCTGGAGGCGGTAAATTGGCAGGTATCCTTAAAACCCTTTCTGAGAAAGAATAATTCGCGCACAATAAACTAAGTATATTTTTAAACATTTTTATTAAACGATAGAAAAATGGCAGATTTAAAAGATTTTGCAGAACAGTTGGTAAACCTTACAGTAAAAGAGGTAAATGAGTTGGCCGACATTTTAAAAGAAGAATACGGTATTGAGCCTGCTGCTGCTGCAGTGGCCGTTGCTGGTGGTGCTGCCGCTGGTGGAGGTGAAGGTGAAGCTGCTGAGGAAAAATCAGAATTCGATGTAATCCTTACAGCTGCCGGTGGATCTAAATTGGCAGTCGTAAAATTGGTTAAGGAATTGACCGGTCTTGGACTAAAAGACGCTAAAGAAATCGTTGACAGCGCACCAAAAGCTGTTAAGGAAGGTGTTGCCAAAGATGAAGCAGAAGGCATCAAAAAATCATTGGAAGAAGCAGGAGCGGAAGTTGAGCTTAAATAATCGCTTTTCCCATTAGAACTTGGTTAAGGTCTTTCCATTTTTTGGTTAGACCTTAGCCTATTTATATAAGGAGTGTATAAAGCCGTACACGAACCCACTTAGTATTCACGATCAAAATTTGTCCATAGATGTTCACAAACACTATTGAAAGAGTTAATTTCGCATCCGCTAAGAACATACCGGAATACCCGGATTTCTTGGACATTCAGATAAAATCGTTCCAAGACTTTTTCCAGCTTGAAACTAAATCTGACGAAAGAGGAAACGAAGGTCTCTACAACACCTTCATGGAGAATTTTCCAATCACAGATACCAGAAACCAGTTTGTACTTGAGTTTTTGGATTACTTCATTGATCCACCAAGATATTCCATCCAAGAATGTATCGAGCGTGGACTTACCTACAGCGTACCGTTAAAGGCACGTTTAAAATTGTACTGTACCGATCCAGAGCACGAAGATTTCGAAACTATCGTACAGGATGTGTATTTGGGTACCATCCCATACATGACTCCTAGTGGAACCTTTGTGATCAACGGTGCGGAACGCGTTGTGGTTTCCCAATTGCATAGATCTCCAGGAGTGTTCTTTGGACAATCTTTCCACGCAAATGGAACAAAACTATATTCAGCCAGGGTAATTCCTTTCAAAGGGTCTTGGATTGAATTTGCCACCGATATCAACTCGGTGATGTATGCCTACATTGATAGGAAGAAAAAATTACCGGTAACCACATTGTTCCGAGCCATCGGCTTTGAGAGGGACAAGGATATTTTGGAAATCTTCGACCTTTCGGAAGAAGTAAAGGTTTCCAAGACCGGACTTAAAAAAGTATTGGGCCGTAAATTGGCCGCCAGGGTGTTGAACACATGGCATGAGGATTTCGTGGACGAGGATACAGGTGAAGTGGTTTCCATCGAAAGAAACGAAATTGTACTTGATCGTGATACCGTTTTGGAAAAAGAGCATATCGATGAAATCATTGACGCCGACGTGAAGACCATACTTCTTCACAAGGAGAACAATGCACAATCCGATTACGCCATTATCCACAACACTTTGCAAAAAGACCCTACCAACTCCGAAAAAGAAGCGGTAGAGCACATTTACAGACAATTGCGTAATGCCGAGCCGCCAGATGAGGAGACAGCTCGTGGTATTATCGATAAATTGTTCTTCTCCGACCAACGGTACAACTTAGGTGAAGTAGGTCGTTACAGAATGAACAAGAAATTGGGCTTGGATATCGGAATGGACAAGCAGGTATTGACCAAAGAAGATATCATCACTATCATCAAGTATTTGATCGAGTTGATCAACTCCAAAGCAGAGATTGATGATATCGATCACTTATCCAACCGTCGTGTAAGAACCGTAGGTGAGCAATTGTCCTCACAGTTCGGCGTAGGTTTGGCACGTATGGCTCGTACCATCCGTGAGCGTATGAACGTTCGAGACAATGAGGTATTTACTCCGATCGATTTGATCAACGCGAAGACATTGTCATCCGTGATCAACTCTTTCTTCGGAACCAACCAGTTGTCCCAGTTCATGGACCAGACCAACCCGTTGGCCGAGATAACACACAAGAGAAGATTGTCCGCACTAGGGCCAGGTGGTCTTTCCCGCGAAAGAGCCGGTTTCGAAGTGCGTGACGTTCACTATACACACTACGGAAGATTGTGTCCTATTGAGACACCTGAAGGACCGAACATTGGTTTGATTTCTTCGTTGTCCGTATTTGCCAAGGTGAACAATATGGGCTTCTTGGAAACTCCTTATCGTAAAGTTGAAGATGGTAAAGTGGATACCAAAAACCACATTTACCTAAGTGCCGAAGAAGAGGAGGGAATGAAGATTGCCCAAGCCAACATCCCATTGGGAGATGATGGAACCATTGAAAGGGAAAAGGTAATTGCCCGTGAAGAAGGCGATTTCCCGGTAGTGGATCCAACAGAGGTGAAGTACACTGACGTTGCGCCGAACCAGATAGCATCCATTTCTGCATCCTTGATTCCTTTCTTGGAGCACGATGATGCGAACCGTGCCTTGATGGGATCGAACATGATGCGTCAGGCCGTTCCATTGTTGAGACCGGATTCCCCTATTGTAGGTACAGGTTTGGAAAGACAAGTAGCTACCGATTCCAGGGTATTGATCAATGCCGAGGGAGATGGAGTAGTGGAATATGTGGATTCACAAAAAATCACAATAAAATATACAAGGACCGATGAAGAGCGCTTGGTAAGCTTTGACGACGACTCAAAGACCTACCAATTGGTGAAGTTTAGAAAAACGAACCAAGGGACCAGCATTAACTTGAAACCAATTGTAAAGAAAGGTGACAAAGTGAAAAAAGGTCAGGTGCTTTGTGAAGGTTACGCTACCGAGAAAGGTGAATTGGCCTTGGGTAGAAACATGAAGGTTGCCTTTATGCCTTGGAAAGGATACAACTTTGAGGATGCGATCGTGATTTCCGAAAAAGTTGTTCGTGAGGATATCTTTACCTCCATTCATATTGATGAGTACTCCTTGGAAGTAAGGGATACCAAATTGGGTGCCGAGGAATTGACCAACGATATTCCCAACGTATCCGAGGAAGCAACCAAGGATTTGGATGAGTACGGTATGATCCGTATTGGTGCCGAAGTGAAGCCAGGTGATATTTTGATCGGTAAGATCACTCCAAAAGGAGAATCCGATCCAACTCCTGAAGAAAAATTGTTGCGTGCCATCTTTGGTGATAAAGCAGGTGACGTTAAAGATGCTTCATTGAAGGCTTCACCATCTTTGAGAGGTGTGGTAATCGATAAGAAATTGTTCTCACGTTCCATCAAGGACAAGAGAAAACGTTCCGAAGACAAAGAAGCCATCGCAAGATTGGAGATGGACTACGAAGTGAAGTTCCAACAACTAAAAGATGTATTGATCGAGAAGTTGTTCGGGTTGATCAGCGGAAAAACATCACAAGGTGTAATCAACGATTTGGGAGAAGAAGTACTTCCAAAAGGAAAGAAATACACCATCAAAATGTTGAACGCTGTTGATGATTTCGCTCACTTGGTAGGAGGTAGCTGGACAACAGACGACAAAACCAATGCATTGGTGGCCGATTTGTTGCACAACTACAAAATTAAATTGAACGACATTCAAGGTAACCTAAGAAGGGACAAGTTTACCATCTCTGTTGGGGATGAACTTCCTGCAGGTATCATGAAATTGGCTAAGGTATACATCGCTAAAAAGCGTAAGCTTAAGGTTGGTGATAAAATGGCAGGTCGTCACGGTAACAAAGGTATTGTTGCCCGTATCGTTCGTCAAGAAGATATGCCTTTCTTGGAAGACGGAACCCCTGTGGACATTGTATTGAACCCACTTGGTGTACCTTCAAGGATGAACATTGGTCAGATTTACGAAACCGTATTGGGTTGGGCCGGACAAAAATTGGGTCAGAAATATGCGACCCCGATTTTCGACGGAGCCTCGTTGGATGAGATCAACAAACTTACCGATGAAGCTGGTGTACCAAGATTTGGACATACCTACCTATATGACGGTGGAACAGGTCAACGTTTTGATCAACGTGCAACCGTTGGTGTGATCTACATGCTGAAATTAGGTCACATGGTCGACGATAAGATGCACGCAAGATCTATTGGACCATACTCCTTGATCACACAACAACCATTGGGTGGTAAGGCACAGTTCGGTGGTCAGCGTTTTGGAGAGATGGAAGTTTGGGCATTGGAAGCCTACGGAGCATCATCTACCCTTAGGGAGATATTGACTGTGAAGTCGGATGATGTGATCGGTAGGGCCAAGACCTATGAGACCATTGTTAAGGGTGAGACCATGCCAGAACCTGGATTGCCAGAATCTTTCAACGTATTGATGCACGAACTTAAAGGTTTGGGCTTGGATATCCGTTTGGAAGAGTAGAATACTATATTACATTAATTATATCATCACCATATTGTTATGGCTAGAATAAAAGATAATAACGCACAAAAAAGGTTCAACAAAATTTCCATCGGATTGGCCTCTCCAGAGTCAATCTTGGCAGAGTCCCGTGGAGAAGTTTTGAAGCCTGAAACCATTAACTATAGAACGCACAAACCAGAGCGTGATGGATTGTTCTGCGAGCGTATTTTTGGTCCTGTAAAGGATTACGAATGTGCCTGTGGTAAATACAAAAGAATCCGTTACCGTGGAATCGTTTGTGACCGTTGTGGTGTTGAAGTGACGGAGAAAAAGGTACGTAGAGACCGTGTGGGACACATTAACCTTGTGGTTCCAGTAGCGCACATCTGGTACTTCCGTTCGCTACCAAACAAAATAGGATACCTTTTGGGATTACCATCCAAAAAGTTGGATATGATCATATACTACGAAAGGTATGTGGTTATCCAGCCGGGTATTGCCAAAGGTCCAGAAGGTGAGGAAATCAATAAAATGGATTTCTTGACCGAAGAGGAATATTTGAACATTTTGGAAACGCTTCCTACCGAGAACCAATACTTGGAGGATACCGATCCAAACAAGTTCATCGCCAAAATGGGTGCCGAGTGTTTGATCGAGATTTTGTCCAGAATCGATTTGGAGCAATTGTCTTACGAACTGCGTCACAAGGCGAACACTGAAACTTCCAAGCAACGTAAAACTGAGGCGTTGAAACGTCTTCAGGTGGTTGAAGCCCTTCGTGAATCACAAAACAACAGGGAAAACAACCCTGAGTGGATGATCATGAAGGTGATACCTGTGATTCCACCGGAATTGCGTCCGTTGGTGCCGTTGGATGGTGGTCGTTTTGCGACATCCGATTTGAACGACTTGTACCGAAGAGTGATCATCCGTAACAACCGTTTGAAGCGTTTAATGGAAATCAAGGCGCCAGAGGTGATCTTGAGAAACGAAAAACGTATGCTTCAAGAAGCCGTGGACTCTCTTTTCGATAATACAAGGAAGGCATCTGCCGTAAAAACAGAGTCTAACAGACCATTGAAGTCCCTTTCCGATTCATTGAAAGGTAAGCAAGGTCGTTTCCGTCAAAACCTTTTGGGTAAACGTGTGGATTATTCCGCTCGTTCCGTGATTGTTGTTGGACCGGAACTGAACTTGTACGAGTGTGGTCTTCCTAAGGATATGGCTGCTGAACTTTACAAGCCTTTCATCATCCGTAAGTTGATTGAAAGAGGTATTGTAAAGACGGTTAAATCAGCTAAAAAGATTATAGACAAGAAGGAGCCCGTAGTATGGGATATTCTTGAAAATGTCCTTAAAGGACACCCCGTATTGTTGAACCGTGCCCCCACATTGCACAGATTGGGTATCCAAGCGTTCCAGCCAAAACTTATTGAAGGTAAGGCGATTCGTTTGCACCCATTGGCGTGTACCGCATTTAACGCGGATTTTGATGGGGACCAGATGGCAGTTCACTTGCCTTTGGGGCCAGAGGCCATTTTGGAAGCACAATTATTGATGTTGGCTTCACAGAACATCCTTAACCCAGCGAACGGTTCTCCGATTACCGTACCATCTCAGGATATGGTTTTGGGATTGTACTATATGACCAAGCACAAGAAATCTACCAAAGAAGAGCCTGTTTTGGGTGAAGGATTGACCTTCTATTCTTCTGAAGAAGTAGAGATAGCCTTCAACGAGAAAAAGGTTTCGCTTAACGCCGGTATTAAGGTAAGAGCCAAAGACTTTAACGAAGAAGGTGAATTGGTTTATAAAATCATTGAAACCACAGTAGGTCGTGTATTGTTCAACACGGTTGTACCGGAACAAGCAGGATTCATCAATACGGTATTGAACAAGAAAGCCCTTAGAAATATCATCGGGGACATTCTTGCAGTGACCGATGTGCCAAGAACTGCTGAATTCTTGGATAAAATCAAGGCCATGGGATACGATTTCGCCTTTAAGGGTGGTCTATCCTTTAGTTTGGGTGATATTATTATTCCTGCAGAAAAACAGGATATGATCGGCGATGCCAATGAGCAGGTCGATGGTATTATGATGAACTATAACATGGGTCTTATCACCAACAACGAGCGTTACAACCAGGTAATTGATGTTTGGACATCTACCAACGCTATGTTGACCGAGTTGGCGATGAAACGAATCCGTGAGGACAAGCAAGGATTCAACTCTGTATACATGATGTTGGATTCAGGTGCAAGGGGTTCCAAAGAGCAGATTCGTCAGTTGACCGGTATGCGTGGATTGATGGCCAAGCCTAAAAAATCCACAGCTGGTGGTGGTGAAATCATCGAAAACCCGATTCTTTCGAACTTTAAGGAAGGGTTGTCGATTTTGGAATACTTTATCTCTACCCACGGTGCACGTAAAGGTCTTGCGGATACCGCTTTGAAAACGGCGGATGCGGGTTACTTGACCAGACGTTTGGTGGATGTTTCACAGGATGTGATCGTGAACAGCGAGGATTGTGAAACTTTGAGAGGTATCGAAGTAGAACCATTGAAGAAAAATGAGGAGATTGTTGAAACCTTGGGTGAGAGAATCTTGGGTAGGGTATCGTTGCACGATGTGTACAACCCATTGACCGAAGAGCTTGTGCTGAAAGCAGGACAAGAGATCAATGAAGCCGATGTAAAAAGGGTAGAGGCAGCTCCAATTGAGAAAATAGAAGTAAGATCTCCATTGACGTGTGAGGCTCCACAAGGAATTTGCGCCAAATGTTACGGAAGAAACCTTGCTACCAACAAAATGGTACAGCGAGGAGAAGCTGTTGGTGTTGTAGCTGCACAATCCATTGGTGAGCCAGGTACACAGTTGACCTTGCGTACCTTCCACGTGGGTGGTATTGCAGGTAACATTTCCGAGGACAACAAGTTGGAGTCCAAGTTTGATGGTATTGCTGAAATT
The DNA here is from genome assembly GCF_017313275.1 of Flagellimonas profundi. Taxonomy (GTDB): domain Bacteria; phylum Bacteroidota; class Bacteroidia; order Flavobacteriales; family Flavobacteriaceae; genus Flagellimonas; species Flagellimonas profundi. The sequence continues at coordinate 128,116 of NZ_JAFLNM010000003.1, read as the reverse complement.
GAAGACCTAAGATTGGTTAAAGGAGAAAACAGTGAAGGTGGTAAAACCGATATTGTAATCTCCAGAACATCTGAAGTTAAGATTGTCGATCCAAAAACTGGAATTACCCTAAGTACAAATAATATCCCTTACGGTTCTCAATTGTTCATTAAGAACGGTGAGAAAATTACGAAAGGAACTATAATTTGTGAATGGGATCCATATAATGGTGTAATCGTTTCTGAGTTCTCTGGTCAGATTGCTTACGAAAATCTTGAGCAAGGGGTTACTTATCAAGTTGAAATCGATGAACAAACCGGTTTCCAAGAAAAAGTGATTTCCGAGACCAGAAACAAAAAGTTGATACCGACCTTGTTGATCAAGGATGGTAAAGGTGAAACATTGCGTTCGTACAACTTGCCTGTAGGTTCTCACTTGATGGTTGATGACAATGAAAAGGTTAAAGAAGGTAAGATCTTGGTGAAAATCCCACGTAAATCTGCCAAGGCAGGGGATATTACCGGTGGTCTTCCAAGGGTAACCGAGCTGTTCGAAGCACGTAACCCTTCCAACCCGGCAGTTGTTTCTGAAATTGATGGTGTGGTATCTTTCGGTAAGATCAAGCGCGGTAACCGTGAGATTATTATCGAGTCCAAGACAGGCGATATCAAAAAGTACTTGGTTAAATTGTCCAACCAAATCTTGGTTCAGGAGAATGACTACGTACGAGCAGGTATGCCATTGTCCGATGGTTCCATTACGCCAGAAGATATTTTGTCCATTAAGGGACCATCTGCTGTACAACAGTACTTGGTGAACGAAGTACAGGAAGTATATCGTTTACAAGGTGTGAAGATTAATGACAAGCACTTCGAGGTTGTTGTGAGACAAATGATGCGTAAAGTAAAAATCCAAGATCCAGGAGATACGATTTTCCTAGAAAATCAATTGGTACACAAAGACGACTTTATCAATGAAAATGATGAGATTTTCGGTAAAAAAGTGGTTGAGGATGCCGGTGATTCAGAAAGATTGAAACCAGGACAGATTCTGACTGTACGTGAACTAAGGGACGAGAACTCTATTCTAAGAAGAGAGGATAAGACCTTGGTGGCCGCAAGAGACGCTGTTGCAGCAACTGCAACCCCAATCTTGCAAGGTATCACAAGAGCATCGTTGCAGACCAAGTCGTTTATCTCTGCAGCATCGTTCCAGGAAACCACTAAAGTATTGAACGAAGCCGCAGTAAGTGGTAAAGTGGATACCTTGGAAGGTTTGAAAGAGAATGTGATTGTAGGACATAAGATTCCGGCCGGTACAGGTATGAGGGATTATGATAGTATCATCGTAGGTTCCAAAGAGGAGTATGATGAGATCATGGCCCGAAAAGAGGAATTTAAATTCTAAATAAAACAAACCCTGGCCCTAAGCCGGGGTTTTTGTTTTTAAGACAAAATAGTATGGCTGAAGAAAAGAAAAAGCAGAAGCAGATCAATATAGAGTTGGATGAGAAAACCGCTGAGGGAACATATTCCAATTTGGCTATTATCAACCACTCTGTATCTGAATTTGTTGTAGATTTTATTAGTTTAATGCCGGGTGCGCCCAAGGCAAAGGTTAAGAGCAGAATCATTTTAACACCACAGCACGCCAAAAAGCTGCTTAAGGCTTTAAACGATAACGTAAGCCGATTTGAACAGGCACATGGAACTATACAAGATTACGAACAACCGGCAATCCCATTAAATTTTGGACCTACTGGTGAAGCATAAAAAAAGCCCCGAACATTCGGGGCTTTTTTATGATTTAATTTAGCCAACCTTTCTGAATACCTTTTTTGGAAAAAGAGACAAGATAGATTCCAATAACAATGATGAATACGGGCATGGCATAGGTAGAAGGTCCAAAAGCCTCAACGGCATTAGAAATAAACAGCCAGTGAATAAATTGTGCCACTGCAGCAATCAATGAGATAATAAAAAGAGGGCGCGCCCATTTTTTGCGCATTAAAAGACCTATGCAGGCAATGGTACCTGCGAAAACGGCAATGGCAAATGCTGCGGTTGCCCAAGCTGGTATACTTTCAAAAGCCTCGCGTTGCGCTTGGTTTAAACTTTCTAAAATGGCTACTTGATTAAAAGCTTGATTGAGATAGTTGAAAACTCCGACCAAATTCCATAAAAGTGCAATAACGCTCACCACCCAGAACCAGGTAGGTGGTTTTACTGATGTAGTCATAATTTCTTTATTTAATTGGTTATGCTATCCAATGTACAAAAAAAAGACATATGAAAAGATAACCCTTTCATATCCAGAAATATATGATGCGTCTTCTTAGTGTTTAAATACTATTCGAACTCAGAAGTATAATGTAATTTGACCGAGGGATATTTTTGTTGTGTCATTTGTAGTGAAAAGGGTGAATCCGCCAAAAATACCAATTGTCCCTTTTTATCGGTGGCCAAAAACTTTTGTTTTACCCGTTTAAACTCTTGGAACTCTTCGTTCTTTTCATCTTCAGGCTCTACCCAGCACGCTTTGTGCACAGGGAAGTTTTCATAAGTACATTTGGCTCCATATTCGTGTTCCAATCTATATTGGATTACTTCATACTGTAAGGCCCCGACCGTTCCTATCACCTTTCTTCCGTTCATTTCGAGGGTAAATAATTGGGCAACCCCTTCATCCATTAATTGGTCAATACCTTTGTACAATTGTTTTGCCTTCATCGGGTCGGCATTGTTGATGTACCTAAAGTGCTCCGGAGAAAAACTTGGAATTCCTTTGTAGTGCAACTCTTCCCCGCTGGTTAAAGTATCACCAATTTTAAAGTTGCCCGTATCGTGAAGCCCCACGATATCACCTGGATAGGAAATATCCACAATTTCTTTTTTCTCAGCAAAAAATGCGTTTGGACTTGAGAATTTTAGCTTTTTTCCCAATCTAACATGTAAATAGGGTGTATTCCTTTCAAACGTACCGGATACAATTTTAACAAAAGCAAGGCGGTCACGGTGTTTTGGGTCCATGTTGGCGTGTATCTTGAATACGAAGCCTGAAAAATCCTTTTCATTGGCATTTACCAAACGTTCTTCGGCTTTCTTGGGGCGGGGTGAGGGAGCGATGTCCACAAAACAATCCAATAGTTCCCGAACTCCAAAATTGTTCAGTGCAGAGCCAAAAAATACGGGTTGCAGCTCACCTTTTAGATAAGCTTCTTTATCAAAATCGGGATAAACCCCTTCAACAAGTTCTAGATTCCCACGCAATTCTTCAGCAGCTTCTGTTCCTATGATTTTTTCAAGTTCAGGATTGTCTAAATCATCAAAGGCAATAGTCTCTTCGATATTCTTTTTGCTATTACCGCTAAAAAGGTTAATGTTTTTCTCGTAGATATTATAAATCCCCTTAAAGTCGTACCCCATACCTATCGGAAAGCTTAAAGGTGTTACTGTGAGGCCCAATTTTTGCTCCACTTCGTCTAAAAGGTCAAAGGCATCTTTACCCTCACGGTCCAATTTGTTGATGAAAACGATCATGGGGATATTACGCATGCGGCACACCTCCACAAGCTTTTCCGTTTGTTCCTCCACACCCTTGGCCACATCGATAACTACAATAACGCTATCTACGGCCGTCAAGGTTCGAAAAGTGTCCTCGGCAAAATCCTTGTGTCCAGGAGTGTCCAAAATGTTGATTTTCTTGCCTTTATAAATAAATGCCAAAACGGAAGTAGCGACTGAAATTCCTCTTTGGCGCTCAATTTCCATGAAGTCACTCGTAGCAGATTTTTTAATCTTATTGCTTTTTACAGCACCGGCTTCTTGAATCGCACCACCGAACAAGAGTAATTTTTCGGTCAAAGTTGTTTTTCCGGCATCCGGGTGGGAGATGATTCCGAAAGTTCTTCGTTTTGCTATTTCCTTTTCAAATTCCATCAACAAAAATTTCGGCAAAAATAGGGGATTTATATGTTTTGCCACCCATTTTTAGCATGATTCGGGATTGTTAATATAATTGGAAAAAAATAGAGCATTTAAGTTAGCCATAAACAAAAAGAAAAGTAATTTTCGCTCGTTTTATGCTCGCTAGCCATTCACACGGGGTTTATCCATTTGTAAAACAAGCAGATGAGGTAAATAATGATGAGGAAATCGCCTTTTATCGAGAAAAATAGGAGGTGAGAGTCAAATAGTTTAACTATGTGACGTAATTGTGTCTATATGTGTCCTAAGGGCCGGTGACATTAAAACAAACAGGAAAACCCCAATTTTCTTACAATTACGAGGACCTCTTTAAGCCATGGTGATTAGTTGACCAAAACTTATCATTTATGGAAAAAATTACTTTCTTAGATTTTAGAAAGGGCAAAATTTTTGTCCTACTTCTGGTTCTGGGATTTATAGTATATCCTAATATTACATCTTTTAAGAATGTCCCAAGCTCTATTGAGAACAACAGGAATATATCTCATGATAATACTGGCGATAGCTATACGTTGAAGAGTTCTGATTTGGCATTGGACTTAAATGCGCATATAAATTGGGAAACTAATGATGCTATTGCTCAAGAAACCGGTGTTTGTAATTATAATAGTGAAGAGGCTAATTATAATGGTCCCGACAAAGTTTTACTTTGCCATAAAGAAGATAAAAGTTACAACAATCCCCGAAATGGATATCATACAATAAGTGTAGCTCCCGCTTCAGTTAAGGCTCATTTAGATCATGGTGATACATTGGGCGCCTGTGGAGATGGAGGAGATGACACCGATGCAGATGGTGATGGCGTAAGCGATGAAGATGAGAAAGAAGATGGTACCGATCCATTGGATTATTGTGATTACAATCCTGAACATATTACCTTTCCTCAAAGTGATGAATACCTCCAAGCTGATTGTGATGGCGATGGAGTAAGCAACGGCCAAGAACACCACGATGGTACAGATCCCTTGGACCCCTGTGATTTTGTGCTGGAACACCAAGATTGTTCCGTTTCGGACGAATGGAAAAAGTTGGATTGTGACGGTGATGGAGTAAGCAACGGTCAAGAGCACCACGATGGTACAGATCCCTTGGACCCCTGTGATTTTGTGCTGGAACACCAAGATTGTTCCGTTTCGGACGAATGGAAAAAGTTGGATTGTGACGGTGATGGAGTAAGCAACGGTCAAGAGCACCACGATGGCACAGATCCCTTGGATCCATGCGATTTTGTTGCTGAACACCAAGATTGTTCCGTTTCCGATGAATGGAAAAAGTTGGATTGTGACGGTGATGGAGTAAGCAACGGTCAGGAACAAGAAGACGGTACAGACCCCTTGGATCCCTGTGATTTTGTTGCTGAACATCAGGATTGCTCCCCATCCGAAGAGTGGAAGCAAACCGATTGCGATGGTGATGGCGTGACCAACGAGGACGAAACAGAAGATGGCACGGACCCATTAGATCCATGTGATTATAATCCTGAAAGTGTGACCTTGCCTCAAAGCGGTGATTACCTTACCGCTGATTGCGACGGTGATGGTGTGACCAATGAACAGGAGGATGAGGACGGTACCGACCCACAGGACCCATGTGATTTTGTTGCTGAACATCAGGATTGCTCCCCATCCGAAGAGTGGAAGCAAACCGATTGCGATGGTGATGGCGTGACCAACGAGGACGAAACAGAAGATGGCACGGACCCATTAGATCCATGTGATTATAATCCTGAAAGTGTGACCTTGCCTCAAAGCGGTGATTACCTTACCGCTGATTGCGACGGTGATGGTGTGATCAATGAGGATGAAGAAGAAGATGGTACCGACCCACAAGATTCGTGTGATTTTGTACTTGGCAGTCAAACGGTCGACCCCGATTCCACTTGGAACACTTCCGATTGCGATGGCGATGGTGTGACCAACGAGGACGAAACAGAAGATGGCACGGACCCCTTAGACCCTTGTGACTACAATCCTGAAAGTGTGACCTTGCCTCAAAGCGGTGATTACCTTACCGCTGATTGCGACGGTGATGGTGTGACCAATGAACAGGAGGATGAGGACGGTACCGACCCACAAGATCCGTGTGATTTTGTACTTGGCAGTCAAACGGTCGACCCCGATTCCACTTGGAACAGTTCCGATTGTGATGGTGATGGTGTGACCAACGAGGATGAAACAGAAGATGGAACGGACCCATTAGACCCATGCGATTATAATGCAGATAGCGTGACCTTGCCGCAATCAGCTGAATGGAACTCACTTGATTGCGATGATGATGGAAATCCAAATGAAACCGATCCAGATCCATTAACGGCGAATGCCAACGACGATTTCGGTTCAACACCAGCCTTAACGGAAGTAGCAATAAATATTTTGGAGAACGATGACTATCTTCCCAATAACGATGATAACAACCAAGGAGTTACCGCTATAACTAGAATAGGTGGAGATGCAGTTGGAGTTGTAGTATTTGATAATGAGACCGGGTTTGTGAACTATACGCCCGTAGCGTCTGAATCTAATACAACGGTTACCATAGTTTATCAAGTGTGTAATGTTGTACCAGATCCAAGTGTTTGTGCTTCGGCTACTATTTATATAGAAGTAGGAGCAAATACCCTCGATGCCGTCGATGATGCCTACACTGTACAAACGGGCGGAGACGGCACAATTGCGGACAGCAATGTACTGTCCAATGACACCTATAACGGTGCTCCCGTAACCCTAGACGATGTCGTATTGAGCTCCACACCAACAGCTCAACTTGTCATCAATGAAGATGGCAGCGTAGGTGTGGTGGATGGGACCGGACCGGGCACCTATACCATCGAGTATACCATTTGCGACGCCTCCGATTCAGGAAATTGCGATACGGCCACCGTTACCGTTGAGGTAACACAAGGCACCGGGAATGTTATCGACGCCGTCGATGATGCCTACACTTTACAAACAGGGGGGGATGGTACAATTGCGGACAGCGATGTATTGTCCAACGATACCTATAACGGAGATCCCGTAACCCTTGCCGATGTCGTATTGAGCTCCACACCAACGGACCAACTTGTCATCAATGGGGACGGTAGCGTCAGCGTAGTGGATGGGACCGAACCTGGCACCTACACCATCGAGTACACCATCTGCGATGCCTCCGATTCAGGAAATTGCGATACGGCCACCGTTACCGTTGAGGTAACACAAGGCACCGGGAATGTTATCGACGCCGTCGATGATGCCTACACTGCACAAACGGGGGGGGATGGTACAATTGCGGACAGCGATGTATTGTCCAACGATACCTATAACGGAGACCCCGTAACCCTTGCCGATGTCATATTGAGCTCCACACCAACGGACGAGCTTGTCATCAACGGAGATGGTAGCGTCAGTGTAGTGGATGGGACCGAACCTGGCACCTATACCATCGAGTACACCATCTGCGATGTCTCCGATTCAGGAAATTGCGATACGGCCACCGTTACCGTAGAAGTGACGGAAGGGACCGGGAATGTTATCGATGCTGTGGATGATGCCTACACTCTACAAACAGGGGAAGACGGTACAATTGCGGAAAGCGATGTATTGTCCAACGATACCTATAACGGAGACCCCGTAACCCTTGCCGATGTCGTATTGAGCTCCACACCAACGGACCAACTTGTCATCAATGGGGACGGCAGCGTCAGTGTAGTGGATGGAACCGAACCGGGCACGTATACCATCGAGTACACGATTTGTGATGTTATGGATGTAAACAATTGTGATACCGCCACGGTTACCGTAGTAGTAACGGAAGGAGTCGGAAATGTAATCGATGCCGTGGACGATGCTTACAATGCAGGATCTGGAGGAGGTGATATCACGGAAAGCGATGTATTGTCCAACGATACCTATAACGGAGACCCCGTAACCCTTGCCGATGTCGTATTGAGCTCCACACCAACGGACCAACTTGTCATCAATGGGGATGGCAGCGTCAGTGTAGTGGATGGAACCGAACCGGGCACGTATACCATCGAGTACACGATTTGTGATGTTATGGATGTAAACAATTGTGATACGGCCACGGTTACCGTAGTAGTGACGGAAGGAGTCGGAAATGTAATCGATGCCGTGGACGATGCTTACAATGCAGGATCTGGAGGAGGTGATATCACGGATAGCGATGTGTTGTTTAACGATACGCTAAATGATGAAGCTATAGTACTGATTGATGTAATCTTAACATCTACCCCAACAAACGTATTAACAGTCAACGACGATGGGAGCGTTACTGTGGCTCCTGGAACGCCGGCAGGAACTTATACTATCGAATATACCATATGTGAAGCAGCTAATCCAGATAATTGTGATACGGCTACTGTGACTGTAATTGTTGAGGATATTGAAGTAAACCAGATGTTGACACCTAACGGGGATTTAAAAAACGACTTTCTGTTTATCCGAGGTGTGGAATATATCAAATCAAGTACCATTAAAATTTTCAATCGTTGGGGAACTCTTGTCTTCGAAGGGAATAATTACGACAATGTAAATAATGTTTTTGATGGACGTGTTAGAGGTAAATCCGCCCTTAGTGTGAACGATTATCTACCTGCAGGGGTTTATTTTTATATATTTAATTACGAAACCGAGCAAGGAAGCTTCACAGACTCTGAATACATTTACATAAGTAGATAACATATTGATAGAATGATAAAAAAGCATTTTTTAACTACGTTGTTGTTTATTGGAATACTGTCTACGGGTGTAATGGCCCAGCAGGATGCACAATACACACAATATATGTACAATACGTTGAGTGTAAATCCTGCTTATGCCGGATCAAGAGGACAGCTTAGCTTTGCAGGCTTGTACCGATCGCAATGGGTGGGGTTGGATGGAGCTCCTGAAACCTTTACTTTAAATCTTCACTCACCCATTCAAAACAGTAGATTGGGTTATGGAATATCCATCGTTAATGATAATATTGGGGATGGTGTTGTACAGGAGACATACCTTGATGCTGTTATATCCTACACAATAGATGTGTCTATGGATGCCAAACTATCATTTGGGCTCAAAGCAGGTGGGAATATGTTGAGTTTGGACTTTAACGGTCTAAGAAATTTTGACCAAGAAGTAGTCAATCAAAATAATATCGATAACAGGTTCACACCTAATTTTGGACTTGGGATCTACTACCATACCGATAAATTTTATGCGGGGATTTCCGCGCCGAATGTTTTGGAGTCGGAATATTTTGACAACGATAATGCTGATAACGGTGTCAACTTTTTGTCTGCCGAGCGAATGAATATTTATTTGATTACGGGCTATGTTTTTGATTTAGGGGCGGATCTTCAATTTAAACCGGCTTTGCTCACCAAAGCGGTCGGGGGAGCTCCATTACAGGTAGATCTCTCTGCCAGTTTTCTGTTTGCCAATAGATTTAGTTTTGGTGCGGCCTACCGTTGGGATGCAGCAGTCAGCGGTTTAGTTGGATTCCAGGTTTCAGAGCAAATAATGTTGGGATTGGCCTATGATCGAGAAACGACAGAGTTGGGAGGAACACAATTCAATGATGGGTCTTTTGAAGTATTTTTAAGACTGGAATTATTGAAATCCTTCCAAAGAACCATATCACCACGATTCTTTTAATATAGTTTATAATGCTGAAAAGAATACTCACATTACTCTTTATAGTTTGCGGATGCATCATAAAAATATATGCGCAACAGGATAGTATTCCAGATAAGCAGATTTCCCGGGTAATGGAAAGGGCCGATGAAAAATACAAACAGTACTCATTCAGTCCTGCAATCGATATTTATAAAAAAGTGTTGGACAAAGGGTATAGTTCGCCCGATTTATTGAAGAGGCTAGGGAACTCCTACTACTTTAATGCCAAGTACCAAGAAGCTGCGGAGAGATATAAAAAACTGGAGGAAACCTATCCGGATGACATGTCGGTAGAAGATGTTTTCCGATACGCACAGAGCTTAAAGTCGGTGGGTAATTATGATCAGGCCGCAAAAGTCATGGAAGATTTTAGGGAGATGACCTCTTCAATGGTGGATTTTGATGAGGATTACATGTCAAAAATAGAAGCGAACTCTGGAAGATATACCATAAAAACCTTCCCTTATAATAGTAAGTACTCCGATTTTGCCGCAGCTTATTACGAAAAAGGCCTCATTTTCGCCTCAGACCGTGACACAGGTAACTTCGCGAGATATCGCCACACATGGAATTCAAGGGACTTTTTGGATTTATATAAGGTCAATGCGGATAGTGTCTCCATGGATAGGGCTGTAAAATTGGAAGGAGAGGTCAATACCAGATTACATGAGTCCACTTCTGTGGTAACCAAAGATGGTACGACCATGTACTTTACCCGAAATAATTTTTTCGATGGAAGAAGGAAAAAAGATGAAGAGGGTATCATTAGATTAAAAATTTACAGCGCAGAAAAAATTGATGGTGAATGGGGAAACATAACGGAACTTCCTTTTAATAGTGATTCCTATTCTGTGGCCCATCCTATGTTGAGTCCGGATGGCAAGAAGCTGTACTTTGTTTCCGACATGCCAGGTAGTTTGGGGGAATCGGATATTTTTGTCACCGAGATCATTGGGGATGGAACCTATGGACCCATTCAAAACCTCGGAAGTAATATCAATACGATCGCTCGTGAAACTTTCCCTTTCATTACTAAAGACGGAGTGTTATACTTTTCTTCAGATGGGCATCAAGGCCTGGGCGGTTTGGATATTTTTGCCACAAAGATTGCCTATAATGATTATACCCAACCTGTGGTCAATGTGGGTAGGCCGGCGAATACGCCTAAGGACGATTTCTCTTTTATTTTTGATTCGGAAAACAAAACCGGATACTTCGCGTCCAACCGGGATGGGGGTATGGGAGATGATGATATTTACGAATTTGTGGAAAATGTTCCCTTAACCTTGGAGTGCATCCAAGAAGTAACCGGAACGGTACGCGATCGAATTTCCAATGAAGTTTTGGCTGGAGCCACGGTGAAAATTATAGATGAAGAAAACAACGAAATATCATCTACCATTACAGATTCCGATGGAAACTACATATTGCAATTGGATTGTTCCAAAGGTAATTTTGTTAGGGCATCCAGGGATGGGTATGTGCCGGCAGAGGAATATTTACCAATATCCGATGGTAAACCACGGATTGTGGATTTTTACTTGGAACGAGACGTGGTCACTGGAGGATTTGGCGACGACTTGGCAAAGTTGTTACAATTGAGTACTATTTATTTTGATTTGAATAAATACAATATCAGACCCGATGCGGAAATAGAGATTCAGAAGGTTATTGTAGCCATGGAAAAATATCCAAGTTTAAAAATTAAGGTGAATTCGCACACTGATAGTCGTGGTGTTGATGCCTATAATCTTTGGTTATCACAAAAAAGAGCTGAATCCACTGTAGATTATATGGTGTCTAAAGGAATATCCGCTGATAGACTTCAAGGAGAAGGGTTTGGCGAGACCCGATTGGTTAACGATTGTATGAATGGTGTTCAATGTTCGGAAGAACAACATCAACTTAACAGAAGATCGGAATTTATCATTTTTGAATAAGAATTTTTAAGAACGAATGAAATATAACGGCCCCTTCAGGGTCGTTTTTTGTTATGGTTCGATTGCAAAAAATAATTCCCTTAAAATGACTTTTAGCAACATTTTTATTTAAAATAACATCCATGTTTTTGTAGGATTAAACCTACTATAATAGCTTGTTGTTTAGGGCCTCATCGACGAACTGTCTTAAAAAAATCGTAAAAAAATACAAGAGTAACCTCAAAATTTACGGGCTATACAATCCTATTTCATGGGTTCACAACAATTATTTTCCACCCCTAAAAGTGAGGGTAATTTTGTATTCGGTCGAAAATTCGGTGTGTTGAACCACGAAAGAGTTTAAGAACCAGAAGTTTAAAGAATCAACAAAACTACAGCATAGAACCTCAACTAATAGTAACCTCATGAAAAAGAGCATACTAGTCTTAATATTCCTTCTTTTTTCAGGAATTGCCTTTTCTCAAACCACTGTGACCCTTCAGGACCAATGCAATTGTGAAGTCCTAAAAGGTACAGATGTTTCCAGTGCTGGTTCGGTAACCCCGGCTGGTGCGGATTTAGGAGATATTTATGTAAATACCACAACAGGAACCATATATTTCTGGGATGGTGATTCGTGGGAATTGACCTCAAACGATGATCAGCAATTGACTGGTTTCACTTTTGATGATGCCACCAATATTTTATCCCTATCGTTAGAAGATGGAGGCAGTGTAAATGTTGATTTGAGTAGTTTAAAGGATGTGCTCACGGATTCAAACACAACGGTTACTTCATTTGATATTGATGGTACAAACACCAATTTGGTTATAACCGATTCTGATGCCAATTCTTATGCTGTAGCATTGGCAGATCTGGCGGCTTTGATAGATACGAATACAGATAGTCAAGACTTAACAGGGGCAACACTTAATGGTTCTAACCAATTACAGATTGACATTCAGAATGGAGCCTCTACTTCTGCGGATTTAAGTAGCCTTGACGACAGTGCCGGTGTTGCTGCGAATGCCTCAGACATAGCGACCAATGCTGCCGGTATTGGAACCAACGCGACAAATATTGCTACGAACACAACGGATATTGCCGCTAACACAGCAGATATTGCGACAAACACAACGAATATTGCAAACAATACTTCGGACATCACAGCGAATGCAGCAAACATCTCGACCAATGCGGCGGACATCGCGACGAATGCTTCCGATATTGGAAACAATGCGACAAATATATCGACCAACACTTCGGATATAGCCACGAACACTTCGGATATTGCGACTAATGCTTCCGATATCGCAACGAACACGACAAATATATCGACCAACGCCACGGACATAGCAACAAATGCTTCCGATATTGGAACCAATGCGACAAATATTGCGACCAACACCAGTAACATTACTGCGAACGCAACAAACATAGCCACGAACACGGCCGATATAGCAACCAATACTTCGGACATCGCGACCAATGCTTCCGATATCACAACGAACACCACAAATATTTCTACCAATGCCACGGACATTGCGAACCATGTGGCCGCTGACGGGGACCTTTCCTCGACCAACGAGATACAGAACCTGGGCGAAGTACTAGCCGATGGAAATGATGGTGGCGGGTTGGCCATCACCAACATCGCCGACCCCACCGCTGCGCAGGATGCTGCGACCAAGGCCTATGTGGACGGTGTTTCGGATGACGACATCACAGGGGCCTCCCTTGATGCACCGACCAATGTGCTTACCATCAGTGAGGGCACCACGGATGTGACCGTTGATCTGAGCGACCTTGACGACAGTGCGGGAGTTGCCGCGAATGCCTCGGACATTGCGACAAATACAACGAACATATCAACAAACGCCTCCAATATCGCCAACAATACAACGGATATAGCCACGAACACTGCCGATATTACAACAAACACTTCGGATATAGCCACGAACACAACGGACATTTCGACCAATGCCACCGACATTGCCAACCATGTGGCCGCTGACGGGGACCTTTCCTCGACCAACGAGATACAGAACCTGGGCGAAGTACTTACCGATGGAAACGATGGTGGCGGATTGGCCATCACCAACATAGCGGACCCCACCGCTGCACAGGATGCAGCGACCAAGGCCTATGTGGATAGTGTGTCGGACGACGACATCACGGGAGCTTCGTTGGATGCACCGAGCAACGTGCTTACCATCAGCGAAGGCGCCACGGATGTGACCGTTGATTTGAGCGACCTTGACGACAGTGCGGGGATTGCCGCGAATGCCTCGGACATTGCGACAAATACAACAAACATATCAACAAACGCCTCCGATATCGCCAACAATACAACGGATATAGCCACGAACACTGCCGATATTACAACAAACACTTCGGATATAGCCACGAACACAACGGACATTTCGACCAATGCCACCGACATTGCCAACCATGTGGCCGCTGACGGTGACCTTTCCTCGACCAACGAGATACAGAACCTTGGCGAAGTACTTGCCGATGGAAACGATGGTGGCGGATTGGCCATCACCAACATAGCGGACCCCACCGCTGCACAGGATGCAGCGACCAAGGCCTATGTGGATAGTGTGTCGGACGACGACATCACGGGAGCTTCGTTGGATGCACCGAGCAACGTGCTTACCATCAGCGAAGGCGCCACGGATGTGACCGTTGATTTGAGCGACCTTGACGACAGTGCGGGGATTGCCGCGAATGCCTCGGACATTGCGACAAATACAACAAACATATCAACAAACGCCTCCGATATCGCCAACAATACAACGGATATAGCCACGAACACGGCCGATATTGCAACGAATACTACGGACATTGCCGCTAACACCACAAATATCTCGACCAATGCCACTGACATTGCGAACCATATTGCTGCCGATGCCGATACTAACATAGGCAATGAGTACAATACGGGAAGTGGTATCGCGGGAGGTAATCTGGAAATCACTGATGGAGGTGGAACGGAATCTGTAAACTTGATCAGTGGTGATGCGAACAACAATATTACGGCTGGCTCTGATGGTGCACTATACTTGAACGTGGCATCCGTGTCCATAGCCGAGACCAATACCACATTGTCCTTTGACAATACGACCAGTGAGTTGACCTATACCAATGAACTTGGGAACAATCCGGTCGTGGACATATCAAGTCTTGACGACAGTGCGGGAGTTGCCGCGAATGCCTCGAACATCGCAACAAATACAACGAACATATCAACAAACACCGCCGATATTGCAACGAACACGGCTGATATAGCAACTAATACTTCGGACATTACGACCAACACTTCCGATATCGCCGCGAACGCAGCGGATATTGGAACAAATACAACGAACATCGCCGCTAACACTTCGGATATAGCCACGAACACAACGGACATTGCGAACCATGTAGCCGCTGACGGTGACCTTTCCTCGACCAACGAGATACAGAACCTTGGCGAAGTACTTGCCGATGGAAATGATGGTGGCGGATTGGCCATCACCAACATCGCGGACCCTACCGCTGCACAGGATGCTGCGACCAAGGCCTATGTGGACAGTGTTTCGGATGACGACATCACGGGAGCTTCATTGGATGCACCTAGCAACGTGCTGACCATCAGCGAAGGCACCACGGATGTGACCGTTGATCTGAGCGACCTTGACGACAGTGCGGGAGTTGCCGCGAATGCCTCGGACATTGCGACCAATGCTTCCGATATTGGAACCAACTCGACAAACATTGCGACCAATACATCCGATATTGCAACGAACGCAACGAACATATCAACAAACACCGCCGATATTGCAACTAACACAACGGACATCGCCGCTAACACAGCGGATATAACAACGAACACTTCAGACATTGCGACCAATGCTTCTGATATTGGAACCAATGCGACAAATATTGCGACCAACACTTCGGATATAGCAACAAACACTGCCGATATAGCAACGAACGCAACGAACATATCGACAAATGCCACGGATATTTCGAACCATATAGCTGCTGACGGGGACCTTTCCTCGACCAACGAGATACAGAACCTTGGTGAAGTACTTGCCGATGGAAATGATGGTGGCGGATTGGCCATCACCAACATAGCGGATCCTTCCGCTGCACAGGATGCTGCGACCAAGGCCTATGTGGACGGTGTTTCGGATGACGACATCACGGGAGCTTCATTGGATGCACCTAGCAACGTGCTGACCATCAGCGAGGGCACCACGGATGTTACCGTTGATCTGAGCGACCTTGATGACAGCGCCGGTGTTGCCGCGAATGCCTCGGACATTGCGACCAATGCTTCCGATATTGGAACCAACTCGACAAATATTGCGACCAATACTTCGGATATAGCTACTAACACGGCCGATATAGCAACCAATACTTCGGACATCGCGACCAATGCTTCCGATATTGCAACGAACGCAACGAACATATCGACAAATGCCACGGACATTTCGAACCATATAGCTGCTGACGGGGACCTTTCGTCAACAAATGAGATACAGAACCTTGATGAAGTACTTGCCGATGGAAATGATGGTGGCGGATTGGCCATCACCAACATAGCGGATCCTACCGCTGCACAGGATGCAGCGACCAAGGCCTATGTGGACAGTGTTTCGGATGACGACATCACGGGAGCTTCGTTGGATGCACCGAGCAACGTGCTGACCATCAGCGAAGGCACTACGGACGTGACCGTTGATCTGAGCGACCTTGACGACAGTGCGGGAGTTGCCGCGAATGCCTCGGACATTGCGACCAATGCTTCCGATATCACAACTAATGCAGGGAACATTGCGACCAACGCTACCGATATTGGAACCAATGCGACAAATATTGCGACCAACACTTCGGATATAGCAAACAATACGGCTAATATAGCAACGAACACAGCGGATATAGCCACGAACACAACGGACATTTCGACCAATGCCTCCGATATTGCAACAAATACAACAAATATCTCGACCAATGCCACGGACATTGCGAACCATGTGGCCGCGGATGGGGACCTTTCCTCGACCAATGAGATACAGAACCTGGGCGAAGTACTAGCCGATGGAAACGATGGTGGCGGATTGGCCATCACCAACATCGCCGACCCCACTGCTGCACAGGATGCTGCGACCAAGGCCTATGTGGACGGTGTTGCGGATGACGACATCACGGGGGCTTCGCTTGATGCACCGACCAATGTGCTTACCATCAGCGAAGGCGCCACGGATGTGACCGTTGACCTGAGCGACCTTGACGACAGTGCAGGGGTTGCCGCGAATGCCTCGGACATTGCGACAAATACAACAAACATATCGACAAACGCCTCTGATATCGCCAACAATACAACGGATATAGCCACGAACACCACGAATATCGGAACAAACGCAACGAACATAGCCACGAACACAACGGACATCGCTGCTAACACAGCGGATATTGCGACAAACACCTCTGACATCGCCACGAATACAACCGATATTGCAACAAACACAACAAATATCTCGACCAATGCCACGGACATTGCCAACCATGTGGCCGCTGACGGTGACCTTTCCTCGACCAACGAGATTCAGAACTTAGGCGAAGTACTTGCCGATGGAAATGATGGTGGCGGATTGGCCATCACCAACATAGCGGACCCCACCGCAGCACAGGATGCAGCGACCAAGGCCTATGTGGACGGTGTTTCGGATGACGACATCACGGGGGCTTCGCTTGATGCACCGACCAATGTGCTGACCATCAGCGAGGGCACCACGGATGTTACCGTTGATCTGAGCGACCTTGATGACAGTGCCGGGGTTGCTGCGAATGCCTCGAACATTGCGACCAACGCTACCGATATTGGAACCAATGCGACAAATATTGCGACCAACACTTCGGATATAGCAACCAATACATCAGACATTGCGACCAATGCTTCCGATATTGCCACGAACACGACAAATATATCGACCAACGCCACGGACATTGCAAACCATGTGGCCGCGGACGGGGACCTTTCGTCAACAAATGAGATACAGAACATCGAGGAAGTACTTACCGATGGCAACGATGCCAATGGATTGGTGTTGACAGGTCTGGGTGCGCCCACTGCGGCGAGCGATGCAGCGACCAAGGCCTATGTGGACAGTGTTTCGGATGACGACATCACGGGGGCTTCGCTGGATGCACCGACCAATGTGCTGACCATCAGCGAGGGCACCACGGACGTGACCGTTGATCTGAGCGACCTTGACGACAGTGCCGGGGTTGCCGCAAATGCCTCGGACATCGCGACAAATGCAACGAACATATCAACAAACGCCGCCGATATTGCAACTAACACAACGGACATCGCCGCTAACACAGCGGATATAACAACGAACACTTCAGACATTGCGACCAATGCTTCTGATATTGGAACCAATGCGACAAATATTGCGACCAACACTTCGGATATAGCAACAAACACTGCCGATATAGCAACGAACACCACAAATATCTCGACCAATGCCACGGACATTGCGAACCATGTGGCCGCTGACGGGGACCTTTCCTCGACCAACGAGATACAGAACCTTGGTGAAGTACTTGCCGATGGAAATGATGGTGGCGGATTGGCCATCACCAACATAGCGGACCCCACCGCTGCACAGGATGCTGCGACCAAGGCCTATGTTGACAGTGTTTCGGATGACGACATCACGGGGGCTTCGCTTGATGCACCGACCAATGTGCTGACCATCAGCGAGGGCACCACGGATGTTACCGTTGATCTGAGCGACCTTGACGACAGTGCGGGAGTTGCCGCGAATGCCTCGGACATTGCGACAAATACAACGAACATATCGACAAACGCCGCCGATATTGCAACTAACACGGCTGACATAGCGACGAACACTTCAGACATTGCGATCAATGCTACCGATATTGGAACCAACTCGACAAACATTGCGACCAACACTTCCGATATTGCAACGAACGCAACGAACATATCGACAAATGCCACGGACATTGCCAACCATGTGGCCGCGGACGGGGACCTTTCCTCGACCAACGAGATACAGAACCTTGGTGAAGTACTTGCCGATGGAAATGATGGTGGCGGATTGGCCATCACCAACATAGCGGACCCCACCGCTGCACAGGATGCAGCGACCAAGGCCTATGTGGACAGTGTGTCGGACGACGACATCACGGGGGCTTCGCTGGATGCACCGAGCAACGTGCTTACCATCAGCGAAGGCGCCACGGACGTGACCGTTGATCTGAGCGACCTTGATGACAGCGCCGGTGTTGCCGCGAATGCCTCGGACATTGCGACCAATGCTTCCGATATCACAACTAATGCAGGGAACATTGCGACCAACGCTACCGATATCGCCACTAACACAGCAGATATTGCGACCAACACTTCGGATATAGCAAACAATACGGCTGATATAGCCACGAACACGGCCGATATAGCAACCAATACTTCGGACATTGCGACCAATGCTGCCGATATAGCAACAAACACGACAAATATCTCGACCAATGCCACGGACATAGCCAACCATGTGGCCGCTGACGGTGACCTTTCCTCGACCAACGAGATACAGAACCTTGGCGAAGTACTTGCCGATGGAAACGATGGTGGCGGATTGGCCATCACCAACATCGCGGACCCTACCGCTGCACAGGATGCAGCGACCAAGGCCTATGTGGACAGTGTTTCGGATGACGACATCACGGGGGCTTCGCTGGATGCACCGACCAATGTGCTGACCATCAGCGAGGGCACCACGGACGTGACCGTTGATCTGAGCGACCTTGACGACAGTGCCGGGGTTGCCGCAAATGCCTCGGACATTGCGACAAATACAACGAACATATCAACAAACGCCTCCGATATCGCCAGCAATACGGCTGATATAGCAACGAATACAGCGGATATAGCCACGAACACAACGGACATTTCGACCAATGCCTCCGATATTGCAACAAATACGACAAATATCTCGACCAATGCCACGGACATTGCGAACCATGTGGCCGCCGACGGAGATTTGTCATCTACTAATGAAATTAATACTCGTTTTGAGGTCAATGGTACAAATCTAGAGATTGAAGATAGCAATGGTACTTTACAAGTTCCATTAGCGGATATCAATACAGATGATCAACTAGCATCAGAAGTAAATTCAGATTCGCCAATTGATGTTGATGGTGATGGAAATACAGAAGCAACTGTGGAAGATGTAATTCAGGATATAGCTCCAATAACATCAAAAGCCGCTAGAATATTCTATCCACCTTCAATAGCTATTGATGCGTCTTCAAATGGAACGGGAAGAACAGTGGATCTATACGCTCAATATGTAGCGCAGTATGGGACCCCTGCTGTATCGAGTGCAGGTGCACCTGCTGCAGTTCCCACTTATAGTGCAACAGAGCTTTATTATTATGTAACCTATGCAGACCCAACAGTATTTGATAACATGAGTATTGATGCCAACGGTGTGCTGACCTACGATATTATTGGACAACCAGCCGATTACAATGCATTGATCAATGTAGTATTTGTGGTAAAATAATAATGAATAAAGACCAAGCGATTTTGAAATCAAAAACCTCATACAAGTCTTTACTCATTGTACTGTTCATCTCTTTTATAGGAATGAACCTTGCAAATGCACAGTTCTTGTTACAGGCACCAGATACCGGCGATGAGTATAACTATCAATGGTTTGAGGCTTCGGATACCAATACTGTGTTGGGGACAGACTCTTTTTACGAAGCTACCCAACCCGGTGTTTACTTTGCTACCTACGATGGTACACTTTGTGGTTCAAATGCCACAGGGTATTTTATCTTAACAAATTGTGCGGCCCCGGACAATGAAGTGGTTTTGGATATCTCGGCAAGTGTCCCTTCAGGGGCAACGGTAAGTTGGGCTCCAGCTTTGAGTGGAGACCAAACCAGACCAACCGTAACAAGTACCCAAACTGTAATGCGGTATGTGGCCACTGTTACCAAAGTCGGCAATAGTATGGAATTACCACGTTTTACCGTGGTGTGCATGAGCCAAGCAGCTAATTTATTGGATGACGTGGTTGTGGTCAACGAAGATGAATCGGTTAATGCACTTATTTTTGATAATGATACCGATTTGCCCACAACGGGAGTGCTGACCACCACAAATCCATCTAATGGAACAATCAGCATTGATGATAATGGAACAGCTAATGATCCAACGGATGATAGGGTGACATATACTCCAAATCCAGATTATAACGGAAGCGATAGTTTTGACTATACCATCTGTAATTCTTCTGGAGATTGTAGTACGGCTACGGTCACAGTGGACGTACTTCCAATTGTGGATGCCAATGATGATTCAGTATCAACAGATATTGGTGTAGATGCCATTGTATCCTGGAGAGCAAATGATAACGATATTCCTATTTCAGGTTCAATTACTGCTCCGGACCCATCAAACGGAACGGCGGTATTAAATGATAATGGCACTACTAACAATCCTTCCGATGACGATATAACATACATACCAAATCCAGGGTTTACAGGTACAGATTCTTTCGACTATACAATTTGTGATTCCAATGGCAATTGCAGCACGGCTACCATTACAGTAATTGTAAGTCCTTCTGGAATCGATTTGGACAGCGACAATGATGGGATTGCGGATAATTTTGAGGACCTGAATGCGGATAATGACAATGACCCATCAACCAACCCAACCGATACCGATGGTGATGGCATCCCTGATTACCTGGATATTGATAGTGATAACGACGGTATTCCGGATAATGTGGAGGCACAACTTGCCTTAGGTTACATTCCACCAAGTTTAGTGGATGCCAATGGCAATGGATTGGATGATGCCTATGAGACAGATGGAAATGTAGGTTTAATTCCAATTGATTCCGATAACGATGGGCTGCCAGATTATGTGGACGATGATAGTGATAACGATAATGTCCCTGATGCCATAGAAGGTCACGATCATGATCATGATGGCGTTCCAGAGGTTACATTGATAGGTTCCGATAAAGACAACGATGGATTGGACGATGCCTTTGAAGGTGAAACCGTTATTGATATAGATGTCAATGATGAAATGGATGATCCAAGTATTGCTATTCCTGACAACGATACTGATGGTATTCCGGATTTCAGGGATTCTGACGACGACGACGACGGTATAGAGACTATGGATGAGGATATGAACGGAGATGGAAACTATGCCAACGATGATTCCAACGAAGATGGTATCCCTAATTATCTTGACCCAGATCTAGGTGAACTCACCGCCAGTGAGGAAGAAGTAGATGTAATCAATGTGATTACACCTAATGGTGACGGTGTACACGACACCTTGGAAATCCGAGGGCTGGAGAACTATCCGAGCAACACGGTAAGAATATACAATAGATGGGGTGTCATGGTATATCAGACAAGAGCCTACAATACCAATGGAAATGTATTTGATGGTACATCCCAAGGTAGGGTAACCGTGGACCAAGAAAATAAACTTCCTGTGGGAACTTATTTCTATGTAATCGATTACCAAGATCAAGGAGGAAATATGAAACAGCTTACAGGCTATATATACATTAACAGATAAACAATGGTTACTGTGGTGAAGAAACTTTTTAAAGGAAATAGGCAATGGCTGCTGGTCCTACTACTCTTTGTAGTAGGAAACATACATGCACAGCAAGATGCACAGTACACCCAATATATGTACAATACCGTAAGTGTTAATCCAGCCTATGCGGGCTCAAGGGGGCACTTGAGTATAGCTGCATTGTACCGTAACCAATGGTTGGGGCTCGATGGCGCTCCCGAAACACAGACATTGAACGTGCATACACCGGTTGGTTACCGTGGGGTGGGATTGGGTCTGTCTATTGTCAACGATAAAATTGGTCCAACATCGGAGACATATTTTGATGTGGATTTCTCCTATACCATTCAAACAGGTTGGGAGGGAAGACTGAGCTTTGGACTGAAAGCGAGCGCTCATATGCTGGATATTCGTTATTCTGAGCTGGATGAGTTCGAGGTGGATCCGCAATTACAATCTCAGCAGGACATACAAAATAAATTTTCTCCAAACATTGGGGCAGGAGTATACTACCATACTGATAAATTTTATGTAGGTGTCTCTGCTCCAAGAATATTGGAAACCACCCATTTTGATTCCTCTTCGGTATCAACAGCAAGGGAGCAGATGAACTTTTACCTTATTACGGGTTATGTTTGGGACTTGAATCCAGTTTTAAAGTTCAAGCCCGCTTTATTGACCAAAGCGGTACAAGGAGCACCATTGCAGGTAGATCTTTCCGCGAACTTTATGTTCAACGAAAAATTCATTGGTGGGGTGGCCTATCGTTGGGATGCAGCCTTTAGTGGTCTTATGGGCTTTATGTTATCTGATCAGTTGATGGTCGGCTTGGCCTATGATCGTGAGATTACCGAACTAGGTGCGGCCACTTTTAATGATGGTTCTTTCGAAATTATCCTGAGATACGACTTCATCAGAAATATTGGGAACATGAAATCCCCACGCTTCTTTTAGGAAGAATTTAAATACCTATTCCCGTTATTTTATCTTAAAGGTCATATTTTTACCTCATGGAAGAGGAAAAAGTGATACTTGTAAATGAAAAGGACGAGCCCATTGGTTTAATGCCAAAAATGGAAGCTCATGAAAAAGCCTTGCTACACCGTGCATTTTCCGTTTTTGTAATGAATGCCAAGGGCGAAACAATGCTTCAGCAAAGGGCTAAGGACAAATACCATTCCCCGCTATTGTGGACCAATACTTGCTGCAGCCATCAACGAGAAGGTGAAAGCAATATTGATGCAGGCAAGCGAAGGCTCATGGAAGAAATGGGCTTTACCACCGAACTCAAGGAACTCTTTAATTTTGTTTACAAAGCACCTTTTGATAATGGCCTTACCGAGCATGAGTTTGATCATGTGATGATAGGGTATTTTGAAGATGAACCCAATGTCAATCCAGATGAGGTTGCCGATTGGAAATGGATGTACCCAGAAGATGTAAAAAAGGACATTGAAGAAAATCCAGGTGAGTACACTGCGTGGTTCAAAATTATTTTTGAGCGTTTCTACGATCATCTTATGGAAAACACAACTGCAAAATGAAAGTAAAAGCAAGCAGAAAAGCTAGTTTTAATGCGGCACATCGGTTGTACCGGCCAGACTGGGACGAGGAAAAGAACAATGCCGTTTTCGGTAAATGCAATAACCCGAAATTTCACGGACACAATTACGACCTTATTGTTAGTGTAACAGGTGAAATAGATCCTGAAACAGGTTTTGTAATGGACTTAAAAGTCCTGAAGGATTTGATTAAGGAACATGTTGAAGAAGCCTTGGATCATAAAAATCTAAATCTCGATGTTCCTGAGTTTAAAAATTTAAATCCCACCGCAGAAAATATAGCAGTGGTCATATGGAATAAATTAAGACCCCACATCAATAAAAACAAAGAGCTGGAGGTGGTACTCTATGAAACCCCTCGCAATTTTGTAACCTACACAGGCTAATATGAACCTATACCCATTAAAATTTAAACCCATCCTTAAGGAACGACTTTGGGGAGGAACCAAACTAAAAGAAGTTTTAAACAAGCCCATTGAAAGTGATATTACTGGTGAGAGTTGGGAGCTCTCAGGGGTTCAAGGTGATATATCTGAAGTGGCGAATGGAGAATTGGCCGGCACATCTCTAAAAGATTTGATGGATAATCAAGGGGAGGCACTTTTGGGTAAGAGTGTGGTGGACCGATTCGGTAACGATTTTCCAATATTGATTAAGTTTATTGATGCCAAACAGGACCTTTCCATCCAATTGCACCCCAATGACGAATTGGCTAAAAAGCGACATAATTCCTTTGGGAAAACGGAAATGTGGTACATTATGGATGCCGACCCTGGAGCAAAATTGATCGTGGGTTTCAATAAGGATGTGGAAAAGGAAGAATATGTAAAAAGTATTGAAGAAGGCACCCTTACCGATTTAATGAACTACGAAACAGTAGGTGAAGGGGATACGTTTTTCATCAATACAGGAAAAATCCATGCCATTGGAGCTGGCGTCCTTTTGGCCGAAATTCAGCAGACTTCGGACATTACCTATCGGGTATTCGATTTTAATAGAAAGGATAAAGAGGGTAATTTAAGGGAGTTGCATACCAGTTTGGCAGTGGACGCCATCGACTATGAGAAGAAGGATGATTTTAAAGTGGATTATCCTAGAAAAAAGGATGAAGTGAACACTATGGTGACCTGTCCTTACTTTAAGACCAATTTTATGGAATTGGAACACCCCTTGAAGCAGGACTTGACAGAAAGGGATTCCTTCACTATTTATATGTGTGTAGGTGGTTCGGCCATAATCAATAACGATTGGGGCAGTGCACCCATTAAAAAGGGTGAAACTGTGCTTGTTTCTGCATCAAGCAGTTATGTTGACATTGATACCCAAGGCAGTAAACTTTTAGAAGTTACGATTTAATGCTATCTTTAATCAAAACCACCGCGTTATGCCAAGTATTCGTGATTTAAAAAAAGATGTCAATTTTGTTTTAGGGGACATTATTGAAGCTGTCTACATTTGGGAAGCCGGTTCCGGAAACAAAGAATCTGAAGAGGGAACCGTAATTATTGACGAAGCTATTGAGGTGTACGATAACCTAATGGATAAAATCAACCAGAAAAAAGTTGAGGAT
Organism: Flagellimonas profundi; assembly: GCF_017313275.1. Lineage (GTDB taxonomy): Bacteria > Bacteroidota > Bacteroidia > Flavobacteriales > Flavobacteriaceae > Flagellimonas > Flagellimonas profundi. The sequence goes on along the minus strand of NZ_JAFLNM010000003.1, from coordinate 102,798 downwards.
ACCAAAGCCCACTTTAAGTCCATACGGACAGAGTTGGAGGACAAGGCCGTTAAGCTTGTTGAGCGCCTCAACAGCCTTGAAGCCTAGTTGTTTTCGTCTAAAAACGCTTTAAATTCCTTCCCGTATTTAGATGCGGCCACCTCTGGGTTCAGGCCCTTATAGATGGAATCCAAATATTTTGGGTTTGCTTCTCTGGCCTCTGTAATCATAATATAGGGAGTGGCATAAGAATCACCATTATTAAGACCGAAATTTAGTGCGTAGCGATACCTACTAATAGTGTTTTGATTGATCAATCGTTGGATAGAGTCCAAGGCAACCGAATCTTCTTGAAGCTCCGGAGTTGATGCCTGTTGCACCAAGGTGAGTTCCTTAATATTGAACTTGGAGGCCATATCATAAAATTCCAAAAGCTTTTCGTGCGATTTGGAACCAGAGATGTCCACATTGGTATCAAAAGTGTTCCATGAGGTGTTGATGACAATATCGCCAGACTCTCCAAAAAAGGTAATTCTATCGTTGATGTCGTTGTTGTCCTCTTTCTTTAGGTAGAGATAGAAAACTTCGGGTTCATTCACCTCTGTTGTAAAACTGAAGGCGCCATCACCTTTAATCTGCAACGAGTCCAATGTGGCAAGTGTGGAGTCCTTAAATTGTTGCAAATAAAGGGTTCCCTTTTTCAGTCCCTTGATATTTCCACTAACGTTCATGGTGTTTTCCGTACTCTTTTCACAGGAAGTCAATACCGTGACTCCAACTAGCAATACAAACAATATCTGCTTCATCATAAAATTTTAGCTGGGCAAAGATGCATAATCTTCTGAAAATATTTAAACATTCGAGGCGACTTCCATCAACAAAGCACATAAATATGCGCCAGCAGTACCCACAACATAACCAAAAACGGCCAAAAGTATGCCCACAGAGGTCAGTGAAGAGTGAAATTCGGCGGCCACAACAGGTGCGGAGGCAGCCCCACCCACGTTGGCCTGGCTGCCCACTGCCAAGAAAAAGAAAGGTGCCTTGATCAATTTTGCCATCAAAATAAGAAGACCTGCGTGAATGGTAATCCAAATCAGTCCTATCGCGATAAGTCCGGGATTGTCCAATACTTTGCCCAAATCCATCTTCATTCCAATGGTTGCCACCAAAATGTATATGAACATGCCTCCGATTTTACTTGCTCCCGCTCCTTCGTAATTCTTTGCCTTGGTAAATGAAAGACCTATTCCGATGGCCGTGGCAAAAACAACCATCCAAAGAAATTGCGATCCAAGGGAGGACAATATTTTCTGTGGATTACGGATAACCTCAAAATTATCCTGTAAAAAACCGGCAAAATGATGCCCTGCCAAATGGGCAATGCCAACGCCAACAAAAGCAAAGAAAAGCAGCATAATAAAATCCTTGAGGGTAGTGACCCTGGCAATTTTTTCGGTATAGGTGGATACTTTTACCTTAAGCTCTTCAATGGATGAAGTATCCGCTTTTAGCCAACGGTCTATTTTTTTGGTTTTGCCGACACCTAACAAGATGATGGCCAACCAAAGGTTGGCGACCACGATATCTATTAGTACCATGCCGCCATAGCTTTCCTGATTATACTTAAAAACCTCCAGCATGGCTGCTTGATTGGCACCTCCACCGATCCAACTTCCGGCAATGGTGGCCAAACCTCTCCAAACAGCATCCGGTCCGACACCGCCGACTGTTTCGGGCGAAAATATGGATACGATCAAAATAGCGATGGGGCCACCTATTATAATGCCCACTGTACCTGTTAAAAACATCACCAACGCTTTTGAGCCAAGATTCAGGATGGCTTTAAGATCAATGCTCAAGGTCATTAAAATCAATGCAGCGGGTAAAAGGTATCTACTAGCCACATAATACGTATTGGAAGAGGATTCGTCTATGATTCCTACACTGGCTAAAATAGCGGGCAATAGGTAGCACATGAGAACTGTGGGAACCACACGGTAAAACTTTCCCCAGAATCCGGTTTTAATGGATGAAGTATAAAAAACGAAGCCTAAGCAGAGGCAAAGTAGCCCGAAGATTACGGTATCTTGGGTAAACGGTAGTTGGTCCATATATTTTTAAGCTAGAAGCCCAAATATAGGAAAATAGGAGAGGTAGTGGCGGTAATATTCAATTTTGCCCTACCATATTACAATGATCAGCAGGGGCATTCAATCCTACCATTATCATCAACTTTACAATCGCATTCTTAGGTGCAAGCGTTTAAATATAAAGCCATAAATAAGGTGGACGATATAATTACTTTTTTCATAAAAAGGTTAATTCGTATTTTATCTTATTAAAATACAATAACCCTTTAATTATTCCTTTGATCAAATATTGAGCCAGTACGTCAACTTTAAGTTGATGGAGCGGCTTCTGGGCATAAAGGAATTTACAAAGTAATTATCGTTATATACCAAAAACAAATCGGAGAGCGGAGCAAATCGCCATTGCAATCGTGAATTGAACCCTAAATTATCCAATTGGTTGCCATACTGAATCAAGGTGGACCAAAAAATGGATTTGTTAAAAGTGATGTTGATCCGTGGGCTCAACAATAAAATATCTTCGCTCTCGTAGGGTTCGGGCAATTTGATACTATTATATATCATTGCCATGGAAATAAAAACCTTTGGCTGAAGCCTAAGGCTCACGTCTCCCTCAAGAACATAACGTTTTCCATTGTAAAAATCGCCATATCCTGGCTGTACGGAGTAGGAGAGAACTCTTCTTCTGTCGCTCTGGAACGACATTTCAAAGCTGGTATAATGGTATCCTGCATTTCCTGGTAGCTCAACTCCACCATCGGTACGGGTGGGGTCGAACGGGTCTATCAAATACGTATACCGGTTGAACATACGCACATTAAAACGCTCTTGTGTTTTGAACTGTGCCTCCCATTGCGAAAAAATAGTGTAATCCGTGTTCTGGTAGTCCAAAGTAGGCCTCCATATAAAATTGGGACTGAATCGAAAACCATGGGTGTTCAATTTTCCCTTTTTTGGCCAAAAGTTCAATTCCATAAAAGGTCTGGCAGCTATAATATCTTGCCTACGTATAAAACCTAGGTCCGATCGAAAATCGTCACCCACATAATTACCACGGACCCCGAAGTTGAAATATCTTGAATTGTACCGAAGATCCATCCCGCCAGAGTCATTTCGGTCACCGATGTCGTGTGCAAATGCTTTATGATAGTAAAACTTTCCTGTCCAGGTATTGTCCTGGGATGCGAGATTGTAATCCAGTCCAACAACACGGTTGTACCTATCGGTTTCATCCACAAAATCGTAATCTTCAAAAGACTGTCGATTCACGAAAATGAAGCTCAGGTTCGATCGCGAGAACATTTTTTTCTGAAGTGCCAGAACCGTATTGTTATTGCTCGGGATTTCATTCAGTTTATCTTCCTCTGTTTGAATGTTCAACAGTCCAAGTCGCCAATTTTTATTTAACTTTCCACTGAGCCTAACTCCTCCTATGATCCCATTTTCTATGGTTTCCCCATCCTTGTCCTCTGCAATTCCGATCCTTCTGGAGAAAAAAGGATTGGCATCCCTACCATTTCCAAAAGAACCGAACAGGTCACTGTTGTCAATAAAGAACTGCCTTCTTTCGGGCAACGAAACTTCAAAACGGGTGAGGTTGGTCACAAAATTGTCCACTTCCACATTGGAGAAATCGGGGTTTAGGGTCACGTCCAGGTTCATTCCGTTTCCTATCGAAATTTTGGCATCTCCACCAAAACCAATTTTGTTCAAACTTTCATTGCTTTCGTAATCTTTGGAAACAATACCGTTCACATAGGGTATAAGGGCCATAGGGGTTCTGGATTTCCCCAAGGGTTTTTCAAATACCATGTCTCCCATGAAGGCCAAATTGAAAATAAGTTGGTTTTGCGGTATTTTCATCCAAGTACTGGTCTCATTGGTCTGCATATCGAACCGGTAACTATTGAATCGCCATTTGGTCTCTCCTTGTTTAAATTTGAAGGAAGTCAGCGGAATGGCAATTTCACAGACATAATAACCATCGTATAATTTGGTTTCTCCCTTCCACTTTACGTCCCAAGAAGTGGTAAAATTGTTACGATCGGACCCGCCATTGGAAATTAAGGCTTCCCGACGAACGCCGTAGGGGTTCATACCGAAAAGGAAGGCATTGGTGCCATCGTTAAAGGTGTCAAAAATCAAACTTATATTGTCGTTGCCCCCGGCCCTGTAATCTCGTTGTAAGGATGGAATCACGTAATCGTCTCCTTCCGTATTCAATGTTATACCAATATACAGGGTGGTATTGGAATACAGCATCTTAATATCGGTCTGTTGAGCTGCAAGAGTAGTGTCCGAAGGGAAGTATTGGTTAAAATCATGGGCGCTTTCCGCGGTTTCCCAAACACCTTCATCCAAAATACCATCTACTTTTATTATTTCATTGATGTACTTAACGGTAAAGTTCTTTGGGTTCGATTGTGATAATAATGCAAACGGCAGAAGGATTGTAACAAGTACAATACATTTTTTTAACATTGCTCTAGTTTAGTTGGAGCCACAAATTTAAGAGATAGAGAAGTTAAAAAAATCCCAAAACTTTAAAATGCATTGCTGTTTGACAAAACATTGCGAAAATTAGCTGTATGAATTGTTCTAAAACTCCATTTGTTCCACAAATTTTGAAAATGAGGAAGACCTTATTCCTTTTATTCTTATTTCCCGTTATTGTTTTTGGTAACACAACTTGGTCCAAAACAGGCCATAGGGTTACGGGACAAATTGCTCAAAACCATTTAACCGGAAAGACTAAAAGAGCCTTGAACGATCTTTTGGACGGACATAGCCTTGCTTTTGTCTCTACATTTGGCGATGAAATAAAAGCTGATCGGGCCTATTCTAAATATTCGGCCTGGCATTATGTCAACTATCCATTGGGGGTGCGGTACAAGGATTCTGAAAAAAGTGAGTACGGGGATATTGTTATGGCCATTGAGGAATGTATCGCAAAAGTGAAAGATGAAAACAATACCCGCGAAGATCGGGTTTTCCATTTAAAAATGCTGATTCATCTCATTGGCGACCTTCATCAGCCAATGCATGCCAGCAGGGCGGAAGATAAAGGCGGAAACGATATTCAAGTGCAATGGTTTGGAGAAGGCAGCAATCTTCATAAAGTATGGGACAAGAATTTGATAGATTCTTATGGGATGACCTACACGGAACTTGCTTCTGAATTGGAAGGGGTTAGTCGGAAAAAGAGAAAAGAGATACAAGCTGGTACCCTATATGATTGGGTAGATGAATCCCACGAAATTTGCGCAGAGCTATACGAATCCGTTGAGGTAGGTGAAAAACTCGGATATCGCTACTCCTACGATTACAATAATTTACTTTTTGAACAATTGCAAAAGGGAGGTTTGCGATTGGCCAAGGTCCTAAATGATGTCTTCGGCTAAAATTGTTTAGGACTGCAGAACCGTCTTTAATTGATTTCTATATTCCGAAGGGTTTTGACCTGTGAATGCCTTGAACGACTTATTAAAGTGCGAGAAGTTGTTGAAACCACTATCGTAACACACTTGGGTAATGCTCATAGGCTGTTCGGCCAAAAGCTTGGATGCGTGGACCAATCTATATTCATTTACAAACTGCGTAAATGTTTTATTGGTTATTTTTTTGAAATATCTACAGAAAGAAGGTACCGTCATACTCACCATATCTGCAATTTGCTCCAAACTTATGTCTTCCTTAAAGTGCGTTTTCACATGATTAAAGACAATATTGATGCGGTCGTTGTCCTTAACCTCTGTTTCCATGGAGAAACCTTCGGCGTTCAATACGTTCATTTCTGTTGAGGTAGCCAATAGGTTCAATATATTGAGAATGGAGAGCAATCGTTGGAAATCCGTTTGGTATTCCAAAATCTCCATTTTTTCCCCGACCTTTATTTTGGTCTTTCCAGAAAAAGCAATACCGCCTTTGGCAACCTCGAACAGTTTTTGGATGTTTTTCATTTCTGGGATATTGAAGAAATCACTTCCCAGAAAGTCCGCTTTCATCTGTACCAAGGTTTCACTTTTGTTCCCGGTAAGCTTATCCGTAAAACCACAATGTGGCAAATTGGAACCTATTAATATGAGGTCACCATTCCTATAATAGGAAACATGGCTGCCTATTTGTCTTTTTCCTGAACCCCCATTTACATATACCAACTCCAATTCTGGGTGGTAATGCCAACCATTGTTCTTGTTCTCATTGTTTTCATTGAACTTCTGAAAAGTAAATGAGTGACCAAAACTTGGGGCTATTGCTTCAAATGCTGGTTTTTGAATCATTTAGTGCAATTTTTTCTTCTTAATGGCAAAGTTACAAATGTGTTTAAAACACAAATATCCACAATGTTACCATAAAGTTATGCTATTTTATCATTAATACTTTGTTAAAACAACTACCCTGTTAATATAGCATAGAAAGTGGAAAAGATGGTGGTATTTCTGTACACCATTGCGACATACATTTGTACTGTAATCTTAAAAAAACGAAGTGTTATGAAAGTAGTAAAAAATCTAACAGTAGCAGCGGCCCTTTTGATCAGTGCAATTGGAATGGCCAACACGGACGCAACCGATTTTGGTAAAAAAACAGTAGCCAAATACGAGGTTGAAAAAAACTTGGTAAAAGTTAACCTTGATCCAGTATTTGTAAAGAAAGGTCAAAAAGTAATGATGAACCTTTTGAACATCTCTCAAGGTAAAGTTCTCCTTAAAGTTTATGATAACAAGAATAGATTGGTTTTTGACCAAGCTATCGATGGAGACGTAGTTGTAGAAAAAGCATTCAACTTCGAAAAAGCTTTTGAAGGTGAGTATACCATAGTTGTAGTGGACAAATTTGGTACCTACAAGGAAACTATGGAAGTAAGATAGTTTGTTTAGTTAATTTTTATGTGCATTGGGGGTCGGGAGGCCCCCTTTTTTTATGTCCATTTTTTAAGCTTTTCCCTTTTCTTTCGAGGGAGGGCATTATTGTTTATGGCCATTTGCAGCAAATCTCGGTCTTTGGTTTTTGAAAAAAGCAACTTATAGAATTGTTGTACGGTCAAAGTGGTTTTTGATTCCTCCACCAATTCCATGGAATCCCCCATGGTTACTTTGCCAGGTTCCAAAACACGGATGTAGGTGCCTGGGAATCCATGGTCTATGAATTTTTTTAGGATATCTTGGTCGCCAAATCGAACGCCGAGCTTATAGCAGGGTTCCCTGGGTTGGGTAATCTGTACCAACGCATCGCCCAGCTTGTATATGCTCCCTATCCTTAACTGTGATTCATCCAAACCTTCAATGGTCAAGTTTTCACCGAACATGCCCCAATTCCAATCCAAAAGAGGGTATTTTTCTTTCCAATACGGGTAGTTTTCCGCAGCAAACAAGTAACAAGCTTTGTACGTGCCACCGTGGTATCTTCGGTCTACTACCGTATCTCCTTGAACATCTTCGACATCCAGAAAAAGAGGTTCGTCAACAGGGTATTTGTAGATGCCGGTCATGGTTTCTTTGCCGTTCCAAACTATTTTTGTGGGCTCACCGAGGTTTGTGGAGATAACTTTCATAATGGCAAGTTATAAAAAACCACCGCTTTTGGCGGTGGTCCTTCATTTTAAATAATGTAGAAAAAATTAATCCTCCTTATCCAATTTCTTGGTCATGTTAAAACCTACCATAAGGCCAACACCTGCCAATAGGAAGATGGTTCCCGGATAAGCTACTTCTTCTTCTACTCCGACGCTGTAGACCAACATGGAGGCCACAAAAATGGCTGCCCCTATGCCCATAAGCAGTAGGGCAAGGTTAAGGAGAACGATTTTCCAGACCGGAGCCGTACCATCCCTTTTCCCCCTAACAAAAATACTGGCGTCAGCACCTTTTTCTATCAATGCAAGGCGCTCTTTGTTCCTGGTTGAAAAATAAAGGTAGGCAATGGCAAAAATGACTCCGAAAATAATTGGTATAATAATTACTTCTGATCCCATAACTGTTCGTTTTAATGATTATTCAATAATTTATTTGTTCATAAGCTATGACGACAGTTTTTTGAGTAAGGTTACATAATTTTATACATATTATTTTTATTGTAACCTAAAAGGCACTTTTGTCGTCCAATGAACAATGCTGACCAACAAAGAAAAACAACTCATTTCGGAAATAGGCAAGGGCAATACCCGCGCGTTCTCCGATTTGGTGGACAGCTATAAGGATCTGGTCTTTACGCTTTCCATTAGAATGTTGGGCAACAGGGAAGAAGCTGAAGAGGTGTCGCAAGACGTGTTTATTAAGGTTTATAAGTCCTTGCCGAGCTTTAAAGGGGATTCCAAGCTCTCTACATGGATGTATAGGATTGCCTACAACACTTGTTTGGACAGGATCAAGAAAATAAAAAAGAAAAGGATGCATACCGAGTTGGAGATGGTTGATCAAATCTCCTATGCGGATTTGGACACGGCCTTTCAAAAAATGGTCAGGACCGAAAGGAGTGCGTTAATTGGCAAATGTTTGTCGCGACTATCGGATGAGGATGCAGGAGTCCTTACATTATTTTATCTTGAGGAAAAGAACCTTCAAGAAATGGAGAAAGTAACCAACCTTCCCATAAATACACTTAAGGTAAGGTTGTTCAGGGCCAGAAAACGATTGGCCAGTATTATGGAAAAGAGTGTGAACAAAGAATTATTGTAAAGCAATGGATGAACTAGAGGATAAAAAACTGGAAGCTTTTGTGGATAAGTTAATGGATGATGCTCCATTGGAATCACCTTCTGTTGATTTTACCCAAAATGTGCTGCACAAACTTGAAGCTGGGACCTCGAAGGAAATCTTTCAATATAAGCCCTTGGTATCAGGAAAAGTATTGTCCATTGCGTTTATTGCATTCGTTGCCTTACTTATTTTTATTGGTTCTCAAGTCGGACTCGATAGTAGTCAGGGATGGTTTAAAAACTTGAACATGGAGGCATGGTTCCATGCTGATTGGAGCTGGATGGAAGGTTATACCTCTTCCAAAGTATTGGTGTATGCTTTCCTCTTTTTGGGTCTTATGTTTTCCATTCAGGTAACTTTATTGAAAAAACAGTTGAGCAGCAGGGGATTTTAGAGATATGCGTAATAATATGCCCAATACATTAAAAAGAATTGTAAGGGAATTCGAAGAATCAATATCCATTTAGGGATGCCAGCCGATGCTTTTTCGCCCGAAAGCATGTAAAAATGTACCGATAAGAACACGCCCAACATTAAAATGATTCCAAAGCTGCTCAATTTTCGGGTAGCATCGAAACATACGCCTATCCCCAATAAAATTTCTGCGATTCCGCTTAAATGGACCAAGAGTTTATGGTTCGGTAAATACAGGGGCATGATCCGCATATACATTTTCGGTTTTATAAAGTGCATTAAACCTGCAATAATGTACATTCCTGCCATTACATAAAGATGCCATGGAGCCATAATTTTCTAGTTTTTAAAATACCAAAACGGTAATATAACATCTGTAAAGGTAACCACGGTATCTTTTTCCTTTCTTTTGCGCCTCAGTCTTAAAATGTGCTTGCCTTCAGCAAGATTGGAAATTTTTAGAAAAGTCTCAAATCCGAGGATATTCTTCATGCCTGTGGTCAGGATAAATTCTTCGTCCACTTCCAGTGTGTCTATTCGAAAGGAATGCATTTCGTTGAACGTTTGCAAGTACATTTTACGGATGCTGTCTTTTTGGCTCAAACTTGTAATCTTGTCGCTCCAGTTAGAGTTTACTCTGATGCTGCTGGATAGTCCCCTGCGGTCGTCTTCCGGGGTCAAAGAATCGTTATAGGCAAAAACGAGATTCTCCAAATTTTCCGAAAAAGGAACGAAAATATTCAGGTAAGGCTGGCTAATAACTTTTGATGGAATCACCAGACTTCCGGGGAAGTCCCCTTCTTCGGTCATCATGTCCAAATAGTTTTCGCGGTTCGCATATATGCTGGAGGAATTGAGGTCCTGCTCCAAATAATTGGAATTCCTGTATTCCAGACTTGTAATCAATAGAATAATGATATAAATAGGTGCCAGTAGCAATATCAGTCGTTTTCCGAAACGGTTGTCCAAAAAATTATAGACCAAGGGGCGGTACAGGAACGACAGGGTTATAAAACTGAAAATCCAATATATGGGAAAGTATATTCGGGATATCCATTTCTTTTTTTTCAACCAACCTTGGGTAACAAAATCGATAAACGTAAGGAACATTCCAAAAATGATGAAAACTATAAGGATGGCCCCGAATATTTCCCCGAATTGTTCGGGAAATATACTACCCTCAATAATATAATTCGCCACGAATACGATCGATAGAATGATCATGGTCATGGCAAGCACATAGAAAATCAATAAAAAGGAAATGGCGAACAATACACTGCAATAATTTTCCAAGTTGGCAATGTAGCGGTCAAAAGAAATGATTCGCTTTTTTAAATAGTTGGTAAAGCGCTCGGAATAGCTTAGTTTTTCAAATTCTATATCACCGGAAACGTACCGCAGCCCCAATGCGCCTATCCATAATCCCCTTAGGATAACGTGGAGCAATAGATTGAACAGAAGAATGGAGCAGGCAATGTTCAATATAAAATAAACAACAAAACGATAGACCTGATCTTCGTTTTGGGCATTCACCATTTCTATACGGAGTGGATCGTATGCCGTAAAGAGCCCAAAAATGGCAAAACCGGAGATGATAAGTTCCAATTCCCAACTTTGCTGCTGAAGGGAATCCAAGAGCTTTTTAAAGGTTGGGCTGTTGTAATCGTTATTGGTCACGTTTTGATTGGTTTGTACACCAAGATAGTCATAAAATGCAAAAACCGCTCTAAATGAGCGGTTTTGCGTGTTGATCATAGAAAAACTATGCTTATTTGATCATATCGTAGCTTCGGGCTATAAAGTTGGTGAGTTCTTCACCCTTCAACAATCCTTTGGATAGGCGCGCCAAATCCAAAGATTGATTGATCAGCCTTTGCCTTTTCTTCGCGGTCTTGGTGTTCAAGATCTCGCTTACCAATTCGTGATTGGTATTTACGATCAGGTTGTACATATCCGGCATATTGCCCATACCAAACATACCACCGCCACCGGTTTGCTGCATTTCCTTCATTCGGCGCATAAATTCAGGCTCCGTGATGATAAACGGCGAAGCACTGCTTTCCATGGCCTCCATTTGAATGGTGTATCCTTTGTCCTTGGTTACTTCTTCGATCTCGGTCTTCAATTTCTCTTTTTCCTCTTCGGATAATTTGGAAATGGCCGTATCCTCTTTTTTGATGAGGTTGTCCACATGGTCGGCATCCACTCGTACAAAGGATAGGTTCTCTTTGGAAGTTTCCAATTTTTGCATCAAGTGTGGCACAATTGGGGAGTCCAACAAAAGGACTTCATATCCTTTTTTCTGTGCAGCTTCAATATAGCTGTGCTGTGCGTCTTTGTCCGAGGCATACAAGACCACCAATTTGTCATCCTTGTCTGTCTGATTGTCCTTGATCTTGGCTTCCAACTCTTCGAACGTATAGTAGTCACCATCAACCGATGGATAAAGTGCAAACTTGTCCGCTTTGTCAAAGAATTTATCTTCGGAAAGCATTCCGTACTCGATTACCACTTTAATGTCGTTCCATTTTTGTTCAAAATCCTTACGGTTGTTTTTAAAAAGAGAAGTCAATTTGTCCGCAACCTTTCTGGTGATGTAGGAAGCAATTTTCTTTACGGCGCCATCAGCCTGAAGATAAGACCTTGAAACGTTCAATGGAATGTCCGGGGAATCGATTACACCTTTCAACATTGTCAAGAACTCGGGAACAATTCCTTCCACATTGTCCGTTACGAACACTTGGTTTTGGTACAATTGGATTTTATCCTTTTGAATACTGAGGTCGTTCGTCAACTTTGGGAAGTATAAAATACCCGTCAAATTGAACGGATAGTCCACGTTCAAATGGATGTGGAACAAAGGTTCCTCGAATTGCATGGGGTATAGCTCACGATAAAAGTTCTTGTAATCCTCTTCACTTAAATCGGTAGGCTGCTTGGTCCACGCAGGGTTTGGATTGTTGATGATGTCGTCCACCTCCTTGGTTGGCGCTGGGTCATCTTCTTTGGCACCTTCTGGTTTGGGAAGCGTTTCCGTTTTTGTTCCGAATTTGATCGGAATGGGCATGAACTTGTTGTATTTCACCAAAAGCTCACGGATTCTGGCGTCTTCCAAAAACTCTGTGGAATCCTCAGCTATGTGAAGGATAATTTCCGTTCCTCTTTCTTTTTTGTCGCTTGGTTCAATGGAAAATTCGGGAGAACCGTCGCAACTCCAATGCACTGCTGGTTCCTCTTTATGGCTTTTTGTGATGATCTCCACTTTTTCCGCTACCATAAAGGCAGAGTAGAAACCAAGACCAAAATGCCCGATGATGCCCGCATCTTTATCGGCATCCTTGTATTTGTCCAAAAATTCCTCGGCTCCGGAAAAAGCTACTTCGTTAATATACTTTTTCACTTCCTCATCGGTCATACCGATACCTTGGTCTATAATATGGATGCGCTTATTGTCCTTGTCCACCTTCACTTCGATCATGGGGTTTCCATATTCAACTTTCGCCTCTCCAATGGAAGCAAGGTGCTTTAATTTTAAGGTTGCATCCGTAGCGTTGGAAATAAGTTCCCTCAAGAAAATTTCGTGATCACTGTAAAGAAACTTTTTGATCAAAGGGAAAATGTTCTCTACTGAAACATTGATTTTACCTGTAGCCATCGTTTTATTTTTTAGTCTTTTTACTGCTGATTAGTCAAAAAAAATACCATAGTGTCAAATATGACAAACTGACATTTGAAAGGCATTTTGAGAGCGCGACATCAATTTTAACATAATTTTGTTTATTTAATTTAGAAAAAGATTAAACAAAATAACTATATTTACAGTGTTATAGGATAAAAATTGCTATGAGATAGTACTACTATAACAAGTTTGTTTATTTATTGGTTAGGTTGTGAAAATGCACTTTCGCTCGAAAGTGCATTTTCTTTAAAAGCTGGATTGCGCAATACTAACCTTTTTAACTCTTCAAAAAATACCAAAATGGCAAATACCACTAAATCCAAAATTACCGAGGATAAAATTGTAAGCCTCTATATGGAATCCGTATTGGAAAACGAAAAAGTGCCAAGCTCGGTATTCAAATTCTGTAAGGAACATAAAATAAAGGAAGACGAATTTTATGGGTTCTTTGGTTCGTTTGAATCCCTACAGCAATCCATTTGGAACAAATTCTTTGATAATAGTTATGGAGTAATGCAAAAGAACAAGCAATATACCTCCATGACCAACGAAGAAAAAATGCTGACGTTTTTCTTCACTTTTTTCGAGAACCTGACACTGAACAGGAGCTATGTACTGTTCATCATGAAAGAGCACAAATATTCTTTGGAAGGCTTGGCCCAGTTGAAAGGGTTACGTAAAAGATTCAAGGACTTTGCCTCTACTTTGATTGAAGAACGAAATGATGAAAAGAATCTCAAAATCTTTAAATACAATGCCCCGTTGTTCTCTGAAGGTGCATGGTTACAGTTTTTGTTCATCCTAAAATTTTGGATGGAAGATGGCTCCCCAGGTTTCGAAAAAACCGACATTGCCATTGAAAAATCCGTAACGACTATTTTTCAAATTTTTGAAAGTACACCCTTGGAAAAAATTGTGGACTTCGGAAAATTCCTTTATAAAGAGAAATTCGCATAAGGCCAATGAAAAGTTTGGATACCATCCCCACCGGAAAATTAGAGCGAGCTGGAAAGCTCGTGAAAACTGGGGTTAAAATAGGAGGGAACTACGTAAAATATTACGGTAAAAGACTAGTGGACCCCGAAACTTCCAAAGATACCTTGGACCAAGATAATGCCGAGGATATTTACGACGGGCTAAAAAGTTTGAAAGGAAGTGCGCTAAAAGTGGCACAGATGCTCAGTATGGAGAAAAACCTGTTGCCGCGGGCCTACGTGGAAAAGTTCTCCCTTTCTCAATTTTCGGTACCTCCTTTGTCCGCACCTTTGGTGCGCAAGACCTTTAAAAAATATTTGGACAAGTATCCAGAGGATATTTTTGATGAATTCGAAAAGGATTCTGTGAACGCTGCCAGTATCGGACAGGTACACCGGGCCGAAAAGGGTGGTAAAAAATTAGCGGTCAAAATACAGTATCCCGGAGTGGCCGAAAGTATTAGTAGTGATTTGGCCCTAGTGAAACCCGTGGCCATTAAAATGTTCAACCTTAAGGGCAAAGATTCCGAAAAATACTTTAAAGAAGTAGAGCACAAGCTGGTTGAAGAGACCAACTATATTTTGGAACTGGAGCAAAGTCACGAAATAACTACCGAATGTTCCGTAATTCCGAACATGCAATTTCCAAAATATTACCGCGAACTATCAAGCGAGCGTATTTTGACCATGGATTGGATGGATGGGACCCACTTGGGGGAATTTACCCGAACCGATTTCGATGCCGATGCCGGCAATACGTTGGGGCAGGCACTTTGGGATTTTTACATGTTTCAGATCCATAAGCTAAGACGGGTACATGCAGACCCTCACCCAGGTAACTTCCTGGTTAGTTCAGAAGGTAAACTGATTGCAATTGATTTTGGTTGTATCAAGCAAATTCCAGAGGATTTTTATGTACCCTATTTTGAACTGGCCAAAGAAGAGAATATCAATAACGATAAAATCTTCATGGAGAAGCTGTATGAACTAGAGATTTTGACACCAACGGATTCCGAAGAGGAATTGCGGTTTTTCAAAGCCCTGTTCAAAGAAATGCTTACGATTTTCACTTCACCTTTTCACAAAGAGACCTTCGATTTTGGTGATGAGGGCTTCTGGTCGAAAATTGCGAATCTCAGTGAACGTTATTCCAAAGATGAGCAAATCCGAAAAATGAACGGAAATCGCGGGTCCAAGCACTTTTTGTACATAAACCGCACATTTTTTGGGCTTTATAACCTATTGCACGACCTAAAGGCCAAGGTCGAGGTGAATCATTTTGAAAAGTACCTGGACTAATTTCCTTAATATATATCAGTTCTTGTGATATATTTTTTTATTTTCCGTTAATTAGCCTATCTTTTTTTGAAGATTCAATATTTAAGTACTCTATAATGTATAACTCAAGAATATCAGGATTGGGATTTTATGTCCCTGAAAATGTGGTCACTAACGACGATTTGTCCAAAGTGATGGACACTAATGACGAATGGATACAAGAACGTACCGGAATTAAGGAAAGGCGGCATGTTGTAAAAGGAACCGACACGACCACATCCATGGGGGTGAAGGCTGCAGAAAAGGCAATCGAGCGTGCCGGCATAGATAAGGATGAGATTGATTTTATTGTTTTTGCCACACTGAGTCCCGATTATTATTTTCCTGGGCCTGGTGTTTTGGTACAACGAGATTTAGGTTTAAAAACCGTGGGAGCCCTGGATGTAAGAAATCAATGTTCTGGGTTTGTGTACGGAATCTCCGTTGCCGATCAGTACATTAAAAGTGGTATGTACAAGAATGTACTTGTAATTGGTTCCGAATTGCATTCGCATGGTTTGGATATGACCACGAGGGGTAGGGGAGTTTCCGTTATTTTTGGCGATGGTGCCGGAGCTGCGGTACTGACCCGTGAAGAAGATACATCCAAAGGAATTTTATCTACCCATTTGCATTCCGAAGGGCAACATGCGGAAGAACTTTCGTTGATCGCTCCCGGAATGGGAAAACGTTGGGTGACCGATATTATTGAGGATAACGACCCTGAGGACACATCGTATTTTCCTTATATGAACGGACAGTTTGTATTTAAAAATGCGGTGGTTCGATTCAGTGAAGTGATCATGGAGGGTTTGCAGAAGAACAATCTAGGACCTCAGGATATTGATATGTTGATTCCGCATCAGGCCAATCTAAGGATTTCACAATTCATCCAAAAGAAATTTGGATTAAAGGATGATCAGGTGTTCAACAACATCATGAAATACGGAAACACAACGGCCGCATCCATCCCTATTGCCTTGACCGAGGCATGGGAAGAAGGAAAAATCAAAGAAGGTGATTTAGTGGTGCTTGCTGCCTTTGGTAGTGGTTTTACTTGGGGGAGTGTAATTATTCGCTGGTAATCTCCATCAAAAAAAATACAATAAATAAAACCCCGATCCATTAGGATCGGGGTTTTTCATTGATGCTCCCACAAGATAACCAACCAACACTCGAATATGAAGCATCAATATGTTTTATAGGATTCCGCCACCACCTTGTTTGGTGTTGCTGTCCCTTCTTTTACGTTGCTTGGCGCGGTTTTTTCCGCTTCCAAATCGGTAGGACATCCCAACATATACATTGTTGCTTTCCCAGTTAAAGGCACCTTCCTGTGCGAAGGGATAATCTCCTTCAAAGGCAAATCGCATGGTATTGAAAATGTCGTTATAGTTAAAACTCAAAGTACCTTTGCCCTCTGCAAAGCTGTAACGAGCTCCCAAATTCACAAAGTACATGGGCTGGGCATCAAACTGGATACTTTTGTTACGTCCACGGTAAAAACCAAAAGCTTGAAGCGTCAATTTTTTGGTTACCGTAAAGCTGTTGTTCATTCTCAGGTTCCAAGCGGTGTTGTCAACCTTTACCCGTTGTTCCACAATATCGTCCTCACTGGGGTTAGGGTCCGTGGTATTCAATGTCTCCGTAAGACCTCTCTGCGTTTGGGAGAATAGATCAAAACTACCATTGATGTTCCACCATTTGGCCGGTCGGTAATTGGTGGAAAGCTCAACTCCGTAGGCCGAAGTTTTGTCAAAATTGTCGAAGGTGAGAATGGTTTTGTTCAAATCCAATCGGTCCACATAAATGGCCCTGTTGATCTCATCCGAAATACTACGGTAAAAAACACCACCTGTAATGCTTCCATTTTTGATTCTTTTGGTGTAGTTCGCTTCATAAGAGCTTGTGAACTGAGGAACCAAATTCGGGTTGCCGAAAGCGGAAATCAGGGGTGTAGCAAACTCTCTGATGGGGTTTACTTGCTGCAAGCCAGGTCGGTCCACACGTCTGCTATAACTCAATTGCAGTTGGTCCTTATCGTTTGGTTTGTAGGTAACAAATGCGGATGGATATATTTCGGTATACTTATCCGTAAAGGCGCGTACGGCATTGGTGTCCGCTTTTACTTGCACGTCCTCGATGCGCACGCCCATCTGGTAGGACCATCTTTCGTAAGTCTGTCCAAAAGTGGCATAGGCCGAATAGATATCCATATCGTACACGAATTTGGTAGATGGCGTTGGCACTAAGTTTCCGTTGGGGTTAAAGGACTGTCCCGTTGAGGAATAATCCACTTTTGTTTCAAAATTTCTCGATTGTAGCCCCAGTTCCAACTTGGAAATGCTATCCAATGGATTTACGTAATCCAAATTGGCCGTGGTCTGGGTACGTTCCGTATCCACAAAATCCATATAATCTGGATAGGTAGATGCACCTGTAGAGCTAAAATTGGCATCTTGTTCACTTTCGAACTGGTTGTGGTCCACTTCCAATTCGATATTGTGCCCCTCTTTGTTGAAATCCAGTTTATAATCAAAATTATATTGTTCGCTGCGGTTATTGGAATCATCAAAAAACAACTGTGTCACATTTCTGGATGGATTATTAAAGTAAGAAACCTGTGTTTTTCCATCCCCTTCGCCATCGAATATATTTTGATTGGTGAAAAAGGACAAGGTATTTTTGTCATTCAGGTAGAAATCGACACCCAATTTATAGAGATGTGATTTGTTGTTGTTGAAAAAGTCAAACTTTTGACGGGAGTTTTCATCGATTCTCAGAATGCTTCCGTCGTTCACCCATTTGCCGATATTATTGCCGTAGTTTCCATAAAAATTGAATTTTCCATTGCGGTAGTTCATGTCTATGGAACTGTTGAATTTGGCTTCGATACCTTTGGTAAGCCCCATGTTTACGTTTCCATTGAAACCTATGTTTGCATTTTTGTGCAACACAATATTAATGATACCGCTCATCCCTTCGGGATTGTACTTGGCAGAAGGATTGGTGATCAATTCTATGGATTTGATCGCCGTGGAGGGTATCTGCTTTAACAATTGCGCTACGGGAACGTTGGACAGTTTGCCATCCACCATTACACGCACATTGGAGTTTCCACGAAGGGTAATATCGCCAGTCTGGGCATCCACATTTACGGAAGGGATATTGTTCATGATGTCTGAGGCCGAAGCACCAGCGGTGGTCAAGTCTTTCCCTACATTGATCACCTTGCGGTCCACACGCTGTTCTATGGTTGTGCGTTCGGCTACTACTTCTACACCTTCCAGTTCTTTGGTTTCTTCTTCCAAGATCACCGTACCTAGGTTTAAATTTCGTTTTCCTTTGGATATGACCAGTTTTTGTGAATAGGTTTTATATCCGATAAATTGAACTTCGAAAGTAAAGGTGCCATCGGGCAGTTCTTTGATTTCAAAGTTTCCGTCCTCCGTGGTAATGCTACCGGTTATGGTTTTGGAGCCGTCTTCGGATTTGACAACAACAGCTGCATAGGCAACTGGCTGACTCGAAGAGTCGTCGATTACTTTTCCGTTGATAACACCGAGTGCCGTGTCGGGGTCGTTTGCTAAAGATATAAATGGGGTGGTCATGCACAGCAATAGTGCAAATAGAAAGCTCACATGTCTCATGAGTAGTTCGTTTTTTGATTGATGATTGATTGATGATATTGTTAAGACGCCCAACTTTGGTGAATGTTACAGCAGCGAATCATTTTAACATTCTTTAACAACAAAGCGCTATGGATTTCCCACCTTTGTAAGGTGCTACGGCTTGATGAGATGATTATAAGGACCATATAAAAGAAGAAACCCCGGTAAAGAATACCGGGGTTATACATTGATAAGCTATACTAAACACTAACCATTAACTATAAAAATACAGTCTTACCAATGACAATAAGTTATGAAAAATAGACGACTTTACATATGATAAGTTACAGTCTATATAAAAGTTTAACACAAAAATTAACAAATGCAAAAAACACTTGTCTTAGGGGCTTCTACAAACCCGGGAAGATACAGTAACACAGCAATTCGTAGGTTGGTTGACAACAATGTTGAGACAACCGCATTTGGGATACGTGGGGGAACTGTATCAGGGATACAAATTAAAGACAACTTAGTTGATTTTCAAAATATTGATACAGTTACTTTGTATTTAAACCCCAAAAATCAAAAAGAATATTACCAACAGATTGTGGATTTGAAGCCTAGACGTGTCATTTTTAATCCTGGAACCGAAAACCCCGAATTCTACGAAATCCTTGAAAATGCTGGGATTCAGGTGGAGGTTGCGTGTACTTTGGTGCTGTTGGCTACTGGGCAGTACTAGTTGATATAGTTGTTTTTTTAGTTCGGATCAACCATAAGCCAATAAATGTCAACAATCCGTTCAGTGGCAACAATTCATATCCTACTTGATATCCACCCAGATAGGCCACAGGCACATTCGCAATTAAAACTATGGTAATTACCGATGCCAGTGCGACAATCCAAACATATTTGTCCTTTATTTTATGTTTAGTGAAAATTCCAAAAGCAAAAAGACCCAGCAAAGGTCCATAAGTATATCCTGCAACCGTAAGCAAACTATCAATTACATTGCTACTAAGAATGTACTTAAACGCGATGATTACAATCACTAGGGCAACGCTCATCGCAATGTGGGTGCGTTTTCTAATTCTTTTTTGTTCCTTTTCCTCCTTTTCTTCAACATTTAAAAAATCAACACAGAACGAAGTCGTCAACGAAGTAAGGGCACTGTCCGCGCTACTGTAGGCAGCGGCGATCAATCCTAACATAAAAGTTATGGAGAGCGCCAGACCTAAATTTCCGTTAAGTGCAATTTCGGGGAAGAGCAAGTCGGTTTTTGGAGAACCGTCCATTAAAGGGATGCCAATACCTTCCCGTTGAGCGAATATGAAGAGCAGTATGCCCAATAGCATGAACAGGAAGGTGACGCCGACCAGTACAAAACTAAAGGAGACCATGTTCTTCTGGGCATCCTTCAAAGATTTGCAGGTAAGGTTCTTTTGCATCATGTCCTGATCCAGCCCTGTCATACAAATGGTGACGAACATGCCGCCTACAAAGGATTTTATGAAATAACTTTTGTCCAAAAAGCTATCGGTCACTAAAAAGTCATTGTAGTTCTTTAGCTCTTCCGAAGCCAAAAACTCTCCAAAGCTCCACCCAAGTTCCCGATTGATCATCACAATGGAAAGTACTACGGCCACGATCATAAAAAGTGTCTGCAAGGTGTCGGTCCAAACAATGGTTTTAATACCACCTTTGTTGGTGTAGAGCCATATCAATAAAATGGAAATTATCACGGTGATCTCAAAACGGACCCCCAGGTCATCAAACACAAACTGCTGCAGTACTATGGCCACGAGGTATAACCTGAACGCAGCACCCAAGACCCTGGATACAAAAAAGAAAAACGCGCCCGTTTGGTGACTTACTTTTCCAAACCGATCTTGCAAGTACTCGTAAATGGAGGTCAAATTAAGTCTGTAATATAAGGGCAAGAGCACAAATGCCACCACAAAATACCCGAACAGATATCCCAAAACAACTTGCATATAGGTCAATTGGCTATCGCCTACCCATCCCGGGACCGATATAAAAGTAACCCCGGATAAGGAGGCGCCGACCATTCCAAAGGCCACTATGTACCAAGGGGATTGCTTGCCAGCCTTAAAAAAATCGGCGTTGGAGTCGTTTTTACCGGTAAAGTAAGAAATGAGGATCAGCACCAAGAAATAAGCACCTATAAGCAACAGAATTTGTGTGGCCGACATATTTGCAATTTGATTTGCAAAGTACGAAAGTAAATTGGTAACTCTAAAATCGTAATTTTGTAGCAGAATCGATGCTATGGAATTTTCATCTAAGCTATTGGAAAGCGCAGTTTACGAAATGTCTCAATTGCCGGGAATCGGTAAAAGAACGGCATTGCGTTTAGTGCTCCACTTATTAAAACAGCCCGAAGAAAGGACCGAACTATTGGCACATGCGCTATTGAAATTGAAGAGCGAGGTCAATTTTTGTGAAAATTGCCATAATATTTCCGATACCGAAGTATGCGAAATTTGTGCCAATCCAAAACGTGACGAGACCATGGTTTGTGTGGTGGAGGATATTAGGGATGTAATGGCCATTGAAAACACCTCGCAATACAATGGACTTTACCATGTGCTTGGGGGCAAAATTTCTCCAATGGAAGGAGTAGGGCCGCAAGACCTGAATATTGCTCCCTTAATTAAAAAAGTTAAGGATGGGACAATCAAGGAATTGATTTTAGCACTGAGTTCCACCATGGAAGGAGATACCACGAATTTTTATATTTATAAACAACTGGAAGGTACAGAGGTTACCACTTCTACGATTGCCAGGGGAATTTCGGTGGGTGATGAGTTGGAATATGCAGATGAAGTAACTTTGGGGAGAAGTATTATCAATAGAGTCCCTTTTGAAAGCTCTATTAAAGCGAATTAATGAACATAAATCAAAAATAAGTCGATTTCTTTAGTATTTTTGTAAAATACAAATCAAAATCACTTTGATAAATACGAATATGTCAAAATTTGAATTGAAATTACCGCAAATGGGAGAAAGTGTTGCCGAAGCTACCTTGACCAACTGGTTGAAGGAGGTAGGGGACACCATTGAGATGGACGAAGCCGTCTTCGAAATTGCGACTGATAAAGTGGATTCTGAAGTTCCCAGTGAAGTGGATGGTGTACTGTTGGAAAAGCGGTTCGATGTAGATGATGTTGTAAAAGTGGGCGAAGTTGTCGCTGTGATTCAAATAGAAGGTGAAGTGGATAATGCCGTTGAAGCCAGGTCAGAAGAGGAAGTTGTGGAAGAGGAGCCTGCTGAGGTCCATGCAGGTGAACTGGAAGCCCAAATGGCCGGGGTCAAGGAATCCGTATCCGTACCCGCTCCTGATTTTTCAAGTTCTGAACGATTTTATTCCCCTTTGGTAAAGAACATAGCCAAAGAAGAGAACGTTTCCATGGACGAATTGGAGGCCATCGCCGGCACCGGCAAAGAAGGTAGGGTCACCAAGAACGATATTATGGCCTATTTGGAAAGCCGTTCCAACGGAAGCGAGGCCAAAACGGAAAGCAGCAGGCCACAACACGAAACCACAACAGAAAAAGCGGCCACACCTTTGGCGCCTAAAGAAACGGTAGCGGAGAAACCCAAAGAATCCAAAGTCCAGGTTGGGGCAGGGGATGAGGTGATTCCGTTGACCCGCATGGGAAAGCTGATCGCCCACCATATGGTCGAGAGTGTATCAACCTCTGCGCACGTACAGAGTTTTGTGGAAGTTGACGTGACCAATGTGGTCAACTGGAGAAATAAAGTAAAAAATGCTTTCCAAGAGCGTGAAGGGGAAAAACTGACCTTTACGCCCATATTCATGGAAGCGGTGGCCATGGCCCTTAAAAAATATCCAATGATGAACATCTCGTTGGATGGGGACAAGGTCATTAAAAAGAAGAACATCAACTTGGGAATGGCAGCAGCGCTTCCCGACGGCAATTTGATCGTGCCTGTGATAAAAAATGCAGATCAATTGAACTTGGTGGGAATGGCCAAAACCGTGAACGACCTTGCCAATAGGGCAAGGAACAATCAGTTAAAGCCCGATGAGGTCAAGGACGGTACCTATACAGTGACCAACGTTGGTTCCTTCGGAAGTGTTTTCGGTACGCCGATCATCAATCAGCCACAGGTGGGAATTCTTGCCCTGGGCGCAATTCGTAAAATGCCATCGGTGATAGAGACTGATCAAGGGGAGTATATCGGTATTCGCAGTAAAATGTACCTATCGCACAGTTACGACCATCGTGTGGTGAACGGTGCATTGGGCGGAATGTTCGTAAAAGCAGTGGCCGATTATTTGGAGGCTTGGGACGTAAATAGGGAAATATAAAGGAAAACGACCCGTATTCCTTTCACTATTCTTAATTTAGGAGCCAAGTGAATTTTATTTAAAAATCCCCACATGCAATTACAATTGACCAAACCTATTTGCTTTTTTGACTTGGAGACCACCGGTACCAATGTCGCCAAGGATAGAATTGTTGAAATTTCCATCCTGAAGGTTTTTCCCAACGGGAACAAGGAGAGCAGGACATGGTTGGTGAATCCGGAAATGCCAATTCCACCTGAATCTGAGGCCATTCATGGAATTTCCGATGAAAAAGTGGCCAACGAACCTACATTCAAGCAATTGTCCAAAGATATTTATGCGATGATTCGCGATAGTGATCTAGCTGGATTTAACTCAGATCGGTTCGATATTCCATTGTTGGCAGAGGAGATGCTCCGTGCCGATGTGGATTTTGATATGAAGAGCATGGTCTCCGTGGATGTGCAGACCATCTTCCATAAAATGGAAAAACGGACGTTGGAAGCCGCCTATAAATTCTATTGCGATAAGAATTTGGATGATGCCCATAGTGCCGAAGCCGATACTATGGCCACTTATGAGGTCTTATTGGCACAGTTGGAACGGTATCCAGAGTTGGAAAACGACATAAAAAAACTATCCGAATTCACCACCAGAAGGCAAAACCTTGATTTTGCCGGTTTTATCGGTGTGGACGAGAACGACAATCCGATTTTTTCTTTCGGTAAGCACAAAGGAAAAACAGTGGATGAGGTGATGGAAAAAGAACCGGGCTATTTTGGTTGGATCTTGAATGCCGATTTCCCATTGTACACTAAAAAGGTGCTCACCCAAATTAAGTTGAGCAAACTCAACAATAAATTTTAAGAATAACAAAATAGCATAACCCCATTAACAAATTATGAAGCTGATTTGTATAGGACGTAATTATGTGGATCATATCAATGAGCTAAGCAACGAGCGTCCAGATGAGCCTGTGGTTTTTATAAAACCCGATTCTGCCATATTGCCCAAAGAACAGGATTTTTATATCCCTGAATTTTCCAAAGATGTACACTATGAAGTGGAAGTCTTGGTGAAAATCAAAAAAGTGGGAAAACATATTTCTCGCGAATTTGCCCATAAGTATTACGATGAAATAGGACTGGGTATAGATTTTACCGCAAGAGACCTTCAATCCAAATTAAAATCCAAAGGTTTGCCCTGGGAAAAGGCCAAAGGTTTTGACGGCGCTGCAGTAGTGGGGAAATGGGTCCCCAAAGACAAATTCAGTGACCTTGATAACTTGAATTTTTCATTGTCCAAAAACGGTGAAACGGTTCAAGAGGGAAATACCTCTTTGATGTTGTGGAAGATAGATGAAATAATCTCGCATGTATCCACATATTTTATGCTAAAAAAAGGCGACATCATATTCACGGGCACCCCTGCAGGTGTTGGTAAAGTAAGCCCAAATGACTACCTTGTCGGTACTTTGGAAGGAGAGCAACTGTTTGATATTAATGTAAAATAATGATATACAACCTCGATAAAATAAATGAAATGGCGGAAGGCGATGAGGATTTCATCACTTCTGTAATTTCTGTGTTTTTGGAAGAAGTCCCAGAAGACTTGGAAGGTCTTGAAAAAGCCATTAATGGCAAGGACTACGAAAACATTTATAAGCTGGCGCACAAGATTAAACCCAATGTGGATATTTTGGGCATGGAGCAAACAAGGGCCAAGGCACTTGAAATAGAGACTTTGGGCAAAACAACGGGAAGTATGGAGGAAATTGAAGCGAAATTCCCAATCCTTAAAAAGGATGTGCTCCAAGTGGTTGCCGAACTTAAAAACGACTTCAATCTATAGATGCAAGCTGAGATCATAACCATTGGGGATGAAATCCTCATTGGGCAGATTGTAGACTCCAATTCAGCATTTATTTCCAAAGAGCTGAACAAGATTGGGGTTTCCGTCTATCAAATTACCTCAATCCAAGACGACAAGGACCATATATTAAAATCCCTAAGGGAAGCAGGTGAGCGTTCCTCAGTGGTTATTGTTACCGGTGGTCTGGGACCAACTAAAGATGATGTAACCAAACACACCCTTTGTGAATTTTTTGAGGATGAATTGGTTCGGAACGAGGCGGTCTTAAATCATATAGAGGAACTTTTTAGAAAATACATCACAACGCCCATATCAGACTTGAACAGGGAGCAGGCCATGGTACCCTCAAAAGCCACTGTACTGCACAATGAGTTTGGTACGGCACCGGGAATTTGGATAAAAAAAGGTGAAACCACCTTTGTTAGCCTGCCCGGGGTACCCTACGAGATGAAAAATCTCATGACCAAATCTGTTCTGCCTAAAATCGTTGAAGAATACCACCGACCTCATATTGTCCACAAGACCATCATGACGTACGGACTGGGTGAGAGCGCAATAGCAGATAAGCTGGAAGAGTGGGAAAATAATTTGCCATCGTTCATAAAATTTGCTTACCTGCCCAGCATTGGCAGTGTAAGATTGCGTCTTTCTGCCAAAGGGGATGATAAAGATACCCTGATGGAAGGTATTGAGGAGCAAGTGAAAAAGCTTTATCCTCTTATAGGTGATATCATTTACGGTGAAGAAGAGGAGGATGGACGTGTAGAAAAGCAAATTGGAACTTTATTGACCGATAAAAAAATGACCTTGGCCACTGCGGAAAGTTTTACGGGTGGAAGTATTGCCGAACGAATCACTTCGGTACCGGGAGCATCCAATTACTTTAAGGGCAGTATGGTGTGCTATGCAACAGAGGTCAAGGTGAATTTGTTGGGAGTGCCGCAAGAATTGATCAACAAACATTCCGTGGTGAGCGAAGCCGTGGCAGTTGCCATGGCCGATAACGTAAAAAACAAGCTGGGAGCTGATTTCGCCATTGCCACAACGGGCAATGCTGGACCTACCAAAGGCGACTCCGATGCCGAGGTGGGAACCGTATATATAGGAATAAGCACTCCAAATGGAACTTTTGCCCAAAAATTCAGTATGGGCAGGCACAGGGAAAGGGTTGTTGAAAAGTCTGTAAACAAGGCTTTTGAGCTGTTGTACAAAGAAATTTTAAATTTCTGAAAAAGAATTTTGTACGTCCCATTAAAATGGTATAAATTTGCAGCCTCAATAAAATCACTCAAATAGTTAGGGAGATGTCTAAAGTTTGTGAAGTAACAGGAAAAAAGGTGATGTTTGGAAACAACGTTTCCTTTTCTATCAATAAGACTAAAAGGAGATTCGATGCGAATGTCTCCAAGAAGAGATTTTATATTCCTGAGGAAGATCGTTGGGTAACCTTGAACGTTTCTGCCCGTGGGTTGAAAATCATCAACAAAAAAGGAATCTCTGCTGTCTTGAAGGAAATCAATTCCAAAAAGTAAGTTGTAAAAGCATTTTAAGTACAATACAATGGCAAAGAAAGGAAATAGGGTTCAGGTAATTTTAGAGTGTACAGAACACAAAGAATCTGGTATGCCAGGTACTTCTAGGTATATTACCACCAAGAACAAAAAGAACACGCCAGATAGGATGGAAATCAAAAAGTACAATCCTATCCTTAAGCGTATGACCGTTCATAAAGAAATTAAGTAATAGCTTTTTCAAAGTAAAAGGCAGAAAAATATAAACCATGGCAAAGAAAACAGTAGCAACACTTCAGTCATCATCAAAAAGATTGACAAAGGCCATTAAAATGGTTAAGTCTCCCAAAACTGGAGCATACACTTTCGTAGAGTCTGTTATGCCACCAGAAATGGTCAATGACTGGTTGAACAGCAAATAAGGAGCATTTCCTTACACCATATCAAAGCCGCTATATAGCGGCTTTTTTTATGAAGTAATGTTTTTAGTTTTTATTGACCCTGTAGGTAATTCTTCGGTTACTGACAACTGTGTTTACATGAAGGGTCAATGTAGCTGTATTGCTTGTTGTGGAACTACAGATAAAGGCATCGTTGCTAGTCTGCAATCGATATTGTGTATTGTTTTCGTTAACAGTGGGATTGGTAATGGTCAAAGTATTGGTGGACGTTCCAGAATAAATGCCAAGATCTGTAAGGTCTACCCAATTACTACCATTATAATATTGCCATTGGAATTTATCAGCAACAACCGAAGCGGATACGGTCGTTGAGCATCCCGGACACGTAGTTGTATCTACCGGTTGAGATGTAATAGTAGGGGCGGCGCCTGCCTCCCTGTAATCATAGGTTGTATTGGAATCGTTATCGTCAGGAGTTGAATATCCATCGGAACCACTGGTGACAAGGCCGTTGGAATCAATAGTAACAGGGTTAGGGCCCAAATAACCATCATCATTGGTATCGGTAAACCCTGCTTCTCGCGTATCAAAACATCCATCCCCATCAGCATCTAGAACAGATGTGTCATAGCTTCCGTCGGAATCGGAGTCTAAAATGGAATAGGAAAGGATGGCATACGCCGTATCGGTATCTTCCAAAGCATTATATACTCCATTGGAGCCTGAACTTGAAAGAGCTCCATCTATGATGCCATCATTATTGGCATCCGCAACCCCAACTTCGTTTAAAGCCCCGGCCTCCATAAGATCATATATCCCATCGTTATCAGAATCAAGGTCCAAATGATTGCTAATGCCGTCTCCATCCGTATCACAAATGGCACTAGCAAACAGCTCCCCTGTAAATCCTTCTGGACCTGGACCAGCCTGGTTGGTCAATGTAAACGTATTATTGTTCCCTGGCACCCATGGAATAGTATTAAAAGGTGTTCCCCCTTGGGCTACCATGGGTTCCAAATTGGTGGAGGTGGTAGTCCTTGTTCCATAGAGATTTGCCTGTCCATATTCATCTACAATCAACCTTAATCGGGGTAGTCCATTGGAATTGGCGACCCATGGCTGACTTATAAAGCTGCCATCCGATTGAAATACAAAGTATTCGTCTCCTGCATCCAATGCCCCATTTTCAAATTCCAGCACAGAAGGATGGACGGTAGATCCATTAATGTCCAACTGAAAAGAATTGTCCATAGATGAAAAATCAAGCCTTAAGTATTCTGTATCTGTATGGTTGATGACCACAGATCTTTCTCCCACATCCGAGGAGGTGAGAAAAGAAGCGTTTATCGAGGAACAATATTCTTCTTCATCGGTAATGCCATCATTGTCATCATCTAGATCCACAGCATCAATAACCCCATCCGCATCTGTATCCGTTTGGGGAACAGATGTAGTGGAAATAATAATATTGTCTATATAGGTACGATCATCGTTTCCAGACCAATCATTTCCTCCTTTTCTAAAACGAATGGTGGTATTACTGGATATGTAAGCGGTAATATCTTGGTCGAACGTACCACTTTGAGTACCTGAAAAAGTATCCAAAGTGGTAAACGAAGAACCGTCCGAGGATATTTGTATCACCAATGTCTCGCCCGATTCAAGACTCGATGTTCGCCAATCAAAAGACAGGGAGGCGGTATAGTACGAACTTAAATCGGCCGAACGCCTTAAATTCTCTGACCAAATATATCTAAACCTTAATTCATTGTTATTGATACTGATATAGCCATTGGCAGGATTGTTATTATCGTTGTATTCCAGCCAATTGGTAGACCAGTTTTGGGAGCCGTCGTTATTCGAATACGATACAGCGCTAAATGTATCGGAAAACGTTTCTTGCGCCTTAGTGGATATTGTGATAAGGCACAATATTGCCAAGAAGATTATTTTTATTGGTGGTTGCATCAAAATTATTGAAATCTTTGGTGTGTTAAAAGTATCCAGTTATTTGTAGGCACTCTAATAATTGTTGTGTAGCTATGTATTATATCGGTAAAGTTCTGGGATTATGAGGTTTACTGGATTTCGTGAAAAGTCCCTGGATATAATGTTCACCTTGTTTTCACCTAAAATTGATTTAACAAAACTCCCCTTACTTTCCTATCTTTGACTATTCTCAAAGAACACAGGATGAGTTTATTCAAAAATATATTTTCAAAGGATAAAAAAGAGACCTTGGACAAGGGGCTCGAAAAATCCAAAACCAGTTTTTTTGGTAAACTGGGCAAGGCTGTTGCAGGTAAATCCAAAGTGGATGATGAAGTATTGGATAACTTGGAAGAGGTTTTGGTCACCTCCGATGTCGGAGTCAATACTACCTTAAAAATAATCGAACGCATTGAAGAACGTGTTTCCCGCGACAAATACATGGGCACGGACGAACTCAATACCATTCTTCGTGAAGAAATCGCTGGCTTGCTTTCGGAGACCAATTCAGGCGAAGACACCGAAATTACCGTTCCACAGGACAAAAAACCATATGTTATTATGGTGGTGGGCGTAAACGGGGTGGGTAAAACAACTACCATTGGTAAATTGGCCCATAAGTTTAAGGCCAACGGATTGAAAGTTGTTCTGGGAGCTGCAGATACCTTCCGTGCTGCTGCCATTGACCAATTGGAAGTTTGGGCAAAACGCGTGGACGTACCTATTGTAAAACAAAAAATGGGAAGCGACCCTGCATCCGTTGCTTTCGATACCTTGAATTCGGCCGTTGCTGAAAAGGCTGACGTTGTTTTGGTGGACACTGCCGGTCGTTTACACAATAAGGTGAATTTAATGAATGAGCTTTCCAAGGTAAAGCGCGTGATGCAAAAAGTGGTGCCGGATGCACCCCACGAGGTACTTTTGGTGCTTGATGGCTCAACGGGACAAAATGCCTTTGAGCAGGCCAAACAATTTACCAAGGCCACCGAGGTAACCAGTTTGGCCGTGACCAAATTGGATGGTACCGCAAAAGGAGGGGTTGTGATTGGAATCTCCGACCAATTCCAGATTCCCGTTAAGTATATCGGTGTGGGCGAAGGAATCGAAGACCTTCAAGTGTTCAACAAATATGAATTCGTAGATTCATTCTTTAATATTTAAATTACTATGTATAAATACCTACTATGTTCCTTTTTATTGATCGGATTTATTTCCTGTAAACAAAAAGAAACAGAACCGAAGGAAGAAGTTGTTCTTTGGACTCCATATAATGATTCGGCCGAGGTAGCCGCCAGTAAAGATAACGAGAACAGGCGGATGCGCTATAAATTCATCCAAAGTAAGGTGCTGGATAAAAACGAAGTGTTTTTGCCTCTTTATGATGAAGTATCGCAATTCACAGAGGCAGAATACGAGAAAATGAAACCTTTGGTATTGGAGCAAGATATCCCTACCATTCAAACCCATATCGATGAAGGTATCTTTACCTATGAAGATTTGGTGCTTTTTTATCTACATCGAATTTACAAGTACGAACTGCCCAATAATACCACCCTCAATACCATTATTGCATTGAATCCCAATGTGCTCGAAGAGGCCCGTAAGCTGGATGAAAGTAAAGGAGATCACCATCCTATTTATGGTATGCCAATTTTATTGAAGGATAATATTGGAACCGAAGAAATGAAGACCACTGCTGGAGCTATCGCGCTGATGGACAATCAGACCGATGATGCTTTTATTGTGGAACGCCTAAAACAAAAAGGAGCACTTATTTTAGGTAAGGCGAATTTGAGTGAGTGGGCCAATTTTATCTGTGGGGTATGCCCGAACGGTCAAAGTGCTGTGGGTGGACAAACTTTAAACCCCTACGGAAGGAGAATTTTTGATACGGGCGGCTCCAGTGCAGGAAGTGGAACCTCCACTGCAGCCAATTATGCTATTGGTGCCGTTGGGACAGAAACTTCAGGTTCTATACTTTCACCGTCCAGCCAAAATTCTGTGGTTGGCCTAAAACCGACCATTGGGTTATTGAGCCGGACAGGGATCGTACCCATTTCAAGTACTTTGGATACCCCAGGTCCAATGACTAAAAATGTAACGGATAATGCCATTTTGTTGGATGCCATGCTGGGGAAAGATGAAGCTGATTATAAATCGGTAAGTGCTGAACCGGGTATTTTATCTGCTTGGATGCATCCAGAACCTCTTAAGGAAATTCGTTTAGGGGCGATGAAAAACTTAATGGAACGTGATTCCATTTATGCTGCCAATGTAACAGCTTTAAGGGAAGCTGGTGCACAAATAGTGGAATTTGAAGCGGAGAACATTCCCTTGGATGGTTTTACCACTTTATTGAATCTGGATATGGAGGAGGATTTACCTGCCTATTTAAGGTCTCAAGTGAAAAATAAGGATGTCGTACAAGTGGAGTCGGTGGAAGACGTTGTAACCTTTAACAAACAAGACTCTTTGGTAAGAATTCCTTATGGACAGGCCCGTTTTGACGGTATTTTGGCCGATTCGACCACAGTGGCGCAGTTTGAGAAAATTAAGCAGGATCTAAAAGAATCAGGAAGAGCCTTTTTCAAGATCATGGAAGAAAAAGATCTTGATGCCGTGTTGAGCATAAATAATTACCATGCAGGCTACGCAGCCGTGGCGGAATATCCTGCCCTGACCGTTCCCATGGGATACAAAACCGATGGCGAGCCTGAGAGCTTGACCTTTATCGGAAAACCATTTTCAGAAGCGCATTTACTTCGTATCGGGAAAGCCTATGAAGACTTGACCAAGGCAAGACAGATTCCAGAAGGGTATCAAAAATAACTTATAGATAATATTTGGCAGTTCCACATAATCCCTATAGTTAAAATTATACTTTAAAGAGGTTGTAATGCCTTGTGTTATTGTATTTTTGCACTCCATTTTAAAGGAATTATGCGCACAAAATCGCTCAAGAAGAACAAAATTAATGTGGTAACCTTAGGTTGCAGCAAGAATGTCTACGACTCGGAAGTATTGATGGGACAGTTGCGTGCCAACAATAAAGAGGTGGCCCACGAGGAGGAAGGCAATGTAGTGGTGATAAATACCTGCGGATTTATTGCCAATGCAAAGGAAGAAAGCGTTAACACTATTTTGGACTACGTGCAGCGAAAAGAAGCTGGCGATGTGGACAAAGTGTTTGTAACTGGTTGTTTGAGCGAACGCTACAAACCTGATTTGGAGAAGGAGATTCCAAATGTGGATGAATATTTTGGAACGAGCGACTTACCTAATTTATTGAAAGCCCTGGGTGCCGATTATAAGCACGAGTTGATAGGAGAACGTTTGACAACAACACCTAAAAACTACGCTTATCTTAAAATTGCCGAAGGATGTGATCGCCCATGCTCATTCTGTGCCATTCCCCTAATGCGTGGAAAGCACCGAAGTACACCTATAGAAGATTTGGTGGCCGAAGCCGAAAAACTGGCGGCCAACGGGGTTAAGGAACTTATTTTAATCGCCCAGGACCTTACGTATTACGGTCTTGACCTGTACAGGAAAAGAAACTTGGCCGAATTGCTCAAGGCCTTGGCCAAAGTCGAAGGTATTGAATGGATTCGTTTGCACTATGCCTTCCCAACAGGTTTTCCAATGGATGTTTTGGAAGTGATGCGCAATGAGCCAAAGATTTGTAATTACATCGATATTCCACTCCAGCATATATCCGATTCCATACTTAAAAGTATGCGACGCGGTACCACACAGGCCAAAACCACAAAATTGTTGAAGGATTTTAGGGAGGCTGTCCCAGAAATGGCCATCCGTACCACCTTGATCGTGGGTTACCCGGGAGAAACCGAGGAGGATTTTGAAACCTTGAAACAATGGGTGCAGGAGATGCGTTTTGAGCGTTTGGGTTGTTTTACCTATAGTCATGAAGAGAATACGCACGCTTACAATTTGGAAGATGATGTCCCCGAAGACGTTAAGCAAGAGCGCGCGAACATTATTATGGAAATCCAATCGCAGATTTCTTGGGAACTGAACCAAGAGAAAATCGGTGAAACCTTTCGTTGTATCATCGACAGAAAGGAAGGTAACCATTTTGTGGGGCGTACGGAGTTCGATTCACCCGATGTGGACAACGAAGTACTCATTGATGCTACTAAACATTACGTAAAGATCGGAGACTTTATGAACATTAAGATTACCGATGCCTCCGATTACGATTTATTTGGAGAGCCCGCTTAAGCTAAGCATTGGTAGTAAAATCAATCGATTCTTTTTCCACAGGACTTTCAGCAGAGAGCAAAGCTGTTTTAATGACCTCGCTCCAAATCGCATATCCGTTTTTGTTGAGGTGCAATCCGTCCGACATATAAAGTTCGTGCTTTGGACGGTTGTCGGCCGTAATCATTTGCCCAAACACATTGATGTACTGCGCATTGAGTTCTCCAATCACATATTTGGAAAGCAGTAAATTGGTCTCAATGATCTGGGGAATCATTTCCTCGCGTTCCAGACTAGGTTTTAAGCTCACAAAGGCCAGCTCCACTTCAGGATATTTTTTGAGAATCATTTGGACCAATTTGTTGCAGTCGTTCAATACTTCTTGTGGAGACTTGCCTTGAGCAAGGTCGTTTTCCCCAGCGTACAATACAATTTTATTGGGCTCCGCTCCCTTAAAGATTTCATCAAAATAATGAATGCACCACGCATAGGTAGATCCCCCGAAACCTAAATTGAGCACATTGAAAGGGTCTAGGTCTTTTTTCATCCCTACCCATAATCGAACAGATGAACTACCATAAAAAACAATAAGATCTTGCTGGTCCTCTAGACCGCTAACACGCCTTTTTAAGCGCTTTATCTCGTTGCGCCATATCTCTGGCGGTTCTTCCATTACTGTCGGTACAGGCTTCATATAAAGTTCTTCGGCCCGTTTTCTTGCATCTTCCACATAACTCGCATAGGTGTGTTGATACCCCTTCACAAAATCATATACATCTGCACCCGTTTCAGATAATTTTTCACTCAGTTTAAAGGGTTGGTGAATTTTACAGTAAAAAAGACCATCCGAAATACGTTTGTCAAAGTTCACCAAAACAATGGGCACAAAGTAAGGTTCATGGTCCATGGACTGGGCCAGTTTAAAAACTCCGGCTTTAAATGGTCCTGGAGATTCCTCGGAAGAGTAGGAAGTGCCTTCTGGACTGATGACCAGATTATGGCCGTTTTGTAAATATTTGGCCGCTGTGCGATAAAATATGCTACGGGTTTCTTTTTTGCTCCTTTTATCGACCGAGTCCGATTCCTTGGTGTATACATTGATATACCCCAGTTTGTTATAATAATTTTGATGGCCGTACTCTTGGCCCCTTCCAATTCGTACGGTCCTAATACCAGGGTCGTTATATTTTTCATCCAATATTTTGGCACTGATAAAATGTGAATCCAACGTAATTTGAAACGTGTTGTTGAGCGTATAGAACGGGTGATTGAAAAGATGGTTATATATAAAGATGCAGCCACTTTTATCGGGGAGGCTGTCCAATCCCTCTATATGGTGCTGCACATGTTCGAATGCCAATTTGGTTGCCGATGCACAGGATTTTCTGACATCGCTGCCCGATTCGTTTTTCTTTTCTGCCACCGTTTCATATATCTGTTGAAGTCCTTTCAGGAACTTTAGTTCCTGCATATCTTCTTGTAAAAGTTCCAAGCTCAGCGATGCGATATGGCGTTCCAAATGCGAACCATTATTTATGAGTTTGGACAGGGCATCGTACCCCAATTGTTTGGTATTGGTGTTCGAAAGTAAATGTCCGACCTGATGCAAGGGAGAGGAGAGGGCCAATCGAGATTTGTTGTTCTCGATCAATTGATATACAGCTTGAAGGTTATGTTTGCCCAAAAGCCCCAAATAACGAACGAAGGCAGCATTGATTTGATTGCCCATCAACCACAAGAGTCGCATAAAAAACTTATGTGCGAAAAAAGGGCATTTGCCCAACAGTTGTAGCAAATCCTTTTGATGGATAAAATAAATGGAGGTTTTTTGGGTAGTCACTGCGGAGCAGATATCCTTCTCCCTCATGGCACAGGACCAGCCGAAAATAAAGCCTGGATTGTTGATCGACCGCTGACGTATCTCAATGTTGCCTTCCAATCGTTTGATGGCCACTTCCCCGTGGATCAAAATAAAAAGTCCGTTGGTAAGCCGGTCCTGAATGTATAAAACTTCGTCAGGTTCATATTCACGCCGCTCGGCAATGGAGGCGATTTGGGAAAGTTGTCGGTCATCAAAATAATCCAAGAAAGGAGAGCGTCGCATTAACGAGACCACTTCGGCCTGCTCGGTGTCGGGGCCTATAAAAAACTCCTGGTCTTTCTGCAGAGGACGATAGCGTGCCGCTTGCAAAAGATCGGTCTGTTTTAAAAGTGCTTGCCTAAGTTGGTGATACAACGAACGGCCGACCTTGGCAATGGTTTGGTTGTTTTGGTCATTTTCCAAATGATGGACCATTTTCTCAATGGGCACCTCATAGAAACTTGCCCGTTCGGAAGCCACCGCAATTTTATAGGTGTATCTTTTTCGATCGTTGAGTCCGTTGAGGCCCAAGGTGCTCATGGGCTCTGAAATTTGGCAGACCAGTACCTCCTCTTCGGGATCTTTGGTGGTGGTGTAATAGTCGAAAGCACCTTGTATCAACCATCTGAAGGTTCGCACTTTGGTGTGTATGTTGCAAATAACGTGACCCTTTTCGTATACAGAAATGGTTCCGTTGGGAAACTGTTCTTTCAGATAATTGATATCCGCTTCAATATGATTCACAAGCCTTCTTCAAGTATGGGTTGGTGCGGTTAACTTCATCAAAAAAAAGCAGTTGGGGAAAGTATTTTGGAATAAAAATCAATTTGAAAAAATGAGGCTATGATCATAGCGATATTTCTAAAATTCAGACATCATATTGGTCAATCCCTCATTGTCTAAAACCTTGAAAAATGTCAGTTTTTGATCATAGCACAAACACTTGGGAACCTCATATTCAGACTTCTAAAAACTGACATCGGTCATATTATTTGGAGTTACTGTTAGGTACTTTTAGTATTTCAAAAAAGAAACTGATCTCCAAATCTACTTTTGTCACCTACAGGAAGCAAGGAAAATTAAAATTAACTATAGCAACTATGAATCAAAATCAGAATAAACTGAAAGCAAGTGTTACCCTGCTTCGCATATTTATAGGGTGGCACTTTTTATTTGAAGGTGTGGTGAAGATGTACAATCCCGAGTGGACATCGTTTGGATATTTGGCAACCGCACAAGGACCTTTTGAGTGGTTTTTTACCATGTTGATAGGCGACGCAACCATAGGTTGGGTGGATACACTGAACATTATTGCACTTATGGTGGTCGGGGCAACCTTTACCCTTGGGATTTTTGAACGTATCGGTGCCATTGTGGGGGTTGGCCTTTTAGCGCTGTATTTTTTAGCTCATCCACCATTCCCAGGTTTAGCACAAATGAATGTGGAAGGCAACTATTGGTTGGTCAATAAAAACTTGATCGAACTAGTGGCCATGATCGTGATTTATCAGTTACCTACAGGAAGCTACTTTGGCTTGGATTATCTCAGAAAGAACAAACTTAAAACTCAGGAACAATGAAATGGACTAGAAGAGACCTTTTAATAGGATTGGGAGGCTTGCCAGTACTTGGAGCAGTATGGTGGGCTGGAGCGGCAACTGCTGTTGGATCAAGAAATAAGCGCTCGGAAATATTGGAACAACTCAATATAAAACCCTCATTGCCACCTGCCGTTCCCGGAATAGGGGGAGACCCAGTCCGAATTGGGGTAATCGGCTTTGGTATTCGCGGAGAGCAACTCACCAGAGCTTTGGGTTTTGCAACCGATGAATGGAAAGAAGAAATGCGATTGGCTGCCCAAGAAGACCCTAACAATAAGAGGTTGGAGGATTTTGAGGCCCAGGAACGGCTCAACGTAAAATTAGTGGGGATATGTGATGTGTTCGATGTCCGCGCTGAAAAGTTCATCAACTCATTTACTACCGATGATAATCAGATAAAGAGATACCTTACTTATAAGGATATGATCCAAAGTGGCGAAGTGGATGCGGTAGTTATTGCTACTCCAGATCACTGGCACGCACCAATGTCCATTGAGGCTTTGAACAATAATGTGCATGTGTATGTGGAAAAACCGATGACGCATACCGTAGAGGAAACCTATACTTTGCGCGAAGCTGCAGAAAATTCGGATGCAGTATTCGCAGTGGGTCACCAGCATAGGCAAACCTTGAGTTTTAGTACCGCTCGTGATATTGTGGAAAAAGGAACTCTGGGTCATGTATCGTTGATTCAAACAAATACAAACAGGAACGATGACAACGGTGCTTGGAATTATGACATCCACGAAAAAGCTAGTCCCGAAACCATAGATTGGGAGCAATTTTTGGGATCAGCACCACAGGTACCATTCAATAAAAATCATTTTTTCAGGTGGCGTAAATGGTGGTCCTATGGTTCCGGCCTTTCAGGAGATCTTTTGTCCCATGATTATGATCGCTTGAATTGCGTGCTCAATATGGGAATTCCTGCATCTGTAAGTTCTTCTGGTGGAATTTATACGCATAACGATGGCCGAAACGTGCCCGATGTGATTCAGGTGAACATGGAGTTTCCTGATTACAGCACAGGAAGTAGCCAAGCTAAGGGCAAAGAAAATGGGATGACCTTTTGTTACAGTGCCACTTTGGGGAATGGGTTCAGCAGACCTACCATTTTAATGGGGCACGATGCCACTATGGAATTGGGTAACAGATTAACAGTTTGGCCCGATGGTGCATCTACCCGATACGCCGAAATGTTGGAAGCGGAAAAAATGAAGCCCAATGTGCCTATCTATCAATATGACCCAGCTGCTAATGCAACGGATGCCGTATCCTCGGCCACATCGCAATATTTTGCCGACAAAGGATTGATGTGGACCTATATTGATGGGGTCCGTGTAGATTCGACCTTCTTGCACATGCGCGAGTGGTTGAGCGTTATCAAAAACGGTGGAAAAGTAAGTTGTGGTATAAAAGAAGGATTTGAAGAGGCTATTTCTGCACACATGGCAGGTTTGTCCTGGAAGTTGGGAAGGAAAATTGAATGGGACCCAGCTACTCAAGCTTTAAAACCGATTGAAGGAATTGACTTTGATCAAGTACTCTTGGCAAACGAAAACTGGAATATACAACCAGAAATGGTTGGATGAGGTTTCTTGATTTTTACGGATTCTAGTCCGGAAAGTGGGATGTTGTTTCAACGGAATTCTATTCCAGCAGACAATGTCCCACTTGATCTTTAGGGTTATATGATGATATTGGAAACCAGTTCCTCAACGGTTGGATGTTCGCTACCTCCAGCAGGTTCAATGGTCAGGTTCAACGATTCCGCATTTTCAATATATTTTAACGTAACCAATTCTTTATCGGTTGGTACAATGCCCATATTGATCATTTCTCCATTAACATCACTCCACATTTGATAGGTTTTGTCGTTAGGCAAACGGGGCAACCCTTTAGGGTTAACGAGCACTAACTGGCTTTTATGGTTAATGTAGGCTATGACCTTACCATTGGGCGCTTTGCTATTGCCATAAAGTACCAAAGGGGTAACATCGGGATTGTTGATGCTCTCCAAGCGGTTGGAAGTAAGCCTGAACTCGGATTCCAAGTTGTTCACCTTTCGCTCTAACTCACTGGTCTGCATTTGCAATGTATTTAAGTTTTGTTCGGCATTTTGCCATTTTTCATACAACCAAAAGGTGCTCAAGCCAAAAACAAGGGCAAAACTGGCCGCGATGCCCAAGGGCAACCAATTTGTTTTTGTTTGGCCCACGGCATTTTTTAATCTTGACTTTACGATATTTGGAGGAACAATGGCCTGCTCCATGCCCATTTGTTCAAAGTCGGATTCCAACACATCAAAATGCTCCTTGAGGGATTTGTCCTTCTCAAGTACTTCCTCAACAGCATTGGTCAATTCTTCAGAGAGCTCACCGGTAAGATAAAGCTCCAGAAGGCCTTCGTCCAATATCTTTTTCTTATCCATCATGCCATTAATTCTAAAAAGATCCAAATATAAACTAACTTCTTGGTGTAGGTTTTCCTGAGTTGTTTAAGTGCTTGCCTTACATAGGATTTGAAGGTTCCCAGAGGTACGCCCATGGCTTTGTGTGCCTGTTTGTGGGTATAGCCCCTATAATACACTAAGGTTATTGCTTCTTGGTGATGGGGTTCCAGCGTTTTAATGGAACCTTTCAATTCGGTGTAATCGGGTACTTCTTCATTTGTTTCCTTGCTATCATATACACGGAAATCATCTGTTTGGATGAGCTTTTCTTTGGAACGCATGGAATTTAAGGTGGTATTCCGTGCTATTCGATAGGCCCAAGTGTAAAACCTTCCTTTTGACGAATCATAAGAGTCGATACTTCTCCAAATTTTAATGAAAGTTTCCTGTAATAGATCTTCAGCTTTTGTTTGATCCCTGCACATGCGAAGGATGACCCCGTAGAGTGCTCCGGAATATTTATCGTAAAGTTGGAAGAGCGCATCGTTATCACCGGACATCAATCGGGTGATTGCCTCATTGTCGTCAAAACTTTTCTTCATTGTTATTGTTAAAGATATGATAAAAATCCGCGATCCTCATCCAATGGGCAGAACCATGTGTAAATAATAGTAGAAAGCGCTTTAAAACAATAATCATTAAAATTTAAATCAGAAAAAAATGAAAAAATTAGTCTTTGCCCTAGTTGCCGTAATCTTATTGATGGGCACGCAACAAACCAATGCTCAAAAATCACAGGATATTGTGGATATCGCTGTATCAGTAGATGACTTTTCTACATTGGTTACAGCGCTAAAGGCCGCCGATTTGGTAGGTGCCTTGAAAGGTGATGGACCTTTTACCGTATTTGCTCCTGTAAATTCAGGATTTGCTAAAATTGATGCTGCAACCTTGAACTCCTTGCTACAACCTGAAAACAAGGAAAAACTATCAGCTATTCTAACCTATCACGTGGTATCGGGGGAATTAATGGCCTCTGATGTGGCAGCCGCCCTCGAGAAAGGAAATGGAAAAGCAGAACTTACAACCTTGAACGGTGGGAAATTAACTGCTATGAAAAAGGATGATGGCATTTATTTGAAGGATGCCAATGGAAGTTGGAGCAAAATCTCCAAGACTGACGTAGAAGCCTCAAATGGAGTAATCCATATTATTGAGGATGTGGTTATGCCCAACTAATTAAGTGTTGTTCGTTTTGAGTTGAAAAGCACCGTTCTGCGGTGCTTTTTTAATTGGCCCTTTCCAATTCCAATTGATATAGCTCCCTTCCTAGCTGGGCCAAGAATGGGATGCCGACCTCGTCGTATTCGTAGGTATTGTCGTTGAAAATACCATTGCTGTTCACCAAAATGGTGGCCGTAAGCATAAAATCGATATTGTTTTTGGTGTCCTGGATATAAGCACAATCCGTTAGTGTTCCGTAGGCATACCCAACTTTGTTGTAAATTTTGATGTGGTCGGGCATTGGATCTGTATTGTCTCCGAACATAAAAAACTTTACATAACTATCGTAAAACTCCTCTTTGTCATACCCAACAGCCGATGGCAAGGTATGCATGGCGGTCAATAAATACTCCCGTTGGTCATCACTAAGGTCAAAACGTTGTCCCTTGGAAAATGCTTCTGGAAAAATAATACGTTTCAACAATGCCGATTGCGCGGTAATGGGATAGTAGTTTTTCTGGCTGAAATCAAACATTCCTTCTTGATAGGATTCATTGGCGATAAACCCTTTCCCCTTTTTTATACCTTTTAATTCAAGCGGGTCGATAGGTGAGTTTATAATGGGACTGCTCAAGGAAGTTGTGGAATCGTTCAGGTAAAAAACCAAAGGCTTTGTTGTTACGTCATCTGCATTGCTTGTGGACAGTCGGTGGGCAATGCGAATTGGTGAAACACCTCTTTTTCGTATTCTATTGTTTAAATCGTCTTGCCCTAAAAACTCGACCAAACGATTATTGGCGGCATTGTCCGAAACGGCAAAAATTTCTGAGATAGCTTTTGCGAATGTTGTCTCCACGGAATCACCTTCAACAAAAAAACGGGTTTCCAACGAAAGGGAATCAATTTCGTTGAGCTTTTCCAAAGCCGCCACTGCCGCAGGAAATTTTACGGTGCTTGCCGGGTAAAAATAGGTATTGTCGTCGACTTGAAAATCGTAATCGGTAAAAACAACACTGTCATTTCTTCGATTAATTTGGGTATACCGTATTTGAACCTCGTATTCATCCAGATGGTCCATTACGTTTTTGATCTTCGGGTTTTGGGAGGCCAACACTTTTCTCAAAGGTCGGGTAGGGGCAGTATCTGAACACGATGTGCCCAAAACCAAAAAGGCTAAAAAAGCAAGTCTTTGCCACATAGGCAAAAAGTTAAATTTCTTGATTGTAGATTTGTCCCCGATGAGGTTTAAGAATACTACGAACCTCTTTGAGCTCAAATTCTGCAACCACCAGATAGGCAATGCTGTGTGTAGGGCTAAAATGTTCTGTGCCCCCAAGGTCGTACTTGAGTTCCTCGACCTCCACAAATTCCTTAAGGTGTTTTAGGTAGTGCTCAGCGGTTTGTGCTGCACTCGGTCCTCTAAAATCCCAAATAATCTTAATTTTTCTGTCCAAAAGTTTTTCCATTGATTTTATGAATTAAGCACTGATGTTCCGTTTTCGGCAAAAGCCTTGAAGTCTTGCATATATTTTAAGGACTGCTTTTTAAAAGCACCTGGCATTAAAAATCCCATTAGTTTCATACCCAAACCCGAAAATTGAAATTCCGATTCTGATATCCATCGGGTTGAACCATTTTCGTCCTTAAAGTAGTTTTTTTGAATATTGTGTACACCCTTGGTGTCGTAGGTCATGTGTATTTCTTCGGGAAGGTTTCTTTTGATGATGGTTTCTACCATGTCCATTTTCCGTTTGCCCATTTCATAGCTAAGACTCATACGTGAACCTTCTTGTCCGGGATTGGCGGACAATTGTTCATATCCAATGAGTCCTCGTTGCCAATGCTTCATGTTGTCGGGGTCGTCCATTTTTTTTATGAATTTTTCCCTAGGGACATCAACAACAATCTCGGTGGTATACTTCATGTTTGGTTTGGTTTTGCACTAATGTAGCAATTTCTGTCCATCTAGTTCCAACTAAAAAATCTGTTAATGAAATGAGAACCTTCTTGTAGGGGACTTTGTAATTGTTATTTTTGCGAAATGCTTAAGCACCAAAAAAATACGCTTTTCATCCTTTTTGCTTTGACCTCAATATTACTTACTTCTTGCGAGGGCATGTTCAATAAAGTAGAAGAAAAGGAACCATTGGCAAGGGTTGGGGACACGTTTCTGTACAAAGAGGACATTACTTCTTTGATTCGAAATGACATGTCCGCCGAGGACAGTACGGTTTTTGTGACCAATTACATTAATAACTGGGCATCAAAACAGTTGTTGTTGTCCAAATCAAAGATCAATCTGCCCGAGGAAAAGTTGGCGGAGTATGATCGTTTGGTGGCTGATTACCGTGCGGACCTATACACACGGGCCTATATTGAAGCTTTGGTAAACCAATCCCAGGATACGGCCGTTACCAAAAATCAGCTTGAGGAATTCTATGAGCGAGAAAAGGAAAATTTTAAACTGAACGAAAAACTGGTACAGCTGAGGTTTGTGGGCATGTCGAATCAGTTTTTGGATCGTGATGGAGTGGAGGCCAAAATCAAAAATTGGGACAATCAGGACAAAAATTATTTGGACTCCATAGCCGTACAGTTCAAGAAAATACATTTTAACGATTCTATATGGGTGAGCGCATCACGTGTAATTGAAGAAATTCCACCGCTAACACAGGCAAATGAAGACGAGCACTTAAAAAAATCACAATTTTTTGAGCTACAAGATTCGTTAGAAGTATATTTGGGCTGGGTGACCAATGTGTTGGAAGTCAACGAAACAGCACCATTTGATTATGTTGAGCCGGATATCCGGCAATTGATTTTGAACAGGCGCCGGTTGAACTACGTAAAAAGACTGGAAACCGAAATTATAGATGAAGCTATTAAGAAGAATGAATTTGAGGTTTATGACAAAGAAAATTAAAGGACTTTCCATTGCATTTTTTGCAATGTTGGGAATGGTCCAAGCACAAGAAGCTGATCAAGCATTGAGTGTGGATACGACCAGCAATAGCAAAAAAGTAAAGCTTGATGGAATTGCTGCAGTGGTAGGGGATTATGTGATCTTGGAATCCGACATTGATAAAACATTGATCGACCTTAAAAACCAGGGCGCATCCACCGAAGATGTTACCCGCTGTGGCCTTTTGGGCAAACTAATGGAAGACAGACTCTATGCCCACCAAGCCGTACAGGACAGTTTGTTGGTGTCCGATGACATGGTAAATGCCCAAAGTGATAGACAGATCCAACAGCTGACACAACAGATAGGTAGTGTTGAAAAGATGCTCAGTTATTATAAAAAACCGGATATGGAAAGCTTTAGGGAAGAGCTTTTCGAAATCAACAAATTGAGAATGCTTTCCGAGAAAATGCAGAGCAAAATTGTGGAAGAAATTGAAGTGACCCCAGAAGAGGTACGCCAATTTTTCTACAAAATACCTGAGGATGAAAGACCGGTTTTTGGAGCAGAACTGGAAATTGCACAAATTGTGAAGCAGCCCGAAGCCCCGGAGGAGGAAAAGCAAAAGGTGATCAACCAGTTAAAGGAGATCCGTCAAGATGTTTTGGAGAACGATGCCAGTTTTAAGGTAAAGGCCATCCTGTACACGCAAGACGGCGCATCCAGGGCAAACGGCGGTCTGTATAGCATGACCAAGGAAACCCAGTTTGTGAAAGAATTTAAAGATGTGGCTTTCAGTCTTCAGGAAGGTGAGATATCGGAGCCATTTGAGACCATTTTTGGTTATCATATTATTTTGGTGGAAAAAGTGAGAGGGCAGGAAAGAGATATCCGTCATATTCTTATGACACCCGAGATTCCACAAAGTTCGATTGATAAGGCGGTAAGTGAATTGGATACCATCCGTCAGCAAATATTGGATGGGAAATATACTTTCGCAGAGGCAGCATTGAATTTTTCTGAAGAAAAAGAAACAAAGTTTGACGGTGGATTGCTTCGAAACCCTGTAAATTTCGATTCCCGTTTTGAATTGACCAAAATGGACCCAACGCTTTACAATCAGGTTAGAGATTTAAAAGATGGCGAAATATCCAGACCAGTTCGTGAAGATGACCAAAGGGGAGGAGCTCCCAAATTCAAAATCATGAAAATTTCCAATCGCTACGATGAACATGTGGCCGACTTTGCCAAAGATTACATGAAGATTCAAGAACTTGCGTTGAGGGAAAAACAGTTCAAGGCCATAAAAGAATGGATGAACGAGCATATT
The DNA here is from genome assembly GCF_017313275.1 of Flagellimonas profundi. Lineage (GTDB taxonomy): Bacteria > Bacteroidota > Bacteroidia > Flavobacteriales > Flavobacteriaceae > Flagellimonas > Flagellimonas profundi. The sequence continues at coordinate 58,393 of NZ_JAFLNM010000003.1, read as the reverse complement.
GATGATACCTATATTCACGTAGATCCAGAAAATAGAGGCTGCAATTTTGCTAATAACTGGGTAAAGCAATAATTGTATGTCGGATGTAGTTGCGGTAGAAAATCTGGTAAAAAAACACCAAGAGTTAAAAAAGGAGATTGCCAAGGTCATTGTGGGCCAAGAAGAGGTGATCGAACAAATACTGCTATCCATTTATACTGGTGGCCATTCGCTTTTAATAGGGGTTCCCGGTTTGGCAAAGACCTTGATGGTGAACACTATTGCACAAACCTTGGGATTGGATTTTAAAAGAATTCAGTTTACTCCCGATTTAATGCCCAGCGATATTTTGGGAAGTGAAGTGCTGGACCAAAACCGAAACTTCAAATTTATCAAGGGCCCTGTTTTCGGGAACATAATTTTGGCGGACGAGATCAATAGGACTCCACCAAAAACACAGGCAGCTTTGCTGGAAGCCATGCAGGAAAGAGCGGTCACCATTGCCGGAAAGCAATACAAGCTTGACCGACCCTATTTTGTATTGGCTACCCAGAACCCAATTGAGCAAGAAGGAACCTATCCGTTACCAGAGGCCCAATTGGACCGTTTTATGTTTGCCATACAACTAAAATACCCTTCGATAGAAGAAGAGATCCAAGTCGTTAAATCCACTACTACGGACGATGAGGTTCAAATAAAGTCACTCTTCAATGCCGATGAAATTGTTGAAGTGCAGCATTTGATCAGACGTATACCCGTGCCCGACAATGTTGTGGATTATGCGGTAAGGTTGGTCAACAGGACCAGACCTGGGCAAAAAGGCGCATCAGATTACGTGAAAAATTATATTGATTGGGGAGCTGGACCCAGGGCATCACAGAACCTTGTCTTGGCCGCTAAGGCCCATGCGGCCATTCATGGAAAGTTCTCTCCGGACATCGAGGATGTCAAAGCAGTATCCTTGGGAATACTTCGCCACAGGATACTAAAAAACTATAAAGCTGAGGCAGAAGGTATCACCGAGGAAAAAATTATCACGGAATTGTTATAAAAAATAAGAAAGTCAACACTTATTTAATGCGATTCTAATTCCAAAATACTTCACGATTTAGTAAATTTACCGAATTACGAAAATCTTAAAAAACTCAATTGTATAATGGCATTTGATATAGACATGATTAAGGGAGTCTACGCCACCATAGGTGAGCGCGTAGAAAAAGCCCGCGAATTGGTGGGCAAACCCCTGACACTTTCCGAAAAAATATTATACTCTCATCTTTGGGACGGTAAACCAGAAAAGGCCTTTGTTAGAGGTAAGGATTACGTTGACTTTGCTCCTGACAGGATTGCTTGTCAAGATGCAACGGCGCAAATGGCCTTGTTGCAGTTTATGCAAGCAGGCAAGGATAAAGTGGCCGTGCCAACAACCGTTCACTGTGATCACTTGATTCAAGCTAAGGATGGTGCCGCAACAGATTTGAAGCACGCCAACGAGACCAGTAAAGAGGTTTTTGACTTTTTGGGATCTGTATCAAACAAATATGGTATCGGGTTTTGGAAACCAGGTGCAGGAATTATACACCAAGTGGTTTTGGAAAACTATGCCTTCCCTGGAGGTATGATGATCGGAACCGATTCCCATACTGTGAACGCAGGTGGTTTGGGCATGGTGGCCATTGGTGTAGGTGGAGCAGATGCTGTGGATGTAATGGCAGGAATGGCTTGGGAACTTAAATTTCCTAAGTTGATCGGTGTAAAATTGACCGGCAAGCTATCCGGTTGGACCGCCCCAAAAGACGTTATTTTGAAAGTGGCCGAGATTCTTACGGTAAAAGGTGGAACTGGAGCTATTGTTGAATACTTTGGCCCTGGAGCAACTTCCATGTCCTGTACAGGTAAGGGAACCATTTGTAACATGGGTGCCGAAATTGGAGCGACCACATCAACTTTTGGTTACGACGAGTCCATGGAGCGTTACCTTAGAGCTACGGATAGATCGGATGTAGCGGATGAAGCCAACAAGGTAAAAGAGCATTTGACGGCCGACCCTGAGGTGTACGCCAATCCAGAGCAGTATTTCGACCAAGTAATCGAGATCAACCTATCGGAGCTGATGCCTTTATTGAACGGACCATTTACCCCTGACTTGGCTACCGAAGTCGGTACTATGAAGGAAAAGGCAGAAAAGAATGATTGGCCTTTGGCCGTTGAGTGGGGATTGATCGGTTCTTGTACCAACTCTTCTTACGAAGACTTGTCGAGAGCATCATCCATTGCACAACAGGCTTTGGACAAAAAATTGAAGACAAAAGCTGAATTTGGTATCAATCCAGGTTCGGAACAAGTAAGATATACTACAGAGCGTGATGGTATCCTTGATATATTTGAAAAATTGGATGCCAAGATTTTCACCAATGCATGTGGACCATGTATCGGTCAATGGGGTCGTTATGAAGACCCAAAGAATGCACCAAAGAACAGTATCGTGCATTCCTTTAACCGAAACTTTGCAAAGCGTGCCGATGGTAACCCAAATACCCACGCATTTGTTGCATCACCTGAAATGACAGCTGCTATAGCCATTGCCGGTCGCTTGGACTTTAACCCGTTGACCGATAAATTGATCAATGAGGATGGAGAAGAAGTGATGTTGGACGAGCCAACAGGGTGGGAATTGCCACCAAAAGGTTTTGAAGTAAAGGAGAACGGCTATGTGGAGCCTCGCGAAGATGGTAGTGGTGTAGATGTAATTGTGGCCGAAGGTTCGGAGCGTTTACAATTGTTGACGCCTTTTGAACCTATTAAAGCCAGTGATCTTCAAGGAATGAAGCTTTTGATCAAGGCGTTTGGAAAATGTACTACAGATCATATTTCCATGGCAGGACCTTGGTTGCGCTTTAGAGGACATTTGGACAACATTGCCAATAACACCTTGATTGGAGCGGTAAACGCCTTCAACCAAAAAACCAACTTGGTAAAAAGCCAATTGACAGGTGAGTACGGAGGGGTTCCGGATACGCAGCGTGAATACAAGAAAAAAGGAATCATGACGGTTGTTGTGGGGGACCATAACTATGGAGAAGGTTCTTCACGTGAGCATGCGGCCATGCAGCCAAGACACTTGGGTGTTGCCGTTGTATTGGTAAAATCCTTCGCAAGGATTCACGAAACCAACTTGAAGAAACAAGGTATGTTGGCCTTGACCTTTGCCAATGAGGATGATTACGATTTGATTCAAGAAGACGACACATTCAACATTGTCGACGCTGCGGAGTTCGCACCGGACAAGCCTTTGACCATTGAAGTTGTACACGCCGATGGAAGCAAGGATACTATTAGGGCAAACCACTCGTATAACAATGCTCAGATCAAGTGGTTCAACCAAGGTTCGGCCTTGAACTTGATCAAGAAACAGAATGCTTAATTGTATCTAATATAATCTGTAAAAACTCCTGATGTTGTAAAAAGATATCAGGAGTTTTTAATTTTTGAGAAATAATAATTCATGAAGATCAGTAAAAAGACCGTTCTCAATATTATATTGATTCTTTTTATCCTATCATTTTTTGTAACGCCAATAGGGTATTACGGAAAGATATGGTTGAATAGACTGTTTGCGTTTTCCCCTTCGGTAATTGAAAAATCGGAGCAGCAAAAAATCACCGATTACGATTGGAGGCTAAAGGATGGAGAATGGAATTTTTTCAACTTTGAAGAATCCAGGGGAAATGTAATTTTTGTCAATTTTTGGGCTTCATGGCGATTACCTTCCGAGGCTGAACTTGCAAGTATTCAAGAATTGTACGACAAATACAAAGGCAAGATGGATTTCTATATCATCACCAATGAGGAGCAGGAACCTGTTGAAGCTTTTATGGAAGAGCATGGATTTACTTTTCCCGTTACTTATTTGATCATTGGGGATAAAATGGCGGTGGACGCCAGTAAAGTGCCCTCATCTTATTTAATCGATAAATCAGGGAACATCGTCATCCATGAAGAGGGTATATCCGATTGGAGCAATGGAAAAGTATACAAGTTATTGGATGAATTAATTGCAGAATGAAGTTAACAAAGGAACAGATCAGCAATGGTATATGGATTTTGGCCATATTGCTTATTCTTTTTACCCCAATAGGTTTTCATGTAAGGGTTTGGGTGAACAAGGTAGTTGCTACCGTAATCAGTCCGAGTACCGTGGATGAAGAAGAGCAAGCCACTTTGAACAATTACAACTGGAACTTGGTTGATTTGGAGGGTAGGTCGAGCAACCTTCAATCTAAAAAAGGAGAGGTCGTTTTGGTAAATGTATGGGCCACATGGTGCCCTCCATGCGTTGCAGAACTGCCTGGGTTTGTGGAGCTATATGGAGATTACAAGGATAAGGTGACTTTTGCCTTTGTGGCCAATGATGAGAAGGAAAAGGTAGTAGCCTTTTTAAAGAAAAAAGAATATGAGTTGCCTGTATACTTTCAAGCCTCGGCCACCCCAATGGAATTGGAAAGTAGCAGTATTCCCGTTACCTATATCATCGACAAGGCCGGACATATTGTGGTCGAGAAAACAGGAGCCGCCAATTGGAATTCTGATAAGACCCGTAGCTTGCTGGATAAGTTGATAGCTGATTAATATTTCTTCTTGAAATATTTAAAGGGAACCAGCAGCATACCAAAGCATTCCCCATCTTGTTTACCTAAATGCTTGTGATGCATCTTATGGGCCCTACGAACCCCGCGGGCATACCAATTATTGGCGTTTCGGAATATTTTAAATCGTTGGTGGATAAAGATGTCATGGACCATAAAATAAGCGATTCCATAGGCTAAAATACCAAAGCCCAACGGCCAGCCGTACCAAAAAGAGGTGTAACTGCCCAAATAAAAGAGCGTCATGCTTACCACAGCATAAAAAATGAAAAAGGCGTCATTTCGCTCAAACCAAGAATCGTGGTCCTTTTTATGGTGGTCTTTATGTAAACTCCACAAAAATCCGTGCATCACATATTTATGGGTAAACCATGCCATAAATTCCATAAAGCAAAAGGTTGCCAAAAAAATCAATATCCAAAGTGCTACTTTCATTGTACCAATTGTAGTTTATAATTTACATAAGATTGCGCCAACAAACCAAATTTTTGGTAGTTGGGTACACGAATCCTGGTGTTCTTTATTTCCAGAGGTGGTGTGCTCTGCAATTTCTGAAGCAGTTTTTTGTAATAGCGATAAGCAGTATACACTCCAAATTTTGCTTGCTCGGGCAATTGTACAATTCCGGAGTAGCCCAATGCAAAATCCGCCTTTATCTCGTTTACGATACGTCTTTTGGATTCTTCGTCAAGCTCCAATAGGTTAGTATTAGGGAAATACGTACGATTCAAATCTTCATAATCGGCCTTTAGATCCCGTAGGAAGTTCACCTTTTGGAAAGCGGAACCCAAAGCCATGGCAGATTCTTTTAACTCCTCGTATTTTTCTTTATCACCTTTAACAAACACGCATAGGCACATTAACCCAACCACATCCGCAGAACCGTAAATGTACTCGCGATATTCATCAAAATTTTCGTAGTTTTTCTTGGTAAGGTCCATACGCATACTCTTCATAAAAGAAGCTACCAAGTGATGTGGTATGTCATATTTATGGTAGGTATACTGAAAGGAATTCAAAATAGGGTTTAAGCTGATCTTGTCCTCAATGGCCTGTTCCATATCCTTTTCAAAGGCATCGAACAATTTGGCCTTGTCATAGTCATGAAAGGTATCCACAATTTCGTCGGCAAACCGCACAAAACCGTAAATATTATAAATATCTGCCCTGATCGAGGGTGCCAACATTTTGGTGGCCAAGGAGAAAGAGGTGCTGTAAGATTTTGTTACAACCTTGCTACAGTCATAAGATACGTCGTCAAAAATAGTTTTCATCTTTTTACTTCTTTAATGATTAAATCAGCCACCAGTTTGCCGGAAATCAGGGATGGTGGGACCCCTGGGCCGGGTACGGTCAACTGACCGGTAAAGAACAGGTTTTTTACCTTGCTACTTTTGAGGTTAGGTCTTAAAAAAGCCGTCTGGCGCAACGTATTTGCCAAACCATAGGCATTTCCTTTATAGGAATTGTATTGCTCCACAAAATCGTTAACACAAAAACTCTCTTTAAAAATTACTGATTTTTTTACAGATTGATGGGTCAATTTTTCAAATCGGTCCATCACAATATCAAAATATTGGTCCCTAAGTTGTGGAGTATCTTCCAATCCGGGAGCAATCGGAACCAAAAAGAACCCAGTTTCTTGGTCTTTTGGCGCCATGGAGGCATCGGTTACGGATGGAAAATTGGCATAGAACAATGGATTGCTGGGCCATTGCGGGTTGTCATAGATTTCTTGTGCGTGTTTTTCAAAATCGGTGTCGAAGAACAGATTATGGTGTTCAATGTTTTTCAACTTCTTGTCAAAACCGATGTAAAACAACAAAGAGGAAGGAGCATAGGTTTTTTTGTCCCAGTATTCCTCGGAGTACTGTCTGTATTTTTTGTCCAATAAGGTCTCGGAATGATGATAATCCGCTCCACTAACCACATAATCCGCCAAATGGTTGGCTCCTTTGCTGCGAATACCCAGAACTTCACCATCCGATACCAAAATATGGGTTGCAGGACTATTGGTGTGTATGGTGACCCCCAATTCTTCTGCCACACTTTTCATGGCTTTGATAATTTCGTACATACCCCCCTTGGGATGCCATGTGCCCAAACCAAAATCGGCAAAGTTCATAAAGTTATAAAAGGATGGTGTTTTGCTCGGTTTAGCACCTAAAAAAAGTACAGGGAATTCCAAGGTCGAGACCAATTTTGGATTTTTGAACCGTTTGCGGACCTGTTGGCTAATGGTCTTAAAGAATTGGTCCACTTTTAATACTGTTTCCTTGGTCACAAGTTCCAGAGGTGAAAGCCCAGGTCTGAGCACCACCTTATTAATGGCGATATCATAATTTTCTTGGGCCTCACTGATAAATTGTCTTAGGTGCTCGCTGCTCCCTGTTTCGATTCGTTCGAATTCGGTACAAATAGTGTCCATGCAATCGCCAATGGTAATCGTATCATCCTCAAAGAAGATCTTATAGGCCGGATTCAGCTTGTCCAGTTGGTAGTAATCCGAGGTTTTTTTGTTGAAATCGGCGAAGAACTTATCAAAAATATCGGGCATCCAATACCAGCTTGGGCCAATATCAAAAGTAAACCCATCTTTTACCAATTGTCTGGCCCTTCCACCGACAGTATCGTTCTTCTCGAACATTTCTACCTCATATCCGGCTTTTGCCAGATAGCAAGAAGCGGAAAGGGATGAAAAACCAGAACCAATAACAATTACTTTTTTCATTTGGGGGCTACAGAAAATCTACGAGTTGATTAATGGATTTAAATATCTTAATGGGGCCAAGTTGCTTTTCTTCCCTTATCTCTTGTATTTGATAGCCCATTACATAAAGTTTTGATCCAGGTGATTTTTTCAGCACTTCATTGAATCGATCAAAATAATCATCGATCTCATCCTTGGTCGGTGAAACGGTGAAGTACGAAACAAATCTTATGTTGGTGTAGTATTTGAGCAAATCTTCCAAGCTTTCTATGGGCATGGTTTGGCCTAAATAAATGGTCTTGTAGCCGTGCAAGGCCAATTGGTAATTGACATACAACAGCCCTAGTTCGTGGATTTCGTTCTCGGGCAAAAAGAGAACATATACTTCATCTTTTTTGGTCGGGGCCTCAAATTGAAGCTTTTCCGTATGGATGTAGATTTTTTGTTTGATCAAATTGGAAATAAAATGTTCGTGGGCGGGACTTATGGTATTGGTCTGCCACAATAATCCAAGTTCGTTCAGTAATGGAATGAAAACGTCATTGAAAATTTGGGTGAACGACTTTTCTTCCATTAGCCCATTATAGGTCTTCAAGAATAGCGATTGATCAAAATTGAGCATGGCCAACTTTAATGAATTCAGTGCATGGCTTTTCTCACTTTTTTCTGAAATAATTTCATTGACCAAGGCGGGAATTTTTTCCTCGCCCATTTTGGCAATCTTGGAAATCTTATACCCATTATTATAAAGGAGGGTAACGTTCAACAGCTTTTGCAGGCTTTCAAGATTATATGTACGGATATTGGTATCTGTTCGTTCAGGGCTGAACAAATTGTATCTCTTTTCCCAAATTCGGATGGTATGGGCCTTAATACCTGAAAGGTTTTCCATATCCCGAATGCTAAAAGAAGTTTTTACGTTGTTCATCTTTTTTATTTAAACGTTAAACAAATTTACGATTAAATAGATGCCATCCTAGTTTTTTATCATAAAATTTAGATTCTTCTTTATAAATATCAGTGTTTTGGGAAAAGGTTTGAGGATTTCTCAAGGGGTGTTTAAATAAAAAAACCGCAATTGCTTGCGGTTTTTTTGTGCCCACGACTGGAGTCGAACCAGCACGTCCTTACGAACACTACCCCCTCAAGGTAGCGTGTCTACCAATTCCACCACGTGGGCCTACGGAATTTTAGGTGTGCAAATATAATTTTTTTGTCTAAAAGGGCAGGATTTAAATCGCATTTTATGATTGGTCCAATAGCTTTGTTTTTTAATGGGCCTTTTAAAATTTACAACCATTGTTCCTTTTGTAAAATGGTGATTTACTTGTATTGGGAGGTGGATTAAATCTTGTAATTTTGTTTTTATGTTTATTGAACTGCAAACTGTGGAAAAAGATTTAGGTCGCTTACTTTATAATTATTTGATAGAAACAGGAATGGCAGAGGGATTGGCCTCTTACATCAACTTGTTTGTATTGGTTGTTGTGGTTCTTGTGCTTGTTTTTTTGTTGGATGTTCTTCTTTGGAAGATATTACGTGCCCTATCTATAAAGTTGGCCAGAAAATCAAAAAATAATTTTGATAATTTTTTGGTGGCCCACAGAGTACCACGTTTTTTGGCACATGTAGTTCCCCTTTTAATTTTACTTGAATTTGTTCCCGTTGCCTTTTCAAATTTTGATTATGCCGGTGGTATTGTGCTGAAAATGATTAAAATACTGTTTGTTTTTTTAACGTTGGTCATTTTCAGAAAGTTTTTCAAAAGCGTGAACGGATATCTGAAAACCCTTCCAAAATTTAAGGATAAGCCTATAGATAGCTATGTTCAGGTATTCATGATCTTTGCTTGGGTGGTTGGTATCTTAACCATTTTTGCCATTGTAACAGATACCACGGTTTGGAAGTTTTTTACGGCCCTAGGTGCTGCATCAGCTGTAGTGCTGCTCATATTTAAAGACTCTATTTTGGGCCTTGTGGCCAGTATACAGGTTACCATTAATGATATGGTCCGGATCGGGGATTGGATTACTTTTGAGAAGTATGGTGCCGATGGTGATGTAGTCGAGATAAGTTTGGCTACGGTTAAAGTCCAGAATTTTGATATGACCATAACCACGATACCGACATATGCCTTGATTTCTGATTCTTTTAAAAATTGGCGTGGCATGCAGGTGTCCGGAGGTCGTCGAATAAAGCGGTCATTGATCATCAGTCAAAAGAGTATTCGATTTTTAACACCCGAAGAAGTTGAAAAGTTAAAAAAGATTCAGTTGGTAGAAGCATATATTGCCAATAGGGACGAGCAAATAAAAAGCTATAACGCATCCAACCAAATAAACAAGGAACTTTTGGTCAATGGGCGTAACCTGACCAATTTTGGTGTTTTTAGAAAATACGTAACAGACTATGTAGAGCAGCATTCTGCGATCAATACAGGGATGACCCTCATGGTAAGGCAATTGCAACCTACCCCGCAAGGTATTCCTTTGGAAATTTATGCGTTCAGTTCCGATAAACGTTGGGAAAACTACGAATATGTGATGGCCGATATTTTTGACCACTTATTAGCTGCTTTACCCTATTTTTCCCTTGAGGTTTTTGAATTGCCGGTTTCGTTGGAACCTACACAAAAGGGCTAAAGTGATTTTCTTAGATTACTTTGTTGGTAACAGCAATATTTTAAACCATCAATTATTTATGTCCAGTATTCCGTTAAAAATCCAAAGAATTCTTTTTTAAGATCGGCATAAATTTCACGTTGGGTTTCCATCTTCTTTCTGAATTCCACATGTTTTTTAACCAAGGAGACGTCCAGGGCATCCTCGCCCACTTTACTATGTTCGGCCATGTTGGACTCATGTTCCGCAATAGCTTCCTCTAGTTCTTCGATAACACTATCCTGTAAAATAAATTCATTCTGATAATGTTCCAGTTTCACAAGAACTTTTTTGTCATCGTAGCGATTTATAAGTTCACCTAACCTGTGTTTGAATGTTTTTAATTCGTCTTTCCAGAAATCAAGCTCGCGTTTCCATTGTTTGTGTTCAAAATGGAGGTCTGAATCGTAAATTAATGTTTCCATGGCATGTTGTTTTTATGTTCAAAAAGTCGGGGGCAACTTAATTGAACGGTTCTCTTTATTTATTGTTTAGAATATTAAAATAATTTATCAGCAAGTTTGGTTTGCTGGGCTTTTCAGTTTCCTTGCTCAATATTTTTTCACCGCGCTTGCCCAAAAGCTCTTCAAGGTCATTTATATCCACGACCTCTTTTTTTAGAAGCAATTGTGCCAAATTTTCCAATTCTTTCTTATGTGCTATCAATAATTTTTTGGTTCGTTCATAGGCGGACATAATCAAATTATGTACTTCATGATCAATTTTTTTGGCCATCTCCTCGCTATAAGGTTTGCCAAGTAACCGTTCGTTTTCCCCAGTGGAATCATAAAAGCTGATAGGACCTATCTCTTCGTCCAAACCATAGTAGGAGACCATGGTATAGGCTTGTTTGGTCACTTTTTCAAGATCGTCAAGCGCGCCGGATGAGATTTCATTGAAAATAATTTCCTCTGCAGCCCGTCCACCAAGCGAAGCACACATTTGGTCAATAAATTGTGATTTGGTCACAATTTGACGTTCTTCCGGCAAATACCATGCAGCACCGAGGGATTTCCCCCTTGGGATGATGGAAACCTTTACAAGGGAATCCACATGTTTTAAGTGCCAACTGGCAACGGCATGGCCAGCTTCATGATAAGCAACGATTTCCTTTTCTTCGGGGGAGATAATCTTGCTTTTACGTTCCATTCCAACAATAACCCGGTCTCTTGCAGCCATGAAATCCTCTTGTTCCACTTCGTCTTTCTTTTGTCTTGCCGCGATCAAGGCAGCCTCATTACAAATATTGGCAATATCTGCTCCGGAGAATCCCGGACTTAATTTGGCCAGAACTTCGATGTCAACATTTTTTGAAAGTTTTAAGGAACGAATGTGCACTTTAAAGATCTCTGCCCGTTCCGTTTGGTTGGGGAGTTCCAAATAAATATGGCGATCAAACCTTCCCGGTCGTAAAAGTGCTTTGTCCAATACATCGGGTCGGTTGGTCGCGGCCAAAACAATAACACCTGTATTATCGCCGAATCCATCCAATTCGGTAAGTAGTTGGTTCAGAGTGCTTTCGCGTTCATCATTCGCTTGGAAGGCGTTTATTTTGCCTCGGGAGCGGCCAACGGCATCAATCTCATCAATAAAAATGATGCTTGGTGCTTTTGCCTTGGCTTTTTTGAAAAGGTCACGAACACGTGATGCGCCCACACCCACGAACATCTCCACAAACTCGGAACCCGACATGGAGAAAAAAGGCACTTGGGCCTCGCCGGCAACAGCTTTGGCCATTAAGGTCTTTCCGGTTCCGGGTGGTCCAACAAGTAAAACACCTTTGGGGATTTTTGCACCTAATCGGGTGTAGTCCTCCGGGTTTTTAAGGAAGTCCACAACTTCCATTACTTCGGTCTTTGCTTCTTTAAGACCGGCAATATCGTTAAAGGTCACTTTGCTTTTGGTGCCTATTTCGGTAAGTTTTGGCGTGGACTTGCCGAAATTGAACATCGAGCTACCTCCTTTTCCACCGCCTATTCTGCGAAACATAAATACCCAGATAAATATGAAAAAGGCCAGGGGCAATAGCCAAGATAAAATGGTAACAATATCTGTCCGGTTTTCATATCTAACATCAATTTTTTCAGAAATGCCTGCATCTTCCTGTGCACGTTGTAATTTATTCTCGAAACTTTCTACTGAACCAATGGTGATGTAATATTGGGGTCCCGAGTTTGAGGAGAATAGCCCGTCATTGTCATTTTTGAATTCGGAATCGTCCAAAACACTTTTTTTAATGTAGATCTGCGCAACCTCTTTGTTGATGACAACAATCTTTTCAATAGCATTTTTGGCCAAAAGGTCATCCTCGAATTTAGACCAGGCAATTTCTTTGGACGCTCCAATAGTGTTGGTGAAAAATGGAAAAACTATAAGGAAAATCAACAATATCCAATATACCCAAGTAAGATTACTGCCTCCTTTGGGAGGTTTAGGGTTTTCGTTCTTGTTGTTCCCATTGGCATTATTGCCTTTATATTCGGATTTGGTATCCATTTTTACATCCATTTATTTCCTTAAGCGTTGATTTAACCATACCTATGGATTATCTCAAATCTAGGTTACAATACCATCATTTAAAATGATTTAGGTCATTCAAATTACCTGTGAAACCGTTGTTTTTTTAAGTGTGGGAGCACTATTGTTTTCATAAGGTGTTCCTGATTTAGGTCATAGGAGACCCTGATTCATAATCGTATTTTTAGAAATAGCAATACGGATATTATGAACATTCTTCAGGACAAGAAATACGTTTCATTGGATATCCAGCATCCAATTTGGGATAGGATATTTACCGTTGCTCCTTTGGTTGTTGTTGGAACCAAAGAGAAAGATGGGTATGATCTTGCGCCAAAACATATGGTTACTCCGCTTGGGTTCGACAACTATTTTGGGTTTGTTTGTACCCCACGGCACGGTACGTATCAAAATGTAAAAAAAACGGGTGAGTTCACGGTCAGCTTTCCTACTCCCGACCAAGTGACCACCACTTCATTGAGTGCTTCTCCAAGAACAGATGCATTGACCAAGTCCCAACAGATTGTTGAAGCTTTGCCCTTGATCAAAGCAACCTCCATGGATGCTCCTTTGGTCAAGAACGCTTATTTGTACTTGGAATGTGAGTTGTTCAAGATTATTGATGGTTTTGGTGAGAACAGTATGATTACAGGGAGTATTAAGCATGCGTGCGTGCGTAACGAGTATTTGCGGGTATCAGAAAAGGACGAACAGGCACAATTGAAAAATAACCCGTTGCTAGCATACATTTCTTATGGTCGTTTTGCCAAAATCGATGAAACTTACAACTTTCCTTTTCCTAAAGATTTTAAAAGATGACTTCCAAGGTTACACATATGGCCGATGGTATCTTGAATCAACTCAAATCAAGTGAGAAAGAAATGTTGGATTTTTTGGGGAAGCTCGTATCGTTGGAATCACCTTCACGTGACCCGAAGTCCCAATATCAAATTTTGAAATTTATAGGGAAAGCATTGCAGAAATTAGGGTTTTATACGCTACATGTACCAGGAAAGGAAACAGGTGGCTTCCTATATGCAAGACCCAAAAACAGGGATAAAAACAAGGCTTTGCAGTTAATGATCGGCCATTGTGATACCGTTTGGGAACTGGATACACTTAAAGAGATGCCATTGACAAAAGATGGCGCAATTATGAGCGGCCCCGGAATTTATGATATGAAAGCCGGGCTTACCCAAATCATATTTGCTTTAAAGGCCATTGATAAATTGAATTTAAGCTTGCCATTGATTCCTGTTATTCTGATCAATTCCGATGAAGAAATTGGAAGCAAGGAATCCAGAAAAGCCATTGAACGATTGGCCAAGGTGTGCGAACGAGCATATGTTATGGAGCCTCCGTTGGGATTGAAGGGTAAACTGAAAACCGCCAGAAAAGGCCTTGGCCGCTTTACCATTACCGTAAAGGGGAAAGCTGCCCATGCAGGATTGGACCCTCAAAAGGGGGCAAGTGCCATTGTGGAGTTGTCCCATCAAGTACAGCACCTATACGCTATGAACGATTTTGACAAGGGGATTACCGTAAATGTCGGGATGATAGAAGGTGGTGTTTCGCCCAATGTAATTGCACCGGAAAGCAAGGCGGTCGTTGATGTTCGTGTATTGAACAAAAAAGATGGTGAACAGATAACAAAACAGATTCTTGCGCTCCAACCTACATTACCAGATGTGGAAGTGCACATAGAAGGGGGAATAGGAAGACCTCCCATGGAGCATACACCGGGCAATCGGATGCTCTGGAAATTGGCAAAGGCGAACGGAGCCCTTTTAGGGTTGGAATTGGAGGAAGCAACTGCCGGTGGGGGTTCGGATGGCAATACCACCAGTTTATATACCGCCACCTTGGATGGGTTGGGTACTACGGGAGATGGGGCCCATGCCCAACATGAACATATTTTATTGGACGAGTTTCCGGTTAGGACAGCATTGTTGGCCCTATTGATGTTGGCCGAAGTAGGGGACAATTAAAACTTTGTATTATGGACCACAAATATATTTACGCATCGTTGACCCGAATTTCCGATTTGGCGGAAAAAGGATTTCAAGTAAAGGAGTTGCCCAGGGACCAATGGCAAACTGGCGATTATGTCGTTTGTGAAATTTTGAACGAAGGAGGGGAGAGCTTGAAGATAGAACTCCCAAACGGTAGGATGAGAGGGGTTATCGCTGGTGAGTTTATTGTAGGCGTATTGGGGGAACGTTATGCAACTCTGGAAGCGACAGGGAGTTGGAGAAATGTAACGGACGATCTAAAAATGACGGTACTTACAGGTGCCGGGCTTTTGGGGAAACTAACGTCCAAGTCCATGTTTATTCCTAAAATGATCAAGATTATTTACAAAGGCCATGCGGTTAGGGAAGGCAAAAAGGTAACCATGGATGATTTTGTTGAGCCCATCCCCAAGGTTCCATTCAATACCCCGGTAATTCTGTTTGTGGGAACCTCCATGTCCGCCGGTAAAACAACCTCTGCCCGAATAGTGACCAACATTTTTAAGCAGGCAGGCTATAAAGTGGTCGGTGCAAAACTAACTGGAGCTGGTCGTTATAAGGATATTTTGGCCTTCAAGGATGTTGGGGCGGACAAGATAATGGATTTTGTGGACGTGGGACTTCCTTCGTCCATTTGTCCTACCGAGGTGTACAAGGAAAAACTTGATCAAATGCTCAGTAGGATTGCAATGGAAGATGCCGATATTGCCATTATAGAAATTGGAGCGTCCCCTTTGGAACCTTATAATGGGGATGTCGCCATAAATGCGCTTAGGGAACATATTAAATGCACCATTTTGAGTGCTTCGGACCCTTATGCTGTTCATGGTTTGATGAAGGCTTTTGAACTGGTGCCCGATATTGTCACAGGGGTTGCTTCCAATACTTTGGCGGGAGCAAGAATGGTGAAGGAATTGTGTGGTGTAAGAGCTTTAAACTTGATAGACTCCACCACTACCAAAGCATTAAAAGAAATTTTGACAGAGAAAACAGGGATGTCACTCAAAACAAAATGAAACTTTCCAAAAACGCCCTACAATTACTTAATGCCCGGTATTTGCTAAAGAATTCCGAAGATGAGGTAATGGAAACTCCGGAACAACTTTTTGGTAGGGTAGCCAAATATGTGGCAAGTGCCGAAAACGAGGATAAAGAAAAGTGGGAGGTTAGGTTTAATGACCTGCTGACCCATCTCTATTTTTTACCGAACTCGCCAACACTGATGAATGCAGGATTGCCCAATGGGCAGCTGAGCGCTTGCTTTGTTCTACCTGTTGAAGATAGCCTGAGCAGCATATTTACCACCTTAAAAAATACAGCTATGATTCATCAGAGCGGGGGAGGAACAGGATATAACTTTTCTCAACTCCGGCCTAAAGGTGACATGGTCTCATCTTCTGGAGGGGTATCATCGGGCCCCATGGCCTTCATCAAAATTTATGATACTGCAACGGAACATATAAGGCAAGGAGGAAAACGGAGAGGGGCAAACATGGGTATATTAAATGTAGACCATCCAGATATTGAAGAGTTCATCCTTGCAAAAACAGCAGGGGATACTTTGCATAATTTTAATCTATCCGTGGGTATTACGGATGATTTTATGGAGACTGTACAACATGAAAGAGATTGGAAGTTGATGAATCCGAGAACAAAAAAGATTGCAAAAACCATCAAAGCCAAGAAGCTTTGGGACCAAATAGTTTCACAAGCGTGGGCCACGGGAGATCCAGGCCTTATTTTCTTGGATGCGATAAACAAACATAATACGGTGGCCGAAATTGGTAAAATACAAAGTACCAACCCCTGTGGAGAAGTCCCATTGTTCGAATATGAAAGCTGTAATCTTGGCTCTATCAATCTATCCAAAATGGTCACATTAAAAGAACCGGAAGGGACGGTAGTGGATTGGAATAAGCTTGAACGGACCGTTGCATTGGCCATTAGGTTTTTGGACAACATTATATCGATAAACCATTATTTGCTTCCACAGATAGCAGCAATAACAAAAAACAATAGAAAAGTGGGGCTTGGTGTAATGGGCTGGGCAGAAATGTTGGTATTGCTCAACATACCCTATGCCTCTGAAGAAGCCATTTCCCTCGGTGAAGAGGTAATGCGGTTTATTCAATCAAAGAGTTATATGGCCTCAGCTGAATTAGCTAAGGAACGGGGCGAGTTTCCCAATTGGAAAAAAAGTATTTTCTACCCAAATAAACCCATGCGAAATGCTACTTGTAACAGTATTGCACCAACAGGGAGCATTTCTGTGATTGCTGACACATCGTATTCCATTGAGCCCTTATATGCCTTGGCTTACAAACGTGTTGGTATATTGGATAATCAAACGCAAATGGAGGTGAATCCGCTTTTTGTTGGTAAAATGCAAGCATTGGGATTATGGACAGATCAGGTGAAAAATGAAGTGCTCCATACTGGAAGTATACAACAGTTGGAACATATGCCGAAAAAGGTGAAAAAAGTGTTCGAAACAAGTTTGGAGATTCCATGGGAATACCACTTAAAACACCAACAAGCTTTCCAAAAATATACGGACAATGCCGTTTCCAAAACGATTAATCTGGCAAAAAGCACCTCCAAAGAAACCGTTTCGGATATTTACATGACGGCCTGGAAGTACGGTCTCAAGGGAATAACCATTTATAGGGATGGTAGTAAGGCCGATCAAGTTTTGCAGGCCTGCCATCTAAATAAAAGCGCCAATTGTTGAATGGTACTTAAGATATTGCAGCCGCGAGCGCAATTCGGACCATGTCCTTAAAAGTTGTTTCCCGTGCGTGGGCAGAAAGTCTTTCATCCGTTACCAAAGAGTCGGAAATGGTTAAAATAGTCAAAGCCTTTACGTTGTATTTTGCCGCAACGGTATAAAGCCCTGCGGTTTCCATTTCAACGCAAAGAACCCCGTATTGTGCCCAGAGTTTGTATTCTTCGGGGTCATCACTATAAAACTCATCCGAAGAGAGCACATTTCCCGCCTTTATGGCAATGTTGTTCTCCTGGGCATAATTAACTGCCTTTATAAAAAGATCAAAATCCGCGGTAGGGGAATAATCTGAGTTGATAAACCTCGAGTTATTGATACCTGAGGTGGTGGAAGCTGACATGGCCAAGACCACATCATTGAGCTTTACATTTTCTTGGTATGACCCTGCGGACCCCACTCGAATAATGTTTTTTACTCCATAATCGTTGATGAGTTCGTGAAAATAGATCATGGCGGAAGGCATTCCCATTCCACTGCCCTGAACGGACACTCTTTTTCCTTTATAAGTACCAGTATAGCCCAGCATACCACGGATTTTGTTATAACATACCGGGTTTTCCAGAAATGTTTCCGCAATCCATTTGGCCCTTAAAGGGTCTCCTGGCATTAGAACGGTTTCGGCAATTTCACCTGGTTTAGCTTCTATATGGGTACTCATGGGGCTTCTTGTTTTAATAGTTTGGGACCAGATGAGGTTCCTATGCGTGATACGCCTAGCTCAATATATTGTAAAGCGGTTCCCTTATCCTTTACTCCGCCGGAAGCTTTTATTTTTGCCTTTTCACCAACGATTCTTTTCATCAGTTTTACATCCTCAAAAGTGGCACCGCCCGTTCCAAATCCCGTGGAGGTTTTTACAAAATCCGCATGGGCCTCCACGGCCAGGGCACAAGCTTTTTCTTTTTCTGGCTCAGTGAGGTAGCATGTTTCAATGATCACCTTAAGTATTTTATCTCCGATAGCCTGTTTTATAACTTTGATCTCATCTCGAACAGCATCGTACATTTCTGATTTCATCCACCCGATATTGATGACCATATCAATTTCGTCAGCACCATTTTCAATGCAGTCCTTGGCCTCAAACACCTTTGCTTTAGTGGACATGGCTCCCAATGGAAAACCAATTACGGCAGCTACTTTTACCGAAGTGTTCTTTAATGTTTTCTTAGCGATGGGTACATTACAACCGTTTACACATACGGCATAAAAACCATAGGTTTTAGCCTCTTTACACAATTTTTGAATATCCGCGATATTGGCGGAGGGTCTTAAATTGGTATGGTCAATAAAGTCTGCTAATCCCATATTAGTGGTTAAAGAGCTGTTTGAGCTTAAATATAGTCAACATCTCCGATCTATTTTTTCCAGCAAAGGCACTCGCAATGGATTCAGCGGTTTCTACAATCAGCTTTTTGATGGTTTCAGGAAATTTTTCGTGATGTTCCATATAGAACTCCTTAAACTCTTTAAAGTATTCTTCCCCGTCTTTTTCCTCACCTTCCAACCAATCAAAAACAATCTCTATTTGATAGGCAGCATCGGTATGGAATTCATCTTCAAACTTGTCTACCTCCAACCAATGTTGCCGCACATATTCCCTTAATCTTTTAACTTCTTTGGGGCGGACATTATTATCGGCCATGGCCACGGCATAGAATAATTTTCCAAGGCTTTGGTAGAATTCGTTTCCTATTTTTTCAGAATTGAGCATACCATTATGTTTTAGTTCTTATTAAAAGTAGAACTAATGCTTCTTAATTTTTATGATATTACTCAACTATGGTTAGTGCAAAGTATGATTAGTTATTTCTTCTAACCCCACTTTTGTTGCTACGCCCCCTATTGCTGTTATTTTGATTATGATAGCGCTCAATATTATCATCAAAATAGTTGCGCACCCGCTCGTATCTTGACCTGTTCAAGTTGTAGGAGCGGTAACGTGGGGGCAATACTTTATTTCGTCTCCATATGCCTCCATCCAAATAAATATAGGTTCTCGCCGAGAGATCGTAGTAGATGCTGAACTCTGGAAAAAATACATATCGAACCGTTTCCACCCTATGCGGATAGAACCATGGGGGTGGCGGATCTGCCAGTCTATGTGAGACAATCACTGGGCCACAGGCCTGAAATCCTGATAAAGCCAAGAATAATCCGAGGAATAAAATAGCCTTTTTCATGGTATTACATTTTATTCGGTAAGGTAGTGTGATAGAAAAGTTCAGTAAATGACCTGAGTCATTTCTTGAATTAGGAGTAGCGTTTGTGGTATGCACAAAATAGCTGGAAAATAGGTTTTATTTAGCTGTGCATCTGATTGATTGAAAGCTTCTTAATGATATTGGTCATATGAAAGTAAGCACAACAAACTTATTTTTGATTAGGCCGAAATCCGATGAAATATGGCTATTGCAGCGCAAATGATCAATAAGACCAAGGAGTTTTTTATCGAAATAGGAGACCTTTCTTATTTCGCCGTGCGTTTTTTTAAACAAGCGGTAATACCTCCTTTTGAGTTTAAGGAATTGCTTAAGCAAAGCTACCAAGTTGGCAACAGATCTTTATTACTGGTAGCCACGACCGGATTTATCATCGGTTTGGTGCTAACGTTGCAGACCAGGCCAACCTTGATTGAGTTTGGTGCAGTTTCCTGGATGCCGAACATGGTCGGTATCTCCATAGTCAGGGAAGTTGGTCCAGTGATCACTGCATTGATATGTTCTGGAAAAATTGCATCTGGTTTTGGGGCCGAGTTGGGATCTATGCGGGTAACCGAGCAAATAGATGCGATGGAGGTTTCCGGTACCAACCCGTTTAAATATTTGGTGGTCACGCGAATTTTGGCAGCTACGCTCATGCTCCCCCTGTTGGTGGTATTCGGAGACTTAATAGCTCTTTTTGGTTCCTCTTTGGTCGAATTCATGAAAGGGAATGTGTCTTTTACCTTGTATTTTAATACGGTTTTTGATGCCTTGTCCTATGGGGATTTGGTGCCGGCCACCATAAAGTCCTTTTTCTTTGGATTTGTTATTGGATTGACCGGTTGTTACAAGGGCTACAAGACGGGTAGGGGCACCGCCGGTGTCGGAATCGCGGCAAATACCGCTGTGGTAATGGCCTCCTTGCTATTGTTTGTGGTTGATTTTATTGCTGTTTTCGTGTCGGATATTTTTTATGAACTGTGATGGATGTAAAAGAAAACATAGCGACACTTCAAAACAACAGATCTTCGGAAGAAGTTGTAGTCCGGATACAAGACCTGTACAAGAGTTTTGGCGATAACCATGTATTGAATGGTTTTAATATGATGTTGCACAAGGGCGAGAATTTGGTGGTGATGGGGAAATCTGGCTCGGGAAAATCGGTTATGATCAAGTGCCTGGTGGGATTAATGACCCCGGATAGCGGATTGGTAGAGGTTTTGGGAGAAGATATAGCTAGTTTGGATCAAGTGGATTTGGATGAATTGCGCTCGGAAATCGGATTTCTTTTTCAGGGCAGCGCCCTGTACGATTCCATGACCGTAAGGGAAAACTTGGAGTTTCCCATGAGGCGGCACCGAAAAAAGTTTGATGGGATTACCGATACCTTGCCACTGGTTCAAGAAGCTTTGGAAAATGTAGGTTTGGCCCATACCATGGATTTGATGCCCGAAGAACTGTCGGGAGGTATGAAAAGGCGTGTTGCACTGGCCCGGGCCATTATTTTAAAGCCCAAGCTGATATTGTACGATGAACCAACCAGTGGTTTGGATCCCATAACAGCTAAGGAAATTATTGGACTTATGAGGAGCATTCAAAAAAAATATGGGACATCTGCATTGATTATCACACACGATGTTGATTGTGCTAGGGTAATCTCCGAAAGAATGATTTTGTTGGTCGATGGAATCAACTATGCCGAAGGGACCTATGAAGAATTGGTGGCATCGACCGACCCTAAAATAAATGCCTTTTTTA
This sequence comes from Flagellimonas profundi, assembly GCF_017313275.1. GTDB lineage: Bacteria > Bacteroidota > Bacteroidia > Flavobacteriales > Flavobacteriaceae > Flagellimonas > Flagellimonas profundi. Next base: position 37,125 of record NZ_JAFLNM010000003.1, on the reverse strand, counting down.
AAAAATGATATGACAACAAAAACTCCAATGCAGAATCTAAAGCTGGGCATATTTGTGGTGCTTGGCACCTTGTTACTGATAATTGCAGCTTATCTTATCGGAAACGAGCAAAGTCTGTTTGTGAAGAAATTTACGGTCAATGCGGTCTTTAATAATGTAAATGGACTACAAGTTGGCAACAATGTACGCTTTTCAGGTATTGACATTGGTACGGTGGACAATATTGAAATGATAAACGATTCCACGATAATTGTTTATATGGCCATCAACAAAAAAATGAAGGAACATATTAGAGGTGATGCGATTGCAACGATAGGTTCCGATGGACTGGTTGGCAGTATGTTGGTCAATATTGTGCCGGGAAAAGGAGATGCTTCTTTGATAGAAGATGGTTCCAGATTGACATCCTACAGTAAGATTTCATCCCAGGACATGCTCAATACACTAAGTGTAACCAATGAAAATGCTGCTTTGTTAACCTCGGACCTATTGAAAGTCACTCAATCCTTAACCACAGGAAAAGGTACATTGGGACGTTTGCTGAACGATACCTTGATGGCAAATGATCTAAAGGAAACCATCACCAACTTAAAGTTGAGCGGTAATCAGGTGAATAGAACTTTGAACGAACTTCAAACAACATTGAAAACCATTAATTCGGGAGATGGAATTGCGGGAGTTTTACTGTCGGACACTTTGTCCGCAGAAAGGATTAGAAACATTATACAAAACCTAGAAGTATCGAGCAATGAAATTACCAAGGTGACCACAGATTTGAACACCGTCATAGGAAAAATAAAAAATGGTGAGGGAGTTCTCAACAAGGTCGCGACCGATACCATATTGGCCAATCAGTTAATGGAAACCATGAAGAACATTGAAGAGGGAACAGAAAAGTTCAATGAGAATATGGAGGCCCTTAAACACAATTTCTTGACCCGAAGGTATTTTAGAAAACTGGAACGAGAACAAAAAAAGCAAGCGAATCAAAATTAATGATTTCAAGTTCCATGACTGATTATTATACCATCCTCCATTTCAATGATACGGTCTGTCCGCTTGGCAAAATCTTTATCGTGGGTCACTACTAAAAGGGATAGGCCTTGCTCTTCCTTTAAATTTTTAAAGATATTGAACACATTTTCAGAATTGTGGCTGTCCAGATTTCCTGTAGGCTCATCACCCATTAAAATAGTGGGGTCGTTGATCAGGGCCCTTGCGATGGCAACTCGCTGTTTTTCACCTCCCGATATTCTAGAAGCTCGCTGATCGGCCAAATGGCCAATATGTAACATTTCGAGTTTTCGGTGTGCATTCTTCTCAATTTCTGCAAGGGACTTTTCCGCTAGTTTCTTGGCGGGTAGCATAACGTTTTCCAATACACTGAATTCAGAAAGCAAATAATGAAACTGAAATACAAAGCCAATGTTTTTGTTTCTGATTCGCGATAATTCTTTTTGTGACTTGCCAGTTACAAGTTGGTCATTGAGATATAGCTCGCCAGTATAGTCGGTATCCATGGTGGAAAGAATGTACAGCAAGGTAGATTTTCCAGAGCCTGATTTGCCCATAATGGAGGCAAACTCCCCTTGCTTTACCCCAAATGAAATATTTTTGAGCACATGGAAATCCTTGGGCTTATGAAAATGCTTGTTGATATTTTTAGCTTCTAAAACATGGTCCATACGCTTTGCTAAGTTCCTCTAATAATTTTTACGGGATCTATTTTTTTGGCTCTGTTGGAGGGTAAATATCCTGCAACAAAAGTTGAAATAAGTGCAAAGGCAATTCCAATAAAATAATAGGTCCCGTTGTAATTTACAGGGTATGTGGTAATGGTGGGCAATGCATCTGTTTCAAAGGGAGTGTTGTCAATAAGGTGAGAAAGACCAAACCCGATCAATAAACCCAAAAGGCCTCCTAAAATTCCAATCAGTATGGCCTGTGCCATAAAAATGTATTGCACATCATTACCCGAAAACCCAGTGGCCTTTAAAATGGCAATATCCTTCATTTTTTCATAAATGAGCATGTTCAGAATATTGTAAATACCAAATCCCGCCACAATAAGAAGGGTTATGGAAACCGCATAGGTAATAAGGTTCCTTATGTTGGAGCCTGTTTCAAATTGGGCATTGGCCTCATTAATATCCACCGCCTTTATTTTGAACTGTTTTTCCAAATTGCGGGCCATGGACTCGGACTCTCCAATATTCAATAATTTGATGTTGATGTCGGTCACGTAGTTTTCGGACTCACCCAATATGCGCTGCACGGTATTTAGGTTTGCAAAACTTTGCACATTGTCGATTTCCGCAATACCACTTTGGTAGATACCCACAATTTTCAGCGGGAAAATATCCCCTGCTACGGTGCTTATTTGAACTCTGTCGCCAATGGAAAGAGACATTTTATCAGCCAGCCCCGCACCCAATAAAATTCCGTTATTGCTGTTTTTTAAGGCTTCTGCCGAGCCTTCCACAATATTGTCCTGAATGTTGGAAAGTCGAGTTTCCTCCATAATATCAACTCCCACAAGATTGCCACCGAGTTCTATGGAACCGGATAGGTAAAAGATTTGGGCCCTTAGTTGGGGGGTCGCTCCTTTTACATTGGGGTGCTTTTTTAGATAGCCGAGAATAGGGAGTGCGTTATGGATTTTTTCTTGATTTTGTTTGGGTTTTATGGAGTGTACAAAATTCATGGCATCTTGGAACTCCTGGTAACGTGAAATGGGTTGGGTTTTGGAAGGACGAATCTCGTTGTACATGTGGATGTGCGGTGTTTGGTTCAGTACCAAATCATCCAGCATGCCGTTGAGCCCTGTCATAAAACTTACCAAGGTGATATAGGCACCGATTCCAAAAGTAACCCCAAGTGTTGCGGTGACCGTGGATTTCATCTTGGTAATAAGATGTGTTTTGGCAATGCCCAATATCACGCTCCAATTGATCATTGCTCCGGTTTATAAATTGCGGTGTTTTCATCGATACCTTTCAAAATTTCTACCCTGTCCAAATTTTGAAGTCCTAGGGTAACTTCGATTTCACCATCGTCTGTAAGCACTTTGGATGCATCGATGAGGTATTCTTTTGGGATGGTGAGGGTTTGCTCTTTTTTGGAAATAACAATATTGCCCTCGCCGGATAAGCCGGGATACAACGTATTGGGAGGATCTTTAAATAGGGCCTCTACCTTAAAAGTCTGCGAACGTTCATCTTTTCTCGGGTAGATTTTGTCCAATGTAGCCTCAAAAACCTCCGAGTTATAAGAATCAAGGGTGAGGAAGACCTGCTGTCCCGTTTTTAATTTTACAATATCCACTTCATCTACCAATAACTCAATTATAAAATCTTCGCTTTTACCGATAGATGCCACAGGTTGTTGGGTATTTACTATTTCCCCAGGATTTTTATAAATAGCATAAACAGTTCCGTTTATCTTACTTTTTATGGTAAAGTCTTCGGAAGTGGTCAAAGATGTTCGGTAATTGTTTTCGGATTGCTTTAATTGGGTCTCGAGCTCGTTTTTTGTTTGCCTATACTTTCTTTTGAGCAGGTCCAGGTTGTTTCTGGAGAGTTCATAATTGAGCTTTCGGTTATCGTATTCCACCTTAGAGCCAATATTTTGGTCCCAAAGGTTTTTCTGTCTGTAGTAATTAACAGAATCATTTGTCAACTTTAGGGTTGCAGCATGAATTTCATCCTGAATGCTAGTAAGGACAGCCGCTCTACCATTATAATTTTCTCGAGCAAGTTGTAGCGACAGTTTGGCGTTCTCCGCATTTAATTCCGGTGAAGTGTTCGTGATTTGAAGGATTGGGTCTCCCTTTTTTACTTTATCACCTTCTTCGACCCAGGTTTTGTCCAAAATACCGATTACTATGGAATACGCTTGGTAAAGACTATCGGGTTGAACTGTGGCAGAGGCATATACGGATTCCGTTAAAGGCATTATAGTTGGGTAGACTTTCTCTTTGCTCTCGCTACAAGAGAAAAAACTCATTAAAACAATGCAAAACAATAAAGGATATTTCATTGGCCCGGTATGAATACGGACATCAAATTACCAATAAAAAACCGATTTGTAATATGAGTTAGATCAGTCGAAAAAAGCACTGGAAAAAAACTTATCAACTTTTACCGAATTATCTATGCGATGTTGACCCGCGTCATTGCATATAAAACATCCTCCTATTTCCTTTGTGGCAAAAACTAATGATACTGACCATTGTGATATTATTAGTTGTGCTCCTTGCCCTTGGGCTGTTATTTGTTCCAATTCAAATTTTTATTGACACAGATACAGGAAAGTATTATGCAGGCTTAAAGGGCTTGGCAAAGGCGAGTTTCGAACCTGATGAGAAAGAACTTTTACGGGTTCGGTTAAAAGTGCTTTTTTATGAACGCTGTTTTTATCCCTTGACAAAATCTTCAAAACCAAAACAACCAGCCAAAAAAAAGAAAACCAAACCTAAAAGGAGGATTACGTTCAGGAAGATGGTCCAATTGCTTAAATCGTTCGAGATTAAACGGTTTGCATTGGATATGGATACCGGCGATTACGTAGCCAATGCAAAATTGTATCCTGTTTTTGTATTGCTAAACCGTTATGTAGCCTCGTTCCATATCAATTTTGAAGACCATAACAGATTGGTGTTGGACATTCGAAACAGGCCTTACAGAATTCTAAAAACATTTATTAATCATTAAAAAATTTTAAGGTCATGGATTTACATTTTGAAGAATTATTGAACAAGGTAACTGACTTTATTAAGTCAGAGGCCAAAACAGAGACCATTATTGGTGAACCCTTTCAATTGGGTGAATTTAAGTGTGTACCTGTAATTAAAGTAGGTATGGGATTTGGCTCCGGAGGAGGCGAAGGAGTTGAAGGCAAAGCAAGAAAAGGTGAAGGAGTAGGTGCAGGTGCCGGTATCGGTATTCAACCTATCGGCTTTTTGGTGACCAAAGGAGATGAAATCTCATTTTTGGAAGCAGGCAAGACCCACGGATTGGCAGCTGCATTTGAAAAAGTACCCGATTTAATCGAAAAAATTGTTTCTGAAAGAAACAAAGAAGAAGTTGTTGCCTAACCGAGGACAACAATTAAAAAGAACTGGATTGCCCATCCCCTAAAGTGTGGACAATCCAGTTCGCTTGTTGAATGACCTATAGGCTTTACGATTTGATTTAGAGGTCTATTTTTTTGATCTGCCAGAGGTTATCCTTTTCAACGGCTATCAAGTTTCCATTTAATATTTTAGAACGTATTTCTGGTATTTCATACCTTCTTTTTGTCATTTGAATGTTATGCCTACGGTTGAGAAACTCATTGATATTGCCGTCTGCATCCATCAATACTTCATGGAATTTAAATTCATAAATATCCAGGTTGAATTCATTTTTGCCCCTAAATACTTTTTCGAAAATAATACCGGTTGTCCAACCATTCGCGAATGGGGCAACATTCAAGAATTGATGTTCTATGACCAATTTGCCGGTAGTATCAATAAATCCAAATATTGGTATACCGTCCACCATTTTTTGAACTACACATCTATCGCTCGAAAATTGAGGATAGGCCATGGCTCTAATATCATTATAGGATGTATCGGCATCCGTATTCCAATAAAGGTCATCCCTGAAATCAATAACGATGTTTCCGGTCTCATCAACAAAAGCCCATTTGTTTTCTTTCTGTATTGCTGCGAATCCCTCATGGAACGGGCTCACAAAATCCAAACTGTCAGGAAGTTGGGCGCTTAGGCCCATAGCTATAAAAGCAGCAATCAATGTTGTTATTTTTTTCATGGCCATTGCTTTTTATCATCTTACTAAGATCTCATGTATTGGGGGTATATCAAATGATCTTGGTCATATGCACGGGCAATTAAAAAAATGATAAGTTTTATTAATAATGGTTTGGGCCAATGTGGTTTTCTGGGATTTCGTTGATCAATCCTTTATTTTTTATTGTTTATGATCAGGTTGTTATAAAAATCGGATTCCATTTGGATGTGTTGTTTTGGATATCAATGGCTCAAATGGTATACACGATGTCCAAAAAAGCTTCTAAAGCTATCAGGGTTGTCAATTACTCCTTTATCAGATATCAATTTAATATTAATGTTGTTGTTCCTTGCCTTGGTCGCAAATTCGTCCAAATATTCCAGGATATCATAGTCCAAGACTTTGGTTTTCCTAAAATCCAGTTCCAAGAAGGAATCTTTTTCAAGCCCATTGAGCTCCTTCATGATGGGCCCTTTGTTTATAAAGGTAACCTCTTCCGCAAAATTGATGTGAAACAGATTCTTTTTTCCTTGGTACTCTTTGATGAGCATATGGTGTGAATTGTAATAGGACTTCAATAGTACCACAATGAGCCCAACGGTTAGTCCCACGATGATGCCTTTCAATAGATCCGTAGCCACTATGCCGATTACCGTAACTATAAAGGGAATAAACTGGGCCTTCCCCAATTTATACATTTGGACAAAACTCTTGGGATTGGCAAGTTTGTATCCTATGATCAATAGGACACTAGCCAGTACTGCCTGCGGAATCAGGTTCAACAAAGTTGGTATGGCTATGACGCTCAGCAGCAGTAAAAGCCCATGCAATATGGCCGATAGTTTGGACATGGCCCCGCTCATGATATTGGCCGAACTCCTTACCACCACCTGAGTTATGGGTATTCCTCCGATTAAACCGGAAACACTGTTACCGATCCCTTGGGCGATCAGTTCGCGGTTAGTGGGTGTTTGTCTTTTATAAGGGTCCAATTTATCGGTGGCTTCTACACTCAATAAAGTCTCCAAGCTGGCCACTATGGCAATGGTGAATGCCGTAACATATACAGACCCATTGGTCAAGGATGAAAAATCCGGTAGGCTGAACTCTCCAAAAAAGGAAGCCACATCTTTGGGGATGGGCACACTTACCAATTGGTTTGCATGAAGGGCAAAGAATCCTGAGGTACCCAGGGAAGTATAAATGATGATTCCCACGACCACAGCAATAAGGGGTCCCGGAATAAGTTTGAAGAACTTGTTCTTCTTGGCCAAAATACCGTCCCAAAGTATTAAGATGATCAAGGAAATCAGGGTAACAAGGACAGCTCCCGGTATAATCTTATCATAAAGATTTTGAAAATTAATCCTGTCTGTGTTCACGTTGCCACTGAATCCAAGTGCTAAAGGAATCTGTTGCATAAATATCATGATACCGATCGCACTCAACATCCCCTTGATAACCGCTGAAGGGAAATAATAACCTATGACCCCTGCCCGGAGAATACCCAATATAATCTGGATGATGCCAGCTAGGACCACAGCGGTAAGGAAGAGCTCATAACTGCCCAGGTCGGTTATGGCATTAAAAACAATAACGACCAATCCGGCTGCCGGTCCACTGACCCCTATGGACGAACCAGAGAGGTAGCCCACCAAAATCCCGCCTATCAGACCAGCAATCAGACCAGCGAATGGAGGTGCACCACTGGCTAATGCTACCCCTAGGCATAACGGTAGTGCAACAAAGAAAACTACAAGACTTGCAGGCAAGTCTTTCTTCCAATATTTGAATAAATTCATGAAACTATTTTTATAATAAGAATTCTGGCCGCAGCAATAAGTATTGAAAAAACAACCTTAAAAGATTAAGCTTTGAAAAAAACATCACAACATGATTGTTTGATGGTAATTAGATGAGGGTTATCCTATGTATTCCGATGTTGGTGTTGGTTTGGAAGTCCCAATCAATTGGAAAGGTGGGACCATGTATACGGATAAGTTGGTACTGTTTTTCAGATAGGCCAAACTTGGCCATAAGGACCTGTTCCATCAAAAGTTTGAAATCGACCACGTCATTAACGGTTTCAGGTTTGGAATCATCTTGATTATCAGGGTGCTCAAATTCAAGAGAAATGCTGGTGTCTTTAGAATGTTTGTTGCTTAGTTCAAGGGACAGTCCCAATAACAATAAGAAAGTGGATACAATAAAGGGTGGGATGATATGTTTTAAGTGGATTGACAAAATTGTTTAACGATCTTTGTTTAGAAATATCGCAGTGAAATTATAATTTTCATGAATATTTTGTATTAAAATCCTGTTAAAGGGACTATAAATTGCATTTTTTATGATGTAAGCAGATTTTTTTAGCATAATTGTTAATTATACGCCCTTATTTTTTTTGAGACATCAGTAATGTGGTAAAGGTTATTTCCGATCTCGATGGCAAGCCTTGGGTAGTCCAACAGTATGTTGGCCGAACTTTTAGGAAATAAAGTACTCAATCCAGTATTAGGAGAGAAAAAGTTATGCATGTTACCTATAGAACGGTTGTTCTTGAAACTGGATTCTACATGGAAAGACCTTGTCCAAAGCCAGTAGATCACGAATGTTTTCGTTTTTAAGTTACATCTGTTGTATACTCTGTTACATAAATAATATTAAACCTTGTGTGTGAACACTATTTTCATAGAGTAGTTAAAACTGACTTTCAGTCAAGAATGGAATAATCCAAAACTCAAGGAACATTAAAAAATTAAGATCAAGTCCTCTCTAATGCTAACATTTTGGCTAATTGTATCCTTTGGTGAGGTACAATACATGGAAGGCGATTGATGCGTTGAACTTTTACGGGTTATTGGCAAAGTAAACGATAATCTAAAATCAAAAACATATGAAAGATTCCAAAACGATCGGATTATCATCCAGAAGAGAGTTTTTTCAACAAATAATGTTGACCAGCGCAGGTCTATGTCTATTTCCTTTGTTGCAAGGATGTGATGACGGTAATGCTATAGAAATTCCGGAAGGTAGTGGAGCCCCACCTTTCAAGACATGGGAAGAGATGTTGTATGCCCTCCAATTTAGTCCTGATAATTATAAAGCCAAACGTGATAGGTTGGTTCAACAAAAAGACCCAAAAGCAATGTTTGATTTTGTAAGGGATGAGTTTATGCTTTTGCCCAGTGATGCCAGATACTTCCAACGGACCACCTATGGAGGCATGTATGGGGTAGAAGGTGCATTGCGAACAGGGATGGCCACCATTAGGGAAAAGGCCGAAATCCTTAAGAATATGCTGATTGAATCAGGATTTGAGGCCAAGGTGATCACAGAACATATTGAAATGACGGAAGAGCAGGCAAAGGACATCCTATTTAAAAGGCATGATGTAGGCTTTTATTTGCCGGTCAGTAAAAGACAGCTAAAAAAATGGCGTAAAGAATTAGGGGTAACTGAGGTCAATGGAAAGATAACGGAAGTGGAAAATGTAGTTGAACGGGGCAGAGAACTTGCCCAGTCGCTTTTACAGAAAACCACCCCGGAACAGCGCAAGGAAGACCGTGAATCCAAATTCATGTTGAGCAACAACAACATTCCCGGTGTTACCTTTAAAAATGGTGAGGAAGATGTTTACCTGCATTTATTCGACCCTAAAGTGGAATATGGTAAAATGCATCCCGATAATAAAAATCAAAATGTAAGGGACACCACCAAATTCAAGGAGGACGATTTTGAGGTGACCCTTACCGTAAAGGGCACTACTTCCTTTGACATGCGAAATGAAAAGGAATTGATCAAAGGAACTTTCAAAGCTTCCGAATTAATAGGGAACCAGCTAAAGATATCTTTCCTTAACAACCTCACTTTTGAAGAGCAGGCAAGTCAGGGAATAGACAGTATCAGTACCTACACACCAAGTATCGCTTTACAGGACTTGGACAAGGATGCGGAATATCTTCAAGAACGATCGGTGGTCGGTGAACCCATTACTTTGGGAGGAGAAAAGGTTTTTGAGGAAGTTGTTATTTTTTCGGAAGTATATGGTGAAGAAAAACAAGCCGGTAATCCGGAACAAGTCGTTTCCATGGGGGTGAAAGCAAATCCCAAGGTATTTCCAGAAGTACAGTTGGAGTTGTTTCCGAAAGATGCAGAGGGCAATCTTGTAGAAGGGCTTTCGGCAGGTAATTTCAAGATAGAGGACAATGGTACTGTGGTTAGGGGAATGCTCCGAAAAAATATCATAGCTCCCAAAATACTGCTCATTTTCGATACTTCCGGGAGTATGCCAAGAGAATATAGGGGTACCGGTATCAAGTCTTTTTTAGACCAAATGCAGCAAAACATTAGGGAGATATATCCCAGTGCACGGATTGAATTGATGGCCACAGGGTCCAACGTTTATACGACCCATCTAAAGGCGGCGCAAACCAGTAATGATTTGGTATTGTACGCTACGGACGGACATAATAACGATAAATATCTTCCCCAGTTCAAAGAAATATATGAATCAGGTCCGCCCATAATCTATCTTAATGTATATGATCATAAAAAATATTATGATTCCCTCCGGGAAAATATCGATATAACTGAAATTCCAGCAAGTGACCAAGAGGCGGTAATCGAGCAGACCAAAAACATCTTGGGGCAATTGGAGCTGGCCCCGTACTTATTTACGTATAATGCCCTGAACAGAGAGGGCAACCATCAAGTTGAGGTTTCCCTTACTAAAACTTCCCACACCGCTCAAGATGACTACCAATTTCCAGAGGTTGCCGAAACAGCTGTGGGCAAGCGCCTGGTTGGATTGTACCTCTATGTGAAAATCGGTAATCAGAGGGAAAATCGGAGGGTGCTGGCAGGTTTTGATAAAGCATTGGAATACTATGCCCAACCTACAAAAAAAATGGTACAGGAGGTGCACGAGGCTTTGTTGGGCTCCATGACCATTGCATTTGAAAAAGCGGGTGCGACCACCTCGGTTCGACTTTCGGAATATCTGCAGACACTTTTGAGTACCAGAAATTGGATGGAGCCTTATTTGGACGGAAATTCAAGAGAGGCTGTTGCCAAATTACAAGAAGGGTTCTTCGACTACCCTGCACCGTTGCTCAGTATGATGCAGCCTATAGAAGAGAGTGTGAACGAAAATTCAGCTACCTATGTCGAGGGATTGAGAGTGGGCATATTAAGATTCACGCCCGCATTGTATTCCGAGGAGTCAAAAGTTTCATTTGATTATCTGCGTACCGCCCAGTACCGAACACTTACCCGTAACGGTAAAAATTGGTTTGCTGCCAACGCCGAAAAAACAGCACAACTTGCCTTGTTGGAAGCGGCAAATTTTCCGCAAAGCACCTATTCAGAACTGGATGCGCTTCCTCTTAAATATAGTCAGGCAGCGGATATTCGGGAAACCATATCCCAGGATTTTCTAGGTGATGATTACAATTATTTCAGGGAATATATACATCGAGGGGGCGACTACAATTTTTTCGATGCTCAAGCTAAAAAGAAGGCTTTTTGGAATATTGATGGAAACTATGGGGAGCTGTTCGGCGTTTTACCTGACATGACCGGGGGAGGAGGTGAATCGGTTCAACTTCAACTAGAGCATCTTCAATCTGTGGTGGACGAATATCAAAAAGTAGTTGCTGCATTGGGTAATATGATGATTGTTACAGGAGGGGGAATGGCACTCGGCATTGTTGCGGCATACAGTGTTACCCTTGTTAAACTCTACGCATATGCTTCTGAAGCTATCATTTTAATGGATGCTTCCAACTTGGACGATCAGGTAGTCCATGCCATGCAAGGATTGGCGTGTAGTGTGTACAAGGAAATTACATATTCAAGTTTAGGACCAGTTGGCAGTGGAATGGCCGGAGTGGAAAACCTTATTGCCATGATGGGAGGTGATTTTTCCTTTGTGTCCTGTTGAAAGCAAAACCAACTTTACAAGGGAGGATTTTAAGTGACCTGACTGGGTTCAGAACCTTTGCTCATCAGCCCAGTATTTATCAATATCCTGCGAAAGTTCACACTTTAATGTTGACGATTTGTGAACTTTTATGGTTGAAATACTTTCGTTATTTCAAATATAATTAAAGCGTCATAAATGGTTGGGATTGAAACGATAAGTTATCCTTTATTTTGAACTTTGATAACGGCTTGGGTATGGTGCGTGTCCCGAAGGGCATGAACTATACCCTTTGCTAGGTGCTGGCTTTTTACTTTTCAATTTTCAACCATTTATTTGTTCCTCCACAAAGCCAAATTGCATTTAGTCCAAATTCTTTCAACAATTTTGCTCCGTCTGCTGAGCGTCCTCCACCTTTTCCGCAAGCAATTACAAATTGAACATTCTTGTCAAGTTGGGAAATTTTGTATTTCAATTCTTGTAGTGAAATGTTCAATGCATTTGGAATGTGCGCTTGTTCGTATTCTTCCTTGTTTCTTACGTCAATGATTTGAATCTTCTTGTTCGCTTTAATTGCCTTTTTTACTTCTTCAACTTCAATACATTCTTTGATGGATTTTATTTGTTCAGGCATGCGGAATTTAATGATGAGGGAGGAAATGATTGTTAGACCACCAATCAAAAATATGGCAAATGATATTCCGAGTAAGTCAGCTGTGATTCCAGATAAAATTGCACCAAATGCATACCCTAAATCCCTCCAAAGCCTAAAGGAACCAATGCTTTCAGCTCGTTGCCTTGGGCTTGTTGCAGAGGCAATGGTGGAAAGAAAAGTTGGATAAACCAAAGCTGTTCCTAAACCTAAAATTGCCGAAATCAATGACAATATATAAAAGCCACTACTGAATGGAATAAGTAAAATGGCTAAACCCTGTAAAAACATTCCCCAAAACAGCATTGCCTTTTTTGAGTAATGGTCAGACATTTTTCCTGTGAATAGCTGACCTATTCCCCAAACTGTTGGGTAAATAGCTGTAACAACACCTATATTTTCATTATTATAGTTCAGAGACATGAGAACAATAGGAAGCAATCCCCAAATCATACCATCATTCAGGTTATTGACAAGTCCTGCCTGTGTAACTGAACTCAAAGTCTTGTTTTTAAAAGTCGTCTCCCAAAATACATTGTCGAGCTGTGGGGTATTATCTGTAACACTTTCTTTATGTGCAAACACTCTTGTGTCCTTAACCCACAAGGCTGTCAAAATAAAACCGATAATAGAAATGAAAATTCCAATGTAAAATGGATAAGGGGTAATACCATAGGTGTTGGCAATATATCCTGTCAAAAAAGCGACGATTCCAACTGCAAAATAACCTGCAAATTCGTTTAACCCCATGGCAAAACCACGGTCTTTCTCGCCAACGAGGTCAATTTTCATCACTACAGTACTGCTCCAAGTTAAACCTTGACTAATTCCCAATAGCACATTTGCTAAAATCACGAAACTCCAATTGTGCGCGTAAATAAGCATAAACGGGATAGGAATTGCAATTAGCCAGCCAAATAGAAGTAAATTTTTACGTCCGAATTTATTAGCAAGTCGTCCTGTGTAATAATTGGCTATGGCTTTAGTAATTCCAAATGCTGTAATGAATGAAAGAATGGCTGTTTTAGAAGCAACACCAAACTCTAATTCTGCAAACTGTGGAAAGATGGAGCGTTCCATTCCGATCATTCCGCCCACAAATCCGTTCACTATTACCAAAAGTGTAAACTGTTTCCAATTCTCTTTAAGTCCGAGTTTAATGTTGTTTGTCATTTTTTCTTTTTAAAGCTTTCACTTAACGTGATTGTATAAGATTAGTTGCGTGTTTAAGCAACTGATTCAACAAATAAATCACAGATAGAAAGTCCGCGAGGATTTTCAGAAGTAGGCGAGAACAAGCAATTACTTATGGCCATTGTTGTGCTTTCGTTATTATTTAATTTCACCTTCTATTTTTTCAACTATATTTTCCATATTTGGAACTATACTCTCAACATAATTTCCAACAAATCGAGCCCTTTTCCTAATTTGACCAATCAATTCGATAAATTCTTGACGTTTAAATAGATCATCAGGAAACTTTCTTACAATCTCAAAATCACCGTTCTTCTCTATAATTTCAGAGGGTCCAAGAAAAGAGTCAAGTTTAGTAATATGAGCTTCATATTCTCTGTCGTACCATTTAGTAATTTCCATATGTCGAGGTAACTCGAAATCATAAAAATTAACAAGTAAGTTTCGAAGTGAGTCATTCGATATTTTGTCCATTCCAGAGGATTTAATCGCTTGGTAGGGACCAGAATTAAATCGGTATGCAATACCAGTTTTTAATTTAAACCATCTACCTTGATTATCTGCTTTTATGTATAGGGAATCTTGAAATGTTCTCTTGTTATAAGCCAATGAAATAAGATGAGTTGCAGAAGAATCTAATATACTCATTCGACTTACCATTCTTCTATAATAGGATATATCATTTTGTAATGCTAGCTTTACCTCATTCAACATTTTGATTTCATAAATGCGCTCTTTCTTAGACTCATTAAGATTATTAAGTTGAAGCGCAAGCAAAATTCCAATAACGACAAGAACTATTTCTCCAATGGCATATTTAAGGTATTTTCCTGTTTTGCCTTCTGAAAGTAAGTTTTGGCGGATTTTTCTAAAGAACTTGATCATTAGAGGTTGGTTTCTCTAAAGATATGGTTTTTATGGAATTAGGATGAACCATAGGAATAGTTGTGTTGAAGAGAATAAGAATGGTTTATTTAAACTTTTATTACTTAGATTCTTCATCAGGTGTCGGTGGATTTAGAATTCTAATATATGGATGTTCACTCAATTTAATTTTCAAAGGAAGACTATCTCCATTTTTTCTATTCAGCTCATTGAATGCCTTTGTTATTTTAATGAGTTGGTATTTTATTTTTTTCGCAGAAACTAAACTGTCTTGATAATAAAAGACTAATGCTTTATCTACACTTTTCGAATAGTTAAATTCTTGATTCGGATTTAGTATGTGATTTCGCAATATTGGCTGTAAACTGTCAAATCCCATTTCGATTTCGTCGTTTATAATTATTGAATCCTTTTGAATTGATATAACATTACTTAAATGATAATCAACAATATCCATTCTATTGGTGCATTCTTTGTAAACAATCAAATTAAATTCGGTTGAGTCGGTGCTGAATTTTAGTAAAGGTGCTTTACCAGCGCAAGCAATTTGTTCTGTTGCTTTAATAAGTTCGCCGTAGTTTTTTATTGAATCCAGATATATTTCTGTCAGAGAAGAATCCGTTTTAAAATATGAAACTCGAGGATAATAGAATTCAGTTTTTTTGAATTCCGCTTTCACCTTTTTTGTTTCGCACATATAAAACAAATTGGCAAGTATTAATATTAATACAATTTTTTTCAATGGTTAGCCTAATTATTCATTAGAATGCCTTCACAATCGTTTAATTGAACTATTTTAAGGGCAAATCATAAAACACTCTATTTTTATAAAAGAAAGTGGTGGTTTGATAGAAGACCACATATATATTCTTTGTTTCACCTTTTACCCCTGATGCTATAACTTCATATTGATGCTTTCGAAAAAACAACCATGTAAATAAATTTTCTCCAATATCAAATTTCGGAAAAGTAGATTTCCGCACTTTTGTGTGGCTAACATATTTCAATTCTCTTTTCTCCAAATAGGATTTAATTCTGTCAATTTTCAAATCAGCGTTCGAAATATAAACCCAAAAGAAATAAGAAATACACAAAGCGATAATCAGATAGACCATTTTTGCTTAATCAATTTATTCAGTGTTGGCAATCGTTTATTTGAACTATAAAGGCCTAGACTTCTATTGTTTTTTATTTGAGATATTTTTAAATAATAAGTTTAATAAATTCAACACAACCAATGTTGGCAAATAAATCATTAAACCGATTATCAAATAGGTGTATGTTGTCCCGCCTAACAAACTAGGAATTTCAAACTCTGTTAAATTCCATAACCAAGTCACAAGTATTAAAATTAGCCCAACAATTACTTGTATCAAAAGTGAAATATTCAATGATTTTAAAAGCCCAACAAAACTGAATGAACTCCAAAGACCCTTCTTTTTGGCACTCCACAATATTGGAAGTCCAAATAATAAAATGGTGATAACAGTTACTATTCCAATGTTAGATACAATCATTTTTATTTATCCTGGTCATGTTTGTTTTTTATAAGATTAATCTTGCCAATCGTTTATTTGAACTTTAGTAACGGTCAAGGCTATGATTTCGTTGCGGATAAATCCAGCCATGTTAAAGGTTAATAAGTTTAAAGTTAGCCAAAAACAGCAATGAATTATAGCCCTTGTTTGCCACGGGCTTTTTTTAGGCCCCTTTCCAGTTTTTTTATGTTCCGCTCGTTTTCATTTAAAATTGATACTCTTGAATCCAAGTCACAAATACTATTCGCCAGAATGTATTTTTCAAATCGCAGAACAGTCATTTTAAGTCCCCAAGTCCACATGGAACCGTTGTAAAAAATTGCGAACCTTTTATTGTTATTTGATAAAGTCCAATTTTCTTTTTCCGCAATTAGCTGCATTTTTTCTTTAAACTCATTTTCAGAAAGAGAAACATCAATTTGTCTAAAACGCAGGCGTCTTTTTTTTATAATGAAAACCACAAGTGCTAGTGAAATCCAAAAAATTACCGAACCCAAAATCTGATTTCCTGTTCTCGCCCTAATATAATTCTCATCATACTTCGATTCCAAAAACAAATAAAAGCTGATAAGTCCTACAGCCACAAATCCAATTGCCAAAAAATAATGCCAGAACTTTTGTCCAGCTGTCAATTTGAGCCTCCTAGTTTTGTCTATTTCGTGTATTGTCTTAGCGGTCATTTAGCTTGTGGCTAACTTTTTATTAAGTATAAAATACATCTTTATAAACCCAAAATGGAGTATTATCGATGTGTTTGATCATCTTTTATTGGAATCGTTTAGTTGAACTTTGACGCTTTGTATCCTATAGTCCAAGGAAGGTAATTGAGTTTTTGGAAATTTGGAATTGACGATACCTTTCCCAAATGATTTTCACAACTACAGGACGAGCATTCGATTATTCTTCTATGATTTCAAAAATGGCCTTAATCCTTATAGTGGTATAAACAGGGTTTATATCACAAGGAATCAAGGAAATGGGATTTTCTTCCCTATCCGCTATTGGAGCCAAGTCCCATTTTATGAACTGATACCCATCTGTAGGAATGGCAAAGTATTCGATAACCTGAAAGGGCATTAACCCGTTTAGCCCAAATGAATTGACATATTCGGATCTAGTGACAATTCCAGCTCCTTGGGGTATTACTTCAACGATGAAGTTGATATTTCGACCACATGTAGGGTCTGGTGAAAATTCAAATGAGTCATCGCCACTACAATTGGAAAAGGCGAATAAAGCTATGAATGCTACAGCCATGTATGTGAAAAACCTCCGAGACATTTTACCGTTATTATTTGATAAAAATATTTTCGGAGTTTAGAAAAAACAATGACCTGCATCACATCATTTTTTTGAACTTTGGTAACGGTCTTGTGTATGAGCAGTAGCGGATTTAAGCAACTACTTTTCAGATTACAATATACTTTATTGAAACGAAATAACGGTTTAGATTGGTACCCAAACCGTTATTGCTTATACACGTTGTTGCCAACTGATTTTTTTATGAATATGCACCAGAGGAATATGTCAATTCATAACTATGGGTATAGATTTCAAAAACAATTCCGAACGGGTCTTCTACATAGCACATTTTATAAGGCTTGTCATTTGGATAGTATTCTCTAATTGGCATTCTCTGTTTTCCACCATAAGACAAAATTTTATCAATCAATTCCTCAATATTGGGGTCTTGCACACAAAAATGAAAAAGTCCTGTATTGAAAGGATTGAATTCAGGCGCTTCTTTTATTCCGTGCGGGAAGGAGAAAAGCTCAATCCCAATTCCGTCAGAAGTCGCCAAATGAGCAATTTCGAATTCAGACCATTCGTCTCCAAAAACGTCAATACACATTTGTCCAATAGCTGTATCACTTTCTTTTTTGACATTGGAAGGTTTCATAATTACGTACCATCCCATTACTTCTGAGTAGAATTTCACTGCTTCATTTATATCAGGAACCGTTATTCCAATGTGTGAAAATGATTTTGGATAATTTTTATTAACTGTCATAAGATTTATTTTAGATTACAAAATTAGTCTATATTTGTCCAATAGGCAATAACTCACTAATAAGTGATATAGTTACCTAAACGAGTAAAATATGGATAAACAGTTATTTAAATATTGACTTATGACTAAAAAAAATGTTTGTCCATTAGATTATACAATGAATTTAATAGGGACAAAATGGAAGCCTTTAGTTTTATTTCATTTATTGGAAGGGGGTCTGCGTTCTGGAACATTACAAAAGAAAATTCCTGGAATTTCAAATAAAATGTTTACCCAAACAGTACGAGATTTAGAAAAAGATGGGCTGATTTTCAGAAAAGTCTTTCCTGTTGTTCCTCCTAAAGTTGAATACAGTTTAACTGATAGGGGTATGTCACTAAAAGATATTTTAATAAGTTTAGATAAATGGGGTTCTGAAGATTGTCAAAAGTAATTGCTTAAGCTTGATTTCAAACTTGTTGGCAACTTTTTATATAAGTATGAAATTCGTCTATATACACCCAAAATGGAATATTATCGATGTGTTTGATCATCTTTTATATGATCTTAACTTTCCTGATAGCCCCCTATGTCGCAAATACTTGTAATAGGTGGCTCTCGAAATTCTCAACCGTTCACATATTTCAGTTACGGTCAACACGCCATCATTGAAATACTCCTCACAAAGTACAGCTTTTTGTTGGTTTTTCTTACTTAATCCTTTTGGAGCTCCCAATATCTTTCCTCTTCGTCTTGCTGATTCCAATCCTGCTTTGGTGCGTTCAATGATGATGTCCCTTTCCAATTGTGCCAAGGCAGCGAATATGTTAATGATGAATTCTGAATGGGAAGACTTCTCCGTAGTATCTATAAAGGGTTCGGTGATACTTCTGAAACGAACTCCCTTTTCCTTCAACTTTGCCATTAGATTGGTAAAATGTATCAAGCTCCTTGCCAACCGATCAAGTTTCCAAACCACAATGGTGTCTCCGTCCCTCACACATTTTAAAAGTTTGCTCAAGCTCTTCCTTACTTCCTTGGTGCTCGATACTTTGTCTGTGTAAATGTTCTTTTGTGGAATCCCTTCTTTGAGCAGTGCATCCAATTGAAGGTCCAAACTTTGTTCCATGGTACTCACCCGTGCATATCCAAAAACCATAACCTGAAAGTTTAAATAAACGGTAGAATGTAAACTATTTATTTAGTACGGGGAAATGAACTTTAACAAACCAGTGGACTCGTTTTAGAGTGAAAGTTCAAATAAACGGTACCTTAAAAGCCTTTGTTTATGATGTTAAATGCCACGGATCGGCTGTAGTATTTGAAAAAGTATCCGTTTTTTTGAGGAATCGGTTCCGGAAGATGGCAAACCCGAAGAAGTGTTCGCTCAAATTGTGTTTACGATAGTCGATAAAAAAACAAAACCCTTCAAATTTCAATTTGAAGGGTTTTTCTGTGACCTGACTGGGGCTCGAACCCAGGACCCTCTCCTTAAAAGGGAGATGCTCTACCAACTGAGCTATCAGGTCTCCACTTTGTGCTTAGCTGTTTGGCTAAGCGGGTGCAAATATAACATCAATAATCTATTTTCCAAGGTGAATTAATGATAAATTTGTGTTTTTTTGAAATCGGATAAAATTCTCAAAGATGAAAATTGTTTTAGTCGGATATATGGCAAGTGGAAAGTCAACTGTTGGACGATTGTTGGCCAGACAATTAGGGATTCGGTTTATCGATTTGGATGATTATATAGAAGAACATCAAAAAAAATCCATCAAAACGATATTCTCAGAAAAAGGTGAAATTTTTTTCAGGAAGTTGGAGCATCAAATGCTAAATGAAGTGCTGGGAAAAGAAGAATCACTTGTGATTTCCACAGGAGGGGGGACACCATGTTACGGAACCAATATGGCTACAATATTGGACCAAGCCGATCATTCTATTTATCTGGATGTAAGTATCCCGAACTTATTGGAGCGAATTTCAAATGAGAAGGAACATCGTCCTTTGGTGAAAAACATTTCCAATGAGGAATTACCAGAGTTCATAGGAAAACACCTTTTTGAGCGTAGACCATACTATAGGCAAGCAAAACATATATTGGACTGCAACGGAACAGATGCCGAAACCGTTGTTGAAAAAATAAAGGAGTTACTCTAGGTAAACCGCGTTGTTCTTCGGTTCAAAATCCACCTTGATATGTTCGCTTAACGATGTTGATAGCGAAATACCTTTAAAATCTGCTTTAATAGGGTATTTTTTATGGTTTCTATTTACCAGTACCGCCGTTTTTAATTGCTTTATCGGGGTTTTTAGGAAGTGGTGGGTGCCATAAATTAATGTGGTGCCCGAATTCAGTACATCATCTACCAATACAATGGATTTGTTTTCGTAGTCCTCCCTCGAAAGAGAGGTTTTGACCCCACTTTCCAATGGATTCTTCTTGTCCATGTCCACTTTGCACAAAATAATCTCGGCGTCTGTAATTTTTTTCAAAACCGTAATTATCTTCTTGGCAAAGCTTTCCCCGCTTCCTTTTATTCCAGCGACCACAATTTCCTTTTCGTCCACATTGGTCTCATAGATCTGGTAAGCGATTCGCTTGGCAATATGCTGTATTTGGTCGTGGGTAAGAATGCGGTTTATCATAGTTTTCGATGCTTGATTCAAAGATATAAAAACAGTTTATTCCGGTTCGTCCAAATAATCGTCCAAATCACGACGATCTTTCTTGGTAGGCCGTCCCAACCCTTTTTTGCGATAATGCTTTTTGGCATACTGTAGCAACTCGGTATGTTCAAAGGCTTCCTTCGGGGTGGTGTCTTTTCTGTAAATATCCACCAATTTCGCCCCCACGCGGCTTTCTGGAATGTCCAAAACGGTTAGTTGGTATTCAATTTGGTTTTTACGGACCACTATTTTGTCCATTGGATATACATCCCTGGAAGGTTTAACCGCACTTCCATTTACTTTCACATGTCCTTTTTTTACTGCATTGGATGCAATGCTCCGAGTTTTAAAGTATCTGATGCACCAAAGGTACTTGTCTATTCGCATGGTCTTCGCAATTCTTTGTTAATGGACAAAGCAAAAATAATGGAAAATTGTATCTTGCGCGCCTAAATATCAGACTTGATGAGGTACGGAATTTTAGTTTTTTTATGTTTTGCGGTCACACTCTTATCGTGTAAAAAGGATGATGACAACGATGTTGTTGTGATACCACCAAGCTTATTGAGCGATGTGGCACCAGAAGATGATGCTACGATAAAAGAGTTTTTAAATACGCATTTTTATAATTATGAAGACTTTGAAAACCTTCCTGAAGGTTTTGACTATAAGATTGTTATCGATACCATAGCAGGCGATAATGCGGACAAAAGACCTATGATGGAAGATGCTGTTCCTGTTACGCTCAACGTTTCTTCAGTTTATTTGAACCTGGAAGCAGGGGAGGAAGATATAGCCCATACTTACTACTATATTGAGGTTAAAGAAGGAGGGGGAGGTAGCCCAACTTATGCAGATTCCACTTTGGTAAGATATCAAGGTTCTTTATTGGATGGGACATTGTTTGATGAGAGCCAAGACTTTACATGGCAAGAGCTTCCTTTCACGGTGCGTGGATACGGTAGCGGAATTTCTAAACTAAAAGCGGGAACTTCGGACCAAGTAGTGGAAAATGCGGACGGTACTTACAGTGTGACCAATAGTGGAATGGGAATTATTGTGATACCATCGGGTTTAGGTTATTTTAATAGTTCGGGGTCTGCACTGATACCCTCTTACTCTCCTTTATTGTTTAAAGTGGAGTTGGGCCTTTATGTTGAAAACACTGATAGGGACAATGATGGGATTCCTTCCATTGAAGAGGATTTAAACGGAAACGAATACTTGTTTGATGATAATACCGATCTGGAAGAGGAACCTTTTAACCCTCTGGCGAACTTTAGGGACGCCGACGATGATGGAGATGGGGTTTCTACAAAAAATGAAATATCCGATGATAACGGAAATATAATCACTCCTTATCCTGATTCAGATGGTGATGGTATTCCTGATTATTTGGACCCGGATTCCAACTAAAAAAAACATAGGATAAAAAAAGCCCAGCTGCATGCAGCTGGGCTTTTTTATTTGTTATGATTAAACGCTTACAATTTAAGCGAAAGAGCAAATATAATTTGCGAAGGTCTCGAATCAACCCTTCCTTCAACATTGGCGACATTGGTGTCGATAAATTCGGCTTCGTTCTCCGAGAAACCTCTTTCATATCTTACGTCCAAGCCTAATTTACCAAGGTTAACACCTACACCTGCATTAAGACCTACCGTAAAGTCGTTCTTCACATCTTCGACCTGTAGGTCGCCCAAATCATTGTTCAAGGTATACTGAAAAGCAGGACCTGCAAAAATGTGCAGGGGCCCAATAAGCTTATATCCTAAAAGTACGGGCATATCCAATTTGGAAACATCGTAATCCTGTGAGTCGCCTTCTATATCGTAGGAACTTTTGGTTTTGGAATACACCAATTCAGGTCTTAGATAAATTTTTGGGAAGTCCAATTTGCCCCAAAAACCAAAATGGTAGCCTGTTTTACCTTCGGCTCCTTTGGTAATATCACTTCCACCTTCGCTGACTGATTGGATCAGATCACCGTTCTTGTTATACGATAGACCGGCCTTTACACCGAATCCTGAACCACTTTGGGCCATTGCTGCAGAACCGATCAAGGCAAATACAGCTACTAGAAAAGTTTTTTTCATAAGTGTTGTTTTAAATGATTGTAAAATATCTATTCAGAGATATTTTATGAAACTATTTGCGTTTCAACACTTTTAAAACGGCCTCTTCAATGGCTTTATTGTTCAAGCCATACTTCTCCATAAGTTGTTCTGGGGTTCCGCTTTCGCCAAAAGTATCTTGTGTTGCCACAAACTCTTGAGGGGTAGGGTGGTGGGAGGCCAGTACACGGGCTACGCTTTCACCTAGTCCTCCTAAGTAATTGTGTTCTTCGGCGGTTACCACACATCCTGTTTTCTTTGCAGAATCCAAAATGGCTTTACTGTCCAAAGGTTTAATGGTATGGATATCGATTACTTCTGCTGAAATACCCTGATTTTCCAAACTTTCCGCGGCCATTAGGGCCTGCCATACCAAATGGCCGGTGGCCAAAATGGTTACATCGGTACCTTCATTGAGCATAAGGGCTTTACCAATTTCAAATTTTTGGTCTACTGGCGTAAAATTGGCCACTTTGGGTCGTCCAAAACGCAAATAAACCGGACCATGGTGCTCGGCTATAGCCAATGTTGCAGCTTTGGTCTGGTTATAGTCACATGTGTTGATGACCGTCATTCCGGGTAACATTTTCATTAAACCGATATCTTCCAGGATTTGGTGTGTGGCACCATCTTCTCCAAGGGTTAAACCAGAGTGGGAGGCACATATTTTCACGTTTTTATCGGAATATGCAATGGATTGACGAATTTGATCGTAAACACGCCCAGTTGCGAAGTTTGCAAAAGTTGATGCAAACGGGATTTTTCCACCAATGGTCAAACC
This sequence comes from Flagellimonas profundi, assembly GCF_017313275.1. Lineage (GTDB taxonomy): Bacteria > Bacteroidota > Bacteroidia > Flavobacteriales > Flavobacteriaceae > Flagellimonas > Flagellimonas profundi. The sequence continues at coordinate 13,589 of NZ_JAFLNM010000003.1, read as the reverse complement.
TGCTGCAATACCCATCATATTGGCTTCTGCAATACCAACTTGAAAGAAACGCTCTGGGTTTTCTTCAATAAAAGTGTCGATCTTTAAAGAACCTACCAAGTCGGCACAAAGCGCCACAACGTTTGGGTTGGTTCTCCCCAATTCTGTCATTCCAGCGCCGTATCCGCTTCGAGTATCTTGTTTTCCTTGATCTGTATATTTTGTCATTTTCTCTTTTTCTATGATTAGTAATCGCCTAAAGTCTCTGGATTTTGCTCCAATGCAGTGGCCAATTGCTCATCGCTTGGGGCCTTACCGTGCCATGCATGGGTATGCATCATAAAGTCTACACCATTGCCCATTTCGGTCTTCATGATGATACAAACAGGTTTTCCTTTGCCTGTTCTGCTCTTGGCTTCATTTAAACCGGCAATTACCTGTTCCAAATCGTTACCGTCCTCAATTTCCAGAACATCCCATCCAAATACCTTAAATTTTTCGCCTACATCACCAAGAGGAAGCACATCTTTGGTTGCACCATCGATTTGTTGGCCATTTCTGTCTACAGTGGCGATCAAATTATCCACCTTGTTACCAGCGGCATACATGATGGCTTCCCAGTTTTGCCCTTCTTGTAATTCACCATCTCCGTGGAGACTGAATACCAAATGATCATCTCCGTTCAATTTTTTGGCAAGGGCAGCACCTATCGCAACGGACATTCCTTGTCCCAAAGAACCGGAAGCCACTCGAACCCCAGGCAATCCTTCGTGGGTGGTCGGGTGTCCCTGTAATCTGGAATTGATCAGCCTAAACGTGTTCAGCTCTTCTATCGGGAAATACCCTTTTCTGGCTAAAACACTGTAAAATACAGGAGAAATATGGCCATTGGAAAGGAAAAAGAGGTCTTCCCCAATTCCATCCATATCAAACCCATCCTTTAAATCCATGATCTCGTTGTAGAGTGCTACAAAGAACTCGGTACAACCCAAGGAGCCCCCCGGATGCCCCGAATTAACCTTGTGGACCATTCGTAAAATGTCCCTTCTTACCTGTATTACCAGGTCTTGTAATTCTTGCGTGTTCGGCATTGTGTGTCTAATTTAGATATCAAATGTAATCGCATTATTGTTCGAAAACAAGTGTTAAATATACATTTATTAAATGATTTAACCTTGGAAACTTTATTTTTTTGTTAAGGATCAACGAAACAGAGTTGGTTATATTTGCGGTTCTAAAACAAACAATTGGATTTTACCTTAGTACAAAAGGATAGCAAAAGTAAGGCTAGGGCGGGGGAGTTGACCACCGACCATGGCACTGTACAGACCCCTATATTTATGCCGGTTGGCACGGTAGCTTCCGTAAAAGGGGTGCACCAAAGAGAGTTGAGGGATGAGATTGACCCGGACATTATTCTGGGCAATACATACCACCTGTTTTTAAGACCAAAAACGGGAATCTTACAGGAGGCCGGTGGACTCCATAAATTTATGAATTGGGACCGCCCCATTTTAACAGACAGTGGTGGCTATCAGGTATACTCTCTTTCGGATAACAGAAAGATCAAGGAAGAGGGGGTAAGGTTTAAGTCCCATATTGATGGGTCCCGTCATCTTTTCACACCAGAAAATGTAATGGAGATCCAACGTACTATAGGTGCCGACATTATTATGGCTTTTGATGAGTGCACACCCTATCCATGCGACTACCAATATGCAAAGCGTTCCATGCACATGACGCATCGGTGGTTGGACAGATGTATCAATCATTTGGAAAAACTGCCATACACCTATGATTATTCACAAAGTTTCTTCCCGATCGTGCAGGGTTCCACTTATAAGGACCTAAGAAAACAATCCGCAGAATACATTGCATCTGTAGAGGCAGAAGGTAATGCCATTGGCGGCCTATCGGTAGGAGAGCCCGCAGAGGAAATGTACGAAATGGCAGAATTGGTCTGCGATATCCTGCCAGAAGACAAACCAAGATATTTAATGGGAGTTGGCACACCAATCAATATTTTGGAAAATATAGCGTTGGGTGTGGATATGTTCGATTGTGTAATGCCTACCCGTAATGCTAGAAATGGAATGTTGTTCACGGCACACGGGACCATCAACATTAAAAACAAAAAATGGGAAAATGATTTTTCCCCAATAGATGAGATGGGGATTACCTTTGTGGATACAGAATATTCCAAGGCTTATTTGCGACATTTGTTTGCTGCCAACGAGTATTTGGGCAAGCAAATTGCCACCATTCACAACCTAGGTTTTTATTTATGGTTGGTGCGTACGGCAAGAGAACGTATTTTAGCCGGAGATTTTTTGGAGTGGAAGACCAAAATGGTCGGCCAGATGGATAAAAGACTGTAATGTTCACCATACTCGATAGATACATCCTAAAACGCTACCTGATCACCTTTATGGGGATGCTATTGTTGTTCGTGCCTATTGGGATCATGGCCAACTTGGCGGAAAAAATCGGGAAAATCATTGACAACGAGGCCCCATTGGCCGAGGTAATTGTCTTTTACGGTAACTTTACTTTGGTGATCGGTAATTTATTGTTGCCCATTTTCCTTTTCCTATCGATTATATTTTTTACTTCTAAACTGGCCAGCAATACCGAAATTGTTGCCATTTTGAGTTCAGGTGTTTCCTTTGGGCGTTTCTTACGTCCCTATTTTGTTGGGGCCACCATGGTAGCCATACTTATTTTTATGATGGGGATGTTTATAGTGCCCCATGCCAGTATTGGTTTTAACGAGTTTGAGTACAAATACTTTAAAAAAGGTAAACAAACTAGGGTTACCGAGAATATCTTTAATCAATTGAACGAGCGGGATTATATCTATGTGAGCAGTTTTGATCCCAATCGTCAGATCGGTTACAACTTTACCTACGAACATTTTGACTCTATTGGTAAACTCGATTATAAGATTACTGCCAGTAACATAAGGTGGGTGGAAGATGACAGCATTTATAGGCTTACCAACTATAAAAAACGAGAGGTCATAAATGAGACCGAGTACATTAATGCAAAGCGTAGGTTGGATACCGTTTTCTCATTTCAAATAGATGATCTTACCCCGGTTTCCTATGTAGCGGAGACCAAGAACCTTTTTGAGCTCAACGATTTTATCGAGGATCAACGTAGAAAAGGTGCATCAAATATAAACGCCTACGTACTTGTAAAATATAAAAGATGGGCCTTGCCCATAGCAGCATTTATACTTACCGTAATAGCGGTAGCCGTATCTTCCGTAAAGCGTAGGGGAGGTATGGGGCTCAATTTGGCCTTTGGTATAGGAGTGGCCTTTGTCTATATCTTTTTTGACAAGGTTTTTGGAACCTTGGCCGAGCAATCAGGATTTTCACCTTTGCTGGCCGTGGTGATTCCCAACCTCATTTTTGGTGTTTTTGCCATTTATATGCTTATGAAGGCCAAGCGATAATTCATTAAGTATAGCGTATATTGTTGAAGTTAAAAGACTTGTATATTTCATGTGAGTATTCCATAAAGTTATATATTTGTCCCCATTGTTTTTCGTGAAAATAAAAGACTTCCCATGGAATATCTAGAATTTGAACTCCCCATCAAAGAACTTGAAGATCAACTTCAAAAATGTATGGTGATCGGGGAAGAAAGTGATGTAGACGTTACAGAAACGTGCTCTCAAATTGAGAAAAAACTGGATCAGACCCGAAAGGATATTTATAAAAACCTTACCGCTTGGCAAAGAGTACAGTTGTCCAGACACCCCAACAGACCTTATACCATGGATTACATCAATGCTATCTGTGGAGACACCTTTCTGGAGCTTCACGGTGATAGAAATGTAAAGGATGATAAGGCCATGGTTGGCGGATTGGGTAAGATTGGTGACCAAAGCTTTATGTTCATTGGTCAACAAAAAGGATATAATACCAAAACCCGTCAGTACCGAAATTTTGGTATGGCCAATCCCGAGGGCTACCGTAAAGCACTTCGGTTGATGAAGTCTGCCGAAAAATTTAAGATTCCCGTAGTATGCTTTGTGGATACTCCAGGGGCTTACCCAGGTATTGAAGCCGAGGAACGTGGACAAGGAGAGGCGATTGCACGTAATATTTTGGAGATGACCCGTCTCAAGGTTCCTATTATTGTAGTCATTATTGGAGAAGGAGCTTCAGGTGGCGCATTGGGTATTGGAGTAGGGGATAAGGTATTGATGTTGGAAAATACATGGTACTCTGTTATTTCTCCAGAATCCTGTTCATCTATCCTTTGGAGAAGTTGGGAATACAAGGAACAAGCTGCCGAATCCTTAAAATTGACCGCTACTGACATGAAAAAGCAAGGTTTGGTCGATGAAATTGTAAAGGAACCTCTTGGTGGTGCACATTCCAACCGAGAAAAAACATTTGATACTGTCGCTAACAAAATTTCTTCCCATTTTGAAGAACTCAAAAAGTTATCACCAAAAGAATTGGTGAAAACCCGCATGGAAAAATATGCGAATATGGGTGTTTTCAGTGAATAATTCTTGTTTTTTGGGGGCTCACCTTTTTTGTTAGGGTATATCCCGGATTTTTTTTATGTTATTAACAGGTAATTAAAGTTATTAACAATAAAATTGTTGAGTACCTGTGGAAATCGTATTCGTTTAAATTAAAGTTAACTAAAGGTTAATTAGCTACTTTCGTATTCATGGAAAAACCGAGCCCCATCGCTGGACATCGAGTGGACAAATCCGCACTTATCAATCTCGAGAAAGGTAAAATACCGCCTCAAGCTGTTGATTTAGAGGAGGTTGTGCTGGGCGCTATGATGATTGATAAAAAAGGTGTTGATGAAGTGATCGACATTCTTCATCCCGACGTTTTTTACAAGGATTCCCATAAATACATATACGAAGCCATTTTCAAATTGTTCGAATCTTCCGAACCGGTGGATTTATTAACTGTTTCGTCACAATTAAAGAAAGATGGGAAGCTAGAAGCTGTTGGTGGTGATTTTTATTTGATAAAACTCACTCAAAAAGTGGCTTCTTCAGCACATATTGAGTTTCACGCGAGGATCATACTTCAAAAGTACATTCAGCGTAGCCTGATCAAAATATCCAACGATATTATTGAGGAAGCATACAGTGATGCGACCGACGTATTTGACCTTCTGGACAATGCAGAGGCAAAATTATACGAAGTAACGCAAGGAAACTTAAAGCGTTCTGCGGAGACTGCCCAAAATTTGGTGATTCAGGCCAAAAAACGAATAGAGGAAATTTCCAATAAAGAGGGCTTGAGTGGAATTCCTTCCGGTTTTGACAAACTGGATAAGCTTACCTCTGGTTGGCAGCCCAGTGATTTGATCATTGTGGCAGCGCGTCCGGGTATGGGTAAAACCGCCCTGACACTTTCAATGGCACGGAATATTGCGGTAAACTCCGAAATTCCTGTTGCCTTTTTCTCCTTGGAAATGTCATCGGTACAGTTGATCACCCGTTTGATTTCTTCGGAAACAGGCTTGTCCTCGGAAAAATTAAGGACCGGTAAACTGGAAAAGCACGAGTGGGAACAGTTGAATGTTAAAGTGAAAACTTTGGAAAAGGCGCCTTTGTTTATTGATGATACGCCTTCCCTTTCCATTTTTGACCTTCGTGCCAAAGCAAGACGTTTAGCCTCACAACACGATATTAAACTTATTGTGATTGATTATTTGCAGTTGATGACGGCTGGGGGAAGTCAAAAAGGAGGGAACCGTGAACAGGAGATTTCAACTATTTCTAGGAACCTAAAAGCATTGGCCAAGGAACTCAATGTTCCTGTAATTGCACTATCCCAGTTATCGAGGGCCGTTGAGACCCGTGGAGGTAGTAAACGACCTATTCTTTCCGACTTGAGGGAATCAGGTGCCATTGAACAGGATGCGGATATCGTATCGTTCATTTACAGGCCCGAATATTATAAAATTGACGAGTGGGACGATGAAGAACGCACCCCCACCCAAGGTCAAGCTGAGTTCATTGTAGCCAAACACCGTAATGGTGGTTTAGAAAATATTAGGTTAAAATTTGTGGGTGCTCTGGGTAAATTTGATAACTTGGATGACTTTGATTCCCCATTCGAATTCCAATCGAAGATGAATGCGGACGAAGAAAATCCCTTTGCGACACCAAATCTTCCGAGTACGGACGATGCTTTTGGTAGCGCAATGAACAGTGACGATGACCCAGATGATAATGACGTACCTTTCTAAAATAGTTACTTTTTTATCACCTCGCACAGAAATCAGAGGTGTGCTTTTAGCATTTTTTTTACTACTTACTTTTCAATCTTTTGCTTCCGTTATCCTAATCCCAATGGATGACGAGGGGCAGAAAAACCATTTGAAAGCTTACGGAATAACCTATTGGGTGCTCTCCAAACAGCAAAAGGTGCAGTGGTTGCTCAATTATCGAGGGGGCTCTTTTATATTGCCCGATGGAGAGGCCATTCGCAAGGAGTGCCAAATACGGGGTGTTTCGTTTGAAGTGCTTTCCGATGGACAGGCGGCTCAAATACTGGATGAAATCAGTAGTCCATCCCAAAACCAAGATGCTGTCATACTTGAAAAAGCACCAAAGATTGCGGTGTATTCCCCAAAAGGGAATCAGCCTTGGGACGATGCCGTGACCATGGTACTTACCTATGCGGAGATTCCCTATACCACCATATATGATACGGAGGTACTGGGCGATAAATTGGCCTTGTACGATTGGCTACATCTCCATCATGAAGATTTCACTGGACAATATGGGCGCTTCTATGGGCATTACAGAGCAGCTCCATGGTACATTGAGGACAAGGCCAATGCAGAGGAGTTGGCTCAAAGCTTGGGGTATGACAAGGTTTCCGAAGAGAAGCTTGCCGTAGCCCTGAAAATCAGAAATTATGTGATTGGTGGTGGGTTTATGTTTGCCATGTGTTCCGCTACCGATAGTTTTGATATTGCACTGGCTGCCGAAGATGTGGATATCTGCGAGCCAATGTTCGATGGTGATCCATCCGATGCCAATTATCAGGCCAAATTGGATTTTAGCAATACGTTCGCCTTTACCAATTTTACCTTGGAGCGAAATCCCATCCGCTATGAGTTTTCATCCATCGATATGACCAACAAAAGGGCCAATGTGCCCAAAGAATCCGATTATTTCTCTTTGATGGAATTTTCGGCCAAATGGGATCCTGTTCCCACCATGTTGACACAAAACCATACCAGTTTGGTGAAGGGATTTATGGGGCAGACCACAGCCTACACCCGAAGCCAAGTAAAGCCAACGGTAATGGTGCTTGGTGAGAACAAAATCAACGGGGAGGCAAGGTACATACATGGCATTAAGGGCAAAGGATTCTTTACCTTTTATGGAGGTCACGACCCCGAGGATTATCAGCATAGGGTAGGAGATCCTAAAACGGAATTGGAACTGCATCCCACTTCACCGGGATACCGATTGATCTTGAACAATGTGTTGTTTCCTGCCGCCCGTAAAAAGAAACAGAAGACCTAACTCAAGTGCTCCTTGAAGAAATCTATAGTCCTTTTCCAAGCCAAATCAGCTGAGGCCTTATCAAAACGAGGTGTTGTATTATTGTGGAACCCATGGTTGACATCTGGATAAAAATGCACTTCATAATCCTTGTCGAGTTCGTTCAGTTTCGCTTTGTAATCTTCCCAACCAGCATTTACCCTTTCATCCAATCCCGCGTAGTGAATCAATAAAGGGGCATTGATCTGTGCTACTTCATCATCTGCGGGTTGACTACCATAAAACGGTACTGCGGCTGCTAAATCTGGAACTTTTACGGCCATCATGTTCGATATCCATCCACCAAAACAGAACCCTACAACACCTACTTTTCCGTTGCAATCCTCATGGTTTTTGAGATAATCGTAGGCTGCAATAAAATCTTCCAACATCTCGTTACGATCTCGTTGTCGCTGAAGTGTCCTGCCGTCATCATCGTTGCCTGGATATCCTCCAAGTGGTGTAAGGGCATCTGGAGCCAAGGAAATAAACCCTGCTTTGGCCGCCCTGCGTCCAACATCTTCAATATAAGGGTTGAGGCCCCGATTTTCGTGTACTACCACAATACCGCCCATTTTACCGGTACTGTTTTTGGGTTTGGACAGCAAGCCTTTGATTTCACCACCACCTTTTGGAGAGTTGTAGGTGATAAATTTGGAATCCAGTTCCGGGTCATTGGGTGAAACGGTAAGTGTATCCTTGTAATTGGGCATAATAAAGCTCATCAACGAAGCCATAGTAATACCGCCAACGGCATACACGGAAAGTTTTTCCATAAACTCCCTACGGTCTATCTGGTTGTGGGCATATTTATCATAGAGGTCAAAGACCTCTTGTTTAATGTCTTCTTTTTTTAAAGGTGCCATAGTATTGCTTTTATAGTTTGTTCCTTAAGGTACAAATTTTACAAAAGCAAATTACTCAGTAAGAGAGGTGTGGAATATTATTGCGAAACTAAAGCAACTTTTCCAATATTCGCTCCACACCAAATTCATCGTTGCTGTGGGTGGTGTATTTTGCGGTTTTCAGCACATTGGGGTGTGCGTTGGCCATGGCAAAACTGTAATCGGACAGTTCCAGCATTTCCAGATCGTTGTTGTAATCCCCAAACACCATAATTTCGTTGGATGCAATCTGAAATTCGTCCATCACTTTTTTTAGGGCGTATCCTTTATGTGCATTCAAATCGGATACATCAACCCAATTGGCCCCTGATACTTTTACTTTTAGGTCACCTTCCAGGTGTTTAACGTTGGGATAAATGTGTTTTTCGGAATCTTCAAAATGGTAAATGGCTATTTTAAGTACTTCCGCATCCACTTGCTTTTGATCTTCAACAATCTCGAATTCGGAATAGTACTCTTTAAGCATATCAATAAACTCATCGGAGTCGCCGCCTACAAATGCATTGTTTTGGCAGCACAATACGGGATGTACATTTTCCAATGGGCGCACAGTGTCCAAAATTCGATGCACCTCGGATGTATTGATAGGGGTTGTAAGTAAGGTTTCCTCTTGCTTCTTGATCAGAGCACCGTTCTCAGCAATGACCAAAATCTCATTTTTGATGGACTCCAATTTGTCCACCATGCTGTGGTACTGTCTTCCACTAGCGGCAACAAAGGCAATGTTTTTCTTTTTGAGTTCTTCGTAGATTTCAAAAAACCGGGGGCTTACTTCATGTTTGGAATTCAAAAGTGTTCCATCCATATCGGTAACCACCATTTTTATTTGTGATAGGTCCATTCCAACTAATTAAGCTGCAAAGTTATTTGTTATTCATGGAAATGGTTCCTTGTTTTGGTAAACTTTATATTAATTTGAGGCCAAAGAATGTTTTTTACATGAATTTTTATCAAAAAGAAATACAACTACGGTCGTACTCCAGAGGGTTCCATTTGATTACGGATACTGTTTTGGATGCGATGCCAGAGCTCCGAAAGATAAATACAGGCTTTTTACAGGTGTTTATTAAACATACTTCGGCCAGTTTAACGATAAATGAAAATGCCGACCCAACGGTGAGAACGGATTTTGAAAGCCACATCAATACAATGGTGCCCGAAGATGCACCCTATTATGTGCATAACTATGAAGGTCCGGATGATATGCCCGCCCACATTAAAGCTTCATTAATGGGTGCATCTGTTCAGATTCCCATTACCAACGGACGTTTGAACATGGGGATTTGGCAAGGTATTTACTTATGTGAGCATCGTAATCATGCTTCTGGAAGAAAGTTGGTGGTTACGGCCTTTGGGCAATAAACCATTATAAGTCTATAATTTTCAATAAATAAGGAAGTGGCTTGTGCTACAAACCTATCGGGTTATATAGTTCTCTTTTCAGCAGCGGGTAATTAGAGTGAAACAGAGAGCATTTACGACAGTTCGAGTAATTCGTGTCAACCAGTTTGGTACTAAACTAAAATAAAAGATCCCGCACAAGGCGGGATCCAAATAAGCGGGGTAAGTTTATATAAGTTTTTTACTTTACTTTCTCAACAATTGCTTTAAAAGCATCTGGATGGTTCATGGCCAAATCGGCAAGAACTTTTCTGTTAAGTTCAATTCCATTGGCTTTTACCTTCCCCATAAATTGAGAGTAAGACATTCCGTGCATCCTGGCACCAGCATTAATACGGGTAATCCATAAAGAGCGGAAAGTACGCTTTTTGTTTCTTCTATCGCGGTAAGCATAAAGCATTGCTTTTTCTACCGCATTTTTGGCTACTGTCCAAACGTTTTTACGTCTTCCAAAGTAACCTTTGGCTTGCTTCATCACTTTTTTTCTTCTAGCTCTTGAAGCAACTGAATTTACTGATCTTGGCATAATGTGTCATTTTTTTGTAGCAGGCGTCTCAATTATTGAGAACTTTTATGAGCCCGACTCCATGGTTAATAAATAATGTACCGGTGAACAATTATTTTAAACGCAATTGTTCTTTGATGTTGTCCTCATCCGCTTTGTGAACCAAAGTGGAATGTGTCAACTTTAGCTTACGCTTTTTAGATTTTTTTGTCAAAATGTGACTCTTAAAAGCGTGCTTTCTTTTGATTTTACCAGTTCCTGTAAGCTTAAAACGCTTCTTGGCACTGGATTTTGTTTTCATCTTAGGCATTTTCCTAGTATTTAACTCCGCTTATTATACCGAACCAGGGTTCAGTTTTTATTTTTTACTTGTCTTGGGTGCGATGAACATGGTCATACGCTTGCCTTCCAATTTAGGCATCTGTTCAACTTTTCCTAACTCTTCGAGCTCTTGGGCCAGTCTTAACAGTAATATTTCGCCTTGATCTTTGTAAACGATAGACCGTCCCTTAAAGAATACATAGGCTTTAAGTTTGGCACCATCTTTCAAGAATTTCTCTGCGTGTCTTTTCTTGAATTCATAATCATGGTCATCCGTCTGTGGTCCAAACCTGATTTCCTTTACGACAACTTTACTCGCCTTGGCCTTCATGGCCTTGTCACGTTTCTTTTGTTCGTAAAGAAACTTTTTATAATCCATCACCTTGCAAACAGGTGGGTCGGCTTTTGGGGAAATTTCCACCAAATCCAACTCCTGTTCGTTGGCTATATCCCTTGCTTTGGAAATGGGATAAACACCCATTTCAACATTATCGCCGACAAGCCTTACTTCTCGGGCTTTTATTTTCTCATTGATGTTGTGAGGGTTTTTATTCTCCCTCCTTGGTTGGGGTCTAAATCTTCTTCTAATTGCTATGACGTAAACTTTTTAATTAAACTTAATTTCTTAGAACGACTTTAAGGTACTATTTATTTCAGTAGTTACCAAGTCTGAAAATGCATCTACGCTTAAACTGCCCAAATCTTCACCTCCATGTCGCCTTACAGAAATGGTCGCAGACTCTTCTTCCTGTTCCCCGACAATGATCATGAAAGGGATTTTCTTAAGTTCTGCCTCACGGATTTTTTTCCCTACCGTCTCGTTCCTATTATCAATGAGCGCGCGAATTTCGTGATTTTCTAACGAATTCAAAACTTTTTCTGCATATTTTTCATGTTTCTCACTGACGGGCAGTACGATAGCCTGTGTTGGAATCAACCACAATGGGAAGTTACCGCCAGTGTGCTCGAGTAATAGAGCCACGAATCGTTCCATGCTTCCAAAAGGAGCGCGGTGAATCATCACGGGTCTGTGCAGCTCATTGTCACTTCCTTTATAGGTGAGGTCGAAACGTTTTGGCAGGTTATAATCCACTTGAATGGTTCCCAATTGCCAGTTTCTTCCAAGGGCATCCTTGATCATAAAATCCAACTTGGGGCCATAAAAAGCAGCTTCGCCAGTCTCAACTACGTAGTTCAAACCTTTTTCTTCAGCAGCGTTTATAATGGCCTGCTCGGCTTTTTTCCAGTCGTCCTTGTTGCCAATATATTTGTCCGGATTTTCCAAATCCCTTACAGATACCTGGGCTGTAAAATCTTCAAAACCTAGGGAGTTCAATACATATAGTGTAAGGTCAATTACATTTTTGAACTCGTCGTTCAATTGTTCCGTGGTACAAAAAATGTGAGCATCATCTTGGGTAAATCCTCTTACCCTGGTAAGACCATGTAACTCTCCACTTTGTTCATACCTATATACCGTACCGAACTCGGCATAACGCTTTGGTAAATCTTTATAGCTGAACGGATGACTATTGTATATCTCGCAATGGTGCGGACAGTTCATCGGTTTCAATAGGAACTCTTCGTCCTCTTTGGGCGTGTGTATTGGCTGAAAGCTATCTTCCCCGTATTTGGCATAGTGGCCCGAGGTAACATATAGTTCCTTTTGGCCAATATGGGGGGTAACCACCATTTCGTAGCCTGCCTTCTTCTGTGCTTTCTTTAGGAATTGTTCCAAGCGTTCCCGTAATGCGGCACCATTGGGCAGCCACAAAGGAAGACCTTGTCCTACTTTTTGTGAGAAGGTGAAAAGCTCCAATTCCTTGCCCAGTTTCCTGTGGTCTCTTTTCTTGGCCTCTTCCAAAAGCTGCAAGTATTCGGTGAGCTCCTTTTGTTTTGGAAAGGAAATGCCATAAACACGTGTCAACTGTGTGTTGTTTTCGTCACCTCTCCAGTAGGCACCGGCAACACTCAACAATTTGATGGCTTTAATGATCCCCGTGTTTGGAATGTGTCCGCCACGGCATAGATCGGTAAAAGTGCTATGGTCGCAAAAGGTAATGGTGCCGTCATCAAGGTTTTCGATGAGTTCAACCTTATATTCATTGCCTTGTTCTTTATAATAGGAAAGCGCATCGGCTTTTGAAACACTTCGCATATTATAGTCATGTTTGCCGCGAGCAATCTCTAGGGCTTTTTTCTCAATTTTAGGAAAATCCTTCTCGGAAATGGACTGGTCTCCAAAATCAACATCATAATAAAAACCGTTCTCAATGGCAGGGCCAATGGTAAGTTTAATTCCAGGATAGAGTTCCTCCAATGCCTGTGCCACTACGTGCGAAGTGGAGTGCCAAAAAGCTTTTTTGCCTTCATCATCTTTCCAGGTATACAAAGTAAGGGTGCCGCTCTCCTTTAATGGTGTGACGGTTTCAACGGTGGTGTCGTTGAATTTTGCCGAAATAACATTTCTAGCTAAACCTTCACTGATGCTTTTAGCAACCTCCATGGGTGTAGTTCCTTCTGGAACTTTCTTTACTGCGCCATCTGGCAATGTAATATCAATCATTTACGCTCCTTTATTTTGGATGGTGCCAAAGATACTATCTTGATTTGATGCTTACAATAGGAAGCGGTTGCATTTGTAAGTTCTAATCAATCAGGGCCTTATATATATGTATAAAATATTTTTGATGGTTCCTTGGCTCGATTTAAAATTATTCCTATATTAAAAGTCTGTAAATCAATGAAGTGTAATTTTTTTTAAAAAAATCGCAAAATTGTTTTGTGGGATCATTTAAACCTCTCTATATTTGCACCCGCTTAGCTGATAAGGCAGGGCGCTTCTGAGACACCGAGAGGGGTTTTCGGAAGTAAAAGACAAGAGAAGAAGTTCATATACATATTGTAACGACAGCGTAGAATTAAT
>NZ_JAFLNM010000002.1:979350-990375 GCF_017313275.1 Flagellimonas profundi | reverse complement strand
TCATTAGATCGGGAACAAAGGCAGCTCTGTCCGCACCGGTGGAATCGTGAAGGTACTTCCCAACAATATCGCTGCTGTTGCCCAATCCATTTGGGTGCTGCTTGCTCTTGGAATTCAATAGGATTCGTGCGGTACTACAAGCGGAAGCTCCCAGAACCACGACTTTCCCTTTTAACTGATATTCTTTCCTGTCTTCTTTATTGATATAGGAAACACCTGTGGCCCTTCCCTCATCATCGGTGGTCACTTCACGCACCATGCAGTTGACGAACAGGTCGATCTGTCCACCGTTCTTCTGCGCGGGGAAGATCAAACACGTCCCTGCGGAGAAATCGGCATATACCTGACAGGCTCGGTTACATTGTCCGCAGTAAAAACAAACACCACGATCTTCGTTTATCTTTTTGGTCAGCATCGACATTCTGGATGGGTATACCGGTATATTGCTCTTCCGTGCCCCTTTGATATAGAAAAGCTCATGCAACCTTGGCTTTGGCGGTGGCAAGAAGAACCCATCGGGATCATTGGGCAACCCTTCATTGGTTCCAAATACTCCGATCATCTTGTCCACCTTATCGTAGTACGGCTTTACATCCTCATAACTTATCGGCCAGTTATCGCCGTGACCATCCACATCTTTGTGCTTAAAGTCCTTGGGGCCAAAACGAAGGGAGATCCGTCCCCAATGGTTGGTCCTACCTCCCAGCATTCTCGAACGGAACCACTCGAATTGGGTCCCATCCTTTTGGGTATAGGGCTCTCCTTCAATATCCCATCCGCCATAAGCGGCATCAAAATCGCCAAAAGGTCGGAAACGTGTACTGGCTCCCCTACGTGGACTTTGGTAAGGCCATTTTAATTGGGTCTGGTATTCTGGCTTCGCCGGGTCAAAAAATGGTCCAGCCTCTACAACGGCAACTTTGAGCCCAGACTCCGAAAGCACTTTGGCGGCCATACCGCCCCCTGCTCCCGAACCCACAATAATGGCATCGTAAACCGTGGAATTTTCAATAATTTGCATTGATATCAGTTTGGTTTAGTTTAAATAGTTTTAAATCAATACATTACCTCCAATTCAAAAATGTCTGTATTGATTCTATGTACATTTTATACGTTTTAAAGATACCTTTTCTGTAAATAAATACGGATACTTTTTCAACTTTTCCTTTTAAAAAGCTACCCTAGAAACTCATTAAAATGGCCGATATTTGAAAAACAAACCATCTTAAACCTTTTAATGATCATGGGAAGATTTTTTACGCTTACCGTACTTTTTCTAATCACTTTCAACTCCTTGCTGGCCCAAAAGGGAAACAACTCCGCATTAAAGATCAAGGATATTATGCAGGGCAATGACTTTGTTGGCCATAGACCGTCGAGCCCCTATTGGTCCACAGATGGATCAACATTGTATTTTGATTGGAATCCTGATGGGGCGCTAAGTGATTCCCTCTACGCTTATTCCATAAGCAACAAAAACTTAGAAAAAATAGGTTTTTTAGAGGCAAATGCACTCCCCTCTTCCAGGTTGACGTATAACCAAGCCAAAACAAAGGCTGTCTACTCCAAAAATGGCAATATCTTTTTATTGGACCTGGACACTTACGAACCCAAACCCATAACCAAAACCCAAGAACGGGAAAGCAACCCCCATTTTACCGATAATGGAAAAAGCATAGCTTTTGTGAAAGGTGGCGAGCTTTATACTTGGAACATAGCCAATGGCTTATTGGAGCAAAAAACGCAGTTTGTAAAATCCAAGGACAAAGCACCCAAACGCAACACTAAAAATGAATGGCTGTACCAAGACCAATTGGATATTTTTGATGTTTTGCAGGAACGAAAAGCAAAACGTGATGCTGGTGATAGTATTAGAAAAAAGCTGGAATCTTTGGAACCCTTGGAAATTGAAACCAAGGGAAAAAGGGTGATAAGTCTTCAAATGAACCCTTCAGGTTCTTATATCACCTATGTTTTGATGGACCGTCCAAATTCCAAAGGAACCATTGTGCCGCATTTCGTAACCGAGTCTGGTTATACCGAAGATCAGAACACCCGCTCCAAAGTAGGAGACGAGCCCACACAATACGAAATGTTTGTTTATGATGTGGAAAATCGAAAAAACTACCCTGTGGTCCTGGATAATCTGGAAGGTCTGGACTATGTGCCGGAATACACCAAAGACTATCCGGACAAACCCTATAAAAACGAGGACCGTATCGGTTTTATAAATGGGCCTACATGGAACGCCGATGGCTCCAAGGGCATTTTGGATATTCAAGCGAACGATTACAAAGACAGATGGATCGTGTTGCTAGACCCTAAAACGGGCAAAGTGGAACAATTGGACCGCCAACACGATGAAGCATGGATTGCTGGTCCCGGCATAGGCAGATGGGGCGGTGGTTCCCTCGGATGGATGCCCGATGATAAAAGCATTTGGTTCATGTCCGAAAAAACAGGATATTCCCATTTGTACACCATGAACCTAAGGAGTAAAAAAGCAAAAGCCCTTACTTCCGGTGAGTTTGAAATTTATGGTACTTCTCTCTCAAAAGATAAAAGCAGATGGTATTTCACATCGAACAAAACTCATCCAGGCGACCGTCAGTTTTACACCATGTCCTTAAACGGCGGCAAATGGGAAAAATTGACGAACATGGTTGGCAGAAATGATGTAGTGCTATCTCCGAACGAGGATAAAATGGCAATTCTCTATTCGTATTCCAACAAGCCCACCGAATTGTATATTCAGGATAATCCCATAAAAATCGGTGAACCTACCCAAGCAGAACAAATTACCAAGTCCAACACCGATGACTTCAATGATTATGATTGGAAAGACCCTGAAATTATAACGTTCAAGGCATCGGATGGTGCGGAAGTTCACGCTAGACTGTATCAACCAGAGGCTTCTGTAAAAAACAAAGCGGCCGTGATTTTTGTACACGGGGCGGGGTATTTGCAGAATGCACACAAGTGGTGGAGCTCCTATTTTAGGGAGTACATGTTCCACAATCTTTTGGTGGACAACGGTTATACAGTCCTAGACATTGATTATCGTGGAAGTGCTGGTTATGGCAGGGATTGGCGTACGGGAATTTACAGGCACATGGGTGGCAAAGATTTGTCCGATCAAGTGGATGGCGCCAAAATGTTAGTGGATGAATATGGGATCGATACAGATAAAATCGGTATTTATGGAGGTTCCTATGGCGGGTTCATCACGCTGATGGGCATGTTCAATGCGCCGGACACCTTTAGTGCAGGAGGTGCGATCAGATCTGTTGGGGATTGGGCAGCTTACAACCATGGGTATACGGCAAGGATCTTAAATACCCCTGCTACGGACAGTTTGGCTTACAAACGCAGTTCACCCATTTATTTTGCGGATGGATTGGAAGGTGACCTTTTGATTCTGCACGGAATGGTGGACGATAATGTTCATTTTCAGGACATGGTCCGGCTTTCCCAACGCTTGATCGAACTCGGGAAGGAAAACTGGGAAATGGCCGTTTATCCTGTGGAACGACATGGTTTTGTGGAACCGAGCAGTTGGACCGACGAGTACACCCGTATTTTCAAGTTGTTTCAAAAATCGCTTTTGGGGAAAGAATAACGTATTCAAAGGCAGGATGAACCTGAAAACTTTCAACAAAAAAACATATCTTCCTGCCACAAAATTAACAAACAAGCTAGATGAAGGCATTGTTGAAAGCACTTGGCCCTGGACTATTGTTTGCCAGTATGGCCATTGGCACCTCGCACTTGGTGCTGTCCACAAAAGCAGGGGCGCAATATGGATGGGTTATGGTGATTCCCATTATTTTGGCCAATTTATTGAAGTATCCTTTTTTCGAGTTTGGAATTCGGTATACCACAGTTACGGAAAAAAGCTTGATTGAGGGATATACCAATTTGGGCAAGACATATTTGTGGATATATGCCTTTGTTACCCTGATTTCCACTTTTACCATCTTGGCAGCGCTTTATGTGGTAACGGCAGGACTGTTTATGAATCTGTTTGAAGTCACTTCGGTCGGTGCCGGCATCGTGTCTTTGGGGTTGTTTGTTTTTATCAGTTTACTATTGATCATAGGTAAATACCGGTTTCTTGAAAATTCTTTAAAAGCAGTGATCACCATTCTTTTTATTGCCCTACTGGTCACTACTGTAATGGTGCTACAAAAAGGTCCGGTGCCCCATGCAGCATCATATCAACGTCCTGAAATTTTTAATGAGGTGGGCATTTTGTTCCTAATAGGGCTCGTTGGATGGATGCCGACAGCGGTAGAAGCCTCGGGCTGGGTTAGTCTCTGGGGCATGGAAAACCTAAAAACCATGAAGAACAAGCCGACACTAAAAATTGCCCTCCAAGAATTTAACGTGGGCTACATATTAACGGCGGTTTTGGCCTTGTTCTTTATGATTATCGGCTGGATGACGTTATATGGCACTGGAACCGAACTTAGTGGCAACTCGGTAGTTTTTGCCGACCAATTGGTCAATCTGTTTACTGCACATATTGGAAATTGGGCCTACTTTTTTATAGCCGTAGCAGCTTTTGCGACCATGTTCAGTACTTGTATGACGGCACACGATGCCATCTCAAGGGTAAGTTTGGATGTCCTTCAAAAACTCTACCCCAAAAAGAATATCTACAACAGAAAACATGCCTTTGCCTTAATGGTCATTGCCATGGCTTGGATCAATTGGATAGTGATCAGTCTTTTTAGTGCAAACATGGGGGATTTAGTTGGGCTGGCCACTTTTGTATCTTTCGTTTTTGCGCCACTTTTAGGATGGATGAACCTAAAAACGGTAACAGGGAACGATGTTGCAGAACAATATAGGCCAAAAATGGGCCTACGTGCACTCACGTATAGCGGGATTGTTTTTCTATCCCTATTTGCCTTATATTATTGCTGGGAACTGATGATGTAAGTTAATCGAAGAGTACGTTGTCATTGAGCACTACCACCAAAGAACGTTGGTTTTGTTTGTGCAATGTTTCCAAACAGAAGACCCCATTGGTACAATTGTTCAATATTTTGTCCTCGCCATAGCCAATGGAATACAATATACTGTTGGCGGGAACACCATTATCCACTAAAAACCTTTTAATGGCATCCGAACGCCCCTGGGTTAACCTAAAATTGGTACTACTGCCTCCCCTACTATCGGTGTACGTCTCTATTCGCAGTTGCGCTTCGGGAAATGCTTTCATAAAATCGACAACCTTGTTCAGTTCTTTTTCAATTTCAAAGGTTAATTGCGTAGAACTGGTGTCAAAATAAAAATCATCCATTTTCACCACCTTTTGGCCTTCCCGTTCTTCCACCAAATCATCGTACAAGGCTATTCCAATATCAAAGGAACCGTTTTGTAATTCATCGAGTTCTTCTTTATTGAATCGCTCAATGTATCTTGAATATCTTTCTTTTGTGGCTTCCATCACCACTTCGGTCTCTATGGGAATTTCCAATCGATATTTCCCATCCTCGTCCGAAATGGTCTCAGCCAACATATTGCCATTCATATCCCAAAGGCTAACAACAGTGTTTGCAACCACATTGGACGGGTTATTGGCATTGACCACTTCTCCTTTAAAGATGATAGTATTGAGCCCAGGTTTTTCATCCACCTTAAAACCATAAATATCGTCCTTCCCTTTACCTCCTGGACGGTTGGAGGCAAAATACCCCAAGAGTCCTTCTCCCTCGTTTCTTATGATCAACCCAAAATCATCAAACTCAGAGTTTATCTGGCCACCTAGATTAATAGGGGTTCCAAAATCGTCCCCTTCCATATTTGCCTTGTAAATATCCATTCCACCGAGACCGTAGAACACATCGGAGGCAAAATAAAAGCTGTTCTCGAAAATAAAGGGAGCTATTTCATTGCCCGATGAATTGATTCGTGGTCCCAAATTGATGGGTGCGGACATGACCTGCCCATTGTTGGTATACACAAAGTAAATGTCCGTTCCTCCATAGCCATCTTCAAAATCGGCGGAGAAATAAAGTTTTCCACTGTCGTCATCATAAAAAGGATAATAGAATGAGGTACTCAAATCTTTGAGCAACAATTGATTGCTTCCTCCTATGGTCTGCTTTGCTATGGACAAGGCATTTTTACCATTGGAATCAAAAGAAAGCTCCCCGTTTTGGGTATTGGACACCACATACAACACACTGTTCAAGGCTGAGGAATAGGATGGTGTGGCCTTATGATAATCGGTATCTTCCAAGGCTTCAAAAACATGCAACGACATAATTTGACCAGATGGCTGTATTTCCGATTCATAAATATTAAAATACCCCTCGTTACCGGGTTCGTACCGTAGTTTTTTATTTACTTGACGGGCTGTGGAAAACAAAAGCTTATTGTTGTAAAAACTTGGAGCGAAATCCGTTTGTGGACTATTGGCCTCCAAATTAAAGATCTCGTAGTCCAACTGATTTCCCTCAGCACCATTTTGCATTAACTGTTCATTGAACTCAATGTTCTCCATAAGTTCTTTTGGGAAAGTTGAGGAAATACTGGTCAAAAAGTCCTCCTTTCCTTCAAAGTCCGGAGTTTTGGCAAGACTTTGCAACATTTTATTGTAATGGTGGGCATCCATCAAGGTATCCTGATCAAAGATTTTCATGTACGCTTCGGAGGCTTTTTCAAAATTATTGGTTTCAAAATAAGCGTCCGCAAGGTTTAAGAACTGTTGTTTGGTCAAAGTTCCTTCGTTAAGCTGTTTTTCATAAGCACCAACTGCTTTTTGGTACTCATACTGAAAAAAGAAAACATCTCCATCGGATTGTTTCTTTTGGGCAAAGCAGAAAACCATGCCCAAAAGAGATGCACATAACGTTAATTGTATTTTTTTTACATGGTTCATGTTAGAAAAATCTAGGGGAATCAATCTGCTTTCCTTTATTTTTTGACTTCTTGTTTTTTGATTTATTGTTACCGGAACCAAAACCGCCTCTTCCAATATAAAATTTTAAAATGGCTTCATGGGAGCCACCGCTATATTCTCCCAGCCCATTGGTATTATAATCGTAGGAATATCCAATAAACATAGCGTTGGATATCTGGAACCCTGCCAATCCGCTCACAGCATTGTCGAATCGGTAAGAAGCTCCAACAGTCAATGCATCTATAAACTGGAAATTGGCCGATAGGTTGACCGTTACCGGAGATCCGCCCAAGTAATTCAATAAAAATGCCGGTTTAAATTTGGTCTGCTCTCCCAACTCGAACACATACCCTCCAATAAAGTTGAACTGCATATTGTCTTCCACAATGGTGGCTACTTCATCATTGTAAAGGGCATTGGTCAAAAAATTGGGTGCTGAAACCCCTAAATACCACTCTTCTTCGTGGTACATAAACAGTCCTGCACCTACGGTTGGATAGAAGTTACTATAATTACCTCCCAAAATAGAGTTGTCTGAAGGATCGAAAAATGTTCCTTTAGAATAATCAATATTGAGGGAAGAACCACCCGCATTCATACCAAAAGAAAGTTTGGTATCGTCGGACAATTGAATTTCATAAGAGTAGGCCACATCAAAATAGGTTTGTGTGGATGGTCCCAATTGATCACTCACTATATTGATGCCCAGTCCCATTTTTTCATTGTTGAAAGGAATGTTGGCACCACCACGAATGGTTGTCGGTGCTCCTGGGATATCCACCCACTGTGCACGGTACAATCCAATAATCTCAGGAGTCTCAACAGTACCTACATAGGCGGGGTTAAAACTACCGATATTGTACATGTACTGGGTGTATTGCGGTTCCTTTTGTGCCTGAACAAGACCCATGGCCATGAGCAACATCAATAAAACGATTCGGTATTTTAGCAAAGCTTTTTTATCTGGCATTTTAATTATCCCTTACAATTTGAATCCATCCTTTTACCACATTCGTTCCATCACCATTTAGATCTAGAATATAGAAATACGTGCCCTTGGGCAACTGTCCGTTCTTTCCTGTTCCATCCCATGAACTATCGTATCCATTCATTTGGAAAACGCTGTTTCCATAGCGGTCAAATACTTCAAGTGAATTATTTTCAAAATCTTCATGATCAACCAATATTAAACGGTCATTTTTACCATCACCATTAGGTGAAAAGATGTTACAAATGGTTCCTGGATCCTCACATTGGCTTCGATTTACTTGAACTTGAACTGTGGAAGCATTGTTATCGGTAATCGTAGCATCTGCCGGGAAGGAGGAAATCAAGCTTGCCGTGTTCTCCAATATTCCACTTTCAATCACAGTCACCCTTATCTCCAATGTAACTACCTCTTCTGGACCGAGTGCATCAATAGTCCATTCCCCCGTATTTTGATCATAAGTTCCTTTGGAAGGAGTATTTGACAAAAGTTCAAATCCACTATCCAAAACATCACTTACCACAATATCCAATACGTTATCCATGGTAGTGTTTTCCAAAGTAATCGTAAATGTTATCTCTTCGTTCAGTAACACTTCTTCATCATCCACTTCTTTGCTAATGGCCAAATCAATATCCTCAGGGTTACAATCCGGTGTCAAGAATGGATCACATGGATCCAAAGGATCTGTAGCATTTTCAGGAACAGCTTCGGTAGCGGGATCATCCTCTACCAATACTTCTTCCCCATCCGTCAAACCATCACCATCGGTGTCAGGATTAGTGGGGCTAGTACCCAAAGTAGCTTCTTCCCCGTCCGTTAGGCCATCACCATCGGTATCCACAACACAATCACTTACCGAAATGGTTACCTGTACCGAGGAATCCGTACAAGGTGCTTGCGCAACATTTGTAGTATATTCAAACACATAACTTCCGCTGGACAATCCAACAAAATCCACTGTGTTATCCGAACCAATGGTCAAAGTGCCACTGGATGGGTCCGTGATAATGGACCATGTTCCGGCATCCGCCCCAATAAGCAAATCGTCCAAATCAATAACGTTGGGACCACCAGCCCCCGCAACATTGCACGCCACGGTATTGGAAGGTGTACCTGCAGTAGGTGCAGCATTGATTATGGCTACAACTTCCACACGCTCTGTTTCACAACCATTGGCCGAAGCGGTTACATAAAACGATGTGGTTTCGGATAAGGTATTTGTTGTAAATGTCGCGTTGGTTCCCACAATAGCACCCCCTGTTGGAGCATCGTACCAGGTATAGTTAATCGTGCTATCATCCGATATGGAAGCACTCGCTGTAAGCGTCAAAATAGATGGACCACAGCTGGCATCTCCGCTGGCAACATCAATCGTAGGTGTAAAATTACGAACCAAGGTTATGGGTAATATAGGACTTGCACAATCGTTCACAGCATCATAATAGAAACCATAGTAGGTTCCCGGTTCCACCACATTGCTGCTGATCAAGTGTGCCCCAGTTTCTGTGGGGATATTACTTGTACTCCAAGTAAGAGTTGTGCCCGCAGGAGCTGTTGTACTGACCAAATAATCGTTTAAATCCGCATTTACTTCGTCGCAAAATTCAATGGTAGTATCAGTACCATTAAACTGGGGCGCCGTGTTCCCAGCATTACAAGGAAGTGAGCAATCGATGACTGTAATAGTCAAATCCACCGACTGGTCCACACAAGGTGCCTGGGCAGTATCCGTTGTATAGGTAAACACATAATCTCCCAAGGGTTGGCCATCAAAATTTATAATGTTGTTCGCATTGATAGTTATAGAAGATCCTATTTGTGCACTGGTCACAGTCCATAATCCCGAATCTTGACCCGTAATTCGATCATCCAAATCAATAATAGTAGTGCCCCCGCTTTCTGTAGTGTTGCAGACGGAAATACCATTAGTATTGCCTTCATTGGGCTCCTCGTTCACAACCAAAGTAACGGTAACCGAATTTGGACTGGTACAATTGTTCAAAGGATCATAGAAAAATCCATAATAGGTACCTGCAGCGGTTACTACATTGCTCGCTAAATAATCTCCAGTCACCGAAGTATCGGAATTGGTACTCCAACGTAATTCTGTAGTAACAGGCGGAGTGGTATCCACATAATCGTTAAGGTTTTGACTAAAATCCCCCAATGCGGTTACACAGAATTCAGTATCCAAACCATTAAGGACTGGGGATGTGGTTGCCAAACAGGAGTCATCGTTATTGATGGTAATTGTAGCAGTATCTAAAATATCCACTGATAAAGAAGTCCCACCCAAATTACCCATAGAAACCGACAAAGTTTCATTTACTTCAATTAAGGCATCTGCAATGGGGTTCACATCAAAAGTTTGTGTTTCCCCTGCATTTCCGGCAAAATTGAGTGTCAATCCATTTACTTGAGTATAATCTATTCCAGCAATAGCTGTACCATTGGTCGTGGAC
This sequence comes from Flagellimonas profundi, assembly GCF_017313275.1. GTDB lineage: Bacteria > Bacteroidota > Bacteroidia > Flavobacteriales > Flavobacteriaceae > Flagellimonas > Flagellimonas profundi. Next base: position 980,009 of record NZ_JAFLNM010000002.1, on the reverse strand, counting down.
ACTTCAACCGTAAAACCACCATCCACTGCATTATCTAAAGTTGCTGAAACCGTGATAGCTCCATCATCCTCATCACCATTAGCATCCGTAATGGTAACGGAGGCACTGTCGTTATCTGTATTTACGACAGAAACTGTTTGGGAAGAAACCAATAAATAGGAAACTGCACTACCATCATTTACATCAACTGTAATATTTAAGTTTTGTGGACCATCAACTATAGCATCGTCCACACCTGTTACTGTCACTTCTTGTGGTGTATCCCAATTGCCTGTTGTAAATGTTAAAGTTGCTGGAGAAACAGTTGCCTCTCCAGTATCTCCAGAAGAAATATCTAAAATTACATCGTTAACTGGGGGTTGCCTATTTAATACCACCGTAAACGTATCAGATGCACCTACCTCAGAGGTCACCGTGGCACCGCCCTCTTCAACAATCGTGAAACCGGCTATATCATCATCAGCATTTTCCACCGATACCGTTTGATTAGCCAATCCATCAAAAAAGTCATTACTAGCTGTATCATTTATACTTACCGTAATATTATATGTTTGAGATCCATCAATGATAAAATCATCCTCTCCTGTAACTGTAACAGTTTGCGGAGTGTCCCAGTTACCGTTGGTGAAGGTCAGCTGTGCCTGGTCCACCGTGCCCTC
>NZ_JAFLNM010000002.1:420454-979255 GCF_017313275.1 Flagellimonas profundi | reverse complement strand
CCTCCCCGGTGTCGCCCGAGGAAACATCGAAAACAACGTCCGTGGTCGGCTGGGTGTCCAGAACCACCGTGAAGGTGTCCGTGGTGCCCGTCTCCGAAGTGGCGGTCGCCCCGCCCTCTTCCGCGATCGTGAACCCGGCTATATCATCGTCCGCGTTGTCAACCGAGACCGTTTGAGGCGCCAGCAAATCGAAGGCATCATCACTGCTCGCGGCATTCACGCTTATCGTTATGTCGTAGGTCTGTGCACCGTCGGCAACCGCATCGTCAACGCCAGTGACCGTGACCGTCTGCGGAGTGTCCCAGTTACCGTTGGTGAAGGTCAGCTGTGCCTGGTCCACCGTGCCCTCCCCGGTGTCGCCCGAGGAAACATCGAAAACAACGTCCGTGGTCGGCTGGGTGTCCAGAACCACCGTGAAGGTGTCCGTGGTGCCCGTCTCCGAAGTGGCGGTCGCCCCGCCCTCTTCCGCGATCGTGAAACTTTGGCCAAACCCTATTCCAATCCCTAACAGAAAAAAAAGTACAAAGAAAATATTTTTGCGAGCTGCTATGCTTCGCAGTGGATTTGAGGGATTTTTAAAGAAAGTCGACATCACCAATACTATCAGTTTCAGTTTGTTTTAAAGCTAAATGTAGGTCGGTGATTTGGGAACTACCAATATTACAAAAAAGGCAAGGAAGTTCCTTGCCTATTAGTTTAAATCTCTATTTATTCGGATAAACTGTTTTACTTGTTTAAGAAACTTCGGCAGAACTGGTTTCAGCTTCACGGTGGATTTTCTTTACCAAACCTTGCAACACCTTGCCCGGTCCTACTTCCACAAAGGATGTGGCACCATCTTTCACCATTTGCTGTACGCTTTGCGTCCACTTTACGGGAGCAGTCAATTGCAATATCAAATTCTTTTTGATTTCCTCGGCATCGGACACGGCCGTAGTGGTCACATTTTGGTAAATAGGACAGCTTGGTGTTTTAAATTCCGTAGATCCAATGGCTGCTGCCAATTCTTCCCTTGCTGGCTCCATTAAAGGTGAATGAAAAGCACCTCCAACAGGCAACAATAGTGCCCTTCTGGCCCCGGCTTCTTTCATCTTTTCACAGGCAACGTTTACAGCATCCACCTCTCCGGAGATCACCAACTGCCCGGGACAGTTGTAGTTAGCGGGTACTACAATACCTTCAACTTCATTACAAATCTTTTCTACAACTTCATCTTCCAAACCTAAAACTGCCGCCATGGTGCTAGGTTGAATCTCACATGCCTTTTGCATGGCCAAAGCACGTTGTGAAACCAATTTTAAACCGTCTTCAAAATTCAGGGTGCCGTTGGCGACCAGAGCGGAAAATTCACCCAAGGAATGACCTGCCACCATATCTGGCTTAAAAGTATCCCCCAATACCTTGCTCAAAATCACGGAATGCAAAAAGATGGCCGGTTGGGTCACCTTGGTCTGTTTAAGATCATCAGCTGTTCCTTCGAACATAATATCCGTAATGGAAAAACCCAATATCTCATTGGCTTTTTCAAAGAGTTCTTGCGCTTCGGAATGGTTCTCGTAAAGGTCCAAGCCCATACCTACAAATTGCGCTCCTTGTCCAGGAAAAATATATGCGTTCATAGTTGTCGAGTTTTTTTGAGTGGGACAAAAATAGGGAATATTCTTCGATAGCTTTTGGGGTGGTTGGATTGTTGGATTTCTCGATTGTTGGATGATTGGATTTTTGGATGATTGGACTATTGGATTCTGGATTGTTGGATTTTTGGATGATCAGACTTTTGGATGATTGGATTGGTCGACTAATACACCTCAACCCTTTCAGTACCTAATCTTCCTTGAACCAACTGGAATATTTTACGTAATTATTGGCAATCCTATCTATTTCGCCTTTGGAAAGCTCCGGGCTGATATCCTTTATTTTTTTTGCGGGCATTCCTGCATAAACACTTCCCGCCTCAACCTTTGTTCCAGCGGTCACAACCGCTCCAGCAGCTATAATGGAATTGCTTTCCACAACGCAATCATCCATAATTATGCTTCCCATTCCTACCAAAACATTGTCTTTAATGGTACATCCATGCACAATGGCATTGTGCCCAATGGATACATTATTTCCTATGGTGGTCGAAGATTTTTTGTAGGTGCAATGTATAACGGCCCCATCTTGTACATTTACCTTATTGCCCATTTTTATAAAATGGACATCTCCCCTGATCACTGCATTGAACCAAATACTACATTGATCACCCATGCTAACTTCACCTACAATAACAGCATTCTCGGCGATAAAACAATCTTTTCCAATTTCGGGGGATTTACCTCTTACGGGTTTAATAATCATTGAAATGAATTTTGAATTTTTATTAAAGGGTATTCGACCTTGGTCGATGGTACAATTTATTGAAAATACGACAATAGATCGGCTTTTTTGGATGCGGACACGGAAAGTTCCTTGCCGTTGGAAAGTACCACACTGCCTCCTTTTCCTTTTTTATATTTTACCACTTCGGTCACGTTTACCAAATACGATTTATGGATTCGAGCAAAAGAATAGGACTGTAAGGCCTCTTCAAAATACTTTAGTGTTTTGCTCACCACGATTTTTTTCTTTTCGAGATAGATTTCGGTGTAGTTGTCATCTGCTTTGCAAAAATAGATATCGGACACATCCAACACTTGAAAACCATCTTGCTGAGGCAATGTTATTTTACCCTCTGCCCGAACAGGTCGGGCCTGCAACACTTGTCCTTCCAAGGCATTTTCCTTTTCCTTAATGGCCCTTACATATTCCACTGCCTTGATCAATTCATCAATATTGATGGGCTTCATCAAATAATAAGCAGCATGATGGTTTAGCGCATCCATGGCATACTGATTATAAGCCGTGACGAAAATGGTCTCAAAAGTACGATCTGGAATTTGGTCCAACAGATCAAACGCATTGCCAAATGGCATTTCCACGTCCAAAAAGACCAGGTCGGGATGATGTTTTTTGATTTGAACCAAACCTTCTTCAATAGTGGCGCCCTCGCCAAGCAAGGTGATATTTTCACAGTATTTCGCCAAGTAGTTCCTAAGGATTTCCCTGCTATTGGCTTCATCTTCCACAATGACCGCTTTGAGTTCCATTATTGTTTTTTGAGTTTTAGGGACACCCGCGTACCCGTTTGGTCGTTATTTAAATCTGAAATGGATACTTCCACCCTATTTTTGTACATGTCGTTCAAAATTCGGATTCGTTTTTGAATGTTACCCATTCCCTTGGACTTCTGTTTTTTCTGATTGGCAGTCTTTAAGGCAGTCGATTTTTTTCTTCCAATACCATTGTCCTCAATACAGATTTCGAGCATATCTTCAGTAAGCTGCCTTACTTTAATTTTTAAAAATCCTTTCTCATCCTTGTAACGCAAGCCATGCCAAATGGCGTTCTCGATATACGGCTGAAGTAACATCGGTGGAATTTGGAAAGCATCAATCTCTATTTTTTTATCCACCTCAATTTCATAATCAAACTTTTCGGAGAAGCGGGAATGTTCCAGTTTCACGTAAAGTTCCAACAACTCCAATTCTTTCGCCAAAGGGATAAAATCCTCTTCGGAATTCTCCAGTACACTGCGCATAAGCACCGAGAACTCGCTTAAAAAACGGTTGGCACTTCGTTCATCGCTTTTGGCGATGTAATTGTTCACGGAGTTGAGCGCGTTAAAAATAAAATGGGGATTCATCTGTGTACGTAGCGATTTCAAGGCCAAGAGGTTGTTCGCCAATTTTTGCTGTTTGTTGCTTCGGTAGTACAAAAATGCCGTGAGTGCCAGTGAGGCAATTCCAAATATCAACGAATAAATGATCCATTTTTGGCGCTTGCTGGTCTCCTCGTACAACTGCTGTTCGGTTACCGCCAAGCTATATTTACTTTGACTGAGTTCTCTTTCTTGTTCCAAACTCGAGATTCGGTTCTGTGTGTTTGCGATTTCTCGATTAAAGCGGGCGGCCCTCGATATTTCCTGTTCCTTTTGTACATAAAGGCTATCCACGACTGCTACGTAATCCTGATAAGATTCCAAAGCCTTGGTATAATCACCTTTATACTTGTACACTTCGGATAATTTTCGTGTCGCATCCTTTTGCACCACCAAATCATCATCCTTGTCGGCCTCCACAATACTTTTTTCGAGGTAAGGAATGGCCTCGTCCAACTTATCTTGGGCAATATAGGCATTGGCTATTTTATAGTTGATGCGCTGTGAGGTAATGGTATCCCTCGTTAGTGAAATTCCTTGGTCCACAGAAGCCACACCCGGTCTTGCAAGCGAATTCAGCTCATTCAGGTTTCTTTTGCGCAGTTGGATTTCATCATTGTATCGACTTTTTTGATTGTAAAAATCCGCCACTTTTTCACTTTCCTGGATCATTCTTTCCGGCGCTACTTTTTTAGAAAGGTCCAAAGAGTTTCGATAAAAACCTTCGGCCTCGATCACTCTGTCCTCACTGGCAAATACATCTGCTATTTTCGAACTCAGATCGATCTCCTTTGGAGGGATTTGATTTTTTTCTGCAATAAGAAGTCCTTCTTGATAATACTCCTGGGCCTGTTTTAGGTTTGAGAGCCCTTTATTGGCGTCCCCTAAAGCTTCATAAAGTTCTATCCGTTGATAGGGAACCATGTTTTTAACTGCTACCAAAGGTTCCAAAATAGCTATTGCACTTTCATGATCACCATTCAACACATACGCCTGACCCAACAACAACTCGGTTTTGCTGGACTTTTGTGCAGCCAAGGCATCCTTAAAGTTGGTGATGGCCAAATCGTACTGCTTGTGAAACATATAAATTTCTCCAAGTGCTCTTAAAGAAGAGGATAGCTCCCTTTTGTTACCGGAGTTGCCGAGAGATTCCATGGATTGGGCAATAAAATCGATGCTTTTCTCGAAATCGGTCTTTTTATAAAAATTGGCCGAATCCAAAAAGCGCTGATGGTCCATCAAACTATTTCTGGATGGGGGTACTTCGCGCTTTTGCTTACGGGAAGAAACAGCACCTCCATAACCCTTTACGAGCACATCCACATCTTCAGCTGATTTAATTCGATAATGCACGGTTTCCAGCTCGGTGCCTTCAAAAATCAATAGGTCTCCTATCGACGCCTTTATTTTAAATTCCCCTAAGGCATTGGTTGTGGTATATGCGCCCTTATCTGTGGTAACCTGTACTCCGGAAATGGGTGCACGGCTCTCCATTCCCTTCACGGAACCCTTTATTTCCATTTCTACCCTGGCATTTCCAACTTGCGCCAATGCACCTAGGGACGTTAACAGCAACAATACTACTATGTACGCCTTTTTTACCATAACTATAGGTAAACATACTATTTTAAAAAATGACCTGTTATTGATTTTCACGAAAAAACATGCTGATTTTCCCGGATTACGAAGTTGCAGGTATCAGTTGCTCATTTTAACCATCCTTTCACTCATTCTTGATTTTTTTTACTGAAAGATGCCGATAGATTTACCTCAACATTAAAAATTATTGCATCATGAAACATATTAAATACATACTGAGCTCAGCACTTTTGTTGTTTATGACCGCTTCTTCCTATGGCTGTAACCTTAAGGCCCATACCAAAGAAAAAGCTACATTAATTACCCCATATGCCAGCAAAAAGACCAAAGAACAATATGTTAAGATTGCCTTGTTGTTGGATACCAGCAACAGCATGGATGGACTCATCAATCAGGCCAAGGCACAATTATGGGACATTGTGAACGAGTTTACCCATGCCAAATGCGGCACCAATGTGCGACCATCCCTTCAAATTGCCCTTTACGAGTACGGAAACGACAATCTTTCGTCCCGAGAAGGTTACATAAGACAGGTTTTGGGGTTCAGCAACGACTTGGATGAAATCTCGGAAAAGCTTTTTTCACTGACCACCAACGGAGGCGAGGAATATTGTGGACAAGTAATCCACACTTCGTTAAAACAATTGGATTGGGGTAAAAACGCGGATGACCTTAAAATGATCTTTATTGCCGGCAACGAACCTTTTACTCAAGGAAAACTGGATTTCAGGGATGCAGCGACCAATGCCAAGGAAAAGGATATTATCGTAAATACGATTTTTTGCGGTAATTATGAGCAGGGTATTTCCACTTTGTGGAAAAAAGGCGCCATGCTCACTGGTGGCGAGTACATGGCCATTGACCACAATAGGCAAGTGATCCATATCAACACTCCGTATGATGACATTATCATCCGGCTGAATTCAAAATTAAACAACACCTATATTTCCTATGGTTCCATGGGCATGCGAAAAAAAGAACTACAATATGCCCAGGATGCGAATGCAGCAAATCTAGAAGAAGCCGTAGCGGTTAAACGAGCTGTGAGCAAAAGTTCAAGGTTGTACAAAAATTCACAATGGGACTTGGTGGATGCGGCAGAGGCTGACGAAGTCGTCATCTCAGAATTAAAGGACACAGACCTACCGAAAGAACTCCAAGGAAAATCCGAAGGTGAGATTATGACCTACATCAAACAAAAGAAAACGGAACGGGAAGAAATCCAAAAAAAGATACAGGAACTCAATGCCAAACGTGAAGTTTATATTGCCGAGCATCAAAAAGAGGAAATAGGAGAGCTTGAAAATGCGATGCTTTCGGCCATAAAGGCTCAGGCTTCCCGGAAAAATTTCACTTGGGATTAGTACTAATGTTGAACGGCTGATTCTAAATGGTCCATCGACATCGGTGGGCCATTTTAATTATTGGCCGCAGGACAATAGCAATCATATCGTTTTCCTTGGTCGCTCTGTCCAAATTCGTAACCCAAGGTAATCTGATGAAAACCACCATTATCAAAACGAATATCGCCCGATTGATAAGAGTAATTATAAGAGAACATAAACCTGTTCACATTAACCCCAATAATCGGTGTAAACAATTGTAGTCGTTGCTCACCAAATTGACCATTGGTTTGAAATTGTGCCCCATCAAAACTGCGACGGTAGGACAGCCCTGCCCATACTGTTCCAAAACTCACATCGCGGTATACCTTGGCGTTCAGGTCCACGGTCTTCTCTTTGGTAAAGTCCGTCATCTGAAACAAAATGGACGGCTCTATTCTTGTTTCCCTGCCAAAAACATATCCTACGGAGAACAAGTACCTCCTTAAGTTATCGAACTCAGCAGCTGTGTACAGGTCTCGCCCAGTACCCAAAATATTAAGAACGGCAGCATGGGCATAGAATTCGAACAAGTTGTAAGAAACACCAAGATCCATGTTAAAATAACTGGTAGTGTTTTTTACCCCCGTTACCACAGGGTCTGGAATTACGGATCTAAATTCTGTTTCGTCCAAGCTACTCAAAATAACGCCTGCACTTAAACCAAAAGACAACTGGTTGAGCGTCCTAAAATCGCCCCCTAATTGAAGATGGTGCGCATAGGTAGCTTTGAAGCCCGTTTGCGAATGGTAACCATTGGAATCGTTAAACAGTATGCCCCCTATTCCACTGCGCTCACCTACCCTGGAATTTATATTCAATGTTTGCAAGCTCGGTGCCTCGTCCACATTAAACCATTGTTTCCTGGCCGTTAGACGAATTTTGGTGCCCTCTGCAATACCTGCCATGGATGGATAGACCAAATAATAATTGTCCGCCAAGTAGTCAAAATACACTGGGATTCCCTCCTGTGCCTTGGCCATACTTCCAAAAAACAGGGTTATAATAATCGAGGTTAAGATGCGTCTCATGTGACGGATGGGGCTAATGGTTGTTCACTACAATAAAACAATAAGATAACGGAAAGCCGCATACAATATTATAATATTTTGCTGCGCATCTGAACTATTGGTATTTTTGCATCAAATATTCAAGATGAAAGAGTACAATATCACGATAGTCCCGACCAACAATCCCAAGATCATTAAATTGGAAGCCAACCATTTTTTGGTAAAGGGCAACTACGAATATAAAAATATAGACGAGGCCAAAAATTCGCCTCTGGCCCAACAACTTTTCTACCTTCCGTTTGTAAAGACCGTTTACATTGCAAGCAATTTTGTGGCTTTGGAAAGGTTCGACATTGTAGAATGGGAAGATGTGAAGGACGAAGTGGCCCAACAACTGGTGGAGTACCTCAATGCAGGGGAGCCCGTGGTAAACGAAGAGGATGTAAAAAAGAAGCAACCCATTACAGTTTACGCCGAGGTAACACCCAACCCTGCGGTAATGAAGTTCGTATCCAACAAAAAAATTGTGCCCAGCACCTACGAGTTCAAGAACATCGATGAGGCAAAAGAGTCGCCTTTAGCGATGGAACTATTCCACCTTCCTTTTGTAAAGGAGGTATTTATGGACGAAAACTATGTTTCCGTTACCAAATATGAAGTAGCCGATTGGGAAGAAATCAATATGCAACTCCGCGAATTTATTAGGGATTACCTGGCCGATGGCAAAGATGTTGTGACGGCGGAAGCCATTCAAAAAAGTAAGGAAACCGTAGAGCAAAATAAAGCTGGCACGGATTACGATGACACATCGCTCCAAATCATAGACATTTTGGAAGAATATGTAAAACCGGCGGTGGCAGGTGATGGAGGAAACATTCTTTTCCAGTCGTACGAAGAGGAAAGCGGAACGGTGAGCGTAATCCTTCAAGGTGCCTGCAGCGGTTGCCCATCCTCTACTTTTACTTTGAAAAACGGAATCGAAACCATGCTAAAGAACATGATGGGAGAAAAAATCAAAGAGGTTGTTGCCCTAAACGGTTAATTAACTTGATTTTACTGCCATTTTCCCACCAAAAATCGTTAAATTTTAGGGAATCAAAAAAATACATTGACCATGGCAGTTTTAAAAGTTATCGAAGTATTGGCGAATTCCAACAAAAGTTGGGAAGACGCGACCAACAAAGCGTTGGAACAAGCTTCAAAATCAGTTAAAAACATTCGTTCCATCTACATCAATGAGCAAAGTGCCACTGTAAAAGATGGAAAAATTGATGACTATAGGGTAAACGTGAAAATTACCTTTGAAGTACAGTAATACAATGGAAGAAAAGAGAATGCGTCCCGAACGGACGCATTTTTTTATGCTTTAACATAATGATGTAATGAAAAAAGTACTTTTCTTCATACTAGTTTTAACAGCAGCCCTAAGTTGCAAACAAAAATCCGACGAAGTGAGCCAAAAACATACCAATGCCCTAATCCACGAGACAAGCCCATACCTTTTACAACACGCCCATAATCCGGTGAATTGGGAAGCATGGCATCCAGAGGTGCTGGAGAGGGCCAAAAAGGAAGATAAGCTTCTTCTCATCAGCATTGGATATGCCGCTTGCCATTGGTGCCATGTTATGGAAAAGGAATGTTTTGAGGACGAGCAAGTAGCCCAATTGATGAACGATAACTTCATAAACATAAAAATTGACCGTGAGGAACGACCGGATGTGGATCAAATCTATATGGACGCCATACAAATGATATCCGGACAAGGTGGGTGGCCCCTTAACATTGTTGCCCTGCCGGACGGGAGACCTTTTTGGGGCGCTACCTACGTTCCCAAGGACAATTGGATAAAATCCCTCGAGCAACTAGCCGAGCTTTACAAAAAGGACAAACCGCGGGTTACCAAATATGCCAGTGATTTGGCCAATGGGCTACATGCCATCAACCTCGTGGAAAACGAAAAGGACAGTGAACTCTATTCTTTAGAACAATTGGATGCCGCGGTACACAATTGGACACAATATTTTGATACGTTTTTGGGAGGACATAAGCGTGCTCCAAAATTCATGATGCCCAATAACTGGGATTTTTTATTGCATTATGCCACCGCAACCAACAAACCCGATATTATGGAGTTTGTGGACACTACGCTTACACGTATTGCCTACGGTGGCGTTTACGACCATGTCGGTGGAGGGTTTTCCCGATACGCCGTCGATGTAAAATGGCACGTGCCCCACTTCGAAAAAATGTTGTACGATAACGGTCAGCTGACAAGTTTATATGCGAAGGCATATACCGTAACAAAAAATGACCTGTACAAGGATGTCGTTAATGAGACTGTGGCTTTTGTAAAAGAGGAGCTTCTGGACCAAAGCGGTGGTTTTTACTCCTCTTTGGATGCAGATAGTTTGGACGAAAATGGAAAACTTGAAGAGGGTGCCTATTATGTTTGGACAAAAGAGGAACTTGCACAACTATTGGGCAATGATTATGAAATGTTCCAAGAATATTTCAACATCAATTCCTATGGACATTGGGAAGATGGCAATTATGTACTTATACGGGACAAATCCGATGAAGACATTGCTGAAAAATTTCAAATCACCGTTCCCGAGTTAAAATCTAAAATAAACACAGACCTGACGCTGCTCAAAAAGGAAAGGAACAAACGTCCAAGACCAAGACTGGATGATAAAATATTGACGTCCTGGAACGGATTGATGCTCAAAGGACTTGTGGATGCCTATCGATATTTGGGCCAAGAAGCATATTTGGACCTCGCCCTGAAGAATGCAGCATTCATCCAACGGGAAATGATCCGGGAAGATTATTCTCTTTACAGAAATCACAAGGAAGGTAAGAGTACCATCAATGCCTTTTTGGACGATTATGCAACCGTAATCGATGCATACCTCTCACTATATGAAGTTACTTTTGATGAAAAATGGCTGAATTTGTCCAAACATCTACTTGACTATGCCATAAAACATTTTCAGGATAAAGAATCCGGTATGTTCTTTTACACCTCCGATAAAGACCGTTCCTTGATTCGAAGGACCATTGAAATCGATGATAATGTGATTTCTTCCTCGAATTCCATGATGGCCATCAACTTGTTCAAAATGCATAAGATTTATCCGGACAAAACCTATGGTGATGTATCCAAACAAATGCTGAAAAACGTTCAAAAGGATTTTGATAAAAGAGCGCAAGGATTTTCCAACTGGCTGCATTTGGCACTGTTCCAAAACCAAAATTTTTATGAAATCGCAGTGCTTGGTGAAAATTTCAAATCCATGGGGCAAGAGCTGGCAAAGGCATACGTTCCCAACAGCATTTTGGTCGGGGCCGCAAAAGACGGTGACCTGGAACTACTGAAAAACAGGACAGTACCTGGAAAAACCTTAACTTATGTCTGTATCGAGGGAGCATGCAAACTCCCTGTGACCAGTGCAGAAAAGGCTTTGGAGCAGTTATAGACGGCTTTAACATTAACATTTGTTTAAAAACCTTTTCTTTTATTTCATTTGAATATTAACTACGTTGCTATTTAAACTAAAAAACCATTATGGAAGAACTAGAAAATTATCAAGATTACTTGGACCAAGCAGTTGAATGGGCGATTGGCATAGTACCAAGTCTTATTACGGCCATTGTCATATTTTTTGTCGGTCTTTGGGTCATTTCATTCATCAATAAAATGGTGCGTCGTTTTTTCAAGAAAAAGGACTACGATGAAACTTTGGAATCCTTTTTACAAAGTTTTATCAGCATTACCCTAAAAGCTTTATTGTTTGTTTTGGTGATTACGCAGCTGGGTGTCAAGACCTCATCTTTGGTGGCCATAGTAGGTGCTGCCGGTCTTGCCATTGGATTGGCGCTACAGGGCTCCTTGGCCAATTTTGCAGGTGGTGTTCTGATTTTGATTTTCAAGCCCTTTAAATTGGGGGATTTTATTTCTGCCCAAGGCGTGGACGGAACCGTAAAGGAAATTTCCATCTTCAATACAAAACTGAGTACGTTCGGCAACCAAATTGCCATAATTCCTAATGGACAATTGTCCAACGGAAACATCATCAACTATAATATGGAAAATACCCGTAGGGATAAAATCGATGTTGGTATCGGATACGGGTCAAACATTAAAGAGGCTAAAGAAATTCTTTTAAAGATCTGTGCCGAAAACCCTAATATCAACACAGAACCTGCACCTGAAGTATATGTAGGTGAATTGGGGGACAGTTCCGTAAACCTCACCTTGCGTTTTTGGGCCAATAACGATGTATTTTGGCCAGCACACTTTTATGTGATCGAGCAAACAAAATTACGCTTTGATGCCGCTGGAATCGAGATTCCTTTCCCACAACGGGTTATGCACAAAGCTATGGAAGATTAATTCTTCTTCTTTTTTTGCTGAAGTACAAAGTCCTTGAGGTAGTAAGGTTCAAAATAGGCCACATCCTCAAATTGATTGGACTTAAATTTCTCGAAAGCAATTGAAGCCATCTGTTTTGAAGAGGGAACAACAGAATCGTTAAAAACAAAGTTGGGGTGTTGCAAGGCACCCCTACATTTTTCTGCACCACTCCCTAAAACGTAAACTTTTTTGCCAGAAACATAATCAGCAAAAGATGCTTCATTGATAACTTCTGCGCGGGTTTCGCGTATTTCTTGGTAGTTGTTATCATAAACGCAAGAGTATACTTCCATACGTCTGGCATCCAGAACAGGAATTACCATTTCCCCTGGTTCCAATTGCACTTGATGCGCCATGCTTTGCAAAGTTGGAATGGAAATCAAAGGCAAATCCAAAGAAAAACACAATCCTTTTGCCGCAGACACTCCAATTCGGAGTCCTGTATAGGACCCTGGGCCTTTACTAATGGCAACGGCATCTAAGTCTGAAAATGACAAAGAAGCCTCTTTCAAGGCTTCTTTTATAAATACGTGTAATTGCTCGGAATGTGAATAGTTCGCTGCATTGTTCTCTTGTAGGACAACAACTTTGTCGTCATTTGAAATGCTCACAGAGCAATTGGTAGTCGCAGTTTCTAGATTTAATATTATGGCCATAGCGGCCACAAAGATACTAGTTTAATGCAATGGGTATACCAAAATAGAATTCCAAAATTTTCAATCGGAAAATGTAGTTGTACTTGGTCCTGATTACATCCGCTTGGGCATTTTCCAGTCTAGCTTGTGCTTGACTAAAATCAAAGGCGTTCATTAAACCAACATCGTAACGCTCCTTGGCATATTCATAGGACAAACGCCTCGCTTCCAACGTTTTTTCGGCTGCAACATAGGCTTTCTCGAAAGTACCCACATCTACATAAGCCTGTTGTATAGCGTTTTCCAAATCCAGTTTATCCTGTTCCAACTGTAATCTTGCTTTCTCCAAGCTGATTTTTGAACGTTTTACATTGTTGCGTGTGCTCCATCCGTTAAAAATGGGAACGCTTAATTGTGCACCGTAACTAATACCATCAAAAATCCAAAGCTGATCGGTAAAATTAGGAGTGTAAGGAACACCGTTTCCATCAGGTATCTGGGTTACATCAGAATACCGTGTACCGTACTGGAAAAACCCGGACAACGTTGGCAAGTAAGCCCCTTTGGCAATCTTAAGATCTTGCTCGGCCACTTCAACATTGGTTTCAGAGAACTTGATGTCATTTCTAAAGCCCAATGCCTTGTCAAAAATCACTTTAGGAGAATTGTCCAAAATATCGGAAGGTGGAATATCGAACTCTTCTTCCGCTATATCAAAGTTCTGATAATCGGTTATCTGTAGCAATTGTGCCAAATTCACCCTGGAAATAACAACTAAGCTCTCGCCGTTGATTATTTGCTGTTCTTGATTGGCAGCAGTAGCCTCAATTTCCAAAAGGTCCCCTCTGGGAACAACCCCCGACTCCACCAATTCCTTGGTTCTGATAAGGTCTTGTTCCGTAACTGCATATTGCGCCTTAAAGGTTTTAAGCTGCTCTTTATTGGAAACCACTTGCAAATAGGCATTGGCGACGTTCAACCTGATATCGTCCTTTAGGTTGTCCAAACGGTATTGATTGGCTATTGCACTCATTTTTGCCCTGTTCAAGCGGTTGATATTCCTTAACCCGTCAAAAAGGGTTACGTTGGAACTTAACCCGGCATTCACGTTGAAAGCGGTGCTATTGGTGGGCAAGTTGTTCGTTGGATTAATGGAGAAACCCGTATTACTTGAGGCCGATGTAGACCCGTTCAAGCTGGGAAGAAGATTTCCCAGGGCATCTGATTTATCGATTTTGGCATTCTCCAGATCCAGTTCAAATTGTTCTACGGTCAAATTGTTTTCCACTGCATACGCCACGCATTCCTCAAGGGTCCATTTGCGTACTTGCGCACTCGAAAAGGTAACGGCGAACAACAGTAGTACTATCGTTATGCTATTTTTCATTCGTTTTTTGATTTTGGTTTTAAAAATGATTGCGAGCATCGATTAACCTTCGTCAGATTTCTTCTCAAGCTTGTTCCAAACTTTGATCTTATCCTCTTCTCCAATGCCTGAAACGATTTCTACATCTATACCATCACTGACACCCAATTCAAGGTCCCTGCGCTCAAATTCATTTTCGCCGGTCTGCACTTCCACATATGGTTTTTCTGTCTCCTTGTCAAACTGAAGCAAAGCTTCTTTAATGGACAGTACATCTTTTTTCTCTTCCAAAACTATGGATGCGTTGGCACTGTAACCTGCTCTTACGTAAGATGTGCTATCACCATCTTTTACATCCAGATCACCCTCGATCTTAAACTGAACCGCACCTTCCTCTTCTACACCTTTAGGTGCAATGAACTTAAGTTTTGCATCGAACTTTTGCTCTTCCAGTGCGCCCAGACTGATTTCCAATGGCATACCGACATGCAGTTTACCTACTTCAGCCTCGTCCACTTCTCCTTCAAAGATCATCTTGTTCATATCGGCGATGGTCGCAATAGTTGTACCTTCGTTAAAGTTGTTACTTTGAATGACCTGATCTCCCTCTTTAACAGGAATCTCCAGAATAGTTCCGGAAACAGTGGCCCTAATATTGGTGTTGGCACTTGCCGAACCTCCGGCAGAACCTTTTCTAATGATCTGATAATCAGCCTGTGCATTTTTTAATTCTTGCATGGCCTGCTCATAGGTCAGCTTCAAATTATTGAAGTCCTGGTTCGAAATCACCCCTTTATCAAACAAGGTTTTATTTCTATCGTACTCCAATTTGGCATTGCTCAGCGCCAATTCGGCATTTCGAACCCTACCTGCCGCCTGGTTCAAGGATTGTTCATTGGGAACTACCTTGATTACGGCAATAAGGTCTCCAGATTGTACTCTTACACCCTCTTCCAAAAGGATCTTATCAATGATACCGGAAATTTGAGGTTTGATATTGATCTCATCCTCAGGAATAACCTTTCCGGTAACGATTACCTTATTTACGATGTCCTTTCGTTCTGCTGTTTCGGTTTTATACAGCTCTACAGGAGTACTGTTCTGCTTTAAAAAGTAGACTACAGCGGCCAAAATACCAATGACCACTACCCCTATCAATCCGTATTTTACATACTTGTTCATTCTTGTTTATTTGATTTCGTTATTTAATTGTATTGATGATTATTCTTCTCTTAATGCATCTATGGGTTTTATTCTTACAGCTCGGTTGGCCGGCAACAATCCGATGAGCACGCTCAGCCCTACCATTAAAATAAATGATATGACAAACTGCGGCACACTGATCATTGGTTTTACAAAAGGAAAATTATCCCCACTGCCAAACATGGCATTTAAAATGGACAATATCCCAACTGCAATGGCAAAACCTACCAAACCGGCAAATGCCGTTAATACTATGGCTTCCACAACAATCTGACGCTTCACTATCTTGGGTGTTGCCCCTAGGGCCCTTCTTACCCCGATTTCCTGCGTACGTTCTTTTACAGTAATCAAAAGGATATTACTGATCGCGATTACACCCGCCAATAGGGTAAAGATTCCAACGAAAAATGAAAATCCTTTTAGAACCGTTGTAAACGCAGTGATATTGTTGAATATTTCGGACAAATCGAAGCTACCAATGGCACGTTCGTCATCTGGATGGATATCGTATTTGACCTTTAAAATGTCCTTTATTTGTTTTTCAACGACCGGTACCGGAGTGCTTTCTTCCACAGCTATGGCCATCCAACCCATTCTATCTCCAGAATTAAATGCTTTTTGGAACGTGGTAAAGGGTATAAAAACCGCATTTTCTCCATCAATATTGATGTTGTTGTTCGGTTTATAAATCCCCACGACCGAGAAATAAATACCATTGATACGAATGTCCTGTCCTATGGCTTTTTCTCCTTTATCGAATAGGAGTTTATACGTTTCCTCCCCGATGACACAAACTTTTTTTGAACCTTCAATGTCGGTTTGGTTCAAAAACCTACCTTCCACCAACTTCTTTTTGGTGATATTGTCTATTTCCGGAAAATCACCATATACAGCGGAGCCACTTGTTTGTCCGTTTCTGTAAACGGTTACAGTTCCCCTATGGTTCCCCAATTCAATTCGAGGGGCCAACACTTCGATTTCAGGAATCTGTGTTTTCAGGATGTTCGCATCTTCAAGTTTATACCGGATTCTTCTTCCCCGCTCAAAACCTTTGTAAGGTTCGGAGGTTGACTGTCCCCAAACAAACAAGCTGTTCGAAGCTGTTCCAGCGAAAAGCTTATTGAACCCATTGCTCATACCATTGGCAGAACCCAATAACAGTACCAATATGATCATAGCGAAGATAACTCCAAGCATGGTCAAGAAGGTCCTTAGCATATTCTTGCCCAGGGTATGAAAAATTTCTATCCACAAGTCTTTATCAAATAACCACATAACTATTTATCACTTAGTGCAACAATGGGTTTAACATTTGCAGCTTTCATGGCGGGCAACAGGCCTGCCAATACTCCTGCAATTACCAAAACAATGGTGGCGGTAACCACTACCGAAAGGCTTACGGATGGATTGCTAAAAGCCGGTGTCTGAATCGTGGGACCTATGGCGGCCAAAATCATCCAGGCAAACAACAATCCCACAAAACCTGAAATTGCCGTAATAAAAACCGACTCCAACAGCACTAAGTTCACAATTTGACTAGGCCTTGCACCCAGCGCTTTTCGTATTCCAATTTCTTTGGTTCTTTCCTTAATGGTAAATACCATGATATTACCTATACCCACAATACCCGCCACGAGTATTAAAAACCCAACACCGATACCAATCCCCTTCAAAACAGCCGTAAAACTGCTGATGTTGTCATAAGCCTCTGCGTAATTAAATATGTAGAGGCCCGATTGATCTTCTGGGTCAATTTTATGACGACGCTTCATGATGTCCTCCAATCTACTCGAAAACTCCAATGAGGTAGAAATGTCATAGGTTGGATTGTAGGTTAAAGCGATCATATTGATATCATTGGTGTTCTTATAAATCCGTTGATAGGTGCTTATGGGAGCATATATCCTTCTTTCGGCATTGTCATCGCCATCATCCGTAAAGATTCCGATGACCCTAAAGGACAATCCATTGAATTCCACAAATTTGCCCAAGGGGTCTTCATTCTTAAAAAGGTCCTCAGCCACTTTTCTTCCGATAACCGCAACTTTGGCTTTGTTAACAATATCGGCCTCATTGATATATCTACCGGAAACCACCAATGTTTTTTCTATGGCCTGATGGTCGGGGTGTACAGCTTGCACGGAATAAGAACCGGTTTCATCCTTATACCTTGCCGTTGCGTTGGCATAATACCTTGCGCTTATATACTCGACATCCTCGGGAAAGCTTTGCTTGATATATTCCACATCATCATTCTCCAATTGGATTCGTCTGCCTTCTTCAAAACCACCATAGGCTTTGGATGTTGTTCCCGGACGCACAAAGATGGAGTTGGTAGCGTCATCGTTGAACTGGTTGTAAAAACCATTTTCCATGCCGTTCACAGAGGCAAGGAGCATTACCAAAATAAAGATGGCCCACCCCACAGAGAAACCCGTTAAAAAGGTTCTGAGCTTATTGGTCTTCAGCGTATTGAATATTTCCTGCCAAACGTCGCGATCAAACATACTGTTCCGCTCTTACTTGTTCGATTTTTTTATCCTCCACGATAATACCATCCTTTAGGTGTACTATTCGTTTGCACATGTGGGCAATATCCTCTTCGTGGGTCACCACCAAAATTGTATTGCCATCATCATTAATTTTTTGGATAAGGTCCATTACCTCATAGGAAGTTGTACTGTCCAATGCACCGGTCGGTTCATCCGCCAGCAGCACTTTTGGTTCTGCAGCCATGGCCCTTGCAATAGCCACCCTTTGCTTTTGACCTCCGGACAGCTCACTTGGTAAATGATCTGCCCATGGTTTTAGGCCTACTCTTTCCAAATACTTCATGGCCTTTTCTTGGCGCTCTTTTCTAGGTACTTTCTGATAATAAAGTGGAAGGGCAACATTCTCCAAAGCACTTTTATAATTGATCAGGTTAAAAGACTGAAAAATGAATCCCAAAAATTTGTTTCTATATTGGGCAGCTTTGGTTTCACTCAAATTTTTAATCGGTACACCATCTAAAGTATACTCACCGGAATCTGCTCCGTCCAACATTCCCAAAATATTCAACAAAGTAGATTTTCCAGACCCTGAAGAACCCATAATGGCCACCAGCTCGCCTTCTTCTACTTTAAAATTTATCCCTTTTAAAACATGAAGGACATTACTCCCCATTTTATAGGATTTATGAAGATCTTTGATTTCTATCATGATTGATGATGTTAGCTATCTTACTTTTACTTCTGCTTGTAAGACATATAAGTTGTTAAAATGTTACAATAAATATTACTTTTTTTTCCGAAGGTGGTTTGTTAACGGCTATTCCTCAGCCAATGTGTTCCATACTTTAACTTTGTCAGTGGCCGCTATGCCTGACTTCACCTCCACAAAAATACCATCACTCACACCCAATTCCACTTCTTTTCGCTCAAACTGCTGATCGGCGGTTTCTACCTCAACAAAGGGCGATTTGGTATCATCATCAAACTGCACCAAAGCTTCTTTTACTGCCAAAACACTATCTGCACGTGCTAAAATAATGGATGCGTTGGCACTAAGCCCTGCTCTTATAAATACGGTATCGTTCTTTTTAAGTGTTCCCTTTATTTCAAATTGAATGGCGCCATTCTCCTCTTTTCCCTTGGGCGCGATATAATCCAGAACAGCATCAAAAACACGATTTTCGATGGCCCCCACGGTTATCTCCAACGGAAGATCTTCTTTTATTTTACCCACTTCGGATTCATCCACCTTCCCTTCAAATATCATTTTGTCCACATCGGCAATGGCAGCGATTGTGGTACCCTCGTTAAAGGTGTTGCTCTCAATCACCTGGTTACCGACTTCAACAGGTACTTCCAACACCATTCCGCTCACTGTGGCCTTGATCATGGTATTGGCCGAACTGCTCAAGCCACTCGTGGTACCCGTTTTTACAATATCATATCTTTTATTGGCTGCCGCATAGGCCTGTTTTGCTTGATCGTAGGACACCTGTGCACGTTCCAAATCAGTTTTAGGGATAACCCCTTTTCCAAAAAGTGTGGATTGGCGTTCATAATTACGTTTTTGATCGTCCAGATTTATTTTAGCTTCATCAATGGCGTTTCTGGCATCATTTAGGGCCGATAGGTTAGGCACTACTTTTATTTTTGCCAAAAGGTCTCCTGACTTCACATAATCTCCCCCTTCTACATAAATCTCTTCGATCACACCCGAAATATTGGGTTTGATCAATACTTCTTCCAAAGGAAGAATACTCCCCGTGGCCACTGCCTTTTTCACAATGGTCTGCTTGGAAGGGGTTTCCGTTTGATATACCACTGGGTCCTCAGCATTTTTCTGATACAAGTAGTACATGGAGCCACCGAACACTATTACGATGAGCAACAAGATGACAATGGTTACCGATTTTTTCATTTTAATTTCTGTTAATTGATTGATTCTTACCTATTATTCTGTTCGCAATGCTTCAATGGGCCTAACGCGTATGGCACTCCGTGCAGGTATAAACCCAGCCAGTAGCCCCGAAACCATTAAAATGGTCAAGGCTCCTGTCACCACTCCAACGCTTACACTTGGACTCATGAACATATCCACAGGCCCTACACTATCCAACAGGGAATTGATCCCAAAAATGACCAGGGACCCGAATATGATACCGACCATCCCCGAGATCAGGGTCAGGAAAATGGATTCCATCAAAATTTGTTTTTTTATGGACCAAGGTTGTTCTCCCAATGCCCTGCGTATGCCAATTTCCTTGGTACGTTCCTTTACCACGATGAGCATAATGTTGCTCACCCCTATAATTCCGGATAATAATACCATAATACCCACGATATAAGCAACCGCTTTTAAGGCTCCAAAAAGACTTTCGACACGGTTGTATTGCTCATAGAGGTCGAAATAGCCCACTGCGCGAGTATCTTCTGGATGTACTTTATGGCGTTGCTTCATCACATCCACAATT
This sequence comes from Flagellimonas profundi, assembly GCF_017313275.1. Taxonomy (GTDB): domain Bacteria; phylum Bacteroidota; class Bacteroidia; order Flavobacteriales; family Flavobacteriaceae; genus Flagellimonas; species Flagellimonas profundi. The sequence continues at coordinate 958,935 of NZ_JAFLNM010000002.1, read as the reverse complement.
TTGTCCTTGAGCTGGGAAATGGAACTGCCATCGTTTGCTGTAATGGCCATCCACCCCACATCTTCTCCCCTATTAAAGGCTTGGGAAAATGAGGTGAAAGGGATAAAAATTTCCTTTTGGCCTTCTTCTCCTCCTCCGCTACTATTCTTTTTGTAGGTTCCTATGACCATGAAGTTGACTCCTTGTATTTTGATATAGGTTCCAAGCGCATCTTCATCTTTATCATAAAGATCATTTTTTACCCCTTGACCAATAATGGCCACTTTTCTTTTTTCCTTAATATCGTTGTAGTTCAAAAAGCGTCCGGAGGTCACCGCCATAGGGTCTTGGTTGATGATTTCGGGATAATCCCCATATACATTGTAAGCTCCGGTTCGGATTCCGCGAACCACATTGTTGTTGCCACCAAATCCGCCCAGTTGGTTCCGTGGTGAAATAAATCGAAGATTGGGCACATTATCCCGCAATGCGTCTACATCGTCTATCTTAAACTCAAAGCGTCGCCCTTTGGGCAATCCTTCATAACCTTTGGTGGTGGCCCTGGTCCACATAAACATGGTATTGGTGGCAATATTCCCAAAATCCTGTTTAATGCCATTCTCCAACCCCTTTCCTGCGGCCAACAATACAATCAGGATAAAGATGCCCCAGCAAACCCCAAAAGCCGTAAAGATGGTTCGCCACACATTGGTTGTGAGCACCTCTATAATTTCCCGCCATCTATCTTTATTGAACATATCAGCTTTGCTTATTCGTCCCTCAGGGATTCGATTACTTTAACTTTTGCCGCTCGGTAAGCTGGCACAAAACCAGCGAGGGTCCCAGCGACTATCAAAACAATTACAGTGGAAAAGGCCACATTGAAGTTTACGGAGGGATTCATAATGTAATCCACTTCTATATTAGGGCCGACCAGTTCCAACAGGGCCATACTGAATATCAATCCTCCAAAACCAGAAATTGCGGTAACAAAAATGGCCTCGTGAAGTATCATGGCAATAATGGACCATGGTTTCGCGCCCAAGGCTTTTCTAATTCCTATTTCGCGGGTGCGTTCCTTGACCACGATCATCATAATATTGCTTACCCCTACCACCCCGGCGATAATTGTACATACACCTACGAACCAGAAAAACAGTTTAATGTTATTGGTGAGACCATAGTAGCGCTTGGCCTCTTCCATTGCACTCCAGACCTCAATAGCCCCCGTATCGTCCGGAGCAATGGTATGGGTTTGCTGTAAATATTCTCGAAGTCCGTTTTTAAAATCAACCGCTTGGGCAACGGCCTTATCAAAATTTTCAGCTGGAGGCAATGTAAAGGACAAATTATTCACTCTATTGCCACCATTAAAAGTCCTTTGGGCAGTTGTAATGGGAATATAAATACGCTCTTCTTCGCGATCTTCCATTTCTTTGTAAACACCGATTACCTTAAATGGGATTCCCGAGATATCTATAAACTCACCAATAGGGGTATCGACATCCCCAAAAACATCCTTTTTTATTTTGTTGCCGATAATAGCCACCTTGCCATTGGAAGCTTCATCTTGGTAATTGATAAATCTTCCCTCCATCATTTTGGCGTTTTCTATAAACTGAAAATCAGAAGCAACGCCCTGAACCCCATAAATAAGAGCCTCCTTTCCATAATTTACACTAACACCACGTACAAATATCCTCGCGGAACCATATTCAATATCGTCATTGAAGATGGTGCTCGCTTTAGTATAGTTTTCGTTTACAAGTTGAATGCGTCGCCCAGGATTTAATCCTTTGTATTCTTTGGAAGTTACGCCAGGCCAAACCCAAACACTGGTAGAGGCATCTTGCTCGAACTCATGCTCAATACCATTGCGCATACCTTGACCAAAACCTAAAAGAATTACCAAAATAAAAATACCCGAGGCCACGGAAAGCCCGGTTAAAAAGGTGCGGAGTTTGTTCTTTCTTATGGTGTCAAATATTTCTTGCCACCGTTCCAGGTCGAACATGGGTTAGCGATTTTTGATTGATGAGTGACGCAAGCGTTCACTAGTAAGACAATTAAATCCGCTAAATGTTACAGTTTGAAGTAAAAAAGACAGGTTTAGCCTCTCATTTTTCTATAAATGAAGTAAAATAGACCCGCTACAAGAACATATGGTACAGCCATTAGATAAACAATTCCATTATTAATGGCTTCGGCAGTTTTTCCACCTGACTCGCTTTCGACCACTGCGCGGCACATGGCACATTGGGCCTCTGACACCGTTGGAATTACCAACAAAACAATAAGTATGATCAGAAATCTTGTTTTCATGGAAAGTTAATATTGATAATACGGTGAAATCATAATGTAGACCAAAACGCCTGTTATGGCCACGTACAACCAAATGGGAAAGGTATACTTGGCCCATTGCCTATGACTTTCAAAATCGTCCAAATATACCTTTGAATACGTGATCAATACCAAAGGAATCACCGAAATGGACAACACAATATGCGTCATCAAAATAAAGTAATAAACAAACTTGATGGCGCCCTCTCCTCCAAAAACAGTGGTTTCCGATGTCATGTGATAGGCAACGTACATTACTAAAAATAATGCCGAGAGTATAATATTGGTTGTCATCAACCTTTGGTGAATGCGTTGTCGACCATTTTTAATGGCGATAAAGGCAGCAATCAATAAAACTGCAGTCAAACCGTTGATTCCCGCATAAATGGGCGGCAAAAAAGATAGTGGTTTGGCGTTTGGAATCTTATAACCAAACAATAGGGCAACCACTAAAGGTATTGCAATGGAAATTACGGTTATTAACCTATTGAACCGTTTTTCTTTTAATGTAACTTCCTCGGTCATTCTGCCAATAATTTTTTAATATCCTCCTTTAAAATGGTGATCTGCTGTGTCTCTCCATCAGAATTCACCCCTTGCTCCTCGGTTATTGTTCCACGATAGTATATCAGCGGATTACCAAAATCATCTTCACGCGAACGAATATACCCATTTTTGTCAACCAACGCGAACATACCTGAATGCTCAAATCCCCCTGGAGCATCCTGGTCCTCACTGGCAAAGATGTAAAAACCTTGCTGTGCCAATTCATATATTTTCTCATGGTCGCCTGTCATCAAATGCCAGTCTTTGTCCGTAATTCCATATTTCTCCGCATATTCCGTTAATACGGATGGAGTATCATATCGTGGGTTGATGGTGAAAGATGCCACGCCAAAATCAGGATCATCTTCAAAAGTATCTTGCAGTTCTACCAGATTTTTGGTCATTATGGGACATATGGTGGGGCACGTAGTGAAGAAAAACTCGACCACGTAGACTTTACCCAAATAATCCTTATTAGTGACCAAAACACTGTCTTGATCATAAAACGAAAAGTCGGGCACTTTACGCTTTTCTCCTTGGTTGACCACAAAACCCACTTTGGTGTTTTTAGAACTAACGCTCATTCGGTCGTTTTCCACAATGGTGCCACCTTTTACACGCTTTGTAATTTCGTAAACCGCAAAAATTCCAAAAATCAAAATAATTGCGGATACCCAGATGTAGGTATACTTTTTCTTATTGTTCGCTCCTGTTGGCATTGTTCTTTTTTAGTGCCAGACGATACTCTGCCAAGATAATTTTGACATCGTCCACCATTTTATTGTTCAGTTCTGCTACGGAAGAGGTATCATAACCATATTTGACCCCTTCATCCTCGTCATCGGTACGCCCTCGTAGGCTTAGGTCCCTATCAACTATAAATACATTTGGGGTGGAAAGTTCCTCATCCAATTCAAGATTGGTTTGTAATGATTTAAACAACGTTTCGATTTGATCATCGGTACCAAAGGCAAATTGCCATTTGTCTACATTGGATAGTTTGCCCAATTCACTTTTTAACTCATCCACTTGCTGCTCATTTCCTTCCGGAACGACCATAATCATTTGAAAATCGTTGAATTCCCCAAATCTTTTATATATTTTTTGGTTAAGGTTGAAGGCATTCCCTTGCATCGCCTCCACATTATTTCCCAAAAATCCCAAAATGGTAATCTTGTTTTTGAATTGCACATTGGGGTCTATATCGGAAACTTCCAATACATTCTCGGTAAGGGTGGGCAAGCGTCCAAAATTATTTACCCCCGATGCAAAAAATAAATACACCACCACCGGGAGGATAAAAAGGACTCCTAATACGATTTTCTTTTTCATAGTTTTTTAACCCTACAAAAATAAAAAAAGACGGTTGGAAAACCGTCTTTTAAATTTGTTAAATGCTTTATGGTTAGAAGTTCCAGGTTATGAACCCATCCCTATATACATTGTGAATATAATCCGCTTCAAAAAGCAAGATGAATATCAAGTAGCAAATCAAGAATACCGGGGTCCATACAATCACTCTTCTCAAGGAAGTCTTTTCATCCCTTAAGTGCATAAAGTCCCATGCAATATAATAGGCCTTGACCAAGGTTAAGATGATGAAAATCCAGTTAAGCAGTTTCATGCCTAAAAGATGACTGTGGGTTAAAGCCCTTGGCTTAACAATACCCAAAGCAACCTCTACAGTGGTTACTATAGAAAGGAATATAAGTACTCCCCAAATCTTCTGGGTATTCGACTTGAATTTTAAAAGCCCTCTAAAAATCTCTAGTTTATGTTCGTGTGCCATTTATAATCAATGTTTTTTATACCAAATAAAAGAATGTAAATACGAATACCCATACCAAATCCACAAAGTGCCAGTACAGTCCAACTTTTTCCACCATTTCATAGTGACCTCTACGTTCGTAAGTACCCAAAATCACATTGAAGAATATAATGATGTTGATCACTACCCCAGAGAATACGTGGAATCCGTGAAACCCTGTGATAAAGAAAAAGAAATCGGCAAACAATCGATGCCCGTATTCGTTGTGTACTAGGTTTGCTCCCTCAACTACTTGATTGGCTTCCAAAATTTTCGCCAAGGACTGTTTTCTGTCCAAAAGGGTCTTCTCACCTTCTTCGTTCAATTGTTCGGTACGGATAAGAATATTCGGTGTTGCCTTAAAACCTTCAACAACCTCGTTCAACGAATAAGACGTTTTGTATCCTTCCGATTCGAACCAAATACCTTCACTAGCTTGGTGTTTCACCCTTTCTTCCGGCAAGGTTTCCGCAAAGTCGGCCAAAGCGGCCCTTTTACCTGTTTCGGCATTTACAAACTGAAGAATCCTACCTGAGTTTGTCTCGACCGCTCCGTAATCACCTTTTATAAAAGTTGCCCATTCCCACGCCTGTGAGCCAACGAAGATGGCACCACCGATAACGGTAAGGAACATATAAAGGATAACACTTTTCTGCTTCATTTTATGACCTGCATCCACTGCCAACACCATGGTTACAGAGGACATGATCAAAATAAAGGTCATAAATGCCACATAATACATGGGTGCTTCAACACCGTGCAAGAACGGAAAGTGGGTAAACACTTCATCGGCTATAGGCCAAAGTTCTATGAACTTAAATCTTGAGAAACCATAGGCTACCAAAAACCCGGAAAAGGTCAAGGCATCCGACATGATAAAAAACCACATCATCATTTTTCCATAGCTAGCGCCAAGAGGTCTATTTCCACCACCCCAAACGCTGTCTTCTGTACCGGTACTTACCGTTGCATCCATAAAAAAGGTCGTTTTATTAAAACTTTCACAAATTTACATTTTTTGATGTATTGTAAAAGACAAAGTTGAATGAAAACTGCTTCAATCAAATTTTATTTCACGAAATACATAAATAGAATTAGATATACCCAAAGAAAATCCAGGAAATGCCAAAAAGTGGCTCCCAGTTCCATGCCCAACATGTTCTCCGGTGTATATTTATTTCCAAGCTGTCTCACCAACACCACCAAAAGGGATATCAAACCTGCCACTACGTGGGCGATATGCACAGCTGCAATCAAAAATACATAGGACATTTTTATATTACTAGTGGGGCCGGTAAAATAATATCCATTCTCCAACATTTGGGAGAATCCAACGAATTGCAATGATATAAAGGTGATGCCGAGCGCCAAGGTGACCAACAAAAATATAGTCCCCATTTTTTGATTGTTCTTGGCCACTGATCGTTTTGCGATCAAATAGGTGACACTGCTCAAAATAATCATAGCGGTACTGATAAAGAATGCGCTTGGCAATTCCAAATCGCTTACCCAATCTTCTCGCTTGCTACTAACAATATAGGCACTGGTCCAACCGGCAAAGCCCATGATCAAACTCACAATGCCAAACCAGAGCATCATTTTTTTTGCCCTTCTGTTCTTTTCCTCTACTGTTCCTTGGGTTAAATCCATTTTTAGCTTATAAACTTATCTATTACGTATACTATTTGAATCAATGATATATAGGTAACACTGGCCAACATCAACTTTCGCGCTGATGGATTGTCCCTGTTTTCATATAATTTGACGGCAAAAAACAACATTGCCAGACCGGATAGCAATACAATTACTGCTGCAGGAATGGACAAATGCAAACGCCCCGTAAACCCGAACACGGGAATAATCGAAATTACAATCATCCAAATGGTATACAGGATAATCTGAATTGCGGTCCCTTTATCTTTTTTTCCTGTAGGCAACATTTTAAAGCCCGCTTGCTTGTAATCTTCATCCAACATCCAACCCAGGGCCCAAAAATGGGGAAACTGCCAAAAAAATTGAATCATAAATAAGGTTCCGGGCTCTATTCCAAAATCATCTGTTGCGGCTACCCAACCTAACATAAAAGGTATCGCCCCTGGAAAAGCCCCAACAAAAACCGATAAAGGGGACTTTGTTTTTAGGGGCGTGTAAACACTGGTGTACAAAAATATTGAGATGGCCCCGAACATGGCAGTCTTAGGACTAAGTGCCAATAGGGACAACACCCCTAGTACCGTTAGTGTTACTGCAATGATCAACGCGGTTTTTACCGACATCCTTCCCGAGGGAATCGGTCTGTTCCGGGTCCGCTTCATTAAAGCGTCCAGGTCTTTTTCTATAATTTGATTGTATGCGTTTGACGCCCCCACCATGCAATAACCTCCAAACATCAATAGCAGCAAGGATACCACGTTAATTTGGTAGGCCCCAAGAAAATACCCGGCAATGGAGGAGAACACCACGCTAACGGCCAACTTGGCCTTGGTTATCTCCTTAAAATCAGTAAGTAGTAAGGAAAGAGTATTGTTTTTTACGGAACCTACGGCAGATTTCATCCACATCTTTATTGGCTGGCAAAGATAACGCCACCGATTCTCATTTCCAACCTATTGACGGTCTTTGTATTATTTTTGATAATGAACTACTTTAACAAAAAACCAAAACAAAACATTATGCGCAACATCTTAAGTTTGATACTCCTTACATCCATATGGGCAGCACATGCCCAAGATGATAAAATCAACATAACAATTGACACCTTAACTCAAAATACATTTATGCTTACGGGAAGAGGTGGGAACATTGGTATTTATGTGGGACAGGATAAAGTTTTTATGATCGATGACCAATTTGCTCCGCTTAGCACAAAAATCAAAGAAACCATCGAAACCCTTACCGATAAGCCCATCACCTACCTTGTAAATACCCATATGCACGGTGACCATACAGGCGGAAATGTCAACTTCAATACTGATAATACCATTTTAGTGGCCCAGGACAATGTTAGAAAACGCCTAAATGTAAATGGAAAGGAGAAGGTATCCACCAACGAGATGAATCAAAAGGATTTTGAAAAATCATTACCAGAAATCACTTTTTCCGAAGACCTGACCTTTCATGATGGCAAGGAAACGGTGATGCTTTTTCATGTACACAATGCCCATACCGATGGGGATACCATGATCTATTTTGTCAATGAAAATGTATTGCACATGGGAGACACTTATTTCTCGGGCCGATATCCCTATATCGACTTGAACAGCGGAGGAAGTATCAATGGGTATATCGAGGCCCACAAAAAGGCCTTAATGGTAATCGATTCAGACACTAAAATCATCCCTGGGCATGGCAAGCCGTCGAACAAGTCGGAATTGGAAAACTATATAAAGGTCCTGGAAGACGTTAAGCAAACCATCCAAAAGGAAATAACTGCAGGAAAATCCTTGGAAGAAGTAAAGGGCAACAATGAGCTAACTTCCAAATATGATGCTTCTTATGGAAATGGGTATATCAATCCTGAAAGGATACGGGAAACCATATACCTCAGCCTCACCTCTTCTATTAACGAGTAAAAAAAAAGCCCTGACGTTTCCATCAGGGCTTTTCTCATTCCTGCCTCGACAGGAATAATATATATCTTCTTACTGAAGCTTAAATGTAATAGGAATACTGAAAGGAACCTTTACTGGTCTACCTCTTTGCTTTCCAGGAGTCATTTTAGGCAATTTTTGGATGATTCTCATTGCCTCAGCTTCCAAGTTCTTATCTGGTCCACGCATTCTAATGTTTCCGATACTTCCATCCTTCTGGATTACGAAAATTACACTTACCCTACCTTGAACTCCCATTTCTTGGGCAATTTCTGGGTAACGGAAGTTTTTACGAATGTGTTTCTGCATCATTTCCTGGAAACAGGCTTTTTTATCACTCGCTCCTTCACAACCTGGGAATACCGGCACATCCTCGATAACAGCAAAAGGTACACTAATGTCCTCTTCTACCTCTTCCACTTCAACTTCCTCGATTTCGATCACCTCTTCCTCTTGGCTAGTTTCAGTAGACTCGATTACAGTCTCTTCCACTTCTTCCTCATCTTCTACAACCTCGATTACTTCGGGGGCAGCAGGTGGCGGTGGTGGTGGTGGAGTCTTAATCTGCTCCGTCATTGGTACTTCTTCGTCCAACTGATCTTCAACATTCATAGAAATGTCATAATCATTTACCTTGTCATATTTTTTCCACTCCATGGCTCCGTAGACCAATGCCAAAACAGCAGCCAATCCTATAACGAAATATAGTGCGCTGTTTCTTCCTACATCTGCTTTCGGGTTCTTTTTTGGTTCCATCCTTTTCTCCTTTTCTAAATTTAGTGTTTGCTAATTTAATTATTAATTGGTTAAATAAACAATTAAAATTTCCATTTTAACGGGTTTTTCTTAGAAAAAACCCACCGAATCAGTCCTATTCCTGCAAATGCTCCTAGAGTATTTGCCAAAACATCGCCCCATTCGGCCATTCTATCGGTTGTGATCGTGTATTGTAATACCTCAATAAGTATACCATATAATATAGCGAAAAACAAAACAATAATCAAGGTTTTGTGCAAACCAAGGTTTCCCGTTGTTCTTTCCCGTAAACTTAGACACCCCACAAAAGCGAATGTCAGATAAAATATAAAATGGGTGATTTTATCGGCATAAGGGATATTCAGGCTTCCCGTATCCAAATTCATGCCCGAGAAAGAAAATAAGCTGAGCATTGTGATGACAACTACCCAGCTTACAAACAATAAGGTATATATATTTTTTTTAAGCACCTATCAATGCCTTGTAGTCGTCGGCACTCATTAAATCCTCCACTTCGGAAGGTTCGCTCAATTTTATTTTCACCATCCATCCATCGCCATAAGGGTCGGAGTTTACTTTTTCTGGCTCGTCCTCCAACGCTTCATTGAACTCAACGATCTCCCCGCTCAACGGCAGGAACAGATCGGAAACGGTTTTTACGGCCTCAACGGTTCCAAAAACTTCTTCCTTATCCAATGTTTCGTCCAAAGTCTCCACTTCAACGTAAACGATATCCCCTAGCTCGCTTTGGGCGAAATCCGTAATACCTACGGTCGCGGTATCTCCATCTATCTTGACCCACTCATGGTCCTTTGTGTACTTTAATTCTGATGGTATATTCATTACTTTTTGTTTGAATTAGTCGATGGGCAAATGTAACGGATTGCGGAAAGTTTTTCAAAGAAACTTTACGACAAAATAAAGGTAAGCATAAAAAATGCCAATCTTAGTTTCCAAAGTTGTATCGCAACGTAAAGCCCGTATTGATGGTAGTCTGCGGAAATGCCGTAGAAACCGCGAACTCCGAGAAAGAGTGATCGTAGAAGAACAGGGCGTTCAAACTTTTGCTCAGCGCATAGTCGGCGGTGAACTTTATGGACATCAATCTCTGTCCAGAAGTGATTTGATTATTATCGATATCCAAGTTTCTGATTATGGTAATGTTATCTCGAAGTGACAGGTCGGCCTTCAGGTTCAAGTCTCCCTTTAAACGAGTTTTCTCACCTCCGATATTCGTTACAAATTTCACATCTTTAAAGCGGTACCCCAACCCCACGGTATATTCGTTACCATTGATCTCCGTCAATAAATTGTTGTCAAAACTCAAGGACAAGGTTCTGCTGGTCCGCACCTCGGCCAAAAAGCTGAAGGAATTCTGCATTTCAAAATCCACGCGCATCAAGGGACTGAACTCATCTGTCAAAACCACATTATTGATCAATGTTTTGGGCAACAAATCCCCATTTTCCGTGTCAAATGTGGTATTCTGTCGCTCCAAATTGGTCTGGAACGAGTTTACACTGTAGGCGGCACGATATCCATGGCTCAACGAGAAACGCTTGAATTTCTTTTTGAACCATCTGTTCTTCATCAAACCTGTGTACTTTATGTTCCAGTTCGGAATCGGGATTTCACGGAAAGCATCCATGTTCACCCTATCCACATCCTGTCCGGTATATGCCGCAAAGAAGGCTGGGAGCAATACTTCTTGCTGTGTTTTACCATACCGTTCCGGGAAACCGTCCTCATCCAAGGTACCTGGACTTTCTCCCCTATCGGATACCAGTCTGTTGGCAATCGTAATCCTGTTTTGTTTGAATTGCTCAAAGGTTTCGGAATCAAACTCGTCACTTTTGTTAAATACAGTTCCTATCATCATAGTGGAGATACTAAAGTTCCCCATCTCGTTGATCAGTCCATCTTGGCCGTTCATCCATTCTTCCGGACTATAGCTTTCTTGCAGCGAACTCATATAATTTCTATCGGCGTTCAAGTCTATGGTCAAGTCTTGGGTCGGCTGTGCCGTAGCGGTAATGTTGAGTTGCTTGTTAGTGTTCTGCATGAACTGATTGCTGTACTCGGGATAATCCGTGAGCCATCCTCTACGTGCGGCCTCGAACCTTACATCTGCCTGACTACCGAAAACAAAGCCCAAAGTAGGGCGAGTAGTACCGATGAATCCGATAGATTGTGTATAACCCGGCAATACCGTACCTCGATTTTCGCTATAATTTACATTGACCCTTTTTACCATGGTCAGGATATCCACCAAAGTATTGAAACCTTTGCTTGTTTTTCGCGGACCGTTGGTTTCTTCACGATTGGCAGGGTTGCCCGCCTTATCCCTTCTAATTGCAGCTTGGTTTGCAGTTACTTTTCCATCACGTTTTTTTAGACCCAAAAAGTCATAAAAACGCTGCATGCTCATATTGGCCGTCAAGTTATGGGTACTTGCGTTCTGGACCGTATTGATGTTTTCCCCCGCTACTTCGAGGAGCGCATCGCCCCCACGTTGCCAATCAAAATTACTGGTGTAGGTATATTGGGCATTAATAAAATTGAGGAATGGAATCTTGCTGAACGGTAATTCGTAGTTCAACTGCATTTGCTGTGAATGCCTGTTCGGTTCACCAATATCAAAAAAGCCATCCCACAAATCCAAGGCCTGGTTGATTCCGGAATCGCGATCATCGTCCACATTGAAATAATTACGGACAATATTGTTGTTGGAGGCGGTCAGATTCAACCGTAGGGATTTTGTCAAACTATAATTGAGGGCATATTGCCAGTTAAAAAGATAGTTTCGCTGTTGCAACAAAGGCAATTCCAAAGCATCCACACCTGGCTCCAGTACATCCCGATATCTTTGCTGATTAAAGGAACGGTTATAATTCGCGTTTACCGATAAACTTGTGGGTAGTGCGTTAAAGTTCAAATCCTTCAGCCATTGCCAATATTTTCCCGTAAGCATGGAGTCCTTTTTAGCAAATGGCGCCACGGGAGCGGGCCTAAAGTTGTGATTGTACACAAATCCTGTAGACACGTTTTGATCACGAAGCTCTGCAACCTCGAAGTCCCGGTGGTCGGTTTCGTTATAGGAATAATTAAAGGTAAAGTTTTCCACATCGAAGAAATTCTCTTCGGCTTCCTCTCCCCTATTTTTTCTAACCCCGATCAGGTTAATGCTGGTACGTTTTGTGTAATCCTCTGCCTGTTCTTTAATAGCTTCTGCCTCTTCTTGCGTTGCTGCTGCGGCAATCCTATCATCCAACCTTAAGTCGTCATAAACGGGGTCGAACTCGGGTGTGATCAACGTTTCGGAAATTCCGTAATTGAACGGTAGCTGAAGGTTCCACTTTTTCGGGAACAATTGTCCCACGTTCACATTCGTGACCACATCGTAGGAGATGGCGTCTTCCAAGGCACGCTCTGTTGGTGTTTGGTCAATACTGCCAAAGCCCGATGTACTTCTGCTTCCTGTAGCGGTTACGTTGGCAAAATCGGCCATGTTGGCATCCAAGGCAGCGGTTGCGGCCCAACCACCATTGTTTTCCAGACCTGCCAAGCGGAGCTCATTGAACCAAACTTCACCCCGAGCTGGAATATCATCAATGTTTTTGATACCTACCATCATGCCGCGAATACTTCCCAAAGATGGATTACCTCTTATTCCTATTCGAACCCTTCCCACGGTTCGAGGAGCAAATTCATCAACAAGCACGGCCTCGCCGTCCACAATTTCATAGTAATTTATTTCATCCAAAGTCTGATTGGATATCCCTTGGGATTTTACTTTGTTCAGATCGTTCAATGCCACATCTATTTCGTTGACATCGGGCCAAATCTCTTCTGCGGATGAAGCTCCAAACGAAGTAAATTGAAGCGGCAGCTCAATCTGATAGAAATTTTCGGAGAAATCGGTACCAATCCGTAGGAATCCAACCAATGGTGTATCGCTATCAGAGTAATCGGTATTGAATATTTTTTCGGCGTGCATGAACATTTTCAAACGCTTGTACTGACGCACATCGATATTTACATTCTTGAATACCCCTCGAGCGTCCTGAGACTCCAAATTCTCTACCACAAAAGACAGGGACTGCTCATTTTGACGAATAATCGTGTTGTTATTGTTCAGCTGCTCACGTACTACTCCAGGGGGCAATACATAAGGTATGGGCTGTCTTCCGTAGTTTTCTTCAATGTTCACGGTATTCACATCGGTCACGGTAGCATCGTCCGAAGGGTCGTTGTCCACATTGGGCTGCAAAGACTTGGTGTAAGTCCTCCAATCGCCACGCACCAAATCCAAGGTTGCAAATCGAAGTACAACATCGTCCGAAAACCCGGTAAGGTACATCCGCATGAAACTGATCGACCTAAAATCCGAGATTCCACCTACGGCATCGGTAAAATCACTCAATGGAATTTTATACTGGATCCATCTGCGGTTCAATTGTGTGCCATTGGGCAATGTTGGTGTTTGCCCTTCGCGGATATCGGTGACATATTGATCATCAATAGTAGTGTTTGGCTTTATCTGGATGCGGTATTCGTAATAACTGTTCACCGTATTCATGGTCAAATCCCTGTCAATATCCTCAACATCCGGTAAAGTAGTGGAACCTCTATTGGTATTGGTCACTTCTACCGGTGAGTTTCCCTGTGTATTGTTGAAATCAAAATAACGCTCCAAGATTCCACCTTCTCGGTTCAGGTAATATTGATAATTGTCCAAAGCAGGGTCTTCTGCAGGACCATTGTAAATTGTGGCTTCCTCAGCATCACCGTACCCGTCCAATCCAACATCTTGGGCCGATCGATTGGTCTCATCCGCATCAAAAGCATACACTAAAGACTGGGTCGAAGGTACTTGACCCCAAATGGTTTCCCTTGGCACTTCATTGTTGGTGCTAGCCGGCAATCCATTTTCGTATTGCTTACGACCATCCTTTAGGATGTCCTCGGAAATATTTCCCAAATTCAGCACTAGCTCCCCAGCGTTGGCGTCCGTTGTTTCGCCATCAATGTAGGGGTCCAAGACCCAAAATTGGACAAATTCCACGTTGGACTGCTCAAAGTTGGTACTGCTCAAAGGCCTCATAATTCCACCCCACTTGTTATCCGACGTTTCCGATTCAAAACTTGGGTTGGCATTGTACGGTCCTTTCTCATTTGGATAATAAACAATATCCAAGGTACTTTGAACCTGCGTTTGTCCCTGGGCAATATCGGTTTCGGTAAATACCTCATCAATAAAAACCCTACGGGTGGAGTTCAAAGAAATATCGTTGTCCGACATTCCAGAAGGTCTTTGATTAGTGTAAAAAATGGGGTCGATGGTGTACCACGCCATTTTTGCACGTTCGTAACCGACATCGATTCCAGTTCTATCGTTCAAAAATTCAACAGGGGGACTAGCCAAGGTCCATCCCAATGATGATCGTATATCAATCAATGCCTGTGCGCCTTCAAAATCATCCAGATAGGTGGTGGTTTCTCCCCTAAAGTCTGCATTTTTGGGCGAATTAGGCCTCAAGAAGGCCACTTCACCACGCAAGGACAGGTTGGAAGGTACGTCAGTATCGATATTTGGCAACTTATTGGCCAATCTTGTCAAGAAGGGTATTTCGGTACTGAAATTTCCGTTCAGTCCAAAAATGGTATTGTTGACGGGCTCAATCCCGTAATTTGATTTTTGTGTCAGCGGTCGCTCGTTCAAATTCAGCAAGGTTCCCCCCAGAACAAACTTATCGTTGAACTTGTGCTCTACGTTCACCCCTGCAAAGCGTCTGGTCTGCTGGCCAAAGACCGCATTGTTCTCCACAGAAATATTGATGGGTGTATTGGATGCTTCCAAACTTGGGTCGAGAAGCTGAACCGTACCTGCCTGATAGTTCACCGTATAGTCAATACCTTCTTGCAACTGTCTTCCACCAGCGGTCACGGTCACCGAACCCTGTGGTACATTAAAGGCACCGATCGGGATACCGTTATTGGATTGTGAGGTATACTGTCCTTTTATCTGGAATCTGTTTTTTTCGGCGTCCTGTAACGAAGCAGCTTTGGTTTTGGCGTACATGTTACGGAATACATACTTTCTCTGGTTTGGATTGTACCCTTGGTCGTTGTCCACATCATAAACGCCACCACCCAATCGTTCGAAAAGATATTCCCCGAATGGTTCCACCTTGGTGAAAATAATACGCCCTGATTGGGAATCTACGGTAATCCCTTCTACATAATCAAAAAATCCATCCCCTCCTGGCTGTACATCGTTGTAAGTGTTAAGCCTGTCCAGATTAAATACGCTCAATAAAATCTGATCCTGTAATCCTGTAGGCCAACCTGCATTGGGATCCACTGGTGTGATGTAGTTTCTTGGGGTAGGATCGGAATATAAAATGTTTAATTTAAAGTCTTCTTGATTCAGTTGATAAGCTCCCGTGGAATAGATATTTTTCATCATCAGATCCCAAATAGGATCTTGGACATTGGTGATATTACTCTTCAGTAACTTTAAAACCAATGCATTGTTCTCTATCAAGTTGGAGTTTGGTGGAATAGTTGTGGCATCCACCCCTCCATTGGCAAATTCTCCCACTTGGAACACCTGTCCGTCATAGGTGTATTGGAAAGCAACACCCAATACCTCGTCATTGCTCAGACTTTGGCTCAAAGAAATGTATCCCAATTGGGAATCGAACTCATAATCACGCCCCGGCTCCAATTTTCTTGCGTTCTCCAAAATAGCATAATCAAAACCTTGATTTACGTTATATCCTGGAATATTGAACCCGGATTCCACCGTTGCAATGTCGCGAATGGACTGTGTTAGCGCCCCGCTTCCAATTTGATTGGGGTCGTAGGCATTGGCACCGTTCTGAGGCAGTCCCGTTGCAGCAGCTTGGGCATTAAAAAAATTAGCTGGGTCGCCATTGTTGACACCAATACGGGTATTATCCGAAATACCTTCACCCAAATCCTGGATGGCCACTACGTTCCTAACGTTTTGTGTTTGTTGGTTTCGGTTGGTTACCCAAACTTCCAAACGGGTAATCTGTACCTTGGTCTGTATGAATGGATAGAACTCAAGTGCACGATCATAATTATCACGGAAATAATGTGCCAAGAAAAAGTGCCTGTCCTCATCGTAATCCAAAGCCGTTAAGGAAAACTCGTTTACGGTACCACCCCCTTGGGCAACTACGGTATTGTTTTGCGAACGTTGCTCGGAAAAGACCGCGGTCACCGTGGTTTTCCCAAACTGAAGCTGTGTTTTTACACCAAATAAACTCTGGGCACCCGTAATCAAGGAGCTATTGAGCGGCATGCTCACATTACCCACTTCTATTTTTTGAAGGATATCGTCTTCTGTCGGTGTATAATCCAACTTCACCAAGTTCTGGAAATCAAAAGTAGCTTCGGTATCATAATTCGCGGTAACCTGAAGACGCTCGCCAACTTTCCCCAGCAAACTCAAACTGATTCGCTGGTCAAAATCAAAAGAAAGATTGGTTCTGTTCCTGGGCGACAACGCGGGGTTGTCATTTTTTTGCCACAACACGCCCAAATCCATGGCCACGGACCCTTGCGGGATTACCTCAATGGTATTTCCGCCAAAAATGGTCTCAAAAAAGTTGCTGTTCACATAAAAATTGGGCAAAAGATTTCGTCGTGCTTCCTCACTTCCTTCCTTTTTCCCAGCGTAGGCATCTGCCTTTTGCTTAAAGTAGGATTTCATCTGCTCCTTTTCTACCAGATCATAGTATTGTTCTGGGGTGAGGATTACAGGATAGTTTACATTGAAGTCCCCTATGCTTTCTGTATAAACGTATGTATTGGTCTTGGGGTCGTAGGTATATTTTGCAACAATACTATCGGGGTTTTCCATGATGAGACGACCCAGCTCAATCCCTGTTTTTACGGAATCTTGAGCCTGTTCGTTGGTTTCCTGAGCCATTAGGTTGGATATGGACAGCAAACAAACAACAAAGAAAATGTACTTAAAACGAGTTGGTTTAAGTATTGGTTTTGCCCCTCTTTTCAAACTTGTTACAAATTTTTCAGCGCCTGTTTAATAATGTTCTCTACGCTTAACGAAGTGTCTTGGGAAAGTACCTTGTCCACCACCTTTTCGGATTGCTTTCTGGTAAAACCAAGAACCTCTAATGCAGATAACGCTTCTTCTTTATTTGTATTGTTTGATTGTTGTGAAACTTCGCCCATGTCATAGACTTTTAAAATCTTGTCCTTAAGATCCAAGATTACACGCTGGGCCGTTTTGGCCCCAATCCCTTTTACAGACTGGATTATAGGCACATCGCCATTGGCTATGGCATCCCTAACATCGGTTGGGGACAAAGAGGACAACATCGTACGTGCCGTGCTCGCTCCTACCCCTGAAACCGATATCAGTAAACGGAATACTTCGCGCTCCGCCCGATCGGCAAATCCGAATAGGGTATGGGAGTCTTCTTTGACCAATAAATCGGTATAAATAAATATGCTTTCCTCATCTGGAAGTAAGGAAAACGTGTGCAGTGATATATTTAGAAAATAACCCACCCCATTACATTCCACAATGGCATAAGTTGGATTTTTTTCTACCAATTTTCCTCTTAAATGGGTAATCATATGTAGTTGGTTTGGTCGGGATTATTCCCCTTGTATTTTTGCTTTTCTCCTTTTCTCTCGTTCTTGGGCATCGATCACGGCGACTGCGGCCATATTCACCATTTCGTCCACACTGGCTCCCAACTGTAAAATGTGGGCCGCACGGGTAAGACCGACCATTATAGGCCCAATGGAATCAGCATTGTTCAGGCCTTTCAACAATTTATAAGTGATATTGGCGGATTCCAGATTCGGAAAAACCAAGGTGTTGACCTTTTTACCCGAAATTTTGGAAAAAGGGAAGTTTTTATTGCTCATCTCTGGATCAAGAGCGAAGTCTGTCTGAATTTCTCCATCAACGACCAAATCAGGGTTTCTTTCATGTAAAATCTTCACCGCTTCCCGTACTTTTTTAGCATGTGGATGGCCCGACGACCCAAAGTTCGCATAGGACAATAGGGCCATTACCGGGTTAAAACCAAAGGTTTTGGCAACGTTGGCCGTCATTTGGGCAATCTCGGCAAGCTCCTCCGCATCGGGGTCGATGTTAATGGAAGTATCTGCCAAAAACAATGGCCCCCTATCCGTGATCATAATATTTACCGTGCTGGCATTCTGAACATTTTTGGCCCTTCCCAGCACTTCAAATACAGGTCTTAGCACTTTTGGGTAAGCCCTGGAATAACCGGATATCATTCCATCGGCATCCCCTTCTTTGAGCATCATTGCACCAAAATAGTTGCGCTTGCCCATGTTCACCCTTGCACTGTATTTTGTTTCCCCTTTTCTTTTTCTAAGCTCCCATAACTTTAAAGCATAGGCCGTCCTCATCTCCTTAAATTCGTCGGAACGGGGGTCAATGATGGGGACTTCGGCATCAAATTCGAGTTCCTTTTTTAAACTCTCAATAATTGCTTTGTTCCCCAACAATATAGGTATGGCAATACCTTCATCGTGTACGATTTGTGCTGCTTTCATCACGTCCAGCAACTCGGCTTCAGCAAAAACAATTCGCTTTGGGTTGACTTTGGCCCTGTTATGCAGTAGTCTAACAACCTTGTTATCGTTTCCAGACCTTTGGTAAAGCTCTTCTTCATATTTCTCCCAGTCTTGAATTGGCAAACGAGCGACACCGCTTTCCATAGCCGCTTTAGCAACAGCAGGCGGTATCTTGGTGATCAAGCGGGGGTCAAACGGTTTTGGGATGATATAATTCCTGCCAAATGTTAGCCTTGTGGCATCGTAAGCAATATTCACTTGTTCAGGTACGGGCTCACGGGTTAGATCGGCCAAAGCTCTTACAGCAGCTTTTTTCATCTCCTCGTTGATTTTTGTTGCCCTTACATCCAATGCTCCCCTGAAAATAAATGGAAAGCCCAACACATTGTTTACCTGATTCGGGTGATCGGAACGACCGGTGGCCATAATAATGTCCTTCCTTGTTTTACAGGCCAAATCATATTCAATTTCAGGATCAGGGTTGGCCATGGCGAACACAATGGGTTTCGCTGCCATGGAATTAAGCATTTCAGGAGATACGATATTGGCAATGGAAAGCCCAATAAACACGTCCGCATCTTTCATGGCTTCCTCCAAGGTATCTATTTTTCTGTCGGTCGCAAATTCCTCCTTTTGTGAAGTAAGGTTGTCCCGATCGCTACGGATAACACCTTTGCTATCCAACATAACGATATTTTCGGCCTTGGCCCCAAAAGATTTATAGAGCCGTGTACATGAAACTGCAGCGGCCCCAGCGCCACTCACAACAATTTTGACCTCCTCGATTTTTTTATCTGCAATTTCCAGTGCATTCAACAAAGCAGCCGCAGAGATGATTGCGGTCCCGTGCTGATCATCGTGCATTACGGGAATATCGAGTTCTTCTTTTAACCTACGTTCAATCTCAAAGGCTTCAGGAGCTTTAATGTCCTCTAAATTGATTCCCCCAAAGGTCGGAGCGATTGTCTTAACGGTTTCAATAAAACGATCAACATCTGTGGTGTCCAGTTCCACATCTATTCCATCGATATCAGCAAAAATCTTAAACAAAAGGCTTTTTCCTTCCATCACAGGCTTTGAAGCTTCCGGACCAATGTTACCTAGGCCCAAAACCGCTGTTCCATTGGAAATTACCGCGACAATATTCCCTTTTGCAGTGTATTTATATACATCGTCCTTGTTCTTTTCGATTTCCAGACAGGGCTCCGCAACCCCGGGAGAATACGCCAATGCCAAATCCCTCTGTGTAGAATAAGGTTTTGTTGGTACAATCTTTATTTTTCCTGGTTGTGGCTTTGCGTGGTATAGTAACGCTTCGCGCCTCTGCTTTTCCTTGCTCATATCGTCGAAAATGAATTGGTAAAGTTAGGGTATTCCAAGCTTTTATCGGAAAATCCGAAGAATCAATTTCTACTAAAATAAAAACCAAAAATGTTTACGCCCAATGTAACCTCAGTTAAACTGATCAAGCGTCCAATGGATATTCTTCCTTCGCTTTTGATACATTGAGACGCATGGCCAAAACAGCAGCAATAACGAAAAATACGGCTGCAAACAACATGGCATTCACTGAGTTGGCACCAAGAAGGTTTTTAAAGATGGGACCAAAAGTCAATGTTTCGATTCCCATTGGAATTACGATCATCATATTCAATATTCCCATATACACGCCTCTTCTCTCTTGAGGTACGATTTTCGAGACCATGCTGTACGGTATTCCCATCATGGCTGCCCATCCGATTCCGAAAAGCACCATGGGGAACAACACATAAACAGGATCTTGAATATATGGGATTGAAAATAGCGCTATTGCAGTACCGAAAAGACTTAGTGCATATATTTTTTTTCCTCCAAATCGCATGGTCAATGGAACCAAAACCAATGCCACTACTGCAGTGACAATATTATAGGTCGTACTCATTTTTGCAGCTTGGGCAGCTGCCTCGGAAGTATCATAACCCAAAGACACCCTGAACAAGGGGGTTATGTATTGCCAGTATACAAAAAGGGCATACCACTGAAACAGGTAAACTCCTGATAACTTCCACATGAACTTTGGCATTTCCTTTACCGCATGGATGATTTCCACAAAAGGTACCTTAAACCGTTCCATAAACGGTAATGCCTTGTGCTTGTTGATCTCGGCCAACTCTTCATCTGTTGGTGGTATTTCAGGGGTTTTTAGAACCGACCATAAAATGGTGACGATGGAAAGAAAAGACCCTATAAAAAAGGAATAGTATAACCATTTGGGAACTGTCCCTTCAATTTCCTTTCCACCTCCGAACCAGTCCTGAAACAAAAATATGGAGGCATTGGCCAACAGGATACCTGCGCCTACAAAAAGACTTTGCATCTGATATCCGATACTGAACTGTGACTCGGGTAATTTATCGCCCACAAATGCCCTGTAGGGTTCCATGGCCATGTTGTTCCCAACATCCAAAATCCAAAGCAAACCTACTGCAAACCATAAAGCAGGACTTAAGGGAAATGCAAACAAACATAAACTTCCCAATAGCGCCCCAATCAAAAAGAAGGGTTTTCGCCTTCCCCAACGAGGAGACCAAGTTTTATCCGATATGGCACCGATTATGGGCTGCACTATCAACCCGGTTATGGGGCCTGCTATATTTAAGATGGGCAATATCTCCTCCTTGGCACCCAAAAAAAGAAAAATTGGGTTTATGGCACTTTGTTGTAGGCCAAAACTATATTGAATCCCAAGGAATCCAACATTCATATTAAAAATTTGCCAAAAGCTTAATTTGGGTTTTTTGATTTTAATCATCTTATCTGTTTAGCTAGTCATCAATATAATCCTTGGAAAAATAGGAATATCTCAAGAATATTGCTCAATATAGTGTTTTTTCTTTTTGAGCTAAACCCATAAAACCAGTTTTGAGCAAACAAGACACACTCTATTTTTTCAAAAAATCAATATTCCGTTTTAGACCGGATAGTTTTGTTCGTTTTACCGCTGACTTTTTGAAAATTTTCTTAAAGACATCTTCTGTGATTTCCTCCCAGTCTTTTTTGCTAAATGACAATAGTTCTGGATTTGGATTGAACAAGGGTTCCTTGTGAGGTTTTGAAAATCGATTCCATGGACAAACATCCTGGCAAACATCGCAGCCAAACATCCAATCGTCCAATTTTCCTTCAAATTCAGATGGAATCTCATTTTTTAATTCTATGGTAAGGTAGGAAATACATTTACTGCCGTCCACCACATAAGGTTGCACAATGGCATCGGTGGGACAGGCATCGATACAAGCCGTACATGTACCGCAGTGGTCTGTAACGGGAGTATCATATTTCAGCTCCAGATCCACGATCAGCTCCGCAATAAAGTAATAGGACCCCACTTGTTGGGTAAGCAAATTACTGTGCTTCCCAATCCATCCCAGACCACTTTTCGCAGCCCAGGCCTTATCCAACACAGGGGCAGAGTCCACAAAAGCCCTTCCGTGAACCTCGCCGATTTCCTCTTGAATAAAATGGAGCAAGCTTTTGAGCTTGTCCTTTATCACAAAGTGATAATCCATTCCATAGGCGTATTTGGAAATCTTATAGGAATCTTGGTTTTGTTCTTCAGAGGGGAAGTAATTCAACAAGAGTGATATTACCGACTTTGAGCCTTCCACCAATTTTGTGGGATCCAGGCGCTTATCAAAATGGTTTTCCATGTACTGCATTTCCCCATGCATGTTTTGGTTAAGCCACTTTTCCAAACGGGGAGCTTCCTCTTCCAAAAATTCGGCTTTGGAGATACCACATGACAAAAAACCGAGACGCTTGGCCTCGGTTTTTATCAACTGTGTATGTTCTTCGGCATTCACGCCTTAAAGTTAATCTATATAAATCAGTATTTGAAAAATGCTTCTCAATTCACTTCCTTGATATAGCCCCATCCTTGTTTTTGGAGCTTCACAATTTCAAAAATACCGTCGGGGACAGATCCTATTCCGGGAATAAGATCTCCCATTTCCATGTTGTGCCTTTTCATGGTCTGTGCACAAACTACTACGGAAACATTATCCCTTTTAACCACTTCTTCCAAAGTTTCCCCGGCAGCAGATGATTTTCTGTCCACCATTTTTATTGCTCCGCTGTAGACCACCAGTTCAAATTCCGATTCTGGATAAGCCTCCGCCATTAATCTTAAATGTTTGGCAGCGGTCCTATGCACATCGGGATTACTGCTGGTTACATCAAATACTACTTTGATGGGTTCGCTCTGTGCCAATGTCAATCCTGACACCAATAACAGTAAACTTAAGATGAGGTTTTTCATGTTTAAATGGTATTTCCCGCGAAAATGTATCCGCAACCTTCTTCTTGGGCTCTTCCCAAGGCCCATACACCAGAAGGCACGATTTGGATTCCGGGCAATACGGCTTCTTTCCATTCTTCATAGACTTCACCTGCATCTTTTCCCATTTGTTGGGCGGCTGCACCGCTATATACTTGCAAAGCAAGGTTACAAACACAGAACATGGCTCCACGTCCCATCATATCCTTAATACCTTGAATTACCGGCATAGGAAAATCTCCTTCTTGTGGTTCGTAATATGGATTTCTGTCATATATAGCGCCATCGGCTGTTTTTACATGGAACATTTCGCCCAAAGGATATTTTTTCCAAAGGTCGGAATGAAGGGCAAATGGTATGGCATCGTGCCTTAAAACGGTCATTGCCGTAACTTCATCATCCGGTGAGCCCATCTCGTTGTTGGACAAATAGTAGGCCCAGTTCCAAATTATTGGGAACCCATGATGTGGGTAAGATCCATCGTATACCACCCTGTGTTTTCCCTTGATTGTTTTCATCCAAGATTCAGCATCGTTCATTTCTGAATCGGTAAAATCGGTCATTCCCGCGAATACAGGATTTGTGAAAGCCGATAATGTGGATGCAGTGGCACCCAGCATCATAGCTCCCATAAAATTTCGTCTTGATGTTGTCTCTGTTGTTCTCATTGTCACGTTTGTTTATTTGGTTTTACGCAGTTGATGTTCCTTTTGGTAGTAATCCATAATAGGTTGGAACGGACCTAATTGGTGCTGTTCGGGAGAGAATGGGTCCGCATATGGACCGTAGGGGGTAGAAACTGGTTTTTTAACCAGGTCGGGGAAGTCTTTTTCTCTGTTAGACTTTGTTGGTCTTAATTTTTGGTTGATGTAGCCTGCTACGTCGTAAGCCTCTTCATCGGTAAGTGTAGGGTTATCAAAGGTGACACCAAAAGGCATGTTTCCTTTGATAAATTGGGCAGCTGTGATCACACGTGTCATACCAGCTCCGTTGTTATAAGAATCGTTTCCCCAGAGTGGTGGGTAAAGATATAAGTCGTTTTGTGGTAAACGCTGGCCTTGCCCATCGGCGCCATGACAGATTACGCAATGTTTTTCATATACATTTTCCCCATGGGCCAAATCAACCGCTCTTTCCGGGAGATCTACTTTTAAAAACCCTTGTCCTTCTATTTTTCCATTTGATGGCGCAGCACGGCCCAACCAATCCATATAAGCCACCATGGCTTCCATGGCATCGCTGTTTTCCGGTAATTTTTTTCCGTTCATACTGCGCTCCATACATCCATTGATTCTTTCCTGGATCGTTCCGATTTTATTCTCACGTCCTCTAAACTGTGGAAATCTTTTGACCACTCCAATCAGCGGTGCCGCATAGGGCTTGGTCCCTCCATCTAAATGACAACTTGCACAGGCAAGGTTGTTGCCCGCATATATCTGTGTTGAATCCTTTTGTTTAGGACCAATGTGCAATGGTGTATTTCTGAAAATGTCAAATCCTTTTTTTACAAGTATGTTTTTTTCGGTCAAAGGTAAGTTGCCCACATTGTAATCCATGTAGTACACTCCATCCGGAATTGAGGCAAACCCTTTGTCGACATTGCCAAAATTAAATCCGAAGCGCGTCATCATAATACCAAAGGCAATTACGATCATCAATGCTGAAAAAATTCCAATATACATAACCAATTTACGTATTTGACCAGTCACAAGCTGGACATCATCCATTTCGGATGTTCCTGAGTTTTTAAGGTTATCCCCCATGATTTCAATAAGTATTAATAGAAAAGTTTCCGAAAGGAAATAAATTCCTTTTGGGTAAAATTTGGGAGTAAAATCTTGAATTTATGGAGTCTATGATTGCGGATGAGTTTCCCACAAAAATCGTAAACTTACAACCCTCTGTAAACCAAAATAATATATCAATATACAAAAAAGTATTTAATTATTGGAATATATGTTTGGTGGTAAAAGCAGAAAAATTGAACTATAAGAATTAGAAAAGTCCTCCTTGTGTTCCTCCTTTTACCCTGCCCAAATGTTTGTAAGCAAGTTCGGTTACTTCCCTTCCCCTTGGGGTGCGCATTATAAAACCTTGCTGAATCAAGAATGGTTCATAAACCTCTTCAATGGTCTCGGCACTTTCAGATACGGCAGTCGCCAAGGTGGTTATACCCACAGGGCCTCCTTTGAATTTATCTATAATGGTGCTTAAGATTTTGTTATCCATTTCGTCCAGGCCATGGGCATCCACATTCAAGGCTTTAAGTCCAAATTGAGAAATTTCAAGGTCAATATTTCCAGTTCCCTTGATCTGTGCAAAATCCCGTACCCTGCGCAAAAGGGCATTACATATCCTAGGCGTACCCCTACTGCGTCCAGCAATTTCTATAGCTGCATCGTTGGTGATGGGCACTTGAAGAATATCTGCACTGCGCTCCACAATTGTAGACAATAGTTCGGTATGGTAATATTCCAATCGACTCTGAATACCAAATCTGGCACGCATGGGTGCCGTGAGCAGACCGGACCTAGTGGTTGCACCTACCAGTGTAAACGGACTTAGGTTTATTTGTACGGTACGGGCATTGGGGCCCGTCTCTATCATAATATCAATTTTATAGTCCTCCATAGCAGAGTACAGATACTCTTCGACTATGGGACTCAGCCTATGTATCTCATCAATAAAAAGTACATCACGCTCTTCCAGATTGGTCAACAATCCAGCTAAATCCCCGGGTTTATCCAGTACAGGGCCGGATGTAACTTTTATATTTACTCCAAGTTCATTGGCCAAAATATGGGCCAAGGTAGTTTTACCCAAACCTGGAGGTCCGTGAAAAAGGGTATGATCTAAGGCTTCCCCCCTTAAGTTAGCTGCTTGCACAAAGACCTTCAGGTTTTCCAGCACTTGTTCCTGCCCGGTAAAGTCGTCAAAACTGATGGGGCGCAAGGCTCTTTCTACATCGAGCTCTTCAGGAGAGAAATTCTCGGCTGATGGATCTAAGTTTTCGTTCATGGTTCAACAAATATAATCGAAAAGCCCCGCTACTGGAAACCAAGTATTGGTGCCAAACAAATATTACTCCTTTTTAATAAGTTGTGCAGTATCCAGAAATTCCTTGATGGTAATATGGGGTGTACCGTATAAATAAATCCCGGCACCTCCAGTTGCAGCGATTTCGATATCGTTGAATGCATATACCCTCGCATTGGCATTTCCAGTAATATGAAGTTGACATGAACTCACCTGCATACCCTCACCCTTATATTTGGCATGATCCAACATATTGACTTGTAGTCTATCCGATGTCCCCTCCATGGTCAAAGAGGAATTTCCATCCAAATCCAACAAACCTGTATTTATTTGGGCGTATACATAGGCCTGGGTCCTTTTATTCAAATTTATGTTCAAAGAATCAACCTCTACATGAAAATCACCACTGCTGTTATCTTCCAAATTGATATCCATCACAGCAGCATTTGCCTTTAAATCCATCTTGGTATTGTTAAATCCATCCACGAACAATTCATCGGTTTCAATAACACTTTTAGAGGTAATGCTACCGCTTTTTAAGGTAATGGCTCTAAGTTCGGTATAATTGACGGTAATTTCCAATTCCTTTTTGGCGGTAATATCATAGTAGGAACTAATGACCAAAGTACCGTCTTCGACCTCAAATTTTAAGATATCTATCAAATTATCATCAGCAGTAATGTGATACCCGGGGCCGAAGGACCTATCAAGGTTAATTTCGAGATCGTCGTTGAGTACAATTGCATTGAAAGGCGGGAGTTCTTCGCTCACCTGTGTTACTATACGGCTTCCCTTGATTTTTGGCTTACGTTGGGCATTGGATACTATCGGGGATAGTATAAATAATAGGATAAGCAACTTTTTCATGATGTTCTCTTTTGCGGGGGGAAATGCTTTTTAAAGATATACAATTGATTTCAAAATCTATTCCAACTAAAAAAGCCCATCCAATTGGACGGGCTCTTTCACTAATATAAAAATATTTTTAATGGTTGAGTTCTTCTTCGTTTTCTTGAAGCGGAACGTTTTGCGGAACAAAATCCTGTCCTGCAATAATATACTCACCATTCTCGTAAGTTTTACTGTAATCGTAGGCCCAACGGTAAACATGTGGAATTGCTCCAGGCCAGTTTCCGTGCATGTGCTTTTGTGGAGTTGTCCATTCCAATGTATTGGAACCCCATGGGTTTACAGGTCCTCTTTTACCGTAGAAGATACTTGAAATGAAGTTGTAAACGAATATCAGCTGCGCCAAACCTGCAATAATTGCAAATACGGTCATCAATACCTGAACGTTCGTCAACTCATCGAACATTGGGAACGCCGTGTTCTCATAGTAACGACGTGGCACCCCTGCCATTCCCACAAAGTGCATTGGGAAGAATACTCCGTAAGCACAGACTGCGGTTATCCAGAAGTGTACATAACCCAAGTTCTTGTTCATCATACGTCCTTGGAACATTTTCGGGAACCAGTGGTAAACCCCGGCAAAAAGTCCGTAAAGTGCTGAAATTCCCATTACCAAGTGGAAGTGCGCAACAACGAAGTATGTATCGTGAACGTTGATATCCAGGGTACTATCCCCCAAAATGATTCCTGTAAGACCTCCTGTAATGAATGTTGATACCAAACCAATGGAGAACAACATAGCCGGGTTTAGCTGCAGGTTACCTTTCCAGAGTGTAGTGATATAGTTAAATGCCTTTACCGCTGACGGGATGGCGATCAATAGTGTTGTAAAGGTAAATACAGATCCCAAGAACGGGTTCATACCGGATACGAACATGTGGTGACCCCATACAATTGTAGATAGAAACGCAATGGCTAGAATAGATGCCACCATCGCCCTATATCCAAAAATCGGTTTCCTTGCGTTTGTTGACATTACCTCGGATGTAATACCCAAAGCCGGCAACAATACGATATATACCTCGGGGTGGCCCAAGAACCAGAATAGGTGCTCGTACAATACTGGGGAACCTCCTTGATAATGTAGCACTTCACCTTGAATAAAGATATCCGATAAGAAGAATGATGTTCCAAAACTTCTATCCATGATCAACAACAAAGCCGCTGAAAGCAATACCGGGAAAGAAATTACCCCAATAATTGCCGTAACAAAGAACGCCCAGATGGTCAATGGCAAACGTGTCATGGACATTCCTTTTGTTCTAAGGTTGATTACTGTAACAATGTAGTTCAAAGACCCTAACAAAGAAGAAGCGATAAATATGGCCATGGATACCAACCAAAGGGTCATACCCAAACCAGAACCTGGCTGCGCCATCGGCAATGCACTCAATGGTGGATAAATAGTCCATCCGGCGGCCGCTGGTCCTGCTTCAACAAACAAACTGCTCACCATTATGGCCGATGAAATGAAAAACAACCAATAAGAAACCATGTTCAAGAATCCAGAGGCCATATCCCTGGCCCCAATTTGCAATGGAATCAATAGGTTACTAAAAGTACCACTCAGTCCTGCAGTTAAAACAAAGAAAACCATGAGGGTACCATGAATGGTAACCAAAGCCAGATAGATGTCGGCATCCATTACCCCATCTGGTGCCCACTTGCCCAATACGGTTTCAAAAATCGCAAAGGATTCGCCCGGCCAAGCCAATTGCATTCTAAATAGCAATGACATGGCTATACCTATGAATCCCATAATCAGACCAGTGATCAGATATTGCTTGGCTATCATCTTATGGTCCTGACTGAAAATATATTTTGTGATGAAAGTTTCCTTATGGTGATGTCCATGATCATCGTGGTGATCATCGTGACTTACATGGGCTACTTCAGACATATTCCAATTAATTTTTTTTCGTTATTCTTATTGTTTGTTATTCTTCCGAAGCTATTTCTTCTGCTTCAATATCAACACCATCTTCCGTGTTGAATGCTTGCTCTTCCTCTGCCGTTTCATCAATCATAACGGTTTCTTTGAAGGATTTTTGTTCAGCAAGCCATTTATTGAACTCTTCTTCGGTTTCCACTATAATCTTCATCTGCATATTATAGTGTGATTTTCCGCATATTTTATTGCACAACAAAATGTAATCAAACTCCCATGGTTCCGAATTAGGTCTTCCTTCTGCTGCCCACTCGGCCCTAAGGGCATTGGTCCGCTTTACTTTATCTACAACATCCGGATTCAGGCGCATTTCCTCGGTTGTAACTGTTGGAGTAAAGGAAAACTGAGTAATCATTCCAGGAACACAGTTCATCTGGGCTCTAAAGTGGGGCATGTATGCGGAGTGCAATACATCTTGGGACCTCATTTTAAAGTTTATTTTTCTACCGACAGGCAAATGCAATTCCTTAACAATGATATCATCTTCAGAATTGGGGTCTGACTCATCCAAACCAAGTACATTGGCGTTGCCGATATCGATTAACCTAACATTGGCATCACCTAATACATTATCCTCTCCACCATATCTTGCCGTCCAGTTAAATTGTTGTGCGTAAAGTTCGACCACCAATGGGTCATCGTCTTCGTTGACATCCATGATATTGGTCCAAGTATACAATCCCCAAAGGATCAAACCTGCCAATACTATTACAGGGATAATCGTCCAGATAAATTCCAACCTGTCATTATCTGCAAAAAACAATGCTTTTCTTCCTTTTTGGCCTCTGTACTTGTAACCGAAGTAATGTAAGAGTGCCTGGGTCACGGTTTGCACAAAGAATATAATTCCCATGGAAACCAACATCAACTGGTCGTATTCACCACCATGTTCGGATGCGGCTTCCGGCAATAAGGTCTTACCATATTTCGCAAAACTGAAAATCGTGATTCCATAAATGAAGATCAAGAACATAAATAAAAGGTAACCATTGTTCTTGTTGTCGGAATCGTTCGCTATCTCAGCCTTTTCTGTTTTAGTTTGCGACAATTCAAAAATCTTGGTCATCTGCCAAATCGCAATCGCAACTAATACTAAAACAGCTAATGTTAAAAATGCAGTCATCGTTTATCTATCTAAGACTTAAATCGTATTAATAATGAAAATGTCTACTTTCCTCAATAAATGGGTTTCTTTTGGGTTGTAATGGGGCTTTTGTCAAAGCAGTAAACACCCAGAACACAAATAAACCTCCAAAGAATAAAATACCACCAATCTCTGGTAAGCCAATGTACCATTGATCACCAACCGTTGCAGGCATCACCATATTAAATATATCCAAATAGTGGCCTAAAAGAACCACAATTCCGGTCATAATAACAAACCAGTTCACCCTTTTATAATCACTGTTCATAAGTACCAACAATGGGAAAACAAAGTTCATGACCAACATACCAAAGAATGGTAATTTATAATCTTGAAAACGCGCTATATAATACGTTACCTCTTCTGGAATATCGGCATACCATATCAACATAAACTGTGAGAACCACAGATAAGTCCAGAATATACTAATACCGAACATGAACTTGGCCAAATCGTGAACGTGGCTGTCATTGACTTGCTCCAAATATCCTTTTGACTTCAAGTATACGGTAACCATGGCAATCACGGTAATACCAGAAACAAACATGCTAGCGAATACATACCATCCAAATAGTGTACTGAACCAGTGTGGGTCCAAGCTCATTATCCAATCCCAAGACATCATGGATTCAGAAATCAAATAAAACACCAAGAAGGCTGCTGACCATCTAAAGTTTTTGACAAAATTACTGTTGTCGTCGGACTCGTCTTGTGCCAAAGACAATTTTCTAGAGTATTGACGATAGAAAATCCATCCGCCCAAGAATATGGCTGCCCTGATCAAAAAGAAAGTTGGATTTAAATAACCTGCTTTTCCTTGCAATAATTCGTCATGTGCTACAGTTTCAGCATCCATCCAAACAAACATATGGTTCATATGCAACGTGGACAGCAATAAAATCACAAATACAATAATCCCTCCTGGGACCAAGTAAGCGGTAATCCCTTCCATTACTCTAAACAATAAGGGGGACCAACCAGCTTGGGCAGCACGTTGTACGGCATAAAATGCCAACACGCCCAAAGCAATCATAAAGAAAAAGAATGCGGCTACGTAAAGTGCGGACCAAGGTCTATTCTGTAATTGGTGCAACAAATGTGTGTCATGGGATGCATCGTGCTCTTCACCATGCGCAGCTTCTGTACCGTGACCCTGTTCTTCGCCATGAGTTTCGGCCGCTTCTGCATGCCCTCCACCATGACCATCGTCATGTGCTGCCACCATGGCCTTGGCTTCTTCCACTGTCGATGGAGCTGACAAAAAACCAATTGCCAAGAAAATAACTCCAAGCCCCATGGCTATGAAAGATCCTATTCTAAGTTTGTTTGAAAAGGTATACATAGTTTATTCTTATCCTATTATTTTGTTAGGTCTTCCTTTAATTTCATCACATATTCGGATACTTGCCACATTTCTTTTTCATTGGCAAACTGGGAGGCATAAGACCCCATAGAGTTCAAACCATAATAAATCGTGTGGTAGGTAGTTCCTACAGTAATGTTTCTAGCTGCATCGTCATAGCTGGGAACACCCAATATTTTTTCTCTCTTCACAAGATTCCCTTGACCATCTCCTTTAGAACCATGGCATATGGCACAGTAAATTCCGTAAAGTTCGGCTCCTTTTGCCAGGTTTTCCTCTTGGTTCAACGAATCCAAAGGGCTGGTGTTCATTCTTGCTAATTCTTTACCTTCCGGAGTGTTTTCGAACTCATAGGGCATGTATCCTCTGTTTATGGTCCCTTCCGGGGGCAACAAGGCTTCCGTTCCATCTGGGAACAACCCATTGTCCACACCTTGATAGGCCTCATATCCTACAGGTTCGTACATGTTTGGCATGAATTGGTAGTTTGGACTGTTCTTATCCGCGCAAGAGGCAGCGAATATCATTAAGACCAAAACAACACTTATTTTACCTAATTGTTTCATATTATTAAGACTCCTTTTCTGTAACTTTTACTTCTACCGCACCTGTTTCCCACAACAAATCGGCAAGTTCATTTTCGTTATCATGCACACCTAACTCCATCAAAAAATGGTCGTCGGTAGTACGTTTATCCGGGTTTTCGGCTTTCTTGAAAGGCCACATTCTACTTCTTAGGTAGAAGGTAATAACCATCAAGTGAGCTGCGAAGAAAACCGTTAGCTCGAACATAATAGGAACAAAGGCCGGCATATTTTCCAAATAACTAAAACTTGGTTTACCACCAATATCCTGTGGCCAATCCTCAATCATGATATAATTCATCATAACTATGGCAACCGTTAACCCCAAACATCCATAAAGGAAGGAGGTGATAGCTATTCGGGTATCCGCTAAGCCCATTGCCTTATCGAGACCGTGAACGGGGAACGGAGTGTACACCTCTTCAATATGGTGGTGCTCTGCCCTAACCTTTTTTACAGCATGCATCAACACATCGTCATCGTTGTAAAGTGCTTGTATAACTTTTGATGCCATAATTATTTTTCTTCGTTTAATTTTTTAGCCTGACCTGCCCAATCATCACGTTGTGCCCTTCCTGGGAAAGAACCTGTGATAGAATCCAACAAGTCGTATTCTTTTTCGGTCATTCTGCTCACCTGAGCAAACGTATAAATACCTATCTGGTTCAGGGCCTGTTCCATTTGAGGACCAATACCCTTGACTTTTTTCAAATCGTCAGCAGTTTCCGTTTCGGCATCAAAAGTTCCAATTGCTTCCAGCAACGTGGACACATGCTCATGACTTGCATCGACTTTTGGAGCCTCTTCCACCTTGGTTTCACCTTTTGCCTCAGGCATTTCGTACAATGGTTTACCAGCTTCCCTCAATTTTTTGTATTTCTCACCAGAAGCTTTCAAAATGGATTTCACTTCTGCCTGTGCAATTACCGGGAATGTTCTGGAATACAACAGGAACAATACGAAGAAGAATCCTATGGTTCCCACAAATATTCCGATATCAACAAAAGTTGGGGAGAACATTGTCCAAGAAGATGGCAAGTAATCCCTATGCAATGAGGTAACGATAATAACGAAACGCTCGAACCACATTCCTATGTTCACCACGATAGAAATAAAGAAGGAGAACATGATACTGGTACGCAATTTCTTGAACCACATAAATTGTGGTGAGAACACGTTACAGGTCATCATGGACCAGTATGCCCACCAGTAAGGACCAGTAGCCCTGTTCAAGAAAGCATATTGTTCATACTCAACTCCAGAGTACCATGCAATAAACAACTCGGTGATATAGGCACATCCAACGATAGAACCAGTAATCATGATTACAATGTTCATCAATTCGATATGCTGTACAGTAATATAAGCTTCCAAGCTACACACCTTACGCATAATGATCAAAAGTGTGTTCACCATGGCAAATCCAGAGAAAATCGCACCAGCAACAAAGTATGGTGGGAAAATGGTAGTGTGCCATCCAGGAATTACCGAGGTAGCAAAGTCAAAAGATACGATGGTGTGTACAGAAAGCACCAAAGGTGTAGCCAAACCGGCCAGTACCAAAGAAACTTCCTCAAATCGTTGCCAATCCTTTGCCCTTCCTGTCCATCCAAAACTTAGAATGCTGTATATTTTCTTTTGGAAAGGTTTTACGGCCCTATCACGGATCATGGCGAAGTCAGGCAAAAGACCTGTCCACCAGAAAACCAATGACACGGATAGATAGGTTGAAATCGCAAATACGTCCCAAAGCAAAGGTGAGTTGAAGTTCACCCAAAGAGAACCAAATTGGTTAGGGATTGGAAGTACCCAGTAACCCAACCATGGACGACCCATGTGAATAATTGGGAACAAACCTGCCTGTACTACCGAGAAAATGGTCATCGCCTCAGCAGAACGGTTGATCGCCATTCTCCATTTTTGACGGAAAAGCAAGAGTACAGCTGAAATCAGTGTACCTGCGTGACCAATACCTACCCACCATACAAAGTTGGTGATATCCCAGGCCCAGTTAACGGTTCGGTTAAGACCCCAAACCCCGATACCTGTGGAAACGGTATAAATGATACATCCTAGACCCCAGAGGAATGCCACTAATGCAATGGAAAATACAATCCACCATTGTTTATTGGCCTTTCCCTCAACCGGACGGGCAATGTCCACTGTTACATCGTGGTATCCTTTGTCTCCGACCACTAAGGGCTTTCGAATAGGTGCTTCGTAATGCGACGCCATAATTTATCTTCTAGTTACTTCTTTTTTTATTGATTAAGCCTCGTTGGTGTTTCTAACTTTTACATGATAGAACACGTTTGGTTTAGTGCCTACATGCTCCAACAAATGGTACATTCTATCATCCTCTTTCAACTCCGCCACTTTACTGTCATGATCATTGATGTCACCAAACACCATAGCCCCACTGCTACAAGCTGCAGAACAAGCGGTTTGGAACTCACCATCCTTGATGACCCTTCCATCTCTCTTGGCATCCAAA
Source organism: Flagellimonas profundi (assembly GCF_017313275.1). GTDB lineage: Bacteria > Bacteroidota > Bacteroidia > Flavobacteriales > Flavobacteriaceae > Flagellimonas > Flagellimonas profundi. The sequence continues at coordinate 924,509 of NZ_JAFLNM010000002.1, read as the reverse complement.
ATAGTTTTTTGAGTCATTTGGATACACATAGAGCATTTCTCCATAACACCTCTTGAACGCACATTAACATCTGGGTTAATCACCATTTTACCCAAGTCGTTGTTCATATTAAAGTCAAACTCGTCGTTGTTACTGTACAAGAACCAGTTGAACCTACGAACTTTATACGGACAGTTATTGGCACAATATCTAGTACCCACACATCTGTTGTAAGCCATGTGGTTTTGACCCTGTCTACTGTGAGATGTAGCAGCTACAGGACAAACGGTCTCACAAGGCGCATGGTTACAGTGTTGACACATTACAGGCTGAAAGGCTACTTGTGGGTTCGCAGATGGGTCTTCCATCTCCCTGAAACCTCCAAGGGAACCTTTATCCCCCCAAAGACCTTCCATTTCTTCTTTCTTCTCGTTATCCTCTTCAAAAGTCTCTTCGGAAGAATAGTATCTATCAATACGCAACCAGTGCATATCCCTTGAACGACGCATTTCACGTTTTCCTACAACAGGAACGTTGTTCTCTGCATGACATGCGATAACACAAGCACCGCAACCGGTACAAGCATTCAAATCGATGGACAGGTTAAAATGATGCCCAATGCTTCTGTCAAATTCCTCCCAAAGGTCGGCATCTGGTGAAGTCACTGGTATTTCATTGTGATTCAAAGACACATGAGGCATTGGATTCCACTCTTCATGGTCTTTGGTATTGAAGATTTCCAAGGTAGTTTCCTTGATGATATCCCCCCTACCCATTAATGTTTTATGTGACTGGATACAAGCAAACTCGTGTTCTCCGCCCAATTTCTCAACGGTTACGGATTGCACATCGGAGAAGTTGCTATACAAAGTATAGGCATTGACCCCAGTGGCCATCTCCTCCTGCATTCCAGCTTTTTTTCCATAACCGAAAGACAGACCTACAGTACCTACTGCCTGACCTGGTTGAATGATAACCGGCACATTTTCCAATACCTTACCATCAACGGTCAATTTTACGTAGCTACCATTAACCCCACCATCGGCTTCGATTGTATTTTCAAGTCCCCAAGACTCTGCATCCGCTTTGGAAACCGTTACGTAGTTATCCCAAGATACTCTGGAAATTGGATCAGGAAACTCTTGCAACCATGGGTTGTTGGCCTGACGACCATCTCCCATACCAACTTTAGAGTACAGTACCAATTCAGTACCCGAGCTAGTCGCATTCACCAAAGAACGTACTGCGGATGCGATCGGAACAATTTCTGGCTGCTCTTCCTCCGAATCTACCTGAGTGGTAGTTGCTTCGCCATCTTCAACCATCATTGCAGGTGCCACATACACACCATCTTGCAATGCTTTGTTCCAAGAACCACCTTGAAGTATATCCGCACTCCAGGTTTCTTTGATGTATTCGTAATATGTTTTCTCGACGCCCATCCACGTTAAAAGCGCTGTTTGAAACTGTTTTGTATCAAACAACTCTCGAATAGCGGGCTGCATCAAGCTGTATTCTCCTTTTTTAAATTGGGCATCACCCCAAGACTCCAAGTAATGAGAAGCAGCCGCAACATAGTTAGAGGCTTGGGCAGTTTCATCATTGGTATAGGCAAAGTCCACCGACACATCCACTTGCTCGAGTCCAGAAAGGAATTCCTCGGCATTTGGCAATGTATAAGCTGGGTTAACACCATCCATGATCAAGGCTCCAACTCGACCTGCGTTCATGTCTGCTATCAACTTACTTACTTTTGCAGCATCTCCTTGGCGTACATATTTTGGCTTTTCTGGATCAAATGCCTCACTGGCCAACAATTTATTGATGGCCAAAACCACTGTTTGTGCGTTTTCATCGTTAAGACCACTTACAACGACTGCTTTGCTACCTGCCTTTTTGATTTCAGCAGCTACCCTATCAACGGCTTCATCGACATCGGATGTACCTCCACCAACACTACTGCCGTTTAATTTGCCGTACAATTTGGCAAGGGCAATCTTTTGTTGGGTAGGGGTCATCGGGTATCTCTTATCGGCATTGGCACCGGTCAAGGACATATTGGACTCCAGCTGTACGTGTCTGGACATTTTTCCATTCTTGGGAACACGTCCCTTGGCATAACCTGAATCATATCCACCACCTTGCCAGTCACCAAGAAAGTCGGCACCGAAAGAAACAATCAGCTCCGCTTTCTCAAAATCGTAATCGGCCAAGGCACGTTCTCCGTAAGCCTTACTGTATGCATTTAATGCGGCATCCTCGGAAATGGCATCGTAAACCACATGGTTCACATTGTCTCCATAAGCCGCCTTAAACTCAGATATCAATTTCGTGGTAGACGGACTAGCATAAGTCTGGGTCAACAACACCACTTGTTTGTTGGAACCTTTCAAAGCATTCAACTTTGCTTTAACAGTGGCATCCAATACCTTCCACTCCACAGGCTCTCCGTTGGCCATAGGCCCTTGAACCCTTTTGCTATCATACAAAGTCAATACGGAAGCCTGAACTCTCGCATTGGCTCCGCCATTTACTTTTGCATCGGTATTGTTCTCAATTTTGATAGGCCTTCCTTCCCTGGTCTTCACCAAAATGCTGGCAAAATCAAAACCATCGGCAATGGTAGTTGCATAATAGTTGGCAACGCCGGGAACAATATTGTCCGGCTGAACTACATATGGAATAGATTTGTGAACCGGGCCTTCGCACGCCGCAACCGTAGCTGCCGCAGTACTGAAACCTACATATTTCAAGAAATCCCTACGGGATGTGTTCGAGGATGACAAGTTTTCCTTGTCGCCCAAAAATTCATCAACGGGAATCTCTTCTGTAAACTCGTTGTTTCTTAGCGCCTCAACAATGGAATCGTTCGGATTCAACTCCGCTTCACTTTTCCAATATTTTTTGTTTGATGCCATACGATATATCTGAGATTATCTTCTTTTAATTCTTAATAGTGACACTTTCCACATTCCAGACCACCCATCATTGCGGCAGTCAATTCCTCAACACCATACTTTTTGGACAACTCCTCATGAATTGCCTCATAGTATTCATTGCCTTGAACCTTAACATTGGTTTCACGGTGGCAATTGATACACCATCCCATGGTCAAAGGAGCATGCTGATACATGATTTCCATTTCTTCCACCGGACCGTGACATGTTTGACACTCAACACCAGCAACAGATACGTGCTGTGAGTGGTTGAAATAAGCAAAATCAGGAAGGTTATGAATCCTAACCCACTCTACTGGTTGTGTCTCACCAGTATAGCTTTGATTTTCCTCGTCCCATCCAACGGCCTTGTACAATTTTTTGATTTCTCCTGTATAGAAGTCATTGGTGTATCCGTTGGCCAAGTCTTCGGCAGATGGCCCCTCCGGATTACCTGCGTACTCATAAATGGACTTATGACAGTTCATACAAACATTCAAAGAAGGAATCCCTGAAGTTTTGGAAACCCTTGCAGAAGAGTGACAGTATTTACAGTCAACATTATTGTCTCCAGCGTGAATCTTATGTGAAAAATGAATCGGCTGAACAGGAGCGTAACCTTGATCAACACCAACCTGCATTAAATATCCGTAAGCAAAATATGCACTGGCCAACAACAAGAAAACCACACTCACCAAAACCAAGAACTGATTTTGAGCAAAAGCCTTCCAAATAGGCAAACGCTTTTCTTTTTCTTTTTCCAATACCACCCCATTGGCTTCGGCAATTCTGCGCAAAGTCTTGTTCACCAAGATCAACATAATGACCAAAAGGCCGAACACCAAGGCTAAGGCCCCAAGGATCATCTCATTGGAAATCCCAGAACTTGAACCGGTGGACTCACCAGCAGGAGTAGCAGCTGTCGTGGCAGCCGGTGCCGGAGGCGGAGCAGCCGTGTAGGCCAAAATATCATCAATATCCTGATTGGACAATGTTGGAAAAGGCGTCATCGCCGCCTGATTGTACTCATCGTAAATTTTGTTTGCATAAGCATCACCTGAGGAAATTACACCAGGACTGTTTTTCACCCATGCATAAATCCATTCTTTATCCAACCCTTCATCCTCGGCCAATCTAGTTTCCACATTGGCCAATGCAGGCCCCGTCATTTTCCTGTCCAAGGCATGACATGCGGCACAGTTCTGATTAAACAGTTGTTTTCCTTTAACCGGGTCTCCCCCAACAGCCTCAGCTGTTTGCTCAGCAGCAGCGTCGGTTGTAGCCTCGGCTTCTTCCTGCGCATAAAAAGATGTGGAGAATAATAGGAGAGTTAAACCTAATACTTTAGAAAATAGATGGCGGTATAAAACCTTTTTCATATTCGTGAAATTTCTATCGAAATCTTTGGCATGGTTCTTTCTATTGAGTATGAGAGCAATAGCCTTTCACCCTACCAAGAATGGCAACAAAAGTAAGACATACAGTCATTTTTTAAAATCTTAAGGTATTCATAACACATAATTTATAAAGATTCTAAATAACTTATGCTCGACTTGGTTAATCTTTAATAATCTACATTTGCAGTAAGCATAAATCATACAACACGTAAATATCATGAAAACGGCTGTATTTAGCATAATTTTACTCGGTTTAACAACTCAAGTTTTGGCCCAGGAAGGACAGGTGACGATTCAACAAGACCCAAAAATCAACGAGTTGGTGAAGCTTTACACCAAGGCTCATGAAAATACAGGATATTATCAAATTCAGGTTGGTTTTGGCAACTACAATAGGGCCCAAGAGCTTTTGGACCAAGTTGAAATCGATTTTCCAGACTGGTACTCCAAAATAGAGTTTGAATCCCCTACTTACCGCGTTAGGCTCGGAAGGTTCAGAACCAAATTGGAAGCTGAAAGAAAATATTTGGAGGTTCGCAAAAAATATCCGGACGCCATGTTATTGAAACCAGAAGAGAAAAAATCTAAGTCATAAAAAAATCCCGCCAGCCAGCGGGATTTTTTCTTATTGATCAACTTTTATTTCCTGTTACAGCTTTTTCTTAACCGCAACTTCTTGGAAGGCTTCAACTATATCGCCCTCTTTAATATCGTTGTAATTTTTAATTTGAAGACCACAGTCGTATCCTTTGGAAACTTCCTTAACATCGTCTTTGAAACGTTTCAAGGAGGCCAATTCCCCAGTATAGATAACTACACCATCCCTAATCAATCTGATGCGTGAGTTTCTAAATATTTTTCCACTGGTCACCATACAACCTGCAATGGTTCCAATTTTGGAAATCTTAAAGGTCTCCCTGATTTCCGCATTACCGGTAACTTCTTCTTTCATCTCCGGAGACAACATTCCTTCCATTGCATCTTTCAGGTCGTTGATGGCATCGTATATAATGGAGTAGGTTCTGATATCGATTTCTTCTTTATCCGCAATTGACCTAGCGTTGCCCATTGGCCTTACGTTAAACCCTATGATAATCGCATCGGAGGCACTTGCCAACAATACATCGGATTCTGTAATGGCGCCAACACCTTTATGGATGATGTTCACCTGAATCTCATCCGTAGAAAGTTTCTGGAACGAATCCGTCAGTGCCTCCACAGAACCATCCACATCACCTTTAAGTATGATGTTAAGCTCCTGGAAGTCGCCCAACGCGATTCTTCGTCCAATTTCATCAAGTGTAATATGACGTTGCGTTCTAACGGATTGCTCACGTTGTAACTGTGAACGCTTGGCGGCAATCTGTTTTGCCTCTCGTTCATCTTCCAATACATTGAACCTATCACCAGCTTGTGGCGCTCCGTCCAATCCCAAAATAGAGATTGGTGTCGACGGTCCGGCATTTTCTATATTGTTCCCTCTCTCATCTTGCATCGCCTTGACCTTACCACTGCAAGTTCCGGCCAATACATAATCTCCGATTTTCAAGGTACCAGCTTGGACCAAAATTGTCGCAACATATCCTCTACCTTTATCCAAAAATGCCTCTACAACCGTTCCTGAAGCCAGTCTGTTAGGATTTGCCTTAAGCTCCAACAATTCTGCTTCCAGCAACACTTTTTCAAGAAGTTCTTGAACTCCTTGCCCTGTTTTTGCAGAAATATCTTGGGATTGAACCTTTCCTCCCCAATCTTCCACCAACAAATTCATGCTGGCCAAGCCTTCTTTGATCTTATCTGGGTTCGCTGTTGGCTTATCAACTTTGTTGATAGCAAACACAATGGGAACTCCTGCTGCTTGCGCATGACTAATGGCCTCTTTTGTTTGAGGCATAATGTCATCGTCCGCGGCAATTACGATTATAGCGATATCCGTTACTTGGGCACCACGGGCTCTCATTGCGGTAAACGCTTCGTGACCGGGAGTATCCAAGAATGTGATTCTCTGTCCATCTTCGAGGGAAACACCATAAGCTCCAATGTGCTGGGTGATTCCACCACTCTCGCCTGCGATCACATTCTCTTGACGAACATAATCCAGTAAGGACGTTTTACCGTGGTCAACGTGCCCCATAACAGTTACAATCGGTGCACGAGGCTTTAAATCTTCCGGGGCATCCTCAACCTCCTCTATGGTCTCCTCGATTTCTGCGGTAACGAATTCAACTTCGTAACCAAATTCATCGGCTACAATGGAAAGCGTTTCAGCGTCCAGGCGCTGGTTCATGGTTACCATGATACCTAGGGACATACAAGCAGAAATAATCTGTGTGGAGGAAACATTCATCATGGTTGCCAGTTCGTTTACTGTAACGAACTCGGTCACCTTAAGGATTTTGCTTTCCAACTCCTGTTGTTCAAGATCTTTCTCCGTTTGCTGACGATGTTGATCTCTTTTCTCCCTTCGATATTTGGCTCCTCTACCTTTACTGGATTTACCTTGAAGTTTTTCAAGGGTTTCCCTTACCTGTTTTTGTACTTCTTCTTCGGTAGGCTCAACTTTTGGTGCGGATGAACGCTGTCCCTTTCTGCCAGAACCCCCTCTATTGTTACGGCCACCTCCTGATTGAGGACCGTTCTTTACTATTCTTCTTCTACGTTTTTTACGCTCCCCTCCATCAGATGAACCTCCTTTGGATTTTTGACTATCCTCTTTTTTCTTCTTGGCTGGTTTTTTGAACTGCGAAAGATCGATTTTATCTCCCGTAATTTTAGGACCTGAAAGTTTTTGGTACTTCGTCTTTATGGTACCTGTCTCAGTATCCTCGGAGCCTTCTTTGCTTTCAGAGACCTCTTCTTTGGACTCTGCTGCTTCTTTCTTTTCGGCCTTTTCCTTTTCGGGAGCTTTCGGCTTTTCTTCCTTGGCTTTTGCTGGCTCGGCTTTTGGAGCTTCCTCTTTCTTTGGCTCTTCCTCTTTCGGTTGTTCGGATTTTTTATCCAAATCTATCTTACCCACGGTTTTGGGTCCGGAAAGCTCAGCTTTGGCTTTTACCACTTGCTGCTCTGCCTCCTTCTTCTCTTTGGCCAACCTGCGCTCCTCCTGTTCTTTTTCCATTCGGATGCGTATAGCTTCCTTCTCCTTGCGCTTTTCTTCACCAACTTCCTTGGAAGCGACCTTTTTACTCTTATCCGTTTGGAATTCATCCAACAGAACTTGATACACTTCATTGGATATTTTGGTGGTAGGACGTGCCTCTACCTCATGCCCTTCCGAGGCCAGGTAATCGACTGCCCTATCCAGTGAAATGTTCAATTCTCTGAGAACTTTGTTAAGTCGTATTGTTGGATTTTCTGCCATAAATAATTTTACTTGCCCTAAATTTTCGCTGCTAATATAAGCCTAATCTTCAAATTCTTCCTTGAGGATGCGAACGACCTCTTGGATAGTTTCTTCTTCTAGATCGGTTCGTTTTACCAAATCCTTTACATCTTGTTCCAAAACGCTACGTGCGGTATCCAATCCAATCTTCTTGAATTCTTCAATAACCCAGCTTTCGATTTCATCGGAAAACTCGGTCAACTCCACATCTTCTTCGACGCCTTCACGGAACACATCTATTTCGTAACCAGTCAATTGACCGGCCAAACGAATGTTGTGCCCACCTCTACCGATAGCCTTGGAAACCTCCTCTGGCTTTAGGTATACTTGAGCTGTTTTTTTCTCATCGTTCAATTTGACAGATGACACTCTTGCAGGACTCAATGCACGGGTCACCATCAATTGTGGATTGTTCGTCCAGTTGATCACATCAATGTTTTCATTGCCCAATTCACGTACGATTCCATGGATACGAGATCCTTTCATACCCACACAGGCACCAACGGGATCAATTCTATCATCATAGGAATCCACGGCAACCTTTGCTTTTTCTCCTGGAATACGAACTGCTTTTTTTATGGTGATCAGACCATCGAACACTTCTGGAATTTCCTGGAAGAACAATTGCTCCAAGAATTTGGGGGAGGTCCTGGACATGATAATGGCAGGCTTGTTCCCTTTAAGTTCAACACTTTCTATAATTCCACGAACATTGTCGCCTTTACGGAAAAAGTCGGACGGTATTTGTTTTTCTTTTGGAAGAATGATCTCATTTCCTTCATCATCCAACAAAATAACCGCACGATGTCTGATGTGATGTACCTCAGCGGTATAAATCTCCCCTTCCAAGTCTTTGAATTGCTTGTAGATGGTAGTATTGTCGTGCTCATGGATCTTGGAAATCAAATTCTGGCGCAAAGCCAAAATTGCCCTCCTACCAAGGTCGACCAATTTCACCTCTTCCGAAACATCTTCCCCAACTTCAAAATCGGGCTCGATTTTTCTAGCCTCGGACAAGGATATCTCTTCATTAGGTTCTTCTACCTCACCATCTTCGACAACGACACGGTTTCTCCAAATTTCCAAATCCCCTTTGTCCGGGTTGATAATAATATCAAAATTGTCGTCAGAACCAAATTTTTTCTTGAGCGCACTCCGGAATACTTCTTCCAAAATCGCCATAAGGGTCACCCTGTCAATAAACTTATCGTCCTTAAACTCCGAAAAGGATTCGATGAGCGCTAGGTTTTCCATTTTCTACTACAATTAAAATTTTAATTTAACTTTTGCCTCTTGAATATCAGAAAAGGCAATTTCCTGCTTTTTCTGCACTGTGACTTTTCCTTTACCCACTGGTTTAGGCTCCCGGGCCTTCCACTCCAAGGTAATGCTATTTGTCGAGGTTTCCACCAGTGTTCCTTCAAATTGCTCTGAACTGGTCTTGACCTGTAATTTTCTTCCAATATTTTTATTGTACTGACGCGGCAACCGTAATGGCGAAGTGGCACCCGCAGATGTCACCTCCAAGGAAAAATCCTCCTCTTCCCGGTCTAAATTGTGTTCTATTGCCCTACTGACATTCATACAGTCCTGCAAGCTAACACCCTGATCTCCATCCAACACCACTTTAATACTGTTGTCTCCACCAACGGTAAAATCAACCAGGAACAAGGAAGAGTATTCCTCCAATGCCTTGTTCAACAATGATTCCACTTTATCCTTCAACATAAAAACCAGTAATAAAAGAGGGGACTCAAAGTCCCCTCATGAATACTTTTATATCCGTTCAGTTTTGCAAATATACGATAAATAATAGTGTTTTTGCAACCCAACCGAACACAAAAAACGTGTTAAAAACTATTTTTCAATTATTTACACCGAATTGGGTGTTTATGTGGGTCACTTTTTGAATTGATTCTTGTTCTCAACGGATTTGACAGACAAAATAATCAATTACACAACAATCTTTTCCAATCGCTCCGTGTTTATTCTATTTTTCCACGATATTTTAAAATTTGACGATTCTGTTAGGATGAATCAAATCCAATCAATTGCTTATGAAATTCTCTTTGGGAAATACTTTTAAAATGCTGTTTGTCTTTGGAGTGGCTGTAATCGCCTCAGAAAGGCTAAGCGCCCAATCTTTAGGCGATTATCGCTCTGTTTCCTCGGGCAATTGGACCAATGTATCAATTTGGCAAGTATATAATGGCTCAAGCTGGATAGCAGCTACGAGTTATCCTGGGCAATTGGTTGGGACCAACGATGTTTACATTCAAGGTGGGTACAGCGTTACCATTTCTTCCAATATCCCAAATGCAGTAAATTCGCTTACCGTTGGGGATGGTTCTGGAAGTACCGATAATTTTTACATAGGCAGCACCTCCAGTCTACAAACACAATTGATCACAATAGCAGATGGTGGATTGGCCGAATGGACTTCGAACGTTAGCTTTTCTCTCCCTTCCGGAGCAGCATTTGTTATCGATTCCGGAGGGACATTGGCCACCGATAATCCCTGTAATTCCGCGAAACGTTTGATTATTGGTTCTACTGTCTATTCAACATGTAATGGTGGTGCCGGCACAGACTACAGTTTCGATGATTTAAATGACTCCGGGGGATCCATTTCTGTTTCTGCTTCATCCAATAGTCCTATTTGTGATAATGAAACATTGAACCTGTACAGCAATCCCTCTGGTGCTGGGTCATCTGGAGCAACATACAATTGGACAGCAACGGCAGGACCAGTTGGCTACACTTTTAGTTCCACTGATGAAAATCCTGTGGTGACCAATTTATCCGCTGGCTCTTATACCTTTTCGGTGACCATTTCGGATGGCAGCGTCTCCAACACAGACAGCGTGGATGTTACCGTAAATTCTTCGCCAACCATAGTTTTACAACCAACCGACCAAGCCGTGGCATCGGGCAACAATGGCAATTTTTCAGTTACAGCCACAGGTGCGGATACCTATCAATGGCAAGTAAGTACCGATGGGGGCAGCATTTTTTCTTCTATCGCCGACGGCAGTGAATACTCGGGGTCCCAAACTTCCAATCTAACGGTAATTTCACCCGACCCAAGTAAAAGTGGGAATATCTACCGTGTACTCCTGTCCAACTCCACTAATTCCTGCAGTCCTACGACTTCCGACGAAGTAACCTTAACCATACAAACCGGAACCGTTATTACAAACCGAAAAATCACTTTTCGCGTAAATCAAAACTAAAACGGACCAACGATGGTACCTAGTTGATTTTGGTTTGCTTGTTTTTTAAAATTACCGACCATCTGCTTTTAGAACAAACCCTGGCTATCCGACATTATTGTAAGGTCATCTATGGTCGATGGAACGGTAAATTCCTGCGTACAGTTGATTTTCGCCATCGTAATATATTGATAATCAAACACACCTTTAAAAACCAAATTCACGCTACCTTTACTGCATGACCTTTTTATCAAGTCCAAAGTTTCTTTATCATGTAAAGCGCATTTTACCTTTCGGTATTATTTGGTTGGTGCTAAGCTGGTTCATCCTTCTCATTGAGTCCATGGCTACGGAGTATCAGAATCAGCGACCGGAAACGGACATCACCGTAACCTGGAACATCTTTCTGTTCGCCTCCCTAGCTGTTTTTTTAGTGGGCATTGCAATGGGCGCCGTGGAAGTACTTTGGTTGGGCAAACGATTTAAGCGCAAGGCTTTTTGGAAAAAAATCCTGTATAAAATGGCGTTTTATCTATTATTTATGCTGGTCATCAATCTTGTGACTTTTCCGATCGCTGCAAGTATTGAGCTTAGTTCCCCTATTATGGATGCCAAAGTCTGGTATAAATTTTCGAACTATATCGTGAGTCCCACATTTTTGAGCACCATGGTTTCGTTAACCTTTAGCATTTTTGTTTCGCTGATCTATTCAGGTATCAGCGAGCATTTGGGCCAAAACGTATTGCTCAACTTTTTTTCGGGCAAATACCATCAACCTAAAGAGGAGTCCCGTGTTTTTATGTTTTTGGACATGAAATCCTCAACCTCGTTCGCGGAACAAATGGGCCACAAAAAATATTTTCGCTTTTTGAGCGACTACTACAACCAATTGTCAAGTGCCATTATTCAGTATAAAGGTGAAGTATACCAGTATGTTGGCGATGAAATTGTGGTTACCTGGAAAAAAGATGATGGCCTACAATACCATAACTGTATCCGTTGTTTTTATGCAATGAAGCAAAGTCTACAAAAGAAACGCAACTATTTTGAAGAAACATATGGAGTAGTACCCTCATTTAGGGCAGGATTACATTTGGGGCAGGTAACCACCGGAGAAATAGGAGCCCTGAAGAAAGAAATCTTTTTTACTGGAGACGTTTTGAACGTTACTGCACGTATCCAGCAACTCTGCAAGCCATTACAACAGGAAATCATCATTTCTGAAGAATTGGCAGAACAATTGAAACCAGATGGTCTACGACTAAAATCTTTGGGGAACATGGAGCTCGAAGGCAGAAAAAAACCTGTGGAGCTCTTTGCAGCTCAATTAGTTTAAGTGAATGCTTTAATCTTGTGATAAAAATTGGAATTCCTCCGAATATTTGGTGTTCATTTCCATGGCGTCCGTATCAATCGTCAAAAGTTCCCCTCCACCATTATTATAACTTGGCCATTCCGGTAATCCTTGACCATTCGGGTTACCATTCTTGGCAAAATTCACCCAATAGGCGGACATTTGGTCCTCAAGTTTGCGCTCTTCGGTCTGCCATGGTCGTTTCCATTGGTCAAGAGTATGCAGCGCAAACGGCACCTCCGACGTATGGAATGCCCCATAGTTTGGAAAACCAGGTTTATCGGTTGGCACATGGGTGAATTCATAGAGCCATACTTCTTTATCCATATATTCGGCGAGCAGATAAGAAGATACTCCTGCAAAACTTAAGAGGTTCATTTTTTGTTGGGATTGAAGTGCCTCTTGATCGGTTTTGGCGGGGAACATTTTTAAAAACTCATCCGCATCCGGACCAAAACGTTCTTGGACCATTGAGCTAAAGCTTTCCTTGGTCACTTCTCCCGTTGGCAAAAGGTTGGAATCTCCTGTTACCCAACCTGTCATTACACTGACCTGATTGTGGTTTCCTTCTTTAAAGTGTCCGGATAAATCCTTCGGTAAAAAATAATCATCGAGCACCACCCCGAATCTTCCCACGTCAGGATTATTGCTCAGCTCTTGCAATTTTGTTGCTGGCACCTCCCTTAATTCATCAATGGAAGACACGTTGGCAGATTCCATAAACTTGACACCTTGTCCTTCAGCCGTATTTAAATCCTGCATTAAACGCCCTCCTAAAATGCCTCCACTCTGACAAATGGCCTTATCAAAATATCCACTCGCCAAAGGCGATGTGATTTGGGCATTAACGCTAAAAGAACCTGCCGACTGCCCCGCGATGGTCACATTGTTCGGGTCCCCTCCAAATGCAGCAATGTTTTCCTGTATCCACTTTAAGCCTTGCAATTGATCCATAAAACCATAATTGCCCGATGCATTATGACCGGATTCCTCGCTTAATTCTGGATGTGCCATAAAACCAAGCACTCCAACCCTATAATTCAAGCTTACAAAAACCACTCCTTGTTCCGCCATTTGTTTTCCATCATAAATATCGCAATTGGCGCTGCCCGAACTTAAGCCGCCTCCATAGATCCAAACGAACACAGGCAGCTTTTCATCCTTTTTTTGCGCGGGGGTCCAAACATTTAAATACAAGCAATCTTCGCTCAATGGTTCGGGTTTGGCTATAAATTCCTCGGTCCAGCACAAAAAAGGTTCTGGGGTATTTTGGATAGGGCTCGGACCAAACTCCATACATTCCTTTACACCCTCCCAATCTTTAACGGGTTGCGGCGATTTCCACCGAAGTTCACCAACAGGTGGCTGCGCAAATGGTATTCCTTTAAAAATTTGAATTTCACCATCGGTGTATCCTTCCACTTTTCCGTTTTGGGTTGCTACAACATTTTGGTTTTCCACATTATTTTGGGCACAACCCAAACAAATACTTATTACGTAAAGAAGAAGGATGGTTTTTTTCATGAAGTTGCAGTATTGTTTTTAAAAATGCTTATTTCCGAAAAGATAATGTTTTTTAAAAAATCTCGGACTACAAGAAGAATACATCTTTATTCAGTAATGCACATCAACAACTATGTTTGGGACCTTTATTCCGGTCTGGAAGTAATTCTCAAATAATAACCGTTGGGGTCGACCAAACGAAAATCGGTAAGACCCCAAGGTTGTATTTTTAAAGGATCATGAATGGGATATCCACTTGAATTTACCTTTTCATAAACTGCTGCAACACTATCCACTTCCAACACGATTTCCACTCCATATCCATTTTGAACAGGTTGAACACCGGGATTAAAATGATGGTCTTTGGAAAGTTTGTTCAAGGGGCCAATTCCCAAAACAACGTGTCCTCTTTTTACTGGTTGATAAGCATTGTTTATTTGTTCCCCTTCCATTTCAAAACCAAGGATTTCTGTATAAAAACCAACTGATTTTTTCATATCGGAGGTGAATAGCTCCAAGCGCAAAGTCATGCCTTCTTGAAGGGGTTTACCTTCTCTCTCCCGACATGAAAGGCTTAAAAAAAGTAACGTGGCCAATACTATGGTGTTCAGTCTCATTTGAATTATTCTTTTGGATTCCTTATCCAGTTATGTTTTAGTTTGGGAAGCAATAAATTGCACCGCCCCTTCCCTTGGCAAACATATGCAAGATGAAGAATCAAAATCTTAATCTTCTTTAAGAAAAGCTGATTTGGACTTAGAAATGCATCTTCATGCCCTCATGGGTAGCCTTAAACCCTAGGGACTCATAAAAACGGATAGCATCGGGGCGTTTTTTATCGGTGGTCAATTGGAGTAAATGGGCGTTTCGTTCCTTTGCTCTTCGGATGGCCCACTCAAAGACTTTTTTACCGATGCCAAGACCACGATGATCTTTATGGACGCGAACCCCTTCAATCTGGGCCCGAATACCACCTTGGTAGGTCAAATAAGGAATGAATGTCATTTGAAAAACAGCAATGACCTGACCGTTTTCGTTTTCAATAACTATCAGTTCTTGGTTGTGGTCCGAATCTATGCGCTCAAAGGCATCATAATATTTTTTGGGCAATGGGATGGTATAGTTTTCCCGCTTACTCCCCAAAGCGTCGTCTGCAATCATTTTAACAATGGTCGGCACATCTTCAGAGGTTGCTTTTCTAAATTCCATGACCTTAACAGTTGTTAGTTTGCGCCAATGTTCTTCTCTATTTTTTCTTTTATGGGCCTGAAATCCACCCAATAAATATCCCCATCATCATCTATTCCCCTATGAAAGAACAAATACTTGCCATCCGGAGAAACACTGGCCGTCATTTCAGTTTGATCAGTGTTTATTTCAGGTCCCAGATTAAAAGGTTTTGACCACGCACCATCTTTATTGAAACTGATGTATAAATCACTTTCCCCGTACCCTGATTCATGTTCAAAATCATAGATCAAATAACTTTCGTCCGGTGCAATAAATGAATGAGCTATTAATTTGCCCGAAGCGTTTATTTCCCCCTCCATTCTTTTGATGCTTTTATATTGACCATCTTCCCTAATTGAATTATAAATAACCCAATCTTCTGGTTTGTCGCCTTTTTCTCCAGTGGTAAAATATAAATTGCCGTTCTCTGAAGATGTTAAGTACATTATTACAGACCTATCTACAAATGGCTTTTCCAATGGTTTTGGCTTACTCCAACCGTTGACGGTTTTTTTACTGTACCATTGATGTAACCCTGTTGATCCAATTGTATCGTTAAGGGGCCTTAAACTTCCAAAATATAGTTTATCACCTTTAGGGTTGATATGGGGCTCAAAGTCCCATCCTTCGGTTGCAGTAAAAAATGCTGATTTCGGTTTAGACCACTCGCCATCAGTTAATTTCATGGCATAAATTTCATTGTCCTCTTCGGGTTTTCTTCGCGTAAAATACATTTCGTCCATTTCTGGGGAGAACGTAATGGCAAAATCCTTCGCTTCTTTTATGGAAACAACTCCAGGACCAAAAACCAATGGCTTATCCTTTGGGATATGATCGCTCAGCAATGTAAGACTTGATTTTTCACTTTCCTGACAGGATGAAATCAAGAAGGCCAATAAAGGTAAAATGATAAAATATTGTGTTTGTTTCATTGTTTTTTTGATTGATGATTGATAAAATTAAAAATTATTGCCGCTTTTCCTTCTTTAATGTAGTGAGCAATAGTAGCACAAATGCAAGTCCAAATCCCAAAACTCCAATATTGGTTCCGAAAAGTGTTTTCTCACTCCCGTCCAAATATTTCATGGATCCGCCATATAAGTCCTTCAAAATATAGGCCACTAGAAATCCCCCGGTAATAAACATACTTGCCATCGCACTGATTTTTATTTCCTTTTTAACCCAGACCAGCCATAGACAAAATAACCCAATTCCAGAGTTCGTGATCAATTGCCAGACTTCATGGATTCGCACATGGGGCGTCCAATCCGGATTGAACACGTGGGTGTTGTTTATTTCCAAAAACGGGACCGCAACGGCATACAGCACAATGCAGAAGGTGATGATATATTTGTTCATTTTATGATTGATTATTATTTCAATTTTATCTGTAAAACAGGGAAAGGTCAATTTTAAAGGTATTCATGCTTTACTGTTTTTTGTGCGTTTCTTGAAAATGTGACAAAATTATACTTATGCCTCCTAATTAAAATTGACCTTGGTTATTATGCAAAGTGGAGTTTGGTCAATAACATTCGCTAAACGGTTTGCACCGCTCTATCCCAAACACTTGTTTTTGCAGTTTCCTTCACGTACTCCAAGAAACTCTTCGGCTTGCGTTTGAGTACTTTTTCTATATCGTTGGTGGTTTCTGAAACCATAGGATTCCCTAACACTTCGGTGAACAAATATTCGATCAACCAGACAAAGTCCGCTGGCACATCATGTTCTTTCATGGCCACCACATATTCTTCAATGGAAATCGGAGCAAAAGCTATATCCCTGTTTGTGGCGTTGGCAATTTCCGCAATGGCTTCTTTAAAGGACAAAGTCGTTGGCCCGGTAAGCTGATAAATATTCCCATTATGCTCATCATGAAGCAGCGCTTCCACTACCACATCGGCAATGTCACCAGTGTCCACATAAGGCACTTGCACCTCAGCTTGTGGCAATGCAACAAATCCTTGTTGGATGGGTTCCAAAAAGAAACTTTCACTAAAGTTTTGACTGAACCAACTGGCACGTACAATGGTATAATCCAATCCTGAGTGAATGACCACCTGCTCACAAAGTTCTGCTTCCCGTTCACCCTTCCCGGAAAGTAGCACCACCTTTTTCAAGTTCCTTTTCTTTGCCAAACGGATAAGTTGTTCAATGGATTGTAATGCTCTGGGCACTGCTAGATCGGGCTGATAGGTGATGTACATTTTGTCAACTCCCTCAAGAGCGTTCTCCCATGTATCCTCATTGCTCCAGTCAAATGCTGGTTCTGAGGACCTTGAACCTATTCTTACGTTTTGGTTGAGGAATTCCAAACTTTCAACAACCTTACGTCCTGTTTTACCGGTTCCTCCGATGATTAAAAAATTGTCTTTTCTCATGATTATAAATTTATATTTGAATTGATTTGATTTTGTAAAAGGGTAAGGATCAGCAGCAAAAATGATAGTGCCGAGGTAATGGTCCTTATCAGATGTAGTCTGTTCCATTTGTTCTCAAAACTGTTTCGCAGAGCCTTCAACTGATCTGGGGAAGAGTTCTCTAAATCGGTACTTTCCAGCATTTCATTTAGGGGCACGTTACCAAATATGGTAATCACCACAACTCCAGCCACAAATAGTATCCCTGCTGCAAAAAGCATCCAAAAAACCGGGTTGGGCTGTTGTCTGTTGAGATATATGTTGGCAATGTGGGCTAAAAACGGCCCAAAAAACACCACCAAAAAAAGCGGGTTGATAATGGCCCTGTTCATTTCTTGAAAGGATTGTAAGTATCCAAGATCATCCAAACGACCTATTCCCGGTGTTATGGCATTGGCCCAAGTAAAGCAGAGTCCTGCGGTTAAACCTGTGAGCAAGATGGTGCTGATCGTTGTGATTGTGTTTATAGAGAATTCCATAGCAGTCTTATAATCGGTTTATGGATTTTACTTGTTTCGGACGGACCCTTACATACCAATAGAGGGTAGCAAAAGCGACAAATTCCAATGCTATCAACCAGAAATCGGTGGAACCAAAAAAGCTCGCATAGCTCCCACCATAGGGGATAATCAACATGGGAACAGTGATCAAGGCATCCAATGTGGCACTGGACAATAACATCAACAATCCCAGAACAAATCCCTGAGGGGACTTCTCTTTTTTATAATACATCCATGCTCCCAACCATACCAAAGGAGGGACAACCAATGCCAATCCTATATTGGCCTGCAAATAGCGGTCTTCCATAATCGGCAACATGTATATGGCCGAAAAGGCAGAAACTCCAAGAGTCCAAACCAAGGTTCCAATTGCCAAAGCTTTTACTGTCTTCATTTTTCCTGTTTTTTAGATTACAGGACAAAACTACACTGACAGTCAGGCCTTTATTTATTCCAAAAGGAGTATGATTTGTTGGAAAGGGAGTTTACTTGATTTGGCTGGGACGGTAACCAAATTTTTTCTCGAAGGCATTGGAAAAGGAACTCAAACTATCATAACCTACATGCCATGCCGCTTCCTGTACGGTTGCTTCTTGGCTACTGATAAGTTCATGGGCAGTTTTCAAACGTTCGTTCTGTAGGTACTTGAATACCGGCACCCCAAAAAGTTCTTTGAAATTCTTTTTAAGGCTATAGCTATTCAGGCCTATTTTGCGCGACAGCTCGGACAGTGAAGGAGGATTATCCAGATTATCGATCAAAATTTCCTTGGCCCTGTACAACTTATCCCGTTCCGCGGTATTGATTTTCTCAGTTTGCAAAGTGGCCAATTGTCCGAAAAAATGGGACAGCAAGGCCGTCATTTGGCTACGGAAGAACATCATTTTGGTTTTACCGTGGTATTGCATGTTAAAAACCGAATCCACAATCCGATCCATATCGGGGGTCATAAAAAATTTTGGTCCTTCAACATAGTGATCCGAAGGATTTACCAATTCATTCAATAAGGATGAAAAAATTTCACCTTCTTCATTGGGGAGATTTTCCAAGTTTCTCAAAGCGGTTGCAATAAGGACACACCGAAGGGGCTTTTTCGGCGAAACGGTATGCTCGAACTCAACATTGGAATCGGCATAAAATGAAAGTGCCAATCCTTTGGTATAATTGAAAGCTTTGGTTTTACTACCGTATTTTACGTTTAGGTCTACATTGCCAGATCCATAAAAAGCAACGGCAACTACGGGTTCATCAAAGTAACAGGCATCCACAACTACATTTGTGCTCGTAGCTTCCTCTACCAATATGGTGAAATCGTTGATATCAATAAAGTCGCGGGTCATAACAAAGATAAAATCCTTTAAAGATAAACAACCTGCCATAAACATCATCGTTAAAATAATTTGCGCATCTTTACTCCTTTACTCCTTGTCTCACAGATTGTATACTTTTTCAAAATGATATTACTTTTCTTATTTTCACAATAAACGTAAGTTCAGTCTCGAAAGGCTAGCTTTGATATGGAAAAACGGAAATCCATGTAAAAATCCTGCTTTACTTTTTCCTGAGAGAAATTTGATTACATCTAAATTATTGGAAACAACCATTTTTATTATTGTACCTAGTGGGGTCCACCCTTTGGACCTAACCGGTCCTGCCCAGGTGTTTTATGAAGCAAAGACCCTTGGAGCCGAGTTTGAATTGACATATGCAGGAATTGAGAACGTGGAATCGGTACATTCCAGTGCAGGGATAAAATTCGGGGGATTACGTTCCTGGCAAGATACCTCTCCTAAGGAAAATGACATCATTATCTTACCTGGTGCACAAATGGAACAGATGGAGAAATACAACCGAGACACGTATGGCGCTTTTTATGATTGGTTGGTGCTTCAATATCGCAATAAGGTGTGCTTATGTTCTATTTGTACCGGGGCCTATTTTTTAGGTGTTGCAGGATTGTTGAACGATTCATCATATACCACACATTGGCGTTATCACGATTATTTTCGCAAAGCCTTTCCCTATGGTAAACTGGAAACGGACCATTTTTTTGTTTCAAACGGCAACCTGATTACCAGTGCAGGCATTAGCTCTGGGATAGATCTATCCCTACATCTTGTGGAAAAACGATATGATAGTGCCTTGGCGGCCGAGGTGGCCAGAGAGTGCGTCCTCTATCTTCGTCGTGGACCATCTGATCCCCAGTTATCTGTATTTATGGATTACCGAAATCATATTGATGATAGGGTTCACAAAGTGCAACAATATATTTCTGAAAATTTGGATACTTCGTTGCGAATTCCAGAATTGGCCGAAATTGCAATTACCAGTCCCCGAAACCTTACACGTAGGTTCAAAAAGGTCACAGGTATTACCATAGGTGCCTACATTGACCGTCTTAGAGTTGAATATGCCTATCAACTACTAAAAAAAGGCTTGGTTTTCTCCTCCGTTACACGGCAATGCGGTCTAAAAAGCGAAGAGCATCTAAGAAATTTACTCAAAAAACATCGAAATCAACTCCCTTCGGACATTCTGTCCTAATACCAAGGGATTGTGTCCTTTTCTTGACATTAGCTTTTCAAGTTATTTGTACCTGTAATCAAACTACATGATTTAAGTATGAAGTCCAAAGTAATGTCAAACAGGTTAAAAAGTATCGTTGTTTTATTAATGGTTGCCATGATTCCTCCATTGGAAGCCAAGGGAGGTGAATCAGATACGATGTATTCCCCAATACAATCACCATCAATCTGTCAAACAAGTAATTTAAAAATGAACCCCACCCCAAAAAAGCAACTACGAGTCGCGGTATTTCTACATGAAGGAATCGAGATTCTAGATCTTGCTGCACCGTTGGAAATATTTACCATTGCCGGAATGAACGTATTTACAGTAGGAATCACCGACCAGCCGGTAACCAGTCAAGGAGTACTTACCCTAACCCCCACCTACACCATAGAAAATGCTCCGAAAGCCGACATTGTAGTATTCCTTGGTGGAAATGGGAGAAGAGCATCTGAAAACGCAAAAATTACAGATTGGATAAAGAAAATATCCCCGGAAACAGAACAATTTGTTTCAATTTGCACTGGAGCCTTCTTCTTGGCCGAATCGGGTCTGTTGGATGGTAAAACCGTAACCACCTTTCATGATGCAGTGCCACAACTCAGGAAAAAAGTCAGTAATGCAACGGTTCTGGATAATACAAGATTTGTGGACGACGGTACCATTTTCTCTACAGCTGGTGTTTCGGCCGGTATTGACGGAGCCTTGTACTTGGTGGAAAAATGGATGGGGAAAGATGTAGTACAACAGGTTTTGGAATATACAGAGTATCAATGTTGGGATCGGGACTCAGGGCTTATCCTGAAGCATTGAAGACTATCCCAAGAACATTCTTCTTTTTTAAAATTTAAACAAAAACATACATTATGAAAACATATTTGCTATACCTCGGTCTTTTGATTGTATCATTTTGGTCCTGTAAAGAATCAAAGAAAACAATGGATGTTACGCAATATCAATGCGTACCCTGCGATCTTAGCTGCGATAAGGAAGTTTTCGACCACGAGGGAAAATGTCCTCATTGCAACATGGCCTTGGTCCCAATTGCAGATGAAGACTTTTCCATAGACAAATTGACATTGCACCAAGGGTCAGGATCATTTCCCATGCAAGTGAAAACAGAAAGCGGTCCAAAAGACATTTACGTATTCTATCACATGCCCAAAAATTTTGATCCAGAATCCAAGATTTTGATTGTAATTCCAGGGTCGGGTCGCAATGGTGACGATTACCGTGATGCTTGGATAAGAGCTTCTGAAAAACACAATGTATTGGTTTTAGCTCCAATATATCCAGAGCCTACCTTCGGATTTGACCAATACCATCTTGGAGGAGTATTGACCGACATAAATATTATGGAAATCGCTACACCCGTAAAAGGCACTAACCAAGTTCGCCTCGACGAGTCATTGCTTCAATATAAAACGGTCCCAAATAGTGAGTTTTGGATTTTCGACGACATGGACCATATTTTTAACGCTGCAGTTAAAGCGACAGGGTCCCTTGCCAAAACTTATGATGTATTTGGACATTCGGCCGGAGGGCAAATCCTTCATCGATTTGCCATTTTCCATCCAGAATCAAAGGCAAATAGAATTCTTGCAGGAAATTCAGGGTTCTATACCCTACCGGATTTGGAGCATCCACTATTTTTTGGGTTAGGCGAAAGCCCTATGAACACAAAGAGCCTAAGAAAATCCTTCAATAACAAACTGGTGGTTTTTCTTGGGGAAAAGGACAATGCTTCAGAAACAGGAGGCACTTTATTACTATCGCCTACGGCGAACTTGCAAGGACATCACCGATTGGAACGAGGACACTATTTTTACAATTTTTCCAAAAAACTTGCCGATTCCCTTCAGACTGATTTCCAATGGAAGCTTCATGTGGTCCCCGGCGTTGGGCATGAGTACAAGAAAATGAGTGCTGCGGCGGCGGAATACCTCTATTCTTTGGGCGATTAATCATTTTTAAACAATGCCATCCAGAAGAAAGGTTTATCAACCGTCCAAAATAAAAGGTTCGCAGATCAATGTTTTGCCGGATAGGTAGGGACGAATACTTTTCCTGCTTTACCTGCATATGTATTAAGCAAAGTATAAGCCAAAAAACAATCCCTGCAAATTTGTATTTGCAGGGATTGTCAATTCAACCTTAATTGAAATCAATCATTGGACATCTCAACTTCCAACAACATGGTATCCAGCTTATCTCTGCTAAACCAGGTACCTTTGAGCATAACCCCTTCAATTGATTTTGTATTTCCGATATCTTCGAGTGGATTTTTATTCAACAAAACCAGATTTGCATTTTTTCCCTCAGAAATTGTTCCTTCAGAAGCTAAAACATCTAAATATCTAGCCGGAACAATTGTGCTTGATTTTAATATTCCGTAGGGTGTCAATCCAACTTCTTGTAGAAATTCGAATTCATTATGCAATGAAAATCCCGGAATCACCATCCCAAAGGTATCACTCCCTGATAGCATGGGTACATCATGATTAGACAATATTTTGGTGAATACCTTCATCCATTCATAATAACTTTCGAAAAATTCCAATGGGTCCATTCCCAAATCAATTCTATCCTTGCCATTGGCAAAATCTGCGCGGTAATGATTTTCATCAGACAACCAATACATAGCATCCTTTTCTGGAAGATACTTGGCCAAGTCATTTGCTTTTAATTCTGTGAACTTTTCTTCATCAAGATACTGGGTGATCATTTCGAAAATCACTAAAGTGGGAGCCACATAAACTCCGCTATCCTTGATCTGTCTTGCAGCAGCATTTAGAAAATCCAAATCATGGTTTAAATAAGTGAAATCTTCTGAGGTATTAAAAATATAAATGAACTCCTCTACGTGTTCAATGGATTTCATCCTTAATGAGAACTCCAATGGTAAATTATGTTGTGCATGCCCGATAACAGGAATGTTGAACCTTTGTGCCTCTTCCAACAAGTTTAGATAAACTTCTTTGGCAATTTCCCTTCCATCACCAATTTTAATAAAATCGTAACCGCTGTCCTTATGCTGATGAACCTCCTTTATGGCATCTTCAATAGTCTGTAGCTTATCGGCTTGCAAGTAGGGTCCAGTGGTATAGTAGTTTGGACCTAACAATTGCCCCATTTTTATTTTTTCCCGAATTGCAATATGGTCCTGCCCATCATATTCGCCCATGTTTCTTGCCGTGGTAACTCCATTGACCAATAATAGTTTGAACTCGGTTTCTATATCCCGATCATTGTTTCTCCAATGATAGTGCATCTCTGAAAGTCCGGGTATCAAATATTTATCTGTTCCATCAATCAGCAAATCAACAGGGGTTCTAGGGTTGATTGTGTCGGTTACTCGGATGTCCACTATCTTACCGTTCTCAATCAAAACATCCTGATGTTCAAGAACAATCTCCTCGTTCATTGGTATGACGTTGACATTTTCAATTAAAGTGGTTTTTACCGTGTTCTTGTTCAACCATACATTTCTTAAACGTAACTTGAAGGGTTCTGGATTATCGACTGATATAATGTGTCCGTCTTGAATGATCAATCCAACCTTAACCAAATATTCTTGATAGTTTATCGGTTGGGAACCCACCACATGTTTTTGCATAAATGAACCGATAGAAGGATAGGTCATCTCTGTGATATCCCCAATCAATTCATCGTCCATGAACGGGTTATTTTTGCCATATTTTTCAGACAGCTCTTTTATCAACGACAATAAACTTCTTTTCCCATTGCTTTCTTCCCGCATCAGGATATCCAAACACATTGCAATCAGTGCTCCCTTTCTATATACATTGGGGTAGTTGACTTTAAATTTTTCAGTTAAAATGTTCTCACTCATGGTGGTGAAACTCAAAGAATCATTAAATTTTTTTGAATCATTGATCTTATAGGCCATTTCATCATAAAAACCCTCCTCCGAGACTAGGTGCTGATCAACTTTGAACAGTTTGGAAAAATATTCGGTAACACCTTCATATAACCATAGATGTTTTGAAAATGTGGGATTACTATAATCAAAATAATGAATGTCCTCAGAATGAATTGTCATGGGTGTCACGATATGAAAAAACTCGTGCGCCATCATATCGAACATGATGTTATAAAGCTTTGTTTCTTCCCAGTATTCAGGCATTACGATCACTGTGGATGTATTGTGTTCCAATCCACCAAATCCTTTTGGGGAATCCTCCTTACCATCTGACAAGTACACTATGATGCTGTAGTTTTTGGCACCTTTGAAATTTCCGAGATAGGTTACTTGGGCCCTCAGCATTTGCAACAAGCTCTTTTTGACGCTCTTGGCTGAATACCTCTTATTGGGAGAATAAACACCCAATTCAAATTTTATATTACCTACTTTAAACTTTTCGATATCCAAATCGCCAAACATCATGGGATTGTCCGTAAGGTCAAAATAGCGCGGGGCGATATATTTTAAGGTTCTTTTTTCTCCATCAACTGAGAGTTCCTTGGTCGAACATTTTAGGGCTGACGTATATTTAAAATCAACCGGGGTTGTTATGTCCAGTTCATAGGGACTGTTTTTGAGCGAATCGAAATAACCCACAAAAGCATGAAGATTCAATACATAATTACCTGGTTCAATGTTTGTGCCGGATGGTGAAAGCGGAATATTTGGAATGCCCGACCTTTCCATATCAAAAGTATCGTTTACCCAATACTGAATCTTATCCAGGTTTTGTGCGTTGTGGATTTTCCAGGAATTGGCATCTATGGGTAAGGCCAATAGTTCGTTGCCCTTATAATCAAAAGCCTTAAACTGTTCAACAAATCTACCATAGTCTCCAATAGCATAGGTTCCTTGAATAACCTTGGGCAACCTATAAATAACCAAATCAACATCAAGGCTATCGGGGTCAATAGTGACGGGAACTTTATCCTTTGCCACCATGGTCAAATCTATGGAGGCCACTATTTTGGGTTCCACATTTTCTTGTCCACTTACACGAAAAGCACTCAATGTCCAAATGACAAATAGGACAAAGAAAGGGGGAATTACATTTTTCATTTTGTTCAATTATTATTAGTCCAACATGGTTCATCCAATTCATGCATTAAAGGGAAGGGAATACAAAACCTTGAGGTATCCTCCTTCCCTAAAAACCACAAAACATTAGATTTCGACCAGTGTAAACTGTGTTTCCAATTAATTGGATAATTGGAATGCTTTTAGACCGTTTCTTTTACTTGATAATTTCCAGGAACAAACCTGAAGGTTTTCATCAAGCGGGTCCATGTATTTATTTGGGAAATCGCCAACGTTAAATAGCAAATCTCTTCCTTGCTAAAATGCGGGGTCAATGCATCAAATGTTGCTTCGGGCAAAGGATCTCTGCTCATCTTGGTAAGTGCATCGGTCAGGTTGAGCGCTGCCTCTTCTTTTTCGGTGAAATATGGGGTCTCTTTCCATACGCATAAGGAAGAAAGTCTCAGATCAGTCTCTCCTAGGTGTTTTAGTTCCTTGTGGTGCATATCCACACAATAAGCACAACCGTTTTTTTGGGCAACCCGCAATCTTATCAGTTCCAACAGCTTAATCCCTAAAGGGGATTGATTGATAAAATCTTCCGTCGTCATTAAATTTTCGAACATTCCTTTTGGAATATCATAATAGGTAATTCGTTCCATAATATTTGTTTTTGAAGTTTATAATTATTGCTATTCCTTTAATTGTTTTAATCTGTGGCCCGGCACCATTTTTTACCATTGAACCACTTGTTCATGTTCTATTCTTTCCGGGATCAATGGGTCATGTGAAGGCAAATAGATAGTTGGATTTTCTCTTGAAAATGCCAGTATGTTTTCAAGGGTTCCAATACTCTCAACAGTACCTATTCCATCAGGCACCTTATTGAGCAGATTTTCTTGGGTGTAGGAAGTGTCCCCCGCCAAGAAATAATATATCCCATCTATTTCTACTATCACGGAAATATGATTGGCCACATGTCCAGGAGTAGCAACGATCATTACCTTGCCGTCCTTGGTAACGGGCATACTCTTATCAAATGAAAAATAAGGTTTATCCGGTAGGTCTATGAGTATTGGATCAAGCCATTTGGGCCATCTATGGGGTAAATATCCTGCCAGGATACCTTTTAATCCGGATGCATTTTTAAACTCTTTCCTTTCAATAAGGATATCAGCATTGGGAAAATGATGTAAGCCTCCGGCATGGTCTGTATGTAAATGCGTTAATACTACCTTATTTACATCTTTTTTGGGGTCAATTCCCATTTTTAACAATTGTGGACCAATTTCATCTTCTGGCTTTACATCAAAATCTACGGCCAATGCGTAATAAGGGTGCCATTTCGGAAGATATCCTTTTACACTTGTTTTATAGGTTTCGCCCGTGTCAACGACTATAAAACCTTCTTCATGTTCAATCACCCATGCATAGATCGGAACCCAATCGGCCCATTTTTTACTGAACAAGACTTTGGCCATTGGAGGGGTGATTCCGTTGGTCCTGCTTATTTGACTTTCTTTGATTCTAACTTTCCCTGTTTGTATTCTTGCTATTTTCATCACCTACATCTTTATATTTTCAATACTATTTGGGCTCTTTCTTCGGACACCATTTCTAGCCTCCGCAACTGGTGTCGCACTTGGCCTCTTTATTTGTCTTTTCCATCAACCCAGAGCTACAGACTCCAGTTTCGGGTAGATGTAACTCTACCTTTTTTGCGCTTTCATAATCCCCGTTTATATGGGCGACAATCGACCTTACCTGTTCGTATCCTGTTGCCATTAAAAAGGTGGGGGCCCTACCGTAACTTTTCATGCCCACGATGTAAAAATCTTTTTCCTTTTGCCTTAGTTCTGACTCACCATGGGGGCGAACCGTTCCACAACTATGAATATTGGGATCGATCAAATCGGTTAATGCCGGAACACATTCCAAAAATGCATCGGACTCAAATCTGACTTCCCTTAAAAAGTCAAAATCAGGTCGTGTGCCAGTACAACTGATTATTTCATCAATTCCACCCAATAGGAATAATTCTTCTTGTTTAGTGCCCCTGATGAGCAATCCATTTATTGTTTTCCTTATTTCGTTGATGTAAACCGGTGTGTGGACTTCCACGGCACCAGTATTGACGAGCCTCTCTATGGCAATGCCCAAAGCTCCCCTGGATTTAAATTCATCGGCCTCTTGACCACCATAAACATCTTCGACTCTTTCCTTTCTCAGGATCCAATGAATCTTGGTATTTGGAAATTCTTTGGAGATTGAGTTCAGAGCCAATATGGACCCAATGGCCGAATGTCCTCCCCCAACAACCAAGATGGATTTGTTAGCGAATGTTTCTCGTGCCTTGCCTTTAACGTCTGGCATTCCATAATGGATGAGTTTGCGGTTCTCAAGTTCACCAACAGCAAATATTCCCCCAGAACCTATGGGGTTGGGGTTGTGCCATGTACCTGAAGCATCTATTACCCCTCTTGCCGAATATGTTTTAAATTGACCATTTTCTTTTACCTGAATGGAAAAAGGCAATTTTTCCCTACCAAGGGTTTTTGTTTTATCCAGTCCTGTTCTGCCAATGGCCAAAACTTTGGAGTTTAAATGGATGTTCTCTTTTATTCCTTTTAATTTTGCAAGTGGTTTTAAATATTGATGGACAATTTCATTTCCGCTGGGGACAAGTTCTTTGTTTGGTATTTCCACATGCTCTGCTCTTAAAAGTTTTTCGGCCACTTTATCGATATTGTATTCCCATGGTGAAAACAAAGGCACATGCCCCCACGATAGAATATTGGCCCCGACTTCCTCTGCAGATTCGAAGAGAACAAAATTTTGGCCGCAATTTTTTAAATGAGCCGCTGCCGCTAGACCAACTGGACCTCCTCCAATTATAGCTACGGGTAAATCTTGAGTCGTGGGATTTATTGTTTCAGTATTAAAAGCGTTCATGTTTTTTTATTTTGTGTACTAAAATGGTTTTTTGAGTACTATTGGTTTAAAAAAAATTTAGTCTACCATGATACCATTAAGAAAAACATTCGTTACCTCAGTATAAATGTCTTGACTGTTCATGTTCAAAAGATCGATATATCTATTCTTTAAGGGCAACTCCATAAGATTGAAATAGATTGCGATAATTACATCCAGATTCACATCACTCTTGACAATACCTTCGTCAATTCCAATTTGAAAAAGCCTTCGATAATATTTGTTGATTCGTTCTATTCTGTTCTTTTGATATTCATCCCAGATATCAGGTGTGTTTATTTCTAAATCTTTTAAAAATTCCTCACTGACATTCAACAATAAATTTCTAGTGAAATCAGAAATAGCGTCTAGCTTTCCTTTAAAGCTATTTTGATCGTCATCTAAAATTTCTTCTAGTTTAGCATTTATTTCATTGTTCAAACTCTCCATGACCGCCTTGACCAATTCTTCTTTGGAGTCAAAATGATTGTAGAGGCTACTCTTGCTAGTCCTAAGTTCCTTAACCAAACTATCCATGGAAACCTTATAGAAACCATACTTTAGAAACCTTTCTTTGGCGACACGCAATACCCTAGTTCGAACATTCATAATTATATGTACTATTTCAGTTCATTTAGTACAAATATATGCAAATTTTTTTAATTTCATTTAAATCATCCCATTTGGATAGGAATTAAGCCCAATAAAAAACCCTTCCAAATCAAACGACTTAGAAGGGCTTTAAGTTGACCCACTAGGACTCGAACCTAGAACGACTGGACCAAAACCAGCTGTGTTGCCAATTACACCATGGGTCAGTGCCTTATTTGAGCGTGCAAATTTAAAACAAAGTTTGGTTTCAACAAATATTTTTGGCAAGAATACATGCTATTTTTCTTTATAACGGGTGTTAAAGGTTTTCCAAAAAGCGTTAGGCTTCTGTTCTATATTTACTAAATTCGCCACAATTCGGTTAACAACCAACTCTATGTTTGCAAAAGACTTCAAAAAATGGGACACCATCCTCGGGTGGGTTTCCTTCGCCATCGCGTTTATAGTTTATGCCCTGACCGTTGAACCCACAGGAAGTTTTTGGGATGCAGGGGAGTATATTTCCACCTCGGCAAAATTGCAAGTAGGACACCCTCCAGGAGCTCCATTGCTTCAAATGATAGGTGCTTTTTTCGCCATGTTCGCCTTTGGTGACGAAACCAAAATAGCGCTCATGGTCAATGCGGTATCCATAGTTTCAAGTGCATTTGCCGTTTTGTTCACCTTTTGGACCATTACCAATCTGGTAGGAAAAATGGTTTCCAAAAAAGGTGATTTATCAAATAGTAAGGCTATTGCCATATTGGGAAGTGGTCTTGTTGGAGCGTTGGCCTTTACTTTTTCCGATAGTTTTTGGTTCAATGCCGTGGAAACCGAAGTATATGCCATGGCCAGTTTAATTATGGCTCTATTGCTATGGTTGGGTTTAAAATGGACAGACAATTTGGGCGACCCCAGAGGGCATCGTTGGCTTATGCTCATCTGTTTTGTAATCGGACTAACCTTCGGAATCCAGTTTATGGGATTTTTGGCCATTCCATCCATCGGGCTGCTCTATTACTTTAAAAAATATAAAACCACTACGGTAAAGAATTTTCTGCTCGCCAATATAGCGGTAGTGGCAGTTCTTATATTGGTTTATAAATTTTCTTTGACCTATGTGTTGGAGTTGTTTGGTTGGAGCGAGGTATTCTTTATCAACGAAATTGGACTTCCTTTCAACTCGGGTTCCATTATTATGGGGCTCCTTTTTATAGCTGCTTTTTATTTTGGACTGAGATATACCCGAAAAAACAATTACTACAATTTGAACATTATTGTTCTCTGCCTCATGTTCCTTATTCTTGGCTTCTCCTCTTGGTTGATGCTTCCGATAAGAGCTAATGCAAAAACCGTAGTTAACGAAAATAATCCTGCCGACGCAAGGGCCCTACTGGCATACTACAACAGGGAACAATATCCGGGTGTGGACAGTCCCGTATACGGAGCGTATTATTCGGATACCTTTGCTCCTGCCGGAGAAGACAGGGACGACAGCCCCAAATATGAGAAGGATTTGGAATTGGGGAAATATGTCATCGTAAACCATTACAAAGGGGCTATTCCAGGTCCCAACGAAAAACACGTGGGCATTTTACCCAGAATGTGGAGCGATCAGCATGCCGAAAACTATATGCGCTATTTCGGAGCGTTGGATTTCCGGATTAAATCAGAATATATCTCCAACAACGAACTTCGCGAAGCTGTAAATCAATTTAAGACAGCTTACTCCCAAGGTGAATTGGATAGTGAGCAGTACATTCGCTTTTTGCGCGAGTTCGGGGAATACATTGAAGTGGAGCCTCCAACATTGGGACAAAACCTGGAATATTTGTTCGATTTCCAGTTCAGTTACATGTACATGCGTTACTTCATGTGGAATTTTGTCGGAAAACAGAATGATGTCCAAGGTCGTTATGATGAAAATGGCAATTGGCTAAGTGGTATCAATTTTATTGATAGCATTCGACTGGGCAGTCAGGAAAACCTCCCCAGTGATTGGAAAAACAACAAAGGCCGCAACACCTATTTCTTCTTACCACTGCTTTTGGGGATTCTAGGGATTGTCTTTCAGATATCCAAAAACCCAAAACAGTTTTGGGTGCTGTTCGTGTTTTTCATGTTCACGGGACTTGCCATTCAATTTTATACGAACCCATACATCTTCCAACCCCGGGAAAGGGATTATTCCTTGGTGGGATCCTTCTACGTTTTCTGTATTTGGATAGGAATCGGTGTTTATGGGCTATTTGAAGAATTTAAAAAATTGATTTCGGCCAAAATTGCTGCGCCTGCCATCACAACATTATGTTTGTTGGCCGTTCCTCTTTTGATGGGATATCAGAATTGGGACGATCACGACCGTTCCAATAGGTATACTGCACCATCCACCGCAAAAGCTTATCTCGACTCGTGCCAAGAAGATGCAGGAGCCATACTCTTTACCATTGGAGATAACGATACATTCCCTATTTGGTATGCTCAAGAAATCGAAAAATATAGAACCGATGTTCGCGTAGTCAATACGAGTCTTTTTGCCACCGATTGGTATATAGACCAAATGAAGCGCAAAGCCTACGAGAGCGATGCGATCCCCTCCCAACTTACCCACGACAAGTATAGTTATGGAACAAGGGATGCTGTGTACTACAGGGGGATTACGGACAATCGTTGGAACATCAAGGATTTCATGAACTGGATCGGGAGCGATAAACCCCAAACAAAATTCAGACACATTTTAAGTAGCCAAGGAGCCGATCTGAATCAATATTCGGAAAGCACCTTGGATATTGTGTACTATCCCACCAATAAAATCAGGATTCCCGTTAACAAAAAGAATGTACTGGAAAGTGGTCTGGTAAAAGAAAAGGATTCTGCCTTGATTGTGGATTATATCGATATTGACCTGCCACAAAGCGCACTTCCCAAAAACAGGATATTGATGCTGGACCTTATTGCCAACAACGATTGGAAACGTCCCATCTATTTTTCTGGAGGAAGCTTTGATAGTGCCGAATATATTTGGATGAAGGATTACCTTCAGCTGGATGGTCTGGTGTACAAATTGGTGCCCATAAAAACCCCGAACCGAAACTCCTTTGAAATGGGTCGTATTGATTCAGATTTGATGTACGATATCGTGAAAGACTGGGATTGGGGCAACTCCGGTAGTGATAAAATTTATCATGACCCACAAACACGTTCACAAGGCCTATCGTTCCGAAGCAATTTGGCCCGTTTAATGGAAACGCTTATTGAGGAAAATAAAATTGACAAGGCCAAGGATGTAATCAACATCGCCATGGACAATATGCCGGTAGACCATTATGGCTACTATGCTTTTGTTGAACCTTTTGTAGATGGGTATTACAAAGTAGGTGAAACTGAAAAGGCCCGAGAACTGTTCGAAAAACTCAAAAAAGTATATCAAGAACATCTGGAATATTACGCCAACATCCCTCTGGACGAGCAATACGATAAAATTGACGACATCCTATCCGATATGCAGGCGTACCGAAGAAACATTGATATCCTTATCGATAACGAGGACAAACAGCTAGCAGAATCCGAGACCATTATTTTTAATGAATATATAGATATGTTCTCGCAGTTTGTGGACGATGGAGAAGAGGTACTGGACGAACCAATGCCAATGGATCCGGACATGGGAGATTCAACAATACCACTGGAAACAACGGATAGCATACCGGAGTCTATAATTCCGGATGAAGAACAGTAATAAAAAAAGCGAGGCTAAAACCTCGCTTTTTTTATTATTGGATATATTCATTTAGGATCCCTATGAGCGTATTGGCATCTTGCTCACCACTTTGGCGCCATACCATCTCTCCTTTTTTGTAGATCATTAAAGTTGGCAATCCCTTGATACGAAGTGCCTGTGAAAGTTCCTTGTTCTTGTCCACATCAATTTTTATCACCTTTCCCTTATCACCAAGGGCTGCGGCCACATCACTCAATACAGGATGCATGGAAGTGGATTGCTCGTTCCATTCTGCATAAAAATCTAACAATACTGGAACTTGTAAATCTATGAGTTCACCAAATTTGGACATGTATTCTAAGGTTTACAGTCAAAAGTAAGAAAAAATGTGAATGTTTTACACCCAGTATGTTACTTACACTTACCTATAATGAATTATATACTCGGTTCTTCAAAACCAATCAACCTCACCCTATCAAAAAACCCAAAATATTATTAGGCTTCCTTCTAAATACCAAAGATCATATTCTGTTTTAAAAATTGAATTTAATCCTTGCTTAACGGTTAATTGCCAGAGTATTATGTAGTTCATCGGATTTATGACATTTATCATTACTTTTAGTCTACGTAGTTTATAGGTTTATACCAGAAATAACTTTACAGCAATTGACTGACCATTAACTTATTATTCAGCCACTTACTGTGTAAAACCTCAACAAATGAAAAATATTCTTTTTACACTTGGTGCTCTTTTCATGACCACAGTCACATTTTCGCAGGCCGGACACATTATGCAAGGTGTTGGCTCGGTAAATATGTCAATGGGAGGTGCGGCAACTGCACAGCCTGTGGATATCTCCGGGGCATTGCATTGGAACCCTGCAACCATTTCCGCATTCGATGAGGACATTATCAAATTGGATGTTGGACTCTTCTTTTCCTCTCCAGAACTAAGTTCTACCGTTCCTGAATTCGATAATGAAGGACAGCCCACGGGCAACTTTTATAGTGGAACTACCGAGGATGACCGTGGAATTTCCCCACTACCAGCACTTGCAGCTGTATGGAGCAAGCCCGACAGCAAACACACCTTTGGTGCATCTGTCTTTGGTATTAGTGGATTTGGCGTCACTTTCCCTGAAAATATGTCCAATCCTATAAACATGCCCCAGGCCAATGGTGGATTTGGCAGGATTGAATCCGACTATATGCTTTTGCAAATTGGATTTGCTTGGGCCTATGAAATTACTGATGAACTTTCATTAGGGATACAACCCACATTTAATTATTCCGGTTTAGAATTGATGCCCAACCCTACCGCAAACCCAAACCAAGCTGGTTACCCTTCAACCGATAAGGCTTCCGCATTTGGTTTTGGTGGACAACTTGGATTGTTTTATAACTCAAAATCTGGGTTTAAAGCCGGGGTTTCCTATAAAACAGAACAAAATTTCGGGGAGTTTGAATTGGAAAACACCTATTTGGACGGTTCTACTAGCACCAATAACTTCACTATGGACTATCCCTCCATTTTCTCCGTTGGTTTAGGGTACTCATTAGGAACCATAGACCTTGCTCTTGATTACAGAACTGTGGATTATGAAAACACAGATGGTTTCTCTTCAGTGGGTTGGACACAAACAGGCTCTGTGGCCGGGTTCGGATGGGAAAATATCACTATTATCTCTGCAGGGATTCAATATAAGGGAATCAACAAACTTCCTTTACGCTTTGGATACACCTACAGCTCCAATCCTATCAATAGCGACGTGGCGTTCTTTAATATACCTGCAACGGCAATTATTAAAAATGCGTTTCAAGTTGGGCTAAGTTATGAGGTGAGCGATAGGTTCCAATTAGACGTACTTTACCATTATGGTTCAAGTGGCGATGCCACTTCGGGCCCAGTATTGAACCCACAGTTTATTCAGAACTCCCCACCTTATGGAGCAATTCCGGGTAGTGAAGTATCTTATGACATGACCACCTCTATGATAGGCATAGGGGCATCATTAAAACTTTAAAAGATAATTAGCAACATAACCAACTTAAACTAAAAAAGGCACTGAAATTGATCAGTGCCTTTTTGTTTTGTTAAAGTTCGGTCTAAGCCAGTCCCCTTTTCTTCAAGGTAATCACCGAAATCTCTGGCCAAATACCAAAACGGCCTGGGTAACCTATAAATCCAAACCCTCTGTTTACATTAATAAATTGCTCCATTTCTTTATAAATGCCTGCCCAATATTTGTAGCGCCATTTTACGGGGCTCCACTTTACCCAACCAGGGATTTCGACACCAAATTGCATACCGTGGGTATGTCCGCTCAAGGTCAAATGAAAATGGTAATCATCATGGATCACCACATCTTCCCAGTGTGAAGGATCGTGGCTCAACAATATTTTAAAATCTTCTTTGGAAACGCCTTCTTTGGCTTTTTCTAGGTCACCTGCTTTCTTAAATCCACCGCGGCCCCAGTTTTCGACCCCGACCAAAGCGATCTTTTCGCCATCTTTTTCCAAATATCGATTGGAATTCAATAATAGATCAAAGCCCATGTCCTTTTGCATGGTCTTTAAGTCCTCCAAGTTCTGTGCTTTTTCTTCCTCGGTATCCCAAACAGCATAATCCCCATAATCGTGGTTGCCCAAAATGGAGAATACCCCGTCCTTGGCGTCCAAGCGGGAAAAAACCTCTTTCCAGGGTTCCAGTTCAGTAGAGCGATTGTTTACAATGTCACCCGTAAAGAAGATCACATCGCTTTTTTGTTCATTGACCAGATTAACCCCGTACTCCACTTTTTGGTAATCATCAAAACTACCACTGTGCACATCGGAAATCTGCGTTATCTGATAATTATGGAAAGCGTCGGGTAGGTCATCAAATTCCAACTCGTACTTCAATACTTGATAATTATATTTTCCGCGGTACATTCCGTACAGCAGGGCACCAAAAGGCAAAGCCGCCAAACCAAGGGCAATACCACTAATGAACTTTCTTCGCGAAGGAAAATAACCTGTATCTACATCGGAAACCCCAACAATCTTGTTGTATCCATAACCTACTACGCGGATAACATCTTCCAACAAAAGAAAAAAGCCCAACACCATTGCCAACAAAAAGAAAGCCGCAAAAATGGTTCCTGCAATCGCTGCGGTACCCTTAAACCCATCACCGGGGTCGTAGGTCATTACTTTTATGGTCAAAAAAATCAAGGCGGCCAAAAACAGTACAATGTAGGCCCATTGCATTAACGGACTCTTGAACAGTGTACGGAACGCTTGAAAGCCATAAACGGCGAGCACCACATAGAGGATTGCCAAAATGATAAATCGGGACATACAATTTTTTTACAAAATTAGTGCTAATCTGCTATTAAACAGCGTATTTAAATTTTATTTAACGGCTTTGACCATAGAAGCAAGCGTATCTAAATTCGAAATAGCAACCTTGTTCTCAACCAAATGTTTACTGGAATTCATACTGATTTTCCCTTCCAGATTCAGTTCATTCCCAAATGAGGTGCCCGAACCGTGAATAGCGCGCAAACCGATATCCTTGAATTTCAATGCATTCTTGAGCGATACTCCTCCCCCGGCCATAATGGCGATCGATGTTTCTTGTTGCCAAGCACCTAAATTTTTGATTCCTTTTTCTGCCGATGGTTCTCCACCAGAGGTTAGAATGGTCTGAACCCCAACTGCTTCAAGCTGCTTGATGGCTTCCAAAGGTTCCGAAACCCAATCAAACGCCCGATGAAATGTAAAATGCATTGGTATTGCCAATTCCACCAAGGCCTTTGTTCTTTCAACATCCACGGAAAAATCTTCCATCAAAATTCCAGAAACAATGCCATGCACCCCTAATGCCTTGCACGCCAAAATATCGGCTTTCATTACTTCAAATTCAGCATCCGAATAGGTGAAATGCCCGCCCCTTGGACGAACCAAAACATGAATAGGAATTGTAAGTTCCTTTTTAACCAATTGAATCAATCCAGCAGATGGGGTAATGCCCCCCACGCCAAGCTCCGAACAAAGTTCAATCCTATCCGCTCCTGCCCTCTCCGCATTCCTTGCCGATTCCAAAGAATTGGCACAAACTTCTACCAGCATATCGTATATTTATAACCCTTAAAAGTAAACATACCAACCCATGGAACGACGCAAATTCCTGAAAAATTCCAGTCTGTCCGCCGCAGGACTGGTTTCCGCTTCCACATTGGTCGCCTGTAAAACAGAACCAAAGTCCGAAACTGTCCCAGCAGCAACAATTCCAACCCCTGACCCCATAAAACCGATCGTGGTCTGCACTTGGAACTTTTTCAATGCTTCTGAAAAAGCATGGGAGGTCCTAAAATCTGGAGGTAATGCCCTGGATGCCGTGGAACAAGGCGTTATGGTCGAGGAAGCCGATGAAACCAACGAGACCGTGGGCAAGGGCGGCCGCCCCGATCGTGATGGAAACGTAACCTTGGACGCCTGCATTATGGATAAGGATGGTAATTGTGGTTCCGTGGTCTGCATGCAGAATATTGTGCATCCTGTTTCCGTGGCCCGAAAGGTGATGAAAGAAACTCCGCACATTATCTTGGCGGGCAAGGGTGCCGAAAAATTCGCCTACGAACAAGGCTTTAAAAAGGAAGACCTGTTGACCGAAAGCACACGAAAACAATACGAAGAATGGTTAAAAACCTCCAAATATGAGACGACCATCAACATAGAAAACCATGACACCATTGGTATGCTTGCCATTGATGATAATGGCGACATTGCAGGAGCTTGCACCACTAGCGGCATGGCCTACAAAGTAGCAGGGCGCGTTGGTGACTCCCCCATTATTGGCGCTGGACTGTTTATCGACAACGAAGTGGGCGGTGCCACCGCCACGGGGGTCGGCGAGGAAGTGATCCGTACGGTAGGCAGTTTTTTGATCGTGGAATTGATGCGACAGGGAAAAAGTCCACAGGAAGCCTGTGAGGAGGGCGTAAAACGTATCATGAAAAAAAACGAAGGTCGAAAAGATTTCCAAATTGGGTTCTTGGCCATTAATAAAAATGGGGAAACTGGCGGTTACTGTGTGCACCCGGGATTCACCTATCGGGAATATTCCGACAATGGGCACGAAAATCGAGAAGTGGTCAGTTTTTATGAATAGAGATGGGATTTAGAATGCTTCGCTGTTAGATTCAAAAATGAAGACTACTGAAATCTTATATCTGATATCTGACATCTTTTAAACCGCAATTCGTACTTTTAATCCCCTACCCTTTTTGGGTACTGCTAATTGTTTATTGAACATTCTTAACCAAATAAAATGTCCGAACAAAAAAGACTCTTTCTTTTAGACGCCTACGCGCTTATTTTTCGTGGCTACTACGCCCTCATCAAAAACCCAAGAATCAACTCCAAGGGAATGGACACCTCCGCCATTATGGGATTTGTGAATTCCCTTTTTGATGTGATCAAACGTGAGCAGCCCGACCATTTGGCCGTTGCCTTTGATAAGGGAGGTAGTGTAGAGCGTACAGAAATGTTCGAGGACTACAAAGCCAATCGAGACGAAACACCGGATGCCATTCGTATTGCCGTTCCCTACATTCAACAAATTTTGGAAGCCATGAAAATTCCCGTAGTGGAATTGGAGGGCTATGAGGCCGATGACCTTATCGGCACCTTGGCCAAACAGGCCGAGAAGGAAAATTACAAGGTGTTTATGGTAACGCCCGACAAAGATTTTGGCCAATTGGTGAGCGAGAACATTTTTATGTACCGTCCTGCGCGAATGGGGAATGGCATCGAGATTTGGGGCATCCCCGAAGTACAAAAACGCTTTGGCGTAAAGCGACCCGAGCAGGTAATCGATTATTTGGGAATGATGGGGGATGCCAGCGACAATATTCCAGGACTTCCCGGCGTCGGCGACAAAACGGCCAAAAAATTCATCGATCAGTTCGATTCCATGGA
The DNA here is from genome assembly GCF_017313275.1 of Flagellimonas profundi. Taxonomy (GTDB): domain Bacteria; phylum Bacteroidota; class Bacteroidia; order Flavobacteriales; family Flavobacteriaceae; genus Flagellimonas; species Flagellimonas profundi. Next base: position 885,783 of record NZ_JAFLNM010000002.1, on the reverse strand, counting down.
AGGACTATTGGCGAATACCGACCAGCTCAAAGGCAAAATGAAGGAGAAAGTCGAGGATAATGCAGAACTGGGAAGATTATCCAGAAAATTGGCAGAGATCAAGACCGATTGCGATGTACAATTCCATGCAGAGGATTACGAAATGTGTCCGCCCGATGCCGAAAAAGTCCAAGAAATCTTTGAGGAACTCGAATTCCGCAGACTAAAGGACCAATTCATTAAAATATTCACGGGCGAAGCGGAAGCAAGCACCCAAGTTACGAATACCAAAACGGCCAAAGAAGAAGCAAAGGTTGCCGGCAGCGGTCAGTTTACCTTGTTTGGTGGAGATCCTTCGGAAGCCGGTGCCACTATCAAGGATGTAAACAGCCGAATGACCATTGGTGATGTGCCCCATTTTTATCAGAATGTGCAAGATGGCATGGGGATGGAACTCTTTTTGGAAATGCTGATGAAACAACCTTCTGTCTGTTTTGATACCGAGACTACTTCCCTCAATCCATTGGAAGCTGAATTGGTGGGAATTGCTTTTAGCTGGTCACCCGGCAAAGGGTTTTACGTGCCCTTCCCCGATAATGAGAACGATGCCAAACCGTTGATCGAAAAATTGCGTCCATTTTTTGAATCCGAGGACATTGAAAAGGTGGGGCAAAACCTTAAGTACGACATCAAGGTAATGCAAAACTACGGCGTAGAGGTCAAGGGCAAATTGTTCGATACCATGCTGGCCCACTACCTCATTAACCCTGACATGCGCCACAATATGGACGTCCTGTCCGAGACCTACCTCAACTATACCCCTATTTCCATTACCGAGCTTATTGGCAAAAAAGGTAAGAACCAGCTCAGTATGCGCGAGGTTCCTTTGGAAAAACAAACGGAATATGCCGTGGAGGATGCCGATATCACTTTTCAGTTGGGTCTAAAATTCACACCAGAGCTCAAAGAGGCCCATACCGATAAGTTGTTTGATGAGATTGAAATTCCATTGCTACGGGTTTTGGCGGATATGGAACTGGAAGGTATCAATCTGGATAAGGAGTTTTTGAATAGCCTTTCGGAGCAATTGGACAAGGATATCAAAGAACTGGAACAGAAAATTTATGAAGAAGCGGGAGAAGAGTTCAACATTGCATCCCCAAAACAGTTGGGCGAAATTCTTTTTGGCAAACTGAAGCTGGTGGACAAACCAAAAAAGACCAAAACAGGTCAATTTTCCACCTCGGAAGATGTGCTCTCGTACTTAGCAAAGGACCACGAAATCATTCAAAATGTGCTGGACTACCGCGGCTTGGCCAAACTAAAAAGTACGTATGTGGATGCATTGCCCAACGAGGTACAGGAAAAAACAGGGCGGGTACATACCGATTATATGCAAACCGTTGCCGCTACGGGGCGTTTGAGCAGCAATAACCCGAACTTACAAAATATTCCCATCCGCACGGAGCGGGGACGACAAGTGCGAAAGGCTTTTATTCCACGGGATGAAAACTATGTGTTGATGGCTGCGGATTACTCCCAAATAGAATTACGGATTATCGCTGCCTTGAGCGAAGAGGACACCATGATCTCTGCTTTTAAAAATGGAGAAGATATTCACGCTTCCACGGCATCCAAAGTATTTAACGTACCCATTGACGAAGTGACCCGTGAACAGCGTAGCAATGCAAAAACAGTAAACTTTGGGATTATTTATGGGGTGTCGGCCTTTGGTTTGAGCAACCAAACGGATTTGAGCCGTACCGAGGCCAAGGAACTTATAGACACCTATTACAAAACCTATCCAAAATTGCGCAATTACATCAGTGATCAGGTGGATTTTGCACGTGAACATGGATATGTGCAAACAGTGTTGGGCCGTAGGAGATATCTAAAAGATATTAATGCGGGCAACCAAGTGGTGCGCGGTGCAGCAGAACGAAACGCGGTAAATGCTCCCATTCAAGGTAGCGCTGCGGATATCATCAAAATTGCGATGATCAACATCCATAAAAAACTTTCCGAAGGCAAGTACAAGACCAAAATGTTGTTACAGGTGCATGATGAATTAGTGTTTGATTGCTACAAACCTGAACTGGAAGAGATGAAGAAACTCATTAAATCCGAAATGGAACACGCCTACAAACTATCCGTACCCTTGGATGTGGAAGTAGGCATTGGCGAGAACTGGTTGGAGGCGCATTAGAGAATCCTTAATGAAGCCCTCAAAAATCATACTCCCTATCATCGTGTTGTCCCAGTTTTGCTGTACATCACTTTGGTTTGCGGGCAATGGCGTAATGCCCGACTTGGTGGCCACTTTCGGACTAAGTGAAAGTGCCGTAGGGCATTTGACTTCGGCGGTTCAGTTTGGTTTTATTATCGGTACCTTGGTCTTTGCCATTTTATCCATTGCAGACCGTTTTTCTCCATCCAAGGTATTTTTGGTTTGTGCCTTACTGGGAGGACTGTTCAATTTAGGAGTCATCTGGGAAGGCAACGGCTTGGGCAGCATACTCAGCTTTCGTTTTTTTACAGGATTTTTCCTTGCTGGCATCTACCCCGTAGGCATGAAGATTGCTGCAGATTATTTCGAAAAAGGATTGGGCAAATCCCTGGGCTTTTTGGTCGGCGCTTTAGTAGTCGGCACAGCGTTTCCCCATTTATTAAAAAACATGACCCATGCCTTTCCTTGGAAAATGGTATTGGTGGCCACCTCATGCTTGGCTGTTTTGGGCGGTACACTTATGGTAAGTTTGGTACCCGATGGCCCCTACCGAAAACCAAGTCAAAAAATAGAATTATCAGCTTTTTTTAAAGTGTTCCGGAATGGCAGTTTTCGTTCTGCAGCCTTTGGCTATTTTGGCCATATGTGGGAACTCTACACCTTTTGGGCCTTTGTTCCCATCATGTTAACCACATATACGTTACTACATCCAACCATTACCTTCAATATCCCTTTGTTATCGTTCTTGATCATAGGCATTGGCGGTTTAGCTTGCGTATTGGGAGGGTATTTGGCACAGCTCATGGGAACCAAGCGGGTCGCATTTATCGTCTTATTGCTTTCCGGTATTTGCTGTATGATTTCCCCTTTACTATTTGCTCAGGAATCCGAAGTGCTATTTGTTGCTTTCCTCATATTTTGGGGTATGGTGGTTATTGCGGATTCTCCCCTATTTTCAACCTTGGTGGCACAGAATGCATCGGCCGAAATAAAGGGAACTGCACTCACTATTGTGAACTGTATTGGGTTTGCCATCACCATTGTCAGTATTCAATTGCTCAATGAAATGAGGACTTGGACAGATTCCAATATGGTTTATATGATTTTGGCACTGGGGCCTATTTTGGGTTTGATTGCCCTGATTTCAAAAGACAGCGCATCGAAGGCCAAATAGTCGACCTAACTATCACCAAATAAATCCCTATCTTGAATCATTACTTTTGAATCAACGTTAATAACCCACATCAAATTCAACCACACAAAATGAAAACCATCAAACTACTATCGCTGTTGATTGCAATTGCCATGGCAAGCTGCGGCAATCCAAACCCCGAGACCAAAGAAACACCTGAAACTCCAGAAACTGCAGAAGAAGGACGGGAATTTTACCAACTTAAAATCTACTCCTTTAGTTCCGATGAACAAGTGGCTACGGTGGACAACTACCTAAAAAATGCATTTATGCCCGCCGTAAAAAAACAGGGCATCGACCAAGTAGGAGTATTTAAATTTCGTACCAATGAAAACGATACCATCCAAAAAACCTTTGTTTTACTGCCTTTTGAAAGTTTGGAACAGTTCCAGGATTTGGACAGTAAACTCCTGGAAGACGAGACCTATACTGCCGCAGGGAGTGCATATATCGATGCGAATTATGACAATCCGCCCTACGATCATATTGAGTCCATTCTATTGCAGGCCTTTACCGATATGCCGATGATGAAGGTTCCAAATTTGGACGGTCCAAGATCTGAACGCGTCTATGAGTTGCGTAGCTATGAATCACCCACCGAAAAATACTATCGCAACAAGGTGGATATGTTCAACGCCGGCGGCGAGGTAACACTGTTCGACCGATTGGATTTCAATGCCGTATTTTATGGGGAGGTGCTTTCCGGGCCAAAAATGCCCAATTTAATGTATATGACCACCCATGCGGATATGCCCACTAGGGACAAAAACTGGGAAGCCTTTGTAGATTCGCCTGAGTGGAAAGAACTGATTGCCATGCCCAAATATGAAAATAATGTGAACCATGCCGATATTTGGTTTTTATACCCTACAGAATATTCGGATTATTGATTTCAAAAAATCCATATGATAGAAACGCAAACCTTAGACCTCATTTATTTTACGGGCAAAACCTGTGGCGTCTGTAAGGTGTTAAAACCAAAGTTGCTGGAAGCCGTAAAGGAAAATTTTCCAAAAGTGAACATTAGAGTAGTAGATGTGGAGGAGGAAGTGGAGTTTACAGGACAATCCATGGTATTTACCTTACCGGTGGTCATCATAAAGGCAGATGACAGGGAAATGGCCCGTTTTGCCAGAAGTTTTTCAGTATATGAGGTATTGCAAAAATTAAAACGGCTCAGTGGGGGGTTAATCTAACTTTTAAATAGTAAAAAAGGCACCCAATCGGTGCCTTTTTCATTCCTTTTCATAGCTTAATGATCAATTGCCAAAACTATTGGCCAATCGTGGTTTTTGACTTTTGCTCCCAATAAACAAATCCGTAAGCGGTTTAAAGTGTCGCTTCCACTGGTAGGGAGAAAAGTCAAACCACAATTTAACTTCAGGGGCATTGCCTTCCTCAACCGTAAACCCATTTTCAATCTGAAAATCCAAACGGTTGAACGAATTGGCCGATTCGGCCACCCCATCCCGGTAAATAAACTGGTTGCCCCAACCCGCTGTATAAAAGCGAAAAGCTTTGTATTTACCTTGGGGCAAGGAAAGCACGCTTTTGGAACGTATAAAGTTCCCTGAAGCAATTCCTTTTAGGGTTACTGGGTTCTGACCGGGAAAATCTATAATAAAGTGCTCATTACCGTGCTCGTCGATTGCAGAGAACTTGGTAATGTTAAGGGACATTTCTGAAACATGGTGTGCCGTTGCGGCCTCATTTTTCAAGATCAACTCAGTTCCATGGGTTTCGGCAGCATATGCAGCTGTCATAACACTTGGGACATATGGGACTGTTGACCACATTGTCGGATAAAAATTCGTGTTTTTCATAGCAGTTGTATATCTAAGTTATACAAGGACAAAGTTGAGGTGGTTTTATTGCCCCAACTTCCAATGGATTGTCCAGTTTATATGCTTAATTAACACAAAATCGACATTTTAAGATTTTATTAGGGTAAAATGACATAAATAACAAGTTTCCTATCTTTAGTACTCCAACACGAGCACATGAAAAACATTGTTTTAGGCCTGGTGTTCATACTCGGCTGTAATACGCATATCTGGTCGCAAGAACCCGATGCCTTGATGATCAACACCTTTAACCGAAAAACCACCTCCCTCAATGGAGTATGGCATTACATTGTAGATCCATACGAAAATGGGTATTACAATTATCGCTACGAACCGTTCGACCAACAGGAACAGGTTTCGGCCAATGCCTATTTTACCAATACAAAGGCCCAGCGTCCTTCAGATTTAATCGAATATAATTTTGATGAATCCGATACTTTGCAAGTTCCTGGGGATTGGAACACCCAAAAAGAGAAACTCTACTATTACGAAGGCACGATCTGGTACAAGAAATCTTTTGATTATACCAAGACGGAAGATAGCAACAGGGTGTTTTTATATGTAGGAGCTGCCAATTACAAAACAGAAGCCTACTTAAATGGCAAAAAGTTGGGTGCTCACCTTGGGGGGTTCACGCCTTTTAATTTTGAAGTGACCGATCTATTGAAGGAAAAGGACAACTTTATCATTTTTAAGATAGACAATAAGCGGTCCAAAGAGGGTGTCCCTACCCTAAATACCGATTGGTGGAACTATGGCGGCATCACTCGGGACGTAAAATTGGTCGAAACACCATTAACCTACATTCTTGACTATTTTATCCATTTGGATACTGAGGACAACCATATCATCAAAGGTGAGGTCAACCTAAAAGGTGAAGCCAATTCCGCTCATGAAGTTACGGTGGAAATACCAGAATTGGGTATCAAAAAGAAGTTGGTCACAGATGCTTCGGGCCAGGGCAGTTTCGAAATCAAATCCAGAAAAATTGACTACTGGTCACCCGAAAATCCCAAGCTATATGAAGTATCTTTTTCAACTAATGAAGAACAACTGAAAGACCAAATAGGATTCCGAACCATTAGCACCCAAGAAGATGATATCCTTTTGAATGGGGAACCCATACTGCTCAAAGGTATCAGTCTGCATGAAGAAAGCCCTATCACCAAAGGAAGAGCGAATTCCAGGGCAGATGCCGAGAAAGTCTTGGGATGGATCAAGGAAATGGGCGGAAACTACGTTCGTTTGTCCCACTATCCGCACAATGAGCACATTATTAGGCTTGCGGACGAGATGGGTATTTTGGTCTGGGAAGAGAATCCGGTCTATTGGACCATTCAATGGAACAACCCGAATACCTATGCGAATGCAGAAAATCAGTTGCAAGAAATGATGCAACGGGACAAAAACCGGGCTGCGGTCATCATCTGGTCCATGGCCAACGAAACTCCCGTGAGCGATGTGCGGACTGCTTTTTTGACCAATCTCATTAAAACAGCAAGAAAAATAGATTCCACCCGACTGATCAGTGCCGCATTGGAACAGAGTAGCGACCCAAACAACCCTAACATTAAACATATTGATGATCCCATGGCCGAATTGGTGGATGTACTCAGTTTTAACCAATACATAGGATGGTACGGAGGAACCCCCGATCTGGCAAGAATTACAGAATGGGAAATCACTCAAAACAAGCCCGTTATCGTTTCTGAGTTCGGGGCAGGTGCCAAACAGGGTCTTCACGGTGATAGAAACACACGATGGACCGAGGAATACCAAGAATATCTGTATCAAGAAACCTTGGCAATGCTGCAGAAAATTGACCAGTTAAAAGGCATGTCCCCCTGGATTTTGGTGGATTTTAGATCGCCCCGAAGACCATTGCCCAACATACAGGACGATTATAACCGAAAAGGATTGATCTCGGAAGAGGGTAAAAAGAAAAAAGCCTTTTGGGTACTGAAAGGCTTTTATGATACTTGGAATAAGTCAGGAAATAAATAGCATAAAAAGAGTACCTTTCTTTTTCTAGGAATCGATAAGTCGTGAAGATAAGCTACATTTTTCTCCTATTGGCTTTGGCTGCGGAAATCATTGGCACCATTGGTGGCTTCGGTTCTTCGGTGTTCTTTGTGCCACTCGGTAATTTTTACTTTGATTTTTACTCGGTTCTTGGCATGACGGCCATTTTCCATCTGTCCAGCAACGTCAGTAAAATATTCCTGTTCAAAAAAGGGTTGGACAAAAAGCTATTGTTGTACATCGGTGTCCCTTCGGTACTATTTGTTATTGCAGGTGGATTCTTATCCAAAATAGTGGATACCGGCTCATTGGAAATTATTTTGGGGATATTTCTCGTTGTTTTTAGTCTACTGTTTTTGATAAAAAATGAAATTATGGTACTTCCCAACAAAAGGAACTCCATAATCGGAGGTTCACTATCTGGTTTTTCGGCGGGATTATTGGGTACTGGAGGGGCCATTAGAGGACTTACCATGGCGGCATTCAATCTGGAAAAACATGCCTTTATCGCCACCTCTGCCTTTATTGATTTTATGATTGATTTTTCGCGAACTTTTGTCTATTACGAAAATGGATATATCGGGAAGCAGGAATTAACCTATCTGCCTTTTTTATTCGCTATTGGTTTGGTGGGCACTTATTTAGGAAAAAGAATACTGCATTACATTCCGCAAGGAAAATTCCGAAGGTTAAGCCTCATCTTTATTTTACTTATTGGGTTGGCCACTATAGCCAAGTTGACTTTTGACCATTTGAACTAATTTTCTTCATAATTATCCCCTATCGTATCCAAAACCTTTAAAAAGGTTTCAAATTCCGAAGCATCCACACCTTTGACCGCTAGTTTTCGCAAAGCCAAGGCACTGGGCAGTGTAATGTCCAAAATTTCTTGCCCTTTAGGTGTCAGTTCCAGTTTAAATCGCTTTTGATCACCATCAAAACGGGTTTTGGAAATCCAGCCTTTGCGCTCCAACCCACCGATTACCCTAGAGGTGGTGGCACGGTTTCGAAAGTTCTCGTTTACAATATCACGCTGACTGGCGTTCTCCCCCAATTGGTGGATTTGATAAAGAATCACCCATTGCTCAATGGTCGTATCAACACCGAGTTCATCAAACTTACGCAGATAAGCTTTTTGAATCTTACGGAGTACCAAATCCAAATGGAACCCCATCCCCTGTATTTCATCTATACGACTGAGCATTTATTTAAGAATAGCCACAAAAATAGGGATTCCCTTTTTTCCAAGAATCATCCATCAAGGTCTTCATTAATTTTAACTCAAATTTCAGTCAACAAAATCCCTTTCGTATTTCAAAATTACTATTTTTGTTGTTGATGCAACAAAATAAGACTGAACAATAAAAAAACAGAATACATCATGGAAACAACAACACTTCCCAAAGGAGCAAATACATCTGAAGATTTTATGCCCATTAACGGGACCGATTATGTAGAGCTATATGTAGGGAATTCCAAGCAAGCAGCCCATTACTACAAATCAGCTTTCGGGTTTCAATCCTATGCGCAAGCTGGGCTTGAAACTGGACTAAAGGACCGTGAGAGCTACGTAGTGGTGCAGGATAAAATCCGTTTGGTGTTGACTTCTCCCTTAAAAAGTGGGACGGAAATAGGAAAACATATCGACAAACATGGTGATGGGGTTAAAGTTGTGGCCCTATGGGTGGATGATGCCACTGTAGCCTATAACAATGCCATGGAAAGAGGTGCCACATCCTACATGGAGCCACGAGTTGAAGAGGACAAGGATGGTAAAGTGGTCCGTTCCGGGATCTACACCTATGGTGAGACCGTGCATATTTTTGTGGAACGCAAGGATTACAATGGAACCTTTCTGCCCGGCTTTAAAAAATGGGAAACACCTGATTATAACCCAGAACCAACCGGTCTAAAGTTTGTGGACCATATGGTAGGTAATGTTGGTTGGAACAAAATGAACCATTGGGTAAAGTTTTACGAGGATGTACTTGGCTTTAAAAACATTCTTTCTTTTGACGATAACGATATTTCCACGGACTACACTGCTTTGATGAGTAAGGTGATGAGCAACGGTAACGGACGTATCAAATTTCCGATCAACGAACCTGCCGAAGGAAAGAAAAAATCCCAAGTGGAAGAGTACCTCGACTTTTATGAGGATGAAGGCGTACAGCACATTGCCGTGGCCACGGACGATATTATCCAAACCGTTCGCGATCTTAGAAGTCGTGGAGTGGAATTCTTGAGAGTTCCCGCTACATATTATGATGCCGTAACCGACCGTGTCGGTGAAATTGACGAGGACATTGCACCTTTGAAAGAATTGGGCATCTTGGTAGATCGCGATGATGAGGGATATTTGTTACAGATCTTTACCAAGCCTGTAGAGCCTCGACCAACCATGTTTTTCGAAATAATCCAAAGAAAAGGTGCACAGTCGTTTGGAAAAGGTAACTTTAAAGCATTGTTCGAAGCCATAGAACGTGAACAAGAGCTTCGCGGCACATTGCACTAAAAATTGTAAATTATAAGTGTTAAGTTTTGGGCAAGCAATGTGCTCATCACTTAACACTTATCACTTAAAACCAAAGCAATGCCTATTTATCATAAACTCGGGAAAATTCCGCAAAAACGGCATACCCAATTCGAGAAACCCGATGGTGGCCTCTATTACGAGCAGCTTTTTGGAACTATCGGTTTTGATGGGATGTCCTCACTTTCCTACCACGTTCACCGACCTACTCAGGTCAAGGAAATTGGGAAAGCTCTGGATGTAGGTCCAAAGATTGCGGTAGAAAAAAATATCACTAGCCGCAAGTTTATCGGTTTTGATGTAGCTCCCAAAGATGATTTTCTTGAAGCACGGGAACCGCTCTTGGTGAACAACGATGTTCATGTAGGTTTGGCGGCACCTAGAAAATCTGTTACGGACTATTTCTATAAAAATGCCGATGCAGACGAAATGCTCTTTATCCATAAAGGGTCGGGAACCTTGAAAACCTTTTTGGGGAACATTCCGTTTGAATATGGGGATTACCTCATCATTCCCCGTGGAATGATTTATCAAATAGAGTTTGATACAGAGGACAACCGTATTTTGTATGCTGAGTCCTTCCATCCAATTTATACCCCAAAAAGGTATCGCAACTGGTTTGGCCAACTTTTGGAACACTCCCCTTTTTGCGAACGAGACTATAAATTGCCGCAGGACCTCCAAACTTTTGATGAAAAAGGAGAGTTTTTGATGAAAATCAAAAAACAGGGTATGTTGCACCAACTCGTTTATTCCACACATCCTTTTGATGTAGTGGGATGGGACGGTTACAACTTCCCCTACGGATTTTCCATCCATAATTTTGAACCGATTACGGGGCGCGTACATCAACCGCCACCTGTTCACCAAACTTTTGAAACAGGTGCGTTCGTGGTTTGCTCATTCTGCCCAAGACTGTATGATTATCATCCAAAATCGATTCCCGCACCTTACAATCACTCCAACATAGATTCCGATGAAGTGTTGTACTATGTGGATGGTGATTTTATGAGCCGAACAGGAATTGGACCAGGATATATTTCGTTGCACCCAGCGGGTATTCCGCACGGACCGCACCCAGGCACTTACGAAGCCAGTATCGGTAAAAAAGGTACGGAAGAATTGGCCGTGATGATAGACACCTTCAAACCATTGCAAGTAACAGAAAATGCCCTCAAAATTGATGATGGCAAGTATTATAAATCGTGGTTGGAGTAAAATGAATTCGTTATTGCCTTCTGTCATTTCGAGCGCAGTCGAAGCACGATGCGGAATCCATTGTTCAAAAAGATTCCTGCCTCCGCAGGAATGACATATATGTAACATTCGATGATTATAGAAATACCTGAAAATTCAGATTTTTCGATTCACAATATCCCTTTTGGGATCTTTTCAACGCGGGACCGAAGTCCACGAGTAGGTGTCGCCGTTGGGGAATACATTCTTGATTTAGCCGCCGTTGCTGAGTTGGATGTGTTCGACTTCAACACGGCATTGCTGGAAAAGGATACCTTGAACGATTTTATTTCCCTTGGAAAGGAAGTCACCAAACGGGTCCGTAAAAAGATTCAGTATTGGCTGAAAGACGATAATTCCGTTTTAGCCGGAAAGCCCGAACTCTTCGTTAAGCAGTCCGAGGCCCACATGCATATGCCCGTAGCGGTCGGAGACTATACCGATTTTTATTCCAGTTTGGAACACGCCACCAATGTAGGGAAAATGTTCCGCGACCCCGAAAACGCCCTTTTGCCCAATTGGAAACACATTCCAGTGGGTTACCATGGCAGGGCAAGTTCCATAATTGTAAGTGGGCAGCCCATTCATCGTCCCAAAGGTCAGACAATGCCCAAAGGTGAGGACTCACCTGTTTTTGGTCCTACAAAACGCTTGGATTTTGAGCTTGAAATGGGCTTTGTCTGTGGAAAAGAAACCCAATTGGGCGAATCCATTTCCACCAAGGAAGCCGAGGATTATATTTTTGGACTGGTACTGTTCAACGATTGGTCCGCTCGTGACATTCAAAAATGGGAATATGTGCCCCTTGGTCCATTCTTGGCCAAGAACTTTGCCTCGTCTATTTCTCCATGGGTGGTGACTTTGGAAGCTTTGGAACCCTTTAGGACCCATGGTCCCAAACAAGAGCCCGAAGTATTGCCCTATCTAAAATATGAAGGCGAAAAGAACTATGATATCAACTTGGAGGTTGCCATCACACCAGAACAAGGAAAGGAAACCACCGTTTGCTTTAGCAATTTTAAACATATGTACTGGAATATGGCCCAGCAATTGGCGCATCATACGGTAAACGGTTGTAACATTAACATTGGGGATATGATGGCCTCCGGAACCATTTCCGGTAAAGAAGAAAACAGTTTTGGCTCCATGCTCGAATTGTCTTGGGGTGGCACAAGACCCATCAAATTAAAAGATGGAACGGAACGAAAATTTATTGAAGATGGTGATACGGTAACGATGAGGGGTTACGCCCAAAAAGACGATATTAGAGTCGGCTTTGGTGAAGTGACCACTAAAGTGCTGCCAGCTAAATAATTTTGGTAGCTGAGCGAAGTCGAAGCTACTTGACCATTTAAATGTGACTTCGACTCCGCTCAGTCACCTAGACAGAAAACGAATAGAGATTCCTCCAGAAGTGCAGGAATGACAAAAAATCAATCTTAATGATCAAGACCTTAGACCCAACTACAATACCTCAACCGGAACTTTACAGTATTCTATCAACAGCTGTGGCGCCAAGGCCGATTTGCTTCGCCAGTACGGTGGATGCCGAAGGTAATGTAAACTTGAGCCCATACAGTTTTTTCAACGTCTTTAGTTCCAACCCTCCCGTAATGGTATTTTCCCCAACAAGGAGCGGAAGGGACAATTCCTTAAAGCACACCCACCAAAATGTGGTAGAAGTACCCGAAGTAGTAATCAATGTGGTGAACCATAAGATGGCAGAGCAGATGTCCCTCTCTAGCACGGCCTATGGGAAAGACGTGAATGAATTTGTAAAAGCTGGTTTCACCGAAGTGCCCAGTGTAAAAGTAAAACCCCCACGTGTGGGCGAAGCTCCCGTATCTTTTGAGTGCAGCGTATTGGAAGTGGTTGAATTGGGACAAATTCCCGGGGCAGGGAACTTGGTGATCGCACAAGTGGATATGATACACATCAACGACGAATACTTAACGGATGATGTGCTGGACACTGAAAAGTTGGACCTGGTAGGCCGTATGGGTGGCAACTGGTATATCCGAGCCATCAAAGAATCCTTGTTCGAGATTCCAAAACCTATCCGTACCCATGGAATTGGTGTGGATGCGTTGCCCAAGGGCATCCGTGAAAGCGATGTGCTCACAGGAAACAATTTGGGCCGATTGGGAAACTTGGAAAGTGTTCCCTCTACGGCAGATATTAAAACCATCGTAGCCAACGAAGGAGTGGAAAATGCCTCCAAAACCGAACTGCATACCATGGCCAAAAAGCTATTGGAAGAGGGCAATACGGAAAAAGCGATGGCGTATTTATTATTTGCGGAGAGTTTATAGTATTATGAAAAAAAACATCAAATCCATATTCAAGGCCCATTTGGTGCCCAAAGAGGTTTATAAGGGCGGTAAAAACATACCCCCGACCGATAAAAAAATATACAAACTGTCCTCCAATGAAAACCCCTTGGGTGCCTCGCCCAAGGCAATTGCTGCAATGAAAGCAGCGCTTGACAAGATTGACATCTACCCCGACCAGACCGACATTCGCCTGCGCGAGGCCTTGGTCCAAGATTTTGATGGTCAACTGACAGCCGACCAATTTTTATGCGGCAATAGTGGATCGGAGGTCATTGATATGCTACTTCGGGCTTTTATCAACGAAGGGGACGAAGTGATTTTTTCCAACCCTTGCTTCCTGCCCTACTCTGTTTTTTCGAGATGGTATGGCGCCCATCAGGTGGACATCCCGCTCTTGGCACCCAACTACGATTTAGACGTGGAAGGCATTTTGAATGCCATCAACGATAAGACCAAAATCATATTCTTGACCAGTCCCAACAACCCTACCGGCACTTACATTCCAAAACCGGTTATGGATGATTTTATGGCCCGTGTACCCAAGAATATTCTTGTGGTGTTCGATGAAGTCTATCGTCATTTTGCAGATGCCGAGGATTATGTTACGGCATTGCCCTATGTTTTGGAGGGTCACAATGTTATAGGTCTCAATAGTTTTTCCAAAACCTATGGTCTAGCAGGTCAGCGAATCGGATATGGCTATACCACTCCGACCATTGCCAATTATGTGCGCTTGATCCACAAACCCTTTCTGCTTCCGTTGACTTCCATTGAAGCTGCCATTGGAGCTTTGAACGATACCGAATTCATTGAAAAAACCGTAAAGACCGTTTTGGAAGGCAGAAAATATGTTGCCAAAGCCTTTGATAAACTGGGCATCAAATATTGGCCAAGTCAAGCCAACTTTTTTATCATTGACCCGCCGTTTCCCGAAATGGAATTTACGGACAAAATGATGGAGGAAGGTATAATGGTACGTCCAGTTTCACAATTTGGAGCCCCTGGCAAGGTTCGTATCACCATAGGTGATGCCGAGGCGAATGAAGCTTTGGTGAAGGCGATTCGGAAAATCACAAGCAGTTAGTAAAATGTCATTCCTGCGAAAGCAGGAATCTAAGCACCTTTATTGAGGCTTGTCAATTCAATTGATTTTTGAGGCAAGCGAAAAAAATTGTATCGAGAATCAGAATTACTAATGAAGCCTGTTTTTCGATACTTTTTCCTAAAAGAAAACACTCGTACTGACAATTGGATTCCGCATCAAGTGCGGAATGACAATTACAATACAAATCGATAGGTAGCCTTCAACAAAAAGATATTGTGCGGTTTTTGTCCAAAAATGTTATCTCCCAAACTCGGTAACAGCCCTTCGGTGGGATTTCCGGTTTGAGTCACGTCTTGCGACCATACCAAGAATATTTCCGAGCCTGGAATGTACTCCCATCGAATCACCAAATTGGAACGGAACTGCACAAAGGAGAAATCGGGATTGCCAAAACTAAAATCGGTAACACCGTCCAAGTCCTCATCTATGCCGTAGGTGCCATCGGATAACGTTGTTTGATTGGCCGTGTACTGCACAAAGCGATTTTCAAAATTTTTGGCCACTGGATCGGTAATGTGTTTGAAATTGGAGTATCTCCCCCTAGAAATAAAGGGTTGTCCCCAATATTGAATGGTCAGGTTGGGATTGATGGTATAGTTTAATCGAAATGACATGCTTAAGGTTCGCTGGTTGATTTCCCCATTAAGGTAGCGCGGAGACCCATTGACATCATCAAAATTATCAATGAACTGCAATTTATCGTGATTGATTCGCAAAGATGGAAAAGCAGAAATCCGCAGCGCATTTAATGGTTGATACACAAAACCGCCTTCCATATAATAGGTCTTTATGGAATTATCCAACGCTTTTCGTCCATTATGGAAAAAGGAAAAGCGTAATTTTTTCCTATAGTCAGTGTTAATACTGTTCCAAAAACTCATCCATGGAGATTGCCTCAACCTTGGTCCTCCCCGTAAAGCAAAGTTGGAATATTCAATGGGTGCAAAATTGAATCCGATATTGGTGCGGTAATTATTTTTCCAGTTTTGCCAACTATTTGTGTTAAACTGTAAATAATTATGGTTACCCTGAAAATCCCAAGCTGTCCAATGGTTGTAATTGATGCCCACTCGCCTAAAGGTGCTATCGGGTTTCAAAGTTTGGTAGCCAATCCAAGTATAGTGCCGCACATCGTCGGCCTGTCGTTGAAAACCAATATCGTTAAGCTCCAATTCCGGCGAACGCCAGGTAGCACCGGATTCAAACTTCCAATGGCCGTTACCTACCTTACCAATTTGAACATTCCCACCAGTTCCTGTCAGTGATGTTCTTGTTGTATCCACAGCAACATGTTCCGCACCTACCCTATTGAACAAATGTGTAATGGATTGCTGCGTATTGGTGATGGCCTCTTCACTGCCCCGGACATGGCTCATTGTAATATTGCCTCCAACATACCAATCCCGATTGGCCCATTGGTGTTTAAAGTCAAAACCTCCCGTGTAAGCGGCATCATGTAAAAAATTGAGCTGTTCGGGGATTTGTTCGCGGTTGGTAGCCGTAAAAATCCCACCAATGTAGGAGTTTCTTTGGTTAAAGTCTTTTTGTAATCTACCCACAAAATAATTGGTAAGGGGCTCCACCATTTCCTTACGAGTGTCTCCATCTCCATTTAAAATGGTAGCAGTTCGCTGAGCAGTCACACTTTCGAGCGCACCTATGGCCCATCCATCTTTGGTCTTGCCACTAAACTTTGCTGCGCCGATAATTGGCGTATTATCAGGCTGGTCCACAAACTCGCCATCAGAAGTATTCGGATATCCTTGCGGACTCCTACCAATTCTTCTTGAATAAAATATGTTATCGGAACCAAATGTATTTCCTGCCTGTGATTGGGAAACCCTGAAATCGAAAATGTTCTTGTTTTCCACAAAAAATGGACGTCGCTCCTGAAAGAATATCTGGAAACCATCCAATGCAATGGCCGATGGGTCGGCATCCACTTGCCCAAAATCGGGGTTAACGGTCAAATCCAACGTAAGATCGTTAGTGATGCCGATTTTGGCATCAAGCCCTGCTGTTATATTGTTTTCGCTCCCATCTCTAAAAGGGTTGCCCTCTTCAGCTTCGTAGGTTTCGGTTTTTGCAACTGTGTAAGGTTGAATTTCCAACTGCTTTTGCGGCTGAATGTTCTTTAGCCCATGCAATTCTCCAAACTCGCTCACCCAACCAGGCTGGTCGACTGGCTTTCGTTGCCAAACAGAACGCTCCTCATTCCTAAAAAATCGTCTAGTGGACTGAAACCCCCAAACTTGCTCTTTGGCACTTCCAAACTTTAATTGACTTAAGGGTATACGAAGCTCAGCGGTCCAACCCTCATCATCCACATGTGCCTTGGCATACCATATGGGGTTCCAACTGGAATCCCAGTTATTACCGTTATTGGAAATAAACTCATCACCCTTTACCCCAGCAGCGGTAATCGTAAAAGAGAACGCGGTACGCTTATCAAAATAGCTGTCAATGTTGAATTCGACCCAGTCCCCATCAAAACCATCCCTTCGGGACAGCCTTTTTACAATTTTATCTGGTTCTGAATCGTAACAGCGCACTCCTATATATAGGTTCTTGCTATCATACAGTATTTTAAATTTGGTTTGATGGGTAGGTGGTGTATTTTCGTCCGGCTGCCATTCGATATAATCACCTCCCCATTCCACAAGTCCCCAAGCCTCGTCTTCCAATATACCATTAATAGTAGGAGCAGCATAGTCACCCAAAGCTTGTGTGGTATACTTCTTTTTACTAATTACTTCGGTAGAATCTTGTGCTTGGGCAAAATAAATAAAGAATAGGGTCAGAAAAACCAGTGCTGCGTTTCTCACTTGATCGTTTTTTGATTAGATTGATATCGTAAAGACCCGTGAAATTGTAAGAAGTTACAGTCTATTATTTTTTTAGTCTTTTTTTAACAGTTGATAGGGTATCTTACAATCCATTTTTGGACCCGAAGATTGAATTTGAAAAAAGTGCAAAAATATTCCCAACCAACCGTTTGTAATTCAATCTAATAATTGTACATTTGCAGCCCGTTAATCGGGATAGGTTATTTAAATCAATAATATTCGAGAAGTGGACACATTAAGTTATAAAACTATTTCCGCCAATAAATCTACTGTTGACAAGCAATGGTTATTGGTTGATGCTGAAGGACAGACCTTAGGAAGATTGGCGTCTAAAGTAGCCAAAATACTTAGAGGGAAATACAAGACCAACTTTACCCCTCATGTTGATTGTGGAGACAATGTTATTGTCATCAATGCAGAAAAAATCGACATGTCCGGTAACAAATGGGACGATAAGGAATATCAAAGATATACTGGATACCCAGGTGGGCAACGTTCCGCTTCCGCTAAAGAAGTATTGGAAAAGCATCCTGAGCGAATCATTGAAAATTCGGTAAAAGGAATGCTCCCAAAGAATAAACTTGGAGCTGACTTGTTCAGAAACCTTAAGGTTTACGCCGGTGCCGAGCACGGACAAGAAGCGCAAAAACCAAAAGCTATAAACTTAAACGACTACAAATAATGGAAGTGGTTCATAAGATAGGTAGAAGAAAAACTGCTGTGGCTAGAGTATATGTTTCAGAAGGATCTGGAAACATCACAGTAAACAAAAGAGATCTAAACGATTATTTTACCACTGGTACATTGCAGTACAAAGTGAAACAACCTTTCACTTTAACCGAAACTGATGGCAACTACGACGTAAAAGTAAATGTTTACGGTGGAGGAATCACTGGTCAAGCAGAAGCTGTTCGCTTGGCATTGTCCAGAGCAATGTGCGAAATAGATGCTGAGAACAGAGCTGTTCTTAAGCCAGAAGGGTTGCTAACAAGAGACCCAAGAATGGTAGAAAGGAAGAAATTCGGTCAGAAGAAAGCCCGTAAGAAATTCCAATTCTCCAAACGTTAATATATTTTGGGTGCTTCGGCACCCAATCTTAATAAGTTCATTGAAAACCCTGAAAGTGTACATATTTCAGGGTTATATTTTTAACCAAGTTGTCGTTGTTCCAAAAGGGATAAACAAATCAACTTTTTGGAAACTAGTTTAGCATCTAAATGTGCCGGGCGAACAAAATTTTGTGACCACCAGTGCATTGCTACTTACAACGGAACGTAAACTAAGTACAAAAAATGGCAAGTAAAATTGAAGTAAAAGACTTACTGGAAGCAGGGGTGCATTTTGGGCACCTAACAAGAAAGTGGAATCCCAACATGGCTCCTTACATCTACATGGAGCGTAACGGTATCCACGTCATCAATCTCTACAAAACAGTTGCAAAATTAGAAGAGGCTAACGAAGCCCTTAAAAAAATTGCATCCTCAGGAAGAAAAATCCTTTTTGTAGCCACAAAAAAACAAGCAAAAGACATTGTAGCGGACAAAGTATCCAAAGTGAACATGCCATACATTACCGAAAGATGGCCAGGTGGTATGTTGACCAACTTTGTAACCATTCGTAAAGCTGTTAAGAAAATGGCAGCTATCGACCGCATGAAAAAAGACGGTACCTTCAACACACTTTCTAAAAAAGAAAGATTGCAAGTTGACCGTTTGCGCGCCAAGTTGGACAAAAACTTGGGTTCCATTGCGGACATGACCCGTTTGCCAGGTGCACTTTTTATCGTGGACACCATGCGTGAGCACATAGCCGTAAAGGAAGCCCAAAAATTGAACATTCCAATTTTTGCAATGGTCGATACCAACTCCGACCCTCGTGATGTTGACTACGCCATCCCATCAAACGATGATGCAGGTAAATCCATTGAAGCTATTATGGAATCCGTGACCAACGCTGTTGCTGAAGGCTTGGAAGAGCGCAAGAACGAGAAGGGCAGTGGTAAGGACAAAGAAAAGGAAGAAGCTAAAGCTGCAAAAAAAGAAGAAGCTCCAAAGAAAGAAGAAGCTCCAAAGAAAGAAGAAGCTCCGAAGAAAGAGGAAAAAGCAGCAGAAGAAAAGCCAGCAAAGAAAGCTGAAGCTGCTCCAAAAAAGGAAACCAAAAAAGAGGCTAAGCCGGACGACCTGACCAAAATTGAAGGGATAGGACCAAAAACTGCTGAAGCTTTGGTAGCCAATGGAGTAACAACCTTCGCTGAACTTGCAGATAAGGATGCTGAAACAATCAAGGAAATTTTGACAGAAGCCAGTACAACATTGGCTCATTTGGACCCAACATCGTGGCCAAAGCAAGCCAAAATGGCTGCCGATGGAAAATGGGACGAACTTAAAGAATGGCAAGATAACGTAAAAGGTGGGGTTGAATAAACCAACTGATTAAACATTATCCTAAACAAAAAACACTCCTACAGTGTTTTACTTTAATAAAATTTAAAAAGAAAAGAAAATGGCAAAGATTACTGCCGCAGAGGTAAATAAATTAAGAAAAGCTACCGGAGCTGGAATGATGGATTGTAAAAAAGCTTTGGTTGAAGCAGAAGGTGATTTCGACCAGGCTATTGAAATCCTAAGAAAAAAAGGTCAAAAAGTTGCAGCAAAAAGAGCTGACAGAGAATCTTCAGAAGGTGCAGCTATCGCTAAAGTAAATAGCGATAACACACAAGGTGTGGTTATTTCACTAAACTGTGAAACCGACTTTGTTGCCAAGAACGATAGCTTTGTAAAACTTGCAAACGACTTGGCCGATTTGGCACTTGGTTTTGATAGCAAGGATGATTTCCTAGCCGCTTCTATTGATGGAATGACGGTAGCTGATAAATTGACCGAGCAAACCGGGGTTATCGGCGAGAAAATCGAGATCGGAAGTTTTGAAAGATTGAACGCTCCCTTTGTTGGATCTTACATCCACGCTGGCAACAAAATTGCAACCTTGGTTGGTTTGTCCGCCAATGTTGATGGCGCTGCAGAAGCTGCAAAAGATGTAGCCATGCAAGCTGCCGCGATGAACCCAGTTGCCTTGAACGAGGAAGGTGTTGACCAATCCATCATCGATAAGGAAATCGAAATCGCAAAAGACCAATTGCGCGAAGAAGGTAAACCAGAAGAAATGTTGGATAAAATCGCTCAAGGTAAATTGAAGCGTTTCTTTAAAGACAACACTTTGGTGAACCAAGCTTTTATAAAAGATAGCAAGCAGAGCGTTTCCCAATACGTTAAATCTGTAGATTCCAGCTTGGAAGTTACCGGATTTACGAGGGTAGCTCTTGGTTAATTCACCAACGGCATAAATACACGAAACCGCTTCTTTTTAGAAGCGGTTTTTTTATGTCCATATCTAACCAACAATTCTTCATTTCCCGTAAAAATTTTTGATTATTTTTGTCCGGACTTCAAGAAACTTTCAATGCATTACAAAAGAATTTTATTAAAATTAAGTGGAGAAGCCTTAATGGGCGAACAACAATACGGAATAGATGCCAAGCGACTGGACGAATATGCCGAAGAAATAAAAGCCGTTGTTGAGAAAGGTGTTGAAGTTGCCATTGTAATTGGAGGTGGAAATATTTTTAGAGGCCTGGCAGGAGCAAGTCAAGGTATGGATAGGGTCCAAGGAGACCATATGGGAATGCTCGCCACTGTAATCAATGGTCTTGCCCTACAGAGTGCACTCGAACTAAATGGAGTGCAAACTAGACTACAGTCTGCCATAAAAATCAACGAAGTTGCAGAGCCATTCATAAGAAGGAGAGCCATAAGGCATCTGGAAAAAGGACGGGTTGTAATTTTTGGCGGCGGAACGGGGAATCCTTATTTCACCACGGATTCTGCTGCCGTTCTTAGAGCCATCGAAATAAAGGCTGATGTGATTTTAAAAGGAACACGTGTAGACGGGATTTACACATCAGATCCTGAAAAAGACAAAAATGCCACTAAATTTGATTCCATTTCCTTTAATGAAGTGCTTTCCAAGGGACTAAAGGTCATGGATACAACAGCATTTACACTTAGTCAAGAAAACGAATTGCCCATTGTGGTTTTTGACATGAATACGAGAGGCAACTTAATGAAAATAGTTTCAGGAGAAAATATAGGAACAGTGGTCAATGTATAGGTTGGCACACCCTTTGGTTTCAGTTTTATAAATTTGAAAGTTATGAACGAAGAAGTAAAGTTTATTCTTGATAGCACAAAAGAAAGTATGGAAGCAAGTATTTCCCACTTGCAAAAAGCACTGACCAAAATCAGGGCAGGTAAGGCAAGCCCAATGATGCTTTCCACTGTAATGGTGGACTACTATGGTTCCCAAACCCCACTTTCCCAAGTATCCAATATCAATACCCCAGATGCCCGAACTATTTCGGTACAACCATGGGAGAAAAGTCTTTTGGCCGATATCGAAACTGCGATCATGAACGCCAATTTGGGGTTTAACCCAATGAACAATGGAGAAATGGTAATCATTAACGTACCACCGTTGACAGAGGAAAGAAGACTACAATTGGCAAAACAGGCCAAATCTGAAGCCGAAGATGCCAAAGTTAGTATTCGCAGCGCAAGACAAGATGCCAATAAGGAACTGAAAGCACTGGATATTTCGGAAGATTTGTTGAGCAACGCGGAAGTTGATGTTCAGGAACTGACAGATTCTTATGGCGACAAAGTGGATGCCATCTTATCCACAAAAGAAGCCGAGATTATGAAGGTGTAAAACTTGGATTTTGACCTCCACCTTTTCTAGGAACACAACATATCATTTTCTACCTTTGCGCCCAATAAAACCCACATGGTAGCAAAGCTCACTAAAGGATTTTGGCCAAAGGTCGCAAGAATTATACTCAGGAATAGGATTCTTATTCTTTTAGGGGTTATAGGTTTCACTGTTTTCTTGGCATTACAGTGGAAAAATATGAGGTTTTCCAATACGGAAGCCAATATTTTACCTGACGATCATCCGGCCAGTGTCCAATACAATGCCTTTACCAAAATATTTGGTGAAGAGGGCAACGCCATTGTTTTGGGCATTAAAGATTCTGCCCTGTTTACGCCGAAAAATTTTAATCGCTGGAATGTACTCAGCAAACAATTGGAGGCCTTTCCGGAAGTTGATTATGTTATTTCCCTCGAAAACCTTAAGGAACTGATCAAGGATAACGACACCCAGACATTTGCCATGGAACCCTTGATTTCTACTCCACCGCAGACCAAACAGGAAATCGATTCTTTAACAAACCATCTTTTTAAGGAACTTCCTTTTTACGATAATTTGGTATACAACCCCAAAACAGGAACCATTCAAACCGTGGTATATCTGGACAAGGATATTATGAACACGGCGGTAAGAAATGAATTTATCCTGAACGACCTTGCGGAGCTCGTAGAGGATTTTGAAGAAGAAACAACAATGGATGTACGTATCTCGGGAATGCCATACATCCGAACCTGGAACACCAAATCCATTGTGGACGAAATCGGTCTATTTATCGTTGGCGCTCTATTGGTCACTTCCATTATATTTTTCTTTTTCTTCAGGAGCTTTAGGGCCACGTTCATTTCCATGTGCGTTGTGATTATTGGTGTCATGTGGGCCTTTGGAATACTTGGTCTTCTTAAGTATGAAATCACCATTCTTACAGCATTGATTCCACCTTTGATCATCGTAATTGGTATTCCCAACTGTATTTTCTTGATCAATAAATATCAGCAAGAAGTAAAAAAACACGGAAATCAGGCACTGTCCTTACAACGGGTAATTTCCAAAATTGGCAATGCTACCTTAATGACCAATATTACCACGGCTTCTGGTTTTGCCACTTTCATTATTTTGGACAGTGATCTGCTCAAGGAATTCGGTATCGTGGCATCCATTAACATTATAGGCATCTTTATCCTTTCCCTATTGATCATACCCATCATTTACAGTTTTATGCCGCTTCCCAAAACAAAGCACTTAAAGCACTTGAACAAAAAATGGATGGACTTCTTTGTCAATTGGATGGAAAACATGGTCAGAAACCATAGAATTGCCGTTTACATTACCACCGTAGCTGTTTTGGTGTTGAGCATTATCGGTATATATCAGATGCGCATTACAGGAAGTAGGATCGAAGACCTCCCCAAAAAAAGTCACTTTTATAAGGACATTCAATTTTTTGAGGCAGAGTTTGATGGTATTATGCCTATGGAAATTGTTGTGGACACCAAGCGAAAAAATGGTGTAGTTAAGCCCGCCACCTTGAAACGAATGGACCGATTGGGCACTGTAATCGATGAAATACCGGAGCTTTCAAGGCCCATTTCAATCGTTGACCTTGTTAAATATTCCAAGCAGGCCTTTTACAACGGAATCCCAAAATACTATCAACTGCCAACCAGTCAAGAGAACACTTTTATAATGAACGCTGTTCAAAAATCATCGACCGAAGGGACCAATGAGCTTTTACAAAGTTTTGTGGACAGCACGGGGCAAACGGCACGTTTGACGACCTATATGCGCGATGTGAAAATCGATCGTATGGAGGAAATCGAAAAAGACGTACAACAAGCCATCACCAAAGAATTTCCAGCGGAGCGATACAATGTTTTTATGACAGGGAAGGCCTTGCTTTTCCTAAAGGGAACAAAGTATTTGGTAAAAAACCTATTATTATCGCTCGCCTTGGCCATTGGGTTGATCTCCCTTTTCATGGCATATCTGTTCCGATCATTTAAAATGGTGATCATTTCTTTGGTACCCAACCTACTGCCCTTGGTTATTACCGCTGGGGTCATGGGTTATTTGGGTGTACCTATTAAACCGTCTACCATCCTGGTGTTTAGTATAGCCTTCGGCATTTCAGTGGACGACACCATTCACTTTTTAGCTAAATACCGGCAAGAACTTTCCACTCACCGTTGGCATATAAAGCGATCTGTGTATGCTGCTTTGCGCGAGACAGGTGTTAGCATGTTCTACACCTCCATAGTACTCTTTTTCGGTTTCTCCGTTTTTATCATTTCTAGTTTTGGAGGCACAAAAGCTTTGGGAGGCTTGGTTTCCGCCACCTTGTTATTTGCCATGCTATCCAATTTGATCTTGTTACCGTCGCTACTTCTGTCTTTGGAAAGGAGCATAGCCAACAAACAAGTACTCAAAAAGCCCCAAATCGACATTTTACCACAGGACGAGGACAATCTCAAGGACAAATAGTCTTGAACAAGGCCATAAATTAGGCCGTTCCATTGCTATCGTTTTTTATCAAAAACCTATCTTTACCAACTAAATTACGATAGTTTTAGAATGATGTCTTATTCCATAAAAGAATTGCTAGAAAAGCAACCCGTAGGAGATTCCGTTGAAGTAAATGGATGGGTAAAAACATTTAGAAGCAACCGATTTATTGCCTTGAACGATGGTTCCACCATACATAACCTACAATGTGTCGTGGATTTTGAAAATTTGGACGAAGCATTGCTCAAACAAATTTCCAGTGGAGCTGCCCTAAAGGTAACAGGGACTTTGGAAGAGAGCCAAGGTCGAGGCCAAAGCGTGGAAATACAGGCCACCGATATATTTGTTCACGGTACCGCCGACCCCGAGACCTACCCTATTCAACCCAAAAAGCACTCCTTGGAGTTCTTGAGGGAAAAAGCACACCTTAGAGTAAGAACCAATACCTTTTCTGCGGTAATGCGAGTTAGATCGGTACTTTCTTTTGCCGTACACAGCTACTTTCAACAGAACGGATTTTATTATATGCATGCGCCGATCATTACCGGTTCGGATGCCGAGGGTGCAGGTGAAATGTTCCGGGTGACCACTTTGGATGACAAAAATCCACCTCTGAACGATACCGGTGAAGTGGATTACTCCGAGGACTTTTTTGGAAAAGAGACCAACTTGACCGTTTCGGGACAGTTGGAAGCTGAGACCTATGCCATGGGATTGGGCAAAGTCTACACCTTTGGACCAACCTTTAGAGCGGAAAACTCCAACACATCGCGTCACTTGGCCGAGTTCTGGATGATCGAGCCCGAAATGGCCTTCTATGATCTGGATGCCAATATGGACCTAGCCGAGGATTTCATTAAATATATTATCCAATACGTGCTGGACCATTGCCAAGACGATCTTGCATTCTTGGAAAAACGCCTATTGGACGAAGAAAAGACCAAGCCTCAGAACGAACGTTCAGAAATGGCCTTGATCGAAAAATTAAAGTTTGTTGTCGACAACAATTTCAAAAGAGTATCCTACACGGAAGCCATTGATATATTAAAGAACAGCAAACCGAACAAAAAGAAGAAATTCCAGTTCCCAATTGACGAATGGGGAGCAGACCTACAGAGTGAACACGAACGCTTTTTGGTAGAGAAACACTTTAAATGCCCCGTTATTCTTTTTGATTACCCTGCAAACATCAAAGCATTTTACATGCGGTTGAACGAGGACGGAAAAACGGTGCGTGCCATGGATGTACTTTTTCCTGGTATCGGTGAGATTGTCGGAGGTTCACAAAGGGAGGAACGATTGGATGTACTGGAACAAAAAATCAAGGAACTGGATATCGATGCCAAAGAACTTTGGTGGTATCTGGACCTGAGAAAATTTGGTACGGCCGTACACAGTGGTTTTGGCCTTGGATTCGAACGTATGGTTCAATTTGCTACCGGAATGGGCAATATTAGGGACGTAATCCCTTACCCAAGAACACCACAAAATGCTGAGTTTTAATTTGAATTCATTATTTTAAAAGAAGGTAAGATTGTAAATCATCCATATGCTGAAACAACATCTACAGTTTAAGCTTTCCCAAAAACTGTCTCCACAGCAGATTCAGCTCATGAAGCTCATTCAATTGCCAACCCAGGCTTTTGAACAGAGATTAAAGCAAGAGTTGGAGGAAAACCCTGCTTTGGAGAGTGGTAAGGAGGAAACTGATGCTTTGGATGATATTTACGAGGACACCTACGATGATTCGGCCGACAACGAAAATATCGACACAGAGGAAATCAATATTGATGATTACCTAAGCGACGATGAGATACCGGATTACCGTACCCAAACAAACAATTACAGTGCAGATGACGATGATAAACGCGTGCCGTATGCCGCTGGAACATCGTTCAACCAATATTTGCTCAACCAACTGAACACGGTTTATCTGGATGACCAAGAATGGGCCATTGCCGAGTTTTTGGTAGGTAGCGTAGATGAGAGCGGGTATATACGCCGGCCCCTTCCAGATATTATGGACGACCTTGCCTTTACCCAAAACATTTATGTAGAAGAGGAAAAAATCGAGGAGGTTCTTAAAATTGTACAGGATTTAGATCCCCCTGGTGTGGCCGCACGTTCCTTGGATGAATGTTTGATAATCCAACTTAAACGGAAAGAACAAAAACCTTCTGTAGAGCTGGCCATCAATATTTTGGAACGATCTTTTGATCATTTCACCAAAAAACATTATTCCAAACTTTTACGAAAACACCATGTTTCCGAGGAAGAGCTTAAAGATGCCATATCGGAAATAGAAAAACTCAATCCAAAGCCCGGGGGCTCCTACTCTGGGAACACCCGTATGATCGAGCACATTGTTCCCGACTTTTCAATAAAAATCGTGGATGGTGAACTGGAACTCACCCTAAATGGCAGAAATGCTCCAGAGCTGCATGTCTCCAAAGACTACAGCAACATGTTGGAGGGCTATAAAAATGCCAAGGAAAAGTCCAAATCCCAAAAGGATACGGTGATGTTCATCAAACAGAAGTTGGATGCCGCCAAATGGTTCATTGATGCCATTAGACAGCGCCAGCAAACCTTGTTTGTTACCATGAACACCATTATGGAGTACCAAAAAGAGTATTTTATGACCGGGGACGAGCGTAAATTGCGCCCCATGATCCTAAAGGATATCGCCGATAAAATAGATATGGATGTATCCACGGTCTCAAGGGTGGCCAACAGTAAATATGTGGACACCCCTTATGGCACCAAACTGATCAAGGATTTCTTTTCCGAATCCATGAAGAATGAACAAGGGGAGGATGTATCCACAAGAGAAATAAAAAAGATTTTGGAGACCGTAATCCGTGATGAGGACAAGAAAAAACCGCTCACCGATGCGAAATTGGCAAAAATGCTAAAAGACAAAGGGTATCCCATAGCCCGACGGACCGTGGCCAAGTATCGGGAACAACTGGATATCCCAGTGGCAAGGCTACGAAAAGAAATTTGATGCGCCACGTATACAACATTATCTCCTACATTTTTCACCCATTGTTCATACCGATCGGAGGTACGATAGTGTACTTTAAAGTGGCTCCATACAGTACGTTGGAGACCCAAAGTGGCAACATACTGCCCATTTTCATACTTACGGTTATCATTCCCATCATATTTTTTCTGATATTGAAAAATATAGGGGTAATCAATTCCATATTCCTGCCAACGTTACAAGAACGTAAATACCCACTTTACATAAGCTGTATCATCTTTTTGATGATATTGTACAAAGTAATACCCAATAACTACGTACACGAGCTCTTTTATTACTTTACAGGGCTTTTGACCGCTACAAGTGCAACACTGATTCTGCTCTTCTTCAAATTTAAAACCAGCATGCATTTATTGGGCATGGGAAGTATTTTGACTTTTATGGTGGCCCTGAGCATTCATTTTGAGATAAATATTACCATTGCCATTAGCCTCTTTACGCTATTCACGGGAATGGTGGCCACATCCAGATTATACTTAAAAGCCCATACCAAAAATGAACTATTGATTGGTTTTCTGCTTGGATGTTGCTCTCAGCTGATTATTTTGAAATATTGGTTATAGGATGTAAAAAATCAAGCCTATTCTAAGAACACTTAAATCTATTGGGTTACCCTCCAGCGAAGCTTCCTCCTTAAGTAAAGGATTTAATCCATAATACGCATGTATATTCCACGTGTTATACCCGAAATTGAGTGTAAGACCATATTGCAATGAATCAATATCATCATTTGAAAACGAATCGTTTCCATTGTCGGTGACCAATTTTGACCTACCGGAAAATACATATCCCAATTTGGCGCCAGCATATATCCTCCAAAACTTATAATCTTTTGCATTGGAAGTACGCCATCGGATTTCGAACGGGAATTCGATAGAATGGGTTGCTAACTTACTCCTATTATAATCTGCCTGGGTCATAATTTCATAAACAACCGTATTACCGTTTTTTGAAGCAACCAAATTGGAATAATATGAACTCACAGCGTACCCAATACCTAATCCAATACCAAAATTTCTATTTTGGTTAAATGGAATATCCTTAATAAATCCCATGTGAAGGTTATAGGAAAGGTTACGCTGGGCGAGATTGTCCGGCTTATTCAATAGAAAATTGTAGCCGACACCAAAGTAAAATTGATCTTCCAGGTAACGAGGATCGTTGACCTGCTCCTGATTATCATTTACTTGACCGTAGGCGGGCGCAGAAAGCAGCCAACATACAATACCTAGTACAAACGGAAATACGTTACGAGCCATGAATATATTTTAAACAAAAAACGCCCCAAATTAAAAATTTGGAGCGTTTCCCACTAAATCTAAGCTATTGCCTACTGTAGATTGTTAAAAGCATCTCCTTCGTAAGTGGTATAATTCACTTTAAGGGCATTTACTTTTCTCAATTCTTGCTTAATATCAGTGATAAGACCCATATTGGCGTTCTTGTCAACTTTTAAAGCAGTAGTCAATACATTTTGAAGTTCTTGCGGTTTCTTTGCACGTTCTGCCAAAATAAATGAACCTACTTCGTCCACATTGGCAAATTTATCATTCAACTGAATTTTTGGTTCTGTACCAAAAACCTTTTGATATTCTTGCGTAGGTGTACCTACATAAATGTAAATTACGCGATCCTTCTTTTCCAACTTCTTTATTTCAGAAGCATTGGGAAGGGTATTAGCAACCATTAAGGAACTATCTTTCATTGTGGTTACTGTCATAAAGAAAAATAACAACATGAAAACGATATCAGGCAACGAAGCTGTTGACACCGCTGGCAAATCGCCATCTTTCTTTTTGGTAAACTTAGCCATATTAAATATAGTTTAATTGGTTGTTGTTTCAGCTTCTGAAAGCTTTTGTGGGAACATATCCTGGATACGCTTCACTTTGTCCTTCAACTCATCTCTTACGTTTGAAGGAGTTTCCGGATTAAGGTACTCCGCCTCCATATCGGTAAAATCCCTACCATAAATACGTTGGGCTTCACGGTTCCGTAAGTCGTTGTATGCACCTACCAATTCGTTCTGAACGGTAATGTAGGTACTATACTTGGTTTCCCGATCATTTTTCAATGAAATAATGGCTTTTGTTGGATTATCCGATGAGGCAGGATCTTTTCTACCCTTGCAGTAATCGCAAGAACCATCAGCTCCATTTTCAAGAAACTTAGAAGCAGCCTCTCTCAAATCACTGATTTCCATTAATTGATCTTCAACCAAAAGCTGACCATTCCTGTTGATGTTCACAGTAAAAATGTTTTTCTGCTTAATTACAGGCGGTTCTTCATTTGGCGGCTCGAACGGCGGCAACATACGATCCAAACCTGCATCTGTTTCTATAGTGGTAGTCACCAAGAAAAAGATAAGCAAGAGGAAAGCGATATCCGCCATGGAACCAGCATTTACTTCCGGCGCTCCTTTTCTTCTAGGCATAATAAAACTTTTTACTTAATAAACATTCTTTTCAATCCTGGGAAAACCATTAGAATCACCGCGATAACGGTTAGGATAAAGAATACGTTCAATCCCATTCCAATGTTTTTCACAGTTCCTTCCGTGGTCTCTACGCCTCTTTCGGACATAGCTTCAACCACAGCCATGTTATCAGAAGAAAGCCCGTATGATACAGCTACAACAATAGCCAATCCTCCTATTGCGAAAAGAGCTTTCTTTAAACTTCCTTTTGTGGTAAACAGTTTTGCCAATCCGAAAACTACTGAAGTTACAACTGCAATAGCCAACAAGATGTACATAATAATGAACATGAAGTTCATTGATCCACTGTTTATGGCACCTGGATCATCGGCAGACGGAAGAGAGAACCAAAGAACGGCTGCAACCAATCCGATGACGATGAGTAATATTTTTACTATTTTATTCATGATTCTCGATAGTTTTTAATTCGTAATTATTTCTTATGGGCAGCCAACATGTCAATCAATGCAATTGAGCTGTCTTCCATGTCATTTACGATACTATCGATTTTAGCAATAATATAGTTGTAGAAAATCTGAAGGATAATCGCTGTGATCAAACCGAATACGGTTGTCAACAACGCTACCTGGATATCACCTGCAATCAAGGAAGCACTCAAGTTACCTACTGCAGCAATTTTCTGGAAGGCTTGAATCATACCGATTACCGTACCCATGAACCCAAGCATGGGAGCAATAGCGATAAACAAAGACAACCAGGAAACGTTTTTCTCCAATTGACCCATTTGAACACCACCGTATGCAACTACAGCTTTTTCAGCAGACTCGATTCCTTCATCAACTCTATCCAAACCTTGGTAGTAGATAGAAGCAACAGGTCCTTTAGTGTTTCTACAAACTTCTTTAGCAGCTTCAACACCACCGGAAGTCAAGGCGTCCTCAACTTGTTGTTTCAACTTAGTGGAGTTTGTAGTTGCCAAATTCAAATAAATAATTCTTTCGATGGCTACAGCCAATCCCAAGATCAAACATAGAAGTACAATACCCATAAAGGCAGGACCTCCTTGGATAAATTGCTCTTTTAACACTTGGGTGAAACCTTTGCTGGCTTCAGCTTCTTCTTGCAACATTGCTGCAGACGCAGTTGTAGTTCCCATCACAAACATTCCGGCAGCCGCCAGAGTAAAGGATATTTTTTTCATTTTACTTAAACTTAAATTTAGTTAGTTAATAATGTTAAAGATATAAAAATTTTATAATAGAAAAACTAAAATACCTTGCAGAGAGGAAGGGATTCGAACCCTCGATACACTTTTGGTGTATACACACTTTCCAGGCGTGCGCCTTCGACCACTCGGCCACCTCTCTATTGTTTCATTTAGGGCGACCAATAAACAAAAAAATAATTAGTTATAGAAATTTGAAGCGTTAATTTTACACCATTTCACCGCGAAGTGGTGTCTCGAAAATTGTCTTGAACAATTTGTCGGGAACCCCTGTCCCCAATAGGTACATCGCCTTTGTAATAGCAGCCTCGGTTGTAATATCCTTGCCGTTAACAAGTTGCATCTCCCTGAGTTTTTCACTGGTCTCGTAATGCCCCATAAAAACACTTCCTCCCGAGCATTGTGTCACATTGATTATATGCAAACCATTTTCCACTGAATTTTTTATCGCATTCAGAAACCATCCATCCATAGGAGCGTTCCCCGCACCATAGGTTTCCAGAATCAATGCCTTTAAATCGGGAATAGCAAGGACTGATTGCAGCACATTTTGGTTGATTCCAGGAAATAACTTTAGTATCGCCACCCGATTGTCCATTTTTTTATGGACCTGTAACGACTTATTTTTCGTCACTTTTTTGATCAAATAGTTCTGATGCACTTTTAAATGAACTCCCGATTCCACCAAAGGTGGGTAGTTCAACGAATCAAAAGCCTCAAAATGTTCGGCATTTATCTTGGTGGTGCGGTTGCCCCGATAAAGTTTATATTCAAAATACAGCCCTACTTCCTGCAATACCGGTTTCCCTTTTTTCTGAAGTGCAGCAATCTCGATGGAAGTAATCAGGTTCTCCTTCGCATCGGTGCGCAAATCACCTATGGGCAATTGAGAGCCCGTGAAGATGACCGGCTTCTGTAAATTTTCCAACATAAAGCTCAATGCCGATGCAGAATAACTCATGGTATCACTGCCATGAAGCACCACAAAACCATCATTATCCTCGTAATGCTCCTCGATAATGGATGCAATGACCGCCCAATAATGCGGATTCATATTGGAGGAGTCTATCGGATTATCGAACGATACGCCCCTAAGATTACAGTCCAATTGTTTCAGCTCTGGAATATTCTTTACCAGTTCATCAAAATTGAACGCCTTGAGTGCGCCGGTTTTATAATCCTTTACCATACCGATGGTACCCCCGGTATAGATCAGCAATATATTGGTCTTTTTTTTCATAGATCAGATTCCAAAGATTTCCTTGGAGTTTTCCATAGTGATTGCCGCGATCTCTTCTTCAGGCTTATTATATATGGAAGATAGTTTTTCCAACACCTTTATGATATAAGAGCTTTCGTTACGTTTTCCGCGATAGGGCGTCGGTGCCAAATACGGAGCATCCGTTTCCAGCACAATGTGTTTCAGGTCGATTTCGTTCAAAAATTTATCGATTTTTCCATTTTTAAAGGTGACCACGCCCCCAATACCCAACTTCATGTTGTAGGATAGGGCTTGGTGGGCCTGTTCCAAAGTTCCCGTAAAACAATGGAAAATCCCGAAGAGGCCCTCCCCTTTTTCCTGTTCCAGCACTTCGAACACCTCATCAAAGGCATCACGGCAATGGATCACTATTGGCAATTGATGTTTTTTCGCCAACCGGATCTGATAGGCAAAGGCTTCTTGCTGCTCCTTGAGAAAGGTCTTGTCCCAATATAGGTCTACCCCTATTTCACCAACGGCATAAAACTTTTTCTTGGACAACCATTCTTCCACATGGGCCAATTCGTCTTTATAATTTTCTTTGACGTGTGTTGGGTGCAAGCCCATCATCAAAAAAACATTATCGGGGTAATGGGTTTCCAAATCCAACATGGATTGGGTGTAGGTTGAATCGATGGCGGGAATAAAAAAGCGCTTCACCCCTGCATCCAGGGCACGTTGCATCATTTCACTTCTATCCTCATCAAAGGCCTCACTATATAAATGGGTATGGGTATCTGTAATAATCATATCGCAAAAATAGGCTTATCTTAGATGTCCCAAAACTTTGTTTCCGATTAAAGATTCGTCAAGAGCATATTTTCCTATGGCATCACTCAAAAAATTCCTCAAATCCAAAGCATACATTAAAATACCTTTGGTATTGACCGAAACCAACCACTTTGAACTCGTTGCCAGTATCAACGGCGTTACAGGTAAGTTTATATTGGATACGGGAGCCTCCAACACCTGCGTGGGAATGGACAAAATCGAATTTTTTGAAATGGCCTCAGAAGCTACGGACATTAAAGCGGCCGGTGCCGGTGCCACGGAAATGGAAACGTTGATATCCAACAAAAACAAAATCCGGATAGGGAACTGGAAAAAGAAAAAGCAGAAGGTCGTTCTTTTTGACCTAACCCACGTAAACCAAGCCTTGGTAGCCCACAATGCCCTGCCTGTAGATGGAATCATTGGCGCCGATGTACTTAAAAAGGGAAAAGCTGTGATCGATTACAACAAAAAATGCCTCTACTTAAAAAAGTAAAGGCATTTGTTATTGGACCTCTCGCTTGCACTTCGACTTCGCTCAGCAGCCATGCTCGAGGTGACATTATTTTATAATTCCAACGCTTTTTTCACGTTGCCGTCCATCAACAAATCTTCTGGACTTTCCAATGCTTCTTTAACAGCGACCAAGAACCCAACGGATTCCTTACCATCAATAATTCTGTGGTCGTAAGAAAGCGCTACGTACATTACAGGTGCAATGGCAATGGCCCCGTCCCTAACAATCGCGCGCTCCACAATGTTGTGCATACCCAAAATCCCACTCTGTGGTGGGTTGATGATCGGGGTAGATAACATAGAACCAAATACACCACCGTTCGTAATGGTAAAGGTACCACCTGTCATCTCATCCACAGTGATCTCACCTTCCCTGGCTCGAATCGCCAAACGTTTTACTTCAGATTCGATTCCCCTAAACGAAAGGTTTTCAGCATTTCTGATTACAGGCACCATCAAACCTTTAGGTCCGGAAACTGCAATACTGATATCACAGAATTCGTAGGTGATCATTTCCTTACCATCGATCATGGAGTTAACGGCCGGGTACATTTGCAACGCACGAATTACCGCTTTGGTAAAGAAGGACATAAATCCAAGGCTTACACCATGTTTTTCTTTGAATTCTTCTTTGTACTGTTTGCGCAACTCAAAGATGGCGGACATGTCGACTTCATTAAAAGTGGTCAACATAGCCGTTTCATTCTTCGCAGCAACCAAACGCTCGGCCACTTTTCTACGTAGCATGGATAATTTGGAACGACTCTCCCCACGGCTACCACCTGTTGGGGTCCCCATAGATGGTTTTGCCTTTACAGCATCGTCCTTGGTAATACGCCCATCTTTTCCACTTCCTGAAACGGATGAAGGTTCGATGCCTTTTTCGTCCAATATCTTTTTGGCAGCTGGAGATGGTGTTCCGGAAGCATAAGTTTCCTTTTTGGACTCCTCTTTCTTGGGCGCTTCTTTCTTAGGTTCTTC
The DNA here is from genome assembly GCF_017313275.1 of Flagellimonas profundi. Classification (GTDB taxonomy): domain Bacteria; phylum Bacteroidota; class Bacteroidia; order Flavobacteriales; family Flavobacteriaceae; genus Flagellimonas; species Flagellimonas profundi. The sequence goes on along the minus strand of NZ_JAFLNM010000002.1, from coordinate 850,966 downwards.
TTTTTTGGACTCCTCTTTTTTATCGGATGAGCCAGATGAACCTTCAGGCTTTTCCGCACTCGTATCGATGAGGCAAACCACCTCGCCAACGGCTACGGCATCTCCCACTTCGGCCTTAAGGGTAATAACTCCACTCTCCTCTGCAGGAAGCTCCAATGTTGCCTTGTCCGAGTCTACCTCGGCTATGGCCTGGTCCTTCTCCACATAGTCTCCATCCTCTACCAACCACTCGGCGATTTCTACCTCTGTAATGGATTCCCCCGGTGAGGGAACTTTCATTTCTAAAACCATTCTGTTATAGTTTATACTTGTATTATCTTAATTGCATGTTATCCTTACTCTTGTCAAAAACGTAGTCCAGTACTTGGGCATGACGTCTTTTTGAACGCACAGCACTACCTGCAGCCGGTGCACCATAGAATCTACGGGACGCCACCCTAAACTGCTTGGCCTCATCCAAATGCGTCAACATGTGGCTCCAAGCCCCCATGTTTCTTGGCTCTTCTTGGGCCCAAACAATATCGTCGGCGTTTTTATATTTCTTGATAATGCTTCGCATTTCTTTTGCTGGTAATGGGAACAACTGCTCCACACGCACCAAAGCAACATCATCCCTTTCGAGCTCTTCACGCTTATCCAAAAGATCATAGTAGAATTTACCCGTACAGAAGACCAAGGTTTTGACCTTGGTCGCCTTTGCATCGGCGTCATCTATCACCATCTGAAAACTGCCATTGGACATTTCCTCTTTAGTGGAATGTACCTTGGGGTGCCTCAACAGACTTTTAGGCGTAAATACCACCAAAGGCTTACGGAATTTGGCTTTCATTTGTCTACGGAAGAGGTGGAACAAGTTCGCCGGGGTGGTCACATCCGCTACGAACATATTGTCCTTGGCACACAATTGCAGGTATCTTTCCATACGCGCCGATGAGTGCTCCGCCCCTTGTCCCTCATAACCATGCGGCAATAAAAGCACCAATCCATTTTGCAGCTTCCATTTGTCCTCTGCAGAAGATAGGTATTGATCTATAATAATCTGTGCTCCGTTACTGAAGTCTCCGAATTGTGCCTCCCAGATGGTCAAGGTTTTTGGGCTTGCCATGGCATAGCCATAATCAAATCCCATTACGGCATATTCCGAAAGCAATGAGTTGTAGATATGGAACTTTCCATTTTGGTTGTCACCCATTTCATTCAACAACACTACTTCTTCCTCGTGCATCTCTGTTTTGATGACGGCATGTCTGTGCGAGAAGGTTCCCCTTTCCACATCTTGACCTGTCATTCTAACATCGTAACCTTCTTCAATCAGTGATCCATAGGCCAAAAGTTCACCCATGGCCCAATCGAGCTTGTTATCCTCAAAATACATTTTATGGCGACCTTCCACCAATCGCACCAATTTCCTCAAAAATTTCTTGTTCTCGGGAAGCTTGGTGATGCTTTGGGCCACCTCATCCAACTTTTTAAGGTCGTAGGTGGTATCCATAGGTTTCAGCATTACCTCCTCGGTCACTTGCTCAAACCCTTCCCATTCATCTTGCATGAAAGGGGTTATCCTGGTCTTCTCGATTTTGCGGGAATCCAAAAGATCCTCCTCGAGATCGTTCTTGTATTTTTCTTCGAGTTCCTTTACGTAGTTCTCATCGATTACACCTTCAGCAATCAATTTCTCTGCATAAATGTCCCTTGGGTTCTTGTGCTTGGAAATGGATTTGTACAATAACGGTTGGGTAAACTTGGGTTCGTCACCTTCGTTGTGCCCATACTTTCTGTATCCCAACAAATCCAAGAAAATATCTCGCTTGTAACGCATTCTATATTCCAACGCAAAGGTTGTGGCATGCACCACGGCCTCGGCATCATCGGCATTTACGTGAAGAACCGGGGAAAGGGTCACCTTGCCCACATCGGTACAATAAGTGGATGACCTTGCATCCAGGTAGTTCGTGGTAAACCCAATCTGGTTGTTCACCACAATATGAATGGTCCCTCCTGTGGTATATCCATCCAGGCGAGCCATCTGAATTACTTCGTACACCACTCCCTGTCCAGCAAAAGCAGCATCTCCGTGAATCAGTATGGGTAGCACTTCAGTAATATCTTCTTGATGGTCGCGATCCTGCTTGGCCCTGGAAATTCCTTCAACGATCGAATTAACGGTCTCCAAGTGGGATGGATTCGGGGCAATGTTCATATTGACAATTTTCCCAGAGTCCGTTTCACGGGTAGAGGTCCATCCTAAGTGATATTTTACATCACCATCAAAGATGGTTTCTTCATAGTCCTTACCATCAAACTCGCTAAAGATATCCTTTGGTGACTTACCAAAAATATTGGTGAGCACATTCAAACGCCCCCTATGGGCCATACCCACAACAAATTGTTTTACGCCTTGGTCGGCTGCCTTTTCAACAATCACATCCAACGCTGGAATCAAGGATTCGCCACCTTCGAGAGAAAATCGTTTTTGCCCCACATATTTGGTATGCAAAAAGCTTTCAAAAGAAACGGCTTCGTTTAACTTCCTTAGGATATTCTTCTTTTCGTCGGCCGTGTAATTTGGGTGATTGTGGTTTTTATTGAGCCAATCCTGAATCCATTGGATACGTTCCGGGGTTCGTATATACATGTACTCCACCCCTATAGCATCACAATAGATGCTTTCCAGATGACGAATAATTTCTTTTAATGATGCCGGTCCGATACCCAGTATCTTTCCTGCATCAAAAACCGTATCCAAATCCTCTTGGTTCAGACCAAAGTTTTCGATGTCCAAAGTAGGGGCATACTTTCTTCGCTCCCTTACGGGATTGGTTTTGGTAAAGAGGTGTCCACGAGAGCGGTAACCATCAATAAGGCGAATTACCTGAAACTCCTTCTGAAGGGCTTCGGGCATCTCCACTTTCCTTCCATTGGAAAGCACAACCATTCCGCCTTTGTCAGATTCGACCCCCAAATCTTCGAGGGAACCTTCCAAACCAAAGTCAAATCCTTGAAAAAAAGCCCTCCAACTGGGCTCTACGTTATCGGGATTCGTTAGATATTTATCGTATTGCTCCGCAAAAAATGAAGTGTGCGCAGCGTTTAAAAATGAATATTTGTCCATTCTTTCTGTTTCTCCAAAACTTTATGGAAAATTTTGTCAAAAATACGGGTTTTAGCATTTATATGCTTGTATTCCCTTTAATTTCTTATTCAAATTTACAACTATATCACAGAATGAACACGAAAGCAATAAAAATGAAATTTTTAACTCAAATTAACAGGATAAACTAAAAATAATTTAACTTGAACGCCTACCTAAACCAACTTAACATGTCCAAACTTAAAAATAGGTACCTTTCCCTAGATGTTTTCAGGGGTCTGGACGTTGCCTTGATGATCATTGTGAACTCACCGGGAAACTGGTCCACTACATTTTCACCTTTATTACATGCCGAATGGAACGGTTTTACGTTGACCGACCTTGTATTCCCCACTTTTTTGTTTGTAGTGGGAAATTCCATGAGCTTTAGCATGAAGAAGTACGAAAACATGGGGCAATCCGCTGTTTTCAAAAAAGTCTTGAAGCGAACAGCGATTATATTCTTGCTCGGCTTTTTAATGTATTGGTACCCATTTTTTGATGATGGACAGTTAAAGCCCTTCTCGGAGACTCGGGTTTTTGGGGTTTTACAACGTATTGCCCTCTGTTATATGTTTGCCTCCATTATTCTTCATTTTGTGAAGACAAAAACAGCTATTTGGCTGAGTGTGGCATTTTTGGTCGGATACCATCTTATTTTAATTGGTTTTGGCGACCTCACCTTATCGGGTAATGCTGTGTTAAAACTTGATGAATGGCTTATTGGCGCCAACCACATGTACCATGGGGAAGGCATAGCTTTTGATCCGGAAGGCCTATTGAGTACACTTCCCGCCATTGTAAATGTGATCATCGGTTATTTGGCTGGTCGATTTATCCAGAACAATGGTCAAAACTTTGAAACGGTGGCTAAATTGATGATGGTCGGGTTTGCCCTGGTTTTTGTAGGATTGGCATGGGACCTTATCTTGCCCATCAACAAAAAACTTTGGACAAGCTCGTTTGTTTTGCTTACCTGCGGCATAGACCTTTTTGCCATTGCCATTCTTATTTACATTTTGGATATGAGGAAGTCCAAAGGGTGGAGCTACTTTTTTGAGGTTTTTGGTAAAAACACTTTGTTCATTTATTTATTATCGGAGTTGTTCATAATCACCCTTTTTGCCATAGACATTAATGGAGAGTCACTTTACAGATGGATTGCCGACAATGTGTTTATATCGTGGTCTGGCGGACATGTCGGTTCTTTGCTGTTTGCCCTTTGGGTAATGCTCACCTGCTGGGTCGTGGGCTATTTTATGGACAAAAAAGGCATTTACGTAAAAGTCTGACCAAAGGTCAGCTGCTATATTTGGCCTTGTACCAAACTTTTTGCCATTCCCTTTTTAAAAGTAAAAAGGATACCTCTGCCGAAATATCAACAACATCGGACGGAGCTATCCTTTTTACCTGATCTTCCGATATATCCACCACATATAAGAGGTTGAGATACTCCGGAAACTTTTCCACGATCAAAAAATAGATTTTTTCGTGAATAATGGTTTTAAGTTCTTCAGGGGATATGTCCAAAGGCAGATTTATAGGCACATTGGCCAATTCAAAATCCTTTTTGAGCTGGTGAATCAATTTTTGATAGAGTTGTTCTTGCTGAACGGTCTTCAGCAACTCCAAACTGTTATTTTGGTTGGGCAGCATACCCTATTTACGTACAAATTGGAGTTTGGGATCACTCTACCCTAACTTCTTATGATTTTCTCCCACTCCCATGCGGATTTCATAGCGTCGTCAAGACTTGATTTTGCCTTCCAACCCAAAACCTCATTTGCCTTTTTAGTGTCGGCGTAAGCTTGGATAATGTCCCCAGGTCTTCTGTCCACTATTTTGTAGTTCAATTTTTCCCCAGAAACACGTTCAAAACTTTGGATGACTTCCAATACCGAGCTTCCTGTTCCCGTACCCAAATTAAACACTTCGTAATTGTCTTCGTTCTTCCCTTCCAACAAACGCTGCAGTGCGGCAACATGGGCCTTGGCCAAATCGACCACATGGATATAATCCCTGATACAAGTACCATCTTCGGTAGGGTAATCATCTCCAAAAACAGAAAGTTGTTCCCGTAGACCTATGCCCGTTTGGGTGATAAAAGGCACCAAGTTTTGTGGCACTCCTATGGGCAGTTCCCCGATTTTACCCGATGGATGTGCCCCGATCGGATTGAAATAGCGTAGCGCAATGGCTTTGATCTCTGGATGTACCTTACAGGTGTCCCTTATAATTTCCTCGCCCACCTGTTTGGTGTTGCCATAAGGGGATTCGGCAGGTTTTACAGGGGCGGCCTCGGTAATCGGCATTTCATCTGCCTGACCATATACGGTACAGGAACTACTAAAGATAAAGCTTGCACCACCTTTTTTCTTCAATTCTTGAAGAATGTAGACCAATACTCCAAGGTTGTTTTCGTAATACAGCAAAGGGTTTTGTACGCTTTCCCCCACTGCTTTGGATGCCGCAAAATGGATAACTCCTATAATATCGCTATGTTTTTGAAAGAAATCTTGAACCTTTGCTTTGTCCCGGAGATCAAACTCTTCAAAAATGGGTTTTTTACCTGTAATGGCTTCTATGCCGTTTAACACATCGATAGATGAATTGGAAAGGTTGTCCACAATGACTACTTCAAATCCTTCATTTTGCAATTCAACAACAGTGTGCGAACCAATAAAGCCCAAACCACCCGTTACCAGTATTTTCATTTTTATTTGTTTACAAAGTCGATTACCAAATTGGTTATATATTCAATTTGTTCATCATCCAATTCTGTATGCATGGGAAGGGAAATCACTTCGTTGACCAACTGATTGGTAACAGGGAAATCATCTTCGTTGTAACGGTCGTCCGCGTAAGCCTTTTGTTTGTGCAACGGAACTGGATAATACACACCACATGGAACGTTATTATCGTTTAAATGTTGTACCAGTTCATCTCGTTTCCCATTGGTAATCCTCAAAGTATACTGGTGAAATACGTGGCAATCACAAACGCTTTTCTCGGTATCGCAGCCGCAAGATATTTTTGGCGCGACAATATGCGCTTGTCCTTTAAACGCCTTGGAATATTTTGCTGCCGCTTCCCAACGCTTTTGGTTGTAGAGATCCAATTTAGGCAATTTGGCCCGTAACACAGCCGCTTGAATGGAGTCCAAGCGTGAATTTACACCAACTACATCATGGTAATACCTTTTGTACATACCATGATTTACGATACCTCGAATGGTATGCGCCAGATCATCATCGTTGGTGAAAATGGCACCTCCATCTCCATAACAACCCAAGTTTTTGGACGGAAAGAATGATGTTGCACCAACATGCCCTATACTCCCTGCTTTTTGTTTAGAACCATCTTTGGAGAAATAAGAGCCTCCTATAGCCTGTGCATTATCTTCTATTACATATAAATCGTGCTTTTTGGCCAACTCCATAATCCCGTCCATATCGGCACATTGCCCAAAAAGATGTACAGGAACAATGGCTTTTGTTTTAGGCGTAATTGCCTTTTCAATGGCCTCCACATTTATGTTGAAGGTATCGGGTTCCACATCTACTAAAACAGGTGTGAGTTGCAACAGACCGATTACTTCCACGGTAGCCGCAAATGTAAAGTCCGCCGTGATCACTTCATCCCCCGGTTGCAATCCAAGTCCCATCATACATATTTGAAGTGCATCGGTACCATTGGCGCAGGGTATCACATGTTTTACACCCAAATACTCTTCCAGCTCATTTTGAAACGCGTGAACATGGGGTCCATTTATAAATGCAGAGGAATCCAAGATTTCCGCAATGGCTTCGTTGACCTCGGTTTTTATGCCTTCGTATTGACCTTTTAGGTCAACCATTTGTATTTTTTTCATTGGAATAAATTAATAGGTCAAAATTAAGAAATTAAGATGCCATAATGGTCTCTGATCGAAAGAATGTATTTTAGCGAAAAATGATGCCCTTGCGTTTTCTTTATAATATCCTGATCAACCTCGCTTGGCTTGTGCTAAAAGTAGTCGCACTTTTCAATGCTAAAATCAAATTGTTCGTGCAAGGTAGAAAGAGTACTTTTCCCTTGTTGGAAGAACAACTTAGCCAAACGGACAAAACCATCTGGATGCACGTAGCTTCCCTTGGCGAGTTTGAACAAGGTCTGCCCATTTTGGAAAGATTGCGCTCCAATTATCCTGAACATAAATTGGTTCTCAGTTTTTTTTCACCCTCGGGCTTCGAGGTCAAAAAGGATACTCCGGTTGCCGATGTGGTAGTTTACCTGCCCATGGACAGCAATTACAAAGCAAAGCACTTTTTAAACCTGGTGAACCCAGAGCTAGCCATTTTTGTCAAATATGAAGTCTGGCCCAATTACCTATATCATCTCAAGAAAAGAAACACTCCTACCATTTTGGTCTCCGCCATTTTTTCCGAAAGGCAGATCTATTTTAAGTTCTTTGGGGGCTTTATGCGAGAGAGTTTACGGAAATTCGATCATTATTTTGTTCAGGATAAAAAGTCCAAAGTTCTTTTGGAATCCATCGGCTTAAACCATTCCAGTATTGGTGGTGATACCAGGTTGGACCGTGTTTCCGAAATATTGAAGCGCAACAACCATTTGGATTTTATGGATCGTTTCAAGAACAATCAATTGTGCTTGGTAGCGGGCAGTACTTGGCCCGAAGATGAAAAAATCCTGATCAATTACATGAACAACTCCAACGAAAAGATAAAGTATGTAATCGCTCCCCACGAGATAAAGCCTGCGCATATCGATAAAATTGCCTCTGCTCTAAAAAAAAGCGTGATACGTTATTCGGAATTGGGCAACCAAAATCTAAAAGAGATCGATGTCCTTATTATTGATACCATTGGATTGCTGACCAAAATTTACAGCTATGCGAACATCGCTTATGTGGGCGGTGGTTTTGCCACGGGACTGCACAATACCATGGAGCCAGCGGTTTTTGGAATCCCCATCATCATTGGACCACAATTTGAAGGCTTTAAGGAAGCAGAAGACTTGGTCAACGAAGGTGGTATCATTCCCGTTTCCAGCCAGGATAGTTTTGATAATTTAATGGGCGAGCTGTTGAACAAGCCCATTTCCATTAAAAATATAGGGGACATCAACTCCAATTATATTACCTCCAACCGAGGTGCAGCTGACTTGATCATGAAATACATTTCCAGCATTTTGTAAAATTTGGTTAGCTTTAACAAAATTCATCCCATATGGACAAGCGTATTTTCAGAATTTCATTGACAGCGGCCCTAGCGGGCTTTTTGTTTGGGTTCGACACAGTGGTTATTTCCGGTGCCAACCAACCTATAAAAGAAATATGGGACACCAATTGGTTTTTGGGAGACTCCATTTTTACTTTTCACGGCATCTTTATTATGTCCATGGCGCTTTGGGGAACCGTTTTAGGCTCACTTTTCGGCGGTATTCCCACAGATCGTTTGGGAAGAAAGAAAACCCTGTTTTGGATAGGGGTGCTTTATTTTGCATCGGCGGTCGGCTCCGCCTTGGCGCCTGAACCTTATAGCTTTTCGCTTTTCAGGTTTATAGGTGGTGTAGGTGTAGGTGCTTCTTCGGTAGCGGCTCCTGTATACATCTCCGAAATTTCTACTGCACAGACTCGTGGAAGGTTAACGGCCATGTACCAGTTCAACATTGTTTTTGGAATTTTGATTGCTTTTATATCCAACTACCTCATCGGGATAATTTTTGATGAAAGTATAGCTTGGCGATGGATGTTGGGTATCGAAGGATTGCCAGCACTTATTTATACTATCATGGTATTTAAAATACCTAACAGCCCAAGATGGTTGTTAATGAAAAACCATGCAGATGCCATAGTAATCGAATCCATTACCCTACTAGGCATTGCAAAAGATAAGGCTTCCGTTCATTTGGAACAGATAAAGGTCGCTTTGTTGGACACTACAGAGAAGACCAAGGACAATCTGTTTTCCGGCAAATACAACAAACCGTTGGTACTGGCCTTTTTAATCGCATTTTTCAATCAACTATCCGGTATTAATTTTGTATTGTACTACGCTCCGGAAATATTGGAACGGGCAGGATTGGCCTCGGGGGAATCGCTCTTTAGTTCCATATCCATCGGGGTCATAAATTTGATTTTCACATTTGTGGGGATCTCGCTTATTGACAAACTGGGTCGTAAGCAGTTAATGTACATTGGCTCCATTGGCTACATTGTAAGTTTGGCCATGGTGGGATGGTGCTTTTATTCTGGAGCGAATTCTGTGCTTCTCCTAAGCTTTATTTTGATTTTCATCGCATCCCACGCTATTGGACAGGGTGCTGTGATATGGGTTTTTATTTCCGAAATATTCCCAAATAAAGTTCGCTCTTATGGACAGTCTTGGGGAACTGGGACACATTGGGTATTCGCCGCTTTGATCACCTTGCTCACACCTACCTTTTTAGATGCGGAAATAGGTGTGTTCAAAGATAACCCTTGGCCTATTTTTATCTTTTTTGCGGTTATGATGGTGCTACAATTACTTTGGGTAATCTTTATGATGCCCGAAACGAAAGGAATCTCATTGGAAGAGCTGGGGAAACTGCTCAGTAGAAAACAAGAAGACTCCAAATAATTGGTTCACAGCACACGGTATAAATACATCCGTTAATCGAATATTGGGTTTCCATGTAAAGGTAATGCGCAAATAATTCCGTAAATTGAAGGAAATTACACTATTATGGCGGATGAAATTAGTTTTGGAAACAAGCTCATGGTCGGCTTTTTGCGAATCATGGTTTTTGTATTGATCGTAATACTGATAGCAATTCCTGTTTTAATTGCTTTGGACCTTTTAGGGGTATTGGAAGCCATAGGGCTTTCTTCCTAAAAAATAATCTCTTGCTCTCCCATTGACTTTGTCACCAACTTTATGTAGGAGTCTATAGCTTTGTTTACATTGGCAGGCTCTGTTACGTCCACTTCCCCCCTCCAAATCAATTCAATTTCCTTTCCAACACATATGCAGTATAGGGAGGTTTCTGCATGGTAAATATTGAAGGTGTCGTAATATTCGGGGTCGAAGTAAATCTCTTGATGCTCCATATAATCCGTAGTAAAGCGCATCAACATTCTATCCACATCGTTGATATGCTCCCTAAATGTTCTTCTGTTCTCTGTACCCACAACTTTAGTGAACAAAATAGCATCAAAGCCTTTATCCAAAAGTTGTTGCTCCACTTCCTCCAATTCCTTCTCGGACCTTTTGCCTGAAGTAAATTCTACATCAAAAACATCCATACTGCGCACCGCATCAATACCTTGTTGCTTTAAAGCATCGGCAAAACCGGTCTCGAACTCCATCCGGGCATTGTCATCTTGTATCATACCCACAACTAGCACTTGGTAAGCATCAAAAAGAACGATATCCGGGTTCTTCCAGGTACTAACCAACCTAGTGGAGGAACACCCCATCAGTAAGAGCAGACTTAAAGCAATTAATTTTGATTTCATGATTATAGTTTTAACGATTGATGCGCAGAATGGATTTGTTTTTATTTAGTGAGTAGCAAATGTAGCTTGCCTTTTTTCTAACTGTCTTTTTAAATCTTCAATGGTATTTGCCATGGATTTTTCAAAATCATCCGTATTGGACTTTGCAAAAATCCTAGGACCCGGGGCACTCAGTTCTATTTCGCAAATTTTGCCTTCTCCAGAACTGTCGTTCTCTTCTTTAAAAAGTACGTTGGCTTTGATCAACCAACTGTATTTGTTTTCTAAACCCTCCAGTTTTTTCATTAACAATTGGGTCAATGATTCACTGGTCATCATTTTTTGATATTGAACATGTACTTCCATGATTATTGTTTTGATTACATTCAAATCTATAACTACTAAAGAAAAGATTTAATGACAATTGTCAGTTTAAATTTCTTCCATCTATCCCAAAGAAAAAGGTTGCCCCGTACTTTGTAGTACCGAGAACCAAAACTCTCCTTCAATGTCTATTTTTTTTCTTTTTTTGGTGACTTCGGAAATGGGGACATACACATATCGGTTGTTGACCCTACTGGCCACAAATTTGGTTTTACCTGCCATGGCACCATGTACTGCCTGGTAGGCCAACCGACTGCAGAATACGCTATCGCTGGAGTTTGCCGGAGCACACCGAACAATGTAACTGGGGTCGATATATTTTATGGTCACAGGGCTTTTACCCTCGAAGTATTCCACGATTTTTTCCTTTAGTAAAACTCCAATATCCTCGTGCTGAATGTTCCCAGATGCGTCTTTAACAATCTTTCTGTCCTTAAAGAGTTTTTGTCCCGCTCCTTCGGCAACTACGATTACCGCATGTTTTTTTTCGTGTAGACGCTGTTCCAATACTTTCAAAAACCCTTTTTCTCCTTCCAGGGCAAAATCCATTTCGGGGATCAGCACAAAATTCACCACGGGCATAGCTAAAGCGGCAGAAGCAGCGATAAAACCACTATCCCTTCCCATTAATTTAATAATGGAGATTCCATTATAAGCTCCTGTTGCTTCATTATGGGCATCTCGCAAAATAGGACTTGCCACATCAAAAGCAGTTTCAAAACCAAAGGATTCATCGATCAGGTCGATATCGTTATCAATGGTCTTTGGTATGCCTACCACGCTGATTTTAGCGTTTCTCCTGGAGATTTCTTCACCTAAGGCGTTTACGCCTTTTAAGGTTCCATCACCTCCAATAGCAAACAGCATATCCACCTTGTTTTTTTCCAGGGTATCCACCATAACGGAAACATCCTGCGCCCCTCTGGACGAGCCCAAGTATGTACCTCCAAATTGATGGATATCCTTTACTTTTTCCGGTGTCAATGGTACCAACTCATGTCCTTTTTCCGGATTAAGGCCTTCATAACCATACGGTACTCCTATAATTTTTTTAACCCCATAGAAATAATATAGTGCCATCACCAAACCCCGTATCACATTATTGATACCAGGACATAAACCTCCACATGTAACAATGGCCGCCGTAGCCTTCTCCGAATCAAAAAAAAGATTTTGCCGCGGGCCCGCCTTTTCCAAACAAAGCGGCTCTTCCCCATTTTTTAAACATTGTTGGTAATGTTCCATGGAAAGGTCAAAGACCAGCTTATCCGATTCTCTGATAAAATCGAATATATGGTCCCCCTTTAGCGTACTTAGCTCAAGGGGCGACTTGAATTTAGGCGCCCCTAAGCTTTCTATATGAAATCTATTTGTGCTATTCACTTTATATAAGTCTTAAAGATGTTCCGTTAAACTATGGTGCGAATCAATGAGCGGACCACCATTCATAATTTCCTCCGAAGCTTGGCTTGCAAACTTATCGAAGTTGATATGGAACGAGTGCGCCAGTTGTATCGCTTTGCTTACATAAGCTCCTTTTTGCAACCAAGTGTTCATTGGGTCCAACATTTCTGTGGGAACGCCCGGGCAATATTTTGGCATATGTAATCCAAAAATGGGGTGCGTATCAAAATCCACATCGTCCAATTTACCTTCGAGAATGGCAGAAATCATTGCTCTCGTATATTTCAGTTTAATTCTAGACCCTACTCCGTAAGGTCCTCCACTCCATCCGGTGTTGATCAGCCATACATTAACTCCGGAGGCTTTCATTTTTTCGCTTAGCATTTCAGCATAAACTGCAGGGTGCAATGGCATAAAAGGCTCTCCAAAACAAGCTGAGAATGATGGCACGGGCTCCGTAATACCTGCCTCCGTTCCTGCAACCTTAGCGGTATAGCCCGAAATAAAGTGGTAAGCTGCTTGACCTGGGGTCAATTTAGATACCGGCGGTAATACACCAAATGCATCACAAGTTAAGAAAAAGATATTTTTAGGGTTGGATGCATAGGATGGCTCTTGTATGTTATCGATATGATAGATAGGATAACTTACCCGTGTGTTCTGTGTGATGGAACTATCGAAGAAATCCACTTCCTTTGTCCCTTCTTTGAACACCACATTTTCCAATAGCGCTCCAGGTCTGATGGCCCTGTAAATATCAGGCTCCTTTTCCTCGGTAAGATCGATTACCTTGGCATAGCACCCACCTTCAAAGTTAAAGATGGTGTCCTCTTTGGTCCAACCATGCTCATCGTCCCCGATAAGTTTACGCTCCGGGTCTGCGGACAAGGTGGTTTTACCAGTTCCGGACAATCCAAAGAAAATTGCGGTGTCCCCAGCTTCACCAACATTGGCGGAGCAGTGCATTGGGAGTACCTCTTTTTCGGTGGGCAGGATAAGGTTTAGTGCGGAGAAAATACCTTTTTTCATTTCCCCGGTATAGGCAGAACCGCCTACCAAGGCAATTTTTTTGGTAAAATTAAGTATAGAGAAGTTTCCGCTCAATATACCATATTCAGATGGGTTTTGGGCTTCATAACCAGGGGCACAAAGCACTAACCACTCTTCTTCAAAATCCTCAAGTTCCGCCTCATCCAAACGCAGGAACATATTTTTGATGAAGTAGTTGGACCAGGGGTATTCGGTGATGGTTCTAACATTCATTCTGTATTTTGGGTCTGCGCACACATAGGCATCCCTTACAAAAACTTCTTTGCCATCGAGGTAATTGGTTATCTCATTGTATAGCTTATCAAAGTTTTCGGGAGATACAGGTTTATTGATCCTGCCCCACCAAATTTTGTCCTTTGTGTAATCATCTTTTACCAAAAACCGATCTTTGGGCGATCTTCCGGTAAACTTTCCCGTGTTCACGCAAAGGGTGCCATTTTCGGTTTCTACTCCCATGCCCTTTTCAAGGGTAAGTTTTTGTAGCGTTTCAGCATCAAGATTCCATTGCGCCCGGACATTTTTCAATCCATACTTACTAAGGTCTTTGGTTGTACTCATAATTGTGGTTTTAATGGTTAGAAGCTCCATATCCATGGAACCAATACTAATGTTGCTATAAAGAAAAGCAGGAGCAAAGGCCCCCCTACTTTTACATAATCAATAAATTTATATCCGCCCGCTGCCATTACCATGGCATTGGTGGTTGTTCCCACAGGGGTTAAAAATGCAGTCGAGGCACTTACCGCTACGGCAATCATAAAGGGTTCTGGCGAAACCCCCAAGGTCGTGGATGCCATTATAGCGATCGGCGCCATTAAAACTGCAGTTGCCGAATTGTTTATGGTTTGACTAAAAGCTGCCGTCAACAAGAAAATACCTGCCAATAAGGCTACGGGATGTATACTTCCCAAGGTATCCACCAGACTATTGGCCGCCAATTGTGCCACACCTGTTTTTTGCAATGCCAATCCCATAGGGATCATGGCCGCGATCATCACCACACTCGTCCAACTAATGCCTTTATATGCTTTTGATATGGGAACACAGCCCGTTAACATCATAATTCCAGCACATACCAGTGCTGCTATGGCTCCGGGCAAAATATTGAGGACCAAAAGCAGAATCATCAATACCAAGGTCCCTAAAGCAATATAACTCCTTGTAGTCAGTTGATCCACATTTTTGGACAACGCTTCAGGACTTCCGGATATCACCAGGTTTTCGTGCATCGATTTCAGCGCTATAATATTTTCCCATTGGCCACGAATCACAAAGGCATCTCCCGCTTTGATTTTTATTTTACCCGTTAAGGGGGCATTGTCCCGTGATACGGCCAAAAGTTGCACCTCGGTCTTACGAAGGTAGTGACCCAAATTAATGCTCTTGCCCACAAAAACAGATTTTGGTGTAATGATCATTTCTGCCATCCCCACCTCTTGGTTGATCAGTTCTTTTTTGAGCATATCCTTTTCAGGCTTAAGTGGTATTACACCCAAATGGAACTTTAAAACAAGTTTATCCACATCTTCTGGTCCACCTTTTACAGTAATGATGTCGTGATAACGCATTTCGGTATCCAAACCGGGCATTTCCACAAACTGTGGTATCCGGTGCAGTTTATTGGGGTGTCTGCGTTTTAGTCGCATTACCGAGACCTTGTGCTCACCCTCAAAATTCCATTCCCCTATAGTGGTATTTATCAATTGTGACATGGACCGGATACGTAATCGGTAAAGATTATCACCTATACTGTAGTTTTCTATCCATTTGTGCATTTCCTGATCTATGGCCATAGGCTTGTTATTTGTCCTGTGGTCGGGAAGCAATTTGTAACCCAGATACCTAAAATAGAGGACGGAAATAATAAGGAGCGGCACTCCTATCAATCCAAATTCAAAGAACGAAAAACCCGTAAATCCACTCTCGGACAAAGCATTGCTCACAATAATGTTAGGTGGTGTACCTGTTAAGGTGAGCAGTCCGCCCGTATTGGAACCAAAGGCCACGGGAATCAATAATTTTGATGGCAGTGTTCCTGCATTCCAAGCCGCAGTTACGGTAACCGGAAGCAATGCCGCGACCGTTCCTGTATTGCTTACAAAACCGGAAAGCAAACTGGAACCCAAGGTAACAATGACCAATAAGCGGGAAATGTTCCTTCTGGCCCATTTCACGAAAAACTGACCTGCCATAGCTGTCCAACCAGTTCTGGACAGCCCTTCCCCAATGATAAATAGGGCCGCAATCATAATTACAGTTGGATTGCTAAACCCTGCCAAGGTCTCACTTATGTTCAAAATTCCTGTCAGGAAAAGTGAGAGCATGGCCATGAGAGCCACTACATCTGGAGGGAATTTACCCCATACAAATAGAAAAATGGTAACCCCTAAGATAATCAGCAGTGGCAGCATGCTAAGAAATAAAGGTTTGAGTTTAGTCCAGGGCCAGCACCGGAATCTCCGAGTGCAAGGTCAATAGTTTGGTCAACCGTCCTTCGGATGGCTCGCTCCTTTCCGTATGGTTTCGTGGCAATATGGTCAACATGTCAATGTTTTTCTCTGCGATATAATCCAATATGCCCTGTTCCACATCATCATTTTTGCTAAAGGAATGATCCTCATAAAAATGCTCCAAATAATATTCCAACAGATTTTCGTTGGATTCCTTGATTGCCTTTTCATCATAGATCGAATCCTTATAAATGGTAAGGGCATGAACACGGGCGTCAAAAGTACGGGCAATGTCCAAAAGGGTCTCCAAAACTTCTTTGTCATCAATTTTTTCGCCCCCCATCACCAAGGCAATGTTTTTAGGGTCCTTAATACTTGTTCCATAAGGAATTGAGATTACCGGACAGTTGGCCTTTAAAACCAGTTGCGAGGTATTGGTGATAGCTTCATCCGTGATTTTATCGCCCATGGTCCCCATCATGATGATGTCGGCATTACTTTTTTCTTGGGCCGAAAGAATGGTGCCGATCACTTCACCTGTATCCGTCATAAACTTTGGTGCAACCTTCAATCTAACACCAAAGGACTGCATTACCTTGGAAAAATCGTTTTCCAATTTTTTACTGTCCGCATCACTAATGGCCATATTTCCCACATACAGGCCCAAAATACCTATGGAACGTTCTGTTCCAACGAAGTTGACGACATATTCCAAAGCATTTATGGATGCCTCCGAAAAATCAAAAGGAACTAATATTTTTTTTAAACTGCTCATACCTATTTTTATTTATTTCAATACACAATCAAAAGTAGAATCGACCCATCACCTAAAACATGACAGAAGTCAGTATTTCCAACTTTTCCATGATATTAGCAAAAATTCCGTCCCCATAAAAATACGGTAAGTTATTTTTTTTGATATCATATTGGTTATATTTAAAAAACCTTAAAACAATTCGAATTTACATATGGATTTAGTAATTGGTGTTGATATTGGAGGAACCAAAACCAAGATAGGTTTGGTGGACGAACATGGTGAATGCTACGAAAAAACATTTTTCAGGACCAAGGAATATCCCAACCTAGACAACTATCTGGACAAAATAAAATCTACTGTAGACGAACTTTTGGATCGATTTGGAGAAGGGGCCAACGTAATTGGTTGCGGTATTGGTGCTCCAAATGCCTCCAGCAAAAATGGAACCATTGAAAGTGCCAGCAATTTGGCTTGGAAAGGAAGTGTGCCATTGGTAAAACTTTTAAAGCAACGCTTGGACATGCCCATACGTATTATGAACGATGCCAGTGCAGCGGCCTTGGGCGAAATGTTGTTTGGAGGAGCAAAGGATATGACGGATTTTATCGTAATCACTTTGGGCACCGGTTTTGGGGCAGGAATTGTAGCCAATGGTCAACTCATAGATGGGTTTGATGGGTTTGCAGGTGAATTGGGCCATGTGGACATGACCATTGGCGATGGCAGATTAACGGGACTTGGAGTAAAAGGAGGTTTGGAGGCATACGTATCCGCTACTGGATTAAAACGAACAATCTTGTACATGCAGAGCAAGTATTTGGTAGATAGTAGATTTAGGGATGTTGCATATAACGACCTACATGGAGAGGACATTACCCAAGCTGCCGAAGAAGGGGATGAAATTGCCCTTAAAGCTTTCGATTATACGGCCCGCATCATGGCTCAAGCATTGGCCAACTTTACTGCCTTTACACAGCCAGAGGCATTTATTTTAATGGGAGGATTGACCAATAGCGGTAAATGGATCATGACTCCTTTGGAAAAATATTTTAACCGATTCTTGTTAGATGTTTATAAAGGAAAGGTGAAACTTCTTCACTCAAGCATGCATGGCAAAACGGCTGCCATATGTGGAGCTGCAGCCCTTATCTGGGAAAATAAAAAGAAAAAATAGGTCTAAAGCAGTCGATTTTTATAAGAAGGAACAGACATATGATAAGTATCATACTATATCCTATGTAATAGTGAAAACCTTTGTACTCCAACAATCCAAAACCATAGATTATGGAGTATACAAAGTATTTTTCAGGATTGCTTTGTTCCATAGTACTCTCAGTCCTTCCAGCACAATCGTTTTATGCCCAAAATTCAGAAGAAAATGAATATGGCTCTTGGCTTGTGCTATGTGGCACTACCAAAATTCACCAAGATTGGAGCATCCCAACAGTGGGTATTATCCGACACCACCATATGTTGGATACATATGGATTTTTCTTTTTCAGAACTGGTGCATCCTACAGGGTAAGTAAGAGCTCCACTTTTACAGGTGGATTCGCCTTGCTCAATTCAAATTCTTATTTGGAACCCAACGATGTGGTCAATACCAATCAGCTTTGGATATATGGTGAATACACCCTAAAATTCAAGTTCATCGATAATTCCATTGCACATCGCTTACGTCTAGAGAACCGAAGACTGGTCAATACTGAAGACGCCAAGGTCAATAATAGGATTAGATATCGCCTTCAATTTAAAAGGCCCCTATACAAGGATATTTATTTCAAGGCCTTTGATGAAATCTTTGTTAACCTAGAGGGCAGCATATTTAATCAAAATAGGGTGTTTATTGGCATAGGCCAACAAATTACCTCTAGTTTGAACGCAGACATAGGATACTTCAATCAAAAGTTTAAAAATTCCGCTGAGCACATGATCAGGTTAAGTCTATCTTTTAATATCGACCTCACCAAAAATGATTTGGCCCTAAACTCCGATTGAAAACATAAATCGTTAAAAACAAGAGAGTTTCGCTCTAAGGACAAACCTGATTATTATCATATTTTTTGATTTTTAACCAAGTTATCTTTAACCTAGTTAAATAGTAAAAGTCATGAAACCAAAAAAGAACCCAAACGCCGAAATTGGACGCAATAGCAGTCTTTATTTCATGATAGGACTTACTTCGGTATTGTTCATGACATGGCAATCCTTCGAAGTAAAGTTTTATGAAGAAGAATCCCAAGCTACAGAAGTTGTACAAGTTACCGATGAGCTTAAGGAAGATGTACCCATTACCGAAATATTAAGAACCACCCCACCACCTCCACCACCATCCGCTCCGGAGATAATAGAAATTGTGGAGGACGTGGAAGACGTGGAAGAAACTGTAATTGAAAGTACAGAAAGTAGTCAGGAAACCTATATTGAAGATGCCGTTGTGAGCATTGATGATGTTGATGTGGAAGAGGTGGAAGAAGATATTGTTGTACCATTTGCAGTAATAGAAAACGTTCCGATTTTCCCAGGTTGTGAAAGCTTACAGAGCCAAGCAGAGCGCAAGGAATGCTTTAACCAAAAGGTACAGGAGCACATTAAAAAGAATTTTAGTTATCCTCCAGCTGCTTTGGATATGGGAATTACGGGCAGAGTATATTTACAATTTGTAATAGACTCCAAAGGCCAGGTGAGCAATATCCAAAAAAGAGGTCCGGATAAATTATTGGAAAAAGAGGCTGAGCGTATTATTGCTTCACTTCCAAGAGTTAAACCAGGGGAACAACGAGGAAAACCAGTAAGCGTGAAATATAGTATTCCAATTAATTTTAAAATGCAAAACTAAACATGATCCAAATAGATCGAGGTCCAAGTTAACGCTTGGGCCTTTTTTTATTTTTATTTCCGGAACCACTCAGTTTTGGCATATTCCGAAGATTTGGATGCACGTTCCCTGTTTTTGGCAATTAAGTGTGTTCTATCAAACCTTCTTGCCCTATACCCCAACAAGTGGAGAAAAGATTTGGCGAAAAATCGGGCCACCTTTTGGTCTACCATCAACGTGTCTTTTTTATCGGACTCCCATTGTACCCCGGGCAACTTCACCAAAATATGATCTACCTTGAGCCCTCTTAGCTTTTTGGACAACCATAATAGTATTTTAGGAATTGGTCTTATAAAATAGAAGCCTTCATTGCCTTGTTTTTGGTATAGAGGCATAAAAATCTGTCGTTTTCTTGTTGTTTTTAACTCCACCCCATCCACAACGGCCAAGCCCACACCTTTGGGTATTTTTTGAAAATTGATAAACCCAGGAAACATTTTAAAGTCGTTTTTGGGACCTATATCATGCTGATGATATATTTCATAAAACTTATTTGGAACCGTACTGGATTTTAATATTGTTTTTTTTAACTGCTTATACTCCTTTTCGGAAACATTCACAGATTGGGTCAACGCCAAGGAATAACGAATAAAATCAATACTGTTCTGTACTGCCTTTTCATCATCGTGCTGGCCACTTTCAAAACCTAGTGAAACATAGCCCAACTCATTTATATAACTCAATAAGGCACCTTTCAAATATTCTTCGATCCCCAAAATAATGGGCAACGGATAGTTGGAAGCGTATTTTCGGTTCAGCAGACTATCGTTCAACACCATAAACGGAGAAGTATCGCTGGAGGTCGTATGAAGATCTAAAAAGTAAAATGGCGGATTTCCGGTATCCAAAATATTTTCTAATAGCAAATACAGATGGTTGAGTTCCTCTTCTTCGTTATGATTAGCTTCTTTGTTTTTGACAATATGTTCGATACGCTCCGGAAACCATATCCTATTCAAATCTTCTTTTTGAAATCTTTGCCTGCTTTGAAGAGCGCCCAGATTTCCTGAAACAGCATATATTTCGCCGTTAACAGGTTTTTTTTGCGACCTGATTTCTTGGAACATTTCCTTTACGGCAAAAACTCCGGCCGTTTCATTCCCATGTACACCTCCAAAGAAAACTACCGTGGGACCACCTTCAATTCCTTGAATATGGTCAATTACGCGGTCTACCTCAAGGGTTTCATCCAATGCTATGCTATGAACTAAAGACATGTTTTACAAATCTACTTTACTAATTATTCCCACAGTATGGGTGTCCACACAAACAGGCAAACATCCAATTTGGTGCTCTTCCATTAGGTTTTTTGCAGTTTCTATTTCTGTTCTGGGCTCAACGGTTATTACATTTTTAACCATAATATCCGATACCCTTGCCTCTTTTGTATCCAGTTTTTTAAACTTTTCTATATGGCTCCATGTAAGCAATCCCACTAATTGCCCTTTTTCATTTTCAACAGGAATATGGTGGATATTGTTCCACTGCATAATGGCTAAGGCCAAATTGGCATAATCGTCCTCATAGAGTTTCATCAGCTTTGTCGACATGATCTGTTTCACCCAATGGAAGGATTCCTTTGTCTTGGCCATTCCCTCAATAGGCTTCCATAGATGTACCGGAACCTCGGTTTCTTGGTTATTGTACATTGCCTTAGTGAGCTGAACAATGGCACTGTCCAATTTCATTTGCTTTTTAAGCGCCCTAAAGTTTTTGATTTGCCATTCGGCACCAGTACCATACTTGGTTCTGGCCTCGATGATTCCTAAAAGTCTGGTAATGTCCCCTTCATCAATATGAAGCTTTCGCAATCCATCGTATGCTATGGGCAACAGCTCTTCCTTGATTATCTTTTTTACCGTCATGGTCTTGTCCAACCACGAAAAGACAGTATGCCTTCCACTCATGGCCGCTCTTATAAAGTTGAGTTTGGCCACCTTAAAATCCATAAGGCCGGGCATATCGTCGTACTTTTTTGGTCTTCCTGCCATTAAGCCCACCCAAAAAGCAAAATTGGCCATTTCATCAATTACGGTGGGACCAGATGGAATATATCTGTTCTCAATACGTAAATGGGGTTTTCCATTTCCTACCCCATAGCAGGGGCGGTTCCAGCGGTATATGGTGCTATTGAACAGGCTCAGTGCTTCCAGCTTTGGTATTTTATTCTCTTTTAGCAGGTCCAACGAACTTTTTTTAATTGGTTTGGTCAATAAAATTCGGTGGGTGGAAATATCTTTTTTAAAAATTTCGGCAACTGACTCCTTTTGCCATTGTTCGCCAAAACCAACTCTGGCGACTTGTTCTTTTACCGCCTTTGTCCAGACCCGTGTATCCAAACTTTGTTGGAACAGGGCAATTCTAGTCTCTCTCCAAAGTTCTTTTCCCAATAATAAAGGAGAGTTACAGCAAATTCCCAAAACCGGTCCCGAAATGGCCTGAGCCCAATTATAACTTTTGATAAAATCATCTGGTGCTATCTGCAAATGCAGTTGAAAACTCGTATTGCAAGCTTCAAAAAGTACAGAATCATGATGCAAGGAAAGCTCATCCGCACCTTTGATCCTAACCCAAAAATCGTCACCTCTCCAAGCCTTCAACACTTCATTTATCCGATAATATCTGGGAATTGGAGTCATAAAATCCATACCCAGTTCACCCTTGCTAATGGTAGGAAGTATTCCCGTCAAAACAACTTTGGTGTCCCGCCCATTGGCAGCTTTCTTAACCTTACCCAACAATGTTCGCAATTGCTGTTCCATAGCTGTAAAGCATCCCTTTTCCAGCGTATAGGGGTCTAGATTGACTTCAACATTATAGGTGGCAAATTCGGTTGTAAAATGGGAATCGTCAATATCTTTTAATATGTCCAAGGAGTTTGGAGAAGGTCTATAATCATCCTTTATCAAACATATTTCTTGTTCGGCACCAATTCGAACAATATCATCTTCGATCAATCCGTCTTTGATCATATTCTCCAAGGCTTGGATATCATCAATAAGGTGCTGAACAAAAATTTTCCGCTCCTCTTCGCTAAATGAGCTTTTCTTGATATGTTCTCCCATAGGAATAAAGTTTAAGCGTATTGGGTCATCCTATAAAAGTACAATGGTAAACGAAGGAAAAATATGATAGTCATCAGGGAACAGAGCGGAGTCTTTTACTGCTAAGATGGCAATACTGACAATTATCATGTTTTTTGCAAGCTGTCCAAGGTAATTTTGAACTATAATGAAATGGTATGTAGCTTATGTGCGAATTAGTTCAAAAATATAATGTTCCAGGTCCTAGGTATACAAGTTATCCAACGGTACCTTATTGGGATTTGGACACTTTTTCCGGGAAAAAATGGAAATCCAGTGTACTGAAAGCCTTCGAGGAGAGTTCCCAAGAAGGAGTCAGTGTTTATATTCATCTACCCTTTTGTGAAAGTATGTGCACCTTTTGCGGATGCCACAAGCGTATCACCAAACGACACGAAGTAGAAAGTCCTTATATAAAAGCGGTTTTAAAAGAGTGGGAACTATATGTTGAACTATTGGGTTCAAAACCCATTATAAAAGAACTTCACTTAGGTGGCGGAACCCCCACTTTCTTTTCTCCCGGGAATTTAAAAATGTTGATCAAGGGCATTCTCCGCTTCGGCAAGAAAGCAGATGAAATTGAATTTAGTTTTGAAGGACATCCGAACAATACGACAAAAGAACATTTACAAGCACTTTACGATGTAGGTTTTAGAAGAGTTTGCTTTGGCGTACAGGACTATAATCTAACTGTTCAGCGTGCCATAAATAGAGTACAACCTTTTGAAAATGTAAAAAATGTTACCGATTGGGCCAGGGAGATTGGCTACACATCGGTTGGGCACGATATTATTTATGGTTTGCCATTTCAGGACAGTTCCGATGTGGAGAAAACCATTATGAAGACCAATGCCATAAAACCGGATAGGATTGCATTTTACAGTTATGCACATGTGCCCTGGTTAAAAGGTAACGGACAAAGAGGGTATAAAGAATCCGACCTTCCATCATCCGTGGAAAAAAAGGCCCAGTATGAAATGGGTAAAAAAATGCTTGCAGCATTTGGATATAAAGACGTTGGTATGGATCATTTTGCCCTCCCAACGGACAGTTTGTACCAAGCGCTGGAAAAAGGAACATTGCACCGAAACTTTATGGGCTACACTCCCTCAAAAACCAAACTAATGATAGGCCTGGGAGCATCCAGCATAAGCGATAGTTGGTACGGTTTTGCCCAAAATGTAAAAAACGTGGAGGAATACGAAAATTTGGTTTCACATGGAGTTATCCCTATTTTTAGGGGACACATCCTTAATGAAGAAGACGAAATCTTAAGAAGACATATTCTTAATATTATGTGTCAATTTGAGACTACATGGAACGCAGAGGAAGAGCAAATAGCTGATTTTGGGAACATCTTGGCCAATCTATCCGAACTGGAATCAGACGGATTGGTAGAAATAAATGGCACCAAAATTAAAGTAACCGATAAAGGAAGACCCTTTGTAAGAAACATAAGTATGGCATTTGATTTAAAAATGCATCGAAAAAAACCAAATACCCGAATATTTTCCATGACCGTTTAACCTCAAAAAGCAATAAAATGAAACATATAATCGTACCGGTCGATTTTTCCGATCAATCCGAAAAAGCTCTAAAAGTTGCTGCTTCATTGGCAAGACAGCACAAGGCAGAATTATTTGTTCTCCATATGTTGGAACTTTCACCAGCTATTATGGGCGAATCGGGATACATATCCCAAGAACAAGTTGTGCATCTAATAAAAATTGGCGAACAAAGGTTTACCGACTTTTTGGATAAACCTTATTTAAAAGATATTAAAGTCACACCCGTAATCAAACATTACAAAGTGTTCAGCGAGGTGGCCGAAGTGGCCGAAAAACACAAAGCTGACCTTATTGTTATGGGATCACATGGCGCAGATGGCTTACAAGAAATTTTTATAGGATCAAATACCGAGCGTGTAGTTAGAACTTCAGACGTTCCCGTATTGGTAATCAAAGGAGATATCGAAGACTTTCAACCAAAAAATTTCGTGTTCGCTTCCGATTTTGAGGAAGAGAGTGCCCCAGCCCTTAAAAAAGCCAAGGAAATGGCCGATTTACTAGGGTCCAACCTTCATTTGGTATACATAAACACCCCAGGGGACGAATTCTTGAGCACAAATGATGCAAACGATAAAATCTCAAAATTTTTGAACGCTGCCAATGTGGGTATGGAAGTAAAAATATATAACGACTATACTGTGGAAAAAGGTGTGCTCAACTATAGTGAGGGAGTATCGGCCGATCTTATCGGTATTCCCACACATGGTAGACGAGGTTTATCCCACTTCTTTATGGGTAGCATTGGTGAAGATATCGCCAACCATTCAGAAGCACCGGTAATTACCTTTAAAATTTGATGGGTTGCATTTTTGATTGGTTTCATGCAATTCAAAAAAAAAGGGGACAATTTTAAAATTGCCCCCTTTTTTGTACTTCATATTTTGATATTAGCCATGGAACCGTTCGTAGGCTGCCTTTTCCAATGCTTCCCTATGGTCGGGGTGTGCAATGGAAATCAATGCTTCGGCTCGCTGATGTAGATTTCTCCCAAAGAGATTCACCACACCGTATTCCGTGGCTACATAGTGCATATGGGCACGTGTTGTGGTTACTCCTGCTCCCTGTTTTAAAAAAGGCGTTATTTTGGAAACCCCTTTTTTTGTGGTGGACGACATGGCTATTATGGGTTTACCTCCTTTTGAAAGGGATGCCCCTCTCATAAAGTCCATTTGACCACCCACACCGGAAAATTGGTAACCTCCAATGGTGTCCGCACAAACTTGACCGGTAAGATCAATTTCTATGGCACTGTTAATAGCAGTTGCTTTAGGGTTTCTTCGAATTCTGGCGGTATCGTTGGTATAACCGGAGTCCCTAAAGTCGCAGATTGGGTTATCATCAATAAAATCATATAATTTTCGAGAGCCTACGGCAAAACAGGCCACAATTTTACCACGTTTTACCGCCTTTTCCTTTCCATTGATCACACCTGTTTCCAGTAGGGGCAACACCCCATCAGAAAACATTTCGGTATGTATGCCAAGGTTTTTATGGTTGCCCAAATTGGATAATACCGCATTGGGTATGTTCCCGATTCCCATCTGCAAGGTAGCGCCATCTTCTATCAAGGAAGCCACATGCCTCCCTATTTGATGCTCCACTTCCGATATTTCGGTCGGATTATGTTCATGAATGGGCCTATCGACCTCAATGGCATAAGCTATTTCATCAACATGAACGATTCCGGTACCATGGGTTCGGGGTACATGTGGATTGATCTGTGCAACAATTTTTTTGGCAGTTCTAACGGCTGGCAAGGCAACATCGACAGAAACTCCCAAAGAGCAATAGCCATGCTTGTCTGGTGGGGAAACTTGAACAAAGGCCACATCCAATGGGAGGTATTCGTCTGCGAACAACCATGGTATTTCACTCAAAAAAACCGGGATGTAATCACCCATATAGGTGTTTACATAACTTCTTACGTTGCCCCCAACAAAACATGCGTTCAAAGTAAAGGCATCGCAATAGGGTTTTCTCGTATATTTTGCATCCCCTTCGGTATGGATGGAAATAATCTCGACATTCTCAAGTTCTTCATGCCTATCGCATAAGGCATCGATCAGTTCATTTGGGGTCATGGCCGCCCCTTGGAAAAAGACTCGGTCGCCTGATTTAACAATTCCTACCGCCTCTTTCGCTGATGTTATTTTCATTGTGGATTTGATTTTTATGGTTGATGGCATTCTATGGTCGCCGTTACTGAATCTGTGGGCGCTGGTTTTGGGGAAACATAAGGTATTCCCAACCCCAGTCCACGTACAATAAACAAAATACCTATGATGACCACAAATACCGGTATCAATTTTTGTATTCTAGATTTTACGGAAGTACTGAACATTCCTCTGGAATATACCACCAAGGACATCAGTGGCACTGTGCCAAGACCAAAAATCATCATGTAGAGACCTCCCTCCAAAGGACTGCCCATGGCAATAGCTCCCAAAAGGGCCATATAAACCAGTCCGCAGGGTAAAAAACCGTTCAGAAAACCAATGGTCAAAAAGGTATCGGGGGTCTTTTTTTTGAGTTCGGCCCCAAGTTTGGATTTCACCTTGCCAATAATGGAGTAAATGGGGGACAACAACTTGTGTCCGTTCATATATTTTGCTGGAATCAATACCAAAACGATCATGAGCACACCAATACCAATGGAAAGTTTCTGCTGGATGCCGAACAAGGACAGTCCCTTGCCCAAAAGTCCGAACAGAATTCCTATGACCCCATAGGCCAATAGTCTACCGATGTGATAAATAGAGAGTTGTAGCGTCTTTTTAACATTGTTGTTTTGGTCCAAAGGCAACATAAAGGCTATTGGCCCACACATGCCCAAGCAGTGCAAGCTTCCCAAAAGTCCCAGAACCAACGCAGAGGTCAACATGATCAGTACACCAATTTTTCTTTATGCAAAAAGGAATTACCTTCGTATTCCCAGTTTATGGAAATGTCCCAGCGACCGTCCACCAAGCGATTGTCAGGTATGAGCAAATGTGTTTTGGACAAACTTATAGGAAAGTTGGTATCCAAGTGCTTGTTAGACGGTCTGTATAGGGACACTGTTCCACTTATTTTTTTGGGGTCGAAACGCTCTGGAAAATAAATCATCAATCCCGCATCTGTTTTTTCAACGGTAAGGTTGGCATTCATTTCCACGGCGGTTTTTGATGCATCTATCTCTTGTTGATAGGACAATTCTTTTTTATAATATTCCTCCGTCACCAAATCGTGGTTGGCACTATCATCGGTACTCATCCTTATCACAAAATATAGGATAAACCCTATGAAGCCAATAAACGCCAACACAATTCCCGTTCCCCAATTAATTTTCATCTCTATCTTTTTTTAATTATAACTCCTTGGTGCCAAAAATTGGGTCACCGTAGTTTCTATGAGCTTATCTCCACTGTAGACCCCTATCTTCAATTTATCCTTGTCGCCGTTCAATGCCGAAGCATTTATTTCGATGAACAAGGTTCCTTCTGCAAGTTCCTCGGCGGGAACAGTGAACGTATCCTGTGATACCATTTTGATTTCCCCGTTGTGGGACATCAGCCCAAAGGATACATTTTCAATATCCTTTGTGGTCTTGTTCACCACTTTATAGGTGTACACATTACTGATGATGTTGTTCTCCTTGCGCTCGTACAGCTGTCCCGGCAAACGCAGTATATTGGCCTCGACCTCGTTCCGCATAAATAACATCCCTACAAGAATACCGATCAGCACAACCAACACTGCCGTATAGCCTTTCATACGGGCGGTAAACTGAAACTTGTTATTGTTGGTTATCTCATCTTCACTGGCGTATCTGATCAAGCCTTTGGGCTTATGGATACTTTCCATAATGTGATCACATTCATCAATACAGGCCGTACAGTTCACACATTCCAACTGTGTTCCGTTACGGATGTCTATCCCCGTTGGACATACATTCACACATTGGAAACAATCAATACAGTCTCCATGTCCAAGAGCCTCCCTGTCTTCATTTTTTCTGAACTTTTTGCGTCCGTTTTCACCTTCACCCCTTTTATGGTCATAGGCCACAACAATGGATTTATCATCCAAAAGCACCCCTTGCAATCTTCCATAAGGGCACGCAATAATACACACCTGTTCCCTGAACCACGCAAAAATGAAATAGAACACTCCGGTAAAAATCAGCAACGGGACCATAGTGCTCAAGTGCGCCATTGGACCATCGGTAACATATGCGACCAACTGATCACCACCAATCAGATACGCCAAGAAAACGTTGGCGATAAAAAACGAGATAATGAAGAATATAATCCACTTCAATACTCTTTTTCGGATCTTTTTACCGGTCCATGGAGCTTTTGCCAACCGCGTTTGAGCTCCCCGGTCCCCATCGATCCAATATTCGATACGGCGGAACACCATCTCCAAAAAAATGGTCTGGGGACACATCCATCCACAGAAAATACGACCATAGGCCACCGTAAAAAGTGCAATGAAAATCACTCCGATGATCATGGACACTACCACTAAGTGAAAGTCCTGGGGCCAAAAGGGAAGTCCAAAAATATTGAACCTTCTATCGAGCACATTGAATAGTAAGAATTGGTGCCCATTGACCTTAACAAAGGGAGCTGCTATTAAGAAAATCAGTAGAAAGTAACTTACATACTTTCGATAATCATAATACCGTCCACTGGGTTTCTTTGGAAAAATCCAATTCCTTTTACCTTCTTCTGTGACTGTGCCTATGGAATCCCTAAAATTTTCTTCCATCGCATTTGTGGTTTATGGGTAACTATTTTGCTGCCAGATGTCCCAATGGGACTAGTTTATGGCAACTTCTGTTGAATCCGCGGCCTGCTCCATTTCTTCAGGGGCAGTTTCTTCCGTCTCGGATTCTGTTCCATTGGTGTCTTCCGGTGCATCTGGGTCTATCCAGATTTCCCCTTCAGGCTCCTTTGGGTTGGCAGGTGTGGTTCCGCCCAATGAGATTACATAACTGGCAACCTGGGCCATTTCAGCTGGCTTTAAGCTTTGCTTCCATGCGATCATCCCTTTACCGTCACGACCACCTTCAGAAATTGTTGTAAAGACATTTTTGATGCCCCCGCCCAATATCCAATATTTGTCGGTTAGGTTAGGACCAATTCCACCTCCACCATCTTGGGTGTGACATACCACGCAGTTGGCCTGGAAGATTTTCTCCCCCGCCGCCAAGTCGGATTCGTCCGAAAGAAACTCGACCGTACTTGCATCCACCAAGTCTTTGGCGGTTCTTTTGTATTCCTCTATGGCCTGCTGTGCCGCGGCGACTTCTTGTTCATATTCCAGTTCTTGATCATAATCTCCAATGACATGGAAACGCACCAAATACACTACCGCAAATACAATGGTGGCATAGAACAGGTATACCCACCATGGCGGCAATACGTTGTCCAACTCACGGATCCCATCGTAATTGTGGTCCAGAATAATTTCACCTTCGCGCTCGATGGAGCGGCTCTTGGTCAATTTTTTCATTAGGTTTTTGGCCCACGTCCATTCAAACTTCTTGCTTTTGGCTTCCAAGTAACGCTCCTTGCCTTCTTCTGAAAGGGTTTGGAACATAATGTTCTCTATGGAGGCTAAAATCAATTCTATGGCTATAAGAATCATCAGCACCAACAGCAGAAAAAACTGTGTGATGGGATATTCAATAATTGCGGGTTTATCACCAGAGTCTATAAATAATTCCATCAATCCGAAGATCAAAAAGAATAAAACTGGGACTCGTATCCACCAAGGCGTTCTTGTACTCATAATGTTATAGTTTGTTTTGTTGATCTTCGTTATCCAATGGCAGTTCGGACATCTCCCTTATGTGTTCCTTGGTAGCGGTAAACACCCACCAGAACAATAGAACGAAAAACACAAAGAAGATTAGCAAGGAAACCATGGGATAGTTGGCTATCCCATCGATGGTTTCCATATGTTCTTTTACAAATTTCAACATGGTTATTTGTTTTGAGATATGGTTTCTTCTGTTCCTTCAATTTTAATATCGGTACCCAATCGCTGTAGATAAGCAATCAAGGCTACGATTTCACGATCTCGCATTTCCACAAAATCCAATCCGTTTTCCTCGGCGTATTTTTTATCCGCTTCGTACGTTTTTTCGAATTCTGGGTCTGCGTATAGGCTCTTCTCTATTTGAGCTGCCTGCTCTGCCATGGATTGCGGAGCATTGGCGATATCTTCTTCCGTATAGGGAACACCGAGTTTTACCATGGTTTCCATTTTGGCCTGAACATCGCTACGATCGTGCTCATCGGTAACCAGCCATTCGTAAGATGGCATAATGGAGCCCGCTGAGGTACTTTGCGGATCGTACATATGGTTCAAGTGCCAGTTATCAGAGTATTTGCCTCCAACACGCAACAAGTCGGGACCTGTTCGTTTACTACCCCATAGGAATGGGTGGTCATAAACAAACTCCCCTGCCTTGGCATATTCACCATAACGCTCCACCTCACTACGGAACGGACGTATCATTTGCGAATGGCAGCTTACACAACCTTCCCTGATGTAAAGATCCCTACCTTCCAATTCCAAAGGTGTATACGGTTTAACACTGGTAATGGTCGGGATATTGGATTTTACCAATATGGTCGGTATAATTTGAACAACACCACCGATCAAAATGGCAATGGTAGCCAAGATGGTCAACTGAACCGGTTTCCTTTCCAACCAGTTGTGGAAGGTTTCCCCAGCTACTCTTCTTTTGGCAACACGTTCCAATGCTGGTGCTTCTGCCGCTTCATCTTCAACTTTGCTGCCCGATCTAATGGTTCTTACCACGTTATACAGCAGTACGAACATACCCAAGATGTACAACGAACCTCCAATGGCCCTCATCCAGTACATTGGAATGATCTGGGTAACGGTCTCCAAGAAGTTACCGTAAACCAAGGTACCATCTGGGTTGAATTCTTTCCACATCAAAGCTTGGGTAAATCCGGCTACGTACATCGGAAGGGCATAAAGCACAATACCCAAGGTTCCGATCCAGAAGTGGAAATTCGCCAATCCTTTTGAGTGCAGTTCCGTTTTGAACATCCGAGGCACCAACCAATAGATCATACCAAAGGTCAAGAACCCGTTCCAGGCCAACGCCCCAACGTGTACGTGAGCAATGATCCAATCACTAAAGTGTGCAATGGCATTTACGTTTTTCAAGGAAAGCATAGGTCCTTCGAATGTAGCCATACCATAACCTGTAATGGCTACCACCATAAATTTTAAGGTAGCATCGGTACGCACTTTATCCCATACCCCACGAAGTGTCAACAAACCGTTGATCATACCTCCCCAAGATGGAGCGATCAACATTATGGAGAATACAACACCAAGGTTCTGTGCCCAATCTGGCAAAGCAGAGTACAACAAGTGGTGAGGACCTGCCCAGATATAAATGAATATCAAAGACCAGAAGTGGACGATGGACAATCTATAGGAATAAATGGGACGATTGGCCGCTTTCGGAACAAAGTAGTACATCAGCCCCAAGAAAGGAGTGGTCAAGAAGAAGGCCACCGCATTGTGACCGTACCACCATTGTACCAAAGCATCCTGTACACCGGCGTAGACCGAATAGCTCTTCAATGCCGTAACCGGTAATTCCAAGCTATTGAATATGTGCAGCACTGCTACGGTAACAAACGTGGCCAAATAAAACCAGATCGCCACATATAAGTGTCTTTGTCTTCTCTTTAAAATGGTACCTATCATATTCCAACCAAAAACTACCCAGACCGCGGCAATCGCCAAATCGATCGGCCATTCCAATTCTGCGTATTCTTTGGATGTTGTGTACCCCAAGGGCAAGGTCAACGCTGCGGCGACAATAATCAATTGCCAACCCCAGAAGTTAATGTTGCTAAGGGCGTCACTGAACATTCTTGCCTTTAGCAATCGTTGCAGTGAGTAATAGACTCCCGCAAAAATGGCATTCCCTACAAATGCAAAGATTACGGCATTGGTATGCAATGGTCGCAACCGGCCAAAACTTAACCATGATATCCCTTCTGTAACATTGGGGAACAAAAACATAAAGGCCAACAATAGGCCCACTGCCATACCCACCACGCCCCATAAAATAGTGGCGTATAAGAACTTTTGTACGATTTTGTTATCGTAACGGAACTGTTGTATTTCCATATTTATTGGTTTGTACTTTTAGTTTGTTTGATTTCCTTTTTATTTAGGTTTGATTTATCCTTGTCCTTGACCACCTCATCTTCAAACAACATTCTTACCGATGGGGTATAGGTATCATCGTATTGTCCGCTTTTTACCGAAAAAACAAAGGCTATAAAAAAGACTATGGCCACCGTTATGCTTATGGCCAGCAACACATAAATAACACTCATACCTGCCTGAATTTAGGTGTAAAACTACTCTGATGGTATGCTTCAAAAAATGACATATATCAGCTTTCTAAAGTTTTTAATTTTTTACCGAGATAATTTGTTGCCAAGGTGGTGAACACCACAATACTGATGGAGCTCAACGGCATTAAAATAGCGGCAATAACCGGCTGTAACTGACCTGTGACCGCAAAATATAATCCTACAACATTGTAGCAGAGCGACAACAAAAAGCTCATTTTTATAATGCGAACGGACTTTTTGGACAGTTTTATGAACTTTGGCAGCATTCGCAACTTGCTCGCATCCAAAATTCCATCACAAGCCGGCGAAAACACGTTGATGTTCTCAGAAACCGCCAATCCCACATCGCTCTGGGCCAAAGCACCGGCATCGTTGAGTCCGTCGCCCACCATTAAAACCTTATGTTTTTCTTGCAGGTTTTTGATGTATTCCAACTTGTCCTCGGGCTTTTGGTCAAACATCATCTTTGTCTTTTCAGGAAGCACTTTTTGTAATTGTGACCTCTCTCCATCATTATCACCCGAAAGAATGCCCAGTTCCATATCATCCGAAAGTTCATTGAATATTTGGCCCATCCCTTCCCGGTAGGCGTTCTTGAACACAAACCTTCCTTTTACATCTTCATCGGCACTTATATAAACCGCGGTATTCGTAATGGAACTGGATCTGCTTTCCCCCACGTAAGCTGCAGACCCCACTTTTATGGAATGCTGGTTGTATTTCCCCTCAATTCCTTTTCCAGTATGCTCTTGGAACTCTTCCAAGGTCATTATGGCATTGGATTTCAAAATATCGTAAAGAGATCGGCTCAAAGGGTGATTGGATGCCCTCAGGGTTGTTTTCAAAAGTGCCGTTTCTTCCTCTGTGAGTTCCATTCCTTCATAATGGATGGTATCTTTTTGATTGGTGGTGAGCGTTCCCGTTTTATCAAAAATGGCCGTGTCTATTTTGGACAAGCGTTCAATCACATTGGTATTTTTCAAGTAGAATTTATACTTCCCGAAAATGCGGAGCATATTGCCAAGTGTGAATGGAGCTGCCAACGCAATGGCGCATGGGCAGGCAATGATCAGCACCGAAGTGAACACGTTGAGTGCCAGGCTTGGATCAAAAATCAGCCAAAAAATAGTGGCCACCGTAGCTATGCTCAACACGGCAACGGTAAATCGTTTGCCTATGCTATCGGTAAGGGTCTGGAATTGGCTTGCTTTGTCTTTTGAAAATACGGAGTTGCCCCACAGTTGGGTCAAATAACTTTGGGAGACGGATTTCAATACCTCAACTTCCAACACTCCGGACAATTGTTTCCCGCCAGCAAACAGTTTTTCACCGGATTCCTTCAGTACAGGGTCGGACTCCCCCGTTACAAAACTATAATCGATTTCGGCAGTTCCTTTGATCAGAATACAATCCACAGGAATAATCTCGTGGCTACGGATCAGCACCCTGTCCCCTACTTCAATATTATAAATTTGGATATTCTCCTCCTCCCCATTTTTCTTCAAACGGGTAACGGCAATGGGAAAATATGACTTATAATCCCGCTCAAATGATAGGTAGGCATAGGTTTTTTGTTGAAAAAATTTTCCCAACAATAAAAAGAAGACCAAACCTGTAAGACTATCAAAAAAGCCTGAGCCCAAATCAAATACTATATCTACCGTACTCCGTAAAAAGAGGACCAATATTCCCAAAGCAATGGGCACATCAATATTCAATAATTTGGAACGGATTCCTTTATAAGCGGAAATAAAATAATCCTGAGCAGCGTAAAATACTACCGGTATCGAAAACGCAAACATCAACCAACGAAAGACGTGTTTGTACTGATCCAACCAAAATTCCTCTACCTCAAAATACTCGGGAAAGGAAAACAGCATGACATTGCCAAAGGCAAAACCGGCCACGCCCAACTTATATATAAGGGAACGATCGACCTTAGTTCCTTTTTTATTGTATTCCTCTAAAGAGATATAGGGCTCGTACCCTATGCTACCCAGCAAAAGGACCAACGCTTTTAGAGAGAAATCTTCTGTTTTGTATGTTACCCGAATGGTTTTCTTTGGAAAGTCGACCTGAGAAAAAGTAATGGCCGAATGCAGCTTGTTCAGGTTTTCGAGCACCCATATACAAGAACTGCAATGTATGGTAGGTATACTTAAACCAACCACCTGCACACCCTCTTCATTGAACTCCACCAATTGTTGTACAATTTCCTGGTTGTCCAAAAAATCATATTTCTGACGGATTTCGTTGGGTGTTGTTCCTGCCTTTCCTTCTATTTCGTAAAAAGTGGACAGGCCATTTGATGTAAAAATCTCATAAACGGTCTTGCAACCATTACAGCAAAAATCTTTATCATCAAACTTAACGCTACTTTTTCCGCACTCGTCACCACAATGATAACAGGTCGAGTCTGCCATTTCACATTTGCTTTACCTGGGGCAAATTTGCAATACTCTTATACTTTAAAATATGATAATTATCAGTAAATTGTGTTTGTTTATCAACTATTTTTGTTGAATCAGGTAAACTAATCATTATGGAAAGCAGGTGTGAAAATTGTATCATCCGACAGTTCAACTCCCTCCGTGCCATGAGCAAAGAGGAATTAAAAAAAGTATCCGACTCCAAAACCACCAAAACCGTTAAAAAGGGAGAACCCTTGTTTGAAGAGGGTGATAAGCTCAATGGGGTCTACTGTGTAAGAAATGGGGTTTCCAAGCTTTCCAAGTTAAGTGCCAACGGAAAAGACCAAATTGTAAAGTTGGCCACCAAAGGTGAAGTTTTGGGTCAGCGCTCGGTTATTTCACAAGAAAGCACCAATCTCTCCGCTATTGCCGTAGATGATATGGAAGTTTGCTTTATTCCAAAAGAAAGTATCAACAATACCCTTCAAAAAAATCCAAATTTCACTTTAGAGGTCCTGCGCCATATGGCCCATGACCTGAAAGAAGCCGATGATGTTATTGTAAACATATCCCAAAAAACGGTAAAACAACGTATGGCGGAAGCTTTCCTTTATTTAAAGAACAATTTTGGAGAGGACGAAGATGGATTTTTGTCACTTACCCTATCTCGCGAAGACATTTCCAACGTGGTGGGCACCGCTACGGAATCTGCCATCAGGATCATTTCGGAATTTAAAAAGAAAGGTTTGATTCATACCTCCGGCAAAAAAATCGGCATCAAGGATGAACGCAAACTTTTGGAAATGGTCGAAGGCTTTTGACCCATTTTTAAAAAGCTGACATTTGTCATAGTATCCCCTAACCCATAGGTCTAATTTTATGCATCATAATCTTAGTCAGATGCAGAAGATTTTAATACCTACGGATTTTTCGGAAAATGCATGGAATGCAATCGATTACGCCATGCAATTGTTCCGCAACAGGCGTTGTAAATTTTATTTGCTCAACACCTATACCCCTGTTATTCCCAGTAGCCGATTTATGGCCAAAATGATTGATGGAGTTCGTATCGTGGATGCGGTAAGAGAGAATTCTGAACAAGGATTGAACAAAACCGTGGATCGGATCAAAACCAAATATGGTAATCCAAACCACAGTTTTGAGACTATTTCTTCTTTCAACCTTCTGGTGGAAGAGGTAAAAGATATTGTGGAGACTTTTGAAATCAATTTGGTCGTAACCGGTACCAAGGGAGCCTCGGGTGTGGATGAAGTATTTATGGGCAGTAACACGGTACGGATCATAAAGAGCACCAAAAAATGTCCTGTTCTCGCCATTCCATATCATTTTGAATATGTTACCCCTTCGGAAATTGCATTTGCCACCGATTTTAATCGGTTCTATACCTCTTCGGAGCTGTCGCCCCTTTTGGAAATGGCAAAAATGTTCAATGCCACCATCCGAATTGTACATGTACAGTATGGCATTAAAGCACTCACGGAGCTACAGCAGTTTAACCTAAACATGCTTAGACGCTATTTGGGCGATATTGAACATTATGTCCACACCGTTTCCGAACTCAATTCGGTTTCCCACACTTTGGAGACATTTTCAAAAGAATTGGACATCCATTTGTTGGCCATGTTGAATTATCAGCATAGCTATATGGAAAAAATGACCCGTGAGCCCATCATCAAAAGAACGGCTTTCCATACCCAGATACCTTTGTTGGTAATTCCTGAATTGGGAATGGAGGGTGTTTCCAAAGAAGCAAAAGAAGAAGAGGAGGAGATAGAGTCGCACAATTAACCTTCGGTAGTTATCTTTATACCATTAAAAACCGGTATAAGGCTTTCTATGGACAAACAACAACTAATTGACTGCCATGAGCGGATAAAACCTTTTATCCATAACACACCCGTGCTCACTTCGAGGCTCATCAACAAAATAGCTGGAACCCATCTATACTTTAAGTGCGAAAACTTTCAACGGATGGGGGCTTTTAAAATGCGTGGTGCCGCCAATGCCATCATGCAACTTACGGATGCGCAGAAACAAAATGGAGTAGTTACCCATTCTTCCGGCAATTTTGCACAAGCCCTATCACTTTCAGCACAAAGTTTAGGGGTAAAGGCCTATATCGTGATGCCAAGTTCGGCTCCTCAGGTAAAAAAAGAGGCAGTCAAAAGCTATGGTGGTATTTTAATCGAATGTGAACCTAACCTTGAAGCCAGAGAGTTGGCATCAGAACAAATTGTAGAAAAATATGGTGCCACTTTTATCCATCCCTCTAATGATGACCAAGTAATTTTAGGTCAGGGAACTGCTTGTAAAGAACTGTTGGAACTACATCCTGACCTTGATTTTGTAGTAACCCCTGTTGGTGGTGGTGGATTGATCGCCGGTTGCGCACTGTCCGCCCATTACTTTGGAAACCATTGCAAAACCATTGGAGGGGAGCCGTTTGAGGTGGATGATGCCTATCGTTCCTTAAAAAGTGGAAAAATAGAAACCAATACGACGACCAATACTATAGCAGACGGGCTAAAAACTCAATTAGGTGATAAAAATTTTCCCATCATTCAAAAACATGTGGACGAAATTATCCGTGTCACGGAAGAGGAAATTATTGAGGCCATGCGATTGATTTGGGAGCGACTTAAGATTGTATGTGAACCCTCCAGTGCGGTAGCGCTGGCAGCCGTTTTAAAGAAAAAAAATAAGTTCAAGGATAAAAAAGTAGGTATTGTGATATCCGGCGGAAATGTGGACCTAAGCCATTTACCCTTTTAAAAACCACTAATTGCTTTTGTAAAAAGTGATGATAAAGGTTGTACCGATATCCAATTCGCTATCCACCTCGATTTTTCCTCCCATGGCCTCTACCTGTGTTTTCACCAAATACAGTCCAAAGCCTTTGCCTTCGGTAGCACCACTGAGTCTACCATACATATCAAAAATCTTTCGTTCCTTTTCCGGGGTAAGTTCCATTCCTATGCCATTGTCGGTAAACTTTAGCACTACGGAATCTTCATTTTGTTCTGATGTTATTTGAACCATTGGTGGAACTCCATTTTTAGCATAGTTAATGGCATTTAAAATAAGGTTGTAAAAAACATTCACCACATAACTTTTAGCAGCGAACACGGTATCCACTTGTGAGAAATCCGTTTTGATCGTTGCTTTGTTTTTGATGATTTCTTCAGATAAAAGACCTTCAACATCTTTCATTACATCGGCAAAAGCTATTTCCCTGAATTTTTCCCTGTCAGCAGATTTCAACGACAGCGATAAATGGAGGTCCTTTATAGTCTGATCAAGAGCTTCGGTGGTATTTTCAATCTTTTTTACAATGTCATCGTTGGTCTCGTCCTTGCCCCATTCGTAGATTTTGGATAACATTAAAAGGTTGGAGATGGGGCTACGGAGATTATGGGATATGATACGTACAAAATTTTGAAGCTCGTTGTTTTGCTCAACAATCTGTCGTTTCGACAATACGTCTCTGGTAACATCTTGTGTTGCCCCCCTCATTCTATAAGGTGTTCCGTCCTCATTGTAAAATACCGTTCCGGTTTGATGAACATATCTTATCTCTCCCTCATTAACAACAATCCTATGGATAATGTCGTGCAAGGCTCCTTCTTCTATACATTTGGTTACATCATCATTAAAAGCATCCCGATCCTCTGGATGGATTATATCCACCAACGACTCATAATTAGCTTCAAAAATATTGGGATCTTGTCCAAAAATCCTAAAAAGTTGATCAGACCAGGTGATTTCATTTTTTACCATGTCCCAGTTCCAGTGACCAATATTGGCCACTTCTTGAGCTTCTCGGTAATTTCGTTCACTTTCTCGTAAACGATGGTTATTATCCACTTCTTGCGTGATATCCTTTTGCCAGATACAGCAGCCAACAACCTCTCCCGAACTGTTCATAAAGGGTTGAAAAGAAAACTCATGGACAACAATCCCGGTTCTATCCTCAAAAGTATGTTTGGAAGTGGTGGCGTATCGCTTCAGTGCCCTTTCACAGCCTTGCTTACACGGATTAAAAAAGCCTCCGCTATCGTAGATTTTTTTAAGATCCATGCCTCGCTCTGCATTCCCCAAATTTTCAAGTTTAAGCCGAGCTTTAAAAGAAGAGTTAAAAGCAGTCAGTCTATAATTTTCATCCATAGCCCAAACAATATCGTCACCATCCTCAACGATTTCGACCTTGTTATGGATTACTACCTGATTATGTTTCACGGGCTATGATTTATCCTAATAAATATAAGGTTTAGGGATTGGGGAAACTATAATTTTTTTCAACAGAAGATTATAATTCTATTTGTTATAACTCTGTAAGTAATCTTCTAAATGTTCAATTTTCAAGGGCTTGGTAATAAATTCCTTGACATACTTCCCATATTTTTCGGCTTCTTCCTTATCTGCATCGGATTCTGATGAGGTTACCAAAAGAACTTCGTTGGATTCTGGGAACTCCTCTAGCATCATAAACTCCAAAAATTCAAAGCCGCTCATTTCTGGCATATTGATATCCAACAAAATAAGTGTTTTCTTATTTGGGTCATCTCTGTACCTAAGGTCGTCCAAGGCCAATTCGGGGTTGGTAAAACTTTTAACCCTATCTTCCATTCCCATTCTTCTAAAGTGAATTGCATTCACCGTATTTACGAGGTCTTCGTCATCGACCAAATATATTTCCTTGTACATAGCAGTTGGTCTTAAGTTTTAGTTAGTTTCAGTTTGGTTATTATCAAAAATTGACAAATATCAATATTTTGCAGTAATTAAAACTGAAATTGCTGCATTTTATTGCAAAAATCCTTTAGAAACAAAGAAATTATTGCTCTAAACATTATTCTTCAATATGTAATCTGGGAACTTTTCTTTTGAATCCAATTATTATAAATTTATAATTATTCCCTTGTTTTAGCAAAAAATCAATAATTAAATTGATTAATGACATCTATTTGTTTTTTTGATGGTTTTTTATGAAAAATTAGAAATCAAGGCTGTAAATAGACTTCAAATTAAAAAACGCATAACCCAACAATTCGAGCGTTTAATTTTTAAGCTAAACAAAGAGCTTTCACCATAATCCATCCTACTAAACTATTTCATGCTCGTAACAGAAACCCGATTTTGGAATGAAGCGTTGAAACCGGCACATTGTAGAAATACTCCAAAATAAAAAAGCTCCTCAACGATTGAGAAGCTTTTGTGCGGGTGAAGGGAGTCGAACCCCCACGCCTTGCGGCACTAGATCCTAAGTCTAGCGTGTCTACCAATTCCACCACACCCGCGAAATGGAGTGCAAATATAAATCAATTTTCCGATTTGCAAATGCACTCCCTTTAAAAACTTGTTTTTTGTACTTTTAGTGTCCTTTTTAATATATATATGAAAGACATAAATAATTACATCAGTACCAACAAGGACAGATTTATCAACGAGTTAATAGACCTCTTAAAAATCCCCTCCATCAGTGCCGATAAGGCATATGCCAAGGATGTTCTGGAAGCGGCAAAGGCTGTTAAAAAATCCTTGGACGATGCAGGTTGCGAAAACACGGAGATTTGCGAAACCAAAGGATACCCAGTGGTATATGGCGATAAGATCATAGACCCAAATTTGCCCACCGTTTTGGTTTACGGGCATTACGATGTGCAACCACCAGACCCGATGAACTTGTGGGACTCTCCACCGTTCGAGCCTGTTATAAAAGAAACGGAACTGCACCCCGACGGGGCCATTTTTGCAAGAGGAGCCTGCGACGATAAGGGTCAGTTTTTTATGCACGTCAAGGCAGTGGAGTATATGATCCAAAACGACACCTTGCCCTGTAACGTAAAGTTCATGATTGAAGGTGAGGAAGAAGTGGGAAGTGATAGTTTGGAAGATTTTTTAAAAGAAAACAGCGAAAAACTCAAAAACGACATTATCCTGATATCGGATACTGGAATGATCGGCAACGACACACCATCGATTACCACGGGACTACGCGGACTGAGCTACGTGGAAGTGGAAGTGACCGGTGCCAACCGAGACCTTCACTCCGGGATCTACGGTGGAGCAGCTCCCAACCCAATCAACGTGCTCTCCAAAATGATAGCTCAACTACATGACGAAAACAACCATATCACCATTCCAGGTTTTTACGATAAAGTAGAAATCATCTCAGATGAGGAGCGCGCCGAAATGGCCAAGGCACCTTTTGATTTGGAAGCCTACAAAAAATCACTGGATATTGATGATGTACATGGTGAAAAAGGATATACAACACCTGAACGTTTTGGTATTCGACCTACGTTGGATGTAAACGGTATCTGGGGAGGTTATATGGGCGAAGGTGCAAAGACCGTGATAGCCAGTAAAGCCTACGCCAAAATCTCCATGCGATTGGTTCCAGACCAAGATTGGCATGAGATCACGGATTTATTTACCAAACATTTTAAGTCCCTTGCACCAAAAAGTGTGAAAGTAAAGGTGACTCCCCACCATGGAGGTCAGGCATACGTAACCCCCATTGAAAGTGATGGTTACCAAGCGGCTTCCAAAGCCATGGAAACTACCTTTGGAAAAACACCCGTTCCACAACGAACCGGGGGAAGTATTCCCATCGTTGCTCTTTTTGAAAATGTTTTTGACAGTAAAACTATTTTACTGGGCTTTGGATTGGACAGCGATGCCATACATTCGCCCAACGAACATTTTGGCGTTTGGAATTTTTTAAAGGGAATCGAGACCATCCCTTACTTCTACAAATATTATACAGAGATGAAGGCCTAAAGTTTTTTAACGTATTTGGTTATGATAACAATTTGTTGACCATCTACTTTGCCTTCGATATACTCGGCATTTTCGTGATCCAGGGAAATTCGTCTAACGGCGGTTCCCTGTTTTGCGACCATGCTGGAACCTTTTACTTTTAGGTCCTTTACCAATACAACACTGTCACCATTCTCCAAAATGTTGCCGTTTACATCTCGGTGGACTATTTTTTCACTTTCTTCTTCACCTTCGCCGGTAGCTTTGGCCCACTCAAGCGTTTCATCTTCCAAATACATCATATCCAAAAGGTCTTGGGGCCATCCTTCGGATTTTAATCTATTCAACATACGCCACGCAACCACCTTTACGGCATCGTGCTCGCTCCACATGCTATCGTTCAAACAACGCCAGTGATTGGCATCTGTATTATCGGGATTTTCTATTTGGTCAATGCAAGTAGTGCATGCCAAAAGGCTGCCATCAACCCCACCAGTGGAAACCGGAGGAACTTCATATACCTGTAAATTATCTGTTGCCCCGCATAGTTCGCAGGTATTTCCACTTCGTTCTTGTAAGTCTTCCAGTAATCCCATAATGTTTGCTTTGACGGCAAACTTAACATTTTAGGACATTAAAACATATTCTACATTTGTAGAATTAATATTTTTATTCTATGTTTGTAGAACAAAAACATGGAATAGCTTTGAAAATGCAGTTGTCAAAATCGGAAGAGGAGTTAATGAACATTGTTTGGAAACTAAAAAAGGCCTTTATGAAAGACCTATTGGATGCCTATCCCGAACCCAAACCCGCTATCACTACGGTAGCAACATTGTTAAAACGTATGGCGGACAAAGGTTTTGTTGCATATAAAATTATTGGCAGAAGCAGGGAATACTATCCATTGGTAAAGAAGAAGGACTATTTTTCCAAGCATGTAAACGGACTCATAAAAAACTTTTTTAATGATAGTGCCAGTCAGTTCGCCTCATTCTTTACCCAAGAGACAAATT
The DNA here is from genome assembly GCF_017313275.1 of Flagellimonas profundi. Lineage (GTDB taxonomy): Bacteria > Bacteroidota > Bacteroidia > Flavobacteriales > Flavobacteriaceae > Flagellimonas > Flagellimonas profundi. The sequence goes on along the minus strand of NZ_JAFLNM010000002.1, from coordinate 808,167 downwards.
TGAGCAAAAGTGAGTTGGAGGAATTGAAAAAGCTAATAGACAACGAAATCAAAAAGAAGTAATTATGCTAGTCTTTCTTTTAAAATCCACCGCATGCCTTACCATTTTTCTGGCCTTCTACAAACTGGTTTTGGAAAAGGAAAGCATACACCATTTTAAACGATTCTTTCTTTTGGGTGCACTTATGGCCTCTTTTCTTATTCCGAATATTGTTTTTACCGAATATGTGGATATTTCGCCCAACACCGTAAATGTTCTCAGCCCAACAACCTATGGAATCTCCGAAATCGATACATCCCGAACACTTTTCGGAGCATCGAGCTTTGATTGGAAAGTTATGCTTTGGAGCCTCTATGCTCTTGGAGTGATGGCATTTGGATTCCGTTTTGTTGCACACCTTATCCAAATTTGGTCTCGCATCCGTTCCAATACCAAACTCAAGGAAAATTTCATCACTAAGGTACTTTTAAAACAATCCCTTCCTCCCCATACTTTTTTCAACTATATCTTTTTAAATCAACAACAATTTGAGGAAAAAAACATACCTCAAGAAGTCCTATTACATGAAGAAACCCATGCCAAGCAACGGCACAGTATGGATATCCTATTTATTGAACTTGCCCAAGTATTACTATGGTTCAATCCCATTATCTACCTATTTAAATCAGCTATAAAACTGAACCACGAATTCTTGGCAGACAGGGCCGTAATCAATAAGAACAATGATCGTTCACATTACCAAAATACTATCTTATCGTACTTATCACACGATAATTTTAATAAACATCAGTCGATCGGCATTGCAAATGCCATTAATTATTCATCAATCAAAAAACGTTTTACAGTCATGAAAACAAACACATCAAAAAAATCATTTGTATTGAGAAGCTTTTTGCTTCTACCACTTACTGCCCTATTGCTATTTGGGTTTAGTGAACATCGTCAAATTGAAAGAGACGATTCCGTTGACCAAATCATGGAACTGCAGGAAAACACCACGCAGTCAGATTTGACAACCCACAATGAATTGGCAAAAAACAAGCAACAACAAAGTGCTTCACGGGAAGAAATGAAAGAGTACAATGCCTTGGCCAAAAAGTATAATAACATGGATAGCAACAACATGGTCATCAACAAAAAAGAGGTGATGCGGTTAAAGGTGATTTATGGAAAAATGTCGGAAAAACAACGGGCAGATGCGGAACCATTTCCCAATTTTCCACCACCGCCACCAGCACCAGATGCTACAAGACCTCCAATGCCTCCATCAGCCCTTAAAAGCGTAAAAGAAAACAAAACCACGGCACCAACATTGCCACCAGCGCCACCAGTGCCACCAGCACCTCCAAAGCCTATAGAGCACATCAAAAAAATGGTAGCCAAAGGGGCAAGTTTTACCTTAAACGGAAAAGAAATATCCGGCAAAAAAGCCATTGAGGTGATTCAAAAAAATAAACATATAAATATTGATGCCAGGGAAGCCAATGGAATCAATCCCATCGTAAAACTATCCACTGAACCCATTGTCATCGAAAACTGAATTTCCGAGACCCAAAAATTGTTAAAAGCCCCTATTTTGGGGCTTTTTATGTAACAAATCACCTGAAATCACGTTCTAATACCCTATCAATCAAAGAGAACACGATATGTTACAACGCTTTTTTATTTTCTGCTCGGGTGCGGACACCCAAATTTTAGAGACTTGTTCCAACGGGGAACGCAACAAATACGCAGGTATCGGTGCCACGGTATTCTTTACGGCCGTAATGGCTTTTATCGCTTCGGGCTATGCCCTTTACACCGTTTTTGACAACATTTATATAGCCACATTCTTTGGTTTGATCTGGGGTCTGCTCATTTTCAACTTGGACCGATACATTGTGTCCACCATAAAAAAAAGGGACAATTTTAAGGGAGAGCTGCTCCAGGCCGCTCCTAGGATTATATTGGCCTTGATCATTGCCGTAGTGATTTCCAAACCTTTGGAAATGAAGATTTTTGAGAAGGAAATCAATCAGGTGCTTTTAGAGGAAAAAAATGCAATGACCTTGGACAACAAGGAACAATTGGCACTCCAGTACACTCCGAAAATTGAGAACCTGAACCAAGACATTGCCAACCTGAAGAGTGAAATTGCGACCAAAGAGGCAGAGACCAATGCGCTTTACGACACCTACATTTCCGAGGCTGAAGGTACTGCAGGAACAGGTTTATTGGGCAAAGGCCCCGTGTACAAGGAAAAACGTGAAAAGCACGATGCAGCATTGGCAGAACTCAATACCTTAAAGGAAACGAACGGCGCCAAAATTGAAAATATTGAAGCGCAAATAGCAGCTTTACAATCTGATTACGATTCTGCCGTTGCAAATTCCCAACCGATCATTGATGGTTTTGATGGACTTATGGCACGTATCAATGCCTTGGGAAAATTGCCTTGGTTTCCATCGTTTTTTATCTTTTTACTGTTCTTAGCTATTGAAACTGCTCCGATAATTGCCAAATTGTTGGCCCCAAAAGGAGAATACGACTATAAATTTGAAGAGCAGGAAAGTGTGGTGGCTACTTGGGTGACCCAAAAAGTGGAACAACGCAAATTATTGTTGTCCACCGATGGGGAACTCAACCAGCAAATTTATGCGGACATTAAATCTGAAGAGGAACTGTACCGTTACAAAAAAGAAAAAGCAGAGGAGTTACTTCGCCTACAGGCCGATTCATTTCACAATGTCCAGGTAAAAGGGCTTTAATCCACAATACCCATATTTTTTAGCAGAAAAGAGGCATTCATATTTTGGCAAACCCCTTCCTTAAATTTATAATCGAAGAAAAGTTCGCCGTTCACAATCTGGGCGTCAAAATAGCGGTTTTCAACTTCGGGAAGTTCATCGGCCAAGGTACAAAGGCTCAGATCGTGGGTGGCCACCATTCCCGTAGATCCATTTTTCACCAATCGTTCCACGAACTTTTTGGAACCTTCGGCTTTGTCCACACTGTTGGTGCCTTTTAATATTTCGTCCAGTATAACAAAACAATCTTCTTTTTCCAGTTCATCCACTATATACTTCAGACGCTTGAGTTCTGCATAGAAATACGAGGTTTCATCCGCCAAGGAATCTGAAGAGCGCATGCTGGTCAATAACCTCACAGGATTGTATTTCACTTCACTTCCTTTTACCGGCAAACCCATATTCGCCATTACAATTTGCAAAGCAACCGCACGCAAAAACGTACTTTTTCCTGCCATGTTGGCCCCGGTAACAATACAAAAGCGCCCTTTTCCTATTTCAAAATCGTTCAACACATTTTTATTGGGGTCCACCAAGGGGTGTCCAACCTCTTTACCACTTAGTACTATATCACCCTCCACCATAGTTGGATAGGTATGGTCAGGATGGTTAAAAGCATAAGTACCTAGTGTAATGTAGGCATCAAACTGGGCGATGGCAGCAAACCAATCTTCCACATGGTGCCCATATTTTTTTATCCAAGACTCAACCCTAAAAGCGTAATAAAGGCTATACAGGCCAAGACCTTGGGCAAATATGGAAACAATCAAGTTGAATTGCTGTTCCAACATGGTCATACTTTGAGAGAAGCGTTTTAAAATTTTGGATGTTGTTTCACCCTGAATCAACAATTTCTTTTGGAGCTCCTGTAGAAGTTCGGATGTAAAATGCTGTTGTTCCAGTTCAGAAATCAACTGTTGATGTTGTTGTATGGTTTCTTGTGCCTCGGATACTTTTGCAGTGAATGCAATAATATTTTTTGCATACCGACCCACGATCCCAACCCCTAAAAAGTACCAAAACAGGACCAAACTTTCCGGTACAATACCCATAGAAGCCAGGGTGATCGCCAAAATTGACAGTAAAGCAAAAATGGGAGGAACGATTCCTGCCCATTTGGGCACAAAGGATTTGTGGGTTTTCATCCAATCGGAGACCAGATCGGGGGAAATTTTGGGTTGGGTCTCGCCCGCCAAAGCGGAAAAATGCTGTCGCCACTCGGGCAAATCGGCCAGCTCCTGTATGGCCGCTTGTTTTTTGGAAATATCCTTTGGATATCCGTCCAACAATAAGCTGGAAAGCACCTCCCTGCCCTGCATCAAAATGGTACGATTGGCATATTGATAAAAAGAGCCTCTACCAAAAAGATCTAAATCCTGCGCATAGGGATGTTCTGGTTTCAAGAATTGTTTCCCATCCGGCAAATCTTGGTAACGTCGATTCAAGATTTGCAATTCCCTATTATTGATGGCAACAAGCCTTTCCAAATACTTTTTATGGCGTTTCACATTACTGAATCGCGTTACCAAATAGAGAAATAAGATAATTAAAAGTGGTAGTAGCACAACTAAGGCCGTCGCGCCCCAAAACAGATAAATCGCAGCCCAAAAACACACAAAAATCAAAAGTCTGAGCGTGGCTAAAATGGATAGCTTCTTCTTTTCTCGCTGTTGCTCCGTTTGATGTTTATCCCTTTGATTGGTGTAAAATTCCTTTAATTCCGTCATCTAAAAATCAATCTAAAGCGTTAAGCTCCTGTTGCAATTTTTTTGTAAGACTGGCGACTACCAAATCATACGAGTGATCTATAAGTTCTTTGATCAAGTCTGAAGGTAATTGTTCTATAAAAAGTGTGTTCCAATGGGTTTTGCTCATGTGATAGCCCGGAGTGATGACCCCATCAAATTCCTCACGCAGCTGCATGGCATGTTCCGGGTCACATTTAAGATTGCATTGGGGTGGAAGTCTTTCCAAAGGTACCAAGGCAAACATTTTGCCCATTACCTTGAAGACCAATGTACTTTCATCGAACGGAAACTCTTCGGTCACACCTTTTTTGGATATACAGACTTCGCGAAGAACCTCTACATTCATTGCGCAATTCCTTCAGAATCATAAACTATCACCTTTTCCCAAAGATCTTCGCACTCCTCAATAAAAACAAGGTGCGGAGGTTCTGTTTGATAGGCTGCCTGATCTTCGGCCGATTCAAAAGAGAGAATCAAGGAGTAGGTAAAAGAGTCGTCTACCACATCACGAATCGCCTTTGGTGGTTTACCAATAAACTTGGTTTTCGCGTACTGGGAATTGTTCAAAAACTTGGTCAAGGATGCTTCAAAAGTAGCTCTATCGGACTGACTTTCTGGGTTTTTGAACCAGAAATAAACCACATGGGCAAAGGTATGGTCAAAATTTTCTGCTTCGTTTTTGATTTGCACACAACTGTTGGCGAATACTACCACCAAGATTAAGGTTATGATTTTTGTTTTCATACTATTCTTCTAAAAGTTGTTTTTCCTTGTTGGGTATTTCCAAGGCCGAGTAATCCAATGTCCATCCAATGGTCTCCACGATTTTCTCTACCACCAGAACGGCCTGTAAAGCTTCATTTCTGGCAGTTTCCATCAACCCGCTCTCCGGTATTTTTTGTCTGATGTGCTCCTTGGCCTCCTGATTAAGATTAGTCAGATCTGTGGGTGAAAAGCTATTGAAAATGCCATTTTTAATATCATAAAACTGCAGATCTGGCTCAATGGACAACACTTCGGGCTCGGGAAAGTGGCTCAGGATAATTTTCTTTCCATCGTTGTCCGCCTTCATATCCAGTTTGTTGAGGTCGTAGCCAATATGTGCTTTCGCCTTGATTACGATCAATGCCTTTTTCTTGCTACGGAACAAGCTCATAAAACTGTCCTTGGTATTCTCGTAATGATAAATTTCGGCAAAATCCCCTTCGACAGAAACGAGTTTACAAACGCTTCGTATTTTGTTGAGGATTACCGTAGACTGTTCTTCGGTAATTTCTTTGTTCTTCTTTTTTCGGAAAAGGGAGTAGACCCAATACATGAGTATTGCGCCCAAGATCAACCCTAAAACGATGTTTACAACTTCACCCATTTTATGTACCTATTTCACCCAAATGGGTAAACTTAAACCCTTTGTCATATTTTAATCCGTAGCCCAACATTCTGTCAAAAGAAGCGTGTGAGAACAAAACTATTCCAATCAACTGGCATAAAGGTATGGAAAAGTAGATGCCTGCGAGATAAACTAGTATGGCAACTCCTTTATGGTGGAACAAATTATAGGAAAAGGCTCCAACCCTGTTCCCGAAAAGGTAACCTAACATTCCAATGTCGGGGGTTAGGATCAATACCAAAAACCACCACCAGGAGTAATCCAACAGGCTGAAAAGGTAAATGCCAAAAACGAGCATCATTGCCTCTTCCAATTTAAGGGTTGTTTTCATTTATTGTGTTCAATTTTATACAGCACTGGCCTACTGGGGCTCGCATCATTCTCAAAAGGGGCCACTTGCAGGTTTAAAAAATAGGTGCCGTCCTCAACAGGATTGGGTACATAGATAAACTCTGTGATGGTCGCTTTTTTCCTCGGTTTGCCGTTTATGTTCCAAAAGGCCTTATGCGCCAAAAGTTCTCCCCCGTCCCTTTCCTTATCCACGGAAGGAAGGTCTACCAGAAGGTGCTCAACCCCTTTTTTAACCAGATGTTTGGCGGCTGCCTCGGTCAGATAGGTGGGATTGGTATCCGAATATTTTTTAGAGCGCTTGTCTCCCAAATTGGGTATGGTTCTAATAACCAAAGCCTGTCTTTTCTTGTTCCCCAGAGCGTATTTTATCTGCTTTTCCGAAATCACAAAGTCCTCCCCCATTTGTTCGGGCGCTACGGTGATCACCTCAGCCAAAAAGAAAAACTTCTTTAACTTTTTATTGATGGAATTGAACTCTTCGGATATATGCCCCAAACATTCGGTATGGGTTACGTGCGAATGTGGGTTGAACCAAATATCGTTGAAATTGGTGGATGCCCCCTCGCTTACCTTGCCCACAAAGCCATCCTGTTCGTGCGGTGCTATTTTAGGCGGGTCCAGATACCATGCGTTCACGTTTTTGTCGCCACCTTTAAGCGGTATGGAAATATCAAGTGGTTTGGTCAGGTCTATTTTATAGTTTCGGGAGTTGTGTTTTATTGAGGCTATCAAATTAGGTTACTTTTAATATTTCCCGGTACTATCGGGAATTAATTCAACTTATGGGTTCCTGACTACACAGGAACGACAATTTACTATTTTAAATTAAGCATAAATAAATCAGATGCAATTCCATCCGCCAAAAACTTGCCTTTTTTGGTCGTGAGCAATTTTCCATCCTCGATAAGCAGTAAGCCCTGTTCTAGAAATTTGGATGATTGCTGATTAATATACATTCGGTAATTCTTCCCGAATTCCGAAGCTATTCTATCCAAATCCACGCCCCAAATGGTACGCAGGCCCGTCATTACATATTCGTTGTACCTGTCCGTGGTGGAAAGTGCCTCAGTTTCCATGGGCAAAACACCCGCTTCTATTTTTTTGATGTAGGTTGGATTGTTTCGGATATTCCAACTTCGATGTTTTCCATCAAAAGAGTGTGCCGATGGCCCAACGCCCAAATACGTCTTGCCCAACCAGTACGCCGTATTGTTTTGGGAGAAAAACCCAGGTTTCCCAAAATTGGAAATTTCATAGTTGACGAAGCCCTCAGCTTCCAACATATCCACCAGAATATGGAACTGCTCTTGGGCATGCTCATCATCAACATCGGGAACGAGACCTTTTTCAATAAACTTTTTCAGGGCAGTTCTAGGTTCCACGGTCAGGGCATAACTCGAAATATGGGGCAGACCAAAATCCAAAGCTTTTTGAACATTGGCTTCCCATCGTTCATTGTCCATACCCGGGATGCCATAAATCAAATCAATGGTGATATTATCAAAATACTGAATGGCTTCTTGGATGCACTGTTCGGCTTCGGAGGCATTGTGTGCCCGGTTCATCAATTTTAAATCTTCTTCAAAAAAGGATTGGATACCTATGCTGAGGCGATTAATACCCGCATTTTTGTATTTCAAAAAGAGATCTCTCGACTGCGCTCGAGATGACACCAAATCGTCTGGATTGGCTTCCAAAGTGATTTCTGGATTGTCAATTACTTTGTAATTGTCATACACGGTTTGGATCAAACGCTCAATTTCAGCATTGGATAAAACCGATGGGGTTCCTCCACCAAAGTAAATGGTCTCAACCTCATCATCAACCTCCGATTTTCGCAAAACCAGTTCTTTGGCTATGGCATTGACCATGGCTTCCTTTTTTCCCAATTGTGTGGAAAAATGGAAATCACAATAATGACAAGCTTGCTTGCAAAAAGGGATGTGGATATAGATTCCGCTCATTCAATGGACAATTTGCAATGAACTATTACTTCTTTTTAATTCTTGATTGATTCTGCTTGACAAAAGCTTCCCAACCTGTATAACTTTTCCCGACTTCTACCTTGCCTTCGTTGTAGAAATGACACACGGCAGCAGCCAAACCATCGGTACTATCCAAGTTTTTGGGCAAGGATTTTAAATTCAACAGACTTTGAAGCATTCTGGCCACTTGTTCTTTACTGGCGTTCCCATTGCCCGTAATAGCCATTTTTATCTTTTTGGGCATATACTCTGTTATCGGAATTTCCCTGGACAGTCCAGCTGCCATCGCAACACCTTGCGCACGGCCCAATTTGAGCATGGACTGCACATTTTTACCAAAAAATGGGGCTTCAATGGCTATTTCGTCTGGGTGATAGGTATCAATGAGTTCCAAGGTACGCTCAAAAATAAGCTTGAGCTTGGTATAGGGATCATCATACTTACGGAGCATCAACTCGTTCATCTGCACAAAGTGCATTTGTTTCTTGATCACCTTGATGATGCCGAAGCCCATGATCGTGGTTCCAGGATCTATTCCCAATATAATTTTTTCTGTTGCCAAATTAGTAGGTATTTAAAACCAGTGGAAGCCTAAAGCGAAGACTTACTGGGTTTCCTCTTTTTAATGCGGGTGCCACCGTGGTCAAATCGTTCAAACGTGCGGAGATTTTGGTGTTGAAATCCGATATTTCATTGAGCACGGATGTTTTTTCCTCCACGTTCAATACCGACATAAAACCATGCTCATCAATCAAAAAATCAATGTAGACCGTATCGTTGATATCGTTCCGAACTTGAAAGTTGAGTCCCGCCAAAGCTTCGGAAAAATATTCGGTGATCACGTTTTGGAAGCACTCCTGTTGCGCATCTTTGGGGGCCGTTTCGTCACAATCATCAAAAAGCGGGTATTGGTCTACATCGTTCCAATCAATCGTCAGGAGTTCCTCATTGACCAGTTTTTGGGTCTTATCCTCCTTGGACTCGAACAGCTCGCAGGATACGAGCAAACCCATAAAAATGATTAACAAAACAAACTTCTGCATGACAGCCCCTAGAATTTGGCTGAAATTACGACATTTTGAAGAAATCAGTTGCTGGCAAAATGGATTTCCTCCCTTATCTCTTTGATTCGGTTTTTGGTCCGTTCCATTAGGAACGGAACTAGATCCGGATACATCTCGAGCAACTTTTCGTAATAGTTCAAGCGGGTTTTGGGGTCCTTGTAGTATTCGTCGGCCAAAACACAGACTTGATAGTAATTGTAATAGTTGTCTTTGTTCTCCTCCCATGCCTTTACATAGTAATCCATGGATTTTTTTGTCTGCCCCTTTAATCGGGCTATGCGGCCAAGGCTTGCATATTCCTGTGGAAAGGAAGCCATTCGCTCCTCTATGGATTTTTTGATATAATATTGGGCGCTGTCCAACTCTTTTTCCTCAAAATATACTTCGCCCAATCCTGAATAAGCGGCCGACAATTTATTCGGGAAACTGCTCAATTTGCGATAAGCTTCCAATGCCTTTTCCGGCTCCCAGTTCCGGAAGTAACAATAAGCAAGTTTCTCATAAACGAAAGGTTTTTCCTCGCCCAAATCCAATAATCTTTCAAAATGGGGAATAGCTAATTGAAACTGCCCATTATTAAAAAAGGCCAATGCCTTTAAGTTGATCATGGCCACATCATTTTCGTAAAACCGGAGACCCTTATCGATATAGACCAGAGCGGAATCCTTTATCTCCTGACCAACATAATATTTGCCCAAAGAATATAAGCTCCGTAAATGGGTGCTATCTTTTTCCACAGCAGTCTTGAATGCCGTGGTTGCTCTGTCGGTTTGTTTGACGGACTCGTAAGTCCTTCCTAAATAATAGAAATACTCTGGATTTTTTTGTCCTGATTTAACCAAAACATGGAACATCTCCAAAGCGGGTCCATAATTTTTGGTTTTCAACAATAGCTTGCCCAGTTCAAAACGTGCAAGTACAAATTCAGGGTTATTATCCAAAATAGCCGTGTATTGGGCAATGGACTTATCGTAATTCCCGATGGTATGGTAGGAACGTGCTATTTGAAGGCTGGATTTTTCATCATCCCCGACCTTTGCATATTCGTTGATGGCAGCGATGTAATTTCCTAAAGCGTACAGACTATCCCCAACGGTCAAAGCCGATGTTTGGGCACCGGCTTTAAAAAGTATAAACAGAAAGAGAACAAATATCTTCTTCAAATTGACGGATTATTGCAATTTAAAAGTAATTGGGATTGCAAAAGGTACTTTTACTACTTGACCTTCATGCTTACCAGGCTGCATTGCTGGTAATCGTTTTATAATCCTAACCGCTTCGTTTTCCAAAATCTCATGTGGACCGCGCTTTTTTATAGTTGAAATTTCACCATTTGTATCAATTGTAAACAAAACTGAAACTCTACCTTGGACACCTTGCTCTTGTGCTTCTTCGGGATATCTAAAATGTTTGCGGATATGTGCTTGCATTTTTTCTTGGAAACAAGCTTTTTTGTCAACGGCATCTTCACAACCCGGGAAAATGGGTACTTGATCGATTGTGGCGAAGGGAACGGAATTATCACTTTCTAGGGCAGACTTTTTCGTTTGATCCCCATCGTCAAGCTTAAAAGTTATTGGAATGGAAAACGGAACATTCACAAGTTGTCCATCTTGTTTACCTGGTTGCATTTGAGGCAGTTTGGACAAAATTCGTTCAGTTTCCTTTTCCAAAAGTTCATGGGGACCTCTCATATTGATATCCACCACATTTCCCTCTTGATCAATTATAAAAATGGTGCTTACCCTACCCTGGATGCCTTGCTCTTGAGCCGCTTCGGGATAATGAAAGTTTTTGCGGATATGTGCTTGCATTTTTTCTTGGAAACAAGCTTTTTTGTCAACGGCATCTTCACAACCGGGAAAAACAGGCACCTCATCTACTACACCAAATGGCACTTCTATAGCCATGGTCAAAGGGACACTGGAATCCATTTCATCATTATTTTCTTCCTTACCGACCTCACAAGAAGTATACACCAACATGCCCAACACAAGGGGCAACAACAATACATACTTTAATTGCCATACGGCCTTGGACTTCTTTTTTTGTAACATGACTATTCGTTTTTTGATTAGTGATTTATTGAAAAATTGATTGACAAAACTGATATTCTGTGTGTTGAAGGCTTCGGACAACAACATCTCAAAATGTGCTGCCTTGTTTTGCTTCACAGCTTTTTCATCTGCAATGAATTCGTGAAGCTCCGCAACTCTATTCTGGTAGATATACACCAAGGGATTGAACCAGAAGACTATTCGGGCCAACTCAAAAAAGAGCAGGTCTAAGGAATGCCATTGCTTTACGTGCACCAATTCGTGAGCCAGAATATTGGGCTCCTTGTCCTTTTTGATTTCTTCTCCCATAAAAATGTTTCGAAAAAAGGAGAAAGCGGAAGTACTTTTAGGCACGGTGACTTTCGTGAATTCTTTATAATTCTCCACCACACTTTTATTACGGAGTCTTCCTATCTGAATCAATTTGTAAGCAAACCATATCGTTGCCAATGTACTCCCAAGACCCAAAACCAAGTATGGCCAAGAAATACGTTCGAGCAAACCAGCTTGTTCCATGCCGGGCCCAAGTACTACCCCGTTCAACTGGGCAAGAAATACTGTTGTGGTTTCCAACTCCTGTGGCATTGAGGTCTGTAGGGCCTCAATCTTTACCCAGGGCAATGCAATAGAAAGTGCAAACGTAGCCAGCATATATGCGCGGTTCCATTGAAAAAAGGTCTCTTTCTTTAAAAAAAGATCGTATGCCAACAAAAAGACGAGTTGAAACGCTAAAGATTCTAGAATGTAGGTAATCATTGCTCTTTGTCTTTAATGTTTTTCATAATTTCTTCGAGTTCCTTTAAACTGATGTCGTTCTTCTTCATAAAAAAGGACACCATACTGGAGAATGAGCCTTGGAAATACCCATCCATCAATTTGTTCAGGCTCTGATTACTGTACTCTTCTTTTTTCATCAAAGGAAAGTACACATGCCCCTTGCCCACTTTTTCGTGAGACACAAAACCCTTGTCCTCCAAGATCCGAACAATGGTGGAAACCGTATTGTAGGCTGGCTTGGGTTCTGGCAATTCTTCCAAAATTGCGGCCACATTGCCCTTTTCAATTTTCCAAAGGAGCTGCATTACCTCTTCTTCTGCCTTGGTGAGTTGTTTCATTTTTCAACTAACTTTTTAGTTCAATACGAAACAAATATAACTAAATATTTAGTTTAAACTAATTTTTTAGTTGATAATTTAGTGAAAAATCCGCCAGCGTAGTTTTCTGGCGGATACTTATTTAGAAAGTTACGGTAACCTTTCCTCGTAGGTAAAAAGGCGTTCCCGGTGTAAAATGAATCTCTTCAAAAGAATTCGGTTCGTTGAACAATCGGCTTTCCGTAGCGAACTGTGTCTCGTTCCATTCGGTATCGAACAGATTTTCCACAATCAGTCCAAAGGTCCAGTTGTTCACACTATAATTCAACGTTGCATCAGTCACGAAATAGCCTTCCGCTACAATGGAATTGTCCTCATTGGCAGGTCTATCATCGATGTATCGATAGTTAAATCCTCCCGAAAAACCTTCGTTGCCTCCCATGGTAACACCACCCGCCATTGTAAAATCGGGTGCCAAGGGTATGTAATCTTCTCCATCGGCCTCTTCGGTGCTACGAGCATGGGTATAGTTAGCATCGGTATATAGGTAAATCCAGTCCATGGGTTGGTACCTCGCTCCCACTTCGATTCCCATTCTTCTGGTTTTTCCGCTGGGTTCTACTATCGCTGCATCCCCAACATACACAAACTCTTGATCTAAAAACAAAGTCCAGAGGGTGGCATTTAAAACCAATTTATCCGCTGGTTTTACAATTGTTCCTAAATCCACCCCATAGGCGGCCGGTAAAATTTCTTCACCCTCATTTGCTACAACGACTCTAGTATCGTTGGAATGAAAACCGATTCCTGTTTTTAAGAAAAACTGGGTGTTTTGAGTTGGACTGTAAATGGTATTGAATTTAGGGCTAAAAGCCACTTTTTCCTCACTGCGACTGTCGTAAAGCTCACTCATCTTGTCAACATAATCGAACCTGAAGTAATCCATACGAAGGGCGGGCTCAAACGTAAATTTACCGGATTTGAATTCAGCTCCAGCAAAGGCGTAGCCATTTACCTCGTCCACATCTCCATAGGCCAATCGTTCCAATAGATCTTTACGGTTGAAGGTGTGGGACAGTTGGTTATCATCTACATTATCGTATCTAAAACCCATTCCTGCATTGTATTTGAAATTCAAGTTGCCCATATTGGCCGAATTATCCTGAAAAACGGTTTTAGCACCTGCCAGCATCCTGTCTTCAAATTGTTTGATCTGGTCACCATTTACAGGATCCTCCAAGAAAAACGTAAAGTTGGAATAGAGTTCAAAATCGTAATGGGATACAAACACCATTGTATTGAGCGATTTACCCGCCCCCAAGTTTTTGTTATGGTTCAAAACGAAATTGGTCCTGCTCGTTTGTCCGCCCTCCGTATCATCAATGGCTCCAAAACGACTGATCAAACCTTGGTCGACCGCTCGTTGTGGTATTTGGCCCGATGCATCCCATTTGCTCGAAAAGTGTGAAGCAGTTAACAGCAACTCTTGATCACCAGGCAAAGCATAGCGATATCTTCCCAAAAGATTGATTCGATTAAAGTGCTGTGGCGACTCAAACGGTCCATCTGTCAAATACAATTCCGAAGCCACGTAAGCATTGGAATTTTGGTTCTCCAATACATTGAACATTCCCATAAACCTGCGCGCCCCAAATTGTCCAACTTCGGTGGAAAAAACGCTTTTGTCCAAGCTTTTTCTCAGCTTTAAATTCACGTAACCGGCGGTATTAAAATTCCCTTGATCGGCATAATAGGGTCCTTTCCCAAAGTTGACATTCTCAATGGTCTCAGGAATAACAAAATGAAGATCTGCATAACCCTGCCCATGGGCATGGGAAACCATATTTACCGGCATCCCGTCCACATTAATGGCCACATCGGTTCCGTGATCAACATCAAAGCCTCGCAAGAATATTTGTTCGGCCTTTCCGCCGCCAGCATGCTGTCCAATGATCAAGCCAGGAACCTTCCTTAAAATTTCCTGTGATGATTTTACGGGATTGGTTTTAACATCCACATCCACCACTCTACTCAAGGCGTCCACCTTGGATACTAAAACTACTTGGTCCAATGAAATGGAACTTTCCTCAAGTACAATGGTAATCGTATTTTGTAAATCCGTTTCACTCACCACTCGGGTGAGCGTGGCATAACCTAACCTGGAAAAGTAAATTGTGTCGTTCACCGAGGTTCTGTCCAGAACAAAATGTCCTGTTCCATCGGTATGGCTATGTTGTCCACTAGTTTTGTTGAAAATTCCAGCATCCTCTAAGGGGGAACCAGCTTCATCTACCAGTTTTCCCTCTATGTTTTGTGCAGCAAGAGCACTAATGAACAGCATGAACAATGCCGTCATAAAATATCTCATGTCGTTGTCTTTTAATTTGATTTGATAAATAAGTCTGAACAATAGAAGTACTAGACCACCCCAAAAAAGATTGGAACTCGTTCTTAAAATTGGCCTAGCCTATTTTTCAACTATGTTGGGGAGGCGGTGTAGTTACGCTTTGGCACCATAAGGGAACTATGCTTTGATAAGCCCAATTGTTGTTACCTACTGGCAACAAACCTATTTCATGTTGAAGCCTAATTTCTTCGGGAACATGTTTATCCAATTTAAAGCTAATCCTATCCTTGGATTCTTGCTCATCGGGCTGATGGGCCTCCAACAATTCCTTTAAGGCTTCCAATGCTTCGTGGGAGTGGCCCGCCATGGCTTCCAAAGAAGAATAATCTATGGCTTCGTGATCAGAAGCAAAATGATGGTGGTTGGTTTCTGGAGAAACAACGTGGGAGACTTCATGCAAGGTCTCCAACACCAGTCCGTTAAAAAGTCCAAGTAAATAAAACAGACACATTGCAGCGCATCCTGTACTGATGAGCTTTGATTTTGTATATGTTTTATTTTTTTTCATTACCCTTTGATGATCGGCTTCAATTTACTTACGAAAAAATTTAGGGTAGGGTTTTATTTCTATTTTGTTTGTAACAATTGTCAGTTACATTTGTCTAACAGTAAAACACAACCATGGACATAGCATTGCTCATTTTGGGGTTTCTTTTGATGCTGGTCGGAATACTCGGTAGCTTTTTGCCCGTTTTGCCCGGTCCGCCTATCAGCTGGTTGGGATTATTATTACTCTATTTGACTAGGGCAGTACCCGATAATTGGTGGGTTTTGGGAGTAACCTTTGTCATCGCGATCACCATCACCATTTTGGATTATATAATACCCGCCATGGGTACCAGACGTTTCGGTGGCAGCAAAGCTGGCATGTGGGGAACCATCATAGGTCTACTTGTAGCCCTTTTTGTTCCGATATTCGGACCCTTGGGTATTATCATTTGGCCATTTATTGGTGCATTGGTCGGCGAATTGTTGAACAAGGCCAATAAAAAAACCGCCATGAAGGCGGCCTTTGGTTCGTTTTTAGGTTTTTTGACGGGTACTTTTATGAAACTTGTGGTAACTGTTATGTATACCATTTTCTACGTATACATCACCATTAAGTATGCCGGGGACCTATTTACTTTTGGTTAATCCAGCCACTGTACTTTTTCCGCAATAGGAGTTCTATTGGATGGTTCCACTTCACCATCGTAGTACCCCATAAAAAGAAATCCGAGACATCTTTCGCCTTCGTTCAAATCAAAAAATTCATCCATAAACTTTATAAGTCCCGGTGATGCCCAATAACATCCAATACCAAGTTCGGTACAGCACAACCACATATTTTGGACAGCCATGGCCACCGAGGCAATCTCTTCCCACTCGGGCAGGCTTTCTTTTGGGTCCCGTTGCATGCAGATGGCGATTACCGCTCCAGAGTTGGATGGGTTAAACTGCAGTTTTTTGATTTTCATCTGTTTTGGCTTGGGGTCCACTTCTTGATATTTATTAGACAAAAAAGCACCTAATTCGTGTTTCTTTTTCCCCATTAACACCTTAAACCTCCAAGGTTCTGTTTTCTTGTGCGTTGGGGCCCAATTCGCGGCCTCCAAGATTTTCTCGATAGTTTCTCTTGATATGGGTTTATCGTTAAATTGGGGAGGAAAAATACTTCTCCTTTCCTTGATCAGATCAAAAATCATAATGCGCTATTAAATTGAATCCCAAAGTTACGCTCCAAAACGTTGCTATCATAATTTAAGGAGCAAGTCCATACATTTTTGAAGGGCCGGGTTTCTATTATCCGTTTTCCAGACCATGCTCAAAATGGCCCGTTGATCTATTTTTTTCATTTCGATGAATTTTACCTTCATCTGGAACCCATACTGAAGCGTTGTTGGTACAATAGCTATGCCCAGTTTATTCTCCACCAGTTTAAAAATGGTCTGTGCGTGGACCGATTTATGCGAAACATTGGGCACAAAACCACTATCCTCACAAATACTTAGGACAGTATCGTAGTACATTGGGCTATAATCTTGGGAAAACAGAATAAAATCCTCATCCGCCACTTGGCTGATGTTCTTAAAATTCGCTTCATCCAAAGGATGGTCTGCCGGTAGCACCAAGGAAAAGGTGTCCTCAAAAACAGGTTTCACATCGAGTCCTTTAGGAACGCGGGACAATCGTACAAAGCCTAAATCCAATCGATCGGCCAATATCGCATTGATCTGCGCTCGGTTGGAAAGCTCCTCCAGGGTGGTATGGACCGTTGGGAACTTTTCTTTCAAACCCAGCAATAAATTGGGGACCACATTTTGCATGGCAGAACCCAAAAATCCGATACGCACCTCCCCCAATTGCCCCTCTCCGATAAGTTTTACCTGCTTCTTGGTCTGTTCCAGATGATTCAAGATAAATTCCACCTCCTTTTTCAAAAACTCCCCGGCGGGGGTCAGACTCACCTTTTTCTTGTCCCTAACAAAAAGTTGGGTGCCCAGTATCTCCTCCATCTGTTTGATTTGCGTGCTCAATCCAGGTTGGGAAATAAACAGCTTTTCAGCGGCTTTTCTATAGTGGAGCTCTTCAGCCACTGCCAAAAAATAGATGAAATGTCGAAGTTCTATTTGATAATTCATACTTATTGATTATTACAAAAATAAGTATTGGCAATTATTAAACCTAAATGGTAATTTTATTCAAAAGAAAAAAGCATGGCGATAGACCGAACATTTCAATTTGGCGAAGACCATTTAACCGCAAGTATAGCTTTGGGCATGGCCCAAGGCAGCATAAAAGGTGTTTTCTCCGACGAATGCCTGAAAAATGTAAATGCGAGTTACCAACGCGTTCAGCGTATCGTGGAAAAAGGCGATACAGTGTACGGCATCAACACAGGGTTTGGTCCCTTGTGCAATACCAAAATATCCAAAGAGGACACCAAAATACTTCAATCCAACATATTGCAAAGCCATAGTGTGGGGGTAGGCAATCCCATTTCCAACGAATTGGCAAAGATCATGTTGATCCTAAAAATCCATGCCTTGGCAAAAGGCTTTTCAGGTATTGCCGAAACCACACTGCAACGTATGCTTTGGCATTTGGAAAACGATGCCATTCCCGTGGTCCCCTCCCAAGGTTCGGTAGGGGCATCTGGTGATTTGGCTCCACTCTCCCATCTATTTCTTCCATTGATTGGACTTGGGAAAGTGGAATACCAGGGAAAAACCATCCCGACCCAAGAGTTATTTCAGCAAACAGGAGTAAAACCTTTGGAATTGGGTCCAAAAGAAGGTCTTGCATTGATCAATGGTACCCAATTCATTGCTGCCCATGGTGTTATGGTCCTACATAAATTACAGTATTGCCTTCGCCATGCGGATATTATTGGCGCCATGATGCTCGAAGGATTACAAGGTTCCATGAAGCCCTTTTTTGAGGAATTACACGAACTCCGCCCGTTCAAAGGCAACCAACATGTGGCGGGCCGAATACGCACCCTGCTCCAAGGTTCCGAAATTTTGGAAGACCATATCGATTGTGAACGGGTACAGGACCCCTATTCCCTACGTTGTATGCCACAAGTACATGGGGCGTCGCGCAATGCTTGGCTACACTTGAAAGAATTATTGGAAATCGAGCTCAACTCGGTCACAGACAATCCTGTCATTATAAATGATGAACTCACCATAAGTGGAGGTAACTTTCATGGACAGCCCTTGGCCATGGCTTTGGACTATGCTGCTTTGGCCGCTTCAGAAATTGGAAACATATCCGACCGACGCATTTATCTGGCGCTCGAAGGCAACAGTCCGGGTGTTCCAAAATTGCTGATGAACGATACAGGTATCAATTCGGGCTACATGATTTTACAGTACACTTCTGCGGCATTGGCGAGTGAGAACAAAAGCCTGTGTTTCCCTGCCAGCGCCGATAGCATTCCTACCTCGTTGGGACAGGAAGACCATGTGAGCATGGGGTCCATCAGCGGTAGAAAAGCACTGAACATTATCGAGAATGTAGAGAAAATCCTGGCCATCGAACTGTTGACCTCGGCCCAGGCATTTGAATACAGAAAACCTTTAAAATCCGGTGTTGTATTAGATGAAATCCATACATTCCTTCGAACCAAAGTTGCTTTTGCCGAAAACGACCGTGTTTTTGCCGATGACATTGAAAAAGGAATCGAAATCGTTCAGAATCGTGAAATCATTGATTTGGTGGACCGTGTAATGGATGAGAAAAAATTGAAGTGGAACGCCCCACACCTTGATGAATTTGAAACATATTAACATGAACAGACCACTATTGATAGGACCCTTTACCCAATTGCTTCCCATGACGGGACTCCCCTTAAAAGGAGCGCTCAAAGACGAGCAACTAGCCGTTATCGAAAATGGGGGCATATTGGTTTCCGAAGGGAAAATTCTAAAAGTCGGTGTTTTTGATGAATTAAAATCAGATGATGTCGACATCCACCATATAGAAGGACAACAAGTTTGTCTGCCGGGCTTTGTGGACTCCCATACCCATATTTGTTTTGGTGGAACTCGTGCCCGTGATTATGCCTACCGCAATGCCGGAAAAACCTATTTGGAGATTGCCAAGGCGGGCGGTGGTATTTGGGATACCGTAACCCAAACGCGAAAAGCATCACAAGAGGAGTTGGTCAAAGGGATTGTTTCCAGAAGTAAAAAACATCTCAAGAACGGCATCACCACCATCGAAGTGAAAAGTGGTTATGGTCTTTCTGTAGATGAAGAATTGAAAATGCTACGCGCCATCAAACGAGCCAACAAAACTACAAATGCTTCTTTGGTCCCCACTTGTTTGGCAGCCCATATGAAACCGAAAGATTGGAGTGAGGACAACGATTATCTGGACACAATCATAAATGAATTGTTCCCAATCATTAAAACCGAAAACCTGGCCAATCGCGTGGATGCCTTTGTGGAAGAAAGTGCTTTTTCCCCAGAGGAAATCAAACCCTATTTTCAAAAAGCGAAAGAAATGGGATTTGATATTACGGTCCATGCCGACCAATTTACTACAGGAGGCAGTCAAGTAGCCGTGGATTTTGATGCAGTAAGTGCCGACCATCTGGAAGCCAGTACCGAAAAAGAGATTCGATTGTTGGCCAAGAGCAATACCATAGCCACAGCATTGCCCGGGGCTTCCATTGGTTTGGGATGCGCTTACACCCCTGCCCGTAAAATCTTGGATGCCGGCGGTGCTTTATCCATTGCCAGCGATCACAATCCAGGGTCTGCCCCCATGGGTGACCTATTGACCCAAGCCAGTATTTTAGGGACTTTTGAAAAACTCTCCAACACCGAAGTTTTGGCCGGCATTACTTCAAGGGCAGCGGCGGCTTTGCGATTGTCGGACAGAGGAAAACTGGAAGAAGGAGCACAGGCAGACTTTGTGGTTTTCCCTACGGATAACTATCAAGAAATAACATATCACCAAGGGCAATTAAAGCCTCATATGGTTTGGAAAAAAGGGAAACATATCCATTAAAAAATTGAACCATGACCGAATTTCAGCAACAAATATTACAAGGCATACCCGAGCAACTTCCCGCAAAAAAACCATATCCCAAAAACGGTAACCCAGCTCCAAAACGAAAGGATATTCTATCCAAGGAAGAGAAGAAATTGGCTGTAAAAAATGCACTACGGTATTTTCCGGAGGCTTGGCACAAAGAACTCGCATCAGAGTTTGCGGAGGAACTGAAAACCTATGGTCGTATTTACATGCATCGGTTTAAACCAGATTATGAAATCTACGCCCGACCTATTTCGGAATACCCTGCAAAAACACACCAGGCAGCGGCCATTATGCTTATGATTCAAAATAATTTGGATCCTGCTGTGGCACAGCATCCCGAGGAACTTATCACCTATGGTGGCAATGGTGCAGTATTCCAAAACTGGGCGCAGTACCTGCTCACCATGAAATATTTGGCAGAAATGACAGAGGAACAGACCTTGAACATGTATTCCGGCCATCCTATGGGGCTTTTCCCATCCTCCAAAGAAGCTCCAAGAGTGGTGGTCACCAATGGTATGATGATTCCCAACTACTCCAAACCCGACGATTGGGAGCGCTTCAATGCACTTGGCGTAACACAATACGGACAGATGACCGCAGGTTCCTACATGTATATTGGTCCACAGGGCATAGTCCATGGAACGGCCATCACGGTCATGAATGCTTTCCGAAAAGTATTGCAGAAAAACGAATCACCTGAAGGAAAAATATTTTTGACCGCAGGATTGGGCGGTATGAGCGGCGCCCAACCCAAAGCCGGAAACATAGCAGGGGGTATCACCGTTTGCGCGGAAGTAAATCCAGAAGCTGCCAAAAAAAGGCACGATCAAGGCTGGGTAGATGAGTTATTGGTAGATTTAGATCTATTGGTTGTCCGCACCAAAGAAGCCGTTGAAAACAAAGAAGTGGTTTCCTTGGCGTACATCGGCAATGTGGTTGATGTCTGGGAACGCTTTTACGAAGCCAACATTTTTGTTCATTTAGGTTCCGACCAAACCTCTTTGCACAATCCTTGGGCCGGTGGTTACTATCCCGTTGGACTTTCTTTTGAAGAATCCAATATCTTGATGGTGGAAAATCCCGAAGCTTTCAAGGAAAAAGTACAGGAATCGCTACGACGTCAAATCAGTGCCATCAATAAGCACGCGGCAAAAGGCACTTACTTTTTTGACTATGGCAATGCCTTTTTGTTGGAAGTTTCCCGAGCGGGCGGCGAAGTGATGGCCGAAAACAATATCGACTTCAGGTATCCATCTTATGTACAAGATATTTTAGGGCCCATGTGTTTCGACTACGGATTTGGCCCATTTCGATGGGTCTGTACTTCGGGTGACCCAAAAGACCTTCAAAAAACGGATGCCATTGCCTTTGAGGTGATGAAAAAAATAAAATCCGAAGCTCCCGAAGAAATCCAACAACAAATGCAGGACAACATCAAATGGATTTCGGAAGCGGAACAGAATAAATTGGTAGTGGGTTCGCAAGCTCGGATCCTCTATGCCGATGCCGAGGGGCGCAGCAAAATTGCGGACGCCTTCAATACGGCCATTGCCAAGGGAGAAATCAGTGCTCCCGTGGTATTGGGACGTGACCATCATGATGTGAGCGGAACGGATTCACCCTTTAGAGAGACCAGTAATATTTATGATGGCAGCAAGTTCACCGCCGATATGGCCATTCAAAATGTGATTGGCGATAGTTTTAGAGGGGCCACTTGGGTGTCCATTCATAATGGTGGCGGCGTTGGCTGGGGAGAAGTCATCAACGGAGGTTTTGGCATGGTACTCGATGGTTCCGAAGAAGCCTCCAACCGATTGAAGAAAATGTTATTTTTTGATGTGAACAATGGTATTTCCCGTAGAAGCTGGGCGAGGAACAAAGAAGCCCGCTTTGCCATTGAACGAGAAATGGAACGCTCCCCCAATTTAAGGGTAACTTTGCCTTATCTTGTAGAATCCAATATTTTGGACCAGCTTTTTTAATGTGATGAAACACTACGACCCCCCGAAAAAAGACCTTTGGACAGGTAGAATTTCCAATAAATGGCTGTATCTGCACGAAAAAGTGCATTGCACACCCTTGGAGGAACTCCCAGAAGCCCAAAAAAAATCCATTGCCCTTTTGGGCTATGCCTGTGATACTGGGGTGCACCGGAACCAAGGTCGGGTTGGAGCCGAGGATGGGCCGGATGCAATTAAAAGTAGTTTTGCAAAAATGCCCAACCATTTGGGGAGCAATGTGCTGTTGCACGATGTGGGCTCAATTACTTGTACCAATAGCGATATGGAGTCGGCCCAAGAACAACTCGCCGAAGCTACCAAGACCCTTTTAGAAAAAAAACAGTTTCCCATCGTTTTGGGCGGGGGGCACGATATGGCCTACGGGCACTACAGCGGCATCAAAAAATATTTGGACGCCAAGAAAGAAGGACAGACCATCGGCATCATCAATTTTGATGCTCATTTCGATTTGCGGAAAAACTCGGAGCAAAGCAATTCGGGGACCCCGTTTTATCAGATAGCGAAAGACTGTGAAAAAGAGGGCATCGATTTTAACTACCTCTGTCTCGGTATCCGAAAGGATGCCAATGATCGAAATCTGTTCCAAACAGCAAGGGACCTCGATGTAATCTATGTAATGAACGATACGTTTCAAATTCCCCTACTGAATGAAATTACGACCTGGATCAATGCTTTTGCCAAAAATGTGGACCATATTTATGTGACCATTGACTTGGATGGATTCTCCTCTGCCTACGCGCCTGGCGTTAGTGCCGCTTCTCCAATGGGTTTTAGCCCATATATGGTTTTGGAATGTTTAAAAACGATTATCGGGTCTGGAAAATTGATCAGTATGGACATCGCCGAGATGAATCCCAAGTACGATGTCGACGGACAAACGGCTAAATTGGCCGCTTCTCTGGCACACCATGTGGCACACGCTATTACCCAAAGTTAATCTTACTTAAAAATTGTCATTCTGAGCAAAGCGAAGAATCTATTATGACTGTTATGTCTCAGCTTGTTTGACACGAATTACACGAATGCCCATTAATATTTTATGAGCTGTCATATCGAGTGTAGTCGAGATACGAGACCTCTGACAGTAAAACCTATCAACTACGCTCAAGGTAATACCCACACGTATATTTACACTTTCCACTACAAACAAAAAAAGCCTCCCAAAAGGAAAGCCTTTCATTGGCGAGCATCGGTTTGATGCTTCAACCTGATTCCAATCGTCGTGACTGGAATCCAACACAACAGTACAAAGATATAATGATTTTTCGGATAAAATAGCAGTAGGAGTTGTTGATATTTATTTTATGGAATATTTCCATTTTATAGGAATATTTCCATATTTTAGCTTTCCTTCAACTGAACAATGGAAAAGACGATTTTGCATCTGGATTTGGATACCTTTTACGTATCCGTGGAACGCATCATCAATACAGAGCTTAAAAACAAGCCCTTATTGGTGGGCGGCACCAGCGACCGTGGTGTGGTGGCGGCCTGTAGCTATGAGACCCGTGGATTTGGGGTGCATTCGGGCATGCCCATGAAAATGGCCAAGGAACTTTGTCCGGAGGCCGTAGTAATCCGTGGCAATGCGGGTACGTACAGCAAGTATTCGGATGTGGTCACGGAAATCATCAAGGAACATGTGCCTGTTTTCGAAAAATCAAGTATTGATGAGTTTTATGCCGATCTATCGGGCATGGACCGCTTTTTTGGCTGTTACAAATACGCCACAGAAATACGCCAGAAAATCATTCGGGAAACAGGATTGCCGATTTCGTTTGGGCTATCGGTGAACAAAGTGGTTTCTAAAGTAGCTACTAACGAGGCCAAGCCCAACAATCAGCTCAAAATAGATTTTGGTTTGGAAAAGCCTTTTTTGGCCCCGCTTTCCATCAAAAAAATTCCAATGGTAGGCGATAAAACCTATCAAACCCTTAGAAATTTGGGCATACGGCAGGTAAAAACCGTTCAGGATATGCCCATGGACATTATGCAACGGGTATTGGGCGCCAATGGCAGAGTAATCTGGAAAAGAGCCAATGGCATAGACAATACGCCCGTGATTCCTTTCCACGATAGAAAATCCATCTCCAACGAGAGAACATTTGATAAAGATACCATTGATATCATCAAACTAAGGGGCATTTTGATTGCTATGACCGAAAACCTGGCCTACCAACTACGCCGGGGCGATAAATTGACGGCCTGCGTTGCCGTAAAAATTCGATATTCCGATTTCAACACCTATTCCAAACAATCGCGTATTCCATACACGAGTGCAGACCATACGCTCATCCCAAAAATATTGGAGCTGTTCGACTCGCTGTACAATAAACGGATGTTGGTACGTCTCATCGGTATTCGATTCAGCCATTTGGTCTCGGGCAATTACCAGATCAACCTTTTTGAAGATACAGAGGAGACCCTGAACCTGTACCAAGCCATGGATTATGTCCGTAATAGGTTTGGAAGTAGGAGTGTGCTGCGTGCTTCCGCCATGGGCGCAAAGACCATTGGCAGCATGCACAACCCCTTTAATGGGGAACCCCCTGTGGTTTTGGCGCACAGAAAACAATGAACAATTTCCAATAAACAATTGGTAACTGATAATTGATAAGTGAACACTGACAATTGTATTTAAACTGCCACACATATTACAGTTTACGATTCGGGACCTTCTCGGAGGTGGAATTGTTGGAGTTGGCACAACAAAATCATGTGACCCAATTGGTGCTTACGGACATCAACAATACCTCGGCGGGATTGAATTTTGTTCGAAAGGCACCGGAATTTGGCATAAAACCGATTTTGGGCATCGATTTCAGGAATGGAACCCAGCCCAGCTTTATCGGTATTGCACAAAACAACGAAGGGTATCTGGAACTGAACAATTTTTTGTCCCGCCACCTTCACGATGGTTCAAAGATTCCAGAACGCGCCCCCAACTTTAAGAATGCCTTTGTGGTATATCCGTTTGAACAGGTATTGCTCAATGAATTGGATAATTTTCAAGAACATGAGTTCGTTGGAATCTCCATCAAAGACCTGCGCAGACTTCCCTTCTCGAAATTGGCGTCCCTTACCAACAAGTTGGTGGTGCAGCAGCCCGTCACCTTTCGGAACAAACAGGATTTTAATGCCCATAGATTGCTAAGGGCCATCGACAATAATGTACTATTGAGCAAACTTCCAAAGGAAGAAGAGGCCAATGAGGAAGAAAAAATGTATCCTGTCCAAAATTTGGCCGCAGTGTTTTCCGAATTCCCCTTTATTCTGGAAAACACGGAAAAACTGTTCAACAAGTGCTGCATCCATTTTGATTTTTCGAAGGACAGAAAACCCCAAAATCTGAAAACTTTTTCGGGTAGTGTCGAAGAAGACGAACAGCTTTTGGACCAACTCTGCACCGAGGGGCTCCCCTATCGGTATGAGAAGGTGAACGACTCCATCAAAAGTCGGTTGAACAAGGAATTGGAACTCATTAAAAAAATGGGGTTTGTCTCCTATTTTTTAATCAATTGGGATATTGTTTCCGAAGCAAGGCGCAACGGTTTTTTTTACGTTGGCCGTGGTAGCGGTGCCAATAGTATTGTGGCCTATCTGCTCCGCATTACCGATGTGGACCCCATGGAACTCGACCTCTATTTTGAGCGCTTCATCAATTTATACAGGGCCAATCCGCCCGATTTTGACATCGATTTTTCATGGAAGGACCGCCCTGCCATGACAGCGTACATTTTTGAGCGTTTTGAACATGTTGCCCTTCTTGGCACCTATGTCACTTTTAAGGAACGAGGTGTTATCCGGGAATTGGGAAAAGTGTTCGGGCTGCCACCCCGAGACATTGATTTTTTATTGACGGGAAGATACAGATTGGAACAACTGGACCATGTATCCAAACTCGTACTAAAATACGGTAGTTTGCTCAAGGGCAAACCCAATTATTTAAGCATTCACGCAGGGGGTATCTTAATCAGTGACAAACCCTTGCATTGGTTTTCGGCCACCCATTTACCGCCTAAGGGCTTCCCTACTACGCAGTATGATATGGTCATCGCCGAGGATGTTGGATTGTACAAATTCGATATCCTTGGCCAGCGGGGCTTGGGCAAGATCAAGGAAACCTTGGAAATCGTGGCTTACAACCAGCCCGAAAAATATGGCTCCATTGATATTCATGACATCAAAGGGTTTAAAAAAGACCCTGTGATCAACAATTTGATCAAGACCGCACAGTGCATGGGCTGCTTTTATGTGGAATCGCCCGCCATGCGCATGTTGCTCCAAAAATTACAGGTCGACAATTATTTGGGATTGGTGGCCGCCAGTTCGATTATCCGACCCGGTGTGGCCAAAAGCGGCATGATGAGGGAATACATTTTGCGTCATCGCAACAAGGGCAGAACCGAGGAAAAGGCACATCCTATTATGTTACAAATTATGCCCGACACCTATGGGGTTATGGTCTATCAAGAAGACGTAATCAAAGTAGCCCACCATTTTGCCGGTCTGGACCTAGGCGAGGCCGATGTTCTCCGCAGGGGCATGAGCGGAAAGTTTCGTTCGCGGGACGAGTTCCAAAAAGTACAGGACAAGTTTATTTCCAATTGCAGAAAAAAGGGCTATGCCGAATCCTTGATTTCCGAAATCTGGAACCAAGTGGCGAGTTTTGCGGGCTACGCTTTTGCAAAAGGCCACTCCGCTTCGTACGCCGTGGAAAGCTATCAAAGTTTGTTCCTGCGAGCTTATTTTCCTTTGGAATATATGGTAGCCGTACTCAACAACGGGGGCGGATTTTACCGTTCGGAATTCTATGTGCACGATGCCCGTATGATGGGAGCTACCATCCATCCGCCCTGTGTGAACAAAAGTATGGCGGTAAACCGCATTTATGGTACGCATATTTATTTAGGCATGATGTACCTTCGCGATCTGGAGAGCAGGGTCATGGAACGTATACTGAAAGAGCGTATGCTTCACGGAAGTTTTTCCTCTCTCGAAGATTTCTTGGACCGTGTGTTCATCCGAATGGAACAACTTTCCATCCTAATCCGTATCGATGCCTTCCGCTTTACGGGAACCAACAAACACGAACTGCTCTGGAAAGCCCATTTGATGCTATCCAAAAACAATCGGTTGGAACACCCCAAGCTGTTTCCACCAAGGTATCAAAAATTTCAGATGCCCCAGCTCAACACCACCGCTTTGGAGACCGCTTTTGAACAATTGGAACTCTTGGGATTCTGCCTTTGCAGCCCTTTTGAATTACTGGAAGAACCTCCCAAAAACACCAACGGTCAAAAAGACCTCCAACGATACCTCAACAAACATATCGATATTTATGGGTATTTGGTAACGGTAAAGAATACCTCCACAAACCACGGGAAACGCATGCATTTTGCCACCTTGATGGACCAACACGGAGAGGTCTTCGACACGGTGCTCTTTCCGCCTGTAGCGGCCAAATATTTTTTTCGTGGAAAAGGCATCTATCGATTTTATGGCAAAGTGGTGGAAGAGTTTGGCTTTTTGAGCATAGAGGTCATCAAAATGAAAAAGGAAAACTACGTCCAAGACCCGCGATATGCCGATATGAGAACGAGCAAAAAATTATTTGATTCGAAGAAGTGAACGGAATGCCTTAACTTACCAAGACGAATTGAAACCATTACATGAAAATCAGAATCAAAGGGAATTCCATACGATTTAGATTGACCCAAAGTGAAGTAAAGCAACTGTCCGAAACGGGCTCAATAACGGAAACCACCGAATTTGGCCACAGCACTTTTCAATATCAGGTCAAACTGATGCCGGATCTAAAACAGCTACAAGCATCGTACTCCGACAACAATATACTGATGATGGTTCCCGAAGATGATGGAAAAAATTGGTTCCACAACAACACTGTGGGCTTTGATTGTGAAATGGAGCTTCCCAAAGGGAAAAAACTGCATTTGTTGTTGGAAAAAGACTTCACTTGTCTTGAAAACAGAGCGGAAGACCAATCGGACAACTATCCCAATCCAAAATTGCAACACCGACCATGATGGAGAAAGAAACAAAGCGCAACGTTTCCCTTACCGGGGACATCAAATTTACAGGGCTTCGATTAAAAGAGCCAATGCAGACCTCTGCTGGATTTTTAGGCGTAAAAGAAGCCTTACGACATACTTTTAAGGAAATGGGAATCGTGCGTTCCATGAGAGGTTTGTTGGAAATGAACCAGGAAGAAGGTTTTCGCTGCCCCAGTTGTGCATGGCCCGTTCCCCAACACCCATCCAAAATTGCCGAATACTGTGAAAATGGTGCAAAAGCATTGGCCGATGAAGCTACCCGAGAAAACGTAGGATCCGATTTTTTTGCGGAACATTCCGTGGAAGAATTATCCAGACTGAGTGATTTTGAACTGAACAAATTAGGGCGCGTAGTAGAACCGATGGTCCTAAAACCGTACAGTATACATTATGAACCCATTACTTGGCAAGATGCTTTTGAGTTGATTTCTGATGAACTGCACCAACTAAAAGACCCAAACGAGGCCATTTTTTACACCTCGGGCCGATCTAGCAACGAAGCCGCTTACCTCTATGGTATGTTTGCCCGCGCCTTTGGCACCAACAACATGCCCGATTGCTCCAATATGTGCCATGAATCATCAGGAGTAGCACTTTCGGAAACTTTGGGGATCGGAAAGGGTTCCGTAAAACTGGATGACCTATATGGTGCAGAGGTTATTATGGTCGTGGGACAAAATCCTGGCACCAATCATCCGAGAATGTTATCGGCCCTGGAAAAATGCAAAAAGAACGGTGGCAAGATTATAAGTATAAATCCATTGGCCGAAACGGGATTGGCCAACTTTAAAAACCCGCAAAGTGTTTCAGATATGTTGGGGAACGGACAACCCATTGCCGACATTCACCTTCCTGTAAAGATCAATGAAGATATTGCCCTGGCCAAACTGATCTTGAAAAAATTGGTGGCACTCGATGCTAAAAACTCCAATGTCCTCGACCATGAATTTATTGTAGAGTATGTGGACGGCTATGATGATCTGTTGAAAGATTTGGAACGCTACGACGTGGAAAGCCTTCAACGCAGAAGCGGGGTGTACATGCGAAAAATAGACAAGGTAGCGGAACTGTTGGCAGAAAAATCCAAAATTGTGGTCTGTTGGGCCATGGGAATCACCCAGCATAAAAATGCGGTGGATTGCATTAAGGAATACGTCAATATCCTATTGCTCAAAGGAGCTGTTGGAAAACCCTTTGCCGGAACTTGTCCTGTGCGAGGACATAGCAATGTGCAGGGCGATCGTTCGGTGGGTATTATGCACTACGTGAGCAAAACACTGAACGAGAATATCCAGAAACATCTCAATTTTGACCCTCCTACCGAGAAAGGCTATGATACGGTAGAAGCTATCAAGGCCATGCACGATAAAAAGGCCAAGGTTTTTGTTTGCCTGGGCGGTAATTTTTTGATGGCTGCTTCGGACACCCAATACACCGCAGAGGCAATTCAAAATTGTGATTTGACCGTGCAGATTAGTACCAAACTGAACCGTAGTCACTTGGTTACTGGTACAACTGCATTGTTGTTGCCGACCTTTGGCCGTTCCGAAAAAGATGAAAAGAACGGTGAGCTCCAATTTTTGACGATGGAGAGCAGTACGGGCAAGGTCCGGCAGAGCAAAGGACTATTGAAACCGGCTTCAGAATATATTAAAAGTGAACCTGAGATCATTGCACTTTTGGCGCACACGTATTTCAGGGGCAACCACTCCATGAATTGGTACGAGTTGGGCCAAGATTACAACCTCATCCGAAAATTGATAGATAAGACGGTCAAAGGTTTTGAGAACACCAGTGAACAATCCAAAGGATTTGGATACTATTTACCAAATAACGTTCGTAACCGTGATTTTAGGATGCTGCCCAACGGCATGGCACAATTGTCCATTACCCCATTGCCCGACCATCAATTACGAGCTGATGAGCTATTGTTGATGACCATTCGCTCCCATGACCAGTTCAACACTACCATTTATGGATTGAACGATCGATATCGTGGCATCCATAACGAACGTCGTGTGGTTTTTATGAACAAGGAAGATATGGCAGAAAAGGGATTGACACAATTGGATACTGTTAACCTACATAGCAACTATGATGGCATACAGCGAACCGCAGAGAAATTCTTGGTGGTGACCTACGATATCCCAAAGGGAAATATGGCTGCTTATTTTCCTGAAACGAATATGCTGGTACCACACAATCAATTTGCGGACAAGAGCCAGACACCCATCAGCAAATCCATTAAGGTAACTTTAGAGAAGATTCTCCGAGCTTGATTATTTGAACGCCGAGATTCCCGTAATATCAGCTCCCGTGATCAACAGGTGAATATCGTGCGTACCCTCGTAAGTAATCACACTTTCCAGGTTCATCATGTGGCGCATAATGCTGTACTCCCCTGTAATTCCCATTCCACCCAACATTTGCCTTGCTTCGCGGGCAATTTTGATGGCCATTTCCACATTGTTTCGTTTGGCCATGGAAATTTGTGCAGTAGTGGCTTTGCCTTCATTCTTTAATTGTCCCAAACGAAAAGCCAATAACTGGGCCTTGGTAATTTCGGTGATCATTTCGGCCAATTTCTTTTGCTGAAGCTGATATGCTGCAATGGGTTTTCCAAACTGCACCCTTTCCTTGGCATAACGGAGTGCCGTATCGTAGCAATCCATGGCTGCACCGATTGCTCCCCATGCAATACCATAGCGGGCGGAATCCAAACATCCAAGCGGTGCCCCCAATCCATTTTTGCCCGGTAATAGATTTTCCTTTGGCACTTTTACATTGTCAAAAATAAGTTCGCCTGTAGCAGATGCCCTCAAAGACCATTTGTTGTGGGTCTCAGGTGTGGAAAAACCTTCCATTCCACGTTCAACAATCAATCCGTGGATTCTACCTTCTTCATTCTTTGCCCAAACAACTGCCACATCGGCAAATGGCGAGTTGGAAATCCACAATTTGGCACCGTTCAACACATAATGATCACCGGCATCCTTGAACTTTGTCTCCATACCTCCGGGATTGGAACCATGGTTGGGTTCTGTAAGTCCAAAACAGCCCATCCACTCCCCAGTAGCCAATTTGGGCAAATATTTTTTACGTTGTTCTTCGTTTCCGTAAGCAAATATGGGATACATCACTAACGAAGACTGTACAGAAGCTGTGGAGCGAACGCCACTATCGCCACGCTCAATCTCCTGCATAATCAACCCATAACTGATTTGGTCCAAGCCTGCACCCCCGTATTCTTCGGGAATGTAGGGGCCGAAAGCACCTATTTCCGCCAATCCTGCAATAATTTGTTCAGGGAATTCTGCTTTTTGGGCATATTCCTCAATAATTGGGGATATATCGCGCTTTACCCATTGGCGGGCCGCATCACGAACCAGTTTATGTTCCTCGGAAAGTAAATCATCAAGGTTATAGTAATCTGGGGCTTCAAATAAATCGGGCTTCATTCAGAATAATTTTTAAGTAAATATAACATTTCATTCGTGCATTGTTACATTTTTAAATAAAATGCTTGGGTCAATTCAATGTATTCCTTGGTATACTGGTGTCGACCTTCTTCAATGATCAAGGAATCAATATATGGCTTATTTTGATGAAAGCTGAATTCCATTAAACTTCTTTTAAAATCAGTTTCAGGATTTCCCTTGACCCTGGTGATTCTATTTGGAAACAAATCAACATTTTTGGCTAAATCAATAAAATTCCCTTCTTCTTTATATGGGATGATTACCGCAAAATTTCCATCTTCCGTCAAAAATCGGGATACACCTTGAACCAGTTCATCGAATGGTAAAGAACTGCTTTGCCGTGCATTGTCCCTGGATTGATCGCCACTAGACACATCTTCGGCATAAAACGGAGGGTTGGATACGATCAAATCGTACTTATCTTCCATTTCATCCACGAACTCATCAAAACCAGCATGGTAACAGAATAGTCTGTCTCCCCATGGAGATGCTTCAAAATTACCAACACATTGCTCGTAGGCAGCGGCATCCAACTCAATAGCATCTATGGTTTCAGCCGACGAACGTTGAGCGAGTTGCAAGGCAATGAGTCCGGTTCCAGCTCCAATATCCAAAATTGATTCAGGATGTTCTTCCAACGAAACCCAAGCGCCCAACAGAACACCATCGGTACCTACCTTCATGGCACATTTATCTTGGTGAATGGTAAATTCCTTGAATTTGAACGGTTCCATTAGTCCAAAGATAAGGCAATGTCCTATACCCAAATTACAATCATCAATTCAAATTCATCATTCATTAGTTGATATCAGCCTTTTATTAATTCTTAAGTCAGTTTTTCAAATGTATATGATTATTTCGCTATCAATTTTGGGGAAAGTCCCCGATGAAATCATCACCCAATTAAACTCATGATTATGAAGAAAATCCTTTTTGCCTTATTCATTTTTGCTGGAATCACAACTTATGCACAAAGTGATTCAAACTCAAACCCCTTAAAAAAAGGAAGCTGGATCATTGAAGCTAATACAGGCTCTTGGAGCACAGGCAGCACTGCATTTTCGTTAACCTCGGCAGATGGTTACACAATATATTCAGTAGGAACGGAAGGAGGCTATTTTGTAGCTGATAATCTGGCTATTAAAGTAGGTCTAGGTTACTCTGGTGGAGATATTGTGGGGACATTTAGTTATAAGGCCGGATTAAAATACTATGTAATTGATAAAATACCACTTGGATTGGATTATACAGGCATAAGTTCTGATGGGTATGGAACCAGTAGCTGGCTTGGAATACAAGCAGGCTACGCTTTGTTCGTTGCAAACAATGTGAGCATCGAACCTACTTTACGTTATAATGCGACCTTTGACAAAAACCAATCAGATAGCGCTTTTCAAGCATTAATCGGCTTTGTTTTTCACTTTTAAACAAGCTAAACACATGTGTAATCACATCGGTAATTCCATTGACACATCTTAGGATTTTACCTAGATTGAGTAAGTGGAAAAAGTTAAGTTTCGTGGGGTCTTATGAGTTAAAAGAGGAGGTACTATTGCCTCCTTTTTTTTACCTCAACTTAAATAAAGGTTCACCAAGCCTTCTGGTGTTTTTACGTGGATGGTCTTATTCTCCCGGTCGACTTTGGTAATAATATCATCACTTACGGGAATCAATAACTCCTTGTCCCCTTTCTTTATTTCGAACAGATCTTGTGAAGCACTATCGTTCACGGATTCCACGATACCAATATCACCGTGCACCTCATCCATAACGGTAAATCCGATCACCTCATGGTAATAGAATTTATTTCCTGTAAGTGGGGGCAACATGGTCAAGGGAAGGTATAGTTCGGAGCCGATAATCTTATCAGCGGAAGATTCGTCCTTTACCTCTTCAAAATCGATGCGGAGCAAGTTGGATTTATGCAAACGGCACCTATCAATAAAAAATGGAACCAGGTTGTTTCCCAAAGAAACAAGCACTGATTCCATATTTTCGTAGATATCGGGCTCGTCGGTGTCCAATTTAACCAACACCTCGCCCTTAAAGCTATATTTTGAAACGACTTTGCCCAGGTAGAAACAGTCTTCCTTGCGCATCGTCCTCCTTTTCTATTCTTCTTCTTTAGCAGCTTCTTCTTCGGCAGCAGGAGCCTCTTCGGCAGGTGCTTCAGCTTCCGCAGTAGTTTCCTCGGTTGCAGCCTCAGCAGTTTCTTCGGCAGCTTCCTCTGCTACTTCCTCTTCAGGTAGCGCAGCAGCAGCTCTCTTTTCGCTTACTTCTTTTTCTGCTTCCAATGCTTTGGCCCTAGCTTCAGCTTCAGCTTTGCTCAAACCATCTTTTTTAGCTTGGATTTTTTGTTCTTTCTCTTCCAACCAAGCTTTGAATTTTTCCTCGGCTTGCTCTTCCGTCATTGCTCCTTTACGAACACCTACTGCAAGGTGGTGCTTCATCATCACACCTTTGTAAGAAAGAATAGCTCTGGCTGTATCAGTTGGTTGTGCACCGTTTTGCAACCATTTTACGGAACCATCAATATCAAGATTGATCGTAGCTGGATTGGTATTTGGGTTATAAGTTCCCAATTTTTCCAAAAATTTACCATCTCTTTTCGCTCTAACATCTGCAGCGACTACCCAATAAAATGGTTTACCTTTTTTACCGTGTCTTTGAAGTCTAATTTTAACTGGCATATCACATTAATTTGTAGGGTGCCCGACCCTGATTATTAATTCTTTTTAATCGCTTATCTGTAAAGCGGGTGCAAATATACACTTATTTGTTTATAGGACAGTGTTTTCAGTAAAAAAAGTTAAATGCCTTTAACAACTGGACCCTATCCCGTTAAACCTATTATAAACCATCGCAACTATTTGGTATTCTGTATTTTAACCTTATCTTGTAATTGAATGTCATCGAGAGTCGATGGCCATGAACCGATAAAATGAAGAGAGATTATGAAGTACACTGTAGAAATGTCGAACAAATTGAACGAACTTTTGGAAAGAACCTATGATGCTGAAAAAGGATTTAAACAAGCAGCTGAAAAGGTGGACAATAAAACCATTAAGCAATTCTTTATGGACAGCGCCAAGAAAAGATACAATTTTGGCCAAGAATTAAAAGCTGAGATTATGTCTTTTGGACAAACTCCAGAAAAAGGAGGAAGTACCAAAGGAACCTTACACAGATCTTGGATAGATTTTAAATCGCTGTTCACCACCAACAATGAAGAAGCCATGTTGGAAGAAGTGCACCGAGGCGAAAAAGAAGCTATCGCCACTTACAACGATATATTGCACGATAAGGATTTTGTGTTGCCACCATCCACGGAAAGCCTATTGATGAAACATAGAAATGCCATCAGGGAAACCTTGGAGACAGCAAACATATTCGAAACAGCAGTATCGTAATTCCAAAAGTCACTAGATACAAGCAGAAGAAAAAGCTGGGATTTATTCCCGGCTTTTTTTAGTTGATAACTCCTCAAAACTCTTTTTTACCAAATCTATCTTCTTCCGTACTTTTATCTATTCTTTTTTTGACCGAGACAGATAGCCTATGTATTTGATTTTTGATACGGAAACCACTGGTTTGCCCAAACGCTGGGATGCTCCCATTACCGATACCGACAACTGGCCAAGATGCGTTCAGATAGCATGGCAGCTGCACGACGAACTCGGTAATCTAATAGAGCACCAAGATTTTTTGGTACAACCCGAAGGGTTTAATATTCCGTACGAGTCGGAACAGATACACGGCATATCCACGGCATTGGCGGAAGAAAAAGGGGTGCCACTGAACGAAGTTTTGGAAGCTTTCAACAAGGCTTTAGAGCAAACCAAATTTGTAGTGGGCCAAAATGTGGGATTCGACATCAACATTATGGGATGCGAATTCCACCGTAGTGGCGTGGAAAGCCCATTGACGGAACTACCCGTGCTCGACACCTGTACCGAGCATACCGCGGAACTTTGTAAAATTCCCGGAGGTCGTGGTGGTAAATTTAAATTGCCCACATTAACAGAACTCCACGAGTTCTTGTTCGGCGAGCCTTTTGCCGAAGCGCACAACGCAACGGCCGATGTGGAAGCCACAACACGCTGTTTTTTGGAATTGGTCCGTAAAAAGCAGTATTCCTATCAGGAACTGGATGTTCAGCCCGATTATTTTGAGCGCTTTTCAGAAGCCAACCCGCAAGAAATAGAACTCATCGGGTTAAAGCACATCAACCTAAAGGCTGCATCAAAAGAAATAGCCGATGCCCTTTGGGCAGAAGATACTGGTGGGGTTTCCGACGAGGAAATCCAAGAGAATGTGGAAACCTTGGAAGATGAGTCTTTTGTACACCTACACAACCACTCCCAGTTTTCGGTACTTCAGTCCACCATCAACATAAAAGATTTGATCAAGGCCACTGCCAACCACGGTATGCCCGCGGTCGCCCTAACCGACCACGCCAATATGATGGGTGCTTTTCACTTTGTGAAAGAAGTTATGGGCCACAACAAAGCGGTAAAGGCCAAAAACGAAGAGCTTGTCGCCAATGGCGAACAGCCTACCGAGAAAGAGATTACCCCGATCGTGGGTTGCGAATTTTTTGTCTGTGAGGACCACACCAATAAAAACGTAAAGGACTACGGGCATCAAATTGTGCTCCTGGCCAAGAACAAAAAGGGGTACCATAACTTGGCCAAAATGTCATCCATAGCCTACACCAATGGATTTTACTACGTACCAAGAATCGACAAAAAGGTAATTGAACAATACAAGGAAGATGTGATCGCCCTCACGGGAAACCTATATGGTGAAGTCCCCAATAAAATCCTGAACGTTGGCGAAAACCAGGCGGAAGAGGCACTTTTGTGGTGGAAAGAACAATTTGGAGACGATTTTTACATCGAGATAATGCGTCACGGCCAAGAGGACGAAGATCGTGTAAACCAGGTTTTGGTGCGAATGGCAAAAGAGCACAACGTTAAACTTGTCGCCACCAACAACACCTATTACTGTGATAAAAAAGATGCCGAGGCACACGACATTTTATTGTGCGTAAAGGACGGGGAAAAACAATCCACACCCATTGGCCGAGGGCGGGGCTACCGATACGGTCTGCCCAACCAAGAGTACTACTTTAAGTCGTCCGACGAAATGAAGGAACTCTTCAAGGATCTGCCCGAGGCCATTTTGAACATTAAGGAAATCGTGGACAAAATTGAGCCCTACGACCTTGCCAGTGATATTTTACTGCCCAAATTCAGTATTCCAGAAGAATTCAAGGATCCAGAAGATGAAGTGGATGGTGGTAACAGGGGTGAAAATGCCTACTTGCGACATATTACCTATAAAGGGGCCGAAAAACGATATGGTGAGCTCACGGATGAAATTAGGGAGCGTATAGATTTTGAGCTGGAGATTATTAAAAACTCAGGGTATCCGGGATACTTTCTGATTGTTGAGGACTTTATCCGCGAAGCACGGAATATGGATGTGTCCGTAGGACCTGGCCGTGGCTCCGCTGCTGGTTCGGTGGTAGCGTATTGTTTGACGATCACCAACATCGATCCCATGAAGTACGACCTGCTTTTTGAGCGGTTCCTGAATCCGGACAGGGTATCCATGCCCGATATCGATATTGATTTTGATGACGAGGGCCGTAGCCGTGTGATGGACTACGTGATCAATAAGTACGGGGCAAACCAAGTGGCGCAAATCATTACGTATGGTACCATGGCGGCCAAATCGTCCATTCGGGACACTGCCCGTGTTCTGGATTTGCCACTGGGCGATGCCGACCGTATTGCCAAGTTGATTCCGAACATGTCCAAGCTGAACAAAATATTTGGGATCGACGAGGCCGACTTAAAGAAGAAGTTCCGTTCCGATGAACTGGAAAAGGTACATGAACTTCTCAATATTGCGGAAACGGACGACCTGGAAGGACAAACCGTTAAAATGGCCCGCGTTCTCGAAGGTTCGTTGCGAAATACGGGAATCCACGCCTGTGGGGTAATCATTACCCCAGACGACATTACCAACTTCGTTCCCGTATCCGTTGCCAAGGATTCCGACCTCTACGTTACCCAGTTCGACAACTCCGTAGTGGAGAGTGCCGGACTGCTGAAAATGGATTTCTTGGGACTGAAAACCTTGACCCTGATCAAGGACACGGTCAAAATTGTTAAGGCAAGAACAGGAATAGATTTGGTGCCCGATGATTTTCCATTGGATGACGAAAAAACATACGAGCTTTTCCAACGAGGGGATACGGTAGGAATATTCCAGTACGAATCACCAGGGATGCAGAAGCACATGAAAACCTTAAAACCCACGGTTTTTGATGACCTTATCGCCATGAACGCCCTGTACAGACCTGGGCCAATGGAATACATCCCAAGTTTTATCGCCCGTAAGCACGGGGAAGAGGAGATTACCTACGACCTTCCAGAAATGGAAGAATACCTGCAGGAGACCTATGGGATCACCGTATACCAAGAGCAGGTGATGCTGCTCTCCCAAAAACTGGCAGGGTTCTCCAAGGGTGACGCGGATGTGCTGCGTAAAGCCATGGGTAAAAAGATTTTTGCCCTACTGGAAAAATTAAAGCCACAGTTTTTGGATGGTGGAGAGAAAAACGGGCATCCACGTGATATACTTGAAAAAATCTGGAAGGATTGGGAAGCTTTCGCCTCCTATGCCTTCAATAAGAGTCACTCTACCTGTTATGCCTATATCGCTTACCAAACGGCTTATTTAAAGGCCCATTACCCTGCTGAATATATGGCTGCCGTGTTGTCCAACAACATGAACGATATTAAGCAGGTCACCTTTTTTATGGAGGAATGTAAACGAATGGGGTTGGAAGTATTGGGACCCGATGTCAATGAATCCTACTACAAATTTGCCGTGAACAAGGACAATGCGGTACGTTTTGGAATGGGAGCCATTAAAGGAGTAGGTCGCTCCGCTGTGGAGACCATTGTAGAAAACCGAAAAGAAAACGGGCCTTACAAATCCATCTTTGACCTGGCCAAACGTGTGGATTTACGTGCTGCTAACAAAAAAGCCTTTGAAAACTTGGCACTGGCAGGTGGATTTGACTCATTCGGCGATACCCACCGTGCACAATATTTTCATGATGAGGGCGATGGCATAACCTTTTTGGAAAAAGCCGTTAAGTATGGTTCCAAGTTCCAGGAAAATCAAAACTCATCACAGGTAAGCCTTTTTGGCGAGGCGAGCGAGGTTCAGATCCCAGAGCCGATCGTGCCCCCTTGTGAGGAATGGGGAACCATGGAAAAGCTGCGTCGTGAGAAGGAGGTGGTAGGTATTTACATTTCGGGCCACCCACTGGATGATTTCAAAAAAGAGATAAAAGCGTTTTGTAAGAATACGGTAAGCGATTTCTCCCGTTTGGAAGAATTTGTGAACAGGGAACTTACGGTCGCCGGTGTAATTACCGATGTTCAGCACCGGGTATCCAAAAACGGCAAAGGTTGGGGGTTGTTCACCTTGGAAGATTATAATGAATCCTACGAGCTAAGAATCTTTGGTGAAGAATACCTGAAGTTCCGTCATTTTTTAATGATCAACTCCTTTGTACACGTTAGGGCATTTGTGCGAGAAGGCTGGGTAAACCGCGATACGGGCAAAAAAGGAGACCCACGGCTTCAGTTCAACGACTTTAAGCAGCTTCAGGATGTGATGGATGCCTTTGCGAAAAAGCTGACCATCAAACTGAACATAGATAGGCTGCAAGAAAAGCGTATCCAAACCTTGAAGGACACTTTAACATTACATAAAGGCGATCATCCCATAAGTTTTGTAATTTATGAGATGCAGGAGGAAATCAAACTCAAACTATCGAGCCGAAAACAGAAGGTGAAGATAAACAGTGAGTTACTTTCCGAACTGGAAGCGAATGAAATCCATTATAAATTAAATTAGACCATAATTATTGTCAATGGTACAATAATTAAAACGAATATGCTGAATGTAAGTTACATGGGCATTATTTGACTAACTTTGTAAAATATTAAAATAAATAAGATGGCACTAGAAATAACAGATGCAACTTTTGACGAAGTAGTTTTAAAAAGTGACAAGCCTGTCCTAGTAGATTTTTGGGCAGCATGGTGCGGGCCTTGCAGAATGGTAGGTCCGATCATTGAAGAAGTAGGACAAGAATACGATGGCAAAGCCGTTGTTGGTAAGGTTGATGTAGACGCCAACCAGCAGTTTGCCGCCAAATACGGTGTACGTAACATCCCTACTGTTTTGGTTTTTAAAGATGGTGAGGTAGTTAACCGTCAAGTGGGTGTATCCCCTAAAAAAACCTATACAGATGCAATTGATGCTGCACTGTAAAACGAATTTTGGAATTAGATTTTAAAAAAGGTTTGGCAAATGCCAAGCCTTTTTTATTTTATCTTGTCCGAAGAAATCAGTTATGGACGTAAGATCGGAACTTAGCAGAGCGACCCTCTTCCAAAATTTGGAGCTTTTGGCCCACCAAATTGTGGAGGGATTTATCAGTGGTATACACAAAAGTCCGTTCCATGGCTTCTCGGCGGAGTTTGCCGAACACAAAATTTACAATCCCGGACAGAGCACCAAACATATTGACTGGAAGCTTTTTGCCCGAACGGACCGTTTGTACACCAAACGTTTTGAGGATGAGACCAACCTGCGCTGTCACATGATCTTGGACAACTCGGCCTCCATGTATTATCCGGAAGTGAAGGAATATTCCTTGGACAACCTCAACAAAATTGGTTTTGGGGTGCTTTCCATTGCTGCCTTGATGCAGGTTTTAAAAAAACAACGGGATGCGGTAGGGCTTAGCATCTATTCCAATACATATGACTTCCATGCTTCGGAGAAGAACAGCGAACGTCATTATCAAATGTTGTATTCCAAACTGAACGAAGTGGCTTCGCATACACCTAAAACAAAGGAGACCAAAACCTACACGTTTCTACATCAAATTGCCGAGAAAATCCATCGAAGAAGCTTGATCTTTTTATTTACCGATATGTTCCAAACGGAAACTGAAGAGGATAAACTCTTCGAAGCCTTGCGTCATCTCAAATACAACAAACATTCCGTGGTACTTTTCCACCTCTTGGACAAAGAGCATGAGCTCTATTTTGAGTTTGATGATACACCCAAACGTTTTGTGGATGTGGAAACAGGTGAACAGATAGATTTGTATGCTGATTCCATCAAGAAAGCATATTCGCAAAAAGTATTGGAATATCAGAATGACCTAAAACTGAAATGCGCACAGTACCAAATAAAATATGTGGGGGTAGATGTTCGCTCGGACTTCTCCCAAGTGCTGAATTCCTTTATGATCGAGAGACAAAAATTTGGTTGATCATTTTTTTAAAAAAATGTTTTGCCATATCCGAAATGAGAATGTATATTTGCACTCGCTTTAAAAAAGCATTGAACAAGATTTGAATCCGACTGTTGTCGGAGTCTAACAAAGATAAAATCATTGGTCTGGTAGTTCAGTTGGTTAGAATACCTGCCTGTCACGCAGGGGGTCGCGGGTTCGAGTCCCGTCCAGACCGCTTCGAAAACCTCAGTTTTACTGGGGTTTTCGCGTTTTTGGACTTGAATTGCCCAAACATTTTAATGGCAGGGGGTCAAAAAACACAAGTAACTTATTTTAAGTGCTTTATACTCTATTTTCTTTAATTTTCTCTTTTCTTCACAATTTTTCATGCACTCCTATTCATGCGTTATTCATGCGTTAAAAAACGTATTTCCCATTGCTAAAGAAAGTGCCAACCATTAACAAACAATCTTTCATCTTTTTATATTCACTTGAAAAGAGCTAATAAATTTTTAGAAACCTAGAGGTAACGGAAGTAGATATCGGATTTTATATTAAATGAACTAGTGTTCAATTTCAAGTAAATCCAGCAAATCCCTTAAATGAGAAACATGAATAAATTCAGGAATTTGAACATTTGAATTAATAAACGAAGAAAAAATCAAATATTTTTCATAATAATTACTGTGAATTTTATTTTGAGGGTTAAAACCATCTTGGGTAGCAATGATACTATCCAATTTGTTATCATAGATATCATAAATCCTTTTTAATTTTTTAGCATTCTTTGTTTTACCACCGACTGCGATTCCAATCACACTATCTTTACTAATCGTTTTTCCAATTTTTACAACTGGTCCACCTGATCCACCAGCTGCAAGTATAAAATCACCTTGTCCTCTAAATATTGCAGATACAGGTAACATATCAGAAACATCTTTTCTAATTAACTCGCTTCTTTGATTTCCGATAATCCCAGAACTAATAGTCATATATTCCAGACCTAAAGGAAATCCAGCTACCAAAATTTTGTCTCCTCTATTCATCCATTGTTTTGATAGTGGAAGTTTCGAATGAAGATTTATATTTCTATTTGGTTTTAGGACTATGAGATCAGAAGCTTTTCCATAGTAATAAATTGTATCGTTTGATATAAAATCATTTAAAACCTCGGCAGTTGGATAATCCTCAATAGCAAAAATTTTATCTTGAGATAATTTGGCATTTAACCACTTAATGATCGGAGGGTTTTTAGAGTCATTTCGTTTTGCTTCTATTACCTTTTCAACTACGTGGAAATTTGTAATTAAGTATGGACCATCAATAACAAATCCGGAACCGAAACTCTCATCATCTACAAAAATTTTGACCACGGAGAAGTCAAGATTTCCAAATCTATATCTATCCTCAGCCTGGGATTGACAAAACAAATAGTTTGCACAATTAAAATAAAGAATGGTAAGTATAAAAAAAGATAGAGCTTTAATGAACCGATGTAATATCGTTTTATGAAATTTTTTCTCTTGTAAAGATTTTTTAGTTTTCTGCATACATTAAAATTACTAGAAAAAAGTAATCCATCATTTCTCATCTTAAACAACCCACTAAAAACTCTATAATTCTCTTCTTATTAGAGCAGTAATTAATCAAAAATCTGCCTTAATATGTACTTATTTCTCCAATTTATTCATGCGTTATTCATGCGTTATTCATTAAAATTCAAACAAACAACCTCTTATATACCTGTTTTTCAGATAATTAAATACTTAACCCCTCCCGCCTGTCACGCAGGGGGTCGCGGGTTCGAGTCCCGTCCAGACCGCAAAAAGCTCCGATTTTTCGGAGCTTTTTTGTTTTTAGCAAATGATTTTAATGGAAAACAACTTCACATAAAATCCATACCCAAATTCTTTTCCAGCTTCCACATGATCGGTTCCTGCATTGGAACCATGGATGTTGAATACCGGCTTTTTTCTAGAAAATATAGTTTGTCACAAAATTAATTTGGTGTAAGTTGCTCTGATTGAATACGTTGATAGGGTCAGAATTGTTCAGGTTCCTTTTGTACACATAAAGAACATCAAAATTAAGGCCTTCAAAAAAGCCCTGTAACTCATAATGTAATCTTGTGTTTATCTGATAATATTCATCAATATTGTATTTGTTGAATTCAAACTCGTTTATTCCGGGACCAAACACTTCGGTAACTTCCAAGCCCAGGTTCAATCCATCTATATCAAAATCGTAATCAGTGTACAGGGTAAAAACATTAACATCCCCCAGACCTTCCAATCGAGAGCGGGAGAGCGAAGTGAAAAAGTTGTCTCTTCCCAATTCTTTGGGAAACAGAAACCTTCCAGTATCAAAGGCCCTTGTATAAGCAACTCCAAAATGCCAATGCTGTGGATCATAAGCCAGTTGACCACTTAATACCTGACCGTTTTCCCCAGGCTGCATATATCTTTCGGCGTAGTCCAAGCTTTTTTGGAAGCTATCGGAAAACTGTAATGCATATTGCAGACCCAAGGTCCAATCGCCCTTTTTATAATCCAATTCTATCAGACTCGTATTTGAAATATGATTGATATAGTAGTGATTGGCCCTAAATCCAAATTGGTCAAGTTGTGTTTCATATTGTAAAGAGGCGATACCTTTGGATGCTGTTTTGTCTCGATAATCCGATAGGGTTCCATCTGGCTGAAAGCCGTTGTTCGACAACCCGATAGCTTCATTGAAGCTATACCATTCCACCGTACCTCTGGGCGAAATACGGTCCAACCAACTTATATTGAATATATGTTTCTTTCGATGTAATTGAAACCAAAAACCCTTGAAGGCAAATGGTTTCATCCTACCATCTGTTTCATTGAGCAAAGGT
This sequence comes from Flagellimonas profundi, assembly GCF_017313275.1. Classification (GTDB taxonomy): domain Bacteria; phylum Bacteroidota; class Bacteroidia; order Flavobacteriales; family Flavobacteriaceae; genus Flagellimonas; species Flagellimonas profundi. The sequence continues at coordinate 763,958 of NZ_JAFLNM010000002.1, read as the reverse complement.
GTTTCTTCAATGGCAAGTTTTCCATAGGTAAAATACCCAGAGTCAAAATTGTACTTTACATATAATTCCTCCAATCTATCAAGGTCATTTTGATTGTTGTAGTCATTAATATCGTAAAGCTCGTGTTCCCATTTTGAAACCTTCCCGGTTGTTGGGTCGGGATCATTTAAATTGGACGTGAACGCTTCAAACGTGAATATGCCCTTTACACCAAGTTCAAAACCTTTGTATTCCATTGTTTTGAAAGATATGGAACCTCCGATGGCATCGGTGTAATAATCTTTCAAAGACCCCTCGTTGATAGTTGACATAAAGTAATTTCGAATATGTCCTTCTACTTCCCCATTCGCAAATATTTCCTTTAAGCTCTCCGCTTTATCAGGTGCTTTTTGATGCTGTGCCATGGAGCTCAACCCCCAAAGCAAAAAAATACTGTGTTTTACTATTAGTTTCATTTTAGAAAAAATATGGGAAGGATTAAATCATTCTCAACTTGAAAAGGACGCTGCCGTCAACAAACCTGGATAGCAGATAAAGTAAGTCCGATCTGGATATTAAAACAGAACTGTCCTAGCCGAACAATTCCTTATAAAGAATATATATACCCATAAGGAGCACAAACCAACCAAAGGATTTTTTCAGGTGTTTCTCGTTGATGAAATTACTCAACCAGATTCCCAAGAAAATGCCGATCACTGACAAAGCTGTAAACGATAGTAGAAAGGTCCAATCAATGCTTTGGTTTTGTACATCTCCCAAAAATCCGATCAACGATTTTATGGCGATGATCAAAAGTGAGGTCGCCACTGCCCTTTTCATAGGTAACTTGGCAAAAATGACAAGTGCCGGAATTATTAAAAATCCACCACCAGCTCCAACAATACCTGTCAATACCCCAACCACAACACCTTCCAGAATGATAAACGGAAAATTATATTGGACCTCGGTTTCGTCATCATCACCGTTTTCGGACCTGCCCCTGATCATTGATATGGAAGCCATCAACATAATAATTGCAAAAAACACCATTATACCAATGTTCTTTGTCACGGCGAGATCGCCAATATTGAACAAATGCTCCGGAATGGCGGGCACCAAATATTTTCTTGTTGCATAAACCGCTATAAAAGCAGGAATAGAAAATACAATGGCAGTTTTTAGGTCGACAAGTCCTTTTTGGATATTCTTAAAAGCGCCGATCAACGAAGAGATTCCTACCACAAAAAGTGAATATGCGGTGGCCGTTACAGGGTTTATATACATTAAGTATACCAAAACAGGAACGGTAAGTATAGAGCCTCCACCACCAATCAACCCAAGGACTACGCCAATTAACAAAGCCCCAATATATCCAAGAATTTCAAAAACTTCCATATTCATTATTGTTGTGCGGTTAAGATAATTTGCCTTTGAAAGCCTTACAGTAACATGGGTTACAAAGAGCTTAAAAGGTTAATAACGCATAGGTAGGTCCTTGTACAGTTCAATATATCAGGGGGCAGTTTATGATTCTTACATATATAATGATCAACGGAATCTTGAAGGCTTTTCCATGCAGCAATTCCATTGTACCTAAAGCTAAACGAATTAAAGTTAGCAATAATTCACATAGCCGGAAGTGACACCAATTCAAAACAAAGAAAAGTATTCAATAGAAAAACACCTCTAAACTCAAAAACGGCGATCCCGTAAAATCGATCTTAAGAATATTTAACGTTCAATAGCTAAACTTTAAGCAATCCTTATAATAATCCATCGAGTAACCCAAAATGTACTCCCAAAATTTTGGCAGAAACGTTAGAGAAAACATAAACCTCAGTATTATTGGGATTTAAGGGCTGTTTTACTTACCTTTGCACCGATGAACGTTAAGCTCCACGAGAGAAAAAACTGTAGAATTCTAAGTTTTACTTATCTGGTGTTCAGAAACCAGCCCAATAAGTTCATTCCGCCTACCCTATAATTACCTTCCCTTTTGGGAAGTAGCGCCTATTACCTTGGGAACCAAGTGTGATTTACTTGTATTTCCATTTTGCCCGATTCGAAACCGTTAACTATTAACTAAAAAATCAGAACTATTATCGTTCAAAACAAAAGCATGGTAATCAAGACCTACGATGCCTATACTAGACTTTCAACTATGGAAGCTAACAGGTTCGCCAACTTCCTTTTTGAGCATCAAGAAGGAAAAAAAGCAACGAAGAAAGCTATTAGGAAGGCCATTCAATACTCCACCAAAGACATTCCTGGTTTGGGTGGTTATGTTTTTGCCATGGAGGAAAAAGATGAAATATTAGGGCTGGCCGTTGTGAACAAGACAGGTATGGGAGACTATATTCCCGAGAACTTTCTGGTGTTTTTTGTAATACACGGAGAGCACAGGGGAGGCGATATTGAAAAGAAGCTATTGGATTATACGCTCCAATATTGCAAGGGGGACGTTGCCATCCATATTACAGATGAAAACCAATATCCAAACAAAAAGTTTTTTGAAGAAAAAGGGTTCAACGCAACCCATTTAGAAATGAGATTGAACAGATAAACCATTATATGCTAAAAATTGAAGTTAAATCAGGTGAAAGTATTGAAAGGGCTCTAAAACGCTATAAAAGAAAATATAGAAACACGAAGCGTTTGGACCAAATACGTAGCCGTCAAGAATACATTAAAAAATCAGTAGAGCGCCGAAAAACATTGAAAAAGGCACAATACAAACAAAAATTCCTGAACGAACAGGAAGACCAATAACATCAAAAACAAAAAAGTATCAACAACAAAATGAGACTTTCAAGAATTAAAAGGGAAACCAGATATGAAAAACGCTATAGCGTTAAAATGGGGGAGCTTACCACCCGTGTTACATACGTAAGAAGGTATATTATGGGGCTTCCCGTCCGCACTTTGCACAAATACCGAGCAACTTACAACGGTAAAATCAAGGATTGCAAAGAATGCAATGTATTAGCATAACACCATTATAATTTATTTTATAACCCTTTAATATAAACAATGAAAGTATTGGTTATTGGCGCAGGTAACATGGGGCTTACCTATGCCACAGGTATGTCTAAATCCAAATTGTTGAAAAAACGCAACATTATGGTGCTGGACAAGTCAAAAGAAAAATTAGAAGAAGTAGGTAAAATTGCCTATTTCGATGCCATTGATAAGATCGAAGACTGCGTACCACAAGCAGACATCATCTTTTTGGCCGTAAAACCCTATCATGCCGAAGAACTTTTTGAGCGCATGAAAAAATTGGTGAATCCCGAGCAATTGTTCATTTCAATAATGGCCGGGGTTACCATCAACTTTATACAAGAATCCCTAGGAATCAAAAAAGTGGTCAGGGCCATGCCCAACTTGCCCGCTCAGGTTGGCAAGGGTCTAACCAGCTATGTATCCGCCGAAGAGGTTTCCCGTTTGGAACTTTTTATGGTAGAAGGCCTATTGGACACCACTGGAAAATCCCTTAGGGTGAAAAATGAAAAATTTATTGATGCATCAACGGGAATTTCAGGAAGTGGTCCCGCATACGTATTCTACTTTATGCAGAGTATGATGGAGGCCGCGCTTCAAATGGGATTCTCGGAGAACGTTTCCAAGGTATTGGTAAGCCAAACCTTTACAGGTGCGGTGGAGTTGTTCAACCAAAACAACCTAAACCCCGACACTTGGATGGAAATGGTCGCCTCCAAAGGAGGAACCACCAGGGCTGCCCTGGATTCCATGGAAGACAATAATGTAAATGAATTAATCAAAGAAGCCGCCTTCGCAGCATTTGGTAGAGCTGTGGAACTGGGTGAAGAATACTAAAACATGTATAAAGAACTAGTGGTCATCAAAGTAGGTACAAATGTGATGACCAATAAAGACAACAGAATCGTAAGACCTGTACTCAACAGTTTGGTACAACAAATTGCTGAGCTATACGAACGAGACATCATGACCATTTTGGTCTCTTCTGGATCGGTAATCGCCGGTAAAGAAGTGCTGGGAAAAGCAAAAATCAAAGATAAAACCCAACGTAGGCAAGTTTATTCTGCCATTGGGCAACCCAGAATGATGAGGCACTATTATAACATATTCAATGATTACGGAATGAAATGTGCCCAGGTACTCCCTACAAAAAGGGATTTTAACCCTGGAGTGCACCGAGACAACATGATCAATTGCCTTGAAGGGCTCCTTTCCGAAGGGGTTATCCCAATAGCCAATGAGGATGATGCAGTTTCCGTTTCCATGTCCATGTTCTCGGACAACGATGAGCTGGCTACTTTGTTGGCCCAATTGATGAAAGCCGACAAACTTATCCTAATGACGGATATAGATGGCCTTTACGATGGACATCCCGAAAAAGAGGATTCCAAAGTAATAGACAAAGTTGAGCCGAAAGAAGATTTGGAGAAATACATTGAAGAAGGAAACAAGCAAGAAGGAGAAGGCCGTGGTGGCATGGGTTCAAAATTGAGCTATGCCCAAAAAGCAGCAGCCGACAATATTCCATCTTACATTGTCAACGGAAAACGAGAAAACGTAATCCTGGATGTTGTAGAAGGAAAGAACGTAGGAACAGAAGTTTCAAAATAACAGTAATGAAATTATTAAACACAGATTTAAAAAATAAAGTATTACAAGATATGGAGCGTATCCTTGATGAAAATCGGGACGAATTGCTCCAAGCAAACAAAAAGGATCTAGACGCATTTAACCGCGACGATCAAGCTTTGTACGATCGTTTGGTAGTGGGCCAAAAGAAAGTGGATCAAATGATCCAGGCCGTAAAGGAGGTTCGCTTGCAGGATGACCCCGTTAACAAGGAAATCTCGACAAGAGAACTGGACAACGGGCTAAAGATCATCAACAGAACAGCACCTTTTGGCACCATAATGATTATTTACGAATCCCGACCCGATGTTACCGTTGAGGCTGCCGTACTCGCATTTAAGGCCAACAATAAAATATTGCTCAAGGGAGGTAAGGAAGCCTACCACAGCAATAAGGCCTTGGTTAAGTTTTGGCATCAGGCCTTGGTAGAAAATGGGCTGTCCGAAGACTTTATCCAGTTCTTGGAAATGGACAGGACACAAACACAGGAGTTCCTAAGGAATCCAGACCAAGATTTGGACCTTATCGTACCCCGTGGTGGCGAACGTTTGATTGCATTTGTAAAAGAACACGCCAAGTGCGCTGTGCTGATCAGCGGTAGGGGAAACAACTTCCTATATGTTCACAAGGAAGCTGATTGGGAAAAAAGTTTAAAAGTGATTTTGAACGCAAAAACGCACAAGATTTCAGCCTGTAACGCATTGGACAAAATTTTGATGGATACCCAAATTGATGGTTACGAGGACAAGCTCAAGGAATTGCAGCAGGTACTCACCGCCAACAATGTTTCCATTATAGTGGACGATGAAGTCAAAAAAGTATTGACGAATGAAGATACCATTACCGATGAATCCATTTGGCAAGAAGAGTTTTTGGCTATGAAATGTGTTATCGGTGCAGTCAATGATATTGATGAAGCCATGGAAAAAATCAATAAAAATTCCGGTGGGCACTCCGCTTCCATAATGACAGAGAACAACGATGTTGCCAAAACATTTATGGAAAACGTGGACTGTGCAGCTGTGTACCAAAACGCCTCCACTCGATTTACCGACGGTGGACAAATGGGGGTCGGTGCAGAACTCGCCATTAGTACGGACAAATTACACCATAGAGGTCCATTGGGCCTAAAACAATTGGTCACCAACAAATACTATGTTTTTGGTGATGGTCAAATTAGGGTGTAACAGATAAGAGAGCACAATAAAAAAGGGAGGCTATTCGCCTCCTTTTTTTATGACAATCATTAGGGTACTATTACAATTTCAAGACCCAAAAGCCTGAAACTTTATTTTATTGATATTTTTAGGCTCTTTTATTGGTCATTTTTTAAGAAAATATCTAGATTTATTACTTAAAATAGAATAAATATGGGAAAATTTGAGATTAAAACGGATAAGGCCGGAAAGTTCCGGTTCAATTTAAAAGCTGGAAACGGTCAAGTTATTTTAAGCAGCCAAGGATATTCATCCAAAGATGCTTGTGAAAATGGTATCGAGTCTGTGAAAAAACATTCACAGGACGATGGAAATTTTGAAAGAAACAAGGCAAAGGACGGAAGCCCATACTTCAACCTAAAGGCATCCAACGGCCAAGTTATTGGAAACAGCGAAATGTATTCCAGCGAATCCGCTATGGAAAACGGTGTTGCCTCCGTTAAAAAGAATGCTCCCGATGCATCGGTAGAAGAAGTTGAATAAACAATACTTTTCAAACCATATGGAACAGCCCTTTTAGGGCTGTTTTTTTTTTGCCTTATTTTTTTCCTCAAACCAAAAAGGGTATTCGTTAGTTGAAACAGCTCATCCGTGAAATAAGCTACTTTTAAATCATTTTTTGATTTTATGTTTGTTCTGCAATAAAGCGTTAAATACAATTGAAACACAAAAACAATTTTTAACGCATGCACATATAGCAACTCACTTTTGACGAGTATTGGTCATAAAAGTGATTAGTTTAGTTGAGGTTTCCGTTACGCCAAGGAATTTTAAATTCCTTGGTCGTAATGGTTTTTTATTCAAAAACCCACCATTCCTAGTTTTCTCCGTAACTGTCCCATGCCCCACAATTCTCCAGTTTTGCTCCTAGCTCTCCAAGCTTTCATAAATCCAACACCACTATCCATCAATTGAAAGTGTCCATTCGTTTATTCCCCTAGTAGTCATACCCTTATTTGTACTCTCTTTGTTGTCGATTTAAAAAAACAACCTGGACCTAAACCTTTAGGTCGAACAAAAATGTATTTAAACATGTTTTCAAAAAAACTTTTACTGGGCATGGTACTCTTTATATCAGTGTACATGCTTAAAGCCCAATCCTACGAAGGCCTTCTTACTGATAATTACAGTGGGGTACATGGTATTATTTCCAACCCTGCCAACATAGCGGACTCCAGACTAAAATTGGATATCAACCTAATAGGTGCAAGTGCCTTTTTTGGTAACGATTATCTCGGTGTCAATTTAGGTAATGCCTTCAATGACTTCAACAAAACCTTTGATGAAGCCAAAACAACCCCAAAGGAAAATAATTTCTTGGTTGCCAATGTTGATGTCTTAGGACCATCGGCCATGTTCACCTTGTCCGAAAAACACTCAGTAGCCGTTTACGCAAGGGCCAGGATCTTCCTCAATGTAGATGATATGAACGGAGCCACCATAGACAAAGAAGGTGGTTTCGATGAGAACGAGGACTTCTTTATCGATGAAGGGAATATATCGGGAGCATTCAACCTGTGGACAGAAATCGGTGCATCCTATGCCAGGGTATTGGCAGATGGAGGTGAACATTTCCTAAAAGGAGGGCTTACCCTTAAGTACCTTACCGGAATACACCATATCTATATTGATGGATCAGAAGTGACCATTGACCATAATGCTGTCGCAAATGAGGTCACCACCAACGGAACATTGACATATGGAACTGACACTCAAGGTGATAAAAATTATGGTCGATCCATCGGTTTTGGAACAGACCTTGGGTTTGTTTATGAATGGAGGCCTGATTACGAAGACCAGCAGTTGGTAAATATGGACGGTGAACCCATTCCCAACCGAGGCGTGAACAAGTATAAGTTAAAGTTTGGTGCTTCCATCTCGGATATTGGAAGTATAAACAACCATAGAAGCACGGAAGACACCTACGACCTTAATAAGACACAGAGTACGGATAATTTTGATGGCCTAAAGCTGGATGAAGCGTTGGAGAACAATTTTGATGCCATCGCTTCCTTAGAAAAATCATCAAAATCGGTACTGCCCACCGCATTGCATGCCAATGTGGATTGGAACATAAATTCAACATTCTACTTAAACCTGAACTCTGATATTTCATTAAGGGGAAAAAACAACATCAACACCCAACATATCCGTAACCAAGTTTCACTTACACCAAGATTGGAAACAGCTTGGTTGAGCATTTATTCACCCTTCGGCGTAATGAATGGAACCGGCTTTCGTTGGGGAGCTGGGCTCAGGGCAGGACCATTTTATTTAGGATCTGGCTCAATCCTGACATCCCTCTTTGGACAGAGCAAATCCTTGGATGCCTATGCAGGTGTCAAAGTTCCCATATATCAGAGCAAATTGCGGGATAAGGACAAGGATGGCCTAAAAGACGATGTGGACCGTTGCCCAGAAATACCCGGCCCCATAGAAAACAACGGGTGTCCTTGGAAAGACACCGATGGTGACGGCATTCTGGATAAGGATGACGACTGCCCCAACGAAGCAGGGCCGAAAGAAAACAATGGATGCCCTTGGAAAGACACCGATGGCGATGGTGTTCTGGACAAGGATGATGATTGCCCCAACGAACCAGGAACCATAGAACATAACGGATGTCCAGATACTGATGGGGATGGCATTATTGACAAAGATGATCGTTGTCCAAAAAATCCTGGAAGCCTGGAACATAAAGGATGCCCAGATACCGATGGGGACACCTTGGTGGACATTGACGACGAATGTCCGAACGTAGCTGGTCCAATAAGCAATAATGGTTGTCCCGAGGTAACACAAGAAGTCCAAAAGCAATTGAACGACTATGCAAAAACAATTCTGTTCGACACAGGCAAGGCCTCCATTAAATCAGAATCCATTTCTGTGATCGTAGATATTATCCAGATCCTGAACGAATACCCGAATGCCAAGTTCACCGTGGAAGGGCATACCGATAGTGTGGGAAGCAATGAGAGCAATCAAAGACTCTCAGAAGCAAGGGCAAATTCCGTTAGGGATTTCTTGATCAACGAAGGAATTTCTGGAAGCAGGCTCACCGCAGTAGGATACGGAGAAGACAAACCTATTGCCTCCAACACTATAAAACTTGGAAGAAAACAGAATAGAAGAGTAGAGATCAACTTAATAAAATAACCTTCCTACCCATATTTGATGACTGTTTTTTTAGCACCCATGGTTTGGTATAACTTGTTAGTTCTCCAATAATCATGGGTTGTAAAGCCACCAAGAAATTCTTGGTGGCTTTTTTTATCCGAAACACATAAGTAAGAAAACACCTATAAATATAATGCACTGGTAATCAAATTCATTTCTTGTTCGTTGATCCATTTATGCCATTCATCAATTCTAACAATGCATAGGTTAATTAAGTGTCCCCAAGTACCTGAATAGTAGCTTATTTTATTCTTCCCAAATCATTTCTTGTCACTTCCTCAACAAGAAAAAACAAAAAACCTACTTACTATGATAAAATCTTTACTTCACTTTTCTTTTACCCAAACCCGTGTTAAAAAAAGCTCATGGCTTGGCATATTTCATAGCCCAGTGAAAAGTATTCTCCTAACAATGGGGACAATATTTATGCTGTTATTGAGCGGTCAAACATTTGGTCAACAAGTGGACACCTGGTTTACAGCGGACAGGGCTGTCAACTCTCCCCCGCTGCCTACACCCGGGCAATTTCAACTGTTTACACCATTGGCCCCCGCAGATGGTACTCCCGTAAAACTTTGGTACGATTTTGTGGATTATGATGCGCAAGATGCAGTCCCCCACCCTGCCCCTGCAGATTATCCATTGGCATATCCAACAGGATTGGCAAATTCATTCGGGACACCTGCCTATTTGAACCCGGCCGGTTCCATTCCCGGTATACCCACGCTTCGCAGGAACAGTTTCAACTTTAATCCATCAGTGGAATTTGATGGCAGTGGAAATGGACAGGCCCTGCATTTTAGGTCCAATTCCAGAAAGGAAATCACCGTATTTATTGTCTTTAAAGGCAAGGGGATGGGAAACTCCGCACAAACACAGCGTCTTCTTTTCGGAGGGGATATCGACACTTACCATAGTTCGACCACCAACCTTTCCATAGGAATTTCCAATGGAAACAGATTTTCCATAGGTCGTACATGGAACACCTGGAATTACTTTCAAAGCGGCGGCATAGATTTACAGGAAGCACCGACCATAGGCACATTGGTCAGGAAGGTTGATCTTGATCCTTTTTTGAAGGATGAAGTATTTACAACATGGGTCAACGGACTTCCAGATTTAAATGTAATAAGAAACGCTATTGGAGCGGAAAGAGAACTTTACCTGTACAATAGGCTTGGCAAACATTTTAACAGTTCCAATCAAAACCGAAATCTAACCGGACACATTGCCGAAGTTTTACTGGCAGATGGCCCGCTCAACTCCAACAGTATTCAAAGGATAGAAAGTTATTTGGCCATAAAATATGGGGTTACACTAAATAATTCTGGAGGACAATTGGGCAGTGTTGTGGGTAATCTCGGCTATGATTATCTCGCCGCAGACGGAACAGTGATTTGGGATCCCACTGTAGATCCCAACTATCGATACGATATCGCAGGTTTAGGTAGGGACCGTTTTGAAGACTTTGAATCAGGTTTACCAGGTAATGTTGGTGACCTCAAATTGCGATACAACCTACACCAACGTATTTCCAAAAGTGAAAATACGGAAGCCATAGTTACCATGTCTTCCAACACCAATTTTGCAACAGATAATCTAGATCAATCCAGGACTGAAATCGATAATACAACCTGGGGATCACCTTCATTATTCTCATATCTACACAATTATTTGCTATGGGCAAACGATCATAATGGACTCAACCAGGTTGCAACCGAACTCCCACCCCAGTTTGTTTCCAGGATAGAAAGAGAATGGAAAATTCAAAAAACCGTTTCTCCAGGAGGAGTAGATCCGATTCTAGGGGTTAGTGTCCGAATAGATCTTTCAGGATCTGACATTCTTGACAATGGCAACTGTGGAGAATTATCTTTGATTATTGATACGGATGGCGATGGGGATTTTCTCACTGGACCAATAACAACCATTCCAGTAACAAGTATTGATGCGTCCAAAAACGCATATTTTGATGGAGTGGATTTTGAACACTTGGATGTTTTTACAGTCGCATTTACAGATAACATCCCCCCTACCGCATCCAATCCAGATCCGATTACCGTTTGTGATACAACACCTGCACCAGACCCCAATGTTGTAACGGATGAGGCCGATAATTGTGCTGTGGCCACAGTTACATATATAGGGGATATTTCGGACGGACTTTCAAATCCTGAAACTATTGCACGTACATATAGAGTTACGGATATCTATGGCAACTATGCAGATGTCCAACAGACAATTTACCTTTTTACGACCCCAAAAATTGATTCCCTGGCAGCTATTGAAGCTTGCGATTCGTATATATTACCTCCAATTACAGGAACAGATTTATCTGGAAATGAAGCCTATTATGATGCTTCGGGAGGCCCTTCAGGAGGTGGTACGTTATTCTTTCCTGGTGATTTGATCAACACTAGTACAACCCTTTATATATATGATGAAACTGGCATTGCACCCGATATCTGTTTTGACGAGAACTCCTTCCAGGTCACCATCAACAACACACCACTGGCAGATGCACCGGCAGATGTCGAGAGCTGTGACGCCTACATCCTGTCCGCCTTGGCCAACGGAAACTATTTTACTGGAAGTGGTGGAACTGGCACACCTCTGTTCGCAGGCGACGCCATGAGCGCGAGCGCTACCATCTACGTCTTCAGCCCCGGAACCGGGTCCTGCCCCGATGTGGAGAACTCCTTCCAGGTGACCATCAACAATACCCCACTGGCCGACGCGCCCGCCGATGTCGAGAGCTGTGACGCCTACATCCTACCAGCCTTGGCCAACGGTGACTATTTTACCGGAAGTGGTGGAACTGGAACCCCTCTGTTCGCAGGGGACAACATCACTACAACCACCACCATCTACGTCTTCAGTCCTGGAACCGGGTCATGCCCCGACGTGGAGAACTCCTTCCAGGTGACCATCAACGACACCCCACTGGCCGATGCGCCCGCCGATGTCGAGAACTGTGACGCCTATATCCTGCCAGCCTTGGCCAATGGTGACTACTTTGATGCGCCCAACGGAGGGGGCAATGCCCTTTTAGCAGGGGACGCCATCACTACAACGACCACCATCTATGTCTTCAGCCCGGGTACGGGATCCTGTCCAGACATGGAGAACTCCTTCCAGGTGACCATCAACAAAACCCCACTGGCCGATGCGCCCGCCGATGTCGAGAACTGTGACGCCTACATCCTGCCGGCACTGGTCAACGGTGACTATTTCGATGCGCCCAACGGAGCGGGTAACGCACTCTTCGCAGGCGACGCCATCACCACAACCACCACCATCTATGTCTTCAGTCCGGGTACGGGATCCTGTCCAGATGTGGAGAACTCCTTCCAAGTGACCATCAACAATACCGCACTGGCAGACGCACCGGTGGATGTCGAGAGCTGTGATGCCTACATCCTGCCAGCCTTGGTCAACGGCAACTACTTCGACGCGCCCAATGGAGGGGGCAATGCCCTTTTAGCAGGGAACGCCATCACTACAACGACCACCATCTATGTCTTCAGTCCCGGTACGGGATCATGTCCCGATGTGGAGAACTCCTTCCAGGTGACCATCAACAAAACCCCACTGGCGGATGCGCCCGCCGATGTCGAGAGCTGTGACTCCTATATCCTGCCGGCACTGGTCAACGGCAACTATTTCGATGCGCCCAATGGAGCGGGGAACGCACTCTTCGAAGGGGATATAATCAACTCAACACAAATTATTTATGTCTTCAGTCCGGGTACGGGATCCTGTCCAGACGTGGAGAACTCCTTTGTGGTCACCATCAACGACACCCCGTTGGCAGATGCACCGGTGGACGTCGAGAGCTGTGATGCCTATATTCTACCGGCACTGGTCAACGGTGACTATTTCGACGCGCCCAATGGAGGGGGCAATGCCCTTTTAGCAGGGGACGCCATCACTACAACGACCACCATCTATGTCTTCAGTCCCGGTACGGGATCATGTCCCGATGTGGAGAACTCCTTTGTGGTGACCATCAACGACACCCCACTGGCAGATGCGCCCGCCGATGTAGAGAGCTGTGATACCTACATCCTGCCCGCACTGGTCAACGGTGACTATTTTACCGGAAGTGGTGGAACTGGAACTCCTCTGTTCGCAGGGGACAACATCACTACAACCACCACCATCTATATCTTCAGTCCAGGTGCGGGATCATGCCCAGACGTGGAGAACTCCTTCCAGGTGACCATAACACCAGCGCCCATAGTGGACGCAGGGTCAGACGAGGAAATATGCCAGGGGGAAGTGCTCGACCTATCCACATCCATCACAAATCCAAGTGCCTCCGACACCAGTTCATTGCTGTGGTCCTCCACAGGCGACGGCTCGTTCGATGATAACACAGCCCTGATGTCCATCTATACACCTGGAGCAAATGACATCATCAACGGTTCGGTAACCCTTACCCTTACCGGCAACGGGAACGGGAGCTGTCCGCCCACATTCGACTCCATGACCTTCACCATAACGCCTATGCCGATCGTCGATGCGCCGGCAGATGTCGAGAGCTGTGACGCCTACATCCTGCCAGCCTTGGCCAATGGTGACTACTTTGATGCGCCCAACGGAGCGGGCAACACCCTTTTCGCAGGGGACGCCATCACTACAACGACCACCATCTATGTCTTCAGTCCCGGTACGGGATCATGTCCCGATGTGGAGAACTCCTTCCAGGTGACAATCAACAATACCCCAGAGGCAGACGCACCGGCCGATGTCGAGAGCTGTGACTCCTATATCCTGCCGGCACTGGTCAACGGTGACTATTTTACCGGAAGTGGTGGAACTGGCACACCTCTGTTCGCAGGGGACGCCATCACCACAACCACCACCCTATACATATTCAGTAAGGGAACCGGGTCATGCCCCGATGTGGAGAACTCCTTCCAGGTCACCATCAACAATACCCCACTGGCAGACGCACCGGCCGATGTCGAGAGCTGTGACTCCTACATCCTGCCCGCCTTGGCCAACGGCAACTATTTCGATGCCCCCAACGGAGCGGGCAACGCCCTTTTCGCAGGGGACAACATCACTACAACCACCACTCTTTATGTCTTCAGTCCGGGTACGGGATCCTGCCCCGATGTGGAGAACTCCTTCCAGGTGACCATCAACGACACCCCACTGGCCGACGCACCGGCAGATGTCGAGAGCTGTAACGCCTATATCCTACCGGCACTGGCCAATGGCTACTATTTCGACGCGCCCAACGGAGGAGGCAACGCCCTCTTCGCAGGGGATAACATCACCATAACGACCACCATCTACGTCTTCAGCCCCGGAACAGGGTCGTGCCCCGATGTGGAGAACTCCTTCGTGGTCACCATCAACGACACCCCGTTGGCAGACGCGCCCGCCGATGTCGAGAGCTGTGACGCCTACATCCTGTCCGCACTGGCCAACGGTGACTATTTTACTGGAAGTGGTGGAACCGGAACCCCTCTGTTCGCAGGCGACGCCATCACCGCGAGTGCTACCATATATGTCTTCAGCCCCGGAACCGGGTCCTGCCCCGATGTGGAGAACTCCTTCCAGGTGACCATCAACAATACCCCACTGGCCGACGCGCCCGCCGATGTCGAGAGCTGTGACGCCTACATCCTACCAGCCTTGGCCAACGGTGACTATTTCGACGCGCCCAATGGAGGGGGCAATGCCCTTTTAGCAGGGGACGCCATCACTACAACGACCACCATCTACGTCTTCAGTCCTGGAACCGGGTCATGCCCCGATGTGGAGAACTCCTTCCAGGTCACCATCAACAATACCCCACTGGCAGACGCACCAGCGGACGTCGAGAGCTGTGACTCCTATATCCTACCGCCACTGGTCAACGGTGACTATTTCGATGCGCCCAACGGTGCGGGCAACGCACTCTTCGCAGGGGACATAATCAACTCAACACAAGTTATTTACGTCTTCAGTTCAGGTGCGGGATCATGCCCAGACGTGGAGAACTCATTTGTGGTCACCATCAACAAAACCCCACTGGCCGACGCGCCCGCCGATGTCGAGAGCTGTGATGCCTACATCCTGTCCGCACTGGCCAACGGTGACTATTTTACTGGAAGTGGTGGAACAGGAACCCCTCTGTTCGCAGGGGACGCCATCACCGCGAGTGCAACCATATATGTCTTCAGCCCCGGTACCGGGTCGTGCCCCGATGTGGAGAACTCCTTCCAGGTGACCATCAACGACACCCCACTGGCAGACGCACCGGCAGATGTCGAGAGCTGTGACGCCTACATCCTGCCCTCACTGGCCAACGGTGACTACTTTGATGCGCCCAATGGAGCGGGCAACGCACTCTTCGCAGGGGATATCATAAACTCAACACAAATTATTTATGTCTTCAGTCCGGGTACGGGATCCTGTCCAGATGTGGAGAACTCCTTTGTGGTCACCATCAACAACACCCCACTGGCCGATGCGCCCGCCGATGTCGAGAGCTGTGATGCCTATATCCTCCCCGCACTGGCCAATGGCAACTACTTCGATGCGCCCAACGGAGGGGGCAACGCACTCTTCGCAGGTGACAACATCACCATAACGACCACCATCTACGTCTTCAGTCCTGGAACCGGGTCATGCCCAGACGTGGAGAACTCCTTCCAGGTCACCATCAACAACACCCCACTGGCCGATGCGCCCGCCGATGTCGAGAGCTGTGACTCCTACATCCTACCGGCACTGGCCAATGGTAACTACTTTGATGCGCCCAACGGAGGGGGCAACGCCCTTTTCGCAGGGGACAACATCACTACAACCACCACTCTTTATGTCTTCAGTCCGGGTACGGGATCCTGCCCCGATGTGGAGAACTCCTTTGTGGTGACGATCAACAATACCCCAGTGGCCGATGCGCCCGCCGATGTCGAGAGCTGTGACGCCTACATCCTGCCAGCCTTGGCCAACGGTGATTATTTCGACGCGCCCAACGGAGCGGGGAACGCACTCTTCGCAGGGGACGCCATCACTACAACGACCACCATCTATGTCTTCAGTCCCGGTACGGGATCATGCCCAGACGTGGAGAACTCCTTCCAGGTGACGATCAACAATACCCCAGTGGCAGACGCACCAGCAGATATCGAGAGCTGTGATGCATACATCCTCCCCGCATTGGTAAACGGTGACTATTTCGATGCGCCCAACGGTGCGGGCAACGCCCTTTTCGCAGGGGACAACATCACCATAACGACCACCATCTACGTCTTCAGTCCCGGTACGGGATCATGCCCAGACGTGGAGAACTCCTTCCTGGTGACCATCAACAACACCCCACTGGCGGATGCGCCGGCGGACGTCGAGAGCTGTGACGCCTACATCCTGCCAGCCTTGGCCAACGGTGACTATTTCGACGCGCCCAACGGAGCGGGCAATGCCCTTTTCGCTGGCGACGCCATCACCACAACCACCACCCTATACATATTCAGTAAGGGAACCGGGTCATGCCCAGACGTGGAGAACTCCTTCCAGGTCACCATCAACAACACCCCACTGGCCGATGCGCCCGCCGATGTCGAGAGCTGTGACTCCTACATCCTACCGGCACTGGCCAATGGTAACTACTTTGATGCGCCCAACGGAGGGGGCAACGCCCTTTTCGCAGGGGACAACATCACTACAACCACCACTCTTTATGTCTTCAGTCCGGGTACGGGATCCTGCCCCGATGTGGAGAACTCCTTCCAGGTGACCATCAACAAAACCCCACTGGCCGATGCACCAGCGGACGTCGAGAGCTGTGACTCCTATATCCTACCGCCACTGGTCAACGGTGACTATTTCGATGCGCCCAACGGTGCGGGCAACGCACTCTTCGCAGGGGACATAATCAACTCAACACAAGTTATTTACGTCTTCAGTTCAGGTGCGGGATCATGCCCAGACGTGGAGAACTCATTTGTGGTCACCATCAACAAAACCCCACTGGCCGACGCGCCCGCCGATGTCGAGAGCTGTGATGCCTACATCCTGCCAGCCTTGGTCAACGGCAACTACTTCGACGCGCCCAATGGAGGGGGCAATGCCCTTTTAGCAGGGAACGCCATCACTACAACGACCACCATCTATGTCTTCAGTCCCGGTACGGGATCATGTCCCGATGTGGAGAACTCCTTCCAGGTGACCATCAACAAAACCCCACTGGCGGATGCGCCCGCCGATGTCGAGAGCTGTGACGCCTATATCCTGCCAGCCTTGGCCAATGGTGATTATTTCGATGCGCCCAACGGTTCGGGCAACGCCCTTTTCGCAGGGGACAACATCACCACAACCACCACCCTCTATGTCTTCAGCCCCGGTAAGGGATCCTGTCCAGACGTGGAGAACTCCTTTGTGGTGACCATCAACGACACCCCACTGGCAGATGCGCCCGCCGATGTAGAGAGCTGTGATGCCTACATCCTGCCAGCCTTGGCCAACGGTGACTATTTTACCGAAAGTGGTGGAACTGGCACACCTCTGTTCGCAGGGGACAATATCACTACAACCACCACCCTATACATATTCAGTAAGGGAACCGGGTCATGCCCAGACGTGGAGAACTCCTTCCAGGTCACCATCAACAACACCCCACTGGCGGATGCGCCGGCAGACGTCGAGAGCTGTGACGCCTACATCCTGCCGGCACTGGTCAACGGTGACTATTTCGATGCGCCCAACGGAGCGGGTAACGCACTCTTCGCAGGCGACGCCATCACCACAACCACCACCATCTACGTCTTCAGTCCTGGAACCGGGTCATGCCCCGATGTGGAGAACTCCTTCCAGGTGACCATCAACGACACCCCACTGGCAGATGCACCGGTGGACGTCGAGAGCTGTGACGCCTACATCCTACCAGCCTTGGCCAACGGTGACTATTTCGACGCGCCCAACGGAGCGGGCAATGCCCTTTTCGCTGGCGACGCCATCACCACAACCACCACCCTATACATATTCAGTAAGGGAACCGGGTCATGCCCAGACGTGGAGAACTCCTTCCAGGTCACCATCAACAACACCCCACTGGCCGATGCACCGGCCGATGTCGAGAGCTGTGACTCCTACATCCTACCGGCACTGGCCAATGGTAACTACTTTGATGCGCCCAACGGAGGGGGCAACGCCCTTTTCGCTGGCGACAACATCACTACAACCACCACTCTTTATGTCTTCAGTCCGGGTACGGGATCCTGCCCCGATGTGGAGAACTCCTTCCTGGTCACCATCAACAACACCCCACTGGCAGACGCACTGACCGATATCGAGAGCTGTGACGCTTACATCCTCCCGGCACTGGCCAACGGTGACTATTTTACTGGAAGTGGTGGAACCGGAACCCCTTTGTTCGCAGGGGATATAATCAACTCAACACAAATTATTTATGTCTTCAGTCCGGGTACGGGATCCTGTCCAGATGTGGAGAACTCCTTCCAGGTCACCATCAACGACACATCACTGGTCGATGCACCAGCGGACGTCGAGAGCTGTGACGCCTATATCCTCCCCGCACTGGCAAACGGTGACTATTTTACTGGAAGTGGTGGAACTGGAACCCCTCTGTTTGCAGGGGACAACATCACCACAACAACAACCCTCTATGTCTTCAGCCCTGGGCAAGGAAGTTGTCCAGATGTGGAAAACTCCTTCCAAGTGACCATATCTGGATTTAGCGTTACCACTATTGTTCAGAATGAAACGTGTTGGGAGAGTAATAATGGTTCCGTTTCTGTTGAGATTGGAGATGCTGTTTTCCCAGTTATCGTTCAGCTCAACCAGATGGAACCTATGGTATT
This sequence comes from Flagellimonas profundi, assembly GCF_017313275.1. Lineage (GTDB taxonomy): Bacteria > Bacteroidota > Bacteroidia > Flavobacteriales > Flavobacteriaceae > Flagellimonas > Flagellimonas profundi. Next base: position 745,135 of record NZ_JAFLNM010000002.1, on the reverse strand, counting down.
CAATACGGATTCCTTCTCAATAGACAATCTGACTCCGGGAAATTATGAAATGAACATAATTGATGATACTGGATGTGAAACCAATATGAGTTTTGAAATCCAATCTGAGGAGACCAAACTCAGTGGATCCGTTGATGTAATGTACTTCTGCGATAACAATCTTCAATCAAACAGTATTGTAGTGACTTTATCTGACCCCTCAGTAAGTAATGATGTGCTCTATGCCCTGGATTCAACCGATATGAATGATTTCATCCTAAGTCCTGATTTTGAAAATATCAGTGCTGGCAATCACAGTTTGTTCATAATGGACAACAATGGCTGTATGGGAGAGATTCCATTTGAAATTGAAAGCTTTGAGCAATTAGGGTTAGCATTGACCAACGAATATGCGAATCAAATCACTGCAAATGTTACTGGTGGTACCGAGCCATACACCTATTATTTCGATGATAATAGCGGGACATCCAACCATACATATACCATAGACCGAAGTGGAACTTTCACAGTAAGGGTTGTGGACAGTAATGGCTGTGAGGTAATACAAAGTATTGCGATGAACATGGTAGACATAGATATCCCAGATTTTTTCACTCCCAACTATGATGGTCAAAATGATACTTGGGGACCCAGGAATAGCGAATTGTTCCCTGATATTGAAACCTACATTTTTGATCGATATGGTCGAAATATTCTGGTTCTAGGCCCAGCAGTTTATTGGGATGGTGAATATGACTCCAAACCAATGCCTTCTGGAGATTACTGGTATATAGTAAAACCTAATGATGGCTCTGGACGTGAGTTCGTTGGACACTTTACACTTTATAGATAAAATTTGATTGATAAATGAAGAGCGTTATAGTTTTCTTACTGTGTATGAACTTATTCTTTGTAAAAGGGCAAGAATTAACCATACCCCAACTGTCGCAATATTTGTCCGACAACCCATTTTTAATGTCTCCATCCTTTGCTGGCATAGGTAATTACGTAAAGGTGAGGATGAACGGGGTCACGCAATGGGTAGGTATCCAAGATGCACCTGATACCCAATCCCTTTCGGCGGATGTACGATTGGGGAATCGATCGGGCATTGGAATGGTCATCTATAATGATTCGAATGGTGAAACCAAACAGCGGGGCGGAAAAGTTTCCTTTGCGCATCACCTCACCATTGACAAATATGATGAACATTATTTCTCATTTGCTCTCTCCTTTAATCTCAATCAATTTAGGATCGATATTGAAAACTTTGATCCGAATAATGATCAAGCCATTATAAATGACAGATCCTCTAGCAATCCTAACTTTGATGTGGGAATTTTATACCGGAAAGAACGGTTCTATCTCAGTGTCAATGCTTCCAATATTCTGAACAAAGAATTTAAAAAGTTCAACCCTGTATTTGAGCCCAATACTTTACGCAATTACTATGTTTATTCCGGGTATAGGTATAGAAAAAGTAAAAGCACGGATTTTGAAATAGAGCCATCTGTTTTTTTTCAATACTTTGAAAGTGATGGAAGGTCAATTACAGATATAAACACAAAATTTAAATGGTTTGACTTCCTTGACTATTACTACGCTGGCTTCACTTATAGATTTCTTAATGACCAACTGGGTTCACCGCTTTACATCGCCCCGATCGTAGGACTTAAAAAAGGAGACTTTTACTTTGGGTATTCTTACCAAGTAATTATGAACGAAATACTGGGTTATTCTACCGGAACCCATGTAATAACCCTTGGAATAGACCTCTTCCAAGGAATTTCTAACTGTACATGTACTTATTAATTGAGAGCTTATGAAATCATTATCTAAATTGTTACAAAAATTTTATGTACTCCTTGCCATCCTTTTCATTTGTTGTTTATCATGTGGAAAGGAGGAGGATACTTTTCTTCCATCAATGGAATATCCAGAGGTTACGCTGAGGAATTCGACTCTGGACACCATTGTTTATGTTACAGTAGACAACGAAAAAGTCCCGATTTACATCTCTATACCACCAGGATGCAATACCCATAGTTTGCCTGCTGTGGTGGTAATGCACGGATCTGATGGAATGTGGCTAGACCATGATATTGCAACTGGGAAAATGTCCGGTCAAAATACAGAATGGCGAATGTTATTTGATTCCAATTGTATCATAGGAGCCTATGTGGACAGTTATTCCGGAAGGGGAGTGTCCACACGAACAGGAAAATGGAAAACGGCTCCCGACAACTTTAAAATAAGCTCTCAGTTTATTCGACCTAAGGATGCCCATGCAGCTCTGGAAGTACTTAAAAAGCTGAAAAATGAAGATAATGAACCTCTTGTTCGAAAAAAGGATATAGCCCTGTTGGGCTTCTCTGATGGAGCAAGTGCCGTGGCTTCCACATTATACGATACTGACCTTACACCAAAAGATTGGGAATGGACCCAAAATTTTGACGGTAAGGAATATGATTCCTCCTCAGGTGTACTGCCGCCTGACCAGAAACCTGATTTTGGATTTGCGGGTGGTGTGTTTTATTATGGAGGATCGGGCGGATACAACTATTGGGGTGCAAGTCCATGTGGAAACAATGCATGGGAGGGGAATATTTATATGCCCTATGCGCCAATATTATTTCAAATTCCCGTAGAAGGTTATTTAACGGAAAACACGCTGTGTCTTGTTGATTTGTTAAAAGAAAAAGGAGCTGCCGTTGAACTCAACATCTACGAAAATGTTGGGCACGGGTTCGATTTTGATGACAATCCTCAAAGTCCAATCGCTAGGTTGAATACACTGAACTGGTTTAATAAAATTCTACATATGGAATAATGAAGTTCTTTGTCCCAAAATCTTCGCTTTAAAAATTAAATATCTTTTTCAACCTCCTGTTTTCATGTGCTCCCCTTACATAAAACAGTACATTTTCGACAAGTCCAAGGCATTTCGAAAAAGGCCTATACAACATCGATCTGGGAGCAAAATCCTCAACCTCTATAAAACAAATTGAACCAATAGCTCAATGCTGAGCTAAAACCAGAACGCCTAAAACTTAAATGATAATGAAAGAAAAGTTTCTAGAAAAATGGATTTTAGACCTAGTAAAGTCTGAATATGAATTTGGAAAAATCCCAAAACAAGCATCTTACAAACAAAGAGAGAGAATGGATGACTTCATAGAAGTTACAATAGAATGGATGGACCAAGAAAACAATAATTTCAAAATAGTATATCATGCAAGGTCCTATGACAAAAAAAAGGTGAACGATAGTTTGGAAATTGCCAAAGATCCCATATTTGAGCTAGAGAATTACTATACCCTAGAGATTCACACTTACATCAACCACATTAAGCGGGGTTATATCACCAGAAAGATTGCCAACTATGATGTGATGGGGATTGTAGGCCAATTGGAAAAATCGGAAGACATATAAAGGCATGGTTTTTCATAATCCCACAATAAGCTCTTGCAGTTTGTTCAATTGTAGCTATCAAAAAAAGTGTTTCGTCGGAAAAACAATGCATTTAATCGATTGATTCTCATTCATCAATTGAGAAGGCGCATCTGTCCATTTACAGGCTGAACTTAGCATTTTTCTTTGTTATTTGAGATGTGATTTAAAAGTCCCCCCATTACTTAACCAAAAGAAAGTTATGCTTTTGTTAACCATCATATGGACATTGATTTGTGCTGCGATTATAATTGGATACCCGGTATATCTTATAAACAAATCAGATCCTTTAACGGGAAGCCACAAAAAATTTCATCAACGGATTGAACCCGATATCGTGGAACTGTTATCCTTTGATATTAGGGAACAATTGCCTGGCTGGTCCCTCACATTGGATGTTCCCCAGATTACCGAAGAAATACTTCAGGGGAGCCCAATATTGTTCTATCTGGAATCAGATGGGTCTTGTATTAAACTTCCTATGCACAATGCGCGAATGGGATACACGGCAAACGTATACAAAAATGTGGGAAAAGTCTATGTAACCTTTAAATCAATAAAAGATGGTGTATCCAATTTTTATGTTCCAAACTGGCACTTAAAAAAAATTAAGATTTTAATTATTAAATCCAGAGACCAAAAATTTTACGCAGACTGGGGCATTAAACCACATAGATCAACCATACATAAAAGTTTAACAAATGCCGGTGTAAACATCAATGACTATGAGGAGGTTCTAGGATATTTCAGCAACATCGCCACCATAGACTTCAAAGGCCATTTCATTGCTAAAATGCCCAAGAAGAAAAAAAGAAATTCAACCCTTAAACCTCACCCAAAAGAGCGAGAGTTATTTTACACTGCTTAACCTATTATTCATTAACTAAAACTTTTAGTGTTCTCGTGTAAACGTAATATGGGAATTCCTGCTATCAGGATTCCCATTTTACAATTATTGAAACAGAAATAAACCCAAAAGGGCCATCTATAAATTATAAACCTACCTACATCAAATGACATACAAGTTTTAAAGGAAAGCATGGTAGATTTAACCCTAAATTATTTTGAATACCGGGCTGCATGACAAACATATTTTGTTATTGTCTTCAGTTCTGGCGATGAAGACAGTGCAGCCCAAAATTTATAACTATATATCTGATCAACTCACCATTAGTAATTTCTTCAGCTGAAAGCAAGTATGGGGTTATGCTGCGCAACAGTTATATAAGAAAAGAAAGTGGTGAGTTACTATTTTGTTTTAAAATGACCAAGTAAGCCAAATTTAATAAAATGAATACATGCCTTGTTGTCCAAAAATGCCGTGCAACGGATAGTGATTAAAGCATCATCCGTAGAAATTAAACCAAAACTCAACCAAACAATATCCTTTTCAACTCTACAGTACTAAATGCTTTTATCGACTAACAAAGTAATTCTTAAAATTGATACGCTGCCCGCCTTAGCTTACCTGTCAAAATTTGGTAAATTGGCCAGGAATATCTTCGAGAGTTTTAACATGATCACTGCAACCATTGCTAAAGGAATAACTCTTTTAACGTCCTATCTTGAGTTAGGGTGTTTAAGGTTTTACACCTCGTTTGAACATACCCTGGAAATTGACAAAAATCTTGAAGTTGAAAATATAGGGTTTCCTTTAATGCTCATGAAATCATTGACAAGTTCGATACTAACGGAAAATAAATTGGCCCGAGAGTAATAATAAAAATATTCAACCCCTAAAATAGCCCTATGGTTTTAAAAGCAGTAATTATCGAAGATGAAAAACATGGCAGGGAAACCCTAAAATCCATGTTGGAAGAATTTTGTAAAGACGTTCAAGTAATCGCAATGGCCGGTTCTGTGGAAGAGGCGGTAAAAGTTTTGTCCATTTATAGCCCGGATATTGTTTTTTTGGATATTGAATTACAATCTGGGGTAGGATTTGATGTCCTCAACCAAATAAAGGAGCCCAGTTTTGAAGTTATATTTACCACAGCATTTGAGAAATATGCCATAAAGGCCATAAAATTCAGTTCGCTGGATTACCTGCTTAAACCAATTGACCTTGATGAACTGCAAGAAGCTGTAGAAAAAGCAAGGACCAGAATGGATACCAATATTTATAGAGAACAATTGGACACGCTGATGGAAAGTATTTCGCAAGGAAACATTCGACCAGAAAAAATTTGCTTGGCCACAACTGCTGGTATGGAATTTATTGCCATTGATGATATAATCGCTTGCAAAGCCAATGGCTCATATACAAGTTTTATTCTAGAGGACAACAACAATCTTTTAGTCAGCAAACACTTAAAGGAATACGAAAACCTACTTTCGGAACACCAATTCATGAGGGTACACAACAGCCATCTAATTAACTTAAAAAAGGTGAAAAAATACATTAAGTCGGACGGAGGCTACCTTATTATGAGCAACGACCTGCAAGTAAATATTTCTTCCAGAAAGAAAGACGATTTAATTGAAGCAATGAAACGGTTGTAAGACTCAATCCTTTTTGTTGACCAACCCTTTGGTAAACTCGTTCAAGGCCTCTACTTTTTGCTCAAAATCCCCCTTAAGGGTCTTGCGGTATTCGTTAAGATTCTTCACCAAGTCGTCTATGTTTTCGGGAAGAACATCTTCAAAAAATTGACGTAGCCTCTTGGCCGTGGTCGGTGATTTTCCATTGGTGGAAATAGCAACCTTTACATTGCCCTTCGTCACGATTCCACCCATATAAAAATCACAAAAAGGTGGATTGTCCGCCACATTTACCAATTTACTCAACTTTCTGCAATCATGGTACACCTGCTCGTTCACCTTGGGTTTGTCCGTACAAGCCACTACCATATGCTTCCCTTCCAAATACTTGTTGGCATATACATCCTTGGTAATTTCAACATCATGCTTTTTGGCCAATTCCAAGGTATCCGATAAAAACTCCGGAGCCACCATTTGTACTTTGGCCGAAGGGCTCGATTTCAGTAAAAAAGTCAATTTTTCCAAACCTACGTTTCCTCCGCCAACAATCAATACCTGTAAGTTGGAAACCTTTAAAAAAACGGGATATAGCTCATTCCTCTCCATAGCAAATCAATTTTAGCGCCATATTACAAAGCTAAAGATACTCACTATTTCCGGCTGAAGAATAGTGCGGTCTAAAATGTGGGGGCTTCTTTTTGTTTTTTGGAAGATTTGAACTCGTAACGAACAAACAATTCGTGTGACCCTCCCGTATAACTTGCCAAATTGGATGTAGTCAGGTCATAGGCATAGCCAGCACTGAAATTTGGATTGATTTGCATGCCCAACAAGGTGGAAAAAGAATCGTCCCAACGGTAGGCCAGGCCAAACGTGAAGGTTTCCTTGAGCAATGCATTTACCGAAATATCGGCTATAATCGGAGCACCAGGCACCCATTTTACGAAAAAAGCGGGTTTCAATTTCACATCTGGGGTCAAATCCATCACCTTACCTCCAATAAAATAATAGTGCAAACGCTCCGCAGCTATTTCCTGTTCCTCGCCATCATAATGCTTCTGCGAAAAAAAATTGGGTATGGCAAAGCCTAAATATCCTTTCTTCGTATCATAATACAATCCTGCACCAATAGTCGGGAAGAACTTGCTTTTTATATTATTTTGAAAGGCCACATCTTCATCTTCGGTAAGGCCTTTGGAAAAATCAACATCAAAAATACGTCCCCCCAGCTTCATCCCAAAAGAGAGTTTGCTGTTGGCACTATCCAATTGAATGGTATAGGACACATTTCCGTCCACCGATATTTCGGAAGAAGGCCCTAAGGCATCTCGAGAGATAATCCCCCCTACCCCAAGCTTGTTTTCCAACGGAGTATCCACGGCCAACACCTGCGTGTTCGGAGCTCCATTTATGCCTACCCATTGTGAGCGATGTAAAAGCAAAGCTGTTAAATGTGCATTGTTGCCTGCATAGGCAGGGTTAACGCTCATAGTATTATACATATACTGGGTAAATTGAGGATCCTGTTGTGCATGTAAGGAAATGGAGCACAGGGCAAGTAACAGCAAACATAGCTGCTTACATCCCATTGATTTATATTTTGATGCTATAATCCCCATTTTTTATCTGTTTAAATACAGCCAGTCCGTTCGTGGTTCGGAGCCATCGCCCAAATCCAAAACATAGTAATAGGTACCCACCGGCAGTTGATCTTCAGGTTGAACCATGGCGCGTCCATTGGGCGTACCGTCCCAATCATTTTTATAGGATTTTGTCTGGAACACAATATTGCCCCATCGGTTGTACACCTGAAGTGTATTGCCCGGGTAACGTGAAATACAATCGATCTTAAAATAATCGTTGACACCGTCTCCATTGGGGGAAAACTCATTGTACACTACCAAACAGCTAGGCTCTACAAAAGCCTCGGCAATATTGTTGCTTTCATCCGTATCCCATTGATCCACATAGGCCAAACTCACCCTGTTCACGTAATCCTCTATATCCTGAACGGCTACGGTAAGCGATAGTGTTGCTGTTTCGGAAACAGCCAAGGATTCAATCTCCCAAAAAGAGGATTCGGAATCATAAGTTCCCACTGTAGTCTCGAAACTGATGAATTCATAGCCCAAAGGCAATTCTTCCTGTATACCAATATTTGTTGCATTATCAACACCTTGATTGGTCACCGTAATCTCAAAAATAACCTCGTCGCCAATATTGGGCATTGCAACGTTCACACTTTTTGTAATAGCGATATCAGTGGATTGTGGCACCACAAAAGCGGTTGCTTCATCATCATCTGCAATACCATCTGCAAAATCGTCCTCAACGATACCGGTTGATGGATCGCTGTCGGGGTCGGCATACAGACTAGCAGAAACAAAAGCCTCGTTCAAATACTCGTCTTCGGTACCTGTTGGGGGGTTGACCACGGCTAAAATTTCCAAACTTTCCGTATCCTGGTTCAAAAGGGTTCTATTCAAGTTCCAAACCCCAGAAGCAGCATTGTAGACCCCTGCTGTTGAAGTATGGGACTCGTAGGTATACCCTAATGGCAACAGATCGGTTACCTCCACATTTCTAGCATCGGATGGACCATTATTGGTAACACTGACCAAAAAACGGACCGTATCACCCACATTCGGGTTGGCATTATCGACTGTTTTTAATAAGGAAAGGTCGCTCAGCCCATAAGGCACTGGAGTTACAGTTGCTTGATCGTCCTCTGAGCCCAAATTATTGTTAGGTTCGGAATCCGGGTCGTACGTGTCCAAAGCGATCAGTTCGGCCGTATTCTTGTATTCACCACTCGAAAGGACAACAGCCCTTATTTCCAAAGTTTCGGTTGAGGCATTGGCAAGAGTCGGTACATCCCAAGAGCCTGCAATTTCATCATAAATTCCAGACGATGTTGTGGCAGCAACGAATTGGTACCCGTCCTCCAGTTCATCCCCAATTATTAATCCTGAGGCATCGTTGGGACCTTCATTATTTACCTCGATGGTAAATACAATTTCATCCCCCACCTCTGGATTCATATCGTTAACCGTTTTGGATATTGAAATATCGGTTACGTGTCTTGGCGTGACGGTTTGTTCATCTTGATCGTCTTCTGAAAGCATATTATTGTCCGGTGTGGAATCAGCATCGAAGAAAGTAGCATCCACCACTTCGGTTCTTAAGGTATAATCACCTGAAGAATTCACTTCAGCTACAATATTCAATTCTCTTTGTGATTCCAATGCTAAACTCCCAACATCCCAAAGACCATTGGAAGGATTAAACAATCCTCCAGAATCGTCTGAAACATAGGTAAGCCCATCGGGCAGTATATTTTCAACTTCAATTCCTATAGCATCACTTGGCCCTTCATTCAACAAAATGATGGTAAAGGTCACTTGGGTTCCCACATCGGGAGATTGGTTGTCCACACTTACGTTCAAAGCTAAATCTGCTGAGGGAATCGGTGTGGTACCGGCATTGTCCTGATCGTTTTCAAAAACATTGTTGTTGTTCGGAATGGAATTGGGATCATACTGATCAGCAGCAAATACTTCTGTCACATTAAAATAATCGCCTGTATTGTTAACAGTAGCTACAATGGAAAGGCTTTCTGTACTGCCATCGATCAAACTACCATTGAGCGACCACATCCCGGAAGTGGCATTGTAAATTCCTGCCGTGGTACTGTGGGAAACATAGGTATATCCGTCGGGCAACAAGTCCATTACTTCAACTCCCGAAGCATCACTTGGCCCTAAATTGGTGATGTTGATGGTAAAAATCACTTCTTGACCCACGTAGGGACTCAATACGTTCACAGATTTACGCAACAACAGGTCGGCCACAGGAATCACAGTGGGCTCTACCGTCTGTTGGTCATCCTCTGATTCATTATTGTTATTTGGACTTGAATCCACATCGTTTTCACCAACATTGGTCAACTCCGCCGTGTTCGTATAATTTCCTGTTGACAGCACTTCCACCAACACGTCCAAAGTCTCAGAAACTCCATTGGGCAAATCACCTACGACCCACGAACCATTGGTTTCATTGTATGTGCCGATTGAGGGTGTGGCATTGATCAATTGATACCCCGATGCCAACAAATCCGTAACCACAATATTGGTGGCATCGCTCGGACCATCGTTCTGGACCGTTACCGTAAAAAGTATTTCCTCCCCTACCTCTGGAATAAGTTGGTCCACCGATTTGGTCACTGAAATATCTACCAAAGGTTCTGGAACTACGGAAACGCCGTCTTGATCATCCTCACTGGGACTATCGTTGTTAGGACTTGAATCCACATCTACCTGATCGTGGCCTGTGATCTCCGCAACATTATCATAATCTCCGGATGGGTTTACAGTGCATAGGATATTTAAACTGACCGAACTGCCATTGGCCAAGGACCCTACATTCCAAATTCCCGTATTTTCATCGTAAGTACCTCCACTATTATCGGAGACGTAGGTATAACCTGATGGCAACAGATCGGTCACTTCCACAGAAGTGGCGACACTTGGGCCATCGTTGTTTATGGTAAGCGTAAATCTTACGTTATCACTCACCAAAGGCGGTGATTTATCAATTGTTTTTGTCAAAGAAAGGTCGATCAATGCTTCAGGAGTTACCACTACATCACTTTGGTCATCCTCAGAGGAGACTCCGTTGGAAGGGGTTGAATCGATATCAAAGGCATCAGAAGCAATCACTTGTGAGGTATTGGTATAATTTCCAGAGGCATTTACTACAACATCAATAGTAAGGGTCTCCGTATCTCCATTGGCCAAAGTACCCACCTCCCAAAAACCATTGGCAGGATCATAGGTGCCCGTTGTAGCGGCATATGAAATATAGCCAAAGCCAGACAACAATTGATCCACTACCCTTACATTGGTGGCATCGTGCGGTCCGTTGTTGGATACGGATATTTCAAAACTGAGCTGTTCACCCACATAAGGCGATAAATTACCTCCCACCACCGATTTGATCAACGATAGATCCGCCTGCAGCGGAGCGGCCGTAATATTGTCCTCGTCATCTTCACTTTGGTCGCCATCATCGTTGTTTGGTGTGCTGTCAATATCCAACTGATCTGCGAAAATCACTTCGGCAATATGGGTGTATTCCCCTGCAGCTCCTGTTGGCGTAAGAACGGTGGCATCAAAATTTAAAGATACCGTGTTGTTTCCAACAGGGACATTGATTCCCGTCCAAGTAACATTGTCCGTCAAAAAGCTATAAGTGCCGCTATTATCAATTGCTGTAACATTGTTAAAACCAGCAGGGACAAAGTTTTCAATGGCTACTCCAGTGGCATCCACATCTCCAAAATTGCTCAGGTTAATGGTAAATGTGACCACATCTCCGATATTGGGAAGCGGATTACTGGCAACGAGCTCCAATTCCAAATCTATTCCTTCAATGGTAATGCCCACTGTGTCGGAAGCTGTGTCGCAAGTAGCATCGGAAACGGTCCATTCAAAAATATATGTACCCAAAGTTGTATTGAAAATCTGGGTGTTCGGGTCGCTGGCATCATCAAAAGTTACCAATGTGGGGCCCGAAAGCTGTGTCCAGGATCCTGTGCCAACAGGTGGTGTATCGGCACTTAAAAATACCGAAGTAGTTTGATCAAAGCTTTGATCGGAACCTGCATTGACCAAACAATTTTGTGCATATCCTGCTTGGGATAAAAAGAGCACAAGAAAAACCATCAATAAAAAACACCTGGAAAAAGGGTTGAAATGGGGTTTGATCATAGCTTAGTTGATGAGGTTCACCTTACGCAGTAAGGCTTACCCAAACTTATCAAGAACAGTGTAGAATGGAGAAGTTATGTTGTATGGTAAGATGGTTTTGTTGTGAAATGGCACATTACTGATGAAAGAAACATCTCATTTCAACCATATTTTAAAACAAAAAAAGGCCCTGATTTTATCAGGACCTCTTTTCTTTTTAGCATTGGTTATTGGCTATTTATGCTTCGCAGCTCACACAATCTTTCTTTTGTTTGAATTTTTGTGCGGCATTCATGCTGTGCTGGTAATACAAGGATTTTAGACCCAGTTTCCATGCGGTAACATGGATTTTATTGATATCTTTTGTAGGCATATCGGGGTGTACGATAATATTCACCGATTGTCCCTGATCAATATGGTTTTGTCTGTTGGCCGCTTGATAGATAATATCCAACTGATCTAATTCTGAATACGTTTTAAATACAGCTTTTTCTTCTTCGGTCAAGAATTCCAAATGCTGTACGGAACCATCCATATCGCGGATACTCTTCCAGACTTCAGGCGTATTTTGTCCTTTTTCTTCCAACAATTCCATTAAAAATGGGTTTTTGATGGTAGTCTTGATCTTGGCGATATCCTTTACATAACAATTGGACCAGATAGGCTCAATTCCTTGGGACACCTGACCCAAAATAAATGCTGACGAAGTAGTCGGTGCAATTGCATTCAATGTAGCGTTGCGTCTTCCATAGCCCTTTAATACTTCGGGCTCTCCAAATCGTTCCGCCAATTGTTCCGAAGCCTTATAGGAGCGTTCTTTGATCTCCCTAAAAATCTCGCTGTTCAGGTTATAGGCTTCTTGGCTGTTGAAGGCCAATCTTTTGGATTGCAAAAGAGAGTGCCATCCCAATGCACCTAGACCCAATGAACGGTTTTGTTTTGCAAAATTGTAGGCTCTTTCCATAAATAGGAACGTTTGTTGGTCATCCCTGTCGGATGAATCCCTGTACGTTTCCAATTTTTCGATAAACTCGGTGATCACGGCATCCAGGAAGTGAACCATGGTCTCCACGGCATCCGTCTTTTTCCATTTGTCGTAATGCATCAGGTTGATACTGGAAAGCACACATACAAAAGACCAGTCATCGTTGGATGGCAACATGATTTCCGTGCACAGGTTACTGGCGTGGATACGGTGGTTCTTATCTTTATAAACATCCGCGGCCCCATCGTTGGCATTGTCGGAGAAGAACACATATGGGTATCCCATTTCTCCTCTACGCTGCAGCACTTTGGCCCAAATGGTTCTTTTTTCAAGATCGCCCTCGATCATTTCCTGCATCCATTGGTTCGTCACCGTTACACCGTGGGTCAATTGTTGGATAGGGTTTCCTTCGGTTCCGATTTCCAAGAATTCCATAATGTCCTTATGGTCAATAGGTAAATATGGAGAAAAGCGACCGCGACGAACCGATCCTTGACTTACCACATCGACCATGGATTCGAACAACTGCATAATATGCACAGCTCCAGAAGCCTGTCCGTTGTTTTTAACAGGTGCTCCCCTGTGCCTGATCTTACCGAAAAAACCAGATGTTCCACCCCCAAGTTTGGACATCATCCCCACCTCTGACTGGGTGTAAAGGATGTTCCCCATATCATCGTCGATATGGGAGCCAAAGCAACTGATGGGCAACCCACGCTTTTTCCCAAAATTGGACCATACAGGAGAAGCCAATGAGAAGAACCCTTCGGACATGTAGCCGTAGAATTTGTCCGAATACCCCGGAATCTGCAAAATCTCCTCTGCCCTATCTCCAATCTCACGGATACGTTCCTCCGGGCTCACCCCTTCGGTAAGGTATCCTGATGCCAAAAATTGGCGGCTATATTCGTTCAACCATTCAAATCCCTTGCCTTCTTCACTTTTGAGTTTGGACAAGGTATCCTTTCTTGCGTTTACAAGTTCTTGTGTTTTGTTGTCTTGTTTTTGGTCAGTGGTCGGGGTTATTTGTGTTCTCTTCTCCATAATTTAAAAAAGGTCGTCGCTAGTTATACTTTGTGTTCTTTTGCTATAGTTGATGGATCTTTTTACAAAAAAGTCTCCGTGTTTTGTTCCAATGATTTCGTCATCGAACCATTCGGTCTGCTCCAATAGTTTTTGGTCAACATCGAATATTTTGGAGATTCCGATGCTCTCCAATGAATTGTTGAATCTGTTTTTGATGAATTCGTTCACCAAATTTTTTGGCAAGAAATCCAGTTCACCCGCCTCAAAAATCCAATCCACTATTTTACTCTCCGCATCAAATGCTTTCTCACAGATATCCTGAATCATTGCCTTGTATTCATCATCGAACCACTCTGGGTGTTCTTTTTTGATGATGTTGATCACATCAATACCAAAATCTCCATGGATCTGCTCTTCTTTGGAAGTGGCCTCAACAACATTGGAAATCCCCTTCAATACGTTTTTGTGCTTATTGAATGCCATAATGATCAAAAACTGGGAGAATAGGGAAACGTGCTCAATAAAAAGAGAGAAGAGCAAAATGGATTCTGCATACTCCTTGTTGTTCTCACTTTTTGCATTTTTAAGTGCAGTCTCCAAATACTGCACCCTTTTCATGATCACAGGCTTTTTCTTCAGGGTCTCGAACTCCCTGTTCAATCCCAAAATTTCCAATAGGTGTGAATACGCATCGTGGTGACGAACTTCACTTTCGGCAAAGGTGGCTCCAACAGAACCTATTTCTGGTTTGGGCATTCTGTGGTAGATATCTCCCCAGAACGTTTTTACCGCTACTTCTATTTGTGAAATGGCAAGCATGGTGTTTTTGATGGCACTTCGCTCAACCTCCGTCAACCCGGATTTAAAATCCTGGATGTCACTCGTGAAATTGAATTCGGTATGAATCCAGTATGAGTGTCGGATTGCCGGTACGTACTCATATAATTGTGGATACTCGTAAGGCTTCAGGTTGATACGTTTCTCGAAAATATCCGACTCACGCATCTGAGCCCTTTTGTTCCTATAAATAATGTAGGCTTTTGCCGCATTGTGGAACTCACTATCCATGAGTTCGTTCTCCACAACATCTTGAACTTCCTCTACGGTCGGCAAATAATGTTCATCTTGACTTTTTCTCTCCAACAACACTTTATTTACGTTGCTGGCAATGGTCTGCGCATCGGTGATCTGGCCATGCTCCACAGCTGTCATGGCTTTCAAGATTGCATTTGTAATCTTGTGTAAATCAAATTCTTGCGTACTAAAATCCCTTTTAGTTATATGAGTAATCTGCATGAAGAAAACGGTTTGGAGTTGTAAAAAATAGCTTGAACGTAAAATTCACATTTTCTTTACTTCGATTTTAAGTTGCCCCGATCAGGTTCTTAACACTTTTATCAACATTTGTGTTTTGGAACAACAAAAATCCTTCGGAACAAACGTAGAATAAGGGCTCGGAAAAAAAGCCACCAGCAACTGTAAGGTTCAAATTTTTTTTCACAGTTTTTTAACAAAAACTGTTAGTAAGAGAATTGAACCCAGTAAGTATGTGGGATTGAGTAAAATCAAAGAAAAGAAAAAGAATTCAAGACAATTTTTAGATCACCTTGAAAAGATTGGGGCATCCACATATTAAAAGATCTTATCAACAATGGTTGAGACCATCGGTTAATCAGGAAAAAGAAAAGACCAAATTTAGGGAACCAGAACGCTCAAAGCCCTTTCTTCAATGGTGACACACAGCTCAGACTCATTTAAGTGATGTAGCTCCCCATCAGCTTGCATGAGACGGTCCGCACATTTCTCCTCGAAAGCCAACTTTAGCTCTTTTACTTTAAAATACTTTACTTTTTTGAGATACTGGTTGAGTCTGAGCAGGACAAAAAATCCGAGAACTAATATTTCACCCCTTGTCAAGTTATCAATGATAACCACATCCAACAATCCATCTTGCAAAGAAGCCATTCTGGTCAAAGAAATATCATAACCCATCACTTTTGAGTTTGATACAAAAAACATGAAAGGGTTTGTATTGTATGTTTTTCCATTGAGCTCTACTTTGATCCTTTCATTATTTTTAAAATCCTTAATGGATTTTATGACAGCTTTTAGATAGGCCCAAAGTCTTCGTTGCCCACAGGAATTATAGTTGGAGATTACCTTTGCGTCAAAACCGATTCCCATATTACTAAAAAAGGGTCTGCCATTTACCATGGCCACATCTATCCTATTTGTTTTGCCCCCTTTAATAACTTGGACCACTTTTTTAATGTTTCGAGGTATCTTAAGGCTTTCCGCCAATCCATTTCCAGAACCCATGGGTACAATTCCCAATAAAACATTGGTATGGACCAAACATGAAGCCACTTCATTGATTGTTCCATCGCCTCCGCAGGCCACAATTATTTTTGCGCCATCATTAAGGGACGCTTTGGTAAGTTTTGTGGCATGTCCAGCATAATCGGAGACTTTTAAGGTTATTTGGTATTCCGTTTGATCGAAGTATTTGGACAAAGTGGCCATATCCATCACAGCCCCTCCCTTGCCAGCTATCGGGTTTACAATAAAATGGATATTTTTCATTTCGCAAGGTTTGCATCAAGCCCTCCATGGTTGTAGAGATAATCGGCCAATTGGTAAAAAGAAATGGTCTCGTTCAAAAAAAATGTATCCACGGATTCCTTTTTCAAACTATTGTCCTTTTGGTCCCATTTATATTGATTGGCCGTCTTACCATCTCCCAAGACCATCAAATCATTTGACCTCAGCAACCCAAGTTTCCTGTAGTTTCCGATAAACGCCCTTTGTTCCGAAGGTTTCATACTGAAGACATCCCTTCCAAAGAAATTGTTTTTATACTCCCAACCCAAAAGTGAAAAAAGGGTTGGAATTACATCGATCTGTGAACATTGCCGATCAATCTGTGCTTGTTTAAACCCATCAAGATTTACAAGTATGGCCGGAATACGGTAATGGGCCACATCCAATTCCCATTTACCTGCACTACTTGCGCAGTGGTCGGCCATAACAATAAACACCGTATTCCTGTACCAGGATTTGGTCTTGGCTTTTCGAAAAAAGTCTCCAATAGCATAATCCGTATACTTGACCGCTCCACTCCTTCCTGTTCCTGAAGGAATATCTATTCGCCCTTCCGGATAGGTATAGGGCTTGTGATTCGAAGTGGTCATTATAAAGTTAAAAAAGGGGGTTCCTTGATTTGAAGCCAAATCAGCTTCCTTCAAGACCTTGCTAAAAATATCTTCGTCGCACACGCCCCATGCATTTTCAAAGGTCACCTCATCATCTTCGATGTTCTTTC
The DNA here is from genome assembly GCF_017313275.1 of Flagellimonas profundi. Classification (GTDB taxonomy): domain Bacteria; phylum Bacteroidota; class Bacteroidia; order Flavobacteriales; family Flavobacteriaceae; genus Flagellimonas; species Flagellimonas profundi. Next base: position 728,145 of record NZ_JAFLNM010000002.1, on the reverse strand, counting down.
GTTGGGTAACAATATCCCCTGATGGTAAAAAGCCTCTTCCCCTATCCACAATATTGAATCCATTCCCACTGAAGAACTTGTCCATATTGTCGAAATAGCCATCTCCCCCATAAAAAAAAGTCCTACTATATCCCTTACTTTTAAACACTTCACCAATAGTAAAGAGGCCTTGGTTGTGTTCCCTTTTCACAATGCTCCGTCCCGGTGTTGGGGGAACCGCCAGGGTTATGGCTTCCATTCCCCGAACCGTTCTTGTTCCCGTAGCATATAAATTGGTAAAATACGTCTCGGCCTTGGCAATGGAGTCAAGATGGGGTGTAAGTCCGTCTTGGTTCCCAAAAACACCCAAATAATCCGCACTCAAACTCTCCACGCATATTAGAATCACATTGGGTCTTTTTTCCAAGCCTCCCTTTACAAGCCTTAGAATGTTCTTTTCTGGAAAAAGAAGGCTATCCGAAGGAGCTTTTAGATGTTTCTTCACAGCAGCGAAGGCTTTCTTTTCCGGTAAGGTTCGATAGAAGTCGGTGTAGCTGAGCTCGTTGTTCCTGAATGCAGCAAAGAATGAATATATACCTGCCTTGGAGAGTTCATTGTTATATCGGTTGTTCGATAGTTCGGCTTGCTCATTTTCCACGATCCCACTGTAAAACAACATAACAGCCAACGCAACAATTGTAGGCACAGACTTTTGACGAAAACCGTTTGTTGAACCAAACGCCATTTTAAAAACCCCTTTTCTCTTAAAAAACCATATGGTAAGTACAACCAGAAGCAACATGCCCCCAATAAGAACAGGCAAAGGATAGGACTCGTTGATATTCTTGACCACCTCGTAGGTATAGATCAGGTAATCCACGGCAATAAAATTGAATCTTCTTTGGAACTCGTCCCAGAAAGTGATCTCGGCAAAAAAGGAAAAATAAACCACCAACAAACCGACCGCCAATCCAAAATAAGACAATACCCGGTCAAAAATTGAACCATAAAACCGCTTTGGCAACATTAAAAAATATAGGGTACCCACAACATAGAAAAAAGATATGGTGCCTACATCAAAGAAAAAGCCGACGAAGAAAACCTTGATCAATCCAAAAAATGAATGTTCAACCTGTGAAAAATCCAGGGTCAAAAAAATAACCCTAACTAGGGAAGAAACCATCAAAAACAACACTGTAAAAGCATTGATAATTGAAAAACGTGATGGGAAAATATTTTTAAACATTGGTAAACTACTTTTTTTAATCCATTACGAACTTGAATCCCAGCCCAATATAATTGGCTTTGAGACCCGTAGTCCTATGATAGTTGTTATACTTAAAATCAATGCTCTTGAGCCCAAAATGCAATGTCCTGAACTTGGTGAAAATATCCGTGTAGCTGACCCCAAACCCAACCTGATGGGCATCATAGGCGGACAAATCAAAGTCGGAAGTGTAATACTGTTCTGTAGAAAGATGGGTGTCGAAAGGGGCAAAATAATCTATCTGATTTTGCGTGTAATACCGGTAGGAAGGATACAATGTAAAGTTCTGAGAAACCTTAACAGGAACCTCGATACTTGCCGTGTGCGCCTGCAGCCCCCAATCATCCAAATAATATCGGTAATAGGTGCGTACTGTAACCACCTCATTAAAATAGTGGTTCAAGCGTATCCCAACAGGAAACCTCATTCTGTTGTCCGGCAACCGCTCCATATCGTCTGCCAGCATAAAAACATCGGTGTTTCTGGAAGAAGCGTAATACGGTATACTGGCCGGGTTTCCAATAAAATAATTTGGAACGTCGGCAAAATACACACGCTGCATCGGATTGGCGAGCCATCCCTGTTGGCTCACCACATCGGCAAATAAAGACACCTGGGTATGCTTGCCCAAGATTTGGGAAAAAGATACCGATAGGGCAAAACTGTTCCGTTTTTTATCTGAAATCAAACTAAACCCATTAACAGGCCTCCAGGTGTCTGCTCCGTTTTTATCTGTCACAGCACCGCTACTGTCCAAAATATCAACCCTATTGAAAAATCCACTGTTCAGGTTGTTTCCCGCTTCCAGATAACTATCCAACTCGGTAGGGTATCTGGGCAACCACGTATCCAAAAACACACTTCCCTTTACACTTATTTCGGTGTTTTTTTCATTAAATAGCTTCGTAATTCCACCTCCAAAACCCAAAGACAGGTAGTCATACTCCGTGGCAAAGGACGCATTGGCATTCCATATCTGGTTTCTATCATCCGAGCTATGGGCATATGCCACTGTTATTCCACCCCAAGTATCCTGTCTGGAAGCTCCGGAAGAAGCGGCCCAAGGGCTTCCAATAGCACCTGAATAATTACTACCGTTGTCATCATCAAATTCATCGTCGTCGTCACCACCTACCCCTACACCAGAAGTACCGGACGCTCCACTTACACCAGAGCCGGAATTGGTCAGATCGAAGGGGTTCAAATTACTCGAAGATGCCGAGGTATAGGTCGAAATACCGGCATCCACTGTTAAAACATCATCGTCATTCAATGGAATACTTACCACAATGGATGGTGCGACATCCGTTAATTGTTCTGTGCCAATACCTCCTGTAACAGAAGCGTTGTTACCGGTTTGTTCATAATAGCTGGACAGAATATCCACCTCAGTGGACTCCAACACACGTTTTTTATATCCCTCGGTATTCGATTGTTGCGCCAGACCAACTAGCGGGCATAAAAACAATATCCAAATCGCTCTTTGCATCTTTAGATCAATTACATCCACAGCCACCTCCTGTTTTACCTCCATTTCCACCCGATGCACCTTCGCGATATACCTGATAATTGGTTTCAAACTTTGCGAGCTTTTTATCGGCCAGAACCATATCCGGATCATTGATGCTTACTTTATCATATTCGTGCAGTACCACACAGGACGACATACTTAACAAACCGCACAAGGCAATTAAAATCTTCTTCATATTTAACTTTATCTAGTTTGCTTTTCTATTTCTTTCAACGCTATGTTTTTAGAGGTAATCACCTTATTGTCCAGGTCCACAATAATGCATTCCACTCCTTTTAATTGATTGATAAAATCAAGACCGGTTTCAACTCCCATTACAAATATTGAGGTGGCCAAGGCATCGGCCAGTTCCGCATTCTTTGTGAAAATCGTGGCGCTCAAAATTCCTTTGCTGGGGTACCCGGTCCTAGGGTCTATGATGTGGGAGTAACGTTCACCGTTGAGAACGATATATTTTTCATAATTTCCGGAGGTGACGACAGACTGATTTTTTACTGGTAGCCATGAAAAAACCTTGCTTTTGTTCAATGGGTTAACAATGGCCACCATCCAATCCTTACCGTTGGGCTGGGTGCCCCAAGCATTTAAATCTCCTGACGCATTGATAATCCCTGACTTTACACCTTGCTCCACCAATAATGCCTTGGCCTTGTCCGCGGCATATCCCTTACCTATGGCACCAAAACCAATTTTCATTCCTTTATTTTTCAGAAAAACTGTTTGTTTACCGCGGTCCAATATGATGTTTTGGTACCCTACCTTGGCCACAGATTGTTTTATAGTTTCCTTAGGGGGCATTTCCGTAACAGAACCATCAAACTTCCAGATACGGTCCATGGAAGCATAACTGATATCAAAAGCGCCCTGGATCAAATTGGAAATTTTTAACGCTCTTTCGATAAGTTGAAATAGCTCCGGGTCCACTTTAATAGGTTTTAATCCGGCATTGCGATTAATGGCAGATGTCTGTGATAGGGGGTCCCAGGATGAAATAAGTTTTTCGATTCTGGAAATCTCCGATATGGCCAAATCAATATACTCATTGCCCTTTTCTTGATTTTCTGCCACCACGGTAAGATCAAACCGACTTCCCATCAATTTTAAGGTCCGCTGATACACCTTTGGTCCAGGCGTTGTATCGCTTAAAGTAGTCTGCAAACTTTCCGAATACCCGAAAATCGAAACGAGAAGGAACAGCATGGTGGTGATTTGCCTTATTATCAACATAACGGTATCCTTAAAAAGAGTTCAACTTGTTGAAGTAGGCTTTCGGACTTGTTTTTTCGTAACCGGCCTGTCCCAAAACTTTTCCAGATGGGTTTAAGACCACCACATACGGAAAATACCCATTGGGATTATACTTTGCGGCCAAGGATTTATTCTTTGCCTCCTGTGCTTCGGGCAATTGATTCTTTTTTCTTCGAGGAAAATCCGCCTTGAGCATCACAAAATAATCCTTTGCTAAATCCTGAAATTCACTGGAACTCCATATTTCGCGATCCAGCTTTATACATGGTGCGCACCAGTCGGAACCTTGGAAGACCAAAACAATGTTTTTATTGTTCTTCTGGGCCAAATCTTGAGCCTCATCAAAGTCGGTCTGCCAATCTTGCGCCAAGAGATCATGAGAGAAAAAAGTGCAACAGATGACCAAGAGCGCAAACCATTTTTTGTTGTCCATAACTAAGTATTAATTTCTTTTTCCAATACTTAGACAGCCAAAAAACGGAACACCCTATTTTTTTCTAATTATTTTTGTGCACTATGTTAAAGTAGTTTCGCCCAAAACAGAACATGACACAGGAAGAACCATCCATTTGTGAACAAAAAACCTACAATCAAATATTTCGTGCACACTACGAGGCGGTGACACGATTCGTTTATTATAAATGTGGGGACCTACAACAGGCCGAGGACATTGTACAGGATGTTTTTGTGAAACTTTGGAAATTGTGTTCCACTGTCTCTTTTTCCAAAGTAAAGGCATACTTATATAGGGCGGCCAACAACTCTTTTCTCAATGAAGTGGCACATGAGAAAATTGTATGGAAGCATTTGCAAAAGACAGCCCCTTCCGTGGACAATGAAAATCCAGAATATTTAATGCAAATGGATGAATTTCACGAAAAACTAAAGACCGCCATCGCTTCCTTGCCCCAAAAAGAAAGGGAAGTTTATCTTTTGAGTAGAGTGGAAAAGAAAACCTATTCCGAAATCGCAGAAATATTGGGGCTTGGCGTAAAGGCCATTGAACGTAGAATGAGCAAGGCTTTATTAATGTTAAGGGACCAACTTGGAAAAGAATTAAAATTTTAATAGGGTAAATGGTTGTTAAACTGTCATTTAAATAAGAGAGTAAATGCCTATGAAGGATACCTACGCCAATGAAGATTTTTTGGCCCGCTGGATTGCCGATGACTTAAGCGAAGAAGAGTTGTCCGGGTTCAAGACATCCGATGTCTATAAGGAAATTATGGCCATCGACGATGCGGCCAAATCATTGAGCGTAACTGAAATTGATGTGGAAAAGGCGCTCTCCCTTGTTACTTCCAAAAATCAAAATGCCCAAAAAGAGAATAAAGTAAAACGCTTGTGGGTGTTTTCAGCCGCAGCGGCATGTATTGCCATTTTATTTGTAGCCTACACCTATTTTTATGGAACCAAAACCTATTCCACCGGAATCGGCGAAAAAGAGACAGTGCTTCTTGCCGATGGGTCCATAATTGCATTGAATGCCAATTCCACACTATCCTATAAACGCTTTAATTGGGAGGAAGATCGTGCGGTCGACTTTGATGGGGAAGCTTTTTTTAACATTAAATCCGGAAAAGGGTTTACGGTAAACACCAATAAAGGAACGGTTTCGGTTTTAGGGACCCAATTTAACATTAACAACCGTAAGGACTTAAAGGTACAATGCTATGAAGGGACCATCACATTTAAGCCTATGAATGCAAATCTGTCCGCACTGGAGCTTACCCAAGGAATGGAAATACAAGTGGTAAATGGCAAAATCCATCAAAAGGAAATTTCCCAAAGCACTCCCGACTGGAGGAATGGACACTCCTCCTTTTCGGAGCAGCCACTTTCGGAGGTGTTGGACGAACTTATGCTCCAATACCCTGTTGAGTTCAAATGGAACTCAATTGATGTAAACCGAAAATTCACCGGAAATTTTACTCATAACAATCTAGAAAACGCCCTAAAAACCACGATGGAACCCATGGGTATCAAATATCATGTTTCAGCAGACCAAAGAATTGTTACCTTGTCTGAATAAGAAATGAGGTGTTTTATAACTGTATTATTTGTGTTCCTTCTGGGCATTTTCGCGTCCCATGCCCAAGAAAATCTATTCCTTGAATTTAGAGAAACCCCTTTAAAGGATGTGATCCAAGAACTGGAAAAGGAAACAAAGCTTAATTTTTCTTACGCCGAGGACCTTGTGGAGAATAAAACCATTACTGTTTTTGCAGAAGGTTTATCTTTTGATGACGTTTTAGGTCTCCTGGAAGCCCAGACAGGATTGCATTTTGAAAAAATAGATGGACAACCACAGGTAATCATTGTTCCCGTACCACTTAAAAAAAATAGCTGTATTTACCTTTTGGATCAAGAGACGCGCTTACCCATTTCTGAAAATGAGGTAATAGTGGACTCAACTATAGTACTTGAAACCGACAAAAGAGGGTTGATCCAGTTTGAAAACTCCAAAAAGACAGAGCATCGCATAGAAGCTGCCGGATATAAGTCCATAACCATTAAACCCAAAGAAACCTGTACCTCCATATACCTTACACCAGCATACAAGGTGCTCAAAGAGGTTGTCGTCACCTCCTATATTACTACAGGGATCGATAGGAATCGGGACGGATCTATAACCGTCACCCAAGAGCCATTGGGGTCTATCCCCGGACAAACCACACCCGATATCTTGCAAAGCATTCAACTTATTCCAGGCGTTTCCAGTTTGGACGAATCGGCTTCCGGAATACAAATACACGGGGGCACATCCGATCAAAATTTGGTGCTTTTTGACCATATCCGAGTATTCAATTCAGGGTATTTGTACGGCATGTTATCCAGGTTTAACCCGTATGCCACCGAGAAAGCCACTATTTTTAAGACCGCCACCAGTGCCGCTTATGGTGACAGGGTTTCAGGAATTATTGATCTTAGTACCGACAATGATGTGGCCAAAGCGTTATCGGGAGGCCTTGGAATTGATGGATTGAGCATTGATGGCTATATAAAGGCACCCATTTCAAAAAAGTCGTCGATATCGGTTTACGCCCGAAATGCCTTTTTGGACATTTACAAGACCCCTACTTATGAAGCCTATGCCAAGAAAATTTTCAATAACTCCGGTCGAATTACCGATAGCAGCGGTAACCCCTTAAACGTAAATTCTGATGATGGCTATACTTATGACACCAGTGAAAATGAATTTAGGTTTTACGATGTCAATGCTAAATATGTATACCGGCCATCGCCGGAAGACAAGATTTCCATTAGTGCATTAATGACGAGGAACCGTACACTGTTTTCCTTTGCCAGTGAGGGCGAAACCAAAAATGATTCATTGGCAACAGGCAATGGGGGCATCAGCATTAATTGGCTCCACAGCACCTCTTCATCGCAAACCGATCAGATCACAGCCTACTTTTCTTCCTACGATTCCTATTATCAAAATGAAGAATATATAGGAGAAACACTGGAAGAAACCAATATTAGGGGAAATAGGATAAGTGACTTTGGATTGGAGCTAAAATCGGATAGAATCTTTAAAAACAATGACCTGCTAAGCTTTGGTTACCAACTCTCGAACACCAATCTGGAAATTGACCTGAGCAGTATATCAACTATTGATCCAAACAACAATATGAGCCTGCCCGTGCAGGATAGCAACCTAAAAAATGTTCTATTTGGGGAATACTCCTTCAGAAGAAACAAGGGGGGAATTTTTAGGTTTGGGCTTAGAGCTGTTCATTATGGCAGTTTAGGAAACTTGTATCTGGAGCCTAGGCTAAACTTTGAGCTTACCGTAAACAAATCACTTAAAATCAGAGCAGGATTAGAGCGGAGAAACCAGCCCATTTCGCAACTTATTGAGTTCAACCAAACCGAGCTAAGGTTGGACAATAATTTATGGAGATTGTCAGACAATGCAAATTACCCTTTACTACAAAGCAAGCAGTTTTCGACAGGTTTGCTTTTTAACAAAAATGGCTGGACCCTTGATGCCGAAGCTTACTACAAAAGTTTAAAAGGGTTAACTTCCTACAGCCAAGGTTTTAATCTACCCCAACCCTACCTTAGCGAAGGAAAAAGTAACATTATAGGAATGGATGTATTATTAAAAAAGCGCATTCAGAACTACAGAATCTGGACAGGCTATTCCTATAGCAATGTGAATTTTACTTTTGACCAGATCCAGGAAAATAGTTTTGCAGGTAACAACGACATTCCCCACAGTTTTAGAATATCCAATAGTTTGGATGTAAATAACTTTCAGTTTTCAATAGGTTGGCAATACAGGTCTGGAACGCCATTTACCCCAATAAAAAACTATGATGAAGAAACTAAAGAGGTTGTTTTTGAAACCTTAAACAATGGTCGGTTACCTAATTTTCATAGATTGGATGCTTCCATAACCTACAAGTTCCCGATGCATCAGAATTCTTCGTTTATGCAGATCGGTTTTTCCGCATTGAACATTTACAATCGCATTGTTCCGCTCGCCATTCTGCATAGAACCACTCAACAAAACGACCAGCTCCTTTTGGAACAGGTAATACAGAGGAGCTCTTTGGGCTTTACGCCAAACCTTACCATAAGGGTATTTTTCTAAACCCAAAGTACACCAAAATAAAAAGCCCCGACATAATTGTCAGGGCTTTAATTTTAAAGTACCTTGGGAGTGTATTCGCAGATAATTTTATTTGATATGATTTGCACTTATTTGACTGTATATCAAATATTTAAAACGTTTTTTCTGTTTGTGAATTTTCCCTTCTTTTCGTAATTTTAGACAAAAACCGTCACTTTTACGTCACTTTTTTATGTCAGTACAACTTCGAAGCAGAACGTTAAAATCGGGAGCAAAAAGTCTCTATTTGGATATTCATCACAATGGTGAAAGATGGAGAGAATTCCTTAAAATAAAAATACTCCCAAAAGACAATTCTAAAATTGAAAAGAAAAGAGTTGCCGAAAGAATTCGAGCCAATAGGGAATTAGAGCTTCTTTCCAATGGTACCGGCCATATCCCACAACATCTAAAGAAGATGAATTTTTTCGTTTTTGCAGAAAATTACATTCTTAAATATAAAAACAAAGATGTACGTATCATAGCCAGTTCTGTGGAGAAATTTAAAAAGGCGGTCAACAATCCGAGATTAACCATTTCTGCTATCAGTCCTCAAACTATGACCATGTTCAAAGACTATTTAATTTATGATGCGGGTTTAGCTGGCGAAACAGCTCATAACTATTTCACAAGATTTAAGAAGGTATTAAAAGCTGCAAAGGTTCAGGGTTATCTAAATCAAATGCCGACATCAGACATTAAGTTTTCGAACCCCAACAAAGACGACACATTAAAAAAGCAAGTTTTGGATAAAGATGAATTACAAAAGCTTGTAGATACTAATTGTGGAAATGTCGCTGTTAAAAAAGCCTTCTTGTTTGCATGCTTCACTTCCCTTGGTCTTGCTGAAATCCGTAATCTCAAATGGAACAATATCAACAAAGGCCGTTTGATTACCCATAGGAACAAAACAGGTGAACTGATTAACAACAGACTCAGCCAAACCGCCATAAAAATTCTTGGAAAACCCAAAAACAAAGACGATTATATCTTTGACTTACAGTCCCTTAGTGACAATGGTGCCAACAAAGCCATTCGATATTGGGTAAAACGGGCCAAAATTGATAAACATATCACATTTTATTGTGCCAGACATACCTTTGCTTGTCAACTATTGATTAGTGGGGCCAACCTAAAAACTGTAGCTGACGCTATGGGCCATAGTTCAACTAGAAGTACTTTGAAATATCTTAACCATGTGCAAAGATTACAAGATGAAGCAATTGATAAGCTCCCTGAATTACAAATTCTTTGATAACTCTATTAAATATTGAGGAACCAAAAAATAAAGGACGTCAAGATAACAGTGTCTTGACATCCTTTATTAATATATACACCCTACTTTTAATTGCCCCTAATCCTTTCAAATTTTGATCTTGAATCCGCCGTTAACCACGAAACCATCCACTGGAGCATATATCTCAGAAAATTGCGGGTCGCTTAAATTGCCAGAATAAATAGTATCAAACCTTGTTTGCCTGGTATCCAGAAAGTTTTCAAAATTGAGGAAAATGGAAAAACTATCGCTCAGTTTCTTTTCGCTCATCAAGCCCACAATCCAATAGGATTGGCCTGTCTCCCCGGAAGAGAGCTTTTGAGGACTGTAATAATAGCCTTCCAGCCCGACCCATAAGTCACCTTCCTTCTCATACATCAGCACGTTGTTCAATCGATGCTTTGCTACTAGTGGAAAATCGGATACTGTTCCATTTTGATGTTGCTTGACATTGGCATGGGTATATCCGGTAAACAACTTAAAATCCCCGTATTTGATTTTGAGATTGACCTCTGCACCGCGGGTATCGACATATCCATTAGGTTGTTGAAAGGAATAAAAACCATTCCCTTCCGATTCCAACACCATAGGGTCATCGATTCGGGTATAAAATAACAGCGTATTGATGGACATGGTCATGCCCGGCATGGGCACCCATTTGTAATTCATATCAAAATTGCCACCCAAGGATCGCTCCAAATCCGTTTGATCGATAGCAATGGGGAGTACGTTCCTAAATTGTAACCGTTCTGCATCCTCCGTAAAAACCGTCGGGGTCTTATAGCCCATTCCACCGCCCAATCGAAATGTCAGTGTTTGACTTGGTTCGTAGAGTATGGATAACCTGGGCAAGACCATAGCACCATAATCGGAATGAAAATCAGTACGAAGACCGGTTTCCAAACCAAGTTCTTCATTGATTTGCCAAACATTTTGAGCAAATAATCCAAAGATTTGATAGGATTGGTCCAATGCAATGGACTGATCTTCCCTAGTATCGTTAAAATATTCCGTCCATAGATTGGTCCCGAACACCCATTCAGGACCATCCTCTGTACTGGTTGAAAAGTTCACTTCACTAAAGGAAGAACGTTGATAACCCGAAAAGTTAAAATCCGGAATCTGGATTGTACGATCGTAAAAACTGAAGCTGTTCTTGACTTCCAATCGATTTTGTTTGTTAAATGTATGTTTGAACCCCAATTGAGTGGAAACCCGTTCGGTTTGATTCGACTCAAAATATGGATTGTCCACAGGTTCTCCCTTTACATAGTCCATATTACCGCCGAGACGGTCTTCCCAAATGGCATTGATTCCCAATAACAGTTCGGTTTGTTCCCCAAGGTACCAATACAGTTTGGGGTTCAATGTAAATCGGTCGAACTCTGGAATGGCCGTAAGCCCAATATCGGCTGGGTCATAGGGAGTTCCCAAATTATAGGAGGCGAATACAGTGGTTCCCAGCTTTTTGAATTTCTGGGAATAGAAGCCGCTCAGGTCCAAGCCTAAGGCCGAAGTACCATTGGCCATGAAACTGAGTTCGGGCTCATCTTCAGGGGTCTTGGAAATCAGATTGACCAGGCCGGCTATTGCACCACCACCGTAGAGGGTGGAACTGGACCCTTTGATCACCTCTACTTGTTTGAGGTCCAAAGGCGCTATTTGCATCAGGCTCAACCCACTGGCAAACCCGGAATACAAAGGGAACCCATCCCGAAGCAATTGTGTATACTTCCCATCCAGCCCTTGGATACGGATACTGGAATTATAACTGGTGGCCGAGGTTTGCTGTGTTCGGATGCCGGTACTCTCGTTGAGCAACATACGGATATCGCCTGGTTTCATATTGCCCTTTTCTGAGAGCTCCTCCCCGGCAATGACCTCCACCCGTGTTGGGATGTCCTCAATGGTACGGGTACTTCTAGTGGATACCAAGGTGATCTCTTCCATTTCCTCGGTCTGGGGAACAAGATAAATGGTCTGATTTTGTTGTTTAGAATCCAAGGGAAAACGAAAACTTCGCTCAAGTTTTGCATATCCAACATAACTCAATTGCAATTGAAACGTTCCATTGGGTATGTTTTCAATATGAATTATACCCGACTCATTGGATATCGCCCCAACATCCAACGCGGGCAAAACGGCGGTCACGCCGATCAATGGTTCCTTATCAATGGAATCCTTGACCACAATGTCAAGGGTGTTCTGTGCTAGAACAGGTAACATCCCCATAAGGGAGAGTACCAGAAATACTTTGAATTTCATTTTTATGGTTTTTGAAGTATGATTTTCTTGGCCGAATCCACGGCCAAGCTTATTTTGTTAATGTAAACTATACTTCAAGGCTTCGGGGTGGTTTCAAATCGTGGAAATAGACCTCTTTTGGGTTTAATGCTTGATAATAATCTGTATTGGATTTGATAATCATTTCACACTCAACAAAATCCATTACCCTATAATAGGTCAAGGTAAAGCCGGAACATCTGCCACAGGTGTAGAATGGTGAACAGGGTGTTTCGCCCTCATCTGGGTCTTCACTTGATCTGTCCTCAAAGCAATCGTGGATTGAGGAAATTCCCATAAGGGTATCGGTTTCCGAACAACAAGGATATGATGAAAGGAATATGGTAAGCAAAGACAAGATCACTGCGAACACTCTCATACTTCAAAGTTATAAAATTCCAAAATCGTTCGTAAATATATGTCCAGGGAATATTTTGAAGTTTTTCAACCCCCGATATAAAATAAGATTAATAAGCGAAACCATTTCTTTTGACAGCCAAAATTTGGCACTTCCAAGCTCCATTTAATCGCCAATTTATTCCCCTTTGTCCCTGATCGAGGCTAGAATTCCAACTAGTAAGGACGCTGCAATGAAACCCAAAGAAAACCATTCCGGAAAAGTATAGTGATGTGCCAGTATAAGCTTAATCCCCACAAAGCTGAGGATAGCCACCAAACTGTATTTAAGGTGATGAAACCTATTAATCATATGGGCCAGAAAAAAATACATCGACCGTAGGCCCAGAATGGCAAATATATTGGAGCTGAACACCAAAAAGGGGTCGGAAGTAATGGCCAAAATGGCCGGAACACTGTCCAAGGCGAACAGGATATCGGAAAACTCGATGATCACCAATGCTACGAACAAAGGTGTTGCCGCCGTTATATGGCGCAGCTTGATAAAGAATTTCTGCCCTTGCATATGAGAGGTAATAGGAATGACCTTCCTTAAGTTTCGATAGACAAATGATCTTTTGGGGTTGAAGGCCTTCTGTTTGGACACCAACATCCGTATGGCGGTAAAGATTAAAAAGGCACCAAAAAGATAAGTCATGAAACTAAACTTTTTGATCAGTGCCACTCCAAAGAAAATCATCAGTGCCCTAAATACGATAGCTCCCAAAATCCCCCAAAAGAGTACACGGTGTTGATATTTCTGTGGAATATGAAACGACCCGAAAATCACTGCAATGATGAAGATATTGTCCACGCTCAACGATAGCTCTATAAGGTACCCAGTTATATATTTTAAACTGGCTTCCATGGGAGTCAGCGAATCAACATTGTCGATTCTTCCATTTCCATACAGCCAGTAAATGACGACCGAGAACAAAATGGACATCGTTACCCAAATTCCTGTCCAGATCGATGCTTCACGCACGCTAATAATGTGCGCTTTTTTATTGAACACTCCGAGATCCAATGCCAAGAAGAAAAAGATACCCAGAAGAAAAAAGCCCCAGACTGCCATATGGATTATATTTTAAAGGCCGAAAATAATTAAAGTACTCGGATGGGTAAAAAAACCTTGATATAAAATGGAACCGATATCAATTTTGACCTGACAATATTATTGAACAATCATTACTAACTGATACTGATTTAGTCCAATTTCCTGTTGCATTAATTCCATAATCATATTTGATAATTGTCCCAAACCTTACCACTTCTTCAGCGCAGGGATCCTGGCCTATTTTTGTAGCGTTTGGGAAGATGAGCGTCAAGCAAAAATAGGCTAGGGCGCCGCCCTACTTTTTATCCTTTTCCTCCATCCATTCTTGATAGAGTTCCTTTGCCTGTGGGCTTTCATCAAAAAATAATCTGTAATGAACCATGGCGCGCTCCTGCCCTTTTGAATATGCAGTCTCTTCCTTCTTGAATGTCCTAGACACCTGATAGATCGAAAAAGCAAGAACTAAAAGGATACAGACCAACAATCCCCATGACAGTTTTATGGCCCAACTGGGCAATAGGATTGACCGCTCCAACTTGTAAAGGATTTTATGCATCAATCTTTGCTGTTCGTCAATGGTCTTTTTTTGGTTGCTGCCATATACCGATAAAAGCGTGTTGATTTCAGAAGTATCGGGCCTTAACGGAAGGTTCCGTAAATTTTCATGCACCTTTTCCAATCGGCCGATGCTCTTCTCAAACCCATTGATCTCCTCGGTCAACAATTCCGCTATCTCGTCCAGTTTTGCCATGTTGTTCTATTTAGATTCCTATTCCCGTATCCCTGACCACTTTTATGGCCAGCTTGATGGTCTTCTTTATGATGGTCTGGGTCAGACTTGTCGGGACATTCACTGTCCTGCCCAAAAGCTGCATGCTCTTGTCCTTGGCGATCCGTTGTGCCATGTTCCTTTCAAAGTTCATTTGACGGGCGATCCTGCCCATGGACATGGACCTATGTACCTCGCTTCCCTTTAGGTTGGTTCCCTTGTACTCGAACCGAAACCCCTGTAACTGGTTCTGTCTGTTGATGCTCGGGATGACCTTTACATTGTTCTGCTCCATCGATTTGATATACTGGTCAAAGTCCCTTGGCCGGTCCCTGGCCATGACCTTTTCATGGATCTTCTGTATTTCAGAGCGGACATGTTGCATCCGGTACAGTTTTTCCTGCTGTGCTTCCCTTACCGTGGTAAGGTCCATTTGTTTGGCCACCCGCTCCGCCACTTGTTGGCTCCGCTTCCCGATGAAACTGTCATTGTAGGCCTTTCCCTGAAAGTTTATCCGATTGGCATACAGATGGACGTGTACATGTTCCTTGTCCCTGTGGACAAAGGCAACCGCTTGGTACTGCTTGAGGTTCATTTCCTTAAGGAACCGTTCGGTCATTTCCTTCAGCCGTTCCCTTTCAAGTTTCCTTCCGTCCTCTATGGTGGGGCTCAGCACAAAGCTGAGCGTGTTCTTTCGGCACAGTTCGTTCTGCTCTTGGATGACCTTGAACTCCTCGGTGATCTCTCTTGGGGTCTCCCCGGCCAGAAATTGACTGTGGATGATCTCGGATTCTTTCTCCTGGTTCATACCGTAGCTCATGGAGGCTGCGGTGTGCGATATGGATTTGCCCATGCCTATCATTTCCTGAAGTTTAAAAGGTGTTGTCGTATCTCTTCGGCCAGCTGCGCCGTTTCCTCTGCCAACTTTGGGTTCCGTTTTCGGAACATATTGGTAATCAACTTGAAGTTCCGTTGGTATTTCACCAATAGCTTATAGGCCTCTATCTGTTCATCCGTCATCCGCTCCACTATCCTATCATCAAAAGCGGCACGGCGGCAGTACTCACTGATAGAAAGACCGCTCTTTCGGGCCTTGACCTTCAGCAGTTTCTTCTCGTAGACCGAGCAGCGGAACTGGACGAACTCTTTCTTCATTTTCTCATCATCTTTTGCGACCTTCGGGAGCAAAAGCAAGATTTGTCATGACAATGACACATCTTGAATTCGTTGCCGAACTTCATCTTTAGTGCTTTTTACTTTCCATTCGTTGATATCCTTGAATCCTCCATAGAGAGAGGACATATCCCTACTATTTGGGCGCTTTTCCAATAAAAGTTCCGTCATTCCCAATCCTGTTTTATCCCTATCTAGAAATAGTTCTACATTTTCATATTCCCGTATTTCTTTTATCATCCGTTTTACAAAGGCCGTGGTGTTCAATACCAGTAGATCATGGCTGTTTACGATATACGGCATCAGCTCCATTAGGGTGAGCATATCGAACATGCCTTCCGTAACGGCCAATTTCTTTGATTTGTTTCCTAAAATCGTAACATCCTTTGGTGAGGTGGACCCTTTCCAATAGCTGTTCCGCAGCTCCCATCCTCCCGACCTGTTTTGGAGTCCAATGGCAAAGTATGTCCGCCCTCCTATTCGATAATGGATTTCTTTGCAGAATTTCTTTGCAGTTCCGGCCGATATCTTTCTGGAGATCAGATAGTTTTGAAGGGCCAGGTGTTCGATTTCCTTTTCCTCGATGATTTCAATAGGATTGGCCCTGTGTTCCTTCTTGGTTGGATTCGGCAGCCGGTGAAAAGAAAAATGGCCCATGTTCCCGGACAGTTGTTCCAATGCCTCCTTAACGGAACAGTTCTCCATTTTCATGACCAGGTCTATGGTGCTGCCCCCTTCGAAGGTCCCGAAGTCTATCCAATAGTTTTTCTTCAATGATACCTTGAAAGAGGCTTGGGTCTCGCTCCGGAACGGGCTAAGGAACCAAGCTTCTTTTTCCGTTTTCCGGACTGGAAAGTGCCCCAACTTGGCCAGCGTGGAAACGATGTCAATGTTGCGGGCTTTTTCGCAGTCCATGGTATTTATATTTTTTTCTCTCATTGTCTCAAATTTTGTTATTTCTCCTACCTTCTTACCTAGCCCAATGATGACGGGGTTTTACAAGCTAGGTTAGATGTTTTTTCAACTTACCTATCTTACCTTTTAGGTAGGTTAGGTAACCTTTAGGTAAGATGGAAGTTATATATCCTACCTAAGGTTTTGCCCCATGACCATTGGCATTATCCTGCTTTAGGTAACTAGGTAGGTATTATTCTTCTTTCTTTGCAAATTCCATTTCCCATGGGCTCCCCCCAAAGAGTGGTCGGGACAAATAGCCGTATACCTGTCGTTTGGGATGCTTTACTTTTTGAAAATCAAACCCGGCCAGTGCTCTCCCGATATTGATGTGGTTCAACCTAAGGTTGAGACATGCAATCTCTACCATGATATCCGAAGCCGTCCTGAAGTCTTTCATATGACTGGACTTTTCATAGTACTTGGCAATCACTTCCTGTTCAGAGGTCAATTTCGTGTACTTCCTGTTCCTTTCCTCGTTCTCCTGAATGTCCTCAATGGAAAGTTCGGAGTCAAAGCTGGGGTCCGAGTAGGCCAAATGATATGCCTGTGACCAAACCTTGTTGATATCGACCTCTTTTGAATACGAAAAATCTATTTTCGCCTTGAGCTCAAAACAGAGCCAACGGACCGACCCAGTCTCATCGTTCAAAAAGGACGACATATTGGTGGATCCCACAAAGGAACATATCCGTGACAGGGTGGTGTTTTTCCTATCATATGGCAGGCGTTCATTTATAAAGGTCTTGGAAAAAAATGACTTTAGGGCATTCACATCCTTTTTGGACAGCACGGCCAGTTCGTCCAGATTGTACAAAAAATTCCGGCACAACTGTATCCGTGCATCCTTGTCGTTACTGATATCCTCGGCCATATATTCAGCAAGTTCGGGCGGGCACAGAAATCGGCACCATGTGGACTTGCCCGAGTTTTGTCCCTGATGGGAAAGCACAAATGCCTGCTTGTTGAAATAATTGGGTTCAAGGGCACATCTAATGGCACGGACCAGCCATTTTTTGAAATGATAGTTGAAGGCCTCTTTCTCATAGGTCGGCACATAGGAAGCTAATTTTAGGATATGGTCCTCTCCGTCCCATTTAGGGAGGTTGTTGAAGTACTCCTTGATGGGATTATATTTGGGTATCCACTCAGATCGTATCAGAATTTCCAGTTTTCCGGTCGGGATATCCACCCCCGCTTTAGCGAGTTCTATGATAAGGGAGTTCAGGTTCAGATATTGCCACTCCCTGGAACCTTTAAATGCTATCTGGAAATCATGGGAAATCTCATTGTACATGATATCATACTTGGTTCCTAGATATTCCATCGTATAATCATATACCGTTTTCTTCTTTGGATCCTTGACAATGTACAGGTTGTTACCATCCTTAGCCGAACCCATTACCTGTTGTTTTTGAATGTGTGTTGCAATGCCTTCCCATTGATCTCGTCCTGGGATAACCTACTATTTTGAAGAAGCCAATCATTCAGCTTCTTCCTTTCAAAGAATATCATTTTTCCATTGGGCTTGGAATGCGGGATATTTCCCGAAGATGTCAGTTTGTACAGATAGCTTCTTGAAATCCCGGTATAGTCACAGGTCTCATCAAAGGTGAGTACTTCTTTGTTGGCTATCATGAGCCGCTCCAAACGATCGAGTCGTTCAAGTATCAATAAATTGTTCATTTGTTTTCTTTTTTTAGATTAAAAAATGAACAAAAGCACTTTTGTTTTCTATTGTAGAATTCTTTGAATAAAGGTAGAAATATGGGAAGCTCAGATCTTGGCCGTGCAGCATTAATTATTCACAATAATTTGATAAACAGATGATTATATCATTTTGAGCTAAACTCTAATAATTTTCATTTGGCAAATTCCATTCGGTTGGAATTGGAATCAATTGCAACCAATTTATTTTTTGAAAAATTGATTGGATTTGAGTTATCAACAATTGAAAAAGGGTTCAACCGGAAAAAATAAAAAGTGATTACCTCAAATTTACACTTCAAGGTTTAGATTGACCTAAACCCAAATTGAGTCAAGAATATGCCAGGAAAGTTATGTAAATCACCCTTAGTTAAGTTACTCCGAAAGTTATCGGTTTCTTTCATAAAAACCGTCACTATACCGTCACATCTAGAAACACAAAACCCTGACAATCAATTGACTATCAGGGTTTGAAAGTACCTTGGGAGGGAATCGAACCCTCACTCCCGAAGGAACTGGATTTTGAATCCAGCGCGTCTACCAGTTCCGCCACCAAGGCATTGGCACCACATTTTCAAATGCGAGTGCAAAGCTAAAAAATATTTTTTATTTATCACCAAAAAATACTTTGATTTATCCTTTAGCAACCCGAATTAATTCTTAAATTTGCACCTCCTTATTAAAAAGTACTTTAAAACGCTAGTTAACAAGAGATTGTAATGGCCTATCAAGTTCCGGAACCAAAAATTTTTGCTTGTACCCAAAGTGTTGAACTGGGCAAGAAAATCGCAGCTTCCTATGGTGCAGAATTGGGGAAAATCCAATTCTCACGTTATAGTGATGGCGAATTTCAACCATCGTTCGAGGAATCTATAAGGGGAGCGAGGATTTTTATCATCGGTTCTACCAACCCAAGCTCCGAAAACCTGATGGAAATGTTGTTGATGTTGGATGCCGCCAAAAGAGCTTCTGCACGACACATTACGGCCGTTATGCCCTACTTTGGTTGGGCCAGACAAGACAGAAAGGATAAGCCCCGTGTTCCCATTGCCGCGAAATTGGTGGCCAAAATGTTGGAAACCGCCGGTGCCACCAGAATCATCACCATGGACCTGCATGCAGACCAAATTCAAGGTTTCTTTGAAAAACCTGTAGATCACCTGTTTGCTTCCACACTGTTCTTACCTTATTTAAAAGGGTTAAATCTGGACAACCTATGCATTGCATCACCAGACATGGGAGGTTCCAAAAGAGCCTATGCCTATTCCAAAGCGTTGGAGTGCGATGTGGTGATCTGTTATAAACAGCGAGCCAAAGCCAATGTAATTTCCCATATGGAACTTATTGGCGATGTAAAAGGAAAGAATGTAGTCTTAGCGGATGATATGGTCGATACTGCTGGAACACTGACCAAAGCAGCAGATTTGATGATGGAAAGAGGTGCAGAAAGCGTTCGTGCCGTAACCACCCATGGATTGCTGTCCGGTGATGCCTACGAAAAAATAGAAAAGTCAAAATTAACGGAATTAATTGTAACCGATTCCATTCCAATAGCCCAGAATAAAAACAAAATAAAGATATTGTCCTGCGCCGATCTGTTTGCTGATGTGATGCACAGGGTTCACCACAATACATCAATATCTTCAAAATTTTTAATGTAAATCAATTTTAATATATAACAATGAAGTCAATTACAATCAAAGGATCCCAAAGAGAAAGCGTGGGCAAGGTTTCTACCAAAGCCTTACGTAATGCTGGAAAGGTCCCTTGCGTGCTGTACGGAGGGGATAAACCAGTGCATTTTTCAGCTGATGAAATCGCATTCAAAGACTTGGTGTACACTCCCAACGCGCACACCGTAGTAATTGAATTGGAAGATGAAAAGTTTGCCGCTGTTTTGCAGGATATTCAATTTCACCCTGTCACGGACAACATTCTTCACATAGATTTCTATCAATTGTTCGAAGACAAACCAATTACCATGAAAATTCCAGTACGTTTGGAAGGGAATTCTCCAGGGGTAAAAAATGGTGGTCGCTTACTTTTCAGAAAAAGAAAGCTTTCTATTCGTGCATTGCCCGATTTGCTTCCGGATTTTATCACAATCGATATTTCCAAGTTGAGAATCGGTCAGACTATTGCTGTAGAAACCGTTCTAAACGACGATTACACGTTCTTGCACCCAGATAGCACTGCTATCGTTCAGGTTAAAGCTTCTAGAACTTCTGTTGATGAGGAGCTGGAAGATGAAGATGAAGAAGGCGTAGAAGGTGCAGAAGGAGAAGCTACCGAAGGTGGTGAAGCTCCAGAAGCAGAAGCTGCGGAATAGCACTTTTTAAATCTAACAAGAGCATCCCTTTTTACTTAGGTAATTTGGGATGCTTTTGTATTTTTAGAAAAACTGAACGCTGTCGATGCTCAAATTATTCAATAAGCTTTTTGGTTCTTCAAAACAACTACTGCAAGAAACGGACCCCATGAAAAAATTTTTAATCGTTGGTCTTGGAAACATCGGACCTAAATATGATGACACCCGCCACAACATCGGATTCAAGATTCTTGATTTTTTGGCGGAACAGGAAGGTTTTACATTTGAAAGTTCCAAACTTGGAGCTGTTGCCACCTTTAAACATAAAGGGAAAAGTGTAGTTTGCCTAAAACCCTCCACTTACATGAACCTTAGTGGCAAAGCAGTAAAATATTGGATGGACAAGGAGAACATAAACTTGGAAAATATATTGGTGGTCACGGACGACATCAATCTTCCCTTTGGCTCCTTACGGTTAAAGGGTAAAGGTAGCGATGGAGGCCACAACGGGTTAAAAGACATTCAAAATGTACTGCAGACCACAAAATACAATCGTTTTAGATTTGGTGTAGGCTCCGATTTCAGTAAAGGCAAACAAGTGGATTATGTTTTGGGACAATGGGACGATGACCAGCAAAAAGCCATGCCCGAACGTTTAAAAATATCTGCCGACCTCATCAGGTCATTCATATTTGCCGGTGCCAAAAACACCATGAACCAGTTCAATGGCAAATAAATTTAGAGTGCTTTAAAATCGAACACACCCGAATCCGAGGTATTGCCCTCTAAATCGGTGGTTACCACCCTCCAATAGTAAACAGTTCCAGAAACAACACCAACAGGCAGCTCCATGGTAGAGGCGTTTGTTAACCCAACAGAAGTTGTAGGCGGGTTGGTTTCAGAAAAAAACACCTCAAAATATGCAATGTCGTTGTCAACATCTGCGCCGGACCATTCCAAAAGTACTTCGTTTGCAATATCCGGTTGGACCGTAGCGCCGGATTGGGGGTTTTCCAGTTGTGCTGGAAAAGGTGCATATGTAGTTTGCGAGCCCGCATTGTAGAACAACCAGGTTTCACTAGAGGCCACCTGATCGGATTCCGAGTTCCGGGAAGTTACGGACCACGCGAAAGGTGTTCCCTTGGTAATGGTCAGACTCGCCGAAGTTGATGCTGTGGAGATATTCTGCGGAACATTGGAATCTAAATTAACAACACTCAAGGTATAAGTGTCGGTATTGTCGGAAGCCATCCAACGAAAAGTGACCTGTGTAGATGTTTGATTGATATCTGTTCCTGTAGTACACTCAGAATTTTCCTCTGGAAACACTAAAAGAGCTCCTTGAGGGGCTGGAGGCGGACCATCATCACCACAAGAAACCAACAAAGCCAATATGGATAGTCGAATTATATTCCGAATCATCGTTTTATAAATTTAAACATTTCTTTTGCCCCTGCTTTTTCAACTCTCAGATAATAGATTCCTTTGGGTAAATGGGATAAATTCAATTCAAGGTCAGCACCATGGACTGTTGCCCTTTGGGCATGAACCAATCTTCCATTGGCCGTGAAAATTTGAATTCCCACTTCACCGACGTACCCTCCCAAATATATTTTTGTGGTACTCTCTACCGGGTTCGGCGAAATAATGGGCTTGGAAGAATAAAACAACGTCTTTTCCAATACACCCTGACACGGTAGGTTTGAATAAACTCTCAATGTATTAACGCCCTCCTGCAAATTCAGTTGGAGCTTTGATGCTTCAGTTTGAGTGACCAATCCATTTAACTCTATATTATAAAAGGAAGCGCCGCTCAATTCTAAACTCAAAATGCCAGCATCTATCAATGCATTCATATCCAATACATCCGGTTGCGTAATTACCGCATTGAAACATACCTCTTCATAAGTTATCATTCCATTGGTTCCCGTAATACAAAGAGAATAATCACCAGCCGTTAAGTTGTTAAAGATTTGTGAGTCGGTAAAATCAAAAGAATCCGTACCATTGGGTCCGGTCAGCACAGCGGTATAGGTTATAGAAGTATCAAAAGGTGTAACGGTAATGGAACCATTATTACTGCTGCGGCAGGTCTCACTTTCAATTTCAACCTCAAAATTATCTGATGCAAATCTGTAAATGGCGCACCCATTGGTATCTACCTCAACTCCTTTGGGGGTTCCCAAACAAAGATCGTCACCATCATCAAAAACCCCATCATCATCTTCATCTGGACGATAATTTCCTTCTATGCACATGTCCAAAGAAAAGCCTATCAGTGTTCCACCATCACTCGCTGCCGTGTCCTGTATTTCCAATATCCACTCCCCTAAGATAGATTCTCCTTTTAAAGAAGCCAATGAACCAAGAGGCGTAACGGCTCCGGAAATAGCCGGACTTCCTGTACATTCGATAGGGCTTCCGTCATCATCGAAAACTGCATTGATATTATTCAAGTCCCCACATGTGTTGGAAATCAAAGTCACCTCTGTTCCTGAAGGGGAAATAAGGGTAATGACCAAATCTTCCAAGTAGGTATGGTCCAACTCCAAGTTTACATTTACATCGGAAACGGGCAAATCTTCTAAAAAGAATACAGATGCAGTAATGGTTGGTGTACCTGAAGATGGAATATTGATCGGTAAGTTATTTGCTTCCCTATTCTTACAGTCTACCTGTGAGGTAATAAAACTAAAGGGAGGTCCAAATGTTCCTGTTCCACAACCATTGCTTGGCCTAACTCTCCAAAAATATTCTGTTTCCGCTATTAAACTAGTGGTTCTGTAGGTGGTAAAAGGTACCGTTGCGGACTCAACTATATTTGTAAAACCGACATCTGTGGCCACTTCTACATCATAAACGGAGTATAAGGGGTTATCCTCCCAACTAAGCTCGGCATCCAAAGAAATTCCAATACCTCCATTAGTAGGGGACAATAGTACCACATCCGAAAAAGTACCATCTTGTACGGATACTGATAGAATCACTGTTTTGGTTACAGAGGCAGCGGTCGAAGTAACAATTATATCATAAATCCCGGCGGCAATGGTATTTGTATTGCTCAGGGTTAAATCTACCGCTGTATTATCGGCATTGGCATTTGTCAGCGAAAAAACGGCGGACAACCCTACGGGCACATCTGCAGAAAACGTAGAGTTCTCATTAAATCCGGCATAGGTTTCATATGTAAAGGGAATCACCAAATCGTCCGGTTGGCAAACCTCATAATTCAATGTATCGAAATTCAGAACCACTTGTGATTCTTCAATGGTAAAATCGGCACTGTTAACGGCATAAAATATATTATCGCTGGCCTTTACCATTATTCGAGCTGTAGTTGTGGCATCCCCTGGCAATAGCACCTCTTCGGACCCATCATTTAAAGTGTTCTCGGACAATGTAATAGGAAAGCTTTGTCCCCCATCCAACGAAAGAAAAATATCAACGTTTTGAGCATTTACCGGAGTAATATTGGTATTGGCCACATCCCAAGTGATTTCTTGGATAGAACCTGCTTGATAAACTTCACCTGCTGTTTGGGATGTTATTACAAATGGTCCTGCTGCCTTTACCACCATTACATCCAATAAATCTGAAACCACCTGCCCTCCTCCTGGAGCATTGTCCCGAACGGTGCAAGCAAAGCTAAAGTTGCGCTCCACATCCGATACAGTTTCCCATGCATCTCCTATTACCGGCGTTACCTGGGTTAAATTACCCTGAACAACCTCAGACAGTTTTGGGAAATATCTTGAAGGTTCTGTGGTTGGAGGAAGTGATCTAAAATTTGCTCCACTGGGATTGGACGGACCAAAGGAAGAGACGGTTACCACCCCATCATCTATTTGTTCCCAAGTATAGGTGAGCACATCCCCTACATCGGGATCGGTCGCGTTACCCTCTAAAACAAATGCGGTTCCCTTTGGAATGGTAAAATCATTTACCGGAGTAAGCTGAGGTGGAGCGTTGATCAATGCAGTAGTTTGGGCACAGGATGTTGTTTCCAAATAAGTCGATATTTGAAGAATACTGTTGTAATGAAAGTAATCATCCCCATTGGCAGCCACATTATTCTCGCCAACAATCCCGGCATACCCCATTATTGTGGTTCCACTGGCCGGCTCAGCTTGTACTCCCGTTCCTTCAGATTCGAATGACCAAGTATGGTTGGCACCAAACTGATGCCCAAGTTCGTGGGCCACATAATCAATATCGAAAATATCTCCTTGGGGATTAAACGCTGAAGAGAAAGCACTACCCTTTCTATTATCGATACAAACAGCACCAACAAAACCAGCATTACCATTATCTTCCCCTTCCCCAACTTTATGAAAAAGATGGCCAACATCATAATTCCCTTCACCAATTATGGAAGTGATTGTTGCCTGTACCTCAGCATTTAAACTATTATCGTAAGGATCATTAACGGCATCGGTGAATATGATAAGGTCATTGTTCGGTATCAACTCCAGTGTAACCCCAAGGTCCGTTTCAAAAACCTCGTTCACCCTTGTTATGGTAGCGTTGATTCCTGCAAGTGCATCCGCAACAGTACCTCCCATTTCCTCAGTATACTCACCCGTTGCCGAAACAGCGATTCTATATTTACGCAACAATTGGTCATCTACCAATGGACTTAGCGTTTTTCCTGTCATATTCGATGCTTTACCGCTCCCTCCAAATAAATCTTTACTGGTCGCGCAAATAAAATTCTGATCTTTTGCGACCCTTGAGTCCTTATCATACAAAACATATGCATCCGACATATTGGAAACAGGTTCCATGAAAGCCGTTTTGTTGTTTTGCTGGTCTACCACCATAGCTTGTAATCCTTTATGGGAGTTACTGAGTTTCACTTTGTACCTTCCATTGGAGCTTACCCCGGTGTAAGATTTTATATTCGGGTATTTCTTGGCCAAATCTGGATGTAAGACCGGTGTTTCCCTTAAATTGAACTGAACGATGTCTCCTTGGTTGTCCGGCAGATACACAACTTGCGTATTTCCCTTTAAAGTTGAAAAAGATTTCATCTCGTCGGAAAAAATCTTTTCATCCAGTGTCAAAACCTTTTTCACACCGGAAATGTCCTGTAAGGAGGCACTTCGTAGGTTGGGCTGTTTGGGCACTGTTTTCCAATAACCTTGCTGTCCATAAATACAAAAGCAGCTAAAAAATATGGTTATTGAAAAAACAAGATGTAATTTAGCTTTCATACACGGTTAGGGCATAGTATAATTTCAAATGTAAGCCTTTTTTTATTTCTTGATAGTTGGAAACAATCCACAACATTTCTGATTTTAAGGACATTCCGCACCATACAGTGGTGACCATCGGCACCTTTGACGGTGTACATCTTGGACATCGCAAGATACTTGAACGTCTCACAAACAATGCCAAAAACACAGGGTTAAAATCCACAGTGCTCACTTTTTTCCCGCATCCGCGAATGGTATTGCAAAAAGATGTGGACATTAAACTGTTGAACACACTCGAAGAAAAAAAGCAAATTTTGGAGACCTTGGGGCTTGATTATTTGATCATCCACCCGTTTACCAAGCAATTTTCAAGGCTTTCCGCAATAGATTTTGTACGCGACATTCTTGTGAACAACATCAAGGCAAAAAGAATAATCATTGGTTACGACCATAGGTTTGGCCGTAACCGAAATGCCAATATACAGGACCTGATTTCCTTTGGAAATACTTTTGACTTTGAAGTTGAGGAAATTCCAGCCCAAGAAATAGAAGATGTTTCCGTGAGTTCCACAAAAATCAGAAAGGCACTTTTGGATGGAGATGTAGAAACCGCCAACAATTACTTGAGTTATGCGTACATGCTCACTGGAACCGTTAAAAAAGGAAAAGGCTTGGGCAGGGACTTTGGTTTCCCAACAGCTAACCTTCATATTGAGGAAGCCTATAAACTTATTCCAAAAAACGGCGCTTACGTGGTTAGAAGTACCATTGAAGGGCAAGAGTATTTTGGAATGATGAATATCGGTTTCAACCCAACTGTGGACGGTTCCCAAAAAAGCATTGAGGTTAACTTCTTTGACTTTGAAGGAGATCTCTACAACAAAAAGATTCAGGTAGAACTGCTACACCGCATACGGGACGAGCATAAGTTCAATTCAGTCGAAGAACTTAAGGAACAATTAAAAAAGGATAAAAGCCGCTCTTTGGATCTAATTTCCAAATAAATGATCAACCAGTTTCTTTTTAAAAAGATTGATATCGCACAACTTGTGGTTTTCAGGGTATTTTATGGACTATTGGTCAGTGCTGAATGTGGATTTGGCCAGCGTTCCGTGCAAACATTTTGCCCACATCGATTGGATTCTGCCTTCTCCATTGGAATAAAGTTGGGCACTTCTTCAGATTAAATTAAATTTGCGGCTCAAAACAAGGCCATGCTTCAAATACAGAACATCAGGGAAAACAAAGAAAGTATCACTACCGCTTTAAAAAAGCGTAACATCGATGCAGCACCTATGATATCAAAGGTTTTGGAACTCGACGAAAAAAGACGTTCCATCCAAACCGAACTGGATGCTACCCTGGCCGAATCCAACAAGCTTTCCAAGGAAATTGGTATGCTTTTCAAAACAGGAAAGGCACAGGAGGCCAATGCTCTAAAGGAAAAAACTGCTGGACTCAAGGAAGCATCCAAAAAATTAGGGGAAGACCTGAACGCCGTTGCCGATGAACTTCAGCAGCAATTGTATTTGATTCCCAACGTTCCTCACGACTCTGTTCCTGCAGGCAATTCCGAGGAGGACAACGAAGAGGTTTTCAAGGAAGGGGATATCCCGACCTTATCGGAAAAAGCACTTCCTCATTGGGAATTGGCAAAAAAATATGACATCATCGATTTTGAGCTCGGCGTTAAAATTACAGGAGCTGGCTTTCCTGTGTACAAAGGAAAAGGTGCCCGTTTGCAACGTGCCCTGATCGCCTACTTCTTGGACAAAAATGCCGAAGCTGGCTACACTGAAATGCAGGTGCCATTAATGGTCAACGAAGATTCTGGTTATGGAACAGGTCAGTTACCCGATAAGGAAGGCCAAATGTATCATGTTCAGGCAGATGACCTCTACCTTATTCCAACGGCTGAAGTTCCCGTGACCAACTTGCACAGAGGTGATATTTTGGCAGAAAGTGATTTCCCGATCAAATATACCGGCTACACTCCTTGTTTTCGTCGTGAAGCCGGAAGCTACGGGGCGCACGTTCGCGGTTTGAACCGTTTGCACCAATTCGACAAGGTCGAAATCGTACGAATGGAACACCCGAACAATTCCTACCAAGCTTTAGATGAAATGGTCGAGCACGTAAAAAACATACTTCGCGAACTCAAATTACCTTACCGTATTCTGCGTCTTTGCGGGGGAGACCTTGGTTTCACATCGGCACTCACCTTTGATTTTGAAGTGTTCTCGACCGCACAAGATCGGTGGTTGGAGATAAGCTCCGTGTCCAATTTTGAGACCTTCCAGGCCAATCGCCTAAAGCTTCGTTACAAGGACGAAAACGGAAAAAGTCAATTGGCCCACACCTTGAACGGAAGCTCATTGGCATTGCCAAGAGTACTGGCAGGAATCTTGGAGAACTATCAGACCGACGAGGGCATAAAAATACCCGAAGTCTTGGTTCCTTATTGCGGTTTTGACACCATCGATTAAGGTTTTCTGCGATTAATTTGGATTCGCTTAACAGAATCCCCCACATTTCTGCGTTATATTTGAAATAAACCGCTATGGATTAAAATCCAAGAGGTCTTTTTGAGTACAAATGTCATTCCGACAGAGCGAAGTGACGAGGAATCTCATAATCCTGAACTTGAAATGGGATTTCTCACTACGTTCGAAATGACAAGACACTCTGATTAATTGTTAATGATGCACATCCCATTGCGACGTCTTTTATTTCTCATATTTATTTTATCCGGCGGTATTGGATGGGCCCAAGAGGATTTCTTGGCCAAACAATACTTTAAGGATGGTGATTACGAGAAAGCCGTGGTTTTTTACGAAAAATTGGTGGATACCAACCCAAGGCGTACCGATTATGCCGAGGGATTGGTGGCCTGCTACCAACAATTGGAACGCTACGATGATGCAGAGACTTTTTTACTTGAAAAAATAGAGGACAGTTACGCTTTTCCTACTTTTTACATTGAACTAGGGTACAATTTCACCTTAAAAAATGAAGCTGAAAAGGCCAATAGCTATTATGATAGGGCCATCAACAAAATAGAGGACAATCCTAATTATGGATATAGCGTTGGGTATCGTTTCCAAAAATACGCCCTATTGGATTATGCCATACAAGCCTATACCCGGGCAATGGAACTAAAGCCCGATCTCAACTACGATTTTCAGTTGGCACGTATATATGGTGAGCAGGGCGATATCGCAAAAATGTACCAATCCTACCTCAACCTTATTTGGGAAGGACGTACCTCACGCTCCAATGTGCTGCGCAATATCGATGATTTTATTTCCGAGGACCCATCCAACGAAAACAATGTGCTGCTGCGAAAAGTCTTGCTACAAAATGCACAGAAAGCTCCAGATATACTTTGGAACGAGCTCTTGAGCTGGCTTTTTGTACAGCAAAAGCAATACAACAGTGCTTTTGGTCAGGAAAAAGCCATCTACAAACGTAGCGAGGGGCAATCCGTTGATCGATTGGAAAATTTGGGCAGCATAGCTTTGGAGGATAAGGAGTGGGAAACCGCGACCGAGATTTACGAATATATCGTGGACAACACGGAAAATCCCAGAACCAGGCTCAATGCAGAACTCAACCTAATAGACATTGCCTTGGAAAACCCTACGGAAAAGGTGTTGGAGGATGTGGAAGAAAAGTTTGAAGACTTGGTAGCGGAGTATGGCAACCAGAGCATTACCTTGCAGCTACAGATTGCCTACGCAAACTTTCTTACCTTCAAAAAAGAAGAGCCCGAACCTGCCATTGCCATGCTCAAGGAAAGCTTGGAGCTCCCGATGGGACGAATGACAATGGCTTATGTAAAATTGGCTCTTGGGGATATCCTTGTGTACGATCAAAGGTTCAACGAAGCCTTGATCCTTTTTACACAAGTTCAAAAAAGCGTCAAAAACGATGTGCTTGGTCAAGATGCACGGTTTAAAGTGGCACAGACCAGCTTTTACAAAGGCGATTTTGACTGGGCCCTTACTCAATTGAAAGTACTGCGGAGTTCCACATCGCAACTTATCGCCAATGATGCTATGCAATTGAGCTTGCTTATTTCGGACAACTCTTTAGAAGACTCCACACAAACCGCCTTGAAAAAATATGCCAGGGCAGACTTACTGGCCTATCAAAATAAAGACAAGGAAGCCATTGAGGAGCTTGAAGATATTTTACAAAACCATAAAGGGGAGAAAATCGAGGACGAAGCTTTACTAAAACAAGCCGAACTTTTAGTGGAACAAAAAAGCTATGAAGGTGCCGAGTTCAACTATCAAAAAATTGTAGAGTTCTATGCTGATGGTATTTTGGCGGACGATGCCCACTTTGCCCTTGGAGAACTGTATGAAAATATTCTGAACGAACCTGAAAAGGCCAAGAGCCATTACGAGAAAATCATCTATAATTATCAGGACAGTTATTACTTTCCTCAGGCCCGAAAGAATTTTAGGAGACTGCGCGGGGACGCCATTAACTAATTCTTTCCTACTTTAGCCCCAATAAACAAAAGGCAAATGCTTATATATAATGTTACCATCAATATAGATGAAAGTGTCCACGACCAATGGTTGGATTGGATGAAGGACAAACACCTGCCCGATATGCTGGCAACGGGAAAATTTTCCCATGCCAAAATGGTCAAGGTTTTGGTGGAGGAAGATATGGGTGGCATTACCTATTCCGTCCAATACACCACGCAAGACAGGGGCACGTTGGAAGCATATTACAAAGAAGATGCGGAGCGTTTGCGTGCCGATGCCCAAAAAATGTTTCCCAACAAATTCGTCGCCTTTAGAACCGAACTCGAAGTCATCAGTCAACAAATACCTTAGCCCTTTGGAATATCTTTTTTCCTATGGAACGCTTCAGGACCTGCAAGTGCAGCAATATATTTTTGGTCGCTTTCTCAAAGGAAGAACCGATGCTGCACTGGGATTCAAAAAACTGGAAAATGCCGTTTACGGTCGTTATGCGTTGGTCATCAACACCAATAATCCCGAAGACAAAGTCATGGGAATAGCCTACCAAGTCAATGAAACCGACTTGAAAAAGGCGGATATTTACGAAACCAGCGCTTACAAGCGTCAAAAATTTTCGTTGGAATCCGGGGATGAAGCTTGGATCTATATCGAAAATTCCGACTAACTTGCAAAAAAACCATCCGTGTCCAAAAAGAAACGAAAAAAGTACTCCAGCAGCGGTCAATACAACCCAAAACATACACAAAATGATGGTGCCGTAAAGGCAAAAAAGCATTTAGGCCAGCATTTCCTTAAAGATGAGTCCGTAGCCCAAAAAATTGCGCAGACGCTATCGTTGGACGGTTATAAAAATGTACTGGAGATAGGTCCCGGAATGGGGGTACTTACCAAACATTTACTGCAACGGGATCTAGATCTAGTGGCAATGGACCTGGACCAAGAATCCATTGTGTACCTCAACCACAGTTTTCCTTTGGAACATGCCGCAATCCTAAAACAAAACAACCGTCTGAATGTCATAGAGGCCGATTTCCTCAAATTCGACCTTACCGAACTATATGGCGAGGAACAATTCGCCATTACAGGCAACTTTCCTTACAATATTTCCAGCCAGATTGTTTTTAAAATGTTGGACATGAGGCAACAGGTCCCCGAATTTTCCGGAATGTTTCAAAAAGAGGTGGCCAAACGTATTTGCGAAGGACCGGGGAGCAAAACTTACGGGATACTTTCTGTATTGGTCCAAGCGTATTACAAAGCAGAGTATTTGTTCACTGTTCCACCGGGGGTTTTTGATCCACCACCAAAGGTGGATTCGGGCGTTCTACGATTGACGCGCAGAAAAGAACTGAATCTCCCCTGCGATGAACGCCTATTCTTTAAAGTGGTGAAAACCGCTTTTAACCAAAGGCGGAAAACCATCCGCAATAGTCTTAAAACCTTCAACCTTTCCGATAATCTAAAAGAAGATGCTATCTTTGACCAACGCCCCGAACAGCTAAGTGTAGCTGACTTTGTAACGTTGACACAGAAGATAGCCAATGACCCCATTTAAACTCACAGACGAACTTTTAGAAGAAATCAGGCAACTGATTGCCGATAAAAAGAACGCCGCGCTTCAAACCATGATGAAGGAGTTCCACTATGCGGATGTTGCCGAGATAGCGGATGAACTTGAAGTTGAAGAAGCCACCTACCTGATCAAACTTCTGGAAAGCGAGAAAACTTCGGACATCCTTGCAGAAATGCACGAGGATATCCGAGAGGCGGTACTTAAAAACCTGACCGCAAAAGAAATCGCAGGCGAGCTGTCCGAACTGGACACGGATGACGCGGCCGATATCATCAACGAACTTCCCAAGGAACTGGTTCAAGAGGTAATCTCGGAAATCGAGGACCGCGAACACGCCAAGGACATTGTGGACCTTTTGCGTTACGAAGATGATTCCGCTGGTGGTCTGATGGCGAAAGAGTTGGTGAAAGTCAACGAAAATTGGACCGTAACATCCTGTGTTAAAGAAATGCGGTCCCAAGCAGAAAATGTGACCAGAGTCCACTCTATATATGTTGTGGACGACGAGGGAAAACTCAAGGGCAGACTTTCCTTAAAAGATTTGCTTACAGCACCCACCAAAAGCCATATCAAGGATATTTACATTCCCAAGGTGGATTCCGTGAATGTCAACGAAAAAGGAGAGGAAGTCGCCAAAATTATGTCCAAGTACGATTTGGAGGCCATCCCCGTGGTAGACGAAATAGGAAGACTGGTCGGGCGTATCACCATTGATGACATTGTGGATGTAATCCGTGAAGAAGCCGATAAGGATTATCAAATGGCGGCAGGTATTTCCCAAGACGTTGAGGTAAGCGATAGTATTTGGATATTGACCCGTGCCCGTTTGCCTTGGTTGATACTTGGACTTTTAGGAGGACTAGGGGCTGCAGCCATCATGGGTACTTTTGAGGACATGATTTCGAAACATGCTGTTTTATTCTTCTTTACACCTCTGATTGCAGCGATGGCCGGTAACGTAGGAGTACAATCCAGTGCCATTGTGGTGCAAGGTCTTGCCAACGATGATTTAAAAGGTAGCGTTAGGAACCATTTGTTAAAAGAAATGCTTTTGGCGCTCTTAAATGGATTTATCCTCGCTATTTTGCTTTTAATCTTTACATGGATTTGGAAAGATGCCTTTTCTACAGCCTTGGCCATATCACTATCCTTGGTTGTGGTAATTGTTGTTGCTGGATTGATAGGAACCTTTATTCCTTTGTTCCTTCACAAAAGAAATATTGACCCAGCTATTGCCACAGGGCCCTTTATCACGACGAGCAACGATATATTCGGAATCCTTATCTATTTTTGGATAGCCAAAATGATCTTGGGGATTTAAAACCACTTCATGAAACCGATCAATCTGAAACAAAAACACGCAGAATTCACCAAGCAATGGCACCCACATCAAATTGCAGTGGTAGACGATATGCAAGTGCTTTTGGCCAAACTGCAGGGTGAGTTTGTTTGGCACGCCCATGAAAACGAAGATGAATTGTTTCAAGTGGTAAAAGGTACCCTGTACATGCAATTTCGCGATAGGACCGAAGTGGTAAACGAAGGTGAAATCATCGTGGTACCCAAAGGTGTAGAGCACAATCCCATGACCAAAAACGGGGAAGAAGTGCATGTGCTCCTATTCGAAAAAATGAGCACCGCTCATACAGGGAATGTACAGCATGAAAAAACACAGAACCACTACCCAAAAATCTAGGAATTGTATATTTGCCCCCATGAAAGTTCTCCACCTCGACACCAATCATCCCTTGCTTATTGAGCAATTCGCAGAGCTTGGGTATGAGAATCACGAAGACTATACCTCGACCAAAGAAGAAATCGAAAAAAAGATACACCACTACGATGGAATCATTATCCGAAGCAGGTTTACCATAGACCAACAGTTTTTGGACAAGGCCACCAACCTAAAATTTATTGGAAGGGTCGGAGCTGGATTAGAGAATATAGATATAGACTATGCCAAGTACAAGGATATATTTTTGGCATCTGCCCCAGAAGGCAATCGCAATGCGGTAGGCGAACACACCCTAGGTATGTTACTTTCCATAATGAACCAAATGTGCAAAGCCAATCGCCAGGTAAAAAAAGGAAAGTGGAAGCGCGAGAACAACCGGGGCGTAGAACTGGATGGAAAAACTGTGGGCATTATTGGCTACGGAAATATGGGCAAGGCCTTCGCCAAAAAGCTTCGTGGCTTTGATGTAGAGGTCATCTGTTACGATATTGTTGGAGGTGTGGGCGATGAAAATACACGTCAAGTTGGTATCATGGAATTTCAACAGCGATCAGATGTAGTCAGTTTGCACGTTCCAGAGACCCAAGAAACCATTGGTATGGTAAACTCCAAATTTATTGAAGGGTTCCACAAACCTTTTTGGCTGCTGAACACAGCTCGAGGAAAATGTGTGGTTACGAAGGATTTAGTGGAAGGTTTAAAGTCGGGCAAAATACTCGGCGCAGGATTGGACGTCTTGGAATACGAAAAAAAGTCCTTTGAAAATATGTTCGCCAAAAAACCAAAGGCATTCAAATATCTACGCAAGGCCAAGAATGTATTGCTTACCCCCCATGTGGCAGGTTGGACTGTGGAAAGCAAGGAAAAATTGGCACAGACCATTGTGGACAAAGTAAAGGAAAGATTTTCTTAACTTTAAGTTCCAATTCTACCCTGCTTTTGGCTCTGGCATTGGATAAAACCTAACCAGATATGACCATAGATGCCAAAACACCGGACGAGTATATCGAAAAACTCCCTGTTGAGCGGAAAGAAGCCGTTACCAAACTTCGGGATACCGTTAAAAACAACTTGCCAAAAGGTTTCGAGGAGTGCATCAATTACAAAATGATAGGGTTTGTGGTGCCCCACACTTTATACCCAGATGGGTATCATTGCAACCCCAAGCTTCCACTACCTTTTATCAATATTGCTTCACAGAAAAACTTTATCGCGTTATATCACTCTGGAATTTATGCTGATACAAAACTCCATGATTGGTTCGTAGGAGCGTATCCAAAACATGTAAAAACAAAACTGGATATGGGCAAAAGTTGTATCCGGTTCAAAAACACCAACACCATACCCTATGAGTTGATAGCGGAGCTTTGCCAAAAAATGACACCGCAAGAATGGATTGCATTGTATGAAAAAAATATCAAGAGATCATGAAAAACAGAGTAACAGGATTAGGAGGGTTTTTCTTTAAAAGCAAAGACCCAAATAGCATTAAGGAATGGTATAAAAATCATTTGGGATTGAACACTGACCAATATGGATGCACATTTTGGTGGAAGGACAAGGAAGGAAATGATTGTTCTACACAATGGAGCCCTATGGATGAAAAAACAGCATACTTTAGGCCCAGCGAAAAACAGTTCATGATGAATTTTAGGGTTGAAAACTTGGCGGAACTGCTAGAGGTATTAAAAAAAGAAGGGGTTACGGTTGTAGGTGAAATGGAAGAGTATGAATATGGAAAATTTGGATGGATTCTAGATCCCGAAGGCAACAAATTGGAACTTTGGGAGCCTGTTGATAAAGCCTTTCTTTAAATAGTGAATTATTTGCTACATTTAACATACATTAACCAACACATTAGAACCATGTCAGAAGAAGAAAAAAAAGACTTTGGCGATAAAGCTGAAGAAGCAGCAAAAGATTTTAAAGAGGATGTGAACAAAGCCTTTGACCCTGCCAACCCAGAAAGCGGTAAAACGGTTGCCATTGTTGCTCACTTAACCCTTATTGGATGGGTAATTGCTCTAATAATGAACAGCAGCAACAAAACAGAGCTTGGCTCTTTTTACATAAGACAAACCTTAGGTATTGGATTGCTCGGGTTAGTTTTGGGACTTATTCCCGTAATTAACTTTATTGCATGGATTTTTCCACTCATTTTATGGATTGTTAGCTTGGTAGGAGCCATCAACGGGAATAAAAAACCTGTTTTCTTGGTGGGTGAGTACTTCCAGAGTTGGTTCAAGGGCCTGTAAAACGAATTTAAAAGTCAGATATAACCATCTGGCTTTTTTTAGACCATTATTCATCGTAATATTACAATAATACCTATTATACATATGGTTATTAGAAATATGAAAACTTCGGACTGGGAAGAAGTCTCCAGAATATATTTGGAAGGAATAGCCACAGGATTTGCCACTTTTGAGACCCAGTCACCTACTTACGAACATTGGGACAATGCCCATTCCCGCAAATGCCGTTTAATCGCTGAAACGGATGGCGAAATCATGGGTTGGGCGGCACTTTCCCCTGTTTCCAGTCGATGTGTTTATGGCGGTGTCGGGGAGGTGAGCATTTATATTTCGGACAAAAGTCGTGGTAAGGGTGTTGGTAAATTACTGATGCAGCATTTGATCGACGAAAGTGAAAGGGCTGGTTTTTGGACGCTACAATCAGGAATATTCCCTGAGAATACGGCAAGCATCAAATTACACGAAAAAATGGGCTTTCGCTATATTGGCAAACGGGAACGTGTGGGCAAAATCCATGGAGTCTGGAAAGACAATTTACTGTTCGAGAAACGCAGTTGCAACGTCGGTGTCGATTAATCCTCCTCTGGCGGCCCATTTCCTTCTGCCACCTTTCGTTCCAACTCGGCCTGGAATTCTTCCATCACTGGTTTAACGGTACTTTCAGGTAAATCCGCAATTCGGATATACATTAACCCATCCACAGAGTTATTGAACAAGGGGTCCACATTAAAGGCCACCACCTTGGCATTTTGTTTGATATATTTTTTGATCAATACGGGCAACCGTAAACTCCCTGGCTCCACTTCACTGATCAGTTTGTCAAATTTGTTCAGGTCGGCCTGTGTTTCGTCGAAAACAAACTCCTTATCGGCATCCTTAAGTTTTACCTTGAATTCCTTTTTAGGACGAATATATTGTGCAACATAAGGATCCCAGTAATTGGATTTCATAAACTCGATCATCAACGACTTGGAAAAATTGGAGAATTGATTACTGATACTTACCCCCCCTATCAAATATTTATGCTCCGGGTGTCTCAAAGTCGTATGGACGATTCCCTTCCAGAGTAAAAACAGGGGCATAGGTTTTTGCTGATATTCCTTTACAATGTATGCCCTTCCCATCTCAATGGATTTCTCCATCATACCATAGAGCTCGGGTTCAAACCGGAACAGGTCTTGAAGATAAAAACCATCGATCCCATAATTTTTAAAGATTTCCGAACCCAATCCCATTCTGTAGGCGCCAACAATGGTTTTGGTATCATTGTCCCACAAGAACAAATGGTGGTAATACGAATCAAACTTATCCAGATCTATGGCATTGTTGGTCCCCTCGCCCACTTCTCTAAAGGTAACCTCACGCTGCCGGCCGATCTCGTTCAAGCAAAAAGGCATGTCCTTGGCCTGGGCAAGAAAAACCTCGTAATTTTTGCTTTGCAGCATACGACAATCTTTCTCTCGTAATTTTTCAATCTCGCCTTCCAACACCTTTGCACTGATGGCAGTGGCTATTTTTTTGGGTGGTTTTGGAATTTTCAACGACGTAGGCACCTTATCAATAAACCGCTCCTTTTCAAAAACATTGGCCAACAAATACGTTTTTTTACGGAGCAACTCCGCAAAACCTTCCAAAGTTTCTTCCTCATTTTGCGTATTTACCGAAATAGGCTGACCTATTCTAACCTTAATGGGACGCAAACTCTGCGAAGTAAGTTCCGAAGGCAATTTAGCGGTGCGGAATACATCATCAATTTTGGACAACCGGTAAAACAACCTGCTGTTCCGTGCATGAAAATAAATGGGCACAACAGGTACCTCTGCTTTTCGTATCAATTTTATGGCCGCTTCCTCCCACGGACGGTCAACAACCAACTTCCCATCACGATAGGTAGAAACTTCTCCTGCCGGGAAAATCCCCAACGGGTGACCATCCCTTAAATGTTTGAGCGCATTTTTAAAACCTGCGATACTGCTCTTGGCATCCTTATGGTTTTCAAAAGGATTCACTGGCATTATATAAGGCCTTAATGGCTCTATGCGATGCAATAAAAAGTTGGCGATTATTTTATAATCGGGTCGCTCGTTCAGTAATAATTTAAGCAACAACACCCCATCAATACCGCCCAACGGATGGTTACTGATTGTGATATACGGGCCAGATTTGGGCAAACGTTTAATGTCCTCTTCCGGAATTTCGAAGTCGATTTCGTAATGATCTAAGATGGAATCAAGGAATTCGGGCCCTGAAAGGTCCTTGTTCTTGTCGTAAAATCTGTTGATAGTGCTAATTCTGGTAGCTACCATTAAAAGCCATCCCACAAAAGTGCCCAAAACGCCATATTTGTCCAGATGGATGACTTTCGCCACCTCTTTAGCAGAAACCAAGCCCATAGAAAAAGTATTTAGGTCCCTGTAAAGATAGAAAATAAACCCTATAGGCCTTTTTACCTAACTATTGGGCATAAGCTCTTACTTAACAACCAATTGAACCGTTTCCTTACCTCTTTGCTCTACCAATACGGACTTTCCATTTTGAAGGGATTTGACCGATTCATCATTAAAATGGCGAATGGTATACAGTGATACATCTTCATGACAGACCACTTTAAATTTTCGCTTAAGTTCGTCCAACAAAGGCGGTAATCCCCGGAATTTATTGTCCAAGCAAACAGAAAAACTAATGGCTGAGTTCTGTATAAGGTCCACTTTTAATCTGTGGTCGTGGAACAACTTGAAGATTTCACTGATATTATTCTCTACTATGAAGGAAAAATCAAGAGAAGAAAGTTTCAACAATACCTGATTCTTCTTTACTATAAAACAGGGCACCTTTGGCTCA
This sequence comes from Flagellimonas profundi, assembly GCF_017313275.1. Taxonomy (GTDB): domain Bacteria; phylum Bacteroidota; class Bacteroidia; order Flavobacteriales; family Flavobacteriaceae; genus Flagellimonas; species Flagellimonas profundi. The sequence goes on along the minus strand of NZ_JAFLNM010000002.1, from coordinate 689,475 downwards.
ATGCCATTTCCTTTACCCACTGTTGTGCCTTTGTCCTTAGGGTTTACAAAGGATTTTACCTTTAAAGGGATTTCCTTGCGCTGTAAGGGTTGCAATGTTTTTGGGTGAATTACGGAAGCTCCGTAAAATGCGAGCTCTATGGCCTCACGGTACGATATTTTGTCCAATAATTGGGCATTCTCAAAATTTCTAGGGTCGGCATTTAAGACTCCAGGAACATCTTTCCAAATGGTAACCGATTCCGCATTAAGGCAATAGGCCAGGATTGCGGCAGAATAATCGGAGCCTTCCCTACCCAAAGTAGTGGTAAAGTTATTGTCGTCGCTCCCCAAAAATCCTTGGGTGATATTTAATTTGGAAACATCTACTCTGGACACGACTTCCTCTTGGGTACGTTCCCATTGTACTTGGGCATCCCTATAACTGTTGTCCGTTTTAATGAGTGTTCTAACATCCAACCAAGTATTGGAAACACCGACCTCGTTCAAATATGCACTAACAATGGTTGTGGACAGCAGTTCCCCGTAGCATACCACTTGATCATATACAAATCCATATTTGGGTGATTTGTTCCAAGCCAAGAATCCCTTTACTTCTTCAAAAAGACCTTTCACTTTAGTATAAACAGGATGGTTCGGGTTTTGGAAAAGTTCGGACAATATCCCGTTATGATAATCAATCACCTCCTGAATGGAGGCATTGACCTCATCCTTGTCGTTAAAGTAGGATTCCACCACTTTTTCCATAGCGTTGGTCATTTTTCCCATGGCGGAAATGACCACCAAGGTATCGTTATACCCCACTTCCTGTAAAACGTTGACCACATTTTTAACCGCATCAGCATCTTTAACGGATGCTCCTCCAAACTTAAATACCCTCATGTATTTATATTCTTGAATTTTGAATGCCTAGTTCAGGCTTTCGATATAATTTTTGATTCCTTTTTCATCCAATTGAACCACATCCCAATCCCTTAGGACATTTGCCCCTTTCTTCTCATAAAACTCGATGGCAGGTTCGTTCCAATCCAGAACTTCCCAGCAGATGCGTTTTACGCCCAAACTATCTCCGTACTTTACCACCTCATCCAGCAAAGCCGTCCCGAGACCGCTTCCACGCATCTTTTCGGACACGATTAAATCCTCCAAATGAATGGCAGGACCTTTCCAGGTGGAATATCGGGGGTATACCAAGGCTATGCCCGCTATGCCATCTTGGGTATCGGCAACAAAACAATGGAACATCTTTTTTGTCCCAAAACCATGGGTTACCAAATCCTCTTTCGAGATTTCCACTGCATCCGGTTCCTTTTCAAAATTTGCCAGTTCCTGTATCAAGCTTAATACTTGCCCCATATCCTCTGGTTTGGCCTCTCTGATTGTATATTCCATAATTGTTACAAATAAAACTCAAAGTTATAAAATTACATAATTAAAGTCTTTCGAAAACGTTGTAGTTTCACAAAATGCCCGATATTTGTCCATAAATAAAACAGCCTTTCCATGTTTGAAAAGCAACATCGCACTCTTGGCGAATTCATTATCGCCAATCAAAACTCATTTCAATACACTTCCGGGGAACTATCACGACTGTTGAACGGCATCCGTTTGGCTGCAAAAGTAGTGAATCACGAAGTTAACAAAGCGGGATTGGTAGATATTATCGGTGCCGCTGGGGACACTAATATCCAAGGTGAAAACCAGCAAAAATTAGATGTCCTTGCCAATGAAAAGTTTATTCAAACCTTAAAGAATCGCGAAATTGTATGCGGAATCGCTTCTGAGGAAGAAGATGATTTTATCAGTATTAACAGCTTTGACAAACAGCACAAGAACAAGTATGTTGTACTTATTGATCCTTTGGATGGCTCCTCCAATATTGATGTAAACGTTTCCGTAGGAACCATTTTTTCGATTTACAGACGGGTAACCCCGGAGGGCACTCCTGTAACATTGGAAGACTTCCTACAACCTGGAAGAAACCAGATAGCTGCAGGATACATTATTTATGGAACGTCGACCATGTTGGTCTATACCACCGGAGATGGTGTCAATGGTTTTACCTTGAACCCAGCTCTGGGTACTTTTTATTTATCCCATCCAGATATGCAGTTCCCTGAAACAGGCAAAATTTATTCGGTGAACGAAGGAAATTACATTCATTTTCCACAAGGGGTCAAGGATTATATTAAGTACTGTCAAATGGAAGAAGGTGACAGACCTTACACCTCAAGATACATAGGATCTCTTGTTTCGGATTTTCACCGTAACATGATCAAGGGAGGTATTTACATGTACCCCAAAAGCAGCAAAGCCCAAAATGGAAAATTACGGTTATTGTACGAATGCAACCCTATGGCTTTTTTGGCCGAACAAGCCAAAGGAAAGGCCAGCGATGGATACCAGCGCATCATGGACATACAACCTACCGAGTTGCACGAACGCGTACCTTTTTTCTGTGGAAGCAAACAAATGGTCGAAAAAGCGGAGGAGTTTATGGCCAATGCCTAGTTACACTCACGCTTTATCAATACATGGTAATCTTCGAAGGCAATCTGACCAGAGAAAATAGCGATGGACTTATCGATGATTTCGGATGCTTTTTTAGGGGCAAAACCTAAACCAACGGCATATTTTTCAACAATCTTGCGCTCATCATCATCTATATAATGATCAGAAAAAATAATCTGGAAAAACTCGAATAGCCTTTTAAATCTTTTTTCGCCACTATGTGGAGTTTCAATAGGATATTTGTTCTCCCTTTTCATTACCTCCTTAAACTCATCCTCACTAATATTGAGCTTAAAGGCAAATTTTTCCAAAACGGCCATCTCCTTTTCGTTGATATCCCCATCAACAGCTGCCAAACTTGCCAAAGTGGCAAAATGGGCCAAATTTGTCCTGTGATCTCCGTGCTCGTATAAATCTAAAATTGGCATATCGAAAATTTTGTGGCACAAATATAAATTTTTAAAACAGATTAAAATATGAAAAAAGTCACCAAAAGAAATTTGTAATTTACCCCTGCTATGAAAACACCTTTGCTCCAATTCACCTCCAAAGGAATTTATTGTAAAGAAGCGGATGTTTATTTGGATCCTTGGAAACCAGTGGACAAGGCCATTATTTCACATGGGCATGCCGACCACAGCCGTTGGGGGCATAAAAAATACATCACTCACCATAAGAATATACCCATAGTACAGCATCGTATTGGAGAAGTACACATTTCTGGAAAAGATTGGGGTGAAACATTTACCGTAAATAATGTAAAATTTAGTTTTCACCCTGCAGGGCACATTGTTGGGTCTTCGCAAATAAGAGTAGAACACAAAGGTGAAGTATGGGTCTTTACCGGAGATTATAAAATCGAAGATGATGGGGTCACAACCCCTTTTGAGCTTGTGAAATGTAATACTTTCATTACCGAATGCACCTTCGGATTGCCCGCTTTTCAGTGGAGACCGCAGCAAGAAGTGTTCGATGACATTAACCAATGGTGGGCACAGAACCGATCGGAAGGAAAAACCTCAGTTCTTTTTGGGTATTCTCTCGGCAAGGCACAACGTCTGATCAAGCATTTGGACACTTCCATAGGCAAAATATATACACATGGGGCAGTGGAAAATATGACGGATGTACTGCGTCCCTTGATTGATTTACCACCAACTCATTTGATCACAAGGGAAACCAAGAAAGCCGAACTTTTAGGTAACATTGTTGTTGCTCCACCAAGTGCACATGGAAGCACATGGATTAAAAAAATGGTCCCTTATGTTACGGCCACGGCCAGTGGTTGGATGGCCTTTAGGGGAGCGCGAAGACGCAGGGCCATAGACAAAGGTTTTGTGCTGAGCGACCATTGTGATTGGAAAGGACTACTGGAGACCGTCGAAGCCACTGGAGCAGAAAAAGTAATATGCACCCATGGCTACATCGATATTTTCTCCAAATATTTGATGGAACTTGGCTACGATGCCCGAACCGAAGCCACTCAATATGAAGGCGAACTGTCCGAGATCAATACTTCGGAAAAAGAAAAATCGGAAGCAGAATGAAACAGTTTGCCCAACTCATAAAAACTTTGGACGGCACCAACAAAACCAATGTAAAGGTGCAAGCGCTGTCCCAATATTTTAAAGAAGCCAGCGACCAGGATAAGGTTTGGACCATAGCCATTCTTTCCCATAGAAGGCCTCCGCGCCCGGTAAACACAACCCTATTGCGTACTTGGGCCGCTGAACTATCAAAGATACCAACATGGTTGTTCGAGGAAAGCTGTCACATTGTTGGCGATTTGGCCGAGACCATAGCCTTGGTGGTGCCCTCTACAGAACAAGGCACTGACAAATCATTAACGTTCTTTTTGCAAGAGATGCTAGCATTGAAACAAAAACCAGAAACAGAGAAAAAGAAATACCTTTTCCAGCATTGGTCCGTGCTGGATTATTACGAGCGTTTTGTCTTCAACAAGTTGATTACGGGCAGCTTTAGAATCGGGGTCAGCCAAAAATTAATGACCCGTGCACTTTCAAAAGCCACAGGTATCGAAGAGGATATTTTAGCTTATAAATTAATGGGGAATTGGAACCCGAACCGTATTACCTTCCACCATCTGGTTTTGGAAGAAAAGGAGAGCGATTACCTATCCAAACCCTATCCTTTCTTTTTGGCATATGCTGTGGAAGACGATGTTTCTGAACTGGGAAATGTCAACCAATGGTCCGCAGAGCACAAATGGGACGGTATTCGGTGCCAGGTCATTCTACGTAATGATGAACTATTTGTTTGGAGCCGAGGGGAAGAACTGGTCACCGACAAATATCCAGAGTTTGAGGCATTTGTGGGCGTTGTTCCCAACGGAACTGTGTTGGATGGGGAATTGCTGCCGTATCCCAAAGGTGAAATCGGTACTTTTAAAGATTTACAGACCCGAATTGGGCGAAAGAACATTTCAAGATCACTTTTGGAAAAAATCCCGGTCAAATTGAAGGTTTATGATTTGTTGGAGTGGAAAGGAAAAGACGTCAGGGACAAAAGCTATTTGGAGCGAAGGGATATCCTCGAAGCATTTTACAAAAACACGATGAAATCAAACAAGGGAGCCATACCCTTGCTTTTATCCGAACGGATGCAATTCAATTCTTGGGACAATGTTGCCCAAGAAAGGGGCTTGTCCAGAGAAAAACATAGTGAAGGCCTGATGCTCAAACGTAACGACTCCACCTACCAAGTAGGACGAAAAAAAGGCGATTGGTGGAAATGGAAGGTCGACCCGCTTACCATCGATGCAGTACTCACCTACGCCATGCGGGGCCATGGTCGGCGAAGTAACCTGTTCACCGATTACACCTTTGCACTCTGGGATGAAAACGAACAGGGTGAAAAAGAACTGGTCACCTTTGCCAAAGCCTACTCGGGACTTACGGACAAAGAATTTCGGCAAGTGGATGCCTGGATCAAGAAAAATACGTTGGAACGCTTTGGTCCCGTGAGAAGCGTTACCCCTCATCATGTTTTTGAAATCGCCTTTGAAGGCATTGCTCCCTCCAAGCGCCATAAAAGTGGTGTAGCAACACGCTTTCCCAGAATTTTACGCTGGAGAAAGGATAAAAAAATCGAAGAGGCCAATTCTTTGGACGACCTAAAAAGTTTGATTATCTAAATGAAGCAAAAAGAACTTTTTCAAATTGCCGAAAATTGGTTCCAAGATCAAAACTGGAAACCCTTTCCTTTTCAAAAAGAGACTTGGAAAGCATTTTTAGATGGTAAGCACGGGCTTTTAAATGCGCCCACCGGTAGTGGAAAAACCTATGCCCTTTGGTTTCCGATCGTACTCAACTACATCAAAAACCATCCAAACTATAAGACTAAGCATAAAAAAGGGCTAAAAGCTATTTGGATCACGCCATTACGGGCACTTTCCCAAGAAATAAAACAATCTGCGGAACGCATCACCAAAGATCTGGGAACCCAAATGACCGTGGGTATCCGAACGGGGGATACTTCGGCAAAAGAAAGGGCAAAAATGCGCACCAACATGCCCGACCTATTGATTACTACCCCCGAAAGTTTACAATTGTTGCTATCATCCAAAGGCTACGAAAAAACCTTCAAGGACTGCTCCGCTATTGTGGTAGATGAATGGCACGAACTATTGGGCACCAAGCGAGGTGTTCAAATGGAGTTGGGCCTATCCCGACTAAAAACGGTCTGTGAAACATTACGGATTTGGGGTATATCGGCCACTATTGGAAACCTGGAGCAAGCCCGTGAAGTCTTGTTGGGACCAACATCCCCGGAATTGGAAAATTCCATGCTCGTTAAGGCCGACCTCAACAAAAAAATCACGGTAAAAAGTATTATTCCAAGTAAAATGGAAACCTTTCCTTGGCGTGGGCATTTGGGATTGCACCTTTTGGATCAGGTTGTTCCCATTATTAACAACAGTAAAACCACTTTGCTCTTCACCAACACGCGAAGCCAATGCGAGATTTGGTTTCAGAAAATACTGGAAAAATATCCAGAGTTCGCCGGAGAAATGGCAATGCACCATGGTAGCATCAATAAAGAAACCCGCCTTTGGGTGGAACAGGCTATTCGCAACGAAAGCCTAAAGGCCGTGGTCTGCACATCGAGCTTGGATCTGGGTGTCGATTTTGCACCCGTGGAAACGGTGATACAGATTGGCGGACCCAAAGGGGTGGCCCGGTTTTTACAACGCGCGGGGCGCAGCGGCCACAGACCGGGTAAGGAAAGCGTCATTTATTTTTTGCCCACGCACGCTATTGAATTGGTTGAGGCCTCGGCCATGCAAAAAGCGGTTTTGAACAGTGCCGTGGAAGACCGTATTCCCTACTTGAGCAGTTTCGATGTCCTCATCCAGTATTTGACCACCTTGGCAGTATCGGATGGGTTTTATCCTGATGAAATCTATCCCGAGATCAAACAAACATTCTGTTATCAGACCTTGACCGAAGAACAATGGCAATGGTTGCTCAATTTTTTGGTAATGGGTAGCCAAAGTCTGAAGAGTTACGACGAATACAAAAAAGTAGAAGTCGAAGAAGATGGCAAATTTAAAGTGAACAGCAGGGCAGTGGCGATGCGGCATCGTTTCCAGATCGGAACCATTGTCGGGGACGCCACAATTTCAGTACGATATCAAAAAGGGGGGTACATTGGTAGTATTGAGGAATACTTCATCTCCAAATTGAGCCCTGGCGACGTCTTCACCTTTGCAGGTCGAAATCTGGAATTTATAAGGATCAAGGGGATGGCCGCGCACGTGCGCAACTCCAAAAAAAGGACAAACAAAGTACCCAGCTGGATGGGCGGGCGCTTGAGCTTTTCCGCAAAAATGTCCGAGCTGTTGCGACAAGAGCTGTACACCGCAGCGTTGGATTTTTCGGACCAGTCGGAAGAAATCCAAGCGCTACAACCTATGTTTGCCAAACAACGGGAAGAAAGCATTGTTCCGCAGCCCCATCAATTTTTGATTGAGACCTTCAAAACTCGGGATGGCTACCACCATATGTTCTACCCGTTTGAAGGCAGGGCCATCCATGAGGGAATGAGCAGTTTATTGGCCTATCGCATCAGCCTGCTGAGGCCTATTACCTGTTCCCTTGCGTTTAACGATTATGGATTTGAATTGCTATCGGACAGGGAAATTGATATTCAGGAAATTTTGGACAACAACCTTTTTACACCGGAATATATGTTGTCCGACCTTCAAAAAAGTTTGAACTCCAACGAAATGGCGCGTAGAAAATTCCGTGACATTGCCGTAATCAGCGGAATGGTGTTCACCGGATATCCCGAAAAAGGAATCAAAATGAAACATCTGCAAAGCAGTTCGGAATTACTGTTTGATGTTTTCCGTGATTTTGAGGATGATAATTTGCTCTACCAGCAGGCCTACACCGAAACTTTTGAGCATCAATTGGAGGAGGGCCGATTACGTTTGGCCCTGGAACGGATTGCCCAACAAGAAATCGTATGGAAGCCGTGTTCGCAGCCCACCCCTCTCTCCTTTCCCATCATCACAGATAGGTTACGAGAAAAATTGTCCAACGAAAAATTGGCGGACCGTATTAAACGAATGATGGTTAAATTGACCAAATGAAGCTAACGATCCATAATCAAGATTTTCAACTCCACCCTTTGGGTGGACTGTTTTGGGAGGAAAAATCACTTTTGCTGATCAGTGATGTGCATTTGGGCAAGGTATCCCATTTTAGAAAGTTCGGAGCTGCCGTTCCCCGAAAGGCCATACACAAAAACTTTCTGCTTCTGGATAAGATCGTTTCCGATTTTCAACCCTTTCAGATCTGTTTTTTGGGTGACCTCTTTCATTCATCGTTGAACAAAGAGTGGGAATTGTTTGAAAATTGGGTGGGCAAAACGCCTGCCGAAATACTATTGGTGGCCGGCAACCATGACGTTATTGCGCCTGAAAAATTCGAAAAGCTCAAGATTTCCATATTTCCAGAGTTGGTTATTGGTTCTTTTCTATTGACCCATCATCCTGAGGAAAGAGAAGAGTACTTTACGTTTTGCGGACATATACACCCATCCATAAAACTCAAGGGTTTTGGAAGGGAACGCATAAAACTGCCCTGCTTTTTTAAGTCCAGCAACCAAATGATCTTGCCTGCCTTTGGTCAATTCACGGGTACTCATTCCCTTGACCCTAAAGATTCGGATGAAGTGTATGCCATTGTGGAGGATAGCATTATTAAGGTTTAAAAACCACAATGTCCTTTCGACTCTGCTCAGGGACCTGTAGCCAATTGTCATTCATGCGAAAGCAGGAATCCACTTAAAAGCATATGGATTCCGCATCGGGTGCGGAATGACACACCCTTTATTTGAGATAAGTCGTGCCGATTAGGTTAAGCTTTTGGCCTATCTGTAACCAACAGATTCTTCGTTTTACTCAGAATGGCCAGGTATTTTTCAGCAAGGACGAGAAACGCAAAAAAACATTTTTAGTAAAGCTTTTCGCGGTTTATCTTTGCACCAAAGTTTTTTGGATTGACCAAAACCCCGATTTCGCAACTTTTTGAACAGTCTCCCCAACTTGGGAAACTGAGGGATAGTATTGCCCAAACAAGAGATAACGAATCCGCTTCATCACAAAAAATCAATATAAAAGGGCTTGTCGGCTCCTCACTTTCCTTTGTGGTTTCTGAAGCTTTTAAATCCGCTGAATCCCCATTTTTGTTGATTTTAAACGACAAGGAGGAAGCCGCTTACCTTTTAAACGACCTGGAGCAACTCATCGGTGAAAAAGACGTGCTCTTTTATCCAGGAAGTTATCGTAGACCCTATCAAATTGAGGAAACGGACAACGCCAATGTACTTTTGCGTGCCGAAGTGCTCAACCGTATCAATTCCAGAAAAAAACCCGCGGTGATCGTCACCTATCCCGATGCGCTTTTTGAAAAAGTGGTCACACGGAAGGAATTAGACAAGAATACCCAGAAAATAAAAATAGGCGACGAGATTTCGTTGGATTTTTTAAACGAGGTCCTCTTTGAATATCAGTTCAAACGGGTGGATTTTGTGACCGAACCAGGAGAATTTTCTGTTCGGGGCGGTATTGTAGATGTTTTTTCGTTCTCGCACGATGAGCCTTACCGTATCGAGTTTTTTGGGGATGAAGTGGACAGCATCCGAACGTTTGATGTGGAAACACAGCTCTCTACCGACAAAGTAAAAAAGATTACCATTATCCCGAATGTGGAGAACAAGTTCACCGAGGAAATTCGGGAAAGCTTCTTGAAATATATTTCTGCCAAAACGGTGGTATTTGCCAAGAATCCTGCTTTAATCTATGATCGTATTGATTCCTTTTTTGAAAAAGCGGAGGAGAGTTTTGCCAAATTAAGCGAGGAAATAAAGCATGCGAAGCCCAAAGAACTGTTTTTGGATTCAGCTTCGCTGAAAGAGCAGTTGCAAGATTATTTATGTATTGAGATTGGAGTTTCCAGTGAGACCCTAAAACAAGTTCAGGGTGACGAAATCCAGTTCAACATCAAGCCCCAACCTTCCTTCAATAAAAAGTTTGACCTCCTCATTGAGAACCTCAACGACAATCGTGATGCAGGTTATAGCAACTATATTTTCTGCTCCACGGAACAACAGGCCAAGCGTTTTCACGATATTTTTGATGAAGTCGATGAAACGGTACACTATCAGACCATCATTTTCCCGCTTTACCAAGGTTTTGTTGACCAAGATTTAAAAATTGCCTGCTACACCGATCATCAAATTTTTGAACGCTACCACAAATTCCATTTAAAGAACGGCTATGCCAAAAAACAGGCCATCACCTTAAAGGAACTCAACAAATTGGAAATTGGGGATTATGTTACCCACATTGATCACGGTATCGGTAAGTTCGGTGGATTACAAAAAATTGATGTGGAGGGCAAAAAACAGGAGGCCATCAAACTGATTTATGGCGACCGTGACATTCTCTATGTCAGCATCCACTCACTGCACAAAATATCCAAATACAACGGTAAGGACGGGGCTCCTCCAAAAATATTCAAACTGGGATCGGCTGCTTGGAAAAAGCTAAAGCAAAAAACCAAGGCTCGGGTCAAAAAAATTGCTTTCGACCTTATAAAAGTCTACGCCAAGCGTCGATTGGAAAAAGGTTTTCAATACGCTCCGGACAGCTATCTACAGCACGAGTTGGAAGCGTCTTTCTTGTACGAGGACACTCCAGATCAGGAAAAAAGTACCCAAGATGTAAAGAAGGATATGGAGAGTGAAAGACCAATGGACCGCTTGATCTGTGGGGATGTTGGTTTCGGGAAAACGGAAGTTGCCATTCGGGCCGCATTTAAGGCCGTGGACAACGGTAAACAGGTGGCTATTTTGGTACCGACCACCATTTTGGCCTTTCAACACAACAGAACCTTTAAGGAGCGATTAAAGGAGATGCCCGTGTCGGTGGATTATCTCAACCGTTTCCGTACCGCCAAAGAGAAGAAGGATGTATTGGAGCGATTGGCCTCTGGTAAAATCGATATTATTATCGGAACCCATCAGTTGGTTAACAAAAACGTTAAGTTCAAGGATTTGGGCTTGCTGATAGTGGATGAGGAGCAAAAATTCGGTGTTTCGGTAAAGGAGAAATTACGTTCCATCAAAGAAAATGTAGATGTACTTACCTTAACTGCCACTCCAATTCCGAGAACCCTTCAATTTAGTTTGATGGCCGCCCGGGACCTTTCCGTGATCAATACCCCGCCTCCCAATCGCTACCCTATCGAAAGCCAAGTGATTCGATTGAACGAAGATATTATTCGGGATGCTGTGTCCTATGAAATCCAAAGGGGCGGACAGGTGTTCTTTATCCATAACCGCATTGAAAACATCAAGGAAGTGGCAGGGATGATCCAACGCTTGGTTCCCGATGCCAAAATTGGAATCGGCCACGGGCAAATGGAAGGCAAAAAACTGGAATCCTTAATGCTCGCTTTTATGAACGGTGAGTTTGATGTATTGGTTTCCACCACGATTATTGAAAGTGGTTTGGATGTGACCAACGCCAACACCATTTTTATCCATAATGCCAACAATTTTGGGTTGAGCGACCTTCACCAAATGCGAGGACGTGTGGGTCGGAGCAACAAAAAGGCCTTCTGCTACTTTATTACCCCTCCCTATGAAGTCATGACCACAGAGGCCCGAAAGCGTATTGAAGCTTTGGAACAGTTCACAGACTTGGGAAGTGGTTTCAATATTGCGATGAAGGATTTGGAAATTCGTGGTGCAGGAGATCTTTTGGGAGGTGAACAGAGCGGTTTTATCAACGAAATCGGATTTGAGACCTATCAAAAAATATTGTCCGAAGCCATTGATGAACTCAAGGAAAATGAGTTCAAGGAACTTTATGATGAAGTTGAGGGAGACAAAGAGAAAGTGTATGTGAAAGAAATGCAGCTCGATACGGATTTTGAGCTGCTGTTCCCGGATGATTACATTAACAATATTACGGAACGCCTCAACCTTTATACCCAATTGAACGATGTAGCGGATGAGGAAGGTCTACAAAAATTTGAAGCACAATTGGTGGACCGTTTTGGCGAATTGCCAGAGCCAGCGGTTGATTTGATGAACTCTGTTCGAATTAAATGGATTGCCACCCATATTGGTTTGGAAAAGGTAATTATGAAAAAGGGCAAGTTCATCGGTTACTTTATAGCCGACCAGCAATCCAGTTTTTACCAAAGTGCCGTATTTACCCAAATACTGCAATACGCCCAAACGCACCCACAAGTGGTAAAGCTTAAGGAGAAGCAAACCCGAAATGGATTACGATTGCTTTTGGTTTTTGATAAGATTACGAGTGTGGACAAAGCGTTACAGGTTCTGGAACCTTTTACCCCTCATAAGGAAAATGTTTCCGCATAATGTGCGTCATGCCGAACTTATTTTTCAGCATCCCATTACTAGGTATTGGAGATTCTTCGCTTCGCTCAGAATGACATCAATCCTGTATTTTTCAACCTTAGTGGATTATGTGACCCCGAAACAAGTTCAAGTTGATGGACTTTTACTTACCAACTAAAAAGCCTCGTACACCAATTTTACGAACTCCCCTATTTTTGACGGTTCCAGCCAGCGCGTTACAATGACCAGTCCACTTTTGTTTGATACAGCAGTATTGTCAATCATCTTACAACCAATCAACCAAAATCCTAGCTATCAGATAATTCCTTTAAAATATAAGGGTAATTCTTATTTTTTGCGAAAAAATTAAATGCAGTTTTAACCAATCTCCCTATTTTAGTAAACCTAAACAACTAATTCATAATTATGAAAAGAGCAGGTATTTTTATGACCATTTTATTCCTTAGTTTACAATTTTCAAGTTGCGGTGTAATGTTCGGTGGTAGTAGATACAATGGAACATTTGTAGCAAATGGAAGACCCAATGCTGATATTTATATCAATGGGGAAAAATCAGGTCAAGGTGAGGTTACTAAAATATTAAAACGTAACAGGCCTGTAAAGGTAGAAATCAAGGAGGATGGCTGCGAACCAGTTACAAAAAACTTTGAAAATGCTTTTAGAACCGGAAACTTTATTTTAAGTGTCTTAACTTGGGGTATTTTAGGAATAGGTGTTGATTTAGGTACAGGTGCATCTTATAAACCTGACCATAGAAACGACCCTTCTATCGCAAAGTTAAATGACAAAAATTTCAGGTTTTCAATAGACTCAAACTGCGAAGAGCAATAAAATTAAAGCGGGCCAACTTTGGCCCGCTTAACTTTGTCTCACATTACAAAATTTGACTATATCAACTTTTATTAGAAAGCCTCGTACACCTGTTTTACAAACTCCCCAATTTTTGAAGGTTCCAACCAACGGGTAACGATGACCAATCCACTTTTTTGGTCAACCACAATAAAATTACCTCCAAAACCAGCAGCATAAAACACATGCTCGGGAACATCTTCCCAGTATCTACCACCTTGCTGGTTGAGCCACCACATATAGCCATAATTTACATTCGGAACTGATGGGGTTGTAGCTTTTTTGATCCAATTCTCACTAATAATCTGTTCATCTTCCCATTTCCCGTTGTTCAAAAACAAGGTTCCAAAACGGGCCATATCCTCTGTGGAAATAAAAAGTCCGGCACCCGAGTGTCCGCCACCTGTTACGGATTTCATTTTAAGGCCATCCACCACAGTCCAAGCGTTATCGTACCCAAACCATCTCCATGATGTGGTCGCACCAATTTTGTCCATAACTTCTTCTTTGAGTACCATGGGTACCGGTTTTCTCCACACATGGGTAAGCGAATAGGCGAGCACGTTCACACGAACGTCATTGTATTCCATTACAGTACCTGGTTCGTTGAGCGTTCGGAATTTCCAATCGTCCAGACCTCCTTCGCTCGGTGGACGGTCGGCCCAATCTTTTCCGCCCCAAAGTTCACCCGACCAATCGGAATTTTGCTGCAACAAATGCTCCCAAGTTATCTTGGAATTGTGGGCACCATCAAAAGTGCCATCCCAGATGTAATCAATCACCTTGTCCTTGGTGTCCTTTATCAATCCCTGATCTTCGGCAAGTCCGGCCACAGTGGACAAAAAGCTTTTGGTAACACTAAAGGTCATATCCACCCGTTTGGTGTCTCCCCACGAAGCCAATACATAGCCATTCTTCATGATCATGCCCGCAGGACCACCTCGTTTTTTAGTTGGACCTAGAATTTCATGAAAAGGTTCACGTTTAAAACCCTCCAGTATAGCTTGTCGGATATCCCGTGAACCCGAATACTCGTTGGCATTGGCATATTCCACAGCTTTGTTCAGCTTTACTTCATCATACTTGAATTGCCCTTTTTCCGGAGACTTCCAAGTTTCATAGCGTTTGGGGAAATTGATTTGTTGTGCGCTGGTGTCCAGTGTTGTCGTGAATGCAACAAGAAGAGCTGCTGCAACTAGCATGTTTTTCATTTGTCGGAGGTTTGGTTTTAAGCAAGAAAGGTAGTGATTGTTGCCGAATTTATCCACTCATCGCAATCGGGGAATTTTAAAAGGGATTCTTAGCTTCGCTTAGGATTTTAAAATAGATTTCTCACATCCGTTCGAAATGACATGGAATGTTTCGAGGTCATTTCGACAGAGCGTAGCGACGAGAAATCTAAAATCGCTTTTTATATACTTGGTCGCCCTCTTTATCATAATAGCGCCAAGTACCTACTTGCTCGTCATTGCGGAAGCGGCCACGGATTTTTCGAGTACCGTCCGGATAAAATTCCTCATAACGCCCGTGCTTTAAACCATCTTTTAAGTCCACTTCAAACCGTATGTTTCCGCTGGGGTATTTTTTACTGAAGGATTTGGCATTTAAATCCGTTGGATAGATAGGATTTAGATCGAAAACCGCATCAGTGATCTCGGTTGAAACCGTATTTTGAGTTTTTGGAGTCGTTGTGTTGATCCTTTTCGGAAGACTGGTCGCTTTCTTTACTTCCTCCACATCTTGATAGTTGAGCACCAAACGACTTTCGAACAAATCATCTTCAGGGGTCAGTTGCAACCCCACTTGTGGGAAACAAATAATGAAATCCTTGTTCTTGCGCATTTTTTGTTTGGTCGGGGCATCAGCCAAGGCATACATATTATCAAACAGCAAAGGCACGTTGCTGTAAACGAAAACAGTGGATTCCGAATCGAATTTTTGATCAAAATTTTTGAACCTTTCCGAGGTCGCAAGTATGTCTCCCTCTGAGACCTTATCAATTATACCCTTTAGGGTATTGGGGCTATCACTAAAAATCACAAAGTCATCGATTTGGGTGAAGTAAGGTTTGTCAAACTCCTCGAACCTACCACCCAAGAGCATCTTGAAAAATCCTTTGATGGAGAGGAAATTGATTTCGTAGTCCTTGTAATTTACCGCCTTGAACTTTACGGGTGTTTTTTTGCGGATCTGTTCCACCACAAAATCCAAATTGGTTTTGGCATCTTTAGCATTGTTGGCTTTGAGTACAAGCGCAACATCATTTTTACCTTTGGTAATGTGGGATTGGATTTGAAGTACGGCGATTTCATCACCGATCCAACTCACAAAATTTTCCTTTATATCGATCTTGAGGATTTTTTCCACCTTGCCAATTCCCTCTTGATAGCTCTCGAACTGTTCGGGGTCGTTCTGCTGTACCATCTCGAAATTCCTGTAGAACTCGGTGAAGCTATCAAACCCATAACTAATGTAGAGTGCTGTGCTATTCGGTGCCACTTCGGGAATGGAGCGCTCTGCCTTGCCCGATTTTTGCAGGGCTTCCAAATAGTATTCGTTCACGGCGCTGATGTTGGTATATCCGTTGGCCGTTAGCGTGCTGTTATCATCCAGATCAAAATAGAAGCCCGAGAACAAAAAGTTTTCGCTAACCCGTTTTACCCAATCGGAAGGCCTGTCCGAATACATTTTAATGTAATCATCAAAATAATGATACTGGGTGTACAATCGAAACAGATCCTCATGCCCGACTTTCTGATTGATTTCCAAAAAATTGAGGTTACGTCCCAAAACCGGTTCCACATATTGATCAATGGAAGCTTCGACCAAGGTATGTGTATAGGAAGCCACCAACTGGTTTTTGATAAAGGCCAGATACATGGTTTCCTTGCTCTCCAGGTCGTGTACTTCCAAAATTTCGTGTTCGTGGTACGTCCGTTTGCTTAGCACATAACCATCATCCAATAGCGTGTTCAAATAGGTTTTGAGCAATTGCAGTTTTGCTATGCGTTTGAGGTCCAGTACATAAAAAATCCCATAATCCTTTTGGGAAATCATATGGATGGATATAAACAGGGAACGGTTGTCAAAAAACTCGAACAGTTTATGATTGTCGTTGAAAACAGAATCTACCCTTTGAATGTTTTCGGTAAGGTCCGAAAAATAGTCGTTCTTTTTAAGGTGGTGCCAAGCTTCGCTCTTACTTATTTTTTCCCAACTTTCTACGGGTTGTTCCGATTCAATAATGAAAACAGCATCTTTTGGTATCAAGTAAATGGACTGCAGGTTGGTCCTGGGAGATAGTATAAAAATATAGGCCAAATAGCACAGGTACAGTACTATTAAGCCTAGAATACCGTAAAGAATCCTTTTTTTGGTCATTATTTCCAAAAAGTGTCTCCTTCAAGAACGAAGAAGATGCCTTTTTAGTTTAGATCCATAAAAAGGAAACTTATTTTAAAGTGATTTTAAGTCTTTTATTGTTTTAAAAGCAACGTCTACCTGTTCATCGTTCACCAAAATAGTAAACTCGTTGGTTGTGGAAATCACCTCGTACAGCACAATGCCCTCCCAGGCCAATCGCTGAAAGATGAAGTAATAGATTCCGGGTACGGAAACGTTCTCGGCAGGCAACTTCACGGTAATGGAAGAAAGTCCTTCCGCCTTTTGGGTACAACGCTCCATTTTAAAATACTTTTCCACCACCCCATCCATTACATTGCTGATCACAATATTGATTTCGTTTACACCACGAGAAGAGGTATAGAAAACATCTTGGTTGGCGTTTACTTCCTCCAACAATCTAGCTTGCTGTTGCAGTATGGTATCGGAAGCCAAAAAAGTATAATCCGTCAAGTTGGAGCGCACTGTGATCTCGCCAATATTTTTGAGCACTTTTACGATTTTGTGAGTGGCCCTAAACTCCAAATCATCCGAAAGACGTTTGAGTGCCATAACAATGGCGCCATCCTTTACATCTTTACCCAATTCTTCGGCGATTTCAGGTTTTATTTGTCGAGATAAAGAGGTAAGGTTGATGATCCCTTGAGCCAAGGCAGTCTGAAGGAAAGGTTTCTTCTTGATGTAATGCTCTACTACAGCAGATATTGTTTTCATTATTTTAGGTTGCTTTTGAACAAAAATAACATATTGTTACAAAACAAACAAATGGTTAAAAATGATAGAAAGCGTTTTCAAAGTGCTCAATTTCATAATCATTACTGTTTTTTACCACTGTGATCACATCAAATCTCACCTCCAAATCGGTATTGATTTCCTCTAAATAGTGATTGGCCGCCAAGGTCAAAAGTTTGATTTTTTTAGGGGAGATCACATTGGAAATATCTTCGAGGAACCCTTTGTTTCTTGACTTTACCTCAACAACCGCCAAGATGTTATCCTTTTCGGCGATGATATCTACTTCGGCATTGAGATAACGATAGTTACGTACTTTGATTATATACCCTGAAGCCTTTAAAAAGTCTACGGCCTTTTGTTCTCCGAGTTTCCCAAATGTGTTATGATTTGCCATAGATTTTGCAAAGATTTAAAAAAAATGCGCATTTCATCGAAAAATTTGGTCGTTCATGGACTTAAGAGCGTTAAGATTGTAATTTGTTGGCTCAATTGAACCACATCCAACACTAGCATAAGCATATAGTTTCCCCAAAACTATGTACCAAATTAACGCCAGAAATTGCTATGGAGTACTTTATCAATTGTAATTCCTCAACCTTGACGCCGTACACTACTCCATTGGACGAGTTACGTGCGGCCCACTTGTACCGAAGGCTTGGTTTCAGTGCTTCGGTGCAAACCATCAATGCCGCTGTTGGACAAACAGCCGATACTTTAGTCGATAACTTGGTAAATCAAGCGCTTGCCGCGCCCATCATTCCTGCACCGGAATGGGCGGATTGGAACGATACCAATTACCCTGCAGACGAGGATATGGCTCGGCAATTACGTAGGGCTCAAATTGAAGATTTTACTACCACATACGGAAATGCTTTAGTAAGTAATGAGTTGCTGGACAGAATGAGCTTTTTCTGGAGCAACCACTTTGTAACCCAGTTGGAGACTTATGATTGCCCCCAGTTTTTGTTTTATTATATGAATTGCTTGCAGCGAAATGCCTTGGGCAATTTTAAGACATTTACCAGCGAAATTGGCCTTACCAGTGCGATGCTCTATTATTTGGATGGTGTTCGGAACAGAGGGGATAACCCCAACGAAAACTATGCACGTGAACTATACGAGCTATTTACCTTGGGAGAGGGAAACAACTACACCGAAGAAGACATCATTGAAACTTCCAAAGCTTTATCAGGATATACGGAACGCGGTGAGGAAGGGTGTACCCAAGTAACTTTCGACCCAACGGAATTCAATACCGAGAACAAGACCATATTTGGTCAAACAGGAAATTGGGGATACGATGATGTTATCGATATCCTATTTAATCAAAGGCCAGATGAGATTGGCTGGTTCATCTGTAAAAAACTATATGAATTCTTTGTTCATCCCGATTCCACCAACGAAGATGGAGGAATCGCACCTCAGATTATTGATGGGTTGGCCCAAACCTTTATTAGCAATGGTTTTGAGATAGCACCTGTATTACGCCAGCTTTTTAAAAGTCAACACTTTTTTGATGAAACCGCCATTGGGGTCATTATAAAAAGTCCTGCAGACCTATACTTCAACTTTCTAAAGGAAAACGGTTTCTCTTATGATGATGGAACTGTTTTAAATATGATCGATGCTTGTTCCTTGATAG
Organism: Flagellimonas profundi; assembly: GCF_017313275.1. Lineage (GTDB taxonomy): Bacteria > Bacteroidota > Bacteroidia > Flavobacteriales > Flavobacteriaceae > Flagellimonas > Flagellimonas profundi. Next base: position 670,413 of record NZ_JAFLNM010000002.1, on the reverse strand, counting down.
GACAACGTTTTTTTCAACCTCCCGAAGTGGAAGGATGGCAACGAGACCGAACGTGGATCAACACCAATTTCATTATTGGGCGATGGCTCACCATGGAGGTGTTCATAGACCGCTTTTTTCAAAACGACCCAGAACAATTCAGAACTTTGGCCATGGATGCCGTTGGTCCTGCCGACAGCAATACCAGTAATCCAGAAATAGTGGTTAGGGCATTGGTGAACAAATTTACGCCCAAAGGCCTTTTAACGGATGCTGATTTTGAAAAAGCCATGGATGCTTTCAAAATAGATGATGTACCTGAGGAATATTATTCATCAGATTATATTCCTGGCGGTAACGGATGGTGGGTTCTTTCATCAAGTATGGAGGTTCCTACTCAGGTCTACGTTTTATTACGTCATATATCAAGAGAACCCGAATTTCAACTCAAATAACCCTATCATGTGCGATAATCACCATAACCACGATAATTCTCCTCACAAGGGCATCGAACACGATGGCCATGATCTAGAACATAAAAAATGGAGTCGGCGTTCCTTTATCCAAGCTTTGGGGATTGCAGGTTCAGGTTCCATGTTTTTGGGAAGCCATATGATATCAGCTTCAGCACCATCGCCACTTACGGCTGCGGTTGCTGCTGCGGAAACAGACAATATTCTGATCCTGATACGATTATCCGGAGGGAACGACGGGCTCAGTACCGTAATCCCAATTCAACAATATGATACTTATGCAAATGCAAGGCCCAACATCTATATTCCAGAAAGTAAGGTCCTGAAACTTACCGACGATTTTGGGGTGCCCACGTATATGAGTGCCCTAGAACCTCTTTGGGGAGATGGCCAATTTAAGGCTGTGCACGGGGTTGGATATGAAAATCAAAGCCTTTCCCATTTTACAGGTTCGGATATTTTTGCCAATACGGATTTGACCACAACCGGTTTCTCTGGGGAGAACACTGGCTGGATGGGCCGTCACTTTGAGGAGCTTTATCCAGATTATCTGATCAATCCACCAGCTGCCCCGGCAGCTATTCAAATTGGAAACTTGGCGAACTTGGTCTTCCAAGGTGAAGAAACCAACTATGCCTTTGTGACCAACAACGTAGATCAATTAGAACAAATCGCAGAGACCGGAACCTTTTACGATATTGAAAATGCCCCGTTTGATGATTGTATGTACGGGGACCAATTGAAGTTCCTTCGTGGTGTGGCTAACACTACTTACGAATATGCCGGCATTATTCATGATGCCTACATGGCAGGTCAAAATCAAGTAGAGTATCAAGACAATGGTTTTGCAAGACAATTGGCACTATTGGCGCGTTTGATCAAAGGAAACTTGGGCACCAAAGTGTATATGATCTCCATGGGAGGATTTGACACCCACGGAAACCAACCCATTGTACACGAACGATTGATGTCCAACTTATCCGTTGCCATCAATAATTTCTACGAAGACCTCACTTTTACTGAACAGGATGATAAAGTATTGAGCATGACTTTTTCCGAATTCGGTCGAAGAATATTCGAAAATGGCTCCAACGGTACCGATCACGGAAAGGCTGCTCCTACCCTGTTCTTTGGTTCAGGATTAAGCGGAAGCGCTTTTGTTGGTGACCACCCATCCTTGGACGAACCCAATAACCGTGGAAACCTGGAATATACCATGGACTTTAGAAACCTCTATGGAACTGTATTGGCAGAATGGCTCTGTGTTCCAAGAGCATCCGTAGAACAACATTTATTGGGGCATCCCTATCAGGCAATCGACCTTGGATTTAATTGTAGCGGGGAAACTTTTGATGATATTGCCATGGACAACGATCCACCAATATTACCGGAAACACCACCAAGTCAAGACCCTTTGGACCCAAATATTGATATTTTGGATACCATAGAACACGCAGCCGTATACCCAGCAACATCTCCAAAAGATCCGTACATCCATTTGGAAATGCCAGTTTCGGCCCATGTAGATATTGAACTCTTCAATATTTTGGGACAACGTGTGGGAACCTTATTCAACGAAATGATGTTGGAAGGCGCAGTGGACATCAATATCCGTGAACGTATGCGAGATAGTTTATCCACAGGAAAATATATATATCGAATCTCCGTAGGAGAAAAAAAGATGAGCAAATCAGTAATGATTGCGTAAAGAAGCGGGACAATTTGTTATCCATTTTGTGGAGCCCTTCGATGATGCACCTCTTACCCCAAACAGGGTCGCATTTTCGGAGGGTTCCTTTTTTATGTCTATCCCGTTAAAATCAGTATTTTTGGGGCCTAATAAAAATTAAATGGCTCAAAATACATCACCTTCCAGGTACACCATTACTGCGGCACTCCCCTACACCAACGGCCCCATTCATATTGGGCACTTGGCCGGAGTTTACGTCCCCGCGGACATCTACTCCCGTTATTTAAGGTTAAAAGGAAACGATGTAGCCTTTGTTTGTGGGAGCGACGAGCATGGGGTGGCCATTTCCATGAAGGCCAAAAAAGAAGGTGTAACCCCAAAAGAAATTATTGATAAGTACCATAGCATCATCAAAAAATCGTTTGCTGATTTTGGAATTTCTTTTGACAATTATTCCAGGACCTCGGCGAAGGTCCACCACGAAACTGCTTCGGAATTTTTTAAAAAAATGTATGAGCAGGGAGATTTTATCGAGGAAGAAACGGAGCAATTGTACGATGATGAGGCCAAACAGTTTTTAGCCGACAGGTTCGTAATCGGAACTTGTCCCAAATGCGGGCACGAAGAAGCCTATGGTGACCAATGTGAGAATTGTGGATCCTCATTGAATGCCACCGATCTTATCAATCCAAAATCTACCATAACCGGGACCGTTCCTTCTTTAAAAAAGACGAAGCATTGGTTTTTGCCATTGGACCGCTACGAAGGTTTTTTGAGAAAATGGATCTTGGAAGAGCATAAATCCGACTGGAAACCCAATGTATATGGACAATGCAAGTCTTGGATAGATGAAGGCCTTAAACCCCGCGCCGTTACCCGTGACTTGGACTGGGGTATCCCGGTGCCCGTTGAGGGCGGCGAAGGAAAAGTACTTTATGTATGGTTCGACGCTCCCATCGGCTACATTTCCTCCACCAAGGAGTGGGCCAAACGCGAGGGCAAAGATTGGGAGCCGTATTGGAAGGACGAGGATACCAAATTGGTACACTTTATCGGTAAGGACAACATTGTGTTCCATTGCATCATCTTCCCGAGTATGTTAAAGGCCAATGGTGATTTTATATTACCCGATAATGTACCTGCCAATGAGTTTTTGAACCTTGAGGGGAATAAACTTTCCACCTCCAAAAACTGGGCGGTCTGGTTGCATGAATATTTGGAAGAGTTCCCAGATATGCAGGATGTGCTTCGCTACGCCCTAACGGCCAATGCGCCCGAAACAAAGGACAATGATTTTACATGGAAGGATTTCCAATCGAGGAACAACAACGAACTGGTAGCCATTTTTGGGAATTTTGTGAACCGAGTGGCTGTATTGACACATAAATATTATGGAGGCGAAGTGCCAACTCCATCTGACTTTACTGCCATTGACAAACAAGCTTTGAATGATTTGAAGGAGTATCCAGAAATTCTTTCCAGTTCTTTGGAACGGTACCGTTTCCGTGAAGCGAGTCAACAATTGATGAACTTGGCGCGGTTGGGGAACAAATATTTGGCAGACCAGGAACCATGGAAACTCATTAAAACAGACGAAGAACGTGTAAAAACCATAATGTACGTGGCGCTTCAGATCGCAACGGGATTGGCTATTTTAAGCGAGCCTTTTTTACCGTTTACTTCAGAAAAATTGAAGAAGATATTGAATCTAGGCTCAAGCAATGTCGAGACCGACTGGGCTGGGGTTGCAACTGCCGAAGCTTTACTTCCGGCAGGACACACCATCAACAAAAGTGAATTGCTCTTCAGAAAAATTGAGGATAAAGAGATTCAACAACAATTGGACAAATTGGAAGCCACCAAAAAATCAAATGCCCAAATGGACAAAGAACCAACACCCCAAAAAGACACCATAACATTTGATGATTTCTCCAAATTGGATATGCGTGTCGGGACCATTATTGAAGCCGAAAAAATGCCCAAGGCCAATAAGCTTTTGGTATTGAAAGTGGATACTGGTCTGGATACCCGAACCATTGTATCGGGCATTGCGAATAGCTTTAAACCCGAAGATATTGTGGGCAAAAAAGTAACCGTTGTTGCCAACTTGGCCCCAAGAAAACTTCGCGGTGTAGAAAGTCAGGGTATGATCTTGATGACAGAAGACAAGGATGGCAAACTCGTATTCGTTAACCCGGATGAAGAAAATGTAAGCAACGGGGAGACAATTAATTAAGTCCATTTATCACTGAAAAGTGACATTTTCGTGGTTAACCGACCCAATGAAAGTGAAATGACCTAATTAAAAATTCAACAAAGCTATGCAACTTGTCCCTTACATCATTAGCCACACCAATCTTTCCAAGAGAAGTGTTGAGAATACCGTAACGCTATTGAACCAAGATTGTACCGTTCCCTTTATTTCAAGGTATCGAAAAGAACTTACCGGGAATTTGGACGAGGTTCAGATTGGTTCCATCGTTGAGTTCAAAAACCAGTTCGAAGCGCTGGAAAAGCGAAAAGCTGCGATTATCAAAGCTGTTAAGGAACAGGATGCGCTTACCCCTGAACTAGAAGCCAAATTTTTGAACTGTTCCGACCTAACCAGTTTGGAGGACCTTTACCTGCCATTTAAGAAGAGTAAAAAGACCAAAGCCGAGACTGCGCGTAAAAATGGATTGGAGCCTTTGGCCAAGATCATTATGGCACAACGGAGCGATGAAATTGAATTCATTGCCTCCAAATATCTCAGCAAGAATGTCATCAACGAAGATGAGGCCCTCGAAGGAGCCCGCCATATTATTTCTGAATGGATCAATGAGCGAACCGATATCCGTAACCAATTGCGGGGTCAGTTGGAACGGCACGCCTTGATTACGACTAAGGTTGTCAAAACCAAAAAAGACGATGAAAAGGCCCAAAAATTTCGCGACTATTTTGATTGGAGCGAACCTTTGAACCGATGCCCATCGCACCGTTTTTTGGCCATTATGCGAGCAGAAAAGGAAGGTTTTATCCGAGTCAAGGTTGAAATTGATGGTGAACGTGCGCTACAACATATGGAACGCCGCTTGGTCAAATCCAATAATGCCTGTGCAGAGCAAATAGAACTCGCCATTGCAGACGCCTATAAAAGACTCCTATTTCCATCATTGTCCAAGGAAATTCTGAATATCGCCAAGGAAAAGGCAGATGCCGCTGCCATTCAGGTTTTTTCCAAAAATTTAAAGCAATTGTTGCTAGGCGCTCCTCTTGGCGAAAAACGAATTTTAGCCATTGACCCTGGTTTTAGGACGGGCTGTAAAGTGGTATGTTTGGACGAGCAGGGCGATTTAAAACACAATGAAACGATTTATCCCCATCCACCACAGCGAGATAGTTCGGGGGCCATCAAAAAAATAAGCTCCTTGGTGGATGCCTATAAAATCGAGGCCATTGCCATAGGCAACGGAACTGCATCCCGGGAAACGGAGCAATTGATAAAGCGCGTCCCTTTTAAAAAGGATATCGACGTTTTTGTGGTAAGTGAAGCTGGGGCATCCATTTACTCGGCTTCCAAAATTGCACGGGAAGAATTTCCAAATTACGATGTAACGGTAAGGGGGGCAGTTTCCATTGGTCGTCGTTTGGCAGACCCCTTGGCGGAATTGGTGAAAATTGATGCCAAGTCCATTGGAGTTGGGCAATACCAGCATGATGTGGACCAGACCCAACTAAAAACTTCTTTGGACACAGTGGTGGAAAGCTGTGTGAATTCCGTTGGAGTGAACATTAACACGGCAAGTGTACCACTGTTAAGCTATGTATCGGGCATTGGCCCCAAACTCGCGGAAAACATTGTTGCCCACCGAAACGAAAACGGGGCATTCAAAAGCAGGGAAGAAATTAAAAACGTACCTCGATTAGGGGGTAAAGCATTTGAACAGAGTGCAGGTTTTCTGCGCATCAAAAATGGCGATAATCCTTTGGATGATTCGGCCGTACACCCTGAGAGCTACGGCTTGGTGTCAAAAATGGCCAAGGACCAAGGTGTTTCGCTCACTGAAATTGTTGGGAACAAGGCCGCTTTGAAAGACATCAACCTAAAAACCTATTGTACGGACACCATAGGGATGCCCACTCTGGAGGATATTTTAAAGGAATTGGAAAAACCCGGGTTAGATCTTCGGGAAAAGGCCAAGGTTTTTACCTTTAATCAAAACATCAAAGAAATTACCGATTTGCGACAAGGTCAACTGCTACCCGGTATTGTCAATAACATCACCAATTTTGGGTGCTTTGTGGATATCGGAATCAAGGAGAGTGGACTGGTGCACATTTCCAATCTATCGGATACTTTTGTAAAAGATGTCAACGAACATGTGAGCCTTCATCAACAGGTAGTGGTAAAAGTATTGGACGTAGATGTGCCTCGAAAGCGAATACAGTTGGCTTTGCATAAACAAGGTGCCTAATGCTCAAAATAGCCTATCACCCCATCTACAAACACCCATTGCCCTTGGGACATCGGTTTCCGATGATCAAATACGAGCTGTTGCCACAGCAATTACTTTATGAGGGTACTTGCACCAAGGACAACTTTTTTGAGCCCTCCTTTCCAGAGGACCATCATATTTTGGCAGCCCACGATGAATCTTACTACAGAAATTTAATCAACTTGGAGCTATCCAAAAGAGAAGCCCGAAAAATTGGTTTCCCATTAAGTGATGAGCTGGTCAAACGTGAACGCATTATAGCCGATGGAACCATAAAAGGTTGCCATTATGCCCTTGAAAATGGCATTTCCATGAATATTGCCGGAGGAACGCACCATGCCTATTCGGATAGAGGCGAGGCCTTCTGTATGCTGAACGATCAAGCCATTGGGGCTCGATATCTGTTGAAGCACAAATTGGCCGAAAAGATATTGATCGTGGACTTGGATGTACATCAAGGCAATGGCACAGCCGAAATCTTTAGGACCGACAATGCTGTTTTCACCTTCTCCATGCACGGCAAGGGCAACTACCCTTTTAAAAAGGAAACTTCGGATTTGGATATCCCGTTGGAAAAGGGCACTACGGATGAAGAGTACCTATCCATTTTAAAAAAGACCCTTCCCGAATTATTGGAGGAGGTCCGTCCAGATTTTATTTTCTACCTCTGTGGGGTTGATGTGCTGGAAACCGATAAATTGGGCACTCTGTCCATGACATTGGATGGTTGCAAGGAACGGGACCGTTTTGTACTTGAAACTTGCAATGACGCCAAGATTCCGGTTCAATGTAGCATGGGCGGCGGTTATTCGCCAGAAATCAGAATTATAGTGGAAGCACATGCCAATACTTTTCGTTTGGCACAAGATATTTTAACATAAATACTTGTGCTGTAACTCTAAAACGTTAAATTTTATTTAGATTGATTTAAAATAGTTATTTTAGTCCTCTATTTCGCTTCTACTTATGGGAAAGAAAAAGGACAAAAAGAAACTCAAAAAAGCAAAGCTTAGAGATTTACCACCAACCGGGAAGGTAAAATCAAAATGTTGTAAAAAATATAAGAAAAGTGAAAGCAAGCGCTGTAAAAAATGTCCTTGCTTTGATCTACTTAAAAAAGTGGCATAAACATCACTCGGCCAACTGCCTGTATACTCTCCCCCCTGTCCCACCAAAGGTTGCTTTATTTGTGCTATTTTTAGGGCAAACTAGAAACCATGATCAAAAAAACCTCCCTTTTATTTACCATGCTCCTTGTTTGCAGCATTTCGATGTTGGCACAGGACAAGGACGCTACAATCGAAGCAATCATTCAAGAAGCCAACGAAAATTCCCAACTGGAAACCTTGGGCCATCAGCTAATGGATGGCATAGGACCCAGGTTGGTGGGCACACCACAAATGAAGAATGCCCACGATTGGGCCGTTGCCAAATACAAAAGTTGGGGAATTCCCGCTCGCAACGAACAATGGGGTGAATGGAAAGGCTGGGAACGTGGAATTACCCATATAGACATGGTACATCCCAGAGTACAGAGCTTAAGGGGAACCCAATTGGCTTGGAGCCCTAGCACTCCCAAAAAAGGTGTTACCGCAGAATTGGTGGTTTTACCAACCGTATCGGACTCCTTGGAATTTGTGAACTGGCTACCCAATGTTAAAGGTAAACTCGTAATGATCTCTATGCCGCAACCCACGGGAAGACCCGATTATAATTGGGAGGAGTTTGCTACCGAAAAGTCTTTTGAAAAAATGAAAAAAGAGCGTGATGCGCAAAATGATGCCTGGAGAGAGAACATGCAAAACACTGGACTCAACAGAAGAACATTGCCCGTTGCTCTCGAAGACGCTGGTGCGGTTGGGATTGTTGCTTCCTACTGGTCCAGAGGTTTTGGTGTTAACAAAATATTCGGGGCCTACACCAAAGAAATTCCGACCGTTGATTTGGAATTGGAAGACTATGGAATGCTATATCGATTGGTAGCATCCGGACAAAAACCAGAACTACATATTGTAGCGAAATCCAAAGAATTAGGCAAAGTACCCACATTCAACACCATTGCTGAAATAAAAGGTTCTGAAAAACCAGATGAATATGTGATTCTATCAGCACATTTTGATTCTTGGGATGGCGGAACTGGCGCCACGGATAACGGCACAGGAACTTTGGTAATGATGGAGGCCATGCGTATTTTGAAAAAAGTATATCCCAATCCAAAGCGAACTATTTTAGTTGGCCATTGGGGCAGCGAAGAACAAGGGCTTAACGGTTCTAGGGCTTTTGTGGAAGACCACCCAGAAATCGTAGCAGGAGTACAGGCCCTATTTAATCAGGACAATGGTACGGGTAGAGTGGTTCGAATTTCCGGTGGTGGATTTTTGAATTCCTATGATTATTTGGGCAAATGGCTACACGAAGTACCTAGAGAGATTACCGATGAAATCGAAACGACCTTTCCCGGAACGCCTGCACGCGGTGGGTCGGATTATGCGTCGTTCCAAGCCGCTGGAGCCCCAGCTTTTAGTTTAAGTTCTTTAAGCTGGTCCTACTGGAACTATACCTGGCACACCAATAGGGACACTTACGACAAAATTATTTTTGATGACGTTCGAAACAATGCTATTCTTACTGCAATTCTCGCCTATATGGCAAGCGAGTATCCAGAAAAGACATCGAGGGAAAAAGCAGTGCTGCCCATAAGCAATAGAACGGGAGAACAATTGGAATGGCCCACCCCACGTTCACCTGAAAGAGATGGTGGTCAGAACTAAATCTGAGCTATAAGGGAATACTAAAAAAGCGCTCGATTAAATCGAGCGCTTTTTGGATTAACTAACTAAAATACACATTAAAATATTCGAGGGGAAGCTACTTGAACTAAAGTCCCAATTGCTTCTTTAGAAAAATCTTTGTTGTTTTTAAAGGTAAAATATATACTTGCCTGTTCGTAGTAATAATCGCTATGGGCACAATGGTTTCCGCAAGTTTTGGCATGCTCTGAATAGGCAGCCCTTTTAGCTATCATATAACTATAGTAAGCAAGATCATCCTTGGTTTTTAGATCGTTTTCATAGCGATTTTGATCTTGCCAAAAATCCTTTTCATCTTCTAAACTGGAAAAGGTAGTAGATTGTTCTTGATGGGCATCTTTCCAAGCCTGCTTTTCATAAAAAGGAACGTTCTTTTCTTGCCCAAAAGCAATGGCCGCCAATCCTAAAGTAAACCATACTATCGTGATGTGAACTTTTAATCTCATTTGTTTGAGTTTTACTAAATACCTTGTTCATTTACAAAAGTTCTGGCGTTCGACTATGTAACAACTTAAAAAGGATTTACCCTAACACAAAAACCAAAAAAAGGGACGGTTGCCCCTTTTCAGTCGTTGTAATTTCCATATACTTACTTTCCGAGCATCAGTAATTCGTTGCACTTGATTTCCGTAATATATCTTTTCTCGCCTTCGTTGGTCTCGTAGGTGCGGTTCATAAGCTTGCCCTCGATCATGACCTCTTTGCCCTTGGACAAAAAGTCTTCGGAGATTTCCGCCAACTTTCCCCACGCCACAATATTGTGCCATTGCGTATCCGTAACCTTTTCACCTTTGGCATTCTTATAGGTTTCGTTAGTAGCGAGAGAAAACTTGGCCAATTTGGTTCCATTTTCCATAAGGATGATTTCTGGGTCATTACCCAAATTACCAATCAATTGAACTTTGTTCTTAAGTGAATTCATAATAGTAAGATTTAAGTTTAAAATTCTGCAATCAAACTCTCATAGTCCGACAGGGCAAACTTATAATCACCCTAAAAAGATATTCGGTTTGCAATCATTTGTTTTCGTTTGTAAACGTATGTAATCAATTGTATTTAATTAAAAGTGACTTATGAGGTAATACTGTGTCCAATTGAGCAACCGAAAACCCTCTGCCCAATGCACATTAGAACCATCCATAAGTACAAAGTCATCAAAAGGTTCAGCTTCTGTAAAAAAATGTACGATATATGCGAAACCATATATATTCAGGAAAAAGATTTCACCCATGGAAATCCTCAAAAAGTATTTGGTCAGGAGAAGGAACATTTGACCGACATATCTTCTGAAGTCTACGAATCGCTTTGCAATGGTTTCATTATTAGAGACGATATCGACCCCATAAACCAAAACAAATCCCAATAAGCGTTAAATTACGTTAAACAATTGGTTTTCTGCAACATACACTTATCTTTTTATATGTGCAATGTAAAAGATATCTATTAAAATGATTATTGAAAGGGCATTAATTCTACTGATTCACCCTGTTTAGGTTACTCAAAAACCTATTGCATTAAGAATTACATCGTTACAATCAATCCTCACGGGTATAGACTTGTACATTTATACTAAACAAATCAAAAATCTATTATATGGAAGCTATTAAAGCAAAAAATAAAACATTTAAAAAATTAGGATTCACTTACTTGGAAACAGCTGAAATCGTGGTCAGTTTGAACACGTTATTGGCCAACTATCAGGTATTTTATAATAAACTGAGAAATTTTCACTGGAATATTGAAGGACCAGACTTTTTTGAGCTCCACGAGGAGTTTGAAAATGAATACAACACGGTAAAAGAAAATATTGATATCGTAGCAGAACGTATCCGGGTGTTTGGTGTGAAAACCAATTTCACCATGAAGAAAACATTGGAGCTCTCCAAAATCGAAGAAAAAGATAAAAATCTTTCTCCATTGGAAATGGTAAGAGAAGTACTGCATGATTACGAAGTATTGCACGATAGCATGTTAGATGCCGTTAATGCTTCGCTCGAAACTGGAGACGTTGTCACAGAAAACATGTTGACTGAATTTATGACCGAGTTGGAGAAAAGACACTGGATGTTCACTTCTTTCCTAAAGTAGGAAACATAAATTTCTCTCACACAACTGATTTATTAACCGCAAAAAACAAGACTATGAAAAAGCTATTCACTATACTATCATTCGCAACTTTAACAGCCTTTGCAGGATATGGGCAAAGCCAAAACTCTGGGATCATGAAGGCCACCACACAGCTCAATACCTTTACCGTATCCGAAAACGGTGTTGAAAAAGAGTACAGCGTAAAAGTGATGGAACGCAGAAAATATGGCATGAAATTGAACAACAAGGATAAGGGAATGGTCAATCAAGACAGAAAACTTTCCTCGCCTTTTGTGACGAAATTGGTAGCCATTGACAGTGATTCCGATGCAAACTATGATGACTACATGGTACTTAAATACAAGGGCACCGAAAACAACGACTTTGAGGTTGTACAGACCGATGACGGTTTTGACATCAATGTTGATGATAAATCCATGCACTACAACGTGCTGGAAAACAACTATCTCGTGAACAAGAAGAACAAAAACTTCTTTATTATCGAGGAATTTGAATCGAAATAGTTGATATAATTTCGTTTTTTGATTGATGTAAAGCCAGGGGAAAACCCTGGCTTTTTCTTTGTTTTAATCAATCGATTAAAACTTATATTTGAACCATAAATTCAACCTATGGATTCTTGGTTACGTCCCATACAATTGGAAGGCGAATTGGTAAAGCTCGTCCCCTTGCAGAAATCACAAAAAGTGGATCTGGTATTTGCCGCATCGGACGGAAAACTTTGGGAACTATGGTACACTTCGGTACCCTCGCCAAAAACCATAGATTCCTATTTGGACATTGCCCTATCCCAGCAGGCATCCGGACATGCATTGCCTTTTGCCATCATCAACAAAAAAACCAACACTATTGTGGGGAGCACCCGCTTTTTAAATGTGGATGCAACAAACAAACGGGTGGAGATCGGTGCGACATGGTACGCGAAAAAAGTGCAGCGAACAGGAATAAATACGGAGTGCAAGTACCTTTTGCTAAAATATGCTTTTGAAAACCTCGACTGCATAGCCGTGGAGTTCTGCACCCATTTTCACAACCATCCGTCCAGAAATGCCATTCTCCGTTTAGGGGCCAAACAAGATGGCATTTTGAGAAACCATCGTGTTGATGACTCTGGAAATCTACGGGATACCGTGGTATACTCCATTTTAAACAGTGAATGGAAAACGGTAAAAACAGCGTTGGAGTTTAAGCTGGGCAAAAACCAAGTGAGCTAGCCTTTGCCCAACTTCAGCAAATGGGCGAAATTATAACTGGCCAATTCCAGGTTTTCTACCGTTTTGGTCTTGGCATCGTCCAGGTTTCCTATTTGATTCAAGATGGAAACGGCATAACCCAATCCCATTTCTTGCATTTCTTCTATGGATACATCAATGGAACCACAAAATGCCGCAATGGGAACCTGATGCTTTTTCGCAGCCTGCACCACTCCATTTATGGTTTTTCCGGAAAAGGTTTGGCCATCCAACTGTCCCTCGCCCGTAATCACCCAATCGGCACCTTCCAAAACTTGATCAAAATTGGCAAGCTCCATCACCAAATCCACACCAGAGGCCAATTCTGCATTTAAAAAAACCACAGCACCCCCACCTACACCACCAGCAGCTCCGGCTCCAGAAATGTTTTGGACATCAACATCAAAAGTGGATTTTAGTACCGCCGCAAAGCTTTCCAAACCTTTGTCCAAAAGCGCTATTTCTTTTGCTGATGCCCCTTTTTGTGCCCCATAAATTTTGGCCGCACCATTTTCACCATAAAAGGGATTGTTCACATCGCAAGCTACTTGGATTTTAGCATCATATACCTTAGGGTTTACTTGGTCTCTTTGAATTTTCTTTACCTCGCCCAAGTTCTTCCCTATCGGTTCCAATTCGTTTCCATCCACGTCCAAGAACGCATAGCCCAGGGCCTTGGCCATCCCCATGCCCCCATCGTTGGTTGCACTGCCTCCAATCCCCAGAACAATATTCTTCGCCCCTTTTTCAAGGGCGTCCAAAATCATTTCACCCGTTCCCAAGGTGGTGGTATCCATACAATTCATTTCAGACTTTTGCAGCAACTTATAGCCCGAAGCTTCGGACATTTCTAGAAAAGCAGTTTGCTTATCCTCCGAAAGCAGATATTGCGTACTGATTTCACGAAAAAGCGGGTCTTTCACATGAACAGAAACTTTTGAGGCATTGAGATAATCAGCGACCACATCAATGGTACCATCGCCACCATCGGCCAAAGGCCTATGTATAATGTCCGAGTTCGGAAAAACTTTTCCGATACCTCGGGCAACGGTTTCACAAAATTCACGTCCTGTAAGGGAGCCTTTATATTTATCGGGTGCCAAAATAAATTTCATACCTACAATGTACTCAAGTTAATCCATTTAACCAGAGAATTTAATTAACACAAGGGTTACATACAAAGCGGCACAGGTTTTGAACATAAGGCTTAAGTATATACCTTTAATAAAATTACATCATGAGAAAAGCAATCATTTTTATAGTAACGGTTTTATTCAGCACCACAATTTTTGCCCAAACCAAAAACTTTCTGGACACCCCATACCTGGAAACACAGGCCAGAGTGGATACCATGGTAACCCCTGATAAAATATATCTCAACATCATTATCCAAGAAAAGGATACCAAAGGCCGGGTTTCCGTGGAAGAACAGGAAAACCAAATGGCAGAACGGTTTAAAGCCATGGGAATAGATGTAGACGAGCAACTCGTGATCAAGGATGCCAGCAGCAACTTCAAAAAATACTTTTTACGCCAAAAAGAAGTGCTCAAAAGCAAACAATACTCTCTTTTGGTGTATTCAGGAAAGGAATTGGGGGAAGTGATGATGGCACTCGAACAATTGGACATTGCCAACACCAGTATTGAAAAAACAGAATATTCCAAAATAGATGAACTGGAACTGGAGCTTAAGACCAGGGCCGTAAAAAAAGCCATGCAAAAAGCTGAGGCCCTGACCAAACCACTAGGTCAAAAAGTGGGCATGGCCATCCATATCGCAGATAATTCACAATACTATCCCAGATACAACCAAGCTCCCATGATGGAAATGAAAGCCGTTTCCGCAGATATGGGTCAGGCACAACCTTTGGACATCGACTTTGAAAAAATAAAGGTGGAGACCAACGTCAACGTAAAATTCGCTTTGTCCAATTAGGCAATCAATTATCAAACAAAACCAATTATGAAATCAATTGCACTTATTTTAATGTTCAGCGCGGGTCTTGTTTCTGGGCAAGAAACCATGCAACTCACAGAAGGACAACCATCCCCCAAGGCAAGTTTGGAGGATGTTTCTTGGATAGAAGGCCATTGGAAGGGAAAAGCTTTTGGCGGTATTGCCGAAGAAATTTGGAGTGCCCCCTTGGGCAATTCCATGATGTTCGTTTTCCGATTGGTGAACGATGACAAAGTCTCCTTTTACGAATCGGGACACATCCAACAATTGGACGATTCCATTATACTGCAGCTCAAACATTTTGACGGAAATATGAGGGGTTGGGAAGAAAAGGAGAAAACCATCGATTTTAAACTGGTAAAAGTGGAGCCGAACAAGGTGTATTTTGAAGGGCTTACTATGGAAAAAATAAGCGACGACCAAATGAATGTCTGGGTCCTTGTGGAAGAAGAAGGTGACTCAGAGGAAATCCTTTTTGCCTACAAAAGAGCAAAGTAATTTAGTTTCATTGGAAGAAGTTGAATTAGTATCTTTAACAGACTAACTAATTCCAACACTCTCGTGAAACTAAGACTTCTACTTTTATGTGCCATGTTATTGGCATTGCATCCCATGGATGCCCAACGCAGAAACAAAAAATCAGACCAACCTTCCATTGTAGTCAACGACTCCCTTTTTCCAGGATTAAAATGGCGAAATATCGGCCCGTTCCGTGGCGGGCGAAGCGTCACATCGACCGGGGTTGTAGGACAGCCCCATACCTATTACATGGGATCTACTGGTGGTGGTATATGGAAAACTACCGATGACGGTATCACTTGGAAAAACGTTTCCGATGGATTCCTAAAAACAGGCACCGTAGGCGACATTGCCGTCTCCGAAACCAATCCCAACATCGTTGTCGCTGGAATGGGGGAACATGCAGCTCGTGGCGTAATGACCTCAATGGGCGATGGCGTTTACAAATCAACCGACGCAGGAAAGACCTGGAAACACATTGGGCTGGATCATACCCGTCATATTTCCGATGTGATCATTCACCCCACCAATCCCGACATTATTTTTGTTGCGGCCCAAGGTGCACAGTATGGGCCATCCAAAGACCGCGGTATTTATCGTTCTACCAATGGAGGGGAAACTTGGGAAAAAGTACTTTACGTAAACGACATCACTGGAGCTTCGTCCCTAAGTATGGACATGAACAATCCCCTGATTTTGTACGCTGCTCTGTGGCAACACGAAAGAACCCCATGGACGATTACTTCTGGAGGAACCTCCTCTGGATTTTATAAATCCACCGACGGAGGGACTACCTGGAACAAAATGGAAAAAGGTTTACCCAAAGAATTTGGAAAATCCGGCATCTCCGTTTCCAGGGCAAATTCGGATGTGGTCTATGCCGTACTTGAAGCCGAAGGTGAACAAGGTGGCGTATACAAAAGTGTGGACGCAGGAAAAACGTGGAAACAGACCAATAAAAACCGAATCAATATTGCGCGATCTTGGTACTACATGGAAATATTCGCCGACACCCAAGACGAAAACATCGTATATGTACTGAACGCTCCCGTGACCAAATCCATTGATGGTGGCAAAACCTTTACCCCCGTTTCAACCCCACATGGCGACAATCATGACCTTTGGATACATCCGGAGAACAATCAGATTATGGTCAACTCCAATGATGGAGGCGCCAATGTGTCCAATAACGGTGGTATGAGCTGGAGCTCACAACAATACCAGCCCACCGCACAGTTTTACCGCGTAATCACGGATAATTTAGTGCCGTACCATGTATATGGAGGACAACAGGACAATTCTTCCGTAGCCATTGCAAGTAGAACGAGAGATCGTGGTATAGATTGGAAAGACTGGTACGCCGTTGCGGGTTGCGAGAGTGCGTATTTGGCCTTTGACCCTGATAATCCGGAGTTTGTTTACGGTGGATGCTATCAGGGAATCATTGAAAAATGGGTCAAAGCTTCCCGCGAGGCAAAACCCATAAAGGAATATCCAGAATTGGGCCTTGGAAACATTCCGAAGGATTTTAAATTCCGTTACAATTGGAATGCTCCCATCATTAGTTCACCCCATGACCGTAACACTATTTATCATGCAGGTAACGTAGTTTTTAGAACTACTGACGGAGGATATAGCTGGGATGTGGTAAGCCCAGACCTTACAAGAAACGAAATTGAAAAGCAGGGTCCTGGAAGTGGACCATATACCAACGAAGCCGCAGGTGGTGAAAACTATAACACCATCATGTACTTGGTGGAATCGCCACATGAGCAAGGGTTACTTTATGCAGGTTCCGATGATGGACTGGTTCATATTACCAAAAATGGTGGTGAAACTTGGGAGAACATCACCCCCCCGAACATTAAAGAAGGCATCATCAACAGTATTGAGGTATCTCCACACGACCCTGCTACGGCCTATATTACCTTAATGCGATACAAGTTCATGGATTTGGACACCTACATCTTCAAAACAAAGGATTATGGCCAAACTTGGACAAAGATCACCAATGGAATAGATGGGGAGCACACCTTTGCACGCGTTGTCCGTGAAGACAAAAAGCAAAAGGGATTGTTATACGCCGGAACAGAGACGGGACTATATGTTTACATGGATGACGGGCAAAATTGGCAACCGTTGCAATTGAATTTGCCTGTTGTTCCGATCAATGACCTTATCATTCAAGATAACGATTTGGTTGCTGCTACAGCAGGAAGGGCTTTTTGGATATTGGACGATCTAGGTGCCATTCAAAATAGTTTGACCCCTGCCACTTCACTTCAAATTGTAACACCTAAACCATCATACCGAATTTTTAACGGTAGCACTGACGAATATGTGCCAGGATTGGGCCAGAACCCTAAATCTGGAGTAACATTCGATTACTACCTGCCCAAAAAATTGGATTCCACCGAGCTAAAATTGGAAGTACTCTCGGGCGGAAAGGTCATCAGAACCTATACCAACCAAGCTCCCAAAGATTTCAAGAGTTGGCCTGGTGGACCCTCAAAACCAAAGGTGTTGCCCGCAGCTAAAGGGTACAACCGATTTACTTGGGATTTTTACCGTGAACCCTCACCTTCTATAGAAAATGTTTTTGGCTATGATGGCTATGGAAGTTCACGAGTGGCACCAGGCACCTACACACTTCGCCTATCCATGGAAAATGAAACAGTAGAAACCAAAGCGGTTGTAATGGCAGATCCATTGATCGATGCCACTGCTGCCGATTATGCAGAACAACAGTCCTACTTGACACGAATTGACGAAACTTTGGTGAATATGCACAAGGCGGTCAACCAAATGCGCATGGCAAAAAGCCAGCTCAAAAAATATAAGGAACTGCTCAAGGACAATGAAAATGCCAAAGAATTGCTGGAGAAAGGCGATGCGCTTTTGGAGCGCATCAATACTTGGGAAGAGAATTTGATTCAGCCCAAACAAAAAACTTTCCAAGATGTAGTCAACTTCAGCAGCAAGCTAAATGCCGATTTTATGCATTTGAGAGGTTTTATAGACGTGGCCGAGCCCAAAGTAACCGAAGGGGCAAAAGAACTCTTCAGGGACAATATGTCTGAATGGAAAACTTTTGAAAATGAGAAAAATGCCATTGTAGGAAACGGCATGAAAGAGTACAACAACATGTTCAAAGCATTGGACATACCCGCTATTATTTTAACAGGAGAGTAATGGCATCTACCTTTTGGACGAATCAGGAGTTCACAAAACAGGATTATACACAGCAAAAATTGCCCAAGGGCGATTACGAAAATTGCCGTTTTGTGGACTGCCTGTTCTCCAAGGGGTACTTGGACAACCAAAATTTTGTGGATTGCACCTTTGAGGGCTGTGATCTCACCAATGCCAATATTGCCCATACCACTTTTAACGATGCTACTTTTGAAAATTGCAAAATGGTAGGGGTCCAGTTTGAAACCTGCAACCCACTTTTGTTGTCCTTACAATTTATAGGGTGCAATCTTTCTATCGCATCTTTTAACGGTTTAAACCTATCGGGTACCGTATTCCAAGGTTGTAAATTTCATCAAACCGATTTTTCGGAGAGTATTTTAAAACAAGGCAAGTTTCCAAACTGTGATTTTGAAAATGCCTTATTTGATGGTACCGGACTAGAGCAAGCTGATTTTACTTCTGCGATAAATTTTAATATCGACCCATCCATCAATCACTTAAAGAAAACCCGTTTCAGCAAAGAAGGATTAATCGGTTTATTAAAAAAGTATGATATTGTGGTTACCTAATCTTATCCTATGCCCGAAAGAAAATGTTTGGTATGCGGTGAAAAGCTACTGGGCCGTATAGACCAAAAATACTGTTCCGACCATTGTAGGAATGCCTATAACAATCTGCTCAACAGAGATAGCAAAAATCTAGTGCGGAACATCAACAATAAGCTTCGCAAGAATTATAGGATTTTGGACAGCTTTCCCCTTAGGGACGGTAAAACAAAGACCACAAAAATGCGCTTGCTGGACAAAGGTTTTGATTTTGAGTACATCACCAACCTGTACACCACAAAAAAGGGCAGCACGTATTTTTTCGTATACGATCTAGGGTATTTACCGCTCGACAACGATTATTTTATGATTGTAAAAAGGGAATAAACTACTTCCAACTATGTGAAGTGAGTTTTAAAGCTGCAACAACAATATCCTTTCGGCTGATCTGGCCTACCAGAATATCATTTTTCATTACAGGCAGCCTACGCCTATTGTGCCTATCAAAAACACCGGCAGCATCAAAAATGGACATGTCGTGCGGAATGGTCTCCACATTTTTGGTCATAAATCGCTCCACGTTCTTATCCAGAATAGGTTGGTTGAAATATCGGCTTTCGGAAATCTGCTTCATACAATCCGCCTCAGAAATGATTCCGACCAAAAAACCATTTTTATCAAGAACCGGCCCACCAGAGATATGGTGTTTGGCAAAAGTCTCCATTACTTCCAGAATGGATTGGTCTGGAGAAAAGGTGATCAATTTCTTGGTCATATAATCCTCCACCAATATTGGGGCATTGTATTTCTTCTTGTTCTCTTCCTTAGACCTTACGCCTTGAAAACTCTTGATTGCCATACGGTTAGATTTTAAAGTTGATTAATAAATATAGCTTTTTTTAGCGAATAACCTAATTTTACCTATCAAAATATAAGAACCTTTCATAATTTCATACTTTTAAGATTCAACAAGCCGACACAATGAAATTTTCCCGAACCCTTGCCTTGCTCCTGCTATTTTTTGCAGTGTATTGGAGTTTTAAATCCTTGATGCCTTCTTATAACGCCAATGAAGATGTATCTATTAATTCCTTTTCTACCGACAGGGCTCTGGAGCATGTAAAACAGTTGTCCAAAGAACCTCATGCCGTTGGTTTTCCTGGACATGAACGGGCTAGAGCTTATATAATCTCAGAGCTCAAAAAAATGGGGTTGGAAACCATCACACAAGAAGGGTATACTGCCGGTGATTGGGCAAACCTAAGCAAAGTAACCAATATTTTGGCCAGAATTAAGGGAAGTGCAAGTGAGGATGGAAAAGCCCTTCTTTTGCTTTCGCATTACGATAGCAATCCGCATTCTTCTTACGGAGCCAGCGATGCAGGAAGTGGTGTTGCCACCATTTTGGAAGGAATCCGTGCCTTTTTAAGTGAGAACAAAACTCCAAAGAATGATATCATTATTCTTATTTCAGATGCTGAGGAACTGGGCCTTAACGGAGCAGACCTTTTTGTAAACGGCCATCCGTGGGCAAAAGATGTTGGACTTGCCCTAAATTTTGAAGCCCGAGGTAGTGGAGGCCCGAGCTATATGCTTATTGAAACCAACCGCGGTAATGGTAAATTGATCAAGGAATTCACAAGGGCCAATCCAAAATATCCGGTGGCCAATTCGCTCGCATACAGCATATATAAAATGCTTCCGAATGATACCGACCTCACAGTTTTTAGGGAGGATGCCGATATTGAAGGTTTCAATTTTGCTTTTATAGATGATCATTATGATTATCATACGGCATTGGACACTTACGAAAGATTGGACAGAAACACCTTGGCACACCAAGGCAGCTATTTAATGCCACTGCTTACTTATTTTAGTGATGCTGATCTGAGTGACTTAAAAAGCTTGAACGACCATGTATATTTTAACATGTCGTTTTTTAAACTTATCTCCTACCCTTTTGAATGGATTTGGCCCATGTTCAGTTTTGCTGTTCTAACGTTTGTACTGTTGCTCTTTACAGGATTTAAGAAAGAGGTGCTTAATACAAAGGGTATTTTTAAAGGGTTTGTACCTGTACTTGTGACCCTTATTGTTAACGGACTTGCAGGTTATTTTTGTTGGTCCATAATTACTTGGTGGTATCCCGACTTTAAAGATATCTTACAGGGGTTTACCTATAATGGGTACACTTACATTACCGTGTATGTATTGTTCTCCTTGTTTATTTGTTTTTACACCTATCATAAATTTCGAAAAACAAGTACGCCCAATTTATTGGTGGCACCCATTTTTATTTGGTTGATCATCTGCGGGCTGGTGGCTCAGTACTTAAAAGGGGCTAGCTTTTTTATAGTTCCTTTGTTCGGCCTATTGGCAGGTCTGTTGGTAACCATCAACCAAGAAAAACCCAATTCCTTTTTAATGGTGTTCTTGGCTTTGCCTGCCGTACTGATCTATTCGCCTTTCATTAAAATGTTTCCCGTGGGGCTTGGCTTAAAAATGATGGTGGGAGCAACGCTCTTTACCACTTTATTGTTTTTCTTGGCCCTTCCATTTTTTGGACAGCTAAAAAGTAAGGGGAGATTGGCATACCTATTTTTGCTCCTCTTCTTCGCATTTGGTATCACAAGCCACATCCAATCGGATTTCTCTGAGGTAAGGCCAAAACCAAGCAGCTTGATGTATGTATACGATGCGGATAATGATTCAACTTTATGGGCCACCTATGACAATGTATTGATCGGATGGAACGGTCAATTCTTCAAAAACAACAAAAGAGAAGCTAACGGGCAGACCGTATCCAGCAAGTACCGTACAAATCTGAGTTACGTAGCGGATGCACCTAAAAAAGAAATTCAATTGCCCTACATTGACACTGTTATCGATACTATTATAGGTGACGATAGAATGATTGAGCTTTGCATCACTCCAAAAAGGAATGTAAATAGGCTGGAGGTATTTACAAATCCAATTGATTTAAAGTCGGCTAAGGTAAATCGTGTTGAATTATCGTCCTACTTTCTGGAGAATCGAAGGAGCAAATTGGTAACGCACTACATTACCAATAATGATTTTACGGAACTACAGCTGAAATTTCCGAAAGATTCCGTTTTGGAGCTTACTTTGTATGAAGCTTCCAATGATCTTTTGACACATCCGGAATTCAGCATTCCAGAGCGACCAAAAAGCAGTATTCCGATGCCTTTTGTACTAAATGATGCTATATTGACCATAAAAACTTTGAGATTTGAGTAAAAACGTTGGCGTTTTAGGCTGTGGATGGCTGGGATTGCCCTTGGCCAAAAAATTGATAGAAGATGGGCACACCGTTTATGGTACCACCACATCTTCCAATAAATTAGGGATTCTAGAAAACGAGGGGATCAATGCATTCAAAGTAAATTTATCAGAAAAGGGAATCCAAGGAAATATTGAAGGTTTTTTGTCCCATATCGAAACCTTGATCATTAATGTGCCGCCCAAACTTCGTGGTAAGAACAGCGAAAACTTTGTGGAAAAGATGAAGTATCTGCATACAGAAATCAAAAAGAACAAAGTTTCCAAAATCATATTTGTGAGCAGTACTGCTGTTTACGGGGAGGCAGAAGGTGAAGTTTCCGAAGAGTCCCCCACAAAACCCGTAACAGAATCGGGCAAGCAACTGGTGGAATGCGAAAAAATGTTTCGGGATGATGAAAGTTTTAAAACTACTATCATCAGGTTTGGAGGTTTAATCGGCCCAAACCGCCACCCAGTGACCATGTTATCGGGCAAGGAAAACCTACACGGAGGAAACAATCCCATCAACCTGATACATCTTCACGATTGTATCCATATGATCACCACCATTTTGAAGGAAGGTTATTGGGGAGAAATTTTCAACGGGGTATATCCACATCATCCCAAAAAGCAAGTGTACTATTTTGAAGAAGCACAGAAAAGAGGGCTGCCAGCTCCCCGTTACAAAACCGAATCGTCCCAAAATAAGGGAAAATTGGTGCTGGGCAAGAACTTTTTGGAAAAAGGACATACGTTCCACACCTCTATTGTTTCCTAAAAATCCCTGTAATCACTTATTGAATTCTTAACAGCTAGGTTGGGATTATTTTGTTAGATTTGGCGCACTAAATTGAATTTCAATGAAAAAGACTGTACTCTTATTGCTCCTTTTGGTGGGCTTTAGTGGTATTTCGCAAACAAACGATGCCCTTTTGAAACATTACAAAGCCTATTATAATGAAATGCGCTTACAAGGCGATGTAAATGGCGTAATAAGTGCTCTGACGCACCTGAACGTTATTGCTCCATCCAAAGAGCGAAGGGATACGTTGGCCTTTGTATACATGAACAATGGCAGGCACATGCAAGCACTTAACACGATAGGGATAGAGAAGAATGCTGATGACTCTGACCTTGCGGTTCAAGTAAAGGCTTTTTCCCTAAAGGCTTTGAACCAGCCTAAAAGGGCATTGGAGCATTTCGAGGAATTGAATTCCAGAAACCCATCGCCTTATTTAGCCTATGAAATGGCCGACTTAAAAATTCAAACAGGTGATATGGCCGGAGCCGTTGCCAATATCGATTATGGTATTGCCAACTCCACCGATGATATGAAATATGCTTTTTACGAGAGACAGCAACCTTACGAGGTGCCTTTAAAAGCTGCTTTCTACCATTTAAAAGGGTTGGCTGATTTTAATCAGGACAAAGAAAATATTGATGGCGCCATTGTTTCTATTGACGAAGCCCTTAAAATTGCGCCAAACTTTAACTTGGCGAGCTTGAGCAAGCAGGCGCTGGAATCCAGAAAAAAAGGGTCTACCGAGGGAGCTGAAAACTAAGTTAGTTACTGCTTCTTTTTTAGTTCCTGCAGGAGTTCATTATCCTTTTCTTCCTTGATTTGGATAAGTTCCGCCACATTTTCGTTTGGAACGGCTATAGACAGCACGTAATGGGCAATTTTCCATTGCCCATTTACTTTTTTGAGTACTCCCGAGCCACGACAGATCTTCATTTGGGTGTCCAGAAGCTCATCAAACCAAGCAAAGGTTTTTGATTCATTCAAATAAATGTTTCGTTGAACCGAAGTAAAGCTCCATGCCTTACCCCTATCAAAATAGGGTTTGGAAAAAGTTCGGAATTCTTCATTTTGCCAATTCTCCATAGCATCAGTTCCCAAAAACACACCGTCATCGGTCATTTTATCAAAATAGGTATCAAAATCGGCATTGGCAGCTGCCAAGTGCCAACTATCCAATACCTCATTTATCTTTTGCTTTTCTGAATTCTGACCATAAAATGTTATGGAAGCCATGAACAAGGTCAACAAAATAATTTTATGCTTCATCTAGAATCAGTTTTTTATCCAACTGGCTATTTACGAGTACATTTAGCTGTCGGCGGATATTATTGTATGCTTCCAATACAGCTATCGTTGGCTCCGTGGTGGGTTGATTTTCCAATATACTTGCTTTTACCTTGTACAAAAAAGTACGAAGCACCCTTTGCCTGCTTTTTACTTGAAAGGTGTCAAAAAGTTCAGGGTACTCTCCATCGGCCATATTCTTTTCCTTTTCTATAAGGTCATCAATGGCTAAGGCTAAATCTTCGTTATTAGTGGCTTTGTAGAGTACATCAATGCTCGTATTCAGTGCTTTGAACTCTTCCCATTTTTCCACAATGGCCGTTGCTTCCGGGTTTATTCCAATTTTATCGGGCATTTTCTGATAATTGAATTCCAAATCCGAATTTTCAACCACGGCTGCAGTTTTCTCGGTTTTTTTGCAAGCGCCAAAAACCAAGAACAAGACAAGTATGCCTAACAATTTTTGCATAGGCGAATGTACAAATTTTAATAAAGGGTATCTTTGCCATTAAACTAAATTAACTTCGATTTTAATGCACAAACCTATTTTGATCATCGGCGCATGTGGGCAAATTGGAACCGAACTCACTTTTGAACTAAGAAGCAAATACGGGGACGAAAATGTAATTGCAAGTGATATTCGCGAGGGAGGAGAAGCTCTGATGCAATCGGGACCTTTTGAGCTTTTGGACGCTACCAACTACGCTGCAATTGAAGATGTGGTGATGCACTACGAAATTGATGAGGTTTATTTAATGGCAGCCATGCTGAGTGCTACTGCGGAAAAATTTCCCATGCGCGCATGGAACCTTAACATGAATTCCCTGTTCAATGTCCTCAACTTGGCGAAGGAGAAAAAAATATCCAAGGTGTTCTGGCCTTCCAGCATAGCTGTTTTTGGTCCTAACACCCCTAAACAAAATACGCCTCAAAGTACTATTATGGAGCCCAGTACGGTTTATGGCATAAGTAAACAGTCGGGAGAAAGGTGGTGCGAGTACTATTACAAAAAATATGGCGTTGATGTTAGAAGCGTTCGATATCCCGGGCTGATCAGCTGGAAGACCATGCCTGGCGGGGGAACCACCGATTATGCTGTGGAAATTTACCACGAAGCTTTAAAAAAAGGATCCTATGAATGTTTTCTGGACAGCGATACAGAGCTTCCCATGATGTATATGGACGATGCCATTAGAGCTACCGTAAGCCTAATGGATTCACCAGCAGAAAAAATCAAAGTCAGGTCTTCTTACAATTTAGCGGGTATGAACTTTACCCCAAAACAAATGGCAGATAGTATTGCCAAGCACATTCCCGAATTTAAAATAAGCTATGCCCCGGATTTTAGACAAGAAATCGCAGATTCTTGGCCTAGTAGTATAGACGATTCGGCCGCAAGAAAAGAGTGGGGCTGGGAACCAAGGTTTGATTTGGACCAAACAACCCTAGAGATGCTTAAAAACTTAAAGGGATAGGGATTTATTCGTCGTCCTCATCTTCTTCTTCGGAATCCGAGAAGTTTTCGTCATCCTCGGGAATCTTATCGTAATCTTCGGAGTCGAAATCATCATCGTCATCATCCTCATCGAAATCGGCCATGGTCCGCTCTAATTTGGAACTGATTTTCACGAGGTATTTGGTGTCCTCGGTAGAAACCTCTACGGCCTCGATATATTCGCCTTTAATATTTTTGAAGTTGATGACATCATCGTCCCCATATCCATCAGGATACTTGTCCACCAAAAGCTTGAGTACCTCGGAGGTCAGTTTTTTATAGTCTACAATTACGCGTTTGAGGTTGTTCATGATATGGTGATTACTTCTTGCTCTAAGTTAGAACAAATGTGATTGTATGGAAAAATTATAAAAAAAAATTTGCGTTGTCAAAATTGAGGCGATTTTATCGACCAAAAATGATGTTAACTTGAAGATGGCATTAAAAAAGTGTGAGGCACTATAGTAAAAGTAGCACTGGCAAGAACCGAACTATTTTTTCCCTGATTCCCAGTTTAATTGGGGTTTTCACTTTTTAATTTCAAAATGTTGGCGATTTGTGAACTTTTGTGATGGATTTGCCTTTCGGCATTTCAAAAATAAATAAATTGGGTTTAAATAATAGATTTAAATCATGTTA
This sequence comes from Flagellimonas profundi, assembly GCF_017313275.1. GTDB lineage: Bacteria > Bacteroidota > Bacteroidia > Flavobacteriales > Flavobacteriaceae > Flagellimonas > Flagellimonas profundi. Next base: position 643,927 of record NZ_JAFLNM010000002.1, on the reverse strand, counting down.
CAAAAGTTTTAATTATGCACATAATAATTTATTATAAGATTATATTCACACGTTGATTTTTGTGCAATAAATTATGGATAATCTGGATTTCAGACTTTTTACAACAGTTGTATTTGCAGCTATTTTTGGGGTTTTCGCGGTTTACCACCTGCTGTCTTACCTAATATTGAGACATAAAATTTTACTTTATTATTTTATACTGATTTTAGGGCTTACCTTACATTGGAGCCTTTCTTTTTTCATCAATAATTCATTTGACGACGCCATTGCAAAATTTGCGGATAAAGCCTCCTTGACCACTGCGATGCTCACTACTTTTGGGCTGTTGATGTTCACAAAGAACTATCTGAATATCACAAGGAAGGAATATCACAAATTATCGAAAATCTACAAGTCTTTCATAATCATCGTGGTAAGTCTTCCAGTACTGCACCTGGCCAATACCCTTTTTACAGGAATAGTCTGGTTCAATGATGCAATTGTCATACTTGCGGCAATTACCTCGATGGCTTCTATACTTCTGAATATCTTTTCGGGATTTTGGCTTTTCAGCGCTCAAAAATTCAATAAGTACTACCTATATTCTTATGCCCCAATATTATTGGCAGCACTATTGTATATAAGCGCATGGTTTTTGAAAAGACAATTCAGTTTCAATGCAGATCCAATAATACTGACTTCTTCAATTTTAGTCACCCTTCAGCTTATTCTTTTCTCACTTTTGCTCGGCTATAAGTTTAAATCGCTTGAGGATGAGAACATGAAAATTCAGTTAGATGCAAACCAAAAGCTTACATCCGAGGTAGACCGACAAACCAAAAACCTGCAAATCGCAAATAACTCACTTGAAATACAAAATGAAGAGCTGGAAAGGACAAATAAGCTTAAGAATAAACTATTCTCCCTAATTACCCATGATGTAAGGTCCCCACTTAACAATATTAGTGTAATCATCGCCATGATAGAAGAACAGATACAGGATGATGAAATGAAGCAAATCTTTGAAAAACTCAAAGGTGAAATTTCCGATAAAATCGACATGGTGAATGAATTACTCCAATGGTCCTACAGTCAACTTGAAGGGATAAAACCCAACAAAAAAAGATGTGATTTATCGGAGGTTTTTACAACCGTTAAAAATGAATTTGAAAGAATGGTAGAGGACAAGGATATTGATATTGAATTGGATATTTCATGTTCTGAAATTGTTACAGATGAAAATATCCTAAAAGTCATTTTACGAAATCTAATTTCGAACGCAATAAAGTTTAGCAATAAGGGTCAAAAAATACTGTTGTGGTCACAACAAGATTCCGGACATATTGAAATGGGGGTAAAAGACTTTGGAGTGGGTATGGATTCTTCCCGGTTTAATCTAACAACACATAGCGATAAGCCACAATCAACAAGAGGTACATTTGGTGAAAAAGGCACAGGTTTTGGTTTGTTGATCATTAAAGATTTTGTGGAAATGCTAGGAGGTGAAATAATCTGTGAAAGTCAAATAAATGAGGGCACAAACTTTATTTTACGTTTTAAATCTGAACTTCAGGAACATGCTCTTGATTCAAAGGCTTAAAACGGACGTTTGAATCCCTATTCATATTGGATTACCGCGAGAATTACTATTTCCTAAAAGCCTGCAACGCTAGTTTCTGGAAGGGGCATATCAACCTTAAGATACGCTTGTATATCTTCCTTTTTCAATGGCTTCTTAATAAAGCCGCGCACATATTTTTTAAATTTCCTGGACATTTCTAAATCATCCTCCGAAATGGATGAGGTAACTATCACCACATCTATAATTTGTGGGAATTTTTCAAGATACATGAATTCCAAAAATTCGAATCCGCTCATCTCAGGCATATTGATATCTAAAAAAACAATTATCCTTTCCGGGGAATCTTCTCGAAATCGAAGATTGTCCAGGGCCCATTCCGGATTTGTGAAGCTTTTGACTTTGTCTTCAAGCCCCAATTTTCTAAACTGTATTGCATTTACGGTATTGATGAGCTCCTCATCATCAACCAAATAAATTTCCTTGTACATGTCTTAAAATTTAATGTTAATTGAAATTAGCAGCTTTGGACATTTATTTGGAAATTTTGTTGTGAAAGCTTAAAAAATATAAGTGATCAATTCGATTTTGTGCATTTGAATATAGAACTATGAATAAGCAAAGAATAATGCACTGGGTTCTTTAGCAACTTTGATATCTCTTAGAAACAAGAAATCAAACTGGTCAATGAGAGAATCGAACATACTAATTGCAGAAGTGTATTTTCCATTCATTCCAGTTAATTATTTGTAACGCAATAAGAATACCAATAAACACGAGTACAATTTCTCCAATTACGTAAAGCAGATATTTAATGAATTTATCCTCAGAGAGTAGCTTTTGTCTAATTTTTCTGAAGAATTTTATCATGGGTTATTGGTTGGTTATAATGAAACACAACTTGTTTACATGCGGAACTTTACTGGGCATATACATTTCAATAGGGAGGGCTATGCTCAAGATTTGTTATATTATATACGGTTGAGTTCCCATTGTTTATTTGAACTTTAATTTTTTTGACTCCTTTTCCTGCTTAATTCATGGAGATTTTATTCATTGTATTTTTATTTCCCAGAAACTTAATTTATGGAAAAATTTCTAAAGCTTTTAAAAGAACGGTATCAGCTTGAGGATGAACAAATGAGTGTTATGTTGGATGCATTCAACAAAGTCGAGACTCATAAGAATGAATTTTTGTTGTTGGCTGGCAATGTAGCCAGAAAAGTATATTTGGTTGGCGAGGGGATTATTCGTGTATTTTCAGATGATGGGAATCAGGAATCCACACGAAGAATTGCGTTTGAAAATGAGTTCGCAACCAGTTTTGATAGTTTTATAAATCAAGTTCCCTCTTCAGAAAATATTCAGTCATTGGAAGATAGTATTGTATACGAACTTTCCTATGCCAATTTTAGAAAACTAAATGAAACTGTTCCTGCTTGGCGTGCATTTTACATCAATCGCATTGAGCAAGCATTTTCCCTACATTATGGTCGTATAGAAGCTTTTCAGAATATGACTGCCAAAGAACGGTTTGATGCTTTAATGGACAATAGACCACAAATGATAGCTCGGTTGTCCAATAAAGTTTTGGCCAGTTACCTTGGAATTACACAGGAGAGTTTAAGCCGCATTAAAAGCCAAGCCTGATTCTTTTTTATCATTTGTTAATTTTTAAAACAAGACAACCATATACTTTTGGCATTCATTAAATCTTCGAAATGTCAGAAACAAATTATAGCCCCCTGATAGATGTTCATCACCACATCATACCAGATGTGTACAGGGAAGGATTGGCCGAAATTGGAATTACCCATTCCGGTGGAAAATCGATAGACCCATGGAACGTTGACATGAGCCTCGATTTTATGGACTCACTTCACATTGAAACAGCGTTCATGTCAATTTCAGAGCCCGCGCTTCGTGAAGTTTATGTTCAATCACCCGAAAAGGCAAAAACATTGGCCAGAAAAACCAATGAGTTCATGGCAATTGCCAAACAAAAGTATCCCGATCGTTTTGGTGCATTTGCAGTATTGCCCATGCCAGATGTAGAGGCAAGTATCGAAGAGGTAAAATATGCTTTGGATGTTTTGAAATTGGATGGTATTGGTCTACTTTCCAATTACGGAGGATCATTTTTGGGGGATTCCTGTTTTGACGAACTCATGGATATATTGCAAGAATATAAAGCGGTGGTTTATGTGCACCCAAGTTCTCCTGACAGCTCGATAAAAAGACCGGAGTTTGTTCCGATCGATTTCATCACGGAATTTACTTTTAACACCACTAGGGCGGCTACAAATCTAATTTATAGTGCCACCACGGAGCGTTGTCCTGATGTGCAGTTCATCTTTTCACACATGGGAGGAACATTGCCCTATTTGCATTCAAGGGTTGAGTTCACCTTCCCACGAATGGAGCATGTACGTGACGCCATGCCTGTCTCCAATCAGGTGAAAGATCGTTGGGCCATGGTCGAAAAAAGTATTTCCTCCTATATAGAGCGGATGTGGTTCGATACAGCTCTAAATGTAGATCCTGATGTTCTAAGATTAACAGATAAAATAGCCAAAGAACACATTTTGTTCGGATCCGATGCATTTTTTGCTCCAAGACCAGTTGTGGACAAGTTACTTTCTGAGCTTAAAAGCAATCTAAGTACTGAAGAATTTGATAAAATGGCCAATCAAAACATTAAAGCGCTGTTCCCTAATCGCAAGTTTTCCATTTAGGTAAATTAACAATTGTAGGTCAACGAGAAATGGAGACATTTATGAATTCTGAAAATTAAGGTTGGAAATCCCTCCTTGGACCAATGCGTACAATTTAAGTTCCAAACTTTGTTCAATGGCAATCACCCGTGCCTATTCAAAAAACATAATTCTAAATTTTGAATAAAATGGTACCATAAAAAACCTTGTCTTGAACTAAAAATCGATAAAAAGGCGAACGCAACGAAGTGGAGTGCTACAAGCCCCAAATCTTACTGAAACCAATCCTATTGAGCGAGGTGATTTTTAACCAAAACTCGGTCGCAATATTCATTTTTTCGTGAATAATGTAATGGATTAAAGAATCAAAACAATATTCTAAATAGAATTGAAGACACCTTGATTCAAAGATTCCAAAATTCAATTTTAAGCTAAAAATTACCTGATTTTATAAAGCTGAGAGCATTTTCCGTAATCTTTGGAATGAATGGAACAAACCTGAATAGAACTCATCAAGATATTGGTTGATTGATTTGGCATGAATAGAAGAACTTTTTACACGCTGCTTGTTTGAATTCCATTCATTGAATCACTTGAAGGTCAAAAAGTAGCCCCGGTAATAATCAGGGAGAAAGGAAATTTTATCTTAGAAACCAAGAAGATAATAACATTGGATATCCAATACATCTTAATAATGCCCAAATACAATATGATTGTTCTGGTTTAAAGCTTCAACAATTCCTGTTAGCCAAGTTCCCTCTTCTACATATTGTTTCATTTAAAAGGAATAACAAATCTTAAAGTTCACCATAACTTTTTGACTGTCAAACCCCTCCTCGAATAGCATAAAATCTTTGACATTTTCGGGTAGGGTTTGTCACTTTCAGGTTGTTATTTTTACAAACAATATAAATCTCAAAATCTTAAATTTTATGCAACCTTTTTTGAAAAATGTCGGTATTACTATGGGAATAGCAATCATGATGTTTTCTTGTAGTAAGGATAATGAAAATGGAAATCCAGAAAGTGAAACCTACAGTACAACCTACAAAATCACGGATGCGCCCGTGGACAATGCCGAAATCGAGGCTGTGTTCGTTACAGTTTCCGATGTAAGGGTGGACGGCACCTCTTTAGAGGGCTTCAATAAGACCACATTCGACCTTTCCGCATTGGTAAACGGACAGACCAAGACCTTGGGAAACCTCCAAATGGAAGCCGGTTCCTATAGCAATATCGAATTGGTATTGGACTATGATGCCGACATGGACGGCAATGCTCCCGGATGTTATGTGGAAATGGCCGATGGATCGAAGGACAAGATCGAATCCACTTCGCAATCCATTGATATTACGGATAGCTTTGAAGTATTTGCAACCAATACCAACGAAATCATCATTGATTTTGACCTGAGAAAGACCGTAAAGGAAGAACAGGGAACTTTGGAAAGCGACTTCAACTTCGTGACCGCTTCCGAACTCAGCGCCGGCCTACGTACCGTAAATCAGGAAGCTACAGGTGAAATAAAGGGCACGGTGAACGATGCGGAGAACACATCGGACAAAATCGTGGTATATGCCTATGAAAAGGGTACGTACAATGCGGAAGTTGAAACCCAGGGACAGGGCGAGAGCAATATCCGTTTTGCCAATGCCATTACCAGTGCCGAAGTGGGAGGCATCAACAATTCCTACAGCCTCAACTTTTTGGAAACAGGTGAATACGAGCTGATCTTTGTGTCATACACACAGGATGGCAACCAATTCTATTTCAATTCCACCTTGGAAGTGGAGTCCACTACAGGTCTTGACTTAGGGGCTTTGGAAGTAACCTCAGCACTTCAGTTGAATGCCAATGTGACTGTAATTGGAACAACTCCCTAAGGAAGGAGAATCAATCCATTATACCAAAAAGCCCCGAATAAGGGGCTTTTTTTATTAAAATTCATTTTCCTCCATGGGCCTGTAAATCGTCGAGACATGCCTGATCCAGTATTGGAACGGTTCCTCCACTTATCATATTTACCAGCCCCTCACCGGTTTCCGCGGTCCAATACATCAAACAATCCTCGGTCGTACAATGTCTGCCATGTTCAATATCCTGGTGTTGACTTTGTAATGGTGTTCCGGCATTGACCAACCCCATCAAATGACCAAATTCATGGTCCAATACCGTACTCTCCAAAACCGTTGTGCTTGGGGAAAGAGGCTGGCCGCTGAATTCCCTGATGGTCTCGGAGAAAAGCACGAATGAAGTATTTCTGTAAGCAACGCCCAAGACCGATCCGCTTTCGGTATTCTCAGCATATTCACCATCCAGAAAAAGCCCAAAAACCTTCAATGTCGAGCCCTCGTTATATGCCGTTCTGACCTCATCCTCTATTTTTCGGACATCTGTAATGGAATAAACACCCTGTCCAGGGGAATCCATTTCAAACAATTCAATGTTAATTCCGTCCGGTTTGTTCAATCGTTCATTTAAAAACCCTTTGAAGTGTTCAACAGTTTCCGAGCTTGGACGGAGTCCCTGAACATAATAAATTCCAATGTATAGTGACGTAAAGCTATTATCATCCAACAACCCCTGAGATGAATCACCCACCGCTTGTTGATTCGCAGCTTTATCAATAGTTTCTTCCGGAGTCTGTGCCTGCTCACCTGAATCCCCGTTGGAGGAACAACTCATTACAAAAAATACCAGTACCCAAAGTAAATTTCTTTCTACTACTCTCATAAGCATCAAACTTTATAAGTATAACGTCCATATCAGAAATCATTGTGATTGGGATAGATAAATCTACACTTAAAAGGTGAAAATCGGTATGGATTTCGTTTTATAGCAAGTACACCATTGAAGGTAAAAGATTCTGATTTTTTTTGAATCACTTTTTTGTCTGCTTCTTCTTTTGAGGAAATATCCGATTTTTAGGGAGAGTTATATATGAATCTAACTTTTTATCCTACACTTTACTGAATCACTTGAAGGTCAAAAAGTAGCCCCGGCAAGAATCGAACTTTTTCCCCGGACCCCCCAGTTTTATTGGGGTTTTCACTTTTTGATTTCAAAATGCTGACGATTTGTGAACTTTTGCGATTGATTTGTCTTTCGTCATTTCAAATATAAACAAACAACTGTAAATGATTGATTTTAGATCACCTATTTGCATTTAACTAGTTACTAAAACCCAATTACAAAACAATTATTCCATCTGTTAACCATTTTAATATAGATGAATGATTTTGAAAGGCCCAAAAAAACAAGACCCGCACTTATGTACGGGTCTTTTGCGTTCATGCAAACTAATAAACTGAATCAAAACTACTTAAACTTATAATTTTACGGGGCTACCTTTAATTTCTCTGGCAATGGGCATTCCCAATAATTTTAAAATAGTGGGTGCAAATTGATTGGAATACAATTGTTCTTCCGTCCCAACTTCTCCAACGGGATCAACATCTTTTCCAAAAGCAACCATCCAAACGGAGCCTGCCCCTTTTACATCGCTTCCATGGCTTCTCCATGTTTTCAACGGCTCTGTTCCGCGTCCATGATCCGTAGTGATCAAAAACACGGTTTGGTCTTTGTAAAAATCATCCTGTTGGGTAAACTCCCATATCTCCTTGATCAGGGCGTCGGTATTGTGCGCCGATTTCAAATAGGCTTGATAATCCCCGTCGTGGGCAAAATCATCTGTTTCTCCATAAGAAATATACACCAGATTTGGATGCTTCTTTTTCATGTGTTCCAAGACATAATGATGGGTGAACGCATCCAGTCGCACACTTCCCCAAGGGCTTGGAATCTGCCCCTGTAATTGGTTCAAGAATTTTTCCTTTTCGGTCAAATCGCCTGTAGCTTCTTCAAATCCCGCGTTTACCGGAACCCCGGAACGCTCTTCGTTCACAATAAATGGAAACACGTCCCAACTGCCAAAGGCAGCCACCTTGCTTTTTCCTTCGGGAGTATTGTTGTATCGCTCCAAAATGGTAGTATTGGGATTGGGCATTTTGGCATTGCTTCGGATGTTTTCGTCATCCGCGGTTCCCGTCAAAATTTCGTTATAACCCGGGTAAGAAAACCACATGGAGTTGGTCAAGTCCACTTTGCTTCCCAATGTTCGATTTCCATGAATCTGACCCATTTTTTCCACTTGATTCCAAAAAAACGGCAATAATGCTTCTCTTCTTTCAGTTGGTGTTTCTCTCCAGAAAGCTTCCTTCAACATTTCGGTATCGTGTACATATTCTTTGTTGCCGATCAAAAGTGAATCTGCGCCTGTGAATAGTTCTTGCCAGCGAAAACCATCCAACGTAATCAATATAACCTTGATGTTCTCGGCTTTTTGAGCATACGTTGCCATTGATGTGAACAGCAACATGATAAAAATTAAAAATCTGTTTTTCATTGTTTTGGATTATTATAATTAGGCTATAGCATTGGTTTTTAAAAAGGCAGAGTTCAATATTTCAAAGGCTTTTTCCAGTTCTTCCCTGGTAATGGTCAATGGGGGTGAAAGTTGCAGTACATTTCCTTTGGAAACCTTAAAGCTCAATCCTTGTTTTAGACACTCGTACATAATTTCTTCAGCTTCGGCCGTTGCTTTTTCTTTGGTGGTCCGATTGGTCACCAGTTCAATGCCCCATAGCAACCCTACTCCACGAACATCACCGATCAAGGAATATTTTCGGTGCATTTTGTACAGGGCTTTTCTCATAAATTCTTGGTCTTCCTTCACTTTTTGCAAGATGCTCTCTTCTTCCAACACCTCTAAAAGTGTCAAGCCTGCCAAAGACCCCAACGGACTTTTTTCATGGGTATAATGCCCAAGTGAAATGTGTCCGAATGTATTGTACTCTTCGCGAGTCACAATAGCGGCTTGTGGAAAAATACCACCTCCAAGGCCTTTACCTAAACAGAGAATATCGGGTTCAATGCCAAACAATTCGTAAGCGAACATGGTGCCCGTTCTTCCGAAAGCAATAGGGATTTCATCTAAAATCAATAAAACACCATGTTTGGTACAAAGCTCCCTAGCGGCTTTCCAGAATTTTTTAGATGGAATCTGCACATCGGTATTGCGAATGGTTTCTGCCAAAAAAGCTCCGATTTGATAGTCTTTTTCCAATACGTATTCCAAATACTCTAATGCTTTATCCTCATTCCCCTCAAATATGCCACGATAGCTAATTGGGGGTGGAATACGCTCTACACCGGGCATTAATGGCCCCATTTGCTCCTGAAAAACCGCTTCTCCACCCGCACTTATGGCATCTAGAGATGCGCCATGAAACGAATCCCAAAAGGAGACCACTTTGTGTTTTCCTGTTACGGCCCGAGCCAGTTTTAGTGCGATTCCGATAGCTGAGCTTCCATTAGGGGTGAGCAAAATACGGTTAAGTCCTTCGGGGGTATAGGTAGTTAATTTTTCTGCAAACTGAACTGCTGTTTCATTGGTATATCTTCTGGTGGAAAAAGTCAGGTTTTGAAGTTGTTCCGTTAGCCGAGCAACCAATTTTGGATGTGAAAACCCGATTTGGTGCACATTGTTCCCGTGAAAATCCAGATACTTTTTCCCAGAAACACTTTCAATATATGCACCTTCACAATTTTGGAGCACGTCCAAACATGGAGTCGACATGGATTGATGCATAAAATACTTGGCATCCTTTTCCAATAATTCCCTAGTTTCTTCGCTGATTTCATTCTGCAACCATTGGCTCCGGGCAGGAGTCCGGTTGATGTCACCTTCCACAACAGATTCCATGTTGTGCCTATCGCGCTTTATATGGTCCATGCTTGCTTACTATTTCTCGTTTTTCGGAGGTATCGTCCAATACATAAATATCGTAAGAATCCCCGTTGTTGTAAACCCGGACAACAATATGTCCTTCTTGACTTTTATATTGATCCAACCTGCCACCAATCACATCTTTCGTGCCTTGCAGCATAATGGTCGAAAAAATATCCCGGTCGCCCGGGTATAGTTTTTTTGATGTTATCCTTCGGAGGACCTCCTCCCCTGGGTGATCCGCCGTCCAGTTTTGTTGTATCCAGACCCTAGGTCGAATGGTCCGTACATACAATGGATTTTGGGAATCTCGGTTTCCATGATGATTCAACGTGGCCACATCCACTGCCCCTATAACGGGTGCTACGTGGGATTCCAGTGCATCCATATCTGTTTGTCCAAAACCATCTATCCCCGAGATATCACCACCAGTGTAATAGTTGAACTTGCCATAATCTATTCGGATGACATTGCTTAAAGGGTTCTCACCGGGATATTCACCCTCCTTGAAAAGGGAATAAACAGAATCATCATAACCCGTCCAAATATTGCCATTGGAAGCAATGTTTTGAACAGAAAAGCCCGGATAATCGTTTGGATGGTGCTTTAATGTTATCTGATGGTTGCTGCCCACTTGCAAAGCTTCGTTTTTCAAGCCTACTTTATCCGATTGATGATCAATGAACTTCCAATAGTCTTTCAGGGTGGGAATCATTCCATAGGCATCCTTCGAAAACCGTTCTTGGGATTGCACCTTTTTATCCTTTAGGTCGATAGGAAAATCAAAGCCGCGATCAATCATTTTTTTAATGGGAATCAACGTACCCACTTCCATAATTCCCGTAAGTTGATACCCTCCAGGCGCAATTATTCGCAAGGAATCGATCTCACCAAAATGATCATCGTGGTAATGGGTGATCAAGGCATAATCCAATTTTCGTTCTTGCTTTTTGGGCAGAAATTGATCAATATAATCCACTATCCATTCAGGAGCCGTTTTGGATCTATTCGGAACCAGTTTTGCATTTCTGCCCGATGTTGTCCTCGGATGGGTTTCGGACATGTCCCCAGCATCCACCAAGAAAGTTGTTCCATCGGGAAATACCATAAAAGCAGCATCGCCCCTACCCGTGTTAATGTGGTGGATATCCAAATACCCAGGTTGCCACTCTGGCAATTGTTGTTGCCCTTGTAAAAGTTGCACCATTAAAATAATGACTAGGAGATAAGTTCTTTTGAGGTTGAAATGCATATTTATTTTTCTCTATACAATTGATTTGCTGGAATGATTTGTTTTGGGATATGGGGACCAGAATATTTTACATCCAAATGATAGCCCCCACCTCCATTAAAAAATTCAACGCGGACCAAGTGTGTTCCTTTTGAAAGTTTCAAAGAGCCGCTGCGTTCTAAAACTCCATGGTCTCCATCATTGTTTACGATTTCGGTTCCGTTCACGTAAAGTTTGCTACCATCATCACTATTGGTGAAAAAACCATATTGCCCTTCTTCGGACACTTCCAAATAACTTTCAAAAACCACAGCTACTTGTTCTTGCGGCATATCGTCTGTCAGTACTTGCTTATGGGAAAATTCGGTGACAAAACCTTTATAAATGGGGTTCAAAGATGTAAAATCGGGCAATTTTTCTATACCATTAACCTGATAAACTCGAAATTTGACAGGATCTTGTTTGGTCTTTGGCACAATCCTAAAACTTCCTTCGGCAACGGTGCTCACCAATCGATCATTCTGAAAGACGCCTGCCTTGGCCATGTTTGTTTGCTTTAAGTAAAATGTATCCTGGTATACCTGGCTATTTTGCAGTGTAGGCAGGTTGTTGCCAATGGTATATCGCACCTCACCCACATTGTTTGGGTTTTGCATTACCACGGCAACAGAATCCGCTTTAAAAACTCCCCCGGCTGGCTCAAAATAGCCAGCATCCGGAAGAATCTTGGGTTGGATTATTTGCTTTTTGCGCTTATAGCTAAGTTTTGGGGCTTCATTTCCTATAAAAGCGCCTTTTACTGGTCTGCCTATCCAAGCTTGGGGTGTTTGTAAACCCATAGCGTAGGCAACGGTCGGTGCATTGTCGTACTGGTAAACGGTTTCTTCTATTTTGTAGCCTTTTTTGATGCCTGCGCCATATAAAATGAAAGGAATTTCCATTTCGGCCAAGCTTTCCCCTCCATGACCAAAGCCCAATCCTCCATGATCTGCGGATATAATGAACATGGTTTTTTCAAAAATTCCAGCTTGTTTGGCGGCATCTACAATTTCTGCAATAAGGGAATCGGCCTTTTCAATCGATTTATAATAATCAGGGCTTCCGTGACCCAAGGCATGACCTGCATGATCTACATGATCTAGGTGTACAAAAGTGAAATTTGGCGTACTTTCTTTAATGTAACTGACCGCTTCTTGGGTAGTTTTATCTTCGTGATCTCCATCAATATCAAAATCTACATCAGCTTTTTCGAACAAACGTCCAAATCCGTCCCAATCGTAGATAGCCCCAACATGAGCTTTGGGCTCCTGATCTTTAAAAAGGGTAAATATGGTCGGGAAAGTTCCGTTTTTGGTAACAACAATGGGGGGCAACTGATGGTCGAACTTTTCCCAACCATTGGAGGTTACTCCATGTTGTTCGGTATCGGCGCCCATGATCATACTGGCCCAATTGGAACTAGAACTTGAGGGAAGTACAGACCTTGCATGCATGGTAGCTGCCCCATTTTGAATCATGGAGTCCAAGGTGGGGGTATTTGCTTTTTGAATCCCATCGGGACTCATCCCATCTATTCCTATAACAACGACATGTTGAATTCCCTTTGGAGTTTGCTCCCTTTTGGAAGAACAAGACCACAGGAACAAAATTCCCATGGTCATGATCATTACTTTATGAAGTTTTCTTTTAAGCATTGGCAAACCTTAGTTTTCCCACCAAACCTTGGTAGTTATCTGGTCTCCTCCTATTCTACTAGAGGCTTCCGAATAGTTTGCGTTGTTCAAGGACTCCTCGTTACTAGGATATTCAAACCTACTTGGGTATACGTCGTAGAAAGCATCCGGTCCTGGTTGGATGGTCGCAGGGAATCCAGTTCTTTTATACTCGATAAATCCTTGGTAATCGGTATAGAACAGGTTAATGTACTTCTGGGTCATAATAGTTTCCAAACTATTGTCAAAAGCAACTCCTGCACTTGTTAAATAATCTGCGGGCAATTCCACTCCCCAGTAATCAAAGTTGGATGTAACCCCTTCTTCATAAAATGTTTGGGCTTCGGCATTGATCCAACCCCTTTGCGCGGCTTCGGCCAAGATAAATTGCACCTCTGAAAAGAGCATTAGCCTTGCTTGGTTGGTATTGGGCTGAAAATAGAAATAATCTATATTGAATTTGGAAAGGAATGCATCACCCCCTTGGTAGGTGTATGCAGGACCATCCACTACCCCGTTCAACATACCGACAATCTCCGGCGTACCTTGTTCCACTGAATTGGCTGTTGGGTCGGCAAAGAACTCCAATCGAGGGTCGTTCAACCCTTCCAGCATAGTCACGAAATGCTCAGAAATTCTGTATTCGTTATAAGACCCCACACGATAAACGGACTCTTCGGTCACTGGGTGTGCATCTGGATTTGCAGCCAAAAATGTGAGGGCCGCATTATCATCATTGGATTCCATTATCGGGAATTGACCTGGGTTATTATAGATTTCGCTAATCACCCCAGAAGCGACAGATGGTGAAACTTCGCTTAAACGAAGTGCCAACCGCATTCTTAGTGAATTGGCAAACTTTCTCCACATTTCCAAATCGCCCCCAAACAAGAGGTCCCCTTTAATTTGGGTCAAGTTAGAACCGGACAAAAGGGTGTTTGCAGTTGCCAGCTCAGAGAGCATTGAAGTATAAATGGCCTCTTGCTCATCATACATTGGCGTATAATTTTGCTCGCTCGCCTGATTGACTTCGGAGTAAGGCACATCGCCCCACATATCGGTCAAGATACTAAAGGCCCATGTTTGCATAATTTTGGAAACTGCCACGTAACTGTTCAAGTCCGTCTCACCAGCCAATTTTTCCAATTCTTTGGCATCTCTAATGGCATAGTAATAATTGTTCCATGCCCCGCTTTGGTCACCCCAATCGAATAAATCGAAGGAGGTAAATACAATTCGGGCTCCATATTGTCCCATAAGGTTTCCTTCGCTCCAAGATCCACCAACGGCTTCCCTAATCGATCTTCTTTGAAGATTGGTCAAAAGAAGTTCGGGGTTTTGGTTAATGTTCAAGGCAACATCCGGATTCTCGTTGCTTACGTCAAACTTGTCACAGGACCAGAGGGTCATCGCAAGTACTGTCGCTGTTAAAAATATCTTTTTCATGTTGTTATTGTTAACCTGATTAAAATTCTACGTTGATTGCAAATCCCAAACTACGTGTTGTAGGTACGGTGGCATTTTCCACCCCTGGCACATAGCTTCCGCCTCCAAAGGACAAAAGTTCCGGGTCTCCGTGGTTGTAATCCTTGGCCCACAACCAAAGGTTGGTCCCTATCAAGGAGAAGCTCAATTTTTTAATGTCGTCTCCCCTGAACAATCTTGTCGGGAAATCATAGGTCAATCTGGCTTCCCTAAGTTTTATGAAAGTGGCATCGTAAATACCTTCCGTTTCATTGTTTCTTCGATATCTGTTGTTATGGTAAGCATTTGCAGGTACGATAACATCATTGGGAAGATATTCACCATCTTGTAGCTTTACACCGGCCCCAATAATACCGTCCGTTTGGGTAACCCCATCGCCATTAACATAGGAAAGCCCAGAATCGGTAATACCTGGATGAGGCCCACCATATTCAGGAGAACGGCCCCAAAGGGTTTCTACGACGTTACCGGAAGTTGCAGCAATCAAGCGTGTTCTAGAAAGTAATTCACCACCTTGTCTCCAATCGAATAGGAAGTTTAGCGAAAGGTTTTTGTAGGAGATGGTATTGTTCCAGCCCAGCGTAAAGTCCGGGTTGAAGTTTCCAAGTTTTCTCAAGGTATTGTCCTGTTGAACGAGTCCTTCGTTAAAGATGACCTCACCAAAGTAAGGACTGTTCTCGTCCTCGACCCTTACCAATCCAGTTCCCCACATATCACCTAGGGAGCCTCCTTCTTCAGCAACCAATGATATTCCATTTCCTCCATATTGGTATCTTTCAACACCGTCTGCCAATTCCAGTACCTTGTTTCTGTTCAAACCAAAATTGAAAGAAGTGTTCCAGTTAAAGTCTTCGTTTTGTATCGGGTTGATACCCAGCATAATTTCCAGCCCGTGGTTACGGATTTTACCAGCATTGATAGTCCTTGCGGTTTTACCTGAAGTAATTGGCAAATCGATATCCAAAATCTGGTTTTTGGAAACTGTATTATAGTAGGTAGCATCCAAAGAAAGTCTATTATTAAAAAATCTCAAATCCGTACCGAACTCGTAAGAGGTCTGTATCTCCGGCTTTAAATCAAAATTGGGCAACGTATTCGCAGGACTGGCCGTAGGGTTATCACCAACCGGCGTTCCCAAGGCATAAAAATCGGAAAGTCTATAAGCATCGGTATCACTACCAACCTGTGCCCAACCACCTCTTAGTTTGGCAAAACTCAAAATATCTTGATCTCCAAAATCGAACAGATCTGTAAGCACCACACTCAAGGATGCCGATGGGTAAAAATAGGAGTTGTTCTGCTCCGGCAAGGTGGACGACCAGTCATTACGGGCCGTGAGATCCAAATAAATACTGTTGTCCCAACCCAACTGCGCAAATGCATACAAGGAATTGATTTGTTTTTCGGGACGGCTTGTACGCTGTACCAAGGCTCCATCCACGTTGGAGAAAGAATAGATTCCAGGGATCAAAAGCTTATTGGCCATCAAGGAGTTAAAATGGTTCTTCTGTACCATTCTGTTTCCTCCAAAGTTGGCATTTACATGGAATTTATCGGTAACATCCTTATCAAAGGTCAACAAGAAATCCAAGTTGGTCTCTTGGAAATTGATTTTATCTTCCCTGTACTGACCGTTTGGAAAACGTTGGGTGGAGTACGCTCTTTTAATGAATCTATATTCCGAGAAGAAATCGCGCCCTCCTCGAACCATAAACTTAAAATCATCACTGATGTCATAGGTTGCAGAAAGATTCCCAATGATTCTGTCTTTGGCCAGACCATTGGTATTCTCGTACATGGTGAAGTAAGGGTTGTCATGATAATTATAGTTGTAGTTGAACTGCTGGAAGCCTTCAAGACCATCTTGCCAGTAGTCCCTTAAACTATTTACATTGACCTGTTGTCCCCACCAGATGAACAAATACATCACGGATTCTGTACCATATCCGTTCACGTGACGGTTATCCGAATCCGAACGTATATAATTGATTTTGGAAGACACCTTTAGTCTATCGGTAATCTGATAATCCCCCGAAGCGGAGATCGTGTTTCTCTTGATATCTGTGTTGGGTACAATACCCTTATTGTCCAAATTGGTGTAGCTCACCCTATAATTTCCGTTATCGTTGGACCCGTAAAAGGAAACTGTATTGATCAAGGTTCTACCTGTTTCCATAAATTCTTCCGCTGGATTTCCTCCATACACAAAGGGTGTTGGGGTAATGGTTCCTCTCCTTGCCAAATCAACACCAGAAGATCCAAGTACGTAATCCAAGCCGTGGACGTCACCTCCACGAAGCCCATTGGATGTTGGGGAATCGTGCTGAGGTCTTAAAGTACCATCCAAAAGTGGCCCCCAAGATTCATCCACACCATCGTAAGTTCCGCTTCCGTAACCATCCACAAAGGCAAAATCAAAGTTCTTTCCTTGACCATATACCCCTTGATATTCCGGAGCTTTTAATACACTTTCAAAAGTGGTCTTGGAACTAAAACTAATACCTCCTTTACGGCCCTTACCTGATTTTGTGGTAATGATCACAGCACCGTTAGCTGCTCGAGATCCATAAAGAGCGGTTGCGTTCGCACCTTTAAGCACAGATATGGATTCGACATCATCCGGGTTGATCTCTGCAGCACCGTTACCATAATCAAGGTTCATGTTGGAAGCACCACCTAACGTATTGGTCCTGGTATCCGTGTTATTGTTAATTGGTATACCATCTACAATAAACAATGGCTGATTATCACCCTGCATGGACGAATATCCCCTAATGACAACCGAAGATGACTGTCCAGGCCCCGTACCGTTTGTAACCACCTGTACACCAGCAGTTCTACCGGATAAGGTACTCACTGTATTGGTACTTGTGGATTGTGAGATTTCCTCACCTGCCACTTTTTGAACGGAATACCCCAAAGACTCTTCGTCCCTGGTAATGTTCAAGGCCGTTACCACAACCTCATCCAACTGTTGGGAGTCCTCTTGCAACACAATGGTTGCAGTACGTTTTCCAGTGGTGTCAAAATCTAGAGGAATATAACCTATATAAGAAACCACTAAGGTCTCTCCTCCCTGGGGCAACTCTATTTCAAAGTTCCCATCAAAGTCTGTAGCAACACCAACGCTACTACCTCTTACAACCACCGATGCTCCAGGCAATGGCACGCTGTTCTCGTCAACCACCTGCCCTGTAAAAGTAACTTGGGAATAACCAATGATACTTACGGTGAAGGCAAGTAAAAACGTTAAAATTGATTTTTTCATTTGTTGAGTATTTGTAAAATTTGGTTAATTATTTATCAACAAATATCCAACACAAGAGTTAAGGCAGGCCTTTAAACAGATTAAAAAAATGATACGGAAAGGTTAAAAGAAACGGTTGAATGTTATGTAAACATTATTTACAAATATGCAATTTTTTAAAATCGATGACAATACTATATTTTATATGAAATCCTAGTACTGCAGTGGATTAACCAATTTTTTTCTTAATCTTGATTCATAAAAGAATATTATAAATACTAAAGTTTAGAAGCACACATAAAAATGGAAGATTACCTCATTGGCATTGGGAAAAGAATCAAGCAAATACGTAAAAACAATAAAAAGACCATAAATGATGTTGCCAACAGTGCCGGGGTAACCGCTGGGCTTATTTCACGGATTGAAAATGGACGAACCATCCCTTCCTTGCCTGTGTTTTTAAAAATAGTCGGGGCCTTGGAAACCGAGATGACCGATTTTTTTGATGGAATCCCAAAAGCCAATGGCCATAACTTTTTAGTGACCCGTAAGGATGAGCAATCCATCATTGAAAAAGAAGACGAAGCTGTCGGCTTTACCTATAACTATATTTTTGGGAAACAACTGAACTCCGTTGGTTTTGAAAGTGTACTGTTGGAAGTTGAACCCAACTCGAAACGCGACAAAGTAGTTACCGATGCTTTTGAGTTCAAATATATATTAACAGGAGAATGTTACTACGAGATAGGTGATCAAGAAGTACTTTTAAAAGAAGGGGATTCCATATTTTTTGATGGCAGAATCCCCCATGTTCCTATTAACCGAGGGAAAATTCCCTCTAAAATGTTGGTGGTCTATTTCTTTATCTGATCAAGGAAACAATTGCTCGGCCAAATCGGACAAGGAATCCAAAATCATGGATGGTTCCGCAGTTGCCAATTGTTCGCGCGTTTGCGCCCCGGTCAATACTCCCACGGTCCAACCACAGTTTGCGTTTTTACCTTCTTCAATATCGATCACGGAATCACCTGCCTTTAAAACCTTATCAGGTGCTGTAATTCCGAACATCGCCATGGCCTTATCTATCATTTCCGAAGATGGTCTTCCCATTACCACATCATCTGCAGTAATCAATGCATCTATTTGTTCCCCAGGAATCCAACCAAGCTTACTTAAAAGTGATTTTGCCGTTTTATGGTCGTATCCCGTATTGAGCACCACTTTCACTCCTTTAGATTTTAATAGTTTAAAGAGTTCCTCAACACCATCATAAGTGGTCACATCAAGATTGGCGTAGGCCTCTTCCAACATATTTTTAAAATCCTTAAAAACTGCATTGGGGTCCACCCCGGTTGTTTTGGTTTTCTCCAATATATCGGCAATGGCCTTGAACTTTTCCTTGCCCGCACCAAATTCCAGCACGGTATCCAAAGAAACCTCCACCCCAGATTTGGCCAAAGCGGCCTTAACGGTTTTGTATACCACATTATCTTCGTTCACCGTAGTGCCCGCCATATCAAAAACGGCCAATTCTATTTTTTTCATAAGTTGATTTTCTTCGTATTAAAGATAGAAGCAATATTTTTTTTCGAGAACCCCGCACTGCCTGTCATCCCTTTTCCGCCGATTCCCGTTATAATATGGATATTGTCATCAATGGTTTTTTGAAAAATATCACTGTTCTTACATTGCGAGTACATCCCATACCACCGTTTCTGGATTTGATAGGTGGGCAGGTCAACTATTTTTTTGGCCTCCTCGATCATAAAATTGTCGATATCCATATCCAGGTCATACCCTAAATCTTCAATTTTGGCCGCATCGGCATACTGATGGGAATCGCCCAAAATTACCGAGCCATCGGCCGCTTGTTTAAAAAGAATATGCACGCCCCATTTTTTTTGAAGGCTTTCCTTTGGTTCATTTTCCTTGATTCTTGCAAAAGACGGGCATTCATGAAAGGCTTCGTACCTACGAATGGACCAACCTGTAAGGATTGACCCTTTCAGTTCGTAATTTTCTTGTGGCTTGGTCTGCATCATCTGTAATTTGGAAACCTCAAGGTCGCTGGCTGCAAAAGTCTCCGGGTACAAGTTTTTAAAATCTGTCCCATTGCATATTATTACCTTTTTGCCGAACACTTCTTCGTTTTTGGTATTCCGGACCGATACCCCCTCCCTATCGGATTCACAGGAAATCACAGGAAAATCAAACTTAATGTCCAAACCTTTTTGAATAACCAAGTATTCCTGAAGCTTATGGATCATAACCCTAGGCTCTACCGTAACCTCTTGCGGGAAAAACAATCCTGCAACCACATAATCCTTTCGAAGTCCAGGAAATTTTTTCAAACACTCCTGTTGGGTAAGCATTTTGGATTCATAATCGTTGGAACTGTTTATGGCCCTAAGCTCTACCAACAATTGTTCCTCCTCTTCATTGGATGCCAAATACACCGTTCCGTTTTGACGCATACTGATATCGAACTTAGACTGGATTTCTTTATAAATATGAAGGCTTTCTCGACCAAACTTTTGCCATTTGGTGTTCATGCCCGAAGGAACCACTTGTCCAAAATTTTGGGTGGTCGCCCCCTTGGGGTATGGATCTTTTTCCACCAAGCATACCTTTAAGCCCAATTCGAGTGCATGATACGCATGAAAAGTCCCTAAAACACCACCGCCTACAATGACGGCATCGTATTTATTGTCCATATTCCAGTTGGTTGTTGAGTTGTTCCGCTTTGCGGCGAGAAGCAAAGTGGATAAATAGAAATATGGTACTACATATCCCAATGAAGGCAACAGTGTAAGTACCATAAACAAAAAAGTTGAGCCAAGACAGATTGGCCTGCCCAAAGTTTTTATAGAGCAACACCAAAACACTGCCCACATACCCAAACGCATCGGCTATATAAATAAGAAATCCTGAATTTCCCTTTACCTTGAACGTAGCGATAAAACGATCAAAAAAGAGACAGTTGAAGGGTACATAACAAATGTATAGACCAAAACCGGTGCAAACCATCCATACAAAAGGGTCCAACATCCTTGTTTGAAACATGAGGGTGCTTACTGCCAAAACCACTGTTCCAAGAATAAGCAATAGATGATAGGTAAGCAAGGCTTTATAGTTGTCCCTGATGTGAAAAATGGCTCCAATAATGACTAATACCACTATAGCAATGATAATTTCCGAAGTAGAAAAAACGGAAACATCACCGCTATATCCGATACTGTCCCAAAGTTCCCTGGCAAAATTGTCCCTAAAGTCTCTAAAAGACGTTAAAAATGTATAGAATAATACAATTAAGAGCAATGGAAAAAAGAACTTCTTCACCAAGTTTTTTCTATCTGCAGCAGTCATTGGAATCCGCTCTGTCCTATTGGCGATATCTTCGGCTGTGGGAGGAGGTACACGTTGTAAAAGATAGGAACAAACCAAAAGAGGAATAAAAAAAAGAGCACCAGTGATGGATGGCATCCAAAATTCACTGACACCCCAAGAATTCATTACAAAAAGCCCTACGGATTTAACCACCCCACTGGACACGATAAAGCTTGAGGACAGCACCACTCCCAAAATATCGGTAAACCTTCTGCCCTCAATGTAGGAAAAGACTATCCCCCAAATCATTCCCAAGGGGAATCCATTTAGAAACATAAAAGGAATATTGTACGGTGGCGGCACCCATGCAAAAAGCAAGAGGGAAATTTCTGCAAGTACAATTAGTGAAACCAGGTAAAGCAACCTTCGGTTCGGTTTGAGCTCCGAGATGACTTTTATCCCAATAAACTTGGATAGAGCATATCCCAAAACCTGAGTGATGACCAGAAGAATCTTGTAATCCACTCCCATAAAGACCAACCCATCAAAAGTAGCTACCGAAAATGGTTTTCTAAAGGCATACATGCAAAAGTAAGTACCAAAAGCAGCAAGTGACGCATGCAGAACAAATACAAATCCTGGTCGTTTTCTGACCGAACCTTTATCAATCAATGTTTACAAATAATAAATTTATGTTTCAAATTACTCACTTTTATTGAGAAGAATAGCAATTTCTAAGATTAAATAATTGTTAGTTAAAATGTACAATGTCAAACCTTAGAAAATTTGAGATTGATTATTTCATTTACAACAAGGTAAACTCTGAAATGTTAGCGATATCACATAAGTGTTGAAGTTCAATAAAACGGTGGATTAAGAACCTCTGTCATTAACGGTAAATTGAAGTCAAGGCAAGCGAAACTCTGTTTCGCGCTGCAAGCGTCCCAAACCTTACCCTTAACCAATACTACAGAGCGAGGTAAACTTCAACCAAATGCCAGTGTTCTTATCGGCCAATTTTCGTGAAAAGGGCAATCACTTCGAGAAACAAAACAATGGCACTTAAGAATTTAAGACAACTTGATTCTGTGCTTCAAAATCCAGTTTTTTAAGCTAAAAATTCATTGGTTTTTATCAGGGTTTCCACTTTTTGATTTCAAAATGTTGACGATTTGTGAACTCTTAAAGTCAATTTGACTTTCGTCATTTCAAAGTTAAACAAGCTGAGTTAAATCACTGATATTAAAGCTTAAACCCATAGGGTTATTAATTTTATTAGTGTGAAAAAAGCTTTATAAATTATTTTCTGTTCGGTTGACAACCATCTATCCACAATTAGATTTTTAAATGGACACCGAATATGATTTGTCTAAAACCACCGCCGAAAACACCTGAAGTGGCTCTGTTCAATCGTGAGGCCCGGTAAAGCTTATCGGTAATGTTCTTTCCATTGACGAAAATACTCGCGTCCATTTTTTCACCAATGCTGAAATCATAGTTCACAAATGCATCGATGGTAGTGTAGGCAGGCAACTGGCCTATGGCTCCATCTGCAGATTCGTTCTTAAAATTGTGGAATTCGGTATACTGCTCACCAACGTGGTGCACATTAAAGCCACTGGACAATCGGTCCCAATCATAATTGAGGCCTAGGCTCATATTGATGTGGGGTGTATAGGGTGCCTCAGCATCAGAAATACCTTCGTTCCCAAAGGTAATGACACTTCTGGTAATATTATCAAATTGTGAAGCATCAAGGGTTTCGTCGGTCAACAATGCTTCGCCATTCCCATTATCTACATATACCTCATAGGCAGCTCTATTCCCATTGACCTTGGCAATGTATTCATTACTTGTAGCGTTTCCATGGACGACCTGTGAGAAAAGGTCCCTGTCCTCTAATTTCCCTGCCTTTACCTTGGAATCCATATAGGTCACATTGCCCAAAAAGTGCAGTTGATGACCACTGGTGTCCAAAAGTTCGGCATTGATGGCCAATTCAATTCCCTGTACATTGATTGCCCCCAGTTCGGTAAACACTTCATTTCGCCCTCCCGCATAAAAGTTCCTGCTCGCATTGTGGAAATAGGTCAATTGGCCTTGGATATGGTTGTCCAATATGCCGCCCCGCCAACCGATTTCCTTGTTCCAGCTTAATTCCGGGTCAATATTGATGCTCTGTCCCGCCAATGGATTGGTGACCACACCATCTTGCTCCACTAAAAACCCGAAGACTTTGGAGGGAGCTATCATTCCTTGATATACGCTTCCATAAAATTCTCCGTCACCGTACTCATAGTTTATCGTCGTTCCTGGTAAAAATTGATTGTAAACATTGGGCTCCCGACCTTCTGTGGTACTCTCCAAATCAGGGTTTTGTGATAAAGCCAATAGGTCCTGCCGAAACATATCGACGTGCTCAAAACGAAGGATGGGGGTAACTCCCAGTTTTCCAAAAAGGAACTCATTTCGGACATATCCATTGGCCGACCACAAGCGGTACCACAAATCTTTGGTCGCCGTCCCATATCTGGCCCACCTGGAATTGTCCGCCTCCAAGAAAACATCCTTGAAGGTTTCACGGTGCAGGTTGATACTGCCCTCGAACGCACTCCTAGCCCCAAAGGCTTCCCAATCTGCATTTACAGTTTCCTTGATTCCTGAAACACGATAGATCCACCGACTGTCCGTGGTGCTCTCCAGTCCGTTCTCCACCCGACCGACGATCACATAGTCTTCATCATCAAATGTGCTTCCAGCTAAATATCGGTATCTATCGTTAAAGATTTCATCGCCCACATAATCTTGAACTTCCGATGCCAGCACCTTGGCCGTGACCTGTCGCCACCAATCCCGTTCAAAATCCGAAGCATATACTTTTGTGGTAAAGCTCAGTCCATCCTCCGGAAGCCATTTATGGATAATATCCACCCCATAGCGTCTCATAGTAAATTGGTCTGCATCCAAAGGGTTTTGGGTCGGGTCCGTTTCAAAGGTAAATGGGGTCTGGGAGCTCAAAGAGGCCTGATTGTCCTCAAATTGTCCGCTGACCTTAAAATACAAGGATTGGTCATCCGACAGCTTGGCAAAGATCTTGGCATTCAGGTTCAAGATCTCAACGGAAGAATTATCGGTAAAACCATCAAACTTCTTGTAGACCCCCTCTACCAAACCACCTATATCGTTCCAGGTACCACCGTAGGAAAACAGGCCCGAAGTATAGTTGCGCTGACCTCCCGTTAATTTTAGTCGCAGGGTCGGCTTTTGTGGTGGCAGGGCAGTGATGTAGTTAACGGCGCCATACATATTGTTCGGACCATATCGTAATAAATCCGCTCCCTTGTAGACCTCAATGGAGGTAATGCGATCACTGACCGGATTATAATAGGCCCCTGGAGCTATGTAAGGTGCCGGGGCCGCCGGGGTACCATCTTCCATCAAAAGCACTTTTTTGGAACGCCTGCCCCACGAACCGCGAATACTGATGTTCGGCCGGTTGGACAATCCCATATCCCCAACTATGTTGACCCCTGGAACGGTCCGAAGCACCTCTTCTGTGCTCAAAGGATTGATATGCTTCATTAAGACGGGGTTGACCCTGAAATTGCTCCCTTTGAACTCACTTTTAAAATTTTTGGGGGATGCGCTCACAACAACCTCATCCAAGGTTGTATTGCTACGTTGCATACCGATTGTTCCCAAATCCGAGGTATTTGCGGAAACCTGTATTCGGGATTCATCATAACCAAGGTACTGGATCAACAAGGTATCCGCTTTTGCCCTATGGACCATTTGAAAGTATCCCTGATTGTCGGTCAAGGTACTTTTACCACTATATTTTAGTATGACCAATGCCCCCATCAACGGCTGTTTGTCCACTTGATCCACAACTTGTCCATTTATGGTCTGCTGTGCGTTTGCCAAATGGCCCATGGTCAAGGTAAAAACAAGAAATGAAAAGATATATCTAAACATAACAATCCAATGGTTTTGCCCAAAAATGAAGGGGTTGAGAACGATAAGCAAGATTATTTTCCATTTTAATCGTTTCTTAATCGAAACTTAATTTTCGTTAATAACATCACCATCCACCTTAGTACCAATTGATCCAATTGCAAATTGTATACTAAACTAAACACATCAGTAGTGAAGGTCACTAAGTGATCCTTTAAAAATCGACTTACTGATATTTGGCCAAAAGCCAAAATATAAGAAGCTGTGGTAATATTCTTTTAAAGGGCCAATCATTGGTAAAATCTCGCAGGTTTTGTCAATTTGTCTAAAAACCGGACGGAAGTATCAAATCCCAAATAAACCTAGGCTTTTAATCAAAATTGAAACTAGTTATCGGCCCCATCCGCCCTTGCCCTGTTCAAGGTGTATTGAGCAACTTCTCTGCCTTGATCCGTCCCAACTGTTGCATCAAAGCTCCAATGGATACCACCGTAGACCCTGGAGATGGCAGCTTCTTCGGCCCAAGCTCTCATCTGTTCCGCTTCTTCTGGAAAGATATAGGCCAAAACTTCCGATGCAGCGGCAGAGAACACACTATGTCCAGATGTATAGCTTGGAAAGTTTGGTGTTCCTGCAATTGTCTCGAATCCATCGATCATTTGGATTGGCCTAGGGTAATGATAATAATATTTGGCATCCCAACAACTAATGCCCGAATCCATGATGGCCATATTCATATAAGCAAGGGTACGAGTCGTCTGCAAGGGGTTTAAGCGATACTGCACGATAAATTCATTGGCTATTCGGTTCCAATGGCCAGGAGGCGTATAGGTGCCTAGGCCATCTTGCCAAAAATTGGCCAACCTTCTTTTTTCGTCGGTCATGTTTTGTGCATAGTCCTTTAATACTTCCACATCGTCCAAAAATTCTTGGGAATCCAGCGCAGGGGGCGGAACCGGTCTTACACTTTCCACGTCGTCAATGCTCCACATCGTAACTTGACTGAACAAGGGCGTTAATCCAACAGGTCGTTCAGGTATCTCCAAATTGTCCCATGCCCAACCAAACCGATCATATGCCGCTTGTTTAATGGAGTCTGATACTGCCTTTGGAGTTTGTGCATCCTTCATACCGTCATTGGAGGCCCGGGTCAAAGCTGTTTCGGCAACGGCATCCCCAATTGTTGTTCCTGCAGTTATATCGCTCATAACATTGCCACCTGAAAGCAGTAGGCTTTCCAGATGCTCATCTTCCATTTGCTGAAGATAATCAGCCTCCAGTGGAAACATTGCCGTTAAAATATTTTTGGATGCCCTAGCGATCACGGCACCATCCGAAGGATATGAGGGGATATCATTTTCTTCATAAGCATAGTCGATATCTCCATCCAAGACATAAGGTGCAGCCCTATTATATTGGTATTTATGGTGCCAGGCGGATATAAGACCGTCAAACTGGGCCACCGACATATAGGCCAATGCCCTACAGGCATAGGGAGGGTGTGCAAAGGGAAAGGCCGGCGGACCTTCTGGATTCGCAGGATTGGGCAACGTATAGCTTGCATCTGCATTGGGTCCCGGTATGATGTTGTATTTAGCGATCAATTCCAAAGCAATCTCGTTCCAGCGGACCGCAGGATTGTTGGTCCAATAGGTTATGGCCCTTTTTTGGTCGGAAGTAATGTCTGACATTGCTTGCTTCAGCTCTTCCAATTCATTTAGATAGGTTTCGGAATCCGTGGCGTCGGGAACAGGCACCTCTATGGATGCTCCTGATTCTTCAAGTACAGGAATCCAGTTCCCGCCATCGACATCAAGTTCGGAATACGCATATCCTTCATAGGGGGTGTACTTTGGGAGATCCTTCTCACAAGAAGTCAATAACAAAAGGCCCAGGGCCATAAACAAGGTAAATATTTTATTGTCCATCGGTAGTATCTGTTTGTTTCTTAATTACATTGAATTGGTAGGTAAGCCCAATACCGGTATTGCTGAACTTGGGAACGTTCCTCCCATTGACCACTCTATTGTGGTAGGCCACAAATCCCAACCCCTTTACTGATTTTAGGTAATATTGGGCTGCGAACCCCACACGGTCGAATTCCACCTTATTGGTGGGCTGGGCAGCATTATAGGCACGAATGTCGTCCCCACTGGTGGAATTCAGCGTGGTATAGCTCAATTCCAGCTTTAAGGAGGTATCAAAGAGCCACTTACCAAAAATGGCCTCGTAAGTCCATGCGTTGGGAACATCCATCCAAGCGGTATAATAGCTTCCGTTGTTGTAATAATAGTCACGTTCCGCCTCGGTATAGCCACGCCACAAATGGGCAATCGATGCCCGTAAATAGAATTGGCTACTATGCTCATACTGTCCTATGGCCCGTAAGGAAAACTCAGGTGCTCCCGAGCCGATACTATAGGGCCTGTAATCGGAGAGGTAATTGGTAAACGGGGTCGAAAACCCGGCCGTTGCCAGTGCAGTGAATTTTCCCGTGCCCAAATCCGTATGTACGGCCCTGTATTTTAGTGCGAACCCTATATCCTGAAATCCACGGGCCCCGGCAAATTTTCCTCCATTGGGTATGGAGGACTCCGTTTTAACGTAGGGTAAGCTGATATAAAAGTTAAGGTCATCAAAAATACCGATAGCGGCCATGGGAAGCACAGTGTTCCTATCCACAGTGGCAATGGTTTCGTTCGACCGTAGATAAGAACCTTCCCAATACCTATCAAAAGTGCCCATATCATAGGAAAACAGGACACATATGTTTTTTGATCGCATCATCAAGGCGTCGGATGGAGTCTGTGCGTTCATTGCTCTGGGAATGAAAACAAGGCCCAGTAACAGTAGTACCATCGATTGCCATTTTCTCTCATTCACACGGGAGAGCTGGCCGGGGTATTTCCCCGGATATTCATTTGGAGTCATAATTTATTTATTGGTTGTCAATACAAAGGCCTTTTTATGACAAATGTCATATTATTGGCGGTCGGCGGCTAAAATAGAAGTATTGAAAACATGATAACATTAAGGAAAAGACAACGAAAGTTAACCAAGAATAAAAAAGGTTAAGAGCGATAAAAGATGCTTAGAAATAAATTAATTCTTTGGTTCAGTACATACATCTGAATACAGCAATTCCTTTTTCTTCTACTAATATGGCTATAATAGGATTTTTTTTAAAATTGTTTTGAACTTACAAATGGATTTAAAATAGTTCTCCTTATTCATTCCGGTTCTCATACTTAGTATCTCACAAGTTCCAAACAGTTTATCCGTGCTCATTTGATGACTTTACGCTATGGACGATAAATCAGTTATTGGGAAAAAATCGAATAAAAACTCTGGCATTTTTTATTATTAACTTATTATAAAACTCAATTTAAAGCGAGCGAAACCTAGTTTCGCGCTGCAAGCCCCAAATCTTACCTTTAACTAATACTACTGAGCGAGGCAAGTTTTGTCCAAATCACAAATGTGCATTTCACTTTTCCGTGAAAAACACCTTGATTTTACTGGGCTGTACCCTCTTTTCCGTGAAAAAGGCAATTTATTCAAATAGCAGGACGGTGCCCTATATAGAATTGAAAACACCCGATGTGAAAACTCCAAAATTCAATTTTAAGCTAAAAATTATCTGGTTTTTATTAGGCTGAGAGTATTTTCCGTAATCTTTGGAATGAATGGAACAAACCTGAATAGAACTCATCAAGATATTGGTTGATTGATTTGGCATGAATAGAAGAACTTTTTACACGCTGCTTGTTTGAATTCCATTCATTGAATCATTGGGAAGTCAAAAAGTAGCCCCGGCAAGAATCGAACTTGCATCTAAAGTTTAGGAAACTTCTATTCTATCCATTGAACTACGGGGCCATCTACATAAATGGATTGCAAAAATAAGTTTTTTTAAAAACTTATTGCAAGCGCTTGAATCAAATTAGAGTCATGGCAAAGTGAAAGCCTACCAAGAGATTTCCCAATTAGCCAACAGTCCGCTTTTTTTCCTCTTTTTTTAGGATTTTCTCCAAATATGACCGTGATAAAGGTTTATCCACATAACCGGCGATCAATCCATGATCCTTGGCAATGGCACGGTCCGAAGAATTGGTAAAAGCCGAAAGCACATATACACTTGGCAATTCGTGCTCTTTGAACAAATTTTTGAGATTTTCCAAGAATTCCCAACCATTCATCCCGTCCATCACAAGGTCTAAAAAAATAATATCCGGTAACCTGTCGCTTTCCTCCACTGAACTAAAACAGGCTTGAATTCCCTCTTCGCCACTGGAACAGGTAACTATGTTAAAATCACCATGGGATTGTTGTATACAGTATCGTGTCGCAAATTGGGACACCAGGTCATCGTCTATAATAAGCGTGGTAAGCTTCATAATGGGACTATTTAGTAAGATTGGGACCATCAAAGCTATAAGCTTTTATCCAGCCGACCACTCATTTTCGTTGTTTGACCCAAATATACCGTTAAGTCAACCCTAATGGGGTAATTTACCCCTGACCGCACCATATACAAAGGCGCCGATCAATGATCCTACAAGCACGATCAATATAGGCCAATAGCCCGCACCGGTCAAAATATAGATGGGACCAGGGCAAGATCCGGCCAATCCCCATCCTAAACCAAATATGGTTCCTCCAAGGATGTATCTGGTAAATGAAGGTTCTTTGTCTGCAATCTTGATTTCTTCCCCAAAAAAGGATTTTGTCTTTGATCTTTTGATCAATTGTACAAAGATGATTCCTAAAATCAATGCGGAACCAATGATACCGTACATATGGAATGAGTCGAATTTGAACATTTCATAAATCCGAAACCAAGATGCTGCCTCCGATTTGTAGAGAACAATTCCAAAAAATGTGCCTATGGCAATAAATGTCAAATTCTTCATGATCCAAAAATTATAGGGTACAACAAATGAACCATGACAAGTCCCCCGATAAAGAATCCGATTACGGCGATCAGTGATGGTTTCTGCAAATTACTCAGTCCGGAAATAGCATGCCCCGAGGTACAACCCGATGCATAGCGTGTACCGAATCCAACCAAGAATCCGGCTGCCAACAGGATAATCCAGACCTTGGGTTCGGATAACGCCTCCATACTGAACAGTTCAGTCGGTAAATAGGCGGTACCCGCACTTTCAAAGCCAAGTTCCTGTAAACTTTCCACAGTTTTTGGTGAAATATCCACAGCTTGGTTTGGCGTCAGATAATGAGCGGCGATAAAACCACCAATTGCTGAGCCAAGAACCACAAAAAGGTTCCAACGCTTGGATTTGACATCCATTTTAAAATAATCGACGAATTTGCCCGCACCACCAATAGAACAGAAGGTTTCAAGATTTGAGGACATGCCGAACTTTTTTCCCATTAGGATCAGTATTGCCATCAAAATGGCAATAAGCGGCCCTGCGACATACCAGGGCCAAGGTTGATAAATCATTTGTTTGTTTTAATTAATTATTATCCTTCAAAATAAGTAAAATCCCTTAATAATAAAACCCAAAACATGGTATTAAGCACTATTTTTTTCAGAATCTGAAATACCAAATTTTTTCAAGATATCTTCCAGTAAACACCACTTGGTCAACGATGACTGCAAAAGATTGGCCCCGACAAAAGCGGTAAACCATAACCAGTTGATATTCACATAAATAGCTAAAGCTAAACTTATCAGGATAAAAGTGCCTGCCACTCCTCTTACAATTCTATTTCTCATCTTTGATTTTTATACGGTTCTTTGAATTGGAATTTCTACTGCCCTAATAGGGTTTGTTGTTTCACTTTCTGTATTGAATTGCTTGATCAGTGCAAACAATTCGGTTACTTTTTCTTCTTCGGTGAAGGAGAAAAACATATTTGATGCCGCTCCTCCCTTTTCACTGGGAAACCAACTGCTTGTGTACATTAGTGGCGCAGCACTTTTGTAGCCATCAATATCGGATTCACTAAAGCTTTCAACGCCGGCCTTTTTAAACAACTTAAAGACCTCGCTTTTATATTCCTCAACTGTGGTAACAATGATCATTTTCATGTTAGTTGTAATTTTTACGTTCAATCATATAATAAACCAATGGGACTACCAATAGTGTCAAAACAGTGGACACAATGGTTCCTCCCATAAGTGATATGGCCAACCCCTGGAAAATAGGGTCGAACAAAATCACAAAAGCTCCGATAACCACGGTCCCCGCAGTCAATAAAATGGGCGTGGTACGCACTGCACCCGCTTCGATCACGGCTTGTTTTAAAGGAATGTCTTCTTTTAACCTCAAATTGACAAAGTCAATCAACAATACCGAGTTCCGCACCATAATACCTGCCAAGGCAATCATACCGATAAAAGAAGTCGCGGTAAAGAAGGCTCCGAGCAACCAATGCCCCAGCACAATGCCGATCAACGACAATGGTATGGCCACCATCATCACCATAGGTGCCTTAAAGTTCTGGAACCAGCCTACAATAAGCATGTATATGATCACGATAACACCCAAAAAGGCAATTCCCAAATCTCGGAACACTTCAAGGGTTATCTGCCATTCCCCATCCCATTTTACGGTATAGTCATCTTCAAATTGAGGCTGTTCCATATAGAGTTCATTAATGGAATATCCTTTTGGAAGCTCCAATTGGTCCAACTTATCGGTCATACCCAAAATGGCGTACACGGGGCTTTCGAGTTCACCGGCCATGTCGGACATGACATACACCACTCGTTTCTGGTTTTTTCTGTAGATGCTCTTGGCCTTGGTCCCCTCTTTTACTTGAACCAGGTCTCCTACAGATACCATATTCCCTTGTTGGGATGTTATTTTCAATTGTTTGATTTGATCCAAGGATGATTTGTCCTTTTCACTTATGGACAAAACAATTCCGATTTGGTCAAAAGCATCTTCGTGATAAATATGGGATACGGGCCTTTCCCTGAAAGCCATGGCCATCACTTGAACAATCTGTTGTGGGGTTACTCCATAAAGCATGGCTTTTTCCTTGTCGATCACAAAATCATATTCCACTTGATCATCCTCCACCATCCAGTCCACATCCACGACATCGTTGGTGTTGTTCAAAATGCCCTTTATCTTATCGGCGAGTTCTATTTGTTTGTCATAATCCGGGCCATAGACTTCGGCAACAATGGTAGACAATACAGGAGGTCCCGGTGGCACCTCAACAACCTTGATGTTCGCATTGTACTTTTTACCCAACTCTTGGATTTTTGGTCTGAACAATTTGGCAATATCATGACTCTGCACGC
This sequence comes from Flagellimonas profundi, assembly GCF_017313275.1. Classification (GTDB taxonomy): domain Bacteria; phylum Bacteroidota; class Bacteroidia; order Flavobacteriales; family Flavobacteriaceae; genus Flagellimonas; species Flagellimonas profundi. The sequence continues at coordinate 611,629 of NZ_JAFLNM010000002.1, read as the reverse complement.
TTCTATCGTGCTTATCCACAAGGTTGACCTGAATGTCGGCCATATTGCTACCGCCACGTAGATCGTAGTGCCTTACCAAACCATTGAAGGTTATCGGTGCGGATGTGCCCACATAACTCTGATAGTTGACCACTTCGGGTCGCGTGGACAAATATGCCCCTATTTCCTTGGTTACTGCAGAAGTCCGCTCCAAAGTGGTTCCTTCGGGAAGGTCAATCACTACCTGGAACTCATTTTTGTTATCAAAAGGAAGCATTTTTACCGCTACCGATTTTGTAAAGAACATAGCCACAGAAGCAATCAACAAGAAGAAGGTAATTCCCAAGAACATCCATCTTTTTTTCTTACTCTCTATTAAAGGCTGTTCAAATCGTGCATAGGCTTTGTAAATAAAAGTGTCCTGTATTTCGACTGCTTCTTTTTCCTTTTTCTTCTTTTTATCCTTCTCCCTAAGGAAAATATATCCCAAATAAGGAGTAATGGTCAATGCGACGAACAACGACAACAACATGGCAATTGAAGCACCAATCGGCATGGGCGACATATAGGGTCCCATCAAACCGGATACAAATGCCATGGGCAATACGGATGCAATAACCGTAAAGGTGGCCAAAATGGTCGGGTTCCCTACTTCATTAATAGCGTAAATCGCTGCGTCTTTGAACGGCAAGCGTTTCATCTTAAAGTGGCGGTGCATGTTCTCCGCGATGATGATGGAGTCGTCCACCACGATACCCGTTACAAAAACCAATGCAAACAAAGTAATCCGGTTCAAAGTGTAATCGAGCATATAATAACTAAGCAAGGTCAATGCAAATGTGATCGGTACAGATAGGAACACTACCAATCCACCTCTCCATCCCATGGCCAACATTACCACAAAAGTCACGGCGATGATCGCACCGATCAAGTGCATCAATAACTCCGATACTTTTTGCGATGCGGTTTGCCCGTAGTTTCGGGTTACCTCGACCTTTACTTCATCTGGAATAAGAGTTGATTTGAGATGATCTACTTTTTCCAACACCACATCCGCAATCTTCATGGCATCTGCTCCTTTTCTTTTGGCGATGGAAATGGTTACAGCTGGATATTCCGATTTATAGGTTTCCGCTTTTTCGCTAGCAGCACCAAATCCAAGGGAAACATAGTTTTTAGGAAGTTCCGGACCATCCAAAACCGTTGCCACTTGTTTCAAGTAAATGGGCTGACCCTGTTTGGTGCCCACAATCAGGTTTTCGAGATCTTCTTTTGTTTCCAAAAAGTTGCCTGTACTGATGTGGAACTCCGTATCATTGGAAAGAAAATTACCGGCATCCATCTGCTGGTTGTTGGCCTTGATCATTTGGGCCACGGCCAACATATCGATTCCGGATTCGGCCATTTTATCCTTGTCCACGACAACCCTTAGCTGACGGTTTCGTCCTCCGATTTTTTTGGTGATCGAGACTCCGTTTACCTTTTCGATCTCGTTGATCAATTCACCAGAAATCCTTCTTAATTGAAAATCATCGTATTCATCACTCCAAAGCGTAAGAGCAAGCATGGGCACATCATCAATGGCACGGGTTTTTACCAAGGGCATGGTAACACCTTCCGGCATTTGATCCATGTGTTTGTTGATTTCATCGTACAAACGCACCAAAGATCTTTCGATATCCTCACCTACATAGAATTGTACAATGGCCATTCCCTGCTCTTGCATAGAAGTGGTGTACACATACTCCACGCCTTTAATGTTCGATATTATTTTTTCCAGTGGTTTGGTAATCCTGGATTCCACCTCCGTTGGGCTGGCACCAGGGTACCCCACAAACAAATCTGCCATGGGCACATCTATCTGAGGCTCCTCTTCCCTTGGGATAAGAAAAGAACTGTACACCCCTATGACCATAAATACGATCATAAGGAGTACCGTAAGTTTGGAACCCATAAACCCTTTGGCTATTTTTCCTGCAAGTCCGTCTTTCATTAGTACCTTTTTTAGGTTATTGAATGGTTACTTTGGCTCCGTTGTAAAGCTTTCCTTCGGCTGAAACGATATACTGATCTCCTTTGGACAAGCCGGACAATACTTCTACTTCTTCTCCATAATTCTCGCCCAATCGCAACCAGCGTAAAAGGGCAACATTATCCTGTCCTAGAGTGTACACACCTGTTAGCTGACCTTTATGCACCAAGGCTTTGGACGGAATGGTAACAACTGTTTTGCCATTGCCTTGATCATCTGCCTCCAGCCTAACGGTTGCATACATGCCTGACAAAATATTGGCTTCTGTTTTGTCCAATAAAACCTTCATCAAATATTGTCCACCCGTGTGCTGTGCCGAAACACTTAATTCTGATACTTTACCTGTAATCGTGGTATCCAATGCCTTTACCATAATGTGGGCTTTGGTTCCCACCGCTACACCAGAGATGTTGTTCTCAGCTACTTTGGCCACTACCTCAAATCCACTAGGTGACTCTACGGACACCAATGGAACACCAGGGTTGGCCATATCACCCTCATCAATGTAAGTATTGGTCACAACCCCACTGAAGGGTGATCTAATATTCGCATAGGCAAATTGGGAGTTTACCTCGTTCTTCATTTGGTTCGCAGCTTCCAATCTGGCCTTTGCCATTTCGTAGCGAGCAGTCATATCATCCAACTCCTTTTGTGAAGCACTGTTTTCATTGAAAAGGTTCTGGAACCTTTCATAATCTTTCTTGGCATTGTTAAAAGCCACCTGTGCCTCGGTAATGGATGCTTCCACTTGTGCTTTTTTGGCTCGTAGGTCTACATTGTTGATAGAGATCAGCAAATCCCCTTTATTTACTTTTTGACCAATTTTTACAGGCAGGGACTCTACATAGCCCATCATTCGAGTGCTCAATGTGGCACTGTTCACGGCTTTTATTTGACCACTTCCTGCCAAAATGGTGGAACTATCGCCCATATCTACATCGGCAACGGTTACCGGAACTGCTTCCCTGTTGTCCGCAGTCTGTTTTTCGTCACTGCCACATCCCATTAGGACCAATCCCAAGGATATGGTTATTATGAAGCTTTTATATATCGTAGTGTTTTTCATCTTGCAATTATTCTTTGGTTAAAAATGTTAGTAAGGATTGTGCTTGATTGTATTCAAAAATGGTTTGATAATATGCCAATTGCTTTTCGGCATAGGTAGCTTCGGCCATTAATAAATCGGTTGTTTTTTCCAAGCCTTCCTTAAATCGGTTGGTACGAATCCTCAGTGATTCTTCAGATTGCTCCATAGCCAATTTTGAGGTCTGGAGCCTGCTTTTCGCATCTTCGACCATCCGTTTGGTGCGTTGTAGCTCCATAGTACTTTTGGCAATGTACTGTTCGTATTCTTGTTTCGCTTTTTCATAACTTGTTTTGCTCTTTCCTGCTTTGGCAAATCGTTGAGAACCTTTAAAAACATCCCAGCTTAAACTTGCCCCAATAATGTATCCTTTTGCATCGGCCTGAAAGATCTGATCATCGTACATTTCGTAACTGGCAAATGCATTGAGTCTTGGTAAAAAGGTCATATTATCGGCTCGCATATTGGCTTTGTAGGCCTCAGAAACCAAATCCATGGCTTTTACATCCGCTCTGTTTTCCAGGGAACCTTCTACTGTTCCACCAAGATTATCCGGTACTAAATCTTCGGTTGGTTCGTAAACCACATCTCCCTGTTCGTTCATTAAAAAAGCCAAATAGTCCGATGCGTTTTTCACATTGCTCTTGGCTGTTTTCAATTGATCGGAAACCTCGGTAACCCGAACTTTCACTTCCAACAAATCCGCTTTTTGAAGCAATCCTTGATCAAAGCTGTTTTGTGCCATGTTCAAGTTTGCATTTGCGGCATCGTATGCTTTTTGAAGTACCGACACTGCTCTATGTGCCAATTGCAATTGTCCATAGGCTTTCTGTGCTTCAAAATCAAGATAGTCCCTAGTTCGCATGGCTTGAAGCTCTTTGGCCTCCATAGTGGTTTTGGCAGCTTTACGCTGATAAAACCCATCCAAATTGATCAAAGGCTGTTCCACGGAAACTTTTGTGGCATAGTTCTCGATCTGATCGGGATCGTTCAACAAATCAGGATTGAAGTCTGCCTGGGTCAGAATCTCTTGGTTGAGTTTGGAACCGAAGGCCATCAAAGGGTTTGTTGTTGCCATTCCTGTATGTGAAACAGAGATCTGTGGCAAAAAGATGGAGTTGGAGAACCTATAGTCGTATTTGGCCATCTTGGCCTCTTGCTCCGACACCTTTATACTTGCGTTGGACTCTTGTACCCTCATCAAGACATCCTGTAAAGAAATCTTTACATGATCTTGGGCAAATATCTGTGCCTGTGTATAAAAGAATATTATTAAAACAAACAATCGTTTCATATACCTAATTAATTTGTGCCAAAAATAGATTTGTTAATATACCCTCACAGTAACCTGTGTTACTGAGCAAATTGCATAAAAGAAAACCTCAATACAGAGAAATCTTTACAAAATAAATCTGTATTGAGGTATTGAACAATGATGAAAATCAGGGCTTAAGCATTTATATCATGTAGCCCTCGATACGGCAAAATAGACTTTGATTATTGTAATATGCTATCGGATTCAATTGCACTGTTCGTGCGAACCATCCAAAATTGTCTCATATTCTTCTTGGGTAAGAAATTGTGGGGTATAGGTCTCCCCAAGGTTTTCGATGCTCTGAACAAAACTTCTCAAGTGGTTTCGAGAACCACACTGCAAACTTGAAAACACATCTGCAATGTCTGTATTGGAGGTGGCCTTTATATGTTCTTCCAGGTCAACAATGTCCAAATCTTCAATGGTAGCACCTACCGTTAGCGCCGCTACCTCATCAACTATTCCATCTTGAACAAATGTGTCGTACCAGTTCTGGAGGTCCTCATTCTCGAACACGCCATCTTCCAATATGTCATATTCAATATCGTAGGCAACCAATAAGGTTTCCACGGCATCCATATGGGATTGTTCACTTTGCATAATGTTCTCAAATTGGACCATGCCCCAGTATTCGTTCAAAAACTTATAGGTGTCCCTGGCCAATTTCTCCTCTTCCAGCATAAACAACAATGCATCTTCATCATCCACCGTAAGAGTAGAAACGTCGTCGGAAACATCATCATTGGCATCGTCATCATCTAAACTGTTCTCAATCCGCTGGTCGATTGGGTCATCATTTGAATCCGAACAACCAAAAATCATCACAGATACAAACAACACCATCATAAAAACGTAACCAATTCTTTTCACAAGTAATTTCATAGCTTTTTCCCATAAAAATCACCATTAACCGTAATAAACTCTGTAACAATGGTTACCATACCCATTACTTTCAACAAAACATTAACAAAAAAGACCCCGCTAATTCAGGGTCTTTAGGTTTGAGTTGGTTTATAATCCACAACAATTTTGTTGAAGGGGGCCATATTGAATATTCCTTCTAAATTCCGTTAATGGGTTGAATCAGCTGTATTTGGGAATTGAATCCGAGCGAGAATTTCGGTTCCCATAGGCAACAATTAGTGCATCAAAAATAAGCTTGAAGGCTATTTTATTAGGCTACTAAAGTCACAAACAAGATGGATCTAACACAAAAAAACTATCTCCGTATTAAATCCATCTCTTATCTGCGGCTAGTGTTTACTTTTTACCACTGTTCATCATGGCCAAAACTGCTACAATAAGTATGATGACCACGAGGGCGAACAATCCTATCATCCAGATACCGTTCTCCCAAACTACCAAAGGAATATTCAGTGCTTTCAAAATGTATTGGTTTTTACTTGAATCAAATTTAATCGGAAAACATGCGTCAAAACATGATATTCCTCAGGAATACGATTTGCCATGGGTTAGCTGTTAAACGTTCTTGCCTTTCATCATTTTGTTCCAGTACAAATATGGCAATCCGTACTTTTTCAACATCCAAAGCCTCCAGTGTTCTTTGGCACTGTTAAATACCAGCATGCGCTTGAGTTTTGGGTCTGGTATAAAATTGTTGTTATAATCGAATTCTGCCAAAGTCATTTTGCCATATCCTGTAACCAAAGGGCAAGAGGAATACCCATTATAGGAATGGTTCTCAACAGTTTTCCCTTGGATCAAACTCATAATATTGTCAACCACAATGGGCACTTGCTTACGAACCGCCGCTCCCGTTTTTGCCGTGGGGAGAGCGGCTACGTCGCCCAAACCAAAAATGTTTGCATACTTATTGTGCTGCATGGAGTAATGGTCAACATCCAACCAGCCCGCCTCGTTGGACAAAACTGATTCGCGAACAAATTTTGGTGCTGCCTGTGGAGGGGCAATGTGCAACATATCAAACGGAACTTGGATATCCACATCCCCGATCATTTTCTCGCCCAGTTCATTATCTTCATTTATAATACACCTGTTCTCCTCGGGAGCTGTATGACTAAAGTGTACTATTCTGTTTTCAATATCAATTTCTTTGGGAGCATAAAATGGTTTAAAGTGAATGCCATAACGATCGATGACCTTGTTCAAGGTTTCACGAATCTCCTTTACACCAAAAATCACAGATCCCGGAGTGGCAAAAATCACGTTTGCACTGTCTTTGAGTCCATGTTTTCTGAAATAGTCCGCTGCTAAATAGGCGATTTTCTGTGGTGCACCACCACACTTAATAGGCGTTGTGGGCTGGGTAAAGAGTGCATTTCCTTTTTTAAAGTTTCTTATGGTCTCCCATGTAAACTCTGGATCGATATAGTTGCTGCAGGCCACTCCCTTTTCCAAAGCCTCTGGAAGTCCTTTGATCATACTAGGTTCCATGACCAACCCAGTAGCCACTACCAAATAATCATAGGTAATATCACCACTACTTTCGGTAGAAACCGTATTTTTATCTGGATCAAATACAGCAGCCTTGTCCTTGATCCAATCCACCTCTTTGGGCATTACATCGGCCATGGGCTTTTTCGTTTTTTCAAAATCATAGGTTCCGGCTCCGACAAGGGTCCATGCTGGTTGATAATAATGTGTTTCGGAGGGTTCTATTATAGCTATATCCAGCTTTTTGTTTTTCCTCAACAATTGGCCAGCTGTCATAATACCGGCTGTTCCTCCTCCAATTATTAAAATCTGATAATGTGACTTCATGTTTGTTCAATTAAATTCAATTCTCGGTAAAATATTGAGGAATGTCATAAAATATTGTAACAAAAGTTACATGATTGACAATTTGAAGGCTTTTTAACATGGATATCATCAATTAGCAATAAAAAAAGCCGCTCTTAATAGAGCGGCTTCCTTTTATCAATCAACTAAAAAACCTAATTCTTGACCTTGCATGTGTTGATCCCAAACAGGGTGTACAAAGGACAAAAACTAACAAAGCTTGTAAGAACAAATATGACTGCCAATGCCAGCAGTATATATGCCAATGTTCCTGTAATCACATTAAAATAATACAATGCTCCAACACCAAGTGCCAAGATAACTCGAATTGTACGGTCTGCGCCGCCCATGTTTTTTTTCATAATTGATAGTTTATGATTCTTAACACAAGTTACCAAAAAGAAACTGATCATCAGCACCTTATCCATTACGGTTTCTAACGGAGCTTATACCAAAAGTAGGTTTTGGGAATGAAAACTATGGTAACCTTGGTTACACTGCTCCTTTTATTTTTAAAGTATATTTAATTTTGTTGCATACCGGTAAGTTTTAATTGGAATGCACGACTTAACATTGAATGATATTGATTGATTATGACCGAATATTTTGATGCCCTCGCCAATGGTTTTTTAGGAACGGTGCGCTGGACATGGAAATCGATTTTATTTGAAGTTCCCTGGTACTCCAATTATTTTTGGGGCCTTATTATTATCTCCCTTTTGGTCTGGGGGCTGGAAATCCTTTTTCCTTGGCGCAAAGACCAATCCATTTTCAGGAAAGATTTTTGGTTGGATGCATTTTACATGTTCTTCAACTTTTTCATTTTTGCCATTGTTATAAGTGGGGTTTATAAGTTACTTGGTGTGCTTTTTAAGGATTTCGGAATCACTGCAACAACCTTGACCATCGTAGATATTGCACATTGGCCACAATGGGTCCAATTGCTCGTGTTTTTTGTGGTGCTGGATTTTGTGCAGTGGTTTACCCATGTGCTTTTGCACAAATATCCATTGCTTTGGCAATTCCATAAAGTGCACCATAGTGTAAAAGAGATGGGTTTTGCCGCCCATTTGAGGTACCATTGGATGGAAAACATCCTTTACAAGCCTTTAAAAACAATAGGAGTAATGGTTCTTGGTGGGTTTGAACCGGAGCAGGCTTATATTGTCCATTTTGCAGCTATTGCCATAGGACATTTTAACCATTCCAATATTAAATTGACTTACGGGCCATTGAAATATATATTGAACAATCCCGTGATGCACCTTTACCACCACGCATATTATATTCCAGAAGGTTCCTACGGTGTAAATTTTGGGATAAGTCTGAGTATATGGGATTATTTATTCAAAACGAATTACATTCCCGAAAGCAGTGGTAAGATTAAATTGGGATTTCCCGGTGATGAAAAATTGCCCAAAGGGTTTTGGGGACAATTGGTATATGGATTTAAAAAGCCAAAAAAATAAATCGAGGTGTTTAGTTGGCTTGATTTGTAGCTTCAAAAACAATGCTCCATATGCCTCGAACCTCATCTGGCCCGTACCCTGTAGCCTTATCATCTGGATAAAGTTGTGATAAATGGGTCAATACTTCGGGAGCTATATTTTTCTCTGGGGTTCCATGGCAATTTAAACACATGGTATTGGTAACAATGGGATAATAGAAATAGATTTTCCCGTTCGCTTCCTTTACAATAGGTTCAACAGATTCCCCATCGGCAACCTGTTTTTTAAAAGTTGCTATGTGTGCCAATTCCCCTGCATTGGCTTTATTGTTAGGGTTTCTAGGTTTGTCGGAGACTCTTTTTATTCGGGCATTGAACTTTGTGGACATGCTATCCGTTAACGGATAGGCCTTTTCATTACAAAAAACAACCGCCTCCTCGACTCCTTTATTCTGGATGGTTCCCATGAGGTTTTTGCCCAGTACTTTTTGGGTTTCCAGGGCATATTTCATTCCCAGTTCTTTAGGGCTTTCTTCTTTGAGTGAAACCATTGATTTTTTCCCCTTGTTGTATAAGGAGTCACCCCTGCGACCCATCCAATGTTCTTTGAACCAATCAGGTTCTTCAATCTGATAATCGAAAATATATTCGGCAATCTTTCGGATTTCCCCTTCATCAAATTGTTGGGAAGGCATCAATCCAAATCGTCGGACCGCACCTCGCATTTTGGTGTTCTGTTCTGAAGGTGATTTTACAAATTCCACAACACCTTTTACAAATGCATCTTTATCCTTGTAAACATCCAAATAATGCGCTTTAACGGCAACCATGGGTGGGCCAATACGTTGCCCATTTTCCGGAGCGGAAGGATTATGGCAAACGTAACATTTGGTTTCCATCAACCTTTTGCCTTCTTCTGAAGAAGTGGTCAATTGCACTATCTCCTCCGGGTCCGCATCAGATGTTTTGGGCCCCTGCTTGCATGAAAGCATGAGGAGTACAAACAATATGGAAATGGAAATTGTTCTCATTATCGCGCTATTTTACCACTAGCACAACTTACAAAGGATTTAGCTTTTTCGACAATGCTGTTGTCATCATCGATAGTGGGATAACCAAGATTCCTAAGGGTCTCTTTAACTAAGGAAGCATCATCGGCGCTTTGATGATCAAAGCTGACCGATGAGCTATCCTTCTCCACAATCACATCGTTAATTTCTTTTAGTTCCGAAAGCTTTTTGGTAATGGATTTGGCACAACCTCCACACTTGAGATTTTGTATTTGGAACGTGGTTTTCATCTTGTTCTATAACCGGTTAATAGGTCCATGTCCTATATCCACCCCTTAAATCGTATACTTTGGTAAAGCCCATTTTCACGAGTTTTCGGGCTGCCTTTCGGCTTCTGTTCCCCGATTGGCAGTATAGGTATACTGGTTTGTCCTTATTCAATTTTGAAAAAGCGGACTCAAACGCAGACCCTTGAAATAAATCTATGTTCTTAGCCCCTTTGATATGGCCAGACATGAATTCACCTTTAGTCCTCACATCTACCACCTGAACCTTTCCTTTGGAAATGGCCTTTTTATAATCCTCTCTATCCAAGATTTCAACTTCATCGGGAAGTGTTTGTCCTTTGAACAAAAAACTTAATAATGACATATGTTGTTTTACTATTTATATAGGGCAAAATACCTAGGATAAAAAGTCTGGTCAGTAACGATGGTTACACAAGAAAAAATAAAGCGAAAACCTATTGGTTCCTTACCCAATCCATGTATCCACCAGAATAATCGAAAATTTTGGTGAAGCCTTCACGTTCCAGAATTTTTGCTGCATAGGCGCTACGTGACCCAACAGCACAGTACAAATAAACGGGCTGATTTTTGTCCAAGGTATTGATCTGTTCCATAAAAGTCGTTTGTCGGCTCAAATCAAAATTAACGGCATCGTCGATGTGTCCGGAATTGTATTCTCCCGGGGTCCTTACATCCACAAGCTGTACCTCCTTGCCAACAACCTCTGCCATAACGGTCTCCTTGTCAATTTTGTGAATGGTTGTTTCTTGCTGTGATTGGCAAGAAACAACATTCACAAAAAACAAAAGGTATAGGGTAAGTCTTATAACACTTTTAATTAGTCCCATTTTATTTAAGGGTTGAAGGGCAGACATAATCGGTTACGGGAGTTCCCACCTTTTTAATGTCTTCAAAACCTCCGGAAACATCCACTAGGTTATGGATTCCCCTACTTTTAAGGATAGACGCGGCCACCATACTTCTGTAACCACTTCTACAATGGATATAGAAGGTTTCCTCTTCTGGAAATTCTGCAATATGGTCGTTCAAATAGTCCAATGGTGTCAAATGCGCATCCACAACGTGCTCTGCTTTAAATTCGGATTCTTTTCTGACATCAAACACAGGTACACCTTCATCCACTTTTTTCTTGAATTGTTCAGCGTTTACATTGGCAACGGTGTCCACTTCCTTACCAGCTTCTTTCCAAGCTTCGACACCACCTTCCAAGTATCCCAAGGTTTTGTCAAAACCAACCCTAGAAAGTCGGGTAACGGTTTCTTCCTCTCTTCCTTTGGGAGTAACCAACAAGATAGGCTGCTCAACATCGGCTATTAGGGCTCCCACCCAAGGTGCAAAGCTTCCATCCAATCCAATGAAGATGGATCTTGGCACGTGTCCCTTTGCAAAATCGTCTTGATGACGGACATCAAGAATAACGGCACCGGTCTCGTTTGCTGCAACTTCAAAAGCATCGGGACTCAAAGCCTGGGTTCCTCTCTCCAAGACGGTATCGATATCCTCATAACCCTCCTTGTTCAATTTCACGTTCAACGGGAAGTATTGAGGCGGTGGCAAAAGGCCCTCGGTAACTTCTTGGACGAATTCCTCCTTTGTCATATCCGCCCTAAGGGCATAGTTCATTTTCTTTTGGTTGCCCAGAGTATCCACGGTCTCCTTCATCATGTTTTTTCCACATGCGGATCCCGCTCCGTGCGCTGGGTAAACCGTTACATCATCGGCCAAGGGCATAATCTTGTTTCGAAGACTATCGAACAAGGTCCCCGCCAATTCTTCTTGGGTCATGTGTGCCGCCTTTTGGGCCAAATCGGGCCTACCTACATCCCCAAGGAATAGGGTGTCTCCACTAAAAATGGCAACGTCCTTCCCGTTTTCATCCTTCAAAAGGTAGGTGGTACTTTCCATGGTATGCCCTGGAGTGTGCAATACCTTAATGGTAAGTTTTCCCAATTTGAATTCCTGTCCATCCTCAGCAACCAAGGCCTCGAAGGCCGGATTTGCAGTTGGTCCATAAATAATGGGCGCCCCTGTTTGTTTGGATAAGGTTACGTGTCCACTCACGAAATCTGCGTGAAAGTGTGTTTCAAATATGTATTTGATCTTTGCTCCATTATCCTCAGCTTTTTTGATGTAGGGCTTTACCTCTCTCAACGGATCCACGATGGCCGCTTCTCCTTCACTTTCAATGTAATACGCCCCTTGCGCCAAACATCCTGTGTAAATCTGTTCAATTATCATGTGCTATGGTTTTTCCCAAATATATAATTGTAGTTTGAAAAGTTGTGTGACTAAAGTTACAAACTCTATTTCTTTGTCTGAAGTGAGACCTTTTTTTGTATCGTACTTCTTTCCAATGCTTTATGACAACTATCAACGGCCTCAAAAGTTTGTGCAAAGAGATTTTCGACGCCCAGTGTGTCCGTAATACCACTGTTTTGAAGTATGTCCCTAGTGGGCCCAATGGCCCCGGCAATCAAAAATTGAATGTTTTTTTTCCGAAGTTCAATAATTATGCGTTCCAATAATACCGCAGCACTACTATCTATATAATTTATGGCCTCGGCATTAAGAACCACAAACCTTAACGCAGTACCCTTTTTTCGGATTTCTTGATAAAGCTGTTTTTTGAAATAGTCCTTGTTCCCAAAGTAAAGTTGTGCATCAAAGCGAATAATCAATGTATCCTCGTATACCTCCACATCTTCCGAAAAGCGGGTAATGTTCTTAAAATAGTTTGTTCCCTTTATCCTGCCCAAAACAGCAAAATGGGGTTTGGAGATTCTATAAACCAGCAACAAAAGGGAAAGCAACACGCCCAAAAGAATCCCCTCAATCAACCCAATGGAAAGTGTCATCACAAAGGTTGCTAACAACAAAAGGAATTCATCCTTTCTATTTTTCCAAAGAAACAATGGGTACTTGATATCAATCAAACCAAAAACGGAAACAATGATTATTCCGCCCAAAACCAATGTTGGTAGATCGTGGAACAGTGGGGTAAGAAACAACAGGATGGCAGCTATGACCAGCGTACTAAAAACTAGGGACATACCTGTTTTTGCACCGGCTTCATCATTTACCGCCGTTCTGGAAAATGAGCCGGAAACCACAAAAGACTGAAAGAAAGAACCTAAAAAATTAGACATTCCCAATGCCCGGAGTTCCTGGTTCACGTCCAATTCGTATTCCGGATGCTTTTCCTCCACGGTTTTGGCAATGGAAATGGATTCCATAAAACCAAACAAAGCTACGGTAAGTGCAATGGGCAAAAACTTGCCCAACTTGTCCCATTGGGGCAACGGCAACTGAAAATCGGGCAAACCTTTCGGTATTTCACCCACAACTTGAATTCCTTTGGCCTCAAGACCAAACAATCCCACTGCCAAGATACCGAGCGCTACTATTAACAATGGTATGGGCAACTTTTTGCTTATTTTTCTCAAACCGATGATGAGAAGTATCACAAGGACACCCAAGCCAAATGTCAAAAGGTGTACCTGTCCCAAATTTTTAAAAATGCTCCCAAACAATACGTGTATTTTTCCCGATTGGGGCAATTGTATACCGAGAATGTGCTTCAATTGCCCCAGACCAATCAATATGGCGGCGGCCGAAGTAAATCCATTGATGACAGGTTTGGACAAAAAATTGACAAAGGAGCCCACCCTAATAATACCGAAAAGCAATTGGACCATTCCAATAAGCATGGTCAAAAATATTACTGCAGAAATATAATCTTCTGTTCTGGCAAAATGCATGGCTCCGATTCCAGCTGCAACCAATAAGGAATCCATGGCAACCGGGCCAACTGCCAATTGTCTGGAAGTTCCCGTAATGGCATAGAAGAATTGTGGCACCAAGGAAGCGTACAAACCATAAATTGGCGGCATGCCGGCTATCATGGCATAGGCCATTCCCTGTGGAAGGATCATAATTCCCAATGTGACCCCCGCCATAAAATCCCCGTACAAGGTAGCACGGTTATAGTTGGGTATCCACGATAAAAAAGGAAAAATCCTTTTGAGCATGTAATCGGTTTTTGAAAAAATTAAGCCTTAAAAAGGAGAGGCTATGGTAAAAGTGTCCTCTTTATAGGTCTTTAACATGAATATAGTTTCTGTGGAGTACTAGCTTTTTCATTTTTTCCAGTTTTTTGAGTAATCTGGAAACTACTACCCTTGAGGTATGCAAGTCATAGGCAATCTCTTGATGTGTACTTTTTATGCGGTTATCCTTGGTTACCTCAACTTTCTTTTTGAGATAATCCATAAGTCGTTGATCTAAATTTTTAAAAGCAATACTGTCCACAGTCTGAAGTAGCTCGTTTAAGCGATTTTGATAACTATCAAAGACATAATTGCGCCACCCTTTGTACTTTGCCATCCATTCCTCCATTTTCTGGACCGGGACCATCACAAGTTTTGTTTCGGTCTCCGTAATCGCCCTGATTTCACTTTTTGTATGCCCCATACAACAAGCCATGGTTACCGAACAGGTTTCACCTTGTTCCAAATAGTACAAAAGCAATTCATCGCCCTCTTCATCTTCTCGAAGTACTTTTATGGCTCCAGACAACATTAATGGTATACTTCTTATGTATTGGCCAATGTCCATTATGGTTTCGCCCGCAGGGACTTCCATTAATTTTCCCTCTTCAAGTATCTCATCAATAAGGGGTTGTTCAAAATAGTTGCTGAATATTCCTAAAAGTTCTTCTTCCATATAGTTAAAATACACTGCCCCTAAGGTAACTATTTTGGGAAAAACCGCAGCTATTATTCAGTTGCCCCCAATAGAAAGACCCGCACCTATGTACAGGCCTTTTGCATTCATGCAAACTGATAAACTGAATCAAACGGAGTTAAACTTGGAATTTTACAGGGACCCCTCTCGACTTCTTTTGGGATGAACACTCCCAAGATTTTTAATATAGTTGATGGAAACCTTTATTGAAAAATTGGCAGAGGAATTATCGGGGCAAGACGTTGCACTTGATTTTAAATGGCTATTTTCATTGTGATTTTAATCTTGTCAAATGTATTGGATAGGTTTTGATGTTGGTAGTTCCTCTATAAAAGCTGCATTGGTGAACGTACATGATGGTAGTGCCGTCGATATTGTTCAGTTTCCAGAAAAAGAAATGTCCATCATTTCCAAGAAAAGTGGTTGGGCGGAGCAAGACCCCGAAATTTGGTGGCAAAACCTATGTACCGCAACCCAAAAATTACTCTCGGAAAACAACATTAAAAATACGAGTATCAAAGGCATTGGTATCTCCTATCAAATGCACGGTTTGGTCATTGTAGACAAAAAGTACAATCCGCTTCGGCCTTCAATAATCTGGTGCGATAGCAGGGCCGTGGATATTGGAGCAAAATTGTTTCAATCGGTCGGTGAGGATAAATACGTTGATCATTTGCTCAATTCTCCCGGAAATTTCACTTTATCCAAGCTTAAATGGATCCAAGAAAATGAGCCTTCCATTTACAAGAAAATCCACAAATTTATGCTGCCAGGCGATTATATCGCTTTAAAATTATCCGGGGAATGCATCACTACGCCTTCAGGACTTTCCGAAGGAATTATGTGGGACTTTAAAGAAAATCAACTTGCAGCATGGCTTTTGGAAAATTCCGGGGTCGATTCTTCTTTGGTTCCAGAGATTCGATCTTCATTTTCCGAACAAGGTACTGTAAGTAAAAAAGGCGCCCTCGAATCCGGACTTCCGGAGGGAATACCCATTATGTACAGGGCTGGTGACCAACCCAACAATGCCCTTGCCTTAAATGTAATGGAACCGGGGCAAGTTGCTGCCACAGGTGGAACTTCTGGGGTTGTCTATGCCATTTCTGAACAACAAAGCACAACCGAGCACACAAGAATAAACAGTTTTGCGCACACCAACCATTCCATGGAAAAAACACGGATTGGAAAACTATTGTGCATTAATGGAACAGGAATTCAGTATAGTTGGATCAAAAATGAAATGAGCCCGAACCTTTCTTACAATGAAATGAACAAATGGGCGGAATCCATCCCGATCGGTTCTGATGGTCTTTGTGTCCTTCCGTTTGGAAATGGGGCGGAACGCATGTTGGAAAATCGAGGAAAAGGCTCCCAAATCCTTCATCTTAATTTCAATATCCATAAAGCCGCACATGTATATCGGGCAGCTTTGGAAGGTATCGCCTTTTCGTTTGTATACGGAATGGGTATTTTAAAAAATGACGGCGTCAATATCTCCGCGATAAAAGCGGGAAATGACAACCTTTTTAGGTCAAGTGTGTTCTCAAAAACGATTGCCACACTAACTCAAGCCAAAATTGACATTGTAGAGACAACCGGAGCTATTGGAGCGGCCAGAGCTGCAGCATATGCTTTTGGTGACTTTAAGAGCATTGCAGAAGCTACGGCATCCGATACCGTACAAAAAACATACGAACCCGACCCCTCGACCAACGAATACCAAAATGCCTACCAAGTATGGGAGCAGGCACTAAATGAATATATGGATTAACTGAACAAAACAAATATGATTACCACAGGAGACAAAGAATTTTTTAAAGGAATAGATAAAATTCCATTTGAGGGAAAATCATCGGACAACCCATTGGCATTTAAATACTACGAACAAGATCGTAAAGTAGGTGCCAAAACCATGAAAGAGCATTTTAAATTTGCTGTTGCCTACTGGCATACGTTCACTGGGGTGGGGTCCGACCCTTTTGGAGCACCGACCAAGAATTTTCCATGGTTACAAAGTTTAGACCCTGTACAACAAGCCAAGGACAAGATGGATGCGGCTTTTGAATTCATCACCAAAATAGGTGCTCCCTATTTTTGCTTTCATGATTTTGACTTGATTGCAGAAGGGAACTCACTCGCAGAATCCGAGAAAAGATTACAGATCATAACGGATTATGCCCAAGAAAAAATGAAGCATTCCGGAGTTAAACTACTTTGGGGCACGGCGAATTGTTTCAGTCATCCCAGATATATGAACGGGGCAGCGACCAATCCAGATTTTGATGTGGTGGCCGCTGCTGGGGCACAGGTAAAAAATGCACTGGATGCAACCATAAAGCTAGAAGGTGAAAATTATGTTTTCTGGGGAGGAAGAGAAGGCTACATGTCCCTTTTGAACACCGACATGGGACGGGAACAAGAGCATATGGCGCGTTTTCTACATATGGCCAAGGATTATGCGAGAAAACAAGGATTCAAAGGAACCTTTTTTATTGAACCCAAACCCATGGAACCTACAAAACATCAATACGATTTTGATGTGGCAACAGTGATAGGTTTTCTTACCAAATATGACCTTTTGGATGATTTTAAGCTCAATATAGAAGTTAACCATGCAACTTTGGCACAACACACTTTTGAACATGAACTCCAAGTTGCCGCGGACCATAACCTCTTGGGAAGTATAGACGCCAACCGAGGAGACTACCAAAACGGCTGGGACACCGACCAGTTCCCAGTGGATGTTTATGAGCTAACCCAGGCCATGTTGGTTATTCTACAGGCAGGCGGTTTTAAAGGTGGGGGCATTAATTTTGATGCTAAAATGCGCAGAAACTCCACAGATCTGGAGGATATCTTCTATGCACATATTGGAGGAATGGACGCCTTTGCCAGGGCATTGCTTGCCGCAAACGATATTTTGGAAAATTCCAATTATATTAGCATGCGTAGAAATCGCTATGCATCATTTGATACGGGTTCTGGAAAGGCGTTTGAAGATGGTAAACTCTCTTTGGAAGACCTTTATGACCATGCAGCAACCCATCAAAACATAAGAAGCATCAGCGGTCAGCAAGAGTTGTTCGAAAATATTATTAACCAATATATTTGATCAACAACCAACTAAACAAACCGTTTTGGCTCAAAACCAAAACATCAAACTTTAATTTATGGCACTTATTTCGTTTTTAGGATTCACGCTTTTGGTAGGAATTATATCGTGGTGGTCCGTTAGAAAAACAGATGAAACATCATCTGATGGTTACTTTTTAGGAGGCAGGAGCCTTACCGCTGGTGTAATAGCAGGGTCATTACTGTTAACCAACCTATCCACAGAACAAATCGTTGGTCTAAACGGAAGCGCCTATAAAGATGGGCTTTCTGTAATGGCATGGGAAACGTTGGCCGCACTCGCCATCGTGGTCACCGCCTTATTTCTTTTACCTCGTTATTTAAAAGGTGGACTTACAACAGTACCGCAGTTTTTGGCCAAACGATTCGATGTTACCACTAAAACGATAACATCCGGTCTATTTCTAACAGGATATGTAGTTGTACTGCTTCCCGTAATTTTATATTCAGGTTCTGTGGCCATCAGTGGCATGTTCAATGTTCCGGAACTATTGGGGGTTTCCGATTCCACAGCATTGGTCATTTGTATTTGGGGAATTGGCATTATAGGCTCTATTTACGCCGTTTTTGGAGGCTTAAAGGCTGTTGCCGTTTCAGATAGTATTAATGCAGTGGGACTCATAATTGGAGGTATTCTTATACCTGTCTTTGGTTTGATGGCCATTGGTGACGGAAGCGTTTTTGGCGGTTTGGAAACCTTGATGGCTGCCAACCCAGAACGTTTCGATTCTACCGGAAACCCAGGACAAGAAGTTCCCTTTGCCACGATTTTTACTGGAATGATGTTGGTTCAGCTTTTCTATTGGGGAACCAACCAACAAATTATCCAAAGGGGATTGGGGGCAAAAAACCTTGCTGAAGGTCAAAAAGGACTTTTATTGGCCGCCTTTTTAAAGATTTTGGGGCCCATCATCCTGGTATTGCCGGGAATGATTGCCTACTACTATTTTGAAGGAGGACTTGCCAGCAGTGACCTTGCTTACCCAGAATTGGTAAGGGCCGTGCTTCCAAAACCATTGATGGGGTTCTTTGCCGCTGTATTGTTCGGTGCGATTTTGAGCTCGTTCAACAGTGTGCTCAATAGTTCCGTTACCTTGTTCGGAATAGATATATACAAGCAGCACATCAACAAAGATGCTTCAGAAATGACCGTGGTAAAATATGGTAAAGTGTTCGGTGTGTGCCTGGCGCTTGCCGCAATGTTCATTGCACCACTGATTGCCAATGCGGGAAGTTTGTTCAATTATTTACAAGAGATCAACGGCATCTATAGCATTCCAATTTTCACGATTATCGTGGTAGGATATTTAACAAAAAGGGTTCCAGCCATTGCAGCGAAAATTGGTATTCTGTCCGGATCTATTCTATATATCATCAGTCAGTTTATAGTGGGACCAAAAATGGTGGCCAATGCCCTTGCAGAGGCCAAGGCAAATGGAATTACCGATCCTGCTGAACTAAGTCTAGTTGAAGCCGGGGCATACCCCCATTACCTTCACGTAATGGCAATATTGTTCGTTTCCAACATAGCTATCATGCTGATCATCGGTAAATTCTATCCAAGAAAAGAACCTTTCCAGTTGGAGTATACCAAACAGGTATCCATTGAGCCTTGGAAGCATGTAAAATATGCGAGTGCATTTATCACTATTGTGGTAATTGCCATTTATATCTACTTTGCGAAATAGAAATTCGACCTAAAAAAAATCAAAAGCCCGGCGAACTTGCTGGGCTTTTTTTATTATAGAATACTTTTTAAGAAGTTGTCTTTATAAGCTCGGCCCATAGGTATTTTGGCATCATTGGTCAAGAGTACCAAATTGCCGGAAATCCTATCAATCTTTTTGGTATTGATGATATGGGATTTGTGTATCTGATAAAATTGGCTGCCTCCCAGTACTTCCACCCAATGCCTTAAAGGCTCGTTGGACAATATTTTCTTATCCTTTAAATGTATCTCGGTGTAATCGGAGTCCGAGGTAATGGTATAAATATCCTTTACCAATACCTTGATGTGTTCGTGACTGGACTTTACATAGATTTCGGTAAGTGGAACACTTTCATTCTTGGAAATCATGTGCTCGTGTTTGGCATTCACCTTGTTCACAGCTTGTAAGAATCGTTGGAACGAAAAAGGCTTCAACAAATAATCCACAACATTTAAATCATAACCTTCCAAAGCATACTCGGAAAATGCAGTAGTTAAGATTACATGTGGAGGGTCCGGTATACTTTTAAGAAAATCTAACCCATTGATCTTTGGCAAATGAATATCCAAGAACATGAGATCTATGGATTCCGTGTTCAGGAACTCCATGGCCTTTAAACCATCGGAAAACACCTCCACCAATTCCAGGGTGGGCACATCTTGTATAAATTTTCTCAATATCCGCTGGGCAGGCGGTTGGTCTTCGACAATAATACACCTCATAACCTATACTTTTTCCAATTCCAATTTTAGCAGCACCTTATAGGAATTGTTCGCCTCTTCTATGTGCAAGAGATGCTTTTTCGGGTACAATAGTTCCAAACGTTTCCGTACATTTTGTAATCCTATACCCTTGGCAACACTATCCAAACTAAAGCCTGGCTCGTAATTGTTCTTACAACGAAATTCCAAGATAGAGTTGTTCAGTTTTACAGAGATATCGATTTCAATATCGGACGATTGACCGGATTGACTATGTTTAAAGGCATTTTCAATAAATACGATCAAAATCAAGGGTGCTATCTTATACTCCCCTTTAATCTTCTCCACATCAAAATGAACCTCCCCCCTATCTTCTATTTGAAGTTTGTACAATCGGATAAAATTGCCCAATTGCTCCAATTCCTTTTTTAAAGGTACAAACTGTTCCTTGGATTCATAAAGCATGTATCGCAAAACACCGCTCATTTCAAGAATAATTTCCGGGGTTTTCGGTGATTCCTGTAGTGCATAGGAATACAAGTTGTTTAGGTTGTTGAACAAGAAATGCGGGTTAATCTGACTGCGTAAAAATTGCAGTTCACTTTCTTGTATGGTGCTTTGTAGTTCGTCTATCTCGGCTTGCTTTTTAAGAGCATCCCATCCAAATTTACAGCCCGAAAGAATAAACATTACCGGCAAAATTCCCAAAAGTGAAACATAAACACCCGGAAAAGTATCCCCTCTTCTAGTTCCAGGAAATATAATGGGCTCCAATATTACTTCTTCAATGGTAATAACAACCGCTACCACCAAGGCACAGCCCAGGAAAAATTGCCAATATTTTTTCTTGTACAAAAATTTCGGCATCAGATAGTACGTAATAATTAAAGTGGCGGCACCATAAAACAAAATAAATATGGCCCTGTGCACTACAATATTCCCCGTGTTTCTATCAAAAGAGAAAAACAGAAGAACCAGTATGTGCAATACTATTTGAAAAAGAAGTTCTTTCTTGGAAATCAATGTACCACGATTATTTGAGCCTAAATTATATATAATACTCCTCTAAAAGAAAAGCAGCTTTACCAACAACCAAATTTACCCTGTGAACGACATTTTACACTCATAATCTATTTAATCTATTGGTTGATTGGAGGTTAACATATGTCGTTGACAGAAAAAATTTATGGTTTGCAGTTGGATTGCCCATATTTAACCTTACAATACGTATGGGATTGTATATTAACATTATAACAAACACATAAAATCACACAATCATGAAAAAAGCATTTTTTACATTGGCATTTTTGACCAGTTTAATGGTAGCCGCCCAATCCACGTGGAAATCGGACGGGGCACACTCAAAAGTAGGCTTTGCCATCACCCACCTTATGATATCCGAAGTTGAGGGTCATTTCGGTGAATTTGACATCACTGCTACGGCCACTGACACCTTTGATGAGGCCGAATTTTCCGTTGACATCAAAACAACGAGTATCGATACTGACAACGATAGACGTGATGATCATTTGAGAAGTGCCGATTTTTTTGACGCAGAAAAATATCCATCGATTACGTTTAAGAGTAACAGCTTTGAGAAAACAGGGGACAAAACCTTTAAACTTACCGGTGACCTGACCATGCACGGAGTTACGAAAACAGTTACCCTGGATGGAAAAGTAAATGGAATTATAACCGACCAACGAAGCGGAAAATTAAAGGCCGGATTAAAACTCACCGGTACCGTTAACCGATTGGAGTTTGGTGTTGGTGGAGATACAGCAACTTTGGGCGATGATGTAGAAATGACCATTAACCTTGAGATGGCACAGCAATAAAAATAGTATTATATTTACCTCGAAGAAAGGCCCCAACGCCTTTCTTCGTTTATTTTATACAAATCTTAACCATGGGAAGAAAATCAGAAAACACCTTTAGGGAATTCCACCGTTACCTCGGATTCTTTTTGGCCGGAATTATGGCCGTTTATGCCATTAGTGGTATTGTACTTACTTTTAGAACCACCGATTTTATGAAAAGTGAATACGAGGTGAATACCACCCTCGAAGCCAACTTAAATGAAGAAGCCCTTGGTTCTGCTTTAAGAAAACGTGGGTTTACCGTGGACAAAACCGAAGGTGACCTTATGTATTTTGCAGGAGGAACCTATAATATGCAAACTGGTGAAGCTTCTTATACCGAAAAGCGGTTGCCCGCAGTTTTGGAAAGCATGAACAAACTACATAAAATGCATACTGGAAATCCTTTGTTCTGGTTGGGTATCTTCTTTGGTATTGCCTTGCTGTTCTTTGCGGTTTCGGCCTTTTTTATGTTTAGGCCCAGCGCCCCCATCTACAAAAAAGGACTCTACTTTGCCGCTGCTGGCTTTTTATTGACCATTGTGCTTTTATTGGTGTAAAGCCATCTTAAAATAAAAACAAACTTATTAGCAAAAAGACCACCGATCGGTGGTCTTTTTGATTAACTTCATTTCTACAAACTACGGAAATTGAGGTTTTCTAAAGCATATTAGTTTTTAAAAAATTTTGAATCTATACTTCTTACCTGTATAGTATTGACATATAAGTGTTTCACATGTACTTGTGAATTTTCATTAGGTGCATCTATGGTGAATTCCAATTGCATCTTTTCGGAATCCATTCTTAGGAAACCATTGGCCAAGGGTCTGGGCAAGACCAATGCAGTAGTTTCGAAAAAAGGTAAATCCTTCGGGTGTGGAAATTGAAAGGAAAATCGGAACACAAGATGGTCTAATACATCCATTCGGGGCATGCCATTTTGTTCAGCCATGTGTACCCGGACCTTACCTGCCTTTTTAATCGTTGAATGTAAAAACATACCCTTGGTAAAAGTTTGAATTTCCAAGGTTTCAAAAACAATTTCGAGTGATTTTGGCGAAGGATTGTCTAAAAACCACTTGATCTCCCCTAAAACGTTGATATTGGACATGGCGCTATTAATCTAAGATTAGGGGGTTATGCAGTACTAATTGGAAGTAAGATAAATCAAATCTTTTAAATTACCACATGCATGTGGTTAATATTCTTCTTTCCATGATGCAAATTGGGGCATGCGAAGAAAGTATACCGAAAAGGAGATACAATTTTTAAAGAAGTTTGGGCACCATTTAAGGGAATTGAGAGAACAAGCAGGTTTATCACAAACAGCTTTGGAAACTGATGCTAAAATGTCCAAAAATCAAGTAGGAAGAATAGAGCGTGGGGAGATCAGCACTTCAATTGTCAATTTAAACCTAATAGCTCAGGCTTTGGACATTAGAATAAAAGATTTGTTTGATTTTGATTAGTAAAACTTCATGTCGTGTTACAAAACATCATCGATAACTAAAAGAAAAAGCCGCACTTTCGTACGGCTTCATTCATCTCTCTTCTCCCCTTTTGTTCAAAGATGCAGCGTAAAGCAATGCATTTGTGACTTTGATTGAAAAAAATAGATTATCAAGGGATTATTCCTTTTTCAATTCATTGGCTACCTCATCATAATATTCTTGCGTTAATACTTCGGTCCAGGTAGTTGGTTGTGTTCCTCCATATAATGCTAGATACGTAACGTCTTCTTCTTTTGATGAAGCATGCCAATGTTCGGTTTCTTTATCACATTTAATAATATCACCTGTTTTCATTCGAATAGGTTTCTTACCGCGTTCTTGATAGTACCCTTCCCCTTTAACTATAATCAACACCTGTGCAGAAGTATGGAAATGCCAATCTAGAGTGGAATTGGCCCTAAATGTTGCCTTAGTTATACCATATGGCAGCTCTTGATCCGACTGAAGTAAACTATTTAACCATGCATCTCCTAAATAATGGGTATTAGGAGCCCTATTGCCTTTATCATTATAAGATGTAATCTTGTATTCACTTTGAGAAAACACAATCATAGGAACGCTCAAAAAAAGGAAATAAATAATCTTTTTCATTTTAAATTCTTTTAGATATCCAATATAAAAAAACGGCTACACTCTAAAAGTATAGCCGTTTTAAAAATTTATGCTCCCCCTCTTGGACTCGAACCAAGGACCCTCTGATTAACAGTCAGATGCTCTAACCAACTGAGCTAAGGAGGAATATTTTACCTTAAGCGGGTGCAAATATAATGGAATCTTTTTTACACCACAAACAAAAAAATCGCTTTTCTATTTAAAAAGCCATTTATATAAATCGTTACCGTTCGCAAACAGCAACAAAGCAATTAAAATAAAGAAACCGATCATTTGGGCATACTCCAAAAATTTATCGCTTGGCTTGCGCCCTGTTACCATTTCATACAACAAAAAGGCCACATGCCCACCGTCCAGAGCAGGAATGGGCAAAATATTCATAAAGGCCAAAATAATGGATATAAAAGCCGTTGTTGCCCAAAAAGCTGGCCAGTTCCAAGTATCTGGGAACATGCCACCGATAGCGGCAAATCCACCCACTTCTTTATAAGCACCGGTATCCGGGTTAAATATTTTCTTCATCCCCCGAATGTAGTCCGTAAGGGTTTTAACCCCTTTGTTCCATCCTGCGGGAATCGATTCCAAAAAAGAGTATTTTAATGTTTTCTGCTCCAGGTATCCAGCTTCCTTGTATTCCTCCGGGGTCATTCCCAAACCAACTCCCAGAGCTGCTTCTTCAGAAACGTTCAATGTCAAATCGACCAGTTCACCGTTACGCCTGACCTTTACGGGCACTGTTCCTCCCTTATTGGCTTCAAGTATAGGAATTACCTGGTCTTTGTACTCTACCGGTGTACCTGCCATTTCAACAACGGCATCCCCTTTTTGTAGACCACTGTCCACATTTGGCGATTTTTTGGGTATCGCACTGATCACGAAAGGGACTCGGTAATAAATAAAACGTGCTTTGTCCTTGTCTTCGGACAACGTCTGTATAAAATCAACCGGGATTTTCTTTTCTATGACCTGTCCGTCCCTTTCAATGGTATAGCTTTCGCCATAAACCATTTCCGGAAGTATCTGCTGTAATGCTTCAATTTTTTTACCATCAACGGACAAAACTTTGTCCCCGGTCTTAACTCCCAACTCGTCACCCAGACTTTTCTCGGTCACCCAAATTCCATCCTTTAGACTATCATTGGCGATGTACTGCTCTCCATAAGTAAAAACCAGTCCAATAAAAATAATAACCGCCAAAATAAAGTTAACGGTCACACCGCCAAGCATAATGATCAATCGCTGCCAAGCTGGTTTACTTCGGAATTCCCAAGGTTTAGGTTCTTCCTTCATCTGCTCCTTGTCCATGCTCTCATCGATCATCCCGGATATCTTCACATATCCGCCCAAGGGCAACCAACCGATACCATAAACAGTTTCCCCTATTTTCTTTTTGAACAACGAAAACTTAACATCAAAAAACAGATAAAACTTCTCCACCCTGGTCTTAAAAAGCTTTGCCGGGATAAAGTGTCCCAGTTCGTGAAGCACGATTAAAAGCGATAAGCTCAGAAAGAATTGTATGGTTTTTATAACTATAGGCGTCATCCGTCGTATTTTCTTAAAACGAACAAAAGTAACCTTTTAGGGATTGATAAAAAAACCTCGGTTTTAATCCCACTTGTTATTTAAGAAAGATTTAGCAACAAAAGATAGCTTTCTCCTTGATGAATAGCCATTTGGACCGTAATTTTGTAACCATGGGATCATTTTTTGCCAAGTATAAGCTGTTCGGAATCGTAATGTTGGGGTTGTCCGCCGTAATTATTTATCTTTTCTACAACGCACTGCAACCCCAAAAAATGCTGCCGGTATACCAGCCATCCATGGTGGACAAATCTCTGGTGGACAGCACATTGCATTACACCAAAAAATACCATAAAGTAGCCGATTTTGCTTTGGTCAATCAAAATGGGGACACCATAACCCAAGAAAATTACAAGGACAAAATATATGTGGCCGATTTCTTTTTTACCACCTGCCTTACCATTTGTCCCATAATGACCAAGAACATGGGGGAAATACAAGAGGCAGTTAAGGGCGACCCCGATATTATGTTGCTCTCCCATTCGGTTACCCCACAAATAGATACCGTTGCCCAACTAAAGAGATATGCGCTGGAAAAAGGCGTGATCGATAGCAAATGGAATCTGGTGACCGGGGATAAAAAGCAAATCTATGAGCTGGCCCGAAAGTCGTATCTGGCCGTAAAAAATGATGGTGACGGTGGTCCATTTGATATGATTCATACCGAAAACTTTATTTTGGTGGATAAGGAAAAGCGGATACGGGGTTTTTATGATGGTACCAATCGGGAAGAAATAAATAAGCTTCTTGAGGATATCAAAATCCTTAAAGCCAGTTACAAGGAATAACCCTCTAAACCTTTATCCATGATAATAACTTGTAGTTTTTCATTTTTACCTATTTTTGTTCTTAATTAAATTTATTCTAAATAAATACAGTGGTGACCGTTGCAGATTTACGATATGGACAAAAGGGAATTATAAAGGATTTTACGGAGCACATCCTTCCTATCAAATTGTTGGAGCTGGGCTGTCTCCCCGGCAATAGTGTGGAACTTTTACAAATTGCTCCCTTTAACGATCCCATCTACATCAATCTTAGCGGAAGTCATTTGGCAATAAGAAGGTCTTTGGCAGCACTTATAGAGCTGGAAATCATTGAAGAAACACAGGCCAAATGAGCAAGAACATCAATGTAGCCTTAATTGGGAATCCAAATACGGGAAAAACTTCTGTTTTTAATCAACTTACCGGACTCAAACAAAAGGTCGGGAACTATCCAGGTATCACGGTCGAAAAAAAAGAAGGTATCTGTAAACTTCCTCGAGGAGTTAAAGCCCATATCCTAGACCTTCCCGGCACTTATAGTTTGAACACGACCTCTCTGGATGAAAGTTTGGTGGTAGAGCTATTGCTCAACAAAAATGATAAGGATTACCCAGATGTTGCCGTTGTAATCAGCGACGTGGAAAACCTGAAAAGGAACCTGTTTCTTTTCACCCAGATAAAAGACCTCAAAATTCCCACTATTTTGGTGGTGAACATGGCCGATAGGATGGACCGCAAAGGAATATCGTTGGACGTGGAGGCCATGGAAAAAAAGCTGGATACCAAAATCGCCTTGGTCAGTACTCGAAAAAACACGGGCATTGAACGCATTAAAGAGCTCATTGCAGATTATAAGAGTATTTCTTCCAAACCCATTTTGGACCCCAATAGAATTTCACCTGAATATTTTGACCGCCTAAAAAAGACGTTCCCACAAAACGACCTTTACAAACTATGGCTCGTAATCACGCAGGATGTGAATTTTATGCCCATTGAGAAAAAGCGGATTCAGGATGCCACGGATTTCACTACAAAGTCCAAGGAGGAACTCAAAAAATTACAGCATAAAGAAACAGTACTCCGCTACCAGCTGATCAACAATATCCTAAAAGAAACCTACAAGGTGGATTTTATGGCCGCCAAAGGACTGCGTGCGTCCCTCGATAAGATTCTGACCCACAAAATTTTTGGATACCTCATCTTCTTTGTGATCTTGCTCACCATTTTCCAGGCAATTTTTGATTGGAGCGGATACCCCATGGACTTTATCGATGAGCAATTTGCCATGGCAGCCGAATGGATCAAGGATACGTTGCCACCGGGATTATTTACAGATTTATTGGCCGAGGGTATTATTGCAGGTATCGGTGGAATCGTAATTTTTATCCCCCAGATCGCTTTCTTGTTCCTGTTTATTTCCCTTTTGGAGGAGTCTGGATATATGAGCCGTGTAGTATTTTTAATGGACAGACTGATGCGTCCTTTTGGATTAAGCGGTAAAAGTGTGGTTCCATTGATTTCGGGAAATGCATGTGCCATTCCCGCGATTATGGCCACACGCACCATTGAAAACTGGAAAGAAAGACTGATCACTATTCTGGTGACACCTTTCACCACATGTTCCGCAAGACTGCCCGTGTATTTAATTTTGATCGCCCTCGTTATTCCCGAGGGCAAGTTTATGGGACTCAGTTATCAAGCGCTGACCCTTATGCTACTTTACATGATCGGATTTGGGATGGCACTGTTGTCCGCCATGGTGCTGAATAAGGTCCTCAAGATTAAAACGAGGTCCATTTTTATGGTGGAAATGCCCACCTATCGCCTGCCCTTGTTAAAAAATGTTGCCTATACGGTGATAGAAAAAACAAAAAGCTTTGTACTGGGCGCCGGTAAGATCATCTTGGCCATTTCCATAGTATTATGGTTTTTGGGGTCCAATGGATATTCCGATGATTTTGAAAACGCCGAGAGCATTGTCACCGAAAGAATAGAAAAACAGGGATTGAGCACTTACAGTAAAAATTATATCCAAAATAACATCGAGTCGTATCGTGAATCTGCCCTAAACGAAGGCATGGCACCCAACGCTCTGCAGGATTCCGTTGTGCTTTTAACTTCGGAACTTTCCGAAAGGGCCGTGGCTCAAGAAGTTGCCAGTTACAAATTGGAGCATTCATACATCGGTCAGGCAGGAAAAGCTTTTGAACCTCTTGTAAAACCTTTGGGCTACGATTGGAAAATCGGGATTGCCGTATTGACCTCCTTTGCCGCACGTGAAGTTTTTGTGGGGACCTTGGCCACCATTTATAGCGTGGGCAGCGACGAGGAAGAAACCATTAAAAATAGAATGGCCGCTGAATTGGATGAAGATGGTAAGCCATTGTTCAACCTGGCATCCGGTATTTCCTTAATGTTGTTCTATGCCTTTGCCATGCAATGCATGAGCACACTCGCCATTGTAAAACGAGAGACCAACTCTTGGAAATGGCCGCTGATTCAGTTAGGCTTTATGAGTGTTTTTGCCTATATTATAGCATTGATAGCCTATCAAATTCTAATTTAATACCAGCATGATTCAACAACTTTTGGCATACGGGACTTTATTGCTAGCGGCAGGCTATTTGGTTTGGAAATTTTTACTTCCCAAATCGCTCTTCCGCAAAGGAAACCACAATTCCAATTCATGTGGGCAGGACAACTGTGGCTGCAGTTGATTTCCTGGGTATTTTTATATCTCTTTTTCATCAAAATTGGGTAGATTGTAGCACAATTTCACACCAATGAAAAATCTTGCACTCATCCTGTCCCTAACATTTATTATGATGTTGGGAAGTTGCTCTTCGGGCAAAACCACCGCTTACAATGGCAATCTGGCCGAAGAAATAGCCGACAAAAACAACAAAACCATTCCGTTGTTGGACAGGATAAGGCGTTTACCGGGAATCACTCTTAGAGGTGGCATACCCTATTTTATGAAATCGGCCAACCAAATTTCCGGGACCGCGACCGAACCTTTGTACGTTTTGAATGGTTATATCCTGGGCAACTCCTTCGAATCCCTAGATCAATTGGTGGATAGCGCGACCATAAAAAGCATAAGTGCGCTATCCAGCTCAGAAGCTGCCTCATATGGGTCCAGGGGTGGCAGTGGTGTGATAAAAATAACCACCTATTAACAACTTTTTCTCCCTAATTACCTAAAAACTACATTTTTTTACAACCTTCTGTAACCTTTTACAATTCCCCGAGTATATAAGATAAACGCCAACTAAAAAAAAGCATTTGGAAACGCTTTCAGATGAAATGATCATGCAAAAAGTATCTGAGGGAAACTTGGATTTGCTCAAGGAACTTTTTGATAGACACCACAAACACGTGTACAATTTTCTGTACAAAATGTCGGGTGATCATATGTTGGCCGAAGATCTTACACAGGATGTTTTTTACAAACTGATCAAGTATCGGAACTCATACAACAATGGGTCCTTTTTGTCGTGGATGTTCACAATAGCTCGTAATAGCCTAAAAACACATTACACAAGAAACCATAAACCCCATGACAATATTGAGGTTTTGTCGTACAAAGCGGTGGAAGAGGAGAATGATGTGAGCGAAAACAATGCGCATTTACAATATGCCCTTAGCCAATTGGACCCCTACGACAGGGAACTTGTGATTTTGAACCGATACCGGGAAATCAAGTACGATGATCTAGCGGAAATTATGGGAAGTACCCCGGGTGCCGTAAAAACCAGAGTGTGTAGGATCTTAAAAAAATTGAAGAATATTTATTTAGAAAGTATATAGCCATGGAAAAGAATCATGTTTTTGACCAAATACCAGATTATCTGGATGGCAATTTGAACAAATCCGCCAAGACGGCATTCGAAAAACACATACATCAATGTGCCGATTGCCAAAAGGAAATGGAAGAGATGAAAATGCTTTTCAATCTGTTTGAAGAGGAAGTGCCAACGCCATCAAGTAGACTTAGGGCAAAGTTTGAATCGGCCCTAGAGCAGGAAAAAACAAATCAGGGCAGAGTAGTTCAAATGAGCGGGAAGAAATCATCAAACTGGACAGGCAGTGCTTTAAAAATTGCAGCTAGTATTGCTTTACTGGTGGCCGCCTTTCAGATGGGAAGTCTTTTTCAACAGCGAAAAGTAAGCGATGACATCGCACAGCTTCAGGAAGAGACCAATCAGATGAAGCAAACGGCCATGCTATCCTTAATGGAAAACCAATCGGCGAGCAAACGAATTCAAGGGGTAAATTACATCGAAGAGTTTGAGCAGCCCGATGAAGCCATTATCCAAGCTCTTGCCAATCGATTGCTCTACGATGAAAACGACAATGTACGGATGACCGCCTTTGAGGCATTGGCCAACTTCAGCTCCTCTGAAACTGTCAAAAACGCCTTTATAGAAGCCTTGGGGCAAGAAAAGAACCCAAGCATTCAGGTTGCCATTATTCAAGCCTTGGTTCAAATTCAGGAGAAAAAAGCCGCCGAACCCATGAAAAAACTATTGGAAAAAGAAGACACACAACCCTTTATCAAAAATCAGATCAGGGCAGTATTGCCAAGCATAACATAAACATCAAAAAGCGAATATCATGAGAAAATTCACATTCATTTTAATGGCCCTTTTTATGGGCACCATCGCCAAGGCGCAAAACGACTATACCAAATCCCTGAATGGAATTCAATGGGTTAAGATCGATTCGAAAACAGACATTGTGGTGAAAACCCATAGCGCCAACGAACTGTTGATCAAATCGGGGCCGGAAGTAAAAACACCTGATCGTGCGAAGGGCCTAAAATTGGTCGGAGAAGGTGGCACGGACAATACCAATGTTGGTTTTTCCGTAGTTCAGGATGGCAACACCCTGATCGTTTACAACTTACGTAAAAACAAAGGGGCCGAGATCTATTTGCCTGCATCACAGAACATTGCCGTTAAAAGTACGTGGAACGGTGATATCGAGATTGAAGGGTTTTCCGGGGAAATAGAAGCCGATGCACAACTCAATGGAAGTATAAAACTAATGGACGTAAACGGACCTGTCACGGCCAATTCATTGAATGGCGCACTGGAAGTGGTCTTCGGAAAAGTAACCCAAAGCTCTCCTATTTCCCTATATTCCACTAACGGAGCTGTGGATGTTAGCCTTCCTTCGAACACGCCGGCAAACTTGGCACTGAGTACCCTTAACGGCAACGTATATACCGACTTTGACGTACAAGCCGATGATAAGGACGGATTAAAATCTGTATTGGGAAGGAACATCAACACATCCATTAATGGCGGGGGTGTGAAAATATCCATGAAATCCACTAACGGAAACATGTATCTCAGAAAGAAATAAGTTTTAAAGTGTCACATCGAGCGCATTCGAGATGTTCTTATCCATCTTTCGAAGGAGCTTGTCTTGAGCGAAGTCGAAAGGCTCAAGATGACAAAACATCAATTAAATACTAAAATCAAAAATCGAACAGTCATGAAAAAAATCATCATTACCGCATTTGTGGGGTTGGCCACACTGACCTTGAGTGCGCAGAAAATCATTGAAAAAAACTTCAACTATTCCGGGCAATCCATTGAATTGGATGTAAAATTTGCCAAGGACATCCAGGTAAAGACTTGGGACAAATCCACCATCTATTTCAAGGCCGATATCAGCATAAAAGATGGGAAGTACCTGGATAAATTTAAACTGGATATCGATGAAAACAGTAGTACACTTATTATTGCTTCCAATGTAGAGGATGTTTTTGACGCGTTCAAAGAAGAATGGGAGAAAACCCACTCCGATAAAAAGGGATATTATTTTACCGGTGAAACCTACGAGTTCAACTATGTGCTTTATGTCCCCAAAGGGGCCACCTTTAAGGTAAGCAGCATAAACGGTGACCTTAGATCGGATATCATCGAAGGTGATTTTACCGCTGAATTGATCAATGGGGATATTGACATTGCCAAATACAATGGGGACATGGACCTACAGACCATTAACGGGGAAATAGATTTGGTGATGAAGAATTCCAGATTGGTCGCAGAGACCATCCATGGGAATATTTATGCCGATGAGGAGATGAACCTGACCGTGTCCGATCGCTACGTAGGCCAAAAAGTGGAAGGCAGATTCGACAATGCCGCCCATCGCCTAAAATTGAATACCATAAACGGGAACATGTACTTGCGTCTTTAAATCAAATTGGAAACAAAGGAATAGAGCAACAGGGTCCAACCCACGACCAAAAGTAGTCCCCCAAGCGGGGTCACAGGACCTAAAAACCGAGGTTTGTTCCCTTTTGCCGCCCCCAAACAAAGGGCATAAATACTAAAGGAGAACAAAAGGGTTCCGAAAATAAAGCAATTGACTATCCAAGAATCCAGTGGTTTATCAAAGCTTAAATTAAATCCCAAGACCAATAACACGATAGCGTGGTACATCTGATATTTGACCCCTGTTTCAAAACTGTGCAGCAGTTCGGGGGTCAATTTCTTTTTTAATGCATGGGCACCGAATGCTCCCAATATTACTGCCAAAAGTCCGTATAGCGCACCCATCAATTGGGCCATAAAAATTGTTCCCATACTCTTATAGATCTATATGGATTTCGTGGTCCGAGCTCATTTTAAAGGCACATTCATTGAACTTGGGCGGACCAAATGTTTTCATCTTACCCCTGGAAAAGGCCACCTTTTCTTTAGGAATTCCCAACCAGTTGGTGTCCAGTTTTCCATTATTGTTCTCATCATGAAAAATGGCAAGAGCATATTCCCCCGCAGGTAGATTGGGAATGTGCAATACCACCGTTCCTTCATTGGCAATCACACTGTTTGCCTTCAATACATGATCAAAAGACAAAAAAGCTTCGTCGGAATCGTAAACGGCCACACTAACCATTCCTTTGGCGGACTCCACGTTGTTGACCTGGATAGAAAGCGTGTTCTGGGAAAATCCGATAACTGGCAATAGCAATAGAAAAACAATGGCTTTCATACTTATTGGACTCCTTTGGCTGTTTCTTTGTTGTTCAACAATTCAGTCTGCAAAAATGCAAATAATTCCTCGGTTTTTATACTATCCTTAAGGTTCACATACATTTTAAGGGAATCGTGGTGCACTACTTTTATTTTTTGCTGATAGAGGTCGTCCACAAAAACGTAAACTTTGGTATTGGTAATGGAGTCGTTAAAAACTCCTTTTTCTTTTTCCATCCAAGAAAAACCACTGGAACGTTCCATTTCGGGCAACTTGTCTACCAAAAGAACACTGTCCAGCTCGGCCAAAGGTATTTTTTGATAGTAAATTCCGGAGAGGATTTTTAGATTACCCTCCTCAATTTTGTGCCAGTTTTTATAGTGTTCCACAAAGGCAAGAACACATAATATCACGGTCAGGACGATCAAAACGTTCCACAACCAATGTCTTTTTTTTGATGTCATAGTATTTCTCGAAAAACCTTTTGCCCCAGAAGCATTTTGTTAGGAACAAAAGTAATTAATAGAACAACATTGGAATCTGTACAATATTGTGCCCTAACTTATTATCTTTAAACAAACCACTGACCATGCCGACCATTTTCAGAAAAATAAGGAAAGCCCTATTGTCCGAAAATAAGTTTTCCAAGTACCTATTATATGCTCTTGGCGAGATTATTTTGGTAGTAATTGGAATTTTATTGGCCTTACAGATCAATACCTGCAATAACGAAAAAATTCAGAGTGACAAGGAGCAATTCTATCTAAGTGAAATAAGGTCCAGTCTCATTCAAGATTCATTGAACATTAAAAAAGTATTGGAGTTCAACATTAAAAAGAAAAAAGTTGTCAGCGATATGATGGGCACCTTTTCCGATACACTGAACAACCAACAACGCATCGCCGTTTTTAACCAGTCTTCGGATGTTTTTGTGGACTATCGCCTTTTTGAACCAAGCACAACTACCTTCAACAATATGCTTTCCGCGGAAACTATCAGCGTGATCAAGGGTAACCAACTCAAAAATATGTTAACCAATTATTACGAATACAATTATTCGGAAGGGGTTCAAGAACGTTTAGTTCAGATGAACCGAAAAGTTGTTGACGAGGCGTTTCCCGAATTTTTTACCCGAGAATTTGCCAAGGCCCAGTTAAATCTGGATACAGAACTAAGACCTATTGACCAAGTCGAGTTTCATAAAAGTTCTGTTTTAATTTCCGATCTTTACGGCATAGGTTATCTTCTCGTCATGCAAGACAATTTTCTTAAAACCACCTTGTCTGACATTGATAAGCTCATCAAAAAAATAGACCAGAATTTAGAATAGCTATAGTTAAACATATGGATTTTACTGGAAAAAACGTATTGATTACAGGTGCCTCCCGGGGTATTGGAAAAGCAACAGCCATGGCGTTCGCCAAAAAAGGAGCTAAAGTAGGCATCAATTATAGAAGCAATGACGAGGTTGCAAAACAAACCTTGGCCGAATTGCCTGGTGATGGACACCAACTTTTTAAAAGGGATATTTCCCAAAAGCAAGAAACCGAAGCCTTGATCAATGATTTTATAGAGGAATTTGGTCGCCTTGATGTATTGGTGAACAATGCTGGCATTTCCATTTTTCATGAAATTGATAAAGTCGACTTTGACCATTGGACCAACGCCTGGGAAAAAACCTTCGAAACCAACTTATTTGCCGTTGCCAATTTATGCTATTGGGGAGCCAATGCAATGATGAAAACCGGGGGCGGTCATATCGTGAGTGTGTCCTCACGTGGCGCTTTTAGAGGAGAGCCCACCAAACCAGCCTACGGGGCCAGCAAAGCTGCACTGAATTCCATGAGCCAGTCCCTTGCCAAAAAATTGGCGCCGCACCACATTTATGTAGGGGTAGTCGCGCCTGGGTTTACCGAAACCGAAATGGCCAAAGAAACCCTCACCCCTGCCGAGCGGGAAAATCTGTTGCGTGAATCTCCCTTTAAACGAATGGCACAACCCGAAGAGGTGGCCTACGCCGTATTGTTCCTGGCATCGCCCGAGGCAGCTTACTCTTCTGGAACAATTATCGATGTAAACGGCGCATCCTACCTAAGAAGTTAAGTTTATGAAGGCCGCTACCGTCGCACAACTCAAAAAAGAACTCCAATTCAAATCGCAAGAAGAGGTAATGCAACTCTGTCTGCGTTTGGCACGATTTAAAAAAGAAAACAAGGAGTTGCTTACCTATCTTCTTTTTGAGTCCGACAGCGAGGAAGGATACATAGAAACCGTAAAAGAAGAAGTTGATGCCATGTTCGCCGACATCAACATCAACAGTTATTTCTACATCAAAAAAAGCGTTCGAAAAATACTTCGCACCATCAAAAAATATATTCGATATTCTGGGAACAAGGCCACCGAGGTGGAGCTTTTGCTATATTTCTGTGAAAAAATGAAATCGTTTCGGCCTTCCATTAACCGAAATACCACCCTTAAGAATTTGTACAACCGACAATTGGAGTACATCAAAAAGAAAATCCCTTTGCTCCATGAAGACTTGCAACACGATTACGGTGTGGTTCTCGAAGAACTCTATTATTGACCACCCCCAATAAAACGCAGCAAATTCTTTAGAATGTCTCAAAATATGCAAGGATTTGGGTTGTTTGTCTAAATTTTCTCATCGATATTGAGTAAATTGTATCTTTATTCTAACTACTCATAACCAACCTTGACATCATGAGAATGCCAACAACCTCTATGAAGACATGGACGCTACTTTCCATGCTTTTTTCAACCTTATTTATTTACGCACAAAATGCATCGCCCATTACTGTTGATACCAGTTTTTATAGCGGTTTTGAATGGAGGAACATTGGCCCTGACCGGGGCGGACGTTCTTTAGGTGCCTCTGGAAGTCCATCAAGACCTAATGAATATTATTTTGGAGCTACTGGCGGTGGTCTGTGGAAGACCATCGACGGAGGAAATACATGGAAATGTGTAACCGATGGCCAAATAACCAGTTCATCGGTAGGGGCCGTGGCCGTGGCCGAAACCAATCCGGACGTGGTTTACATTGGAATGGGGGAAACCCAGTTAAGAGGAAGCATTACCCAAGGTGATGGTGTTTACAAGACAACAGATGGCGGAAAAAACTGGACCCACCTAGGGTTGGAAGAAACCCAAGCCATTTCCAGAGTTCGAGTAGATCCTACAAATGAAGATATTGTTTACGTTGCCGCTTTGGGACACCCCTACGGCGATAATGAGGAACGCGGTGTTTTTAAATCGGTTGATGGAGGCGAAACATGGAAAAAAGTACTTTATGTCAGCGACAAGGCAGGTGCCGCCGATTTGATCATAGACCGGAATAACCCTAATGTTCTTTATGCCAGTACTTGGCAAGTATACCGTAAAGCATGGAAAATGTGGGGCGGTGGTCCCGATTGTAAACTTTGGAAATCCATGGATGGCGGGGAAACTTGGACAGACCTGACCAAAAATCCGGGAATGCCCGACGGTCCTATCGGAAAAATCGGTGTTACCGTTTCCCCTGTAGATTCTAATAGGGTCTGGGCCATCGTGGAAGCCAACGAAGGTGGTGTTTTCCGTTCGGATGATGCTGGTAAAACTTGGGAATTGACCAACAACGAACGTAAACTAAGGCAACGTGCCTTTTATTACTCCCGTATTTATGCGGACCCCAAGGACAAAGATGTAGTGTATGGCCTAAATGTGGGTTTCTTTAAATCTACCGATGGAGGAAAAACATTTGATGAAAGGATAACAACGCCACATGGCGATAACCACGATCTGTGGATAGACCCCAATAACCCCGATAGAATGATCAATTCCAATGACGGAGGTGGTGTGGTAAGTATCAACGGAGGGAAAACCTGGACCGAACAGGACTATCCAACATCACAGTTTTATCATGTAATGGCCACTAGCGATGTCCCTTATCATGTAGTTGGTGCCCAACAAGACAATTCTACCTTGGCCATGCCAAGTGATGGATGGGATTTTAAGCAAGCCCGCGGTCCAAACCATGGGTGGTACTATGCCGTAGGTGGTGGGGAAAGTGGTTGGATCACCCAAAGTCCGACCAATCCCGATATTTTTTACGCTGGAAGCCAAGGTGCATTGTTAACTCGCTACGATCGAAGTAACGGTCAGATTAGGGATATTCAAGTATACCCACGGTTTTTCTCAGGCGAACCAGCAAGTGCACTCCCAGAGCGTTGGCAATGGACGTTCCCCATTATGTTCGCGCCCAAGGACCCCAATGTAATGTATACCTGCTCCCAACACGTTTGGAAAACTACCAACGATGGGCAGACCTGGGAAAAGATAAGTCCGGACCTTACCTATGCCGACCCGGAAACCTTGGGCAAAACGGGAGGTATTTTAACCATGGACATGAATGGACCAGAGATTTATGCAACCGTGTTCGCTTTGGCTCCGTCCAATCACGATATCAATACCATTTGGGCAGGTTCCGACGATGGAAAAATTCACATTACGCGAGATGGTGGAGCAAACTGGGAGGATATTACGCCCGAAGATCTTCCAAAATATTCAAGAGTAAGCATTATTGAGGAATCCATCCACAACCCTGGAACCTTGTACGTGGCTGCCAACAGATACCAAGTGGATGACAGGGCTCCCTATGTTTTTAAAACACATGATTATGGAAAAACCTGGACCAAAATCATTGCAGGAATAGAGGACGGACACTTTGCCCGAGCAATTCGCGAAGACCATGAAAGGGAAGGCCTATTGTTCTTGGCTACCGAACACGGAGTTTATTTTTCCATAAACGATGGTGCTGAATGGCAATCGCTTCAATTGAACTTGCCCGATACCCCGATCAGGGATTTGGTCATCAAGGACAACGATGTGGTTCTAGGCTCTCACGGTAGAGGGTTTTGGATTTTGGACGATATTCAACCCTTTAGGGAATATTCTGAAGATTTAAAAAGTCAGAAAAATGTATTGTTTAAGCCCACCGATGCCATTAGAGGTGTTTACAATGCCAACTTCCAATACTATTTGGAAGAAGAAGTGGATACGGTGACTTTTTCCATTTTTGACGTCAACAATAATCTCATTGAATCTTTTGGAGGCAACAAACCAAAATACGAAGATGATGGAAGTTCATCGTGGTGGAGTCGTTTTAGCAGCACCAAACCCACCACGGCCAAAGGCATCAATACCTTTACTTGGAACTTGAGATATCCCGGCCCTACCACTTTTGACGGTATTATTATTTGGGGGGCATCTGCCGAAGTGGGCCCCAAAGCCCCGCTCGGCACCTATACGGTACAAATGAAAGTCGGACCAGAAGTTATCAAGAGTTATCCATTTAAAATAGAAATGGACCCCAACCTAAAAGGAATAACGGCGGAAGACCTTCAAAAACAGTTTGAACTGGCTTCCAAAATCACGGAAAAAGCCACTATTGCCAACGAAGCGGTCATCCAAATAAGAAGCATCCGCAAACAAATTGACAGTTTGGGCAAGGGAATTTCCAGTAGAAAGTTCACAAAGCTATCCGAAGATTTGATGGAAACCTTGACCGAAATCGAAGAGGACCTCTATCAGACCAAAAACCAATCGGGTCAAGATCCTTTGAACTTCCCCATCAAATTGAACAACAGGTTCAATGCCTTGCAAAGAAGCATTGAAAATGGGGATGCAAGGCCAACGGATGCCGCCTATGTGGTATTCGATGAGCTTACCGCTGAATTGGACGGCCATATGACCAAATTGAACAACGCATTGGAAAAAGAGCTTCCAAGAGTAAATACCATTTTAGAGGATCACGGGAAACCCACTATAAGTTCGGATTAGGTATTCCAACAGCCAAGACCATAAAGAGCAAATCGTTACCTTTAAGGATATCTGTACATAAACCAACTGTTATGAACCGTTCCTTTATAAAAGTGATGATTTGCTCTTTCTTTTTAATCGCTTTCTCATGCAAAGAAAAACAAGATGAAAAGCATGATCCTCCCGTAGAAAATGCCAAATGGTGGAAAGAAGCCATCGTATACCAGATCTACCCCCGTAGTTTTAAAGATTCGGATGGTGATGGGGTCGGAGACCTACAAGGTATCATTCAGGAGTTGGATTACATCAAAAGTTTGGGCATTACAGCTGTTTGGCTCAACCCCATCTATACTTCACCCAATGCAGACAATGGTTATGATGTGAGCGACTACAGGGATATCATGGAAGAATTCGGCACTATGGCGGATTTTGACAGTTTACTTGCGGGAATGCACCAACGGGACATTAAATTGGTAATGGACATTGTGGTAAACCACAGCAGTGACGAGCATGAATGGTTTAAACAGTCCAGAAGTTCACGGGACAACCCTTATCGCGATTATTACCATTGGTGGCCATCCGAAAAGGGCGAACCTCCATACCGGTACAGTTTGTTCGATGCCAAGGGCGATGCATGGCAATACGATTCCATTACAGATGCATACTACTTACATTATTTTGCCAAAAAACAGCCAGACCTCAACTGGTCCAATCCCAAAGTACGGCAAGAAGTCTACGACATCATGAAATTTTGGGCCGACAAAGGTGTGGACGGGTTCCGTTTGGACGCTTTCCAGTTTGCTGCAAAGGACACTACCTACCCTAAGTTTCCAGATGGGTTTGAAAAGGACTTTATTCAATACTATGCCATGCAAGATGGATTGCACAGCTATTTAAAGGAAATGAGTGAGGAAGTATTTAGCAAATACAACGTGATGAGCGTTGCCGAAGGGGCTGGGAGAAATTTTGAAGATGCCCACAAACTGGTGGACCAAGACCGTAACGAATTGAACATGGCCTACGCTTTCGAAGGTGTGGACATCCCCAAATATGAAGGATACGACCTAAAGACCATGAAAGATGTGTTTACCAAGTGGGACAGGGAATTTGCCGAAGATGGTTGGC
Source organism: Flagellimonas profundi (assembly GCF_017313275.1). Classification (GTDB taxonomy): domain Bacteria; phylum Bacteroidota; class Bacteroidia; order Flavobacteriales; family Flavobacteriaceae; genus Flagellimonas; species Flagellimonas profundi. Next base: position 571,138 of record NZ_JAFLNM010000002.1, on the reverse strand, counting down.
TTTCCATTTTCTTGGCCAACCACGACCAAGCTAGAATGGTGAGCAGGTGGGGCAACGACAGCGATGATTTTAGAAGTGCCTCTACCAAACTCTTGAATACTTTTATACTTAGCATGCGGGGCACTCCTTATTGCTATTTCGGAGATGAATTGGGTATGACCAACATCGATTTTGACTCCATATCACAGTATCAGGATATTGCCGCGATCAATGGGTATCAAAAAGCACTTTCTGAAGGAGAGGATATGGAACTTTTTATGAAGAAGCTCAATTTTGGATCCAGGGACAATGGGAGAACTCCAATGCAATGGGACAACTCCGAACATGCAGGTTTTTCCAATGGAACACCATGGCTTCCAGTGAATGACAATTATGTGGATATCAATGTAGAAGATGAAAACGATGATCCAAACTCTGTACTGAACCACTTTAGGAAAATGACAGAGCTCCGAAAGCAAAACTCTGTTTTGGTGTATGGTTCTTATGAACTTGTAGCTCCAGAACATCCTAATATCTATGCATTTACAAGGATTTTAGACGATAAAACAGTGCTGGTTCTGTTAAACTTTTCTGAAGAAACCTCGGAAACAAAACTCAAAGATGAGTGGGACAACCCCTCCATATTGATCAATAATTACCCAGATGTTGAATTCTTTGAGAATTCTGTAAAAATGAAGCCCTATCAGGCCATAATTTTCAACATTGAGGGGTAAACCCCTAAAATCAGATTAATTCTAAATTAAGCACAGTCATTTATCCTACAGCGTATTATTCTTAATTTTACCTTGTCAGGATGAATAAAATTGTAACCATAGGGATATCCCTGCTCATTTTACTCCAAAGTGCCAATATCCATTTTAAGGATTTGGTGGAACTCGGGCAGTTAGTTGAGCATTACCAATTCCACAACGAGGAATATGGTGATAGCTTTATGGTTTTTGTTTCCAAACACTACGGGGAACTTAAAGCTTCACACAGCGAAAAGCACCAAGAAGAACAAAAAGAGCACGAAAAATTGCCTTTTCAGCATCAAACCCAATGTGCACAGCCTTTGGTTTTTGTGCTTGGCGCTGACAACTTTGTTGACTCCCGTTCCGAAATACCCGTAGCCACCAAAGGAAATTTTCACTATCAAATATCTTACTCCCACATTTGGGGAGACGATCCCTTTCAGCCGCCCAAACAAGCATAATTCATATTTTTTCAGCTTAGCTGAAGACTTGTATCAAGCCTTATTCCATTTTAATAATGCTATCATTTATATGAATCATGTTTTCAAAAATTATCAACTTTAGTATTAGGAACAAGTTTATTGTTCTATTATTTACAACGGCCATAGCCATTGTGGGTTTATACTCACTATCCCAAATACCTATCGGGGCCGTTCCCGATGTTACCAACAATCAGGTCCAGGTAATCACGACCTCGAGGAGCTTGTCCACACAGGACATGGAAAAGTTTGTCACCTATCCGGTAGAACTGGAAATGGCCAACCTCCCGGGCGTAAAGGAAATCCGTTCGGTATCCAAGTTCGGGCTATCCGTGGTTACCATAGTCTTTGAAGACGATTTGGGCACCTTTTTGCCAAGGCAGCTCATCGCCGAAAAAATTAAATCTGCATCCAGCCGAATCCCCGAAGGATTTGGAAGCCCCGAGATGGGTCCCATCACAACAGGGTTGGGAGAAATCTATCAGTACATTCTGGATGTAAAGCCCAAATATAAAGATCAGTACTCCTCCACAGAGCTGCGCACCATCCAAGATTGGATCGTAAAACGTCAGCTTTCGGGTATTCCAGGTGTGGTCGAAGTAAATACATGGGGAGGACACCTCAAGCAATACGAGGTGGCCATCCAGACCCAAAAGCTCAATGCCTTGAACATTACGGCAAGAGAGGTCTTTACTGCATTGGAAAAAAACAACAGTGTTACCGGTGGCGGTTATATCGAAAAAGTGAACCAAGCCTATTTTATTCGCGGCGAAGGCTTGGTGAGTAATCTTAAGGATATTGAACACATTGTGGTGACCACAAGAAATGGCATTCCTATTTATATTAAGGACGTGGCCAAAGTTGGTTTTGGAAGTGCGCCCCGTTTTGGTGCCATTACAGGAAATGGAGAGGGCGAAAAAGTGCTCGGCCAGATCATGATGCTTAAGGATGCCGATTCCAAACGCGTCATCGAAGCGGTCAAGGAACGAGTGGATGCCATTTCCAAATCGCTTCCGGAAGGGGTTTACATTAACCCATTTCTGGATCGCAGTGAGCTTATCGGAAGAACAACATTCACTGTTACCGAGAACTTGGTCTTAGGGTGCTTAATTGTGATTTTTGTAGTGGTACTGCTGCTGGGCAACTGGCGTTCGGGCCTTGTTGTAGCCTCTGTAATACCCCTTTGTTTGCTTTTCGCACTCACCTTAATGAACATTTTTGGGGTCGATGCAAACTTGTTGAGTCTTGGGGCCATTGACTTTGGTATCATTATAGACGGGGCCGTGATCATTGTGGAGTACATTGCTTTCCAAATCTCTCGAAAACAGGCAGAAATTGTCAACTTAGGTAAGGAAGCTACTCAATCCATTAAGGATAAAATCACTGTAGAGGGAGCCACTAAAATGATGAACTCTGCCGTATTTGGACAGCTCATTATTTTAATTGTTTTCATCCCGATACTATCACTTAGCGGTGTAGAGGGGAAAATGTTCAAGCCCATGGCATTGACATTCAGTTTTGCCCTTTTGGGAGCTGTTTTGTTATGTTTTACCTATGTGCCCGTAGCTTCTGCCCTATTCCTAAAACCAGCAAAGGAATCGTCAAAAAACATATCCGTTCGTTTGGTCAACTGGATCAACAAGCAATATGAACCCGTAATCGAATGGGCCATGAAAAGCAAAAAAATGGTGCTTTCCATTGCCGCTGCCTTGCTGGTAGGGGCCATCTTGTTGTTCTCTACCATGGGAGGCGAATTTGTACCGACTTTGGATGAAGGGGATTTTGTGATTCAACCCATACTAAAAACCGGAACATCGTTGGCCAAGACCGTGGAGACGACCACTAAAATTGAACAGATTCTGATAGATCAGTTTCCTGAGGTAAAGCAAGTGGTGAGCCGTATCGGTGCCGCGGAAGTGCCCACGGACCCCATGTCGATGGAAGAAAGTGATGTGATTATTGCATTAAAGCCCAAAGATGAATGGGTCTCCGCCGAAACCAAGGATGAATTGGCCGATCAGTTCAAAGAAGCCCTAACAGTGATTCCAGGAATGGAGGTCGAGTTTACCCAACCCATTGAAATGCGTTTCAATGAATTGATTACCGGGGTACGTGCCGATATTGCCATTAAAATATTTGGGGAGAACTTGGAAACATTGAACCGAAAGGCCAACGAGATCAAAGATCTTATCCAAAATGTGGAAGGGGCATCCGATATTGTTGTGGAAAAAGTAGAAGGTCTTCCGCAGATGAACGTATCCTTCGACCGTGCCAAAATCGCCCGTCACGGACTTAACATTGCCGACCTCAATGAAATGATTTCCATGGGGTTTGCAGGCAAAGTCGTGGGAAGTGTATTCGAAGGGGAAAGACAGTTTGATCTTGCCGTTCGATTGGATTCGGAGAATCGTCAGGATATATCCAACCTCAGAAACCTTTATGTGGATATTCCCAACGGCGGCAAAATCCCGATGAGTGAATTGGCTGAGATCACCTATCAAAAAGGAGCAGCAAAAATTTCACGTGATGATACCAAAAGACGTATTGTAGTGGGCATCAACGTGCGGAACCGAGACCTTCAATCCGTTGTGGACGATGTACAACTCTTGGTTGATGAAAACATTTCATTGCCTCCTGGATACATTATTACCTACGGTGGGCAGTTCGAGAACCTTCAAAATGCTAAAGCAAGATTAATGATCGCTGTGCCCATTGCATTGTTGCTCATCTTTATCATGCTCTACTTTGCTTTTGGCTCAGTGAAGGAAGCTTTGCTTATTTTCTCTGCCATTCCACTTTCCGCAGTGGGCGGTGTACTACTGCTTTGGTTACGAGATATGCCCTTTAGTATTTCCGCTGGAGTTGGGTTTATCGCTCTTTTTGGTATTGCCGTTTTGAACGGAATTGTATTGATTGAACATTTTAAAGAACTCAAAGGAAAAGACTTTGACTCCATGGAGGACCTGATCAAACAGGGAACCAAGGATAGACTACGTGCGGTATTGTTGACAGCTTCCGCTGCCGCTTTGGGCTTTTTGCCGATGGCAGTATCCACCAATGCAGGTGCCGAGGTGCAGCGACCCCTTGCTACCGTGGTAATCGGTGGATTGGTGACGGCCACCATGCTCACATTGGTAATATTGCCCGTTTTATATGCCTACACCCACAACATAAAATTCCGTGGTATGAGAAAAAGAAGGAAAGAACGAAGAATGAGAAAACGAAACGCATTGACAATGATGCTACTACTGGTTTCTCTTTCGGGTTTTTCACAAACCAAATTGAACTTGGAAGATTTGATGGCCCTTTCGTTGGAAAACAATAAGGGAATCCAAGCTGGTTCTTTAATGGTAGATCAAGCAGAAACCCTTAAAGGAACGGCTTTTGAGTTCGATAAAACTGATGTTTACTACCAGTATGATGAGAACAACTTGGCATTGAACGGAGAACCCCTCAAGGTTTTTGGGGCGCAACAACAGTTCGAGTTCCCTACGGTATACGGCGCCAAGAACAGGCTTCAAAAATCGAATTATGAACTTCAGAAATCATCGTTTGAAATTCAGAAGAAGCAACTGTACCAATCGTTGAGCAATGCCTACTATCAATATCAGACATTAAATCAAAAAGCAAAACTTTACAGTACACTCGATAGTATTTACAGCAAATTCGCCCATGCGGCCAACAGACGTTTTGAACTCGGCGAGACCAACTATTTGGAAAAAGTGACGGCCACTGCCAAACAACGTCAGATTGCGAACACCTATTCGAAGGTAAAGCAACAAATCCTGACCACTTATGGCCGGATTGTGAGTTTGGTGCAAAGTGAGGATACCCTGCAAATTATGGATGAAAAACCAGAAAAGCTCGTGGTACTGAATTCCCAAGGGATGTTGCAAACGGAGACCTCCTTTTTGGACAATCGCCAAGAGCTGAGCAATGCCCAAAAGAGTCTGGAGGAAAATAGATTGTTGCCCGACCTCAACTTGGAATATTTTCAAGGAACCAACAGTGGTCTTGGAACATCTTTGTACGGCATTCAATTAGGGGTCCGTATACCAATTTTCTTCTTTGGACACAGTAGTAAAGTGAAGTCGTCCAAAATCCAGACAAAGATTACAGAGATGGAGAACACCGAAATCACTGTAGCCATGAACCAGCGTTATAAAACGTTGCTAGGGCAACTCGAGCAACAGGCCAAGGAGCTCTCTTACTATGAGGATGAAGGCGGTCTTCTTTCCGATCAAATTTTGAAAGCGGCCTCCGGAAACTTTCAAAATGGGGAAATCGACTTTTTCCAATACATACAAAGTTTGGAAAACGCCTACGACATCCAGCTCAATTATTTGGATGTGCTCAACCAATACAATCAAACCGTAATCGCCATTAATTACTTGACAATAACATTATAACAATGAAACATATATTTCAAATAGCTGCTGTTTTCCTTCTGTTGATGGGCTGCGGCGATAAGAACAAGGAAGCATCCGCTACCAAAGAACAAGGGGAAGAATCTGGGATCGTGGTCACACAGGATCAATTCGACACCAACGACCTTATGATCGGTGCAATGGAAAAAAGAACCTTTCCCAAAATGGTGGAGACATCCGGAATGATCGATGTTCCACCAGAAAACCGGGCCAGCATTACTGCGTTTATGGGCGGTTTTGTAAAACAGACATCGCTACTTGTCGGTGATCAGGTAAAAAAAGGGCAACTATTGGTAGTGTTGGAAAATCAGGAGTTTGTACAAATGCAGCAGGATTACCTTGAGGTATTCAATCAATTGGATTACCTAAAGGCAGAGTTTGAAAGGAACCAAACGCTGTTTGATGAGAAAATCGCCTCCCAAAAAAACTTTCTTCAAGCAAAAAGCAACTACGAAATGGCCAAGGCACGCTATCAAGGCTTGAAAGAGCAATTACAAATGCTGAATATTTCGCCAAGTAAAGTGGAACAAGGAAATATCTCATCACAGGCGGCCATTTATGCTCCCATTGCTGGAAGCATTACAAAAATGAACGTGGCCAAGGGAAGCTATGTTTCGCCCGCTACCGAAATTTTGGAAATCGTTGACAATGACCATGTACATTTGGAGCTCACGGTTTTTGAGAAGGATATTTTAAAAGTGAAGAAGGGTCAAAAAATCCAGTTCAAGATTCCAGAAGCTTCCGAAGAAGCCTTTGATGCGGAAGTACATTTAGTGGGAACATCCATTGACGATGCCAAACGAACAATTAAGGTCCATGGACACTTGGCCCACGAAGAGGACGGTAACTTTCTGCCGGGAATGTTCGTAGATGCGATGATCATGACCGATACAACCAAAACTTGGTCGTTGCCCGAAGAAGCCGTAATCGAATCAGAGGGCAACTATTATGTGCTTAAGTTGATCGATAAAAAGGATGGAGGCTACACCTTTGAGAGAGTGGCTGTAAAACAAGGTGGTACCTTTGATGGGTATACCGAGATCATATCGACCGGACTTAACGAAACAGACCAATTTTTGGTCAAGGGTGTGTTTGATTTGATCGGAGGATAGATCAATTTACCCCAGACCCACATCCAAGGTCATCATAATTATAAATCCACCGATAAAGCCCATTGTGGCGATATCGGTGTATTTATCCTGTTGTGTTTCCGGAATCACCTCTTCCACTACCACAAAGATCATCGCTCCAGCGGCAAATGCAAGTGCGTAGGGCAATATAGGTTCAAAGGTCAATACCGCCCAAGCCCCCAATACACCAGCAATGGGTTCTACCAAGGCAGATGCCTGACCGTACATCCAACTTTTTCTTCGGCTGAGACCATGCCTACGCATAGGTACCGCAACGGCAAAACCTTCTGGAAAGTTTTGCAAACCGATGCCCAACGCCAAAGCCACAGCACCACCAATGGTTGCCCCTTCAAAGCCTGAAGCTACTCCTCCAAAGAGAACACCAACTGCCAATCCTTCTGGAATATTGTGCAATGTAATGGCCAAGACCAACAAGGTGGTACGATGCCAAGGCGTCTTTACCCCTTCTGCCTCATCTATTTTAAAATTGATGTGCAAGTGAGGTAAAATTTTATCCAGCCCAAAAATAAAGGCTGCGCCCGTTAAAAAGCCAACAGCTGCCGGAATCACTTTAACAAAACCGTCACCAGGACTCATTTCAATTCCTGGCGCTAACAAGCTCCAAAAACTGGCAGCTACCATTACACCTCCAGTGAATCCCAACATTCCATCCAATAGGGCCCGATTCGGGCTTTTGAACAAAAACACCAGACCTGCCCCAGCAGCGGTCAGTCCCCAAGTAAAAAGTGTAGCGTACAAAGCTGCCAATACAGGGTCTATTTCTTGAAAATATTGAATTACGTGTTCCATCAGTCGTTCTTTTTTACATAAAGGTTAGCTGCAATTTGATGTGATATTCGCATTTCTTTTCCTTCCATTTGAATACGAAGGGAATTGTCAAAATCTTCCTTGTCCATTACTTTAATGGTGTTCCCAAGAGCGATTTTATTCTTGTCCAAGAATTTTAGAAAGGGTACTGAAGAATCTTTGACTCCCACACATACTCCTTGGGAGTTGATGGGAATTTCACTGAGCAATTTTTCATCGCGCTCCTGAAACTTTCCATCTTTGGTTGGGATGGGATCCCCATGCGGATCGTATTTGGGAAAATCAAGAAGCTCATCGATCTTATCGATCAACTTTTCACTTTTGATGTGCTCCAATTGTTCGGCCACCTCGTGTACCTCATCCCAAGTAAAATCAAGTTTCTTTACCAAAAAAACTTCCCATAAACGGTGCTTTCTAATAATGGACAAAGCTGTTTTCACCCCAGCATCGGTCAACGACACACCTTGATAGCGAACATAATCCACCAATCCTTTTTCCGATAATCTTTTGGCCATATCGGTTACCGAAGATGGTTTTGTTTCCATTTGCTCCGCAATGGCATTGGTGGTAATGGACTTGGAATCGCCACCTCCCAAATGAAAAATCGTCTTTAAATAATTCTCCTCTGATCGGGTCATTAAAAAATCTTTTTTCAAAAATACATTTTTATTTAACAAAATCTATTTTTAGTTTTGTCTAAATTTAAATTTTTATTAATTGAAATCAATCTACAGACATCTCGCCTTCTTATGGATGGCCTTGGCTTGCAATTATTGTTTTGCCCAATCGGCATCTTTGAACGGTAAGGTTACCAGCAACGGAGAGCCCTTGCCCTTAGCCAACGTGCTGTTGAAAGAAACTGAAATAGGAACGGCCACGGATATTGATGGTGTATTTGAGCTGACCAACATTCAGGCAGGAGATTATGTGGTTTTAGTGACTTCATTGGGATATCAACCGTATCAAACCAAAATCAGCCTAGGAGCAGGAGCCAATAAAACCATCAACATACAATTGGAACCCTCCGCACAAAGTTTGGACGAAACAGTAGTGACGGGCACCCTAAAACCGGTAAGCCGATTGGAAAGTCCTGTGCCAGTGGAGGTCTACTCCCCTACGTTTTTGAAAAAGAACCCTACCGCCAGCGTTTTTGATGCCCTTCAAAATGTGAACGGGGTTCGTCCACAGATCAATTGTAACGTGTGTAATACGGGCGATATCCATATCAATGGATTGGAGGGACCATATACCCTTGTTCTTATCGATGGGATGCCCATTGTAAGTGGTTTGGGTACAGTGTATGGCCTCACAGGCATCCCAAACTCCCTGATCGAGCAGATTGAAATCGTTAAAGGTCCCGCCTCCTCACTTTATGGCAGCGAAGCGGTCGGTGGACTCATCAACATCATTACAAAAAATGCTTTGAGTGCACCCGAATTTTTTGCCGATGGCTTTGCCACAGGCTGGGGAGAGTATAATTTGGATGTGGGCAGTAAAATATCGGTCAGTGATAAAACGAACCTGCTTTTGGGCCTCAACTACTTCAATTATGATGTTCCTGTGGACAATAACGGTGATAATTTTACCGATCTGACCCTTCAGGACCGCATCTCCATATTTCAAAAATGGGATTTTGAAAGAGAGGACAACCGGTTGTTCTCTTTGGCAGGACGGTTTTTCTACGAGGACCGCTGGGGTGGCGAAATGCAGTGGACCCCAGAGTACCGAGGCGGGGATGAAATCTATGGGGAAAGCATTTATACCCGAAGATGGGAATTGCTAGGGAAATATCAGTTGCCGTTCAAGGAAAAGTTCCTCCTCTCCTTCTCCTATAATGATCACAATCAAAACTCGGTATACGGCGATACGGAATATTTGGCGGACCAACGTATTGGTTTTGCGCAATTGACCTGGGACAAGGCGGCTGGGAATCACGATCTGTTGTTGGGGAGTGCAATCCGTTATAATTATTACGACGACAATACGCCCGCGACCACCGAGGCCGACAATATCTGGATTCCTAGTGTATTTGCACAGGACGAATACACCTTTGCTCCAAAACATTCTTTTTTGGCCGGACTACGGTACGATTATGACCAACGCCACGGCAACATTCTAACCCCACGAGCAGCTTACAAGTGGAAGGTTTCCGACAACGATATCTTTCGGGTAAATGCGGGTACTGGATTTCGTGTAGTCAACTTGTTTACCGAAGATCATGCAGCGCTTACAGGGTCTAGGGAGGTTATCATAGCAGAAGAACTGAAGCCAGAACGCTCCGTGAATGTAAACATCAATTATTTGAAGAAAATATATAGCGACAATGGTACTTTCATCGGGTTGGATGCTTCTGCATTTTACACTCGATTCTCGAACGTTATCCTCCCAGATTATGAGACTGATCCCAACCAAATCATTTATGATAACCTAGACGGAAAATCGGTTTCCCAAGGGGTAAGCGCCAACTTGGACATAGCATTTCCGAGCAGTTTTAAGATTATGGTCGGGGCCACTTGGCAAGACGTAAGTAGCACCGAAAATGGGGTTACCCAACAGCAAATCCTAACCGAAAGTATTACAGCTACGTGGAATTTATCGTACACTTTTCATTCGCTAAAGCTTACCGCGGATTATACAGGGAACTTGTACGGACCGATGCGACTGCCTCTTTTGGGCGATATGGACCCACGAAGTGAGTATTCACCCACTTGGAGCATCCAGAACATTCAATTTACCTACAAAGGACTGAACAATTTTGAGGTGTATGGAGGAGTGAAAAACTTATTGGATTGGACACCAAACCGTGGCAACCCATTTATTATCGCACGGGCTAACGACCCTTTTGACAAGGAAGTCACGTTTGACAATAGCGGCAATGCCGTGGCAACTCAGAACAATCCCTATGCACTTACCTTCGACCCTTCTTATGTGTACGGACCCAATCAGGGCATACGTGGTTTTTTTGGATTACGGTATACGGTTTTTTAGAGTTGAATAAAGATTAACTACCTTACATAGGAAATGTAAATCGATTCATATGGCCAGAAATATAAAAAAAGTAGCCGCTGCCCAACTTACCCCTGTTTTCCTTGATAAAGAAAGAACAGTTGAGAAAGCCTGCAATGCCATTAAAGAAGCTGGGGGAAAGGGAGCCGAACTTATTGTATTTCCAGAAGCATTTATCTCTGGATATCCAGATTGGGTATGGCTTGTTCCCAATAGTAAAGGAGCAGAATTAAACGAGCTTTATTTAAGATTGGTGGAAAATGCTGTTTCTATTCCCGATGCATTCACAATTAAACTATGCAAGGCCGCCAAAGAAGCAAAAATCAATGTTGTAATCGGATTGCATGAGCGTAATTCAGAAACCAGTAATACTAGCTTATTTAATAGTCTTTTGTTTATTGACCATAACGGAAAAATCCTGGGTAAACACCGAAAGTTGATTCCTACAGGTGGAGAACGATTGGTTTGGTCTCGAGGCGATGGCAGTACGCTATCGTCTTATGACACCTCTGTTGGGAAAATAGCTGGATTGATCTGTTGGGAAAACTATATGCCCTTGGCTCGAACGGCAATCTATGAAATGGGTACGCAAATTTTGACTTCACCCACTTGGGATAAAAGTCCAAACTGGATTCAGTCCATGCAACATATTGCAAGAGAAGGAGGATTGTTTGTAATAAGTACCTGTATGGCCCTAAAAATGGATAATATTCCTGATGAATTTGAATTTAAGAACCTTTACCCTAAAGACAGGGAATGGATAAATGTGGGCAATAGTCTCATTATTGCGCCCAACGGAAAAATAATCGCAGGACCTTTAGAAGCAGAAGAAGGAATCCTATATGCGGATATCAATTTACAGGATATAATAAAAGCAAAAAGAATGTTTGATGTAGTTGGGCATTACGCTCGACCGGATGTTTTTAATTTCAAATTTTCCCATTAGATATAATATTGTCAAAAGATTCTCGAAGGAGCATTAGTGTTTTATCCTGTCTACTGTTTGATGAAAAGTAATATTCAACACTTCACATTTCTTATTTTTGAAGAATGCCCCATTACGATTACATCATCATAGGAGCGGGAGCTGCCGGCCTTTTGTTGGCCGATGCCTTGGGCAAGGACGAGTTCTTTGCTTCCAAATCCATTTTGGTGCTGGATAAGGACAACAAATCCAAAAACGACCGTACCTGGTGTTTTTGGGAACGGGGTAATGGCCCTTATGATGGGTTGATTTATAAAACTTGGGACCATATTTATGTAGGCGGTCAACAACTTCAAAAATCAACTTCCATTGCACCATACACCTACAAGATGTTACGCGGTATTGACTTCAACAACCACTATTTACCTAAGGTAAAAGCCTATCCCAACATTACCTGGGCGCAGGAAGAAGTAACCGATGTTGATGAGCAAGAAAAAGAGGTTTTAGTGACCACTGCCTCTAAAAAATATACAGGACAAACGGTATTTTCCAGTCTGTATGATGCTTCAATCCCTTTAAAACAAAGTAAATTCCCCGTTTTACAACAACATTTTGTAGGATGGACAATAAAAACCGAACAGTCGGTATTTAAATTTGGAGAAGCCACTTTTATGGACTTTTCGGTCCCCCAAAAAGGCAACACGCGCTTTATGTATGTGCTTCCTTTTTCGGAAAACCAAGCCTTGGTGGAGTACACCTTGTTCTCTGAGCATTTATTGGAAACAAATGAGTACGAGGAAGCCATCAAAACATATATTAAAACCAAGTTTGGCGACACTCCATACACGATTGAAGAAACTGAATATGGTAGTATCCCAATGACCTGTTATCCGTTCCATAAGCACAATTCCGACCGGATATTTTATATTGGAATTGTCGGTGGATGGGCAAAACCAAGTACAGGTTATACCTTTTACAACACAAGTAGGCAAGTACCCAAATTGGTGGAACATGTAAAGGCAGGCAAACCATTATCCCAATTTTACCAAAAAAGCAGGTTTACTTTTTACGATATGCTTTTGTTGGATATTCTGTACGAGAACAATCACTTGGGACACGAAATTTTTGAGTCGATGTTCAAAAGAAGAAAAGCTTCGCTGATCTTAAAATTTCTCGAGAATGAAACCAATTTATGGGAAGAGCTCAAAATTGTAACGGCTCCCAAGCCCATGCCGTTTATTAAAGCTTTGTTTAAGCGGATCTTTTAAGTGGTCCGCTCCATCAAACTTTCGCCAAATTGCTTTAGCAATGCCTTATTTTTCTCTGGAAGTTCGGTTTCCGCCAAAGCATCAAACGCCTTTTGAGTAAAACTTTTTATGGCCTTTTTGGTTTCTTCCACGGCACCACTTTCCTTAAAAATAGTTGTTACCGCGGCTACTTTCGCGGTGGAATCTTCTGGTTTAATGGAGTATAGGTGCAACAAACCATCTTGATCGTCCTTAGAGGCTTTTTCCAAGGATTTTAAGTACAAATAAGTCTTTTTGTTTTCCATAATATCCCCCCCGACCTGTTTACCAAAAGTTTTGGGGTCGCCAAAAGCATCCAAGTAATCGTCCTGCAATTGGAATGCAATACCTAGATTACGACCAAACTCATAAATGGCGTCTGCATCCTTCTCAGATCCATTGGCCACAATGGCACCCATCTTCATCGCAGCAGCGACCAGAACCGAAGTTTTATATTCGATCATTTTCAAATACTCCGGGATTGTTACATCGTCACGGGTCTCAAAATCCACATCATATTGTTGGCCTTCGCATACCTCAAGGGCCGTTTTGCTGAACAACTTGGTCAGTTTAAAATATGTTTCTGCCGGATAGCTTTCAAAAAATTGATAGGACAAAATCAACATGGCATCGCCCGAAAGGATTCCCGTGTTCACATCCCATTTTTCATGCACCGTGGTTTTTCCCCTTCGTAATGGTGCATCGTCCATAATATCATCGTGTACCAAGGAAAAATTATGGAACATTTCTACCGCCAAGGCGGCATCCAGCGCATCTTTGGCTTTTCCTCCAAAGGCCTCGGCCGTCATTAAAGTAAGTATGGGCCGCATTCTTTTACCTCCCAACCCCAAAATATATTGTACAGGTTCATACAAATTCTTAGGCTCCCCTAACTGGGTCCTTGCCTTAAGATCCGTAACAAACTGCTCCCTATACTGACTAATGATATCGATATCTGACATGGAGCCAAAAATACATTCAAATATTGAATTTGAGATGAAGACTCCAGCTTAAAACATGGATTCGTAGTATCCAAATTTGAAAAATGGGCTCCGTTTTGAAAAAATTTCAGAAAAACTGCAATGAAATAATTTTTATTCGTCTCTATAAGTGAAAAGCAACCTGATCCAACTGAATGGCAAGCAAAACCGATAACCGTAACAATCTGGCCAACTTCTTTAATGAGGAGTACGGATCGCTGCGCTCCTACGTGAAGTCCAAGATCAGGGATACATCGGAGCGTGAAGCTGAGGACATTGTACAGGATGTTGCTTTACGGATGTTTTCCCGATCGGACGATGCTCTGCCCATAACCAATGTGGGCGGCTTTGTGTACAATGCCATACGGAACAGGATCATAGATATTATGCGTGGCAAAAAAGAAAGAAAACTGCCCAGCGAGGATATTGATCAACAATGGCGGGAATTTGCGGAATTATTTTATGGTGATGCGGACAACCGATATTCCCCAGAAATGGAGCAAGCCGTTAAAAATGCCGTTGAAGATTTAAAACCGGCATACAGGGACATCATCATTGCCATAGATTTTGAAGGATACAATTACAAACAAATAGCAGAAAAAACCGGAATACCGGCAGGAACCCTGATGTCCCGAAGACATCGTGCCATGTCGGAATTATCAAAAACATTGGAGAATTTAAAAGAACTGAGTTATGGAACATAAAAAAGAATTTGAGAAGGCTGTAGAAAAGAAGGTGGAAAATACCGTAAAAAAAGTGGTTAAAGTTATTGCCATGGTCATACTGGGCGTACTGATATTCCTGTTGGCCAACTACTTGTTGATGAGGCTTTGGAACTGGCTCATGCCCGACCTTTTTGGTGTGGGAACGGTTACCTATTGGCAGGCCCTTGGAATTTTCATCCTTGCTAAACTATTATTTGGCTTTGGAGGAGGTGGCGGTGGAAAAAGCAAGGGAGGCTCAAGTCACAAAAAGAAAATTAAATCCTCCAATAAATGTACGCCCTGGAGAAGGGATTTTGATGAGTGGAAACACTATGACCAATTTTGGAAAGAGGAGGGCGAAGAAGCCTTTAAAGCATATGTTGAAAAAATCAAAAACGAGAATCATGATAAAGCAAAAGAAGAATAGCCATAAAAAGAAATACGTACCACGATTCAGTCCTTTTTTTTGGCGATTGGGCAAAATTGATGCCGACACCGAGAACAAGGATCCCCAACTTAGCCCCGTGTTGGTAAATGGAAAGGAATCCATTTAAACAAAAAATCAATCCTTCGTTAAAAAAATGTAAAACCATGGAAACTTTTTTTGTTTTTAAAGTTTCCATGTATACATTTGGCCCCTCATTATGAAGGAAAGTATTATACAAAAAGCATCTGAAATGTTTTTGAACCTAGGGTTCAAGAGCGTTACCATGGACGATCTTGCCAATGAAATGGGGATATCCAAAAAAACGATTTACACCTATTTCAAAAACAAAAGTGATTTGGTCGAACAAACAACCATGACCATGTCCGAATTTATCACATGCGGTATCAACGATATCATTTCGTTGGAAAAGAACCCTATTGAAGAACTCTACGAGATTAAAAAATTCGTCATGGTCCATATGAAAGATGAAAAATCCTCACCATTGTACCAGCTACAAAAATATTACCCCAAAATATTCAAGTCCCTTATGGAAATACAGTTTGAGTGCACCAATAAATGTGTCTCGGAAAATGTAAAGAGGGGCATGGAAATGGAGATATACAGGGACAATCTCAATGTTGAATTTGTATCCCGAATTTATTTTACCGGGGTTATGGCCATTAAAAACAACAAACTTTTCCCCACCGATATTTTTAGTCAACCGCAATTGTTGGACAACTATTTGGAATATCACCTAAGAGGCATTGTTACGCCAAAAGGAAGAAAAATACTCAACTCAATCATCAATTCAAATCAAGAATAAATGCGAAAAACGTTAATCAGTCTACTGCTCATACTTCCCTGGATGGCATCTGCACAAGATACCATACCCAGCTTTAGCTTGGACCAGGCAATATCCTATGCATTGGAACACAATTACAGCGCTATCAATGCCTCGAGAGACATTATAGATGCACAAAAACAAAAATGGGAAACCATTGCAGATGGACTTCCTCAAATTTCCGGGGCAGTGAGTTATCAAAATCAATTAAAGCAACCCGTTGCCCAGATTCCTGCGGAATTTTTTGGCGGGGAACCTGGAACATACCAAGAAGTTGTTTTTGGACAAGCACAATCCATGTCGGCAACAGCGACATTGACACAACAAATTTTTGATGGCTCCTACATTGTTGGGGTGCAAGCAACCAAAACCTTTTTGGAATATAGTCAAAACAACAAGGAAAAAACCGAACTGGATGTTCGAAAAGCCGTTGTAGAGGCTTATGGCAACGTACTACTGGCCCGGGAGAGCGTATTGATCTCGGAGAGGAACAAGGCTACACTTGAAGAAAATCTTTATGAAACCAAGCGCATTTACGAAAACGGACTGGGTGACGAAGAAAGTGTGGACCAATTGCAGATAACCCTATCCACGGTGGACAACCAACTTAAAAATGCCCGTCGCATGGAGGAAATCACCTTACAAATGTTGAACCTTGTTCTAGGGCTTCCCATTGAAAGCCCAACTGTGCTTACGGAAAACTTGGACGACCTTACCCAAAGCAAAATTGATTTGGGATTGATTGATTCCGAATTCAACATAGAAAACAATGTGGACTACAAAATGGCCGCGAACCTCAACCAACAACGGGCATTGGAGTTAAAATTGGCCAAAAGCTATGCTTTGCCCACATTGAACGCCTTTGTCAATTATGGAGGGAATTCCTTTAGCGACAATTTCAACTTTTTAAATAGCGGCCAACAATGGTTTGGCTCATCTATTTTAGGGATAGACCTTAATATTCCGATTTTTAGTTCCTTAAAAAGAAGTGCCAGTACCCAACGGGCCAAGATTGCTTTGGAAAAAGCAAAAACCCAATTTACAGAAGCACAGGCACAGATCCGCCTTCAATTGGAAAGTGCCAAAAGTGATTATATCCTGGCCATAGAACAGTATGGTACCTACAAGGACAATTTGGAGCTTGCGGAGCGCATCGAAAAGAAAAATCAAATTAAATATTCCGAAGGTTTGGCAACCAGTTTTGAGCTGAGGCAGGCCCAGACCCAATTATATACCAGTCAACAAGAGTATTTGCAATCCATGGTCGATGTCATCAACAAAAAGACCGAGCTGGAAAACATTTTAAATCAATAAACAAGAGAAAACCATTCCATCATGAGAAAAGCAATATATATAACACTAACAGCAGCGGTTCTGGCATCATGTGGGGACAAAAGCGGCAAATCTGTGGAAAAAGTAATGGCCAGCAAGGATGTTGAGGCCATTCGTGCCAAGCACGCAGAGATTTCCTCGGAAAAGAAAGCTCTGGAAATGCAGTTAAAATCCTTGGATTCCGCCATTGCCCTTTTAGACGATAGGGCCAAGCTTCCACTAGTGACCACCATAGAGGTTCATCCACAAAAGTTCGACCACTACTTAGAACTTCAAGGAGATGTGATGACCAAGCAAAATGTGCTGATTTACCCTGAAATGTCAGGGACCCTTAATAGGGTATATGTAAAAGAGGGACAAAAAGTATCCAAGGGACAATTATTGGCCACCATTGATGATGGCGGTCTATCCAGCCAATTGGCACAGCTTAGAACACAAGCAGAATTGAGCAAGACCACTTTTGAGCGTCAAAAAAGACTTTGGGAACAAAATATTGGTTCAGAAATACAGTACCTACAGGCCAAAACCAATTACGAAGCACAACAAAGTGCCGTAAAACAAATGGAAAGTCAAGTAGGAAAAAGTAGTATTCGGGCTCCATTTGCCGGAATTATAGATGATGTAATCAAAGATGAAGGTACTGTTGTAAGCCCTGGTCCAGGTGCTGAGGTATTCCGGATCGTAAACCTTTCCAACATGTATATTGAAGTGGAAGTGCCCGAGAGTCATTTGCCCAACGTAACTGCTGGAAAAGACGTAAAAGTTTACTTTCCAGTGCTAGGTGATAGTGTCGCAACCAAAATTAGACAGACCGGTAATTTTATTAATCCAAGCAACCGATCTTTTACAGCGGAGATTCCTGTTCCCAGCCACGAAGGTAAAATAAAGCCCAATCTTACGGCAAGGGTCATGATCAACGATTATACCAGTGAAAACGCCATTCTTATCCCTCAAAGTATTCTATCCGAAAACGCAGAGGGTGAACAGTACGTTTTCCTTGTCGAAGCAGATTCCGTTCAAAATGATCCAGTGGCCAAAAAAGTGGTCATACAAACAGGAAAAACCCAAGGGGACTATGTAGAAGTGCTTTCCGGAATCAACGAAGGGGACGCCATTATAGATGAAGGTGCCAGAAGCGTAAAAGAAGGACAGAAAGTCAATATAAAAAATAGCTAGGACAGCCAAAGCAAGAACAAATTATGAGCAAACAAAAGAAAAGTGTAGATAAGGAGTTTCGGTTGTCCTCCTGGGCCATCGATAACCAGACCACCATGTACGTGCTGATTTTGGTTATCTTAATTCTTGGTGGCATGGCCTATTTTAGTATGCCGAGGGAAAGCTTTCCAGAGGTAAAAGAAACCAAGATATATATTAGTTCCATCTATCCGGGAAATACGGCGGAGGATATTGAAAAACTGATTACCGACCCCTTGGAGGATGAACTCAAGACCGTGAGCAATCTGGTAGAGATCACCTCCAACTCCCAAGAAGATTATTCCATGATCATTGTGGAGTTCGATGAAAATATTTCGGTGGAAGCCGCTTTACAAAAAGTAAAGGACGAAGTGGACTCCAAAACAGCTGGTGAAGACTGGCCCACCTTTAACGGAGCCAAAGTGGAGCCCAATGTTTTCGATTTGAGTCTGTCCGAGGAAATGCCCATACTCAACATTAATATTTCCGGGGATTATCCTATTGAGAAGCTGAAAGAATATGGTGAATACCTCGAAGATGAAATAGAGGGCCTTTCAGAAATCAAACAAGTAGATATCCGTGGAGCCCAAGAAAAAGAAGTTGAAGTTGCCGTGGATATTTATAAAATGATGGCCGCCAAAGTCAGTTTTAATGATATCATAAGTAGTATCAGCAACGAAAACTTGACAACTTCGGCTGGAAACCTTGTTGCCAGTGGGCAACGAAGAACCATCAGAATTGTTGGGGAAATAGATGAACCTCAAGAACTTGAAAATTTTGTGGTGAAATCGGAAAATGGAAATCCTATTTACCTTAAAGATTTGGCCAAGGTCACTTTTAAGGAAGAGGATAAAACAACGTACGCCAGAGAGTTCGGAGAACCCGTGGTAATGCTGGATGTGAAGAAACGTTCCGGTAAAAACATGGTGGCCGCCGTAGATCAAATCAAAGTGATCGTTGATGATGCCATTGAAAATGAATTTCCACAGGACCTTAAGGTTACCATTGCCAATGATCAATCTTCCAAAACCATTGGTCAAGTGGATGATTTGGTGAACAACATCATCTTCGGAATCATATTAGTGGTAACGGTATTGATGTTCTTTTTAGGGTTTAAAAATGCCTTGTTCGTTGGATTTGCGATCCCCATGTCCATGTTCATGTCCCTCATGATATTGAATGCCATGGGGTACACCATGAACACCATGATTCTTTTTGGACTGATCATGGGATTGGGTATGTTGGTGGATAACGGTATTGTGGTCGTAGAGAACATTTACAGACTCATGGACGAGGAAAAGATGCCACGAATCGAAGCGGCCAAAAAAGGTATTGGAGAAATCGCTTTCCCGATTATCATCTCCACATTGACCACTGTTGCAGCATTTGTGCCGCTAGGTCTTTGGCCGGGTATTATGGGGCAGTTTATGAAGTATTTCCCCATAACACTTTCCGTGGTTTTGGGCTCCTCGCTTTTTGTGGCCATCTTCTTCAACTCGGTTCTGGTATCGCGATATATGACCACCGAAGACAAGGAAATGCCTTTAAAACAAATCATTCGCATCACTTCCATTATCTCGGCAATAGGTATCCTCATCATTATTTTTGGTGGTGAATACCGAGCCTTGGGAAGCGTAATGGTGGTAACCGCCATCTTACTATGGATTTATCGCCTGTTCCTGAGAAACTGGGCCAGCATTTTTCAAAACAGCATATTGCCCCGATGGGAGAGCTTTTACGAGAAAACTTTGCGATATGCCTTGGCTGGACGAAAACCCATTTTTATTGCGATCACCACTTTTATTTTATTATTGATTGCCTTTGTTGGGTTCGGCGCATCGGTAGGAAGCCAGAGAACCAAAGTGGAGTTCTTTCCAGATAACAAGCCCAACCAGATCATTGTATATATCGAATACCCGGAAGGCACCGATATTGAAAAAACCAATAAAATTACCAAGGATATTGAGGGAAAGGTCTATGACATCATCAACTCTGAGGCCTACATGCACGGGGATTACAATTTTATGACGGAAAGTGCTGTCTCACAAGTTGGAGAAGGTGCCGGTAATCCACAAACGGACGGTGGTTCGAGTGCCGAAATGCCGAACAGGGGTAAAATTACCGCTACGCTTCGTGAGTTTAAATATCGTGAGGGTGCGGACAGTCAGGAATTGCTGAGAAAGGTCCAAGAAGCCCTAAAGGATGTTTATCCAGGCGTTGCCATTTCCGTGGAGAAGGATGCCGTTGGCCCTCCTGTAGGATATCCCATCAACATCGAATTGGAAGGGGAAGATTATACAGAGTTGATAGCCACCGCCGAAGGAATGCGAAACTTTATTAATTCGCGCAACATTCCAGGAATCGATGAACTTAAAATAGATGTGAACAAATCAAAACCCTCCCTACTGGTCGACGTAGATCGTAAAAAGGCCGGTGAGCTTGGTATAGCCACAGGTCAAGTAGGGCAACAATTGCGAAGTTCCATTTTCGGCTCCAAGGCAGGTATTTACAAAGAAGGTGGTGAGGATTATGACATTTACGTGAGGTTTAACGAGGACGACCGATACAACAAAAGTGCTTTGTTCAACCAACGCATTACGTTTAGGGATCCTTCCAGTGGCCAAATCAAGGAGGTTCCGATTTCCGCTGTGACCAAACAAACAAGCAGCACAGGATTCAGCGCCATAAAGCACCGCGATGTAAAACGTGTGGTCACGGTGTATTCTGCATTGGCTTCAGGCTATACGGATGCCGGTGCCATTGTGGGCAAGATTCAGGAAGAGATGAATGATTTTGAAAATCTTCCGGACAACATCAAAATTGATTACACTGGACAAATCGAGGAGCAGAACAAGCAAATGGCCTTTTTGATGGGCGCCTTTTTCACAGGTCTCGGCCTTATCTTTTTTATACTGATATTCCAATTCAACTCCATTAGTAAACCAGGAATTATAATGCTTGCTATTTTCCTGAGTTTGATAGGTGTTTTCGGTGGAATTGTTGCCACAGGTAGTGCCTTTGTAATCATGATGACCATGATGGGGATTATTTCGTTGGCGGGAATTGTGGTGAACAATGGTGTGGTACTTTTGGACTACACACAACTGTTGATTGATCGAAGGAAAGTGAAATTGGATTTGGAAGAGGACGAATTGTTGGAGCCGGATGACTTTATGGAGGCTGTTGTAAAAGGTGGAAAGGCGAGATTACGTCCTGTGTTGCTTACGGCAATAACCACCATTCTAGGTTTGATTCCATTGGCCACAGGGTTCAATATCAACTTTTTTACATTGATGAGCGACTTTGACCCGAATATCTATTTTGGTGGTGACAACGTAATTTTCTGGGGACCTTTGGCATGGACGGTTATCTACGGATTGCTGGTAGCCACCTTCTTAACATTGGTGGTTGTACCCATACTATTTAGTTTGGTGTATAAATTAAAACTAAGGATTCGAAAAAGAAAATTAGAAAGACAGGAGCGCAAGCAAGAAAGGATAGAGCCTGTTTCGGTATAGTCTTTATGAAACGCTCAACAAAAAAAGCCCCGACCAAATGGTCGGGGCTTTTTCTTAAACATTGATTTTAACTATTGGTTTACCGTAACGGCATCGCCTTGGCTCCAATTTTTTACTTCTACAATACGGTTATCCGTAAAGTCCACTTCGCTTAGTTCATCATTCTTCCAAAAGAACCATTTACCGCTCTTTTGTCCGTTTTCGTATTGGCCAGTGGCAATTTTTTTACCTTCGACATTGAACATGACCCAATCTCCATGCAACTTTCCGTTCAACATATAACCTGTTTGGGCAATTTCGCCATTGTCGTGAAAATAAGTGGCTTTCACCATATTTCCCATTTTTTCAAAGGTCGGTTCGGTATCTTGTGCAGATACGCCAACCACAAACATCACCGCCAAAAATAATACTGCTTTTTTCATATGATATGGGATTTTAATATTGTTATTACCTAATGATAACGTAACAAAGTTACTTAAATTTTACGTTAATCACACATTTACGTAACATTTAGTTTACATTAAATTAACTTTAAATTGTCAAATACTTGTATTACAAATAGTTAAATATTATATAAATCTTCCAATTTTGGGTTTTAACATCGATTTTTAGGCTTTTATCTGCTATAAAATCTCTAAAATGTATCCAAAATGTTAACTTAACGTTATCCGAAAGTCTTAGATTCATCAGTTTCTTACTGTTTAAAATCCCAGTAAGCAGAAAAAAAGCATATCTCCTAAAAATTACCCACATTCCTATTAAATTTGCGCTCTTATAATTAACATCATGTACAGAAGCAATACTTGCGGTGCTTTAAGGGCATCGGACATAGGTTCAGAAGTTATTTTAAGTGGATGGGTACACAAAGTACGCGACAAAGGTTTTGTAGCCTGGGTCGACCTACGCGACCGCTATGGTATTACTCAATTGGTATTTGACCAAGAACGAACTTCCAAAGACCTTTTGGAAAAAGCCCGTGAATTGGGTCGTGAAACCGTTATCCAAGCAAAAGGTGAAGTGATAGAACGCGCTTCAAAAAACCCAAATATTCCAACAGGGGAAATTGAGGTGCTGGTAACAGAGCTTACCGTCCTGAACAATTCCTTACTTCCTCCTTTCACCATTGAAGATGAGACCGATGGTGGTGAGGATATTAGAATGAAGTTCCGATACTTGGACATTCGAAGGAATCCTGTCAA
Source organism: Flagellimonas profundi (assembly GCF_017313275.1). Lineage (GTDB taxonomy): Bacteria > Bacteroidota > Bacteroidia > Flavobacteriales > Flavobacteriaceae > Flagellimonas > Flagellimonas profundi. Next base: position 548,131 of record NZ_JAFLNM010000002.1, on the reverse strand, counting down.
AAACAAACTTATCTTCAGGCATAAAGTTACCATGGAGGTCAGAAAATACCTGTCCGACCAAGGTTTTATTGATATTGAGACACCTTATTTGATTAAATCCACACCCGAGGGAGCTAGGGATTTTTTGGTGCCAAGTCGTATGAACGAGGGGCAATTCTACGCCCTACCCCAATCTCCACAGACTTTTAAACAATTGTTGATGGTCGGTGGAATGGACAAGTATTTCCAAATTGTGAAATGTTTTAGGGATGAGGACCTTCGTGCCGACCGCCAACCCGAGTTTACTCAAATTGACTGCGAAATGGCGTTTGTTGAGCAAGAAGACATTTTGAATACTTTTGAAGGTTTGACAAAACATCTTTTGAAAGAGATAAAAGGTGTAGAGGTGGACGAATTCCCACGTATGACCTACGATGATGCCATGCGACTTTATGGTAACGATAAACCCGATATCCGATTTGGAATGCAGTTCGGTGAACTGAACAAAGTGGCACAACACAAAGATTTCAATGTATTCAATTCCGCAGAATTGGTGGTTGGGATTGCCGTTCCGGGAGCTGCTTCCTATACCCGAAAAGAAATAGACAAATTGGTGGATTGGGTAAAACGTCCACAAGTCGGTGCCAAGGGAATGGTTTATGTAAAGTGTAATGAGGACGGTACCTACAAATCTTCCGTGGACAAATTCTACGACCAAGAAGATCTGGCAAAATGGGCCGAGGTAACAGGAGCCAAAACCGGAGATCTTATTTGTGTGCTTTCTGGAAACACCAACGAAACCCGTGCTCAATTAAGTGCATTGCGTATGGAATTGGCCACCCGTTTGGGCCTCAGAAAACCCGATGAATTCGCACCATTATGGGTAGTGGACTTCCCATTGTTGGAATTGGACGAGGAAACAGGTGCTTACCACGCTATGCACCATCCGTTCACCTCGCCAAAACCAGGACAGTTGGAATTGTTGGACACAAAGCCCGCCGAAGTAAAGGCCAATGCCTACGATTTGGTGTTGAACGGAAATGAAATCGGCGGAGGTTCTATCAGGATTTATGATAAAGAGACCCAAGCGACCATGTTCAAACATTTGGGCTTTACCCCTGAAGAGGCGAAGGCACAATTTGGATTTTTAATGGATGCCTTCCAATACGGGGCTCCACCCCATGGCGGTATTGCGTTTGGCCTGGACAGATTGGTAGCTATTTTGGGAGGACAGGAAACAATTCGAGATTTTATTGCTTTTCCTAAAAACAATAGCGGACGCGATGTTATGATCGATGCCCCTGCCCATATTGATGACGAACAGCTAAAAGAACTCCATTTAAAATTGGACCTATAATCTATTGAAATCCCGCGATAAAGCGGGATTTTTTAATACTTTTAGTAGTATTATAGACTTCGATGCCCTACAGCACTAAAAAACTGTTTACCCGTTTTCTCAAATGGCGATATAGAAATATCTCCAACAGGACTTTTATTCAAATAATGAGTCTAATCGTAGGGTTTTTGGCTGGTTCGGTGGCCGTTACCTTAAAAAACTCTACCTATTTTATCGAATCCCTATTAAAAAAAGGAATCGTTTTTTCGGAGAACCAACTGTATTTTATACTACCAACAATAGGGCTTACCCTAATCTATCTGTATGTGAAATTTGTTCACAAAGAACCACTGCAGCACGCTGTCTCCTCAATTATATTCTCTCTTTCCAAAAAAAGAGGGTTGCTCCGCCTAAAGGACATCTACACCCCTTTGATCACCGCTCCGCTCACGGTGGGTTTTGGTGGTTCAGTGGGTTTGTTGGGACCGGCCGTCAAATCAGGTTCGGCAGTCAGCTCCAACCTAAGTCGTTTGTTCCATATCGATGCAAAGACCAGAACCCTTTTGGTGGCCTGTGCCTCTGCTGGGGCTATTGCTTCAATTTTTCAGTCCCCCATTGCCGCCATCATATTTGCTGTGGAGATTTTTACATTGGACCTGACCATGATGTCCATGCTGCCCTTACTTTTAGCATCGATTTCAGGGGTGTTGACATCCTATTTCTTTCTGGGAAATGAAATCCTCTTCAGTTTTTCCCTTTCCGAAGGATTTAAACTGAAGGATACCGCTTTTTATATTTTGTTGGGCGTGGGTACAGGGTTCGCTTCCATATATTTTACCAAAATGTATTTCGCCATACTCTCTCTTTTCAAAAAATTGAAAAGTCCAAAGTATAAGCTATTGGTAGGTGGAATTGCCATAGGAGTAATGCTCTATGCAATCCCCCCTCTCTACGGTGAAGGTTTCGGTTTTATAAACAATTTGTTGGATGGCGACCATTTAAAAGCACTTGGCACTACTCCTTTTGATGATTACACCCATAATATCTGGGTGGTTATTGCCCTTTTGTTCGGAATTACCATTTTCAAGGCAATTGCAATGACAACGACCATTGGTGCCGGAGGTGCGGGTGGAGTGTTTATTCCAACCATGGTTATGGGAAGCGCGCTTGGAAATGTAGTGGCCAAAGTAATCAACAACCTAGGCTTGGGATTCTCTGTTTCCGAAAGTAATTTTACCCTTATAGGAATGGCAGGTTTGATCGCAGGGGTAATCCATGCTCCACTGACCGCCATTTTCTTGATTGCGGAAATAACAGGGGGTTATCAACTCTTTGTCCCTTTGATGATTACAGCAGCAATTTCCTATTTGATTACCAAAAACGCATTGGACTACACCATTTACACTAAGGAACTGGCCAAAATCGGAGCGCTTTTATCACATAACAAAGACCAAATGGTGCTAGGACTAATGGAAATGGACGATGTGATAGAAAAAAATTTCAGGCCCGTACTTCCACAAATGACCTTGGGAGAAATGCTGCATCAATCCGTATCCAAATCCAAAAGAAACCTTTTTCCCGTTTTGGATGATGATAAAAAATTAATCGGAATTATAGTCCTCGACGATATTAGGCCTATGATGTTCGATACCGATCTGTACGACACTGTTTTTGTTGAAAATTTGATGCATGCGCCGCCAGAGGTTATCTTTTACGAAACGGACAACATGAAACAGGTGATGAAAAAATTTCAAGATAGTGGCGCTTGGAACCTGCCCGTCATCAAAAACGGTAAATATGAGGGCTTCATCTCCAAATCAAAAATGTTGACTGCCTATCGTAGAAAATTGATTAATTATTCCCAATGAAAATAAAACTGAAACATATCATTTTCCTCATCATGCTGGCATCGCTAGGTGCTATTTTTTACGGGCTGTCTTTGGATGAAGAACATCCGGATGCACCAAAATACATTGGAGGTGGTACCGTTGGGCTATTTTTGGTGGCCATGCCTCTTTTTCTTTGGAAAGAGAGTAAGGTAAAAAACATGAAAGATTACATGCTCACCCATGAAAATATTAAGAAAATGCAAGAAAAAGAACGCAAAAACCCTGAAAATCAATAATTTTCATAAGATTTAAAGTTCTTTTCATACAATCACCCACAAAATAAACTACTTTCGTATTTTAACATTTTATTTATTTTTTAATGACTGGTACAGTAAAATTTTTTAATGAGTCCAAAGGTTATGGGTTCATTACGAACGACGACACAGGAAAAGACATCTTTGTTCATGTTACGGCATTGAACGGAGTGGAATTGAACGAAGGCGACAAAGTAGAATACATCGAAGAAGAAGGAAGAAAAGGAGTGGTTGCTGCACAAGTGCAAGTAATCGGATAATAATATTTTATTTTGATTTTGATTTAAAACCTCGGCAAAGCCGGGGTTTTTTTATTTAGTTCAAGTTTCTCCGTTGGATGAAGAATCGTTTCAGAAGTTCCGCAGCCTCTTTTTCCATTACTCCGCCCACCAATTTGGTTTTAGGGTGCAAATGTCCCCCCATCACACTAAATCCGCGCTCTAGGTCAGCGGCTCCATACACCACTTTCGAGATTTGGCTCCAATACAATGCTCCTGCACACATTTGACAAGGTTCCAGAGTAACGTACAACGTGCAGCCCTGAAGGTATTTCCCGCCCAAAAAGTTCGATGCCGCCGTAATTGCCTGCATTTCGGCATGTGCCGTAACATCTTTTAACCGTTCGGTAAGGTTGTGGGCCCTTCCAATTATTCTGTTGTCCACCACAACAACGGCACCAACAGGAACTTCACCATTTTCATAGGCGATTTCGGCCTCTTGCAGGGCCTTCTTCATAAAATAATTGTCATCAAAAGGGTTCTCCACAATTATTATGTGATTTTTCAACAGATTGCTAAGCTACACATAAAATAATTTTAGGGAGAATCGATACTTTTGTTTTTTATTCATTGGAAAGACTGTTGACACATATCGAATCCCCCGAGGACCTCAAAAAATTGACCTTGGACGAGTTACCCAAACTTGCCCAAGAATTGAGGGAATTCATCATTGACATTGTTTCGACCAAAGAGGGGCATTTAGGTGCCAGTTTGGGGGTTGTGGAACTCACCATAGCCCTGCACTATGTGTTCAACACACCTGTTGACAAACTTATTTGGGATGTGGGACACCAAGCCTACGGACACAAAATCTTGACCGGCCGCAAAGAAATTTTTGAAACCAACCGCCAATTGGGCGGCATAAGTGGCTTTCCCAAACGAAGCGAGAGCAAGTACGACGATTTTGGAACAGGGCACAGCTCTACCTCCATTTCTGCGATACTCGGCATGGCAATGGCTTCCAAACTTAAAGGTGACTTTAAAAAACAGCATATTGCCGTTGTGGGCGATGCCTCAATTGCCAGCGGAATGGCCTTTGAAGGACTCAACCATTTGGGAGTGACCCAGGTAAATGCACTTATTGTTCTTAACGACAATGCCATTGGGATTGACCCCAGTGTTGGGGCCTTAAAAAAGTATCTTACCAACGTAAAGGCAGGTACCGCCAAGGACGAAAATATTTTTGAATGCCTCAACCTCAACTATACAGGCCCTATTGATGGACACGATGTGAAAGCTTTGGTTGCGGAATTGGAACGTTTGAAACACGTTGACGGTCCAAAATTGCTCCATATCATCACTACAAAAGGGAAAGGGCTAAAACAGGCAGAGGAAGACCAAGTGGTGTACCATGCCCCTGGAAAGTTTGATAAAATCACAGGGGAGCGCTTGAAGAAATCCGGGCAATTGCAACCACCCAAATATCAAGATGTGTTTGGGCATACCATTGTGGAATTGGCTCAAAAAAATGAAAAAATTGTTGGGATCACCCCGGCCATGCCCAGTGGAAGCTCCCTAAAATTTATGATGGACCAAATGCCCGACAGAGCATTTGATGTGGGCATTGCCGAGCAGCATGCCGTAACATTGGCAGCGGGTATGGCCACCCAAGGTTTGGTGCCTTTTTGCAATATTTACTCCACTTTTTTACAAAGGGCCTATGATCAGGTGATACATGATGTCGCCCTACAAAAGCTTCCCGTTATTTTTTGTTTGGACAGGGCTGGTTTGGTGGGACAGGATGGCCCAACACATCATGGTGTTTTTGATATGGCCTTCTTACGTTGTATTCCCAACCTCATCGTTTTTGCCCCAATGAACGAAATGGAACTTCGGAATATAATGTACACCGCGCAATTAGGTCTGGACAAACCCATTGCGATAAGATATCCCAGAGGACGAGGTGCCACCATAGACTGGAAAAATGACTTTGAGCCGATTGAGATAGGTAAAGCAAGATGTTTGAAAAAAGGATCGAAAATCGCCATACTCACCATAGGACATATGGGTAATGGCATTTCCAAACTTATTGAAAGCTTGGATACCCCTGAAGCCGTAGGGCTTTACGATATGCGTTTTGTAAAACCTTTGGACGAGGATCTTCTTCGTACCATTTTTAATTCCTACCAACACATCGTAACCGTTGAGGATGGTGCAAAAATGGGTGGTTTTGGTTCAGCAGTGCTTGAATTTGCCAATGAAGAAAGACTAACAAAACCCATTAAAATTTTCGGTGTTCCCGATCAATTTGTGGAGCAGGGAACCATACCTGAAACCCACAAACTGGCTGGTATGGATTTTGATACGATACATTCTTACATACAATCAACCTTAGACCAATGCGAATAAATTGTTTTTTAATTCTATTCCTTACTGTTTTTCTTTCTGCCAATGCACAGATAACCCGTTTAAAGGTTTTTGAACCAGACAGTACTGATTCTGGGTTTAAAATTGTTCGTATCAAGGATGTTAAACTAAGATACTTGACCAGGAGTGCCAAGCTCACCGACCCCCGTACCGTTTTAAATAGGGTAAAGCCATTGCGCATTTGGTACAATCGGTTCCATCCCACATCATTTTGGAAAAAAGTCAACAAATTCGGACTTAACATAAGCGAAGTTTCCTTTGTGAACTGGAATGCAGGGGGCGATAACTCCGTGTCGGCACTTGCAAGTGCAGATTTTGCCCGAAACTACAAATTCCGATACTTAAGTTGGAACAATGAGGCACAACTTCGGTACGGTCTCAATGCACAAGAGGGTAGAAAACTTCGGAAAACGGACGACCAAATCCGATTGTCCACCACACTCAGTTTCAGAAAGGACACCATTACCAACTGGTACTATTCCGTAAAGGCCAATATAAGAACCCAGTTTTCCAATGGTTATAAATATCCTGATCGGGAAACACCGATTTCCAGATTTATGGCCCCTGGGTATTTGTTTGTCGGTGTCGGTACATCCTATATTCCACCCAAGGACCAATTCAACCTTTATATTTCACCTGCCACTATGAAATCTACCTTTGTGTTGGATGAGGCGCTCTCCAACCAAGGCGCTTTTGGTGTCGAGAAAGGGAAAAACCTCTTTTTGGAACTTGGTTTCCTGATTACCAATACCTGGGATACCCAAATTGCCAATAATGTCCAGATGAGTCATCGGCTCAATCTTTATACCGATTATCTCCAAAGTTTTGGAAACATAGATGTGGATTGGGAGTTGAACTTTAATCTCAAGGTAAACGAATATCTAAATGCCAACATCGGCACTCATATCATCTATGATGATGACATTAAGTTTGATGAAGAAATTGCGCAGGACGGTACCGTAATCAACCCGGGAGTGGCAAAAATCCAGTTTAAACAACTACTGGGGGTTGGATTGCTCTATTCTTTTTAGATGTTACGTCCTGTTAGTTTATCGTGGATATGTACCGCTGCACTATCGGACAAACTGGCCACAAAACAACTCGTATCCAATAATATTTTATAAAGCGATGCACCCGTGTTCCGGTAATTTTCAGGCAAGCTTTTAATAAGCAATCGATCATAATTGGTATCGTTTCCCTCCTTCACATTGATCAGGGCAGTGGTGTACATATCCAATAAGTCAGATATGATTCGGTAGCCCGCCAATTCCTTATCGATTACTTCGGTGGATTGGTAAATTTTCTCCACGCTCAATTTAATGATGTCTTCCACCTGTGCGGTATACTTGCCTTTGTCCAACAACGATACATTGAACTCGCCTTTTAGGATTTTGGCTTCGTTCTTCACAAAAACATCGACCGCATCCCCTATCAAAGTACTGATGGCAAGTGCCCTCAAATAACTCAATCGGTCACTTGAGGTAGTCATGGCATTGTACTTTTTGGTATTGATGTTATCCTTCACCAGATTGATAAGATATTCCAAAGCATATTCCTCGGGAATCAACCCTAAATTGATTCCATCTTCAAAATCAATGATGGTGTAGCAAATATCATCTGCTGCCTCCACCAAATAGGTCAATGGATGTCTCAAAAACCCGGTTTCTGGATGGGTCGGGTTGGGCAGTAAACCAATTTCTTCCACGAGTTCATAAAAAAACTCCTTTTCAGATTGAAAAAAGCCAAATTTTTTATCGACAATATTTTTGGACGGTTTCTTGGGCAATGATCCTTTTGGATATTTGATAAAAGCGCCCAAAGTGGCATAACTCAACCGTAAGCCGCCCGGAACCCCTTCCCTGGATTCGGTCAAAAGTTTAAACCCATTGGCATTGCCTTCAAAGTCGATAAGGTCTTGGTATTCCTCTGGCGTTAATGCATCTTCGTAGAATTTCCCTTTGCCCTGTTTAAAATAATTGCCAATAGCCTTTTCCCCACTGTGTCCGAATGGAGGGTTCCCAATGTCGTGGGCCAACGCCGCAGCGGCCACAATAGCTCCAAAATCATTAAAATGGTGTCCGTGGACCTCGGACAAAAATGGGTATTTGGTCAAAATCTGTTGCCCGGCAATTCGCCCAAGGCTTCTTCCCACAACCGACACCTCCATACTATGCGTCAATCGCGTATGCACAAAGTTCTTTTGTGAACCTACGGCAATGGGCATGGGAAATACTTGGGTTTTATCCTGTAAACTTCTAAAAGCCGACGAAAAAACAATTCGGTCGTAGTCCACCTCGAACCCTAGTCGGGTCTCATTTTGTTCCTTTCGTAGTCGTTTTCCTGTATCTCCGTGTCGTTTTAAAGAGAGTAACTGCTCCCAGTTCATTGGCCATTGATTTGTAGCGAAGATATATCAAAAGATGAACCTATGTCCAACACATGGAAAATATTGATATTTTTGGGGCCGTATTTGGTAACATTTTGTTAACCTTATTGCGGATTTATAATGGCATTTTTGTCATATTTCTGAAAGAATGGGGGAGAATATTTACATTTTCATGGTTGTGGCGCTCGGCATATTGGCCATAACCGATTTGGTAGTGGGCGTTAGCAACGATGCCGTTAACTTTTTGAACTCGGCCATTGGTTCCAAAGCGATTTCTTTTAGGACCATCATGATCGTTGCCAGTGTCGGTATTGCTTTCGGTGCCATGTCTTCTAGTGGAATGATGGAAGTTGCCAGAAAAGGAATCTTTAACCCCGGCGAGTTCGTTTTCGAGGAAATCATGTTCATTTTTATGGCCGTGATGATCACCGACATTCTCCTACTGGATTTTTTCAACACCTTGGGAATGCCTACTTCTACCACGGTATCCATTGTTTTTGAGCTGTTGGGTGCTTCCGTGGCCATTTCCCTCATCAAAATAGCCGATACGCAAGGTGGTTTTTCAGATTTGGCCACCTACATCAATACCGACAAGGCCGCTGAAATTATATTTGGAATACTCCTCTCCGTTTTCATAGCATTTTCCATTGGTGCCTTGGTGCAATTTATCTCCAGGGCATTGATTTCCTTTAAATTTCAAAATAGATCCAAATGGGTCGAGTCTGTTTTTGGCGGTCTGGCCATAACAGCCATAGTTTATTTTATATTGGTGAAAGGACTTAAAAGTGCCGCTCTTTTTGATGGTGTGCTTTCGGAGTTTGTTGCAACCCAGCCTTTGGCTTTTTTAGCTGGTAATTTTGTGTTCTGGACCATGGGTTCATTTATTGTGGCCAACCTATTAAAATGGAATATTTATAGAATAGTTATTGGTTTTGGAACCTTTGCCTTGGCCATGGCCTTTGCAGGTAACGACTTGGTCAACTTTATCGGAGTGCCAATCGCCGCACTTCAATCCTATCAGGACTGGCAAGCTTCCGGTATAGCTCCCGGGGAGTTTAATATGAGGGGATTGGCGGCCGCTGTACAAACACCAACCATGCTATTGTTGCTTTCCGGAGCGGTCATGGTGATTACACTTTGGTTTTCATCAAAAGCGAAAGGAGTAGTAAAAACGAGTGTCGATTTGGCGAGACAAGACGAAGGCGACGAGCGCTTCCAGCCTAATTATCTGTCCAGACAAATTGTAAAGTTCAGTATTGTTGCCTTTGAGAATATTTCGAAAATTGTTCCGCCATCCATTCAGTCCAGAATAGATAAGCAGTTTGTTTTACCACAGACCTACGTGCCCAAAAGCAAAACACAGGAACAACCTGCATTTGACCTGGTCAGGGCTTCTGTAAACCTTATGGTGGCGAGCGTGCTTATCTCCATTGCCACTTCTATGAAACTACCGTTGTCCACCACTTACGTAACCTTTATGGTGGCCATGGGTACTTCTCTGGCCGATAGGGCCTGGGGAGCGGAAAGTGCGGTGTACCGTGTAGCAGGGGTGCTTAATGTTATAGGTGGATGGTTCTTTACCGCTCTTAGTGCGTTTGTTGCTGCAGCTTTAATCGCATATTTGTTGTTTGTCGGAAAGTTCGTGTCACTGGTGTTGATGTTGATTGCCGCAGCTGCCATTTTGCTTCGCAATTATATCTCCCACAACAAAAAAACCAAGGAAATTAAGGCAGAGGATAGCCTAAGAAGAGCCGAAAGCAGTTCCATTCAAGGTGTTATCGAGGAAACTGCCGCCAACATTGCCAATGTGGTTAAGCGTAGTAACCGTATTTACTCCAATTCTATGCAAGGATTATCCAAGCACGATCTTGATTTCTTGAAAAAGAATAAGAAGCAGAGTAAAAAATTGGCCAATGAAATCGAAGGATTGCGAAACGATACGTTCTACTTCATCAAAAATTTGGATGAAGCCCATGTAGGTGCCAGTAACTTTTACATCAACGTTATGGGACACTTAACGGACATGTCCCAGTCCTTGGAATATATTGGTAAGGTGAGCTACAACCATGTGAACAACAATCACAAAAAATTAAAGTATAACCAGATCAAAGAGCTCAAAGAAATCGATGTCGCTTTGGAAAATGTGTTCAACAGCACCCAAAAAGCTTTTGAAGACCGTTCTTTTGAGCAAATTGGTACGGTTCTAAATTCCAAAGAGAAGCTTTACGAGATGGTTTCGCAGAAAATCAATCAGCAGGTTTCCAGAACCAGGACCGAGGAATCCAGTCCAAAGAACACCACCCTCTATTTCTCCCTATTATTGGAAAGCAAGGATTTGATCACAGCCATGATGAACCTTTTGGAGCAGTATTATGCGGAGCATGACAGTTCCATAACTCCAGCTACCATCGAAAAGAAATAAAAAGCGGTATCTTTCCTATCAACTTAATTAATTTGATATGAAACGATATTGTTTAGCTTTCTTAACCCTCGGGTTATTTTCCGTTGTTGCTGGTAATGCGCAGTCGCTTTCTGCGGAAGAGGTATTGGAGAAAGCCATTGCTTATCATGATCCCAATAGCAATTGGGCAAGTTTGAACACTACTTTTAAAGTAGTTATGGAAACCCCAAGCCGTCCAAAACGTACAAGTCTTATTGGACTGGATTTTCCTCAGCAAAAATTTACTTTGGACGTTGAACAGGATGGCAGTTCATACGCCTATTCTTTTGATGAAGATTCTTGTGAAATTCGCTTGAATGGAAGTACGGACTTTTCGCAAGATGAAGCTGAAGAATTCAGGTTGAACTGCGAGCGTGGTCAATTCATGAAAGACTACTATACCTACTTGTACGGTCTTCCCATGAAATTAAAAGACCCCGGCACCCATTTGAACCCCGAAGTCCAAAAAAGGACATTTAAAAACAAGGAATATTTGGTGCTGAACGTCACCTATGATTCAGAGGTAGGCACCGATGAATGGTATTTTTATTTTGACCCCACTACCTACGCCATGGAAGTTTATCAGTTTTACCATGATGAGAGCAAAAATGATGGTGAATACATTCTTTTGAAAGGCCTGGAGGAAATCAACGGGATAAAAATGCCAAAGACCAGGGCTTGGTATGTTAACAAGGATGATAAATACTTGGGGACAGATACATTGGAAAAAATTTAAAATTAATGAGAACAGCAATTCTATCGCTATCCATTCTTTTACTTTCTAACACCAACATATTTTCACAAACCAAAGAAAAAGAATGGATGTTGGGACCATTTAAGCGTCCAGATAATGCTCGACCGATCTTACAAAAAGATGGTGCATCTACCTTTACCGATCCCATAACCAATAAAACAGTTCACTGGGAATCCATGGCCACTTTTAATCCTGCTGCAATTGTAAAAGGTGACTCCATCTATGTTCTCTACCGTGCCGAAGAAAAATTGGGAGAGAAAGAAATCGGTGGGCACCGTTCACGGATTGGTATGGCCACTTCTTCCGATGGGCTCACTTATAACAGATGGCCAGCACCCGTTTTTTACCCACAAAACGACAATCAAAAAACCAACGAATGGCCGGGCGGAGTTGAAGACCCAAGGATAGTTGAAACCGAAGATGGGCTTTATGTGTTGACCTATACCCAATGGAACAGAAAAGTACCCAATCTAGCTGTTGCCACATCAAAAGACTTAGTGAATTGGGAGAAACACGGCCCCGTTTTTCAAAACTATAAAAACGGCATTTATCACGAAAAGGAGAGCAAATCGGGTGCCATCGTTACCGAACTACAGCATGGAAAATTAGTAGCTGCCAAAATCAATGGCAAATATTGGATGTACTACGGTGTACCCCACGTTTGGTTGGCTTCTTCAACGAATTTAATAGATTGGGAACCTGTAGAGACTTATGAAGGTAAGTTAGCTCCAGTTTTAAGCCCTAGACCAGGCTATTTTGATTCTTGGCTAGTGGAGGCCGGTCCACCACCATTGCTCACCAGTAATGGTATTGTAATGCTTTATAACGCAGGGAATTCACAAAACATTGGGGTGAAAGATCTGGGCAATAGAATTTATACCGGCGGACAGGCTCTTTTTGACGTCAATGAACCATGGAAACTTTTGGACCGAACCAATGAACCATTCATCAAACCGGAACTGCCTTTTGAAAAATCGGGACAATACAAAGACGGAACAACCTTTGTGGAAGGACTTGTTATGTTCAATGGAACATGGTATTTGTATTATGGAACTGCCGATAGTATGGTGGGTGTGGTCACTACAAAAGAATAGCCTTACCTGTAAAAGTTCATTTCATCCATGTACTTCCATACAGCATGTGGGAGCAACGGGCGCACATTTTTACCCGCTTTGTGCGACTTACGAATAAAGGTCGATGAGATTTCCATGATGGGCGCATCAACTTTTGTGATTTTTGAGTGCCCCTTAAATTGATGCTCTATCTCACCGTGAGAAATCCTGGGATACACATAAATGGAATGGAGTTCTAAAATGGCCTCATAATTTTTCCATTTATGGAAACTTTTTAAATTGTCTTCTCCCATAATAAGGGAAAATTGATGGTCTTCACCATATTTATCATCCAAGTGGGCAAGTGTATCGGAGGTGTAATTCGGTTGGGGCAAATCAAATTCGATTTTACAGGGTTGTAGCTTGGGATAGTCCTGCACGGCCTCGAACACCATTTGATAGCGATGGTTGTTATCTAAAAGTGATTGCTTTACTTTAAATGGACTTTGTGGCGTTATAACGAACCAAACCTCATCCAAATCGGAATACTCCACCAAATGGTTGGCAATTACCAAATGGCCGATATGTATGGGGTTAAAGGTTCCAAAAAAGAGCCCTACCTTTTTCATACCTAATCTTCTTTTGGGGGTATTTCCGCTCCCACGAAATCAGCGACCAATTTATGCGCCTCGTCCAGGGCGACATCAAGGTCATAGTTTTTGATGATTTTATCAAACTGGGGGGCGGTGGCAAGTTCCACGGATGCCTTGGCAATCCTCATGTTGATTTTATCGTCGCTTTCCGTGCTCCGTTTCTTCAGTCTGATTTTAAGTTCATCAACACTTGGGGGCTTTACGAACACGGCCAAGGTTTTTTCCGGAAACTTTTTTTTGATTCGTAATCCACCTGAAACATCAATGTCAAAAATTACGTTTTTACCTTCTGCCCAGAGTCGTTCCACTTCACTTTTAAGGGTCCCGTAAAAGTTATCTCGGTATACTTCCTCCCACTCTAAAAAATCACCTTCTTTAATGTGTCTTTTAAATTGGGAAACGGACATAAAATAATAGTTGACCCCATTCTTTTCCTTTCCTCTACGCGGACGGGATGTGGCAGAAATGGAAAAAGCCAGGTTCAATTCAGGCTGATTCAGCAGATGCTTCACGATTGTGGTTTTACCACTGCCCGAAGGTGCCGAGAAAATAATAAGTTTACCGCCTTCTGTCATAACACATTGAGCATTTGTTCCTTTATCTTTTCCAGTTCATCTTTCATCTGGACCACCAACTGCTGCATTGGGGCGTAATTGGCCTTGGAACCGATGGTATTGATCTCCCTTCCGATTTCTTGCGAAATAAACCCAAGTTTTTTTCCATTGGAATCATCTGAATTCAAAGTAGTTTCAAAATATTTTAAGTGGTTGGCCAAGCGGACCTTTTCCTCGGTGATGTCATATTTCTCCAGATAGTAGATCAGTTCTTGTTCAAACCTATTGGCATCCAGTTCCACCTTAAGGTCGGCCACTGCTTTCTCCAATCGCTCCCGGACCGTTGCTAAGCGTTCTGGGTCCATAGCCTTAACGGCTTCCAATAATTCGTTAAGGTTTTTAAGCCTTGCCACAAAATCCTTCTCCAACACCTTTCCTTCTTCATTTCGGAATTCCACTATTTTGGAAAGTGCCTCGTCCATGGCCTGTTTTATTGCATTGTATTCCTCCTCATCAATGTCGTCCTTATCGGTTTTGAGGGTATCGGGCATCCGCAGGGCCATTTCCAATAATTTTATATCGTCGCCTTTGGCTATATCGGCCAATTGGTCCATATAGTTTCTCACCACCCCTTTGTTCACCTCAGCGGTGGTTTCCTCTCCGGTAATTTCAACGTACAGACTAAAATCCACCTTGCCCCTGTTCAAGGCACTAGCGATCATTTTACGTAGTTCCAGTTCCTTTTCCCGGTAAAATTGGGGAAGTCTGGCATTGATGTCCAGGTTTTTACTGTTGAGCGATTTCAACTCAATGGTGATTTTCTTGGAAGGAAGCTGCACTACATGCTTCCCAAAGCCTGTCATGGATTGAATCATATACCTATGATAAATTTTGTCAAAGGTAACCAAAATAGGTTTTTGGCCCTTTTAGTGGATTTCTATTTTAAGATTGGGTTAAGGGAGCTAATCCAGCTCCCTTACCCAAATATTCCTATAACTTACCCTGCTGTTATCGCCGTGGTCCTGAAGTCTTAACGGTCCCTTACCATGTGGTGGGTTTTTGGGCCATCCGATATATGGAGTGGTTCCCTTGATCTCCACATGATCCTGAATCAAAACGCCATTGTGGATCACCGTCAACGTACCGGATTTCACTTTTTGGCCCTTTTCGAACTCGGGTGCATGGTAGATAATATCGTAAGTGTTCCATTCACCAGTGGGCACCGAAGCCATTGCCAAGGGCACATGTTGTTTGTAAATGGAGCCTACTTGCCCGTTTACATAGGTGTCGTTGTCGTTGTTGTCCAATACCTGGACCTCATAAAGGTTGTTTAAAAACACTCCGCTATTGCCCCGGTTTTGACCATCACGCTGCACTTCAGCGGGCGATTTCCACTCAATGTGAAGCTGTACACTTCCAAAATTTTGTTTAGTCTGAATATCGCCGGTCCTATCATTTACGGTCATGCTCCCATCTTCATTTAAAATCCATTTTGCCGCAGTACTATCTCGGGAACTTATCCATTTATCCAAAGAGGTGCCATCAAAAAGTACAATGGCATCACTGGGAGGGGCTCCATTTTCCCCTGGGGTAACTTTAGGGGGAACGGGCTTATAAAATTCCGTTTCCTCGGGGGTTGTCGGTTCTACCTCTTGTGCGGTGATAAATCCGGCAACAAGTAGGGACAAAACCAATAGTCTGTTTGTTAATCTTGACATACTACAATGCTTTAATTTTAATATTTCTGAAGGCTACCATGTTCCCATGATCTTGTAGTCCTATTTTACCTGTTTTAAAAGCGGCAAAATCTTCCCAATCTGCAAATTTTGAATTGGCGACCAACTCTTCCCATTCTGGTCCTTGAACCGGGAACTCTACTATCTTTACACCATTCAAAATTACGTGGCCTTCATTGGTTTTATGATTTATCATTAACTCAACTGAGTTCCATTCTCCTGCTGGCTTAACTACATTTTCCGACGGAGAGACCATATCGTACAAAGCACCGGCCAAGCGATCGGTACCATTCTGTGCATCTGGATGTCTCTCATCATCCAATACCTGTATTTCTGGTCCGGTAAGGTAGGGTTCTCCATATTTCTCATCTTCTTTTACTCCCCAAAAGAAACCACTGTTGCCACCTTCGGCAATCTTCCAATCCATGGTAAGCACAAAATCGGTAAACTCTTGGTCGGTCACCAAATTATAATTGGCGCCCTCTGGTCTTTCCTCCGGTGGGTAAAGCACCATTGCCCCATCTTCCAACTTCCATGGCTCGGTTACTTCACCACCATTGTACATGTGCCAACCATCAAAGCTTGTTCCGTCGAATAACGTGACCCAATCGGATTCTTTTTCCTTTGTTGCCTCAACTGTCTCTTCCATTTCCTCCTGGCTTTCTTTTGGTTTATCCTTACAGGCAAAAACAAGAGCAAGTGCTACAAACCATATTGATTTTCTCATAGTCCCAATATATTTTTAAGTTTTTGTTCATCTATATCTCCGCCAGCAAAGTCATCAAAGGTCTTTGTGGTTGCCTCTATAATGTGGTCCTTGATAAATTTGGCCCCTTCCCTTGCCCCTTGTTCTGGACTTTTTATGCAGCATTCCCATTCCATTACGGCCCAAACATCGCAACCGTATTGGGTCAATTTTGAGAAAATGGTCTTGAAATCGATTTGTCCATCTCCAAGGGAACGGTATCTTCCAGCCCTGTCTCCCCAATCGTTATATCCTCCAAAGGCACCTTTTTTTCCTGTTGGGTTAAATTCAGAATCCTTTACATGGAACGATTTGATGAACTCATGATAAAAATCGATGTATTCGATGTAATCCAATTGCTGTAATACAAAGTGACTTGGATCGTACAAAATGTTGACCCTTTTGTGGTTTCCTGTTGCTTCCAAGAAACGTTCAAAAGTATCTCCATCGTGAAGGTCTTCCCCTGGGTGAATCTCGTAACAGACATCCACACCTTCTTCATCAAAATGATCAAGGATGGGCATCCATCTTTTTGCCAGCTCCTCAAAACCCATTTCCACTAAACCGTCCGGCCTTTGCGGCCAAGGGTGCATAGTATGCCACAAAAGTGAACCGGAGAAGGTTGCATGTGCCTTTAGACCTAATCTTCGACTGGCCGTAGCCGCCTTTTTTACTTGGTCCACTGCCCATTTGGTCCGTTCTTTCGGTTTTCCTTTTAAAGCATCTGGCGCAAAATTATCGAACATAATATCGTAAGCCGGATGCACCGCTACCAATTGGCCTTGTAAGTGCGTGGACAGTTCGGTAATCTCCAAACCGTACGAATTGATTTTCCCTTTTAGTTCGTCGCAGTAATCTTGACTTTCTGCAGCTTTGTCCAAATCTATCAGGAACGATTCCGTTGTTGGAATCTGGATACCCTTATAGCCCAAATCAGCGGCCCATTTACATATTCCATCCAAAGAATTGAACGGAGGCTCACTGTCCACAAATTGTGCTAGGAATACTGCTGGTCCTTTTATTGTTTTCATTGAATTTAATTTTTAGGAATTAGGAAATCCCAAATAAATTGGGATTTATCTTCTATATTTAAGAAAAAAACTATGCTATTTTTAAGTCTCATGTGGTAAGAGATAAATATAGGGATTCATTAACAATTAAAACAACATTAAAGTGATTGAAACCAAAGTTTATGATGCTATTGTTGTAGGTACAGGAATAAGTGGTGGTTGGGCAGCCAAGGAACTATGCGAAAATGGCCTCAACGTTCTAGTATTGGAACGCGGTCCCATGGTAAAGCATGTTGAAGACTACAAAACCATGAACGACGACCCTTGGGATTATCCTTTTAAAGGGGAACTTACCCGAGATGACAAAGAAAAATACCATAAGCAACTCAGAGTGGGATGGGCTCCAAAAGATGATGTAAAGCACTTTTTTGTAAACGATTTGGAACATCCGTATCAAGAAACCAAACGATTTGATTGGATTCGAGGCTACCAAGTTGGTGGGCGATCCTTAACCTGGGGGCGTCAAAGTTACCGATGGAGCGACCTTGATTTTGAAGCCAACAAGAAAGAAGGCATTGCAGTGGATTGGCCTGTTCGCTATAAAGATATAGCTCCGTGGTACGACAAAGTGGAATCCTATATTGGTGTTAGCGGTCAAGCTTTAGGACTTAAACAACTGCCCGATGGTAAGTTTCAGCCGCCTATGGAGTTGAATTGTGTTGAAAAAGATTTACAGGCGTCCTTAGGAAATTTTAAGGATGGGCGTTTGCTCACCATTGGAAGAGTAGCCCATATTACTGAAAACACAACGGATATTGAAGGTCGCGGACCTTGCCAATATCGTAATCGTTGTTGGAGAGGATGCCCCTTTGGAGGCTATTTTAGCAGTAACTCCTCTACCCTTCCCGCTGCGGAACGAACCGGAAATATGACATTAAGGCCAAACTCCATCGTTTATGAAATCTCTTATGATGAAAATAGTAAAAAAGCAGCCGGGGTAAACATAATCGATGCCGAGACCCATGAAAAAATAGCATATAAAAGCAAAATTGTATTTCTCTGTGCTTCGGCAATGGCCTCTGTTGGGATCTTATTACAATCCAAATCGAAGGAGTTCCCCAATGGTATGGGAAACAATCACGATCAATTGGGGCGGAACATCATGGACCATCACTATCAATTAGGGGCTTCTGCCAAAGTTAATGGGCATTTGGACAAATACTATAAAGGAAGAAGACCGAACGGTTTTTACATTCCGAGATTTGTCAACCTTGATGAGAAAACAAAGCGAACGGATTTTTTACGTGGTTTTGGCTTTCAAGGCGGGGCAAGTAGGGGCAGTTGGTCCGAAACGGTTGCTGAACTTGGACATGGGGCCGCCTATAAAGAGGCGATTTTAAAACCTGGTGGATGGGAAATAGGCATGACCGGTTTTGGCGAAATGTTGCCGCATCATGATAATCGGGTTACCTTGAGCAAGGACAAAAAAGATCAATGGGGACTTCCACAATTGGATTTTGATGTCGAGTTCAAGGAAAACGAATATAAAATGCGTGAAGCCATAAAAGAGGAAGCTGCTGCCATGCTAAAAGCTGCTGGTTTTACAGATGTCCATACATACGATACCGAGACGGGCCCTGGACTTGGCATACACGAAATGGGAGGTGCACGCATGGGACACGACCCAAAAACTTCCGTATTGAACAAGCACAATCAATTGCACTCGGTTCCCAATGTTTATGTAACCGATGGTGCTTTTATGACCTCTGCCAGTTGCGTAAATCCATCTCTAACCTATATGGCCTTTACCGCAAGGGCAGCAAATCATGCCGCTGAACAATTCAAACAACATAAATTTTCTTAAAACCTGCTTATGGAAAATGCTTCTGCCCGAAATCTGTGGGGCGATTTTTTGGATGCCCATTTAGAGTTTGCTTCCGAAGATGCGCCCAAGGTCATTCATTTTTGTGATAATGAAAAAGATGCCGATTTATGTGCCGATTTGATATGCAAAGAAACCAAAAGAGCTACCAGCCACTCTTTGCAAGGGCTGCAACTACGTAATGAGGCCTTGCCCAAAATTGGAGATTTCCATGTGGTCACCGATTGGAATGGAAATGCTAAATGCATCATCCGAACGACCAGGGTAAAACTGCTGCCCTATTTCAGCATTCGTGAGGAGCATGCGCGTTTAGAAGGTGAGGGCGATAAAAGCCTTGATCATTGGAAAAAAACACATTGGGATTACTATACCCGAGAACTTGCGGAGTTTGGCAAAACTCCCAAGGAAAGTATGATCGTGGTTTTTGAGGAGTTTGAGATGCTCTACAAAAAATAATGGCCGCCAGTAGGCAGCCATCATTCCTGTTTTTTGGGTTTCCTATTAATCCATGTCTACCCAAATATTACCTTGTTTATGGGAAGCTACGGTATTCTCAATAAAATTGAGGCCCCTAACCCCATCTTTCATGGTTGGGAATTCCCCGCTGTTGTATTCCTCTTTGCGGATAGCCTTGGCAACCCCTAGGTAAATGTTGGCCATGGCATCAAATATACCTTCTGGGTGTCCTGGCGGTAATTTTGTACCGTCCAAAGACAATTTGGAATTGTATTCGTGTCCTGGTTTATATACCTGTAATGGTTCGGGATCGTTCAATTTGTATAAATAATTAGGGTTTTCCTGTTCCCATTTTAATCCTCCTTTTTGACCGTAAATAGCAATGGACAGGTTGTTTTCTTCCCCTGTTGCCACTTGACTGGCCCTAATTACGCCTTTAACGTTCTTGTCCATACGGATAAGGGCCGTGCCGTCCATATCCATCTGGTTGTCATCATAGAGATAATTAAAGTCGCATAATAGGGACTGTACCTGCAACCCAGTTGTGTACTCGACCATATTGAATGCATGGACACCAATATCTCCCATGCAAGAACTTATTCCCGCTTTTTTAGGGTCCAATCTCCAAACGGTGCCACGCTTTTCCTTGTCGTGGATAATCGGATTCATCCAGCCTTGATAGTATTGCGCATCAACTTTATGAACTTTGCCAATAACACCTTCTTTTATCATTTCACGCATTTGCCTAACCATGGGGTAACCTGTATAGGTGTGGGTTACGGCGAATACGGTTCCCGCTTTTTCCAAGGTTTCCTGCAACACTTTGGCCTCCTCATATGTTGTGGTCATCGGTTTTTCGCAGATGACGTTGAAACCGTTCTCCAATAACTTTTTCGCCATTGGAAAGTGAAGAAAGTTTGGTGTAAGGATTGAGCAAACTTGGATACGTTCATCTTCGGGCAACTTCATTTCTTCCTCGACAAGCGTATCAAAATCTTTGTAAATTCTATTTGTGGGAATGTCTATTTCCTTGGCAAACTGCATGTTGTCCTCAAAATTAGGGTTGAATACAGCTCCTACGATTTCATAATTGTCATTAATGAAAGAGGCCACTCTGTGCAACACCCCAATAAGAGAATCGCCTCCTCCTCCAAGAATTCCAAGTCTAATCTTTTTAGGCATTTTTCTTTATGATTTATATTCTACTTTTTCGTTTTTAAATATTAATGCGAACAACACGAATACTACCGCTGCAAATCCTGCAGGATACATCCAAATGGTTTCCCATGCATGTGCTCCATCATCCATTGTTAGCGAATCTGTTATTTGTCCTGCAATCCAGAAACCGATAAGCATACCAACACCATAAGTTGCCAAAGTAATCAGTCCCTGTGCGGCACTTTTGTACTTTTCCCCTGCTTTTGTGTCCGTATAGATCTGTCCGGAAACAAAGAAGAAATCGTAGCAGATTCCGTGCAATGCGATACCAATGATCAACATAAAGGATAGTTCGTCCGCATTACCATAAGCGAACAATACGTAACGTACTGTCCAAGCCAACATTCCCACCAAAATGGTTTTTTTGAATCCGAATTTGGTAAAAAAGAATGGCAGTGCAAGAATAAACAATGCTTCCGATACTTGACCGATAGCCATTTTGCCCGTTGGATTGGGAAGTCCTATTTCAGCTAAGAACGGATTGGCATTCTGATAATAGAAAGCCAATGGTATGCAGATCAAAACCGAAGAAATAAAGAAAACCAAGAAGTTTTTATCCTTCAATAGTTTAAGGGCGTCCAAGCCCAACACATCCGAAATGGCAACTTTTTCACTTTTGTCCACTTTTGGAGGGGTCTTTGGCAATGTAAAACTGAAAACCCCCAAAATTGCCGAGGCAATCCCTGCCATCAAAAATGTATTTTTAAGCAATCCCGCTTCCAAGGCCTCTGGTGAGTCCCAGACAAACAGATAACTTATCACCAATCCAGCAATAATCCACCCGATGGTACCAAAAACCCGAATGTTGGAAAACTCCTTTGCCGGGTCTTTCATTTGATTAAAAGAAATGGAGTTGACCAGAGCCAATGTAGGCATATACAAGATCATGTAACCCAACACATACGGATAGAAGGCCACAAAATCTGTTGATTGATACATTTGGTACATTAAAAATGCACCTATCAAGTGCAGCACACCCAAGATTCGTTCAGCATTAAAATATCTGTCGGCTATCAATCCAATAATAAAGGGTGCAATAATTGCCCCCCACGACTGTGTTGAAAATGCCATTGATGATTGTCCTGCCGTAGCTTCAAGATTGTTACCCAGAAAAGTCCCCAAGGTAACAAACCAACCGCCCCAGATAAAAAATTCCAGGAACATCATAAAGGACAGTTGAAATTTGGTTTTAATATTCATGTTAAGTATTTAGTTAGTAGTTATCGTTTGTAATGTATGTAATCCAAAGGTTTTGGCTCAACTCCAGAGTTCCTCAATTCCATCATAATCTGTCCTCTGTGATGAGTGGAATGATTAACTATATGAAAAAGTATATCCTTTAGCACACTTGAATAATTCTTTCCCTCACTGTTTGTATACTCCACTCGTTTTTCAAAAGTATCCGTATTGGAAACAATTTCAAAAGATGTACGTTGGTTTTCGTAATGGATATCTTCCCATTGATCAATATTGTGTTTGTCCCAAACACCAAACTCCGTGGGCGTACCCAAAATTCTATGGTTCCAAATATGATGGGCATTGAGCATGTGACTAAAAAGTCTAATGCAGTTGCCCGGAACATGGTCCAGACCACTGCATTGTTGCATGATTTTTTTATTACAGTAATAATTGTAATCGAAGAGTTGTTGCAAAAATCCCTTCATCGGCCCATTTTAACTTGGATTATTCCAGTATTCTTTCCAAAAGCTTTTTGGTGGCCAGAATTCCTTCCTCTTCACTCAGTTCCGAGCCTTCATATTCGACACCTACAAAACCTTCATATCCAGAATCCAAAACTATATCCATAATTTTTGGGTAATCCACTCTGGTTTCATTTCCTTCTTCATCAAAGCTGTAGGATTTTGCACTAACACCTTTGGCGTACGGCATCAACTCCTCGGTTCCCTTGTAGCGATCATATTCCTCCAAGCATTTGGATGAATAGTAATCACCCTCTTCCCTTTTGATACAGAAATTGCCAAAATCGGGCAAGGTGCCACAATTGTCCATTCCTACTTTTTCCATTACCTCGGCCAACATCTGCGCATTGGAAGAAGGGCCTCCGTGATTTTCTACAATGATATTTACATTCTTGTCCTTAGCATAGGTCGCCAATTGTTTTAATCCTGCCACAGATGCCGGCATCCAAACTTCTGGCTCCATACTTCCGTTCAGGTTAACACGAATAGAACTGCAACCCAAGGCTGCAGCTGCATCTACCCATTTATAATGGTTTTCCACTGCCTCTGTTCTTGCAGCTTCATCGGGAACGGCAATATCTCCTTGCCCATCAACCATGATCAAAACATTTGTTAGACCGTATTTTTCACTTTCGGCCTTGCTTTTTTCCACCCAATTGTTCATGGCCTCTTCAGAAAAGTTTGCTGCTTGCAATTCCTTATAATAGAGGGCACTCACATACTCAAGACCTTCAAATCCCCATTTACTAGCTTTTTCTGCAAAAGTGTAAGGATCTACGCCTTCTTCAAAAATCATTTTGTGGATAGACCATTGTGCCAAAGAGAGCTTAATGTCCGGTTTGGTTTCTTCTGCCGCTACCGCTTCAGTTGTTGTTTCTTCGGTTGTTTCCTTTTTTGGGTTCTGTTTACAGGAATAAAATCCGAATAAAGCCACTGCAATGAGTGTAACAATACTTTTTTGTGTTAATCTACTTCTGTTCATATTATTGCGTTAGTTAATTTAGTGCGGAATCCAAAAACTACAACGTTATAGTGCTGAATTCTCAATAAACATAGGGATTAAATGTAGAAAATTAATTTAATAATTAATACATTTAGCAAATAAACAATCCGAATAAATGAGTAAATTTTATTACAATCAGGAGCAGGAATCCTATGATGCCATCGTGGTAGGTACGGGTATCAGCGGTGGTTGGGCTGCCAAAGAATTGTGCGAAAACGGTCTCAAGACCTTGGTCTTGGAACGTGGACCCATGGTAAAACACCGTGAAGATTACCCAACAGCCAACAAAGATCCATGGGATTTTCCTCATGCGGGAAGAGCAACCCGAGAAGACGTTAAAAAACAAGAGAAACAATCCAGAACCGGTTATACCACTGGAGCAGCTTCCAAACATTGGTTCGTAAACGATTTGGAACACCCTTACAATGAAACCAAAAGGTTTGATTGGATGAGAGGTTACCATGTTGGTGGACGTTCCATTATGTGGGGAAGACATAGTTACCGTTGGAGCGATATTGATTTTTCTGCAAACAAAAATGATGGAATTGCCGTAGATTGGCCAGTACGCTATAAAGATATAGCCCCTTGGTACGATAAGGTTGAAAGTTTCATTGGAGTTTCCGGTGAAAATTTAGGTTTGCCACAACTACCCGACGGACAATTTGAGCCCATGATGGAGCTTAACTGTGTAGAAGACCATGTAAGGGGGAAAGTTGCCGAACATTTTAACGGTCGTGTAATTACAGCTGGTCGAGTTGCGCATATTAATAGTGACAAGCAATTTGAAGGTGATGGCCGAGTGCGCTGTCAATTCAGGAACCGCTGTATCAGAGGATGTCCTTTCGGAGCATACTTTAGCAGCGTATCATCCACACTGCCAGTAGCAGAGGCTACAGGTAATATGACGCTAAGACCAGATTCCATAGTTCATGAAGTCATTTATGACCCTAATACCAAAAAAGCTACAGGTGTCAAGGTAATCGATAGGGAAACCAAAGAAGAATTTGAGTTCAAGGCCAAAGTGATTTTCCTTTGTGCCTCAGCCATTGCCTCAACTTCCATATTGATGCAATCCAAATCGGACAGATTCCCTAATGGATTAGGTAACGATTCCGGAGAATTGGGACACAACGTAATGGATCACCACTTCTTGGTAGGTGCGAGAGGTAAGTTTGAAGGATACGAAGACAAATATTACAAGGGTAGAAAACCTAATGGAGTATATATCCCAAGATTTAGGAACCTTGGCGGTGACTCCAACATGAAAGACTTTATCCGCGGATATGGTTACCAAGGTGGTGCCAGTAGGGGCAATTATGAAGAAATGGTTGCTGAAGCTGCTTACGGAAAAGCCTATAAAGATGCCATGATGACACCAGGAGGATGGAACATGAGCATCAATGCTTTCGGTGAGACACTTCCTTATCATGAAAACAAAATGACCTTGGATTACGACAAAAAGGACCAATGGGGCCTACCTACTGTAACTTTCGATGCCGAAATCAGGGAAAATGAATATAACATGCGCAAGGACATGCAGGAACAAGCTGTTCAAATGCTAGAAAAAGCCGGAGCTAAGGATGTTATGGCTTTTGATGCTCCTTATGCACTTGGACTGGGTATCCACGAAATGGGTACTGCGCGTATGGGACTAGACCCAAAAACTTCCGTTGTAAATGGCAACAACCAAGTACACGGATGTGAAAACGTATATGTTACCGATGGTGCCTTCATGGCTTCCGCAAGTTGCGTAAACCCATCGTTGACCTATATGGCATTTACTGCAAGGGCCGCCAACCACGCCGCCCAAGAACTTAAAAAAGGAAATATATAATGGAAAGAAGATCAGCACTTAAAAATATGGGATTGGCCTTTGGATATGCCGTGGCCACACCGACCTTATTATCGTTATTGCAGAGCTGTAAAAACAAGCCAGCCTATGCCGAATGGACTCCTAGTTTCCTTGACAAGGAACAGGGATATGCCATGGCACAGACATTGGACGTGATCCTTCCTAAAACAGATACCCCTTCTGCAACCGAAGTGAATGTACATGTATTCATCGATGCTTATCTGGATGAAGTAATGCCCTTGGACCAAAGGGATTTTGTCGTCATGAAAATGAACAAATTCTACGATAAGGTACTTGCGGATTCAGGTAAGGAAACATTAATGGATATTGAGGCAGCGGACATTGAGCCAGCCTTGCAAACATATCTCAAGAAACGTACCGATGAAGAAGAAGAGGCACATTCCGAGGCCATCATGAGCTATATGCAGGCCATTATGCAAGGTGGCGAGGCCGTATTGGACGATGAAATCGCCCGTTTCTCCTTTGCCAACGATTTGAGGGATCTGGCCACTTGGGCCTACAAAAACTCAGAATATGTCGGTGAGGAAGTATTGGCTTATTTGCCCATTCCCGGGGAGTACGTTCCCTGTGGGGACCTCGAGACATTGACCGGTGGAAAAGCTTGGTCGTTATAAATATTGTCTTTGCACAACTAAAAATAAAAACCTCCAGAACTGGAGGTTTTTTTTATGTCTTTAATTTTATAAAAATACCCCGGAATGTTCCAAAGTGGGGTGAACTTCTCCGAGGTATTAAATCAATAAACACTATCACACGTACTGAATTTTCAGTACAAATTGAACTACACACACATTAAGCAACAGCTTAAATAATATACAGCTATCTTTTCGATTCTTTTCAAAAAATTGTTTCTGCTTTTTATAGATCGGGAAGGTAGAATCCTATAAATCTCAATCCAAAAGTTAGCTAGGCAAATATTTAAAAATGTGATCAAATTTTAAAGTTTGACCCCCTTAAAACCACATAAAGTTTTTAACATAAAATGTTGACATCTAGGATAGAAGACAACGTACAGGGCAAGTATGTAAACAAATGGTACAAATAAAAAGACCAAGAAGTATCACCACATACTAACTTGGTCTTTCTTTTATGATGAACTGGCCATTGGCCAAATATTACCAAAGAGTACGGCCTCTTCAATTATGGCCTTGATAAATCCTTTTTTGCTCTAGGTAGTTCCCCCGAAACCTAAAATCAAATGGATTTGACCCAACTGAAGATTTAATCGTGCAAGCGGTTAATACAATCAAAAGATTGGTTGCTGTGGCCGTACCATTATTTGGTAATACAAAATTTCTAAGAGCAAATACGATGTTTGGTTGGCTACAAGATTATTTTCGTGCAGCAACCTCATTCAAATCCGAAACTAATTCCGCATCATTCTTTTCTGAAATAGCCGCAAAGATCAATGCCACTACTAAAATCAGAAACAACACCGCACATTTTTTCATAATCAGATTAATTCAAATTGTCCTTTAAATATCGACGTTCGAATATAGACAACAAAAAACCTCTCGTGTTGGGTCTATGTATAAATTGTTGCTTTTTGTGTATAGTTGGTGTTTGGTTTTTTAGAAAATGCTAGTGTTTTCTTACAATCTTGGGTTTAAGTACTGAGAATAAACGGCTTTTTCACTTGGTTTAATTTTTTGTACCAGTTATACGCGCTAAATATCCATTAACACATAATTTTATTACTATGTAAAGAATAATCCTAAATTTGATATTACCTATTCTATATTATGCTAGAAGCAGTAATAGTTGACGACGAAATAAAGGCGCTTCAAAGCTTAAGTTGGGAACTTACCAATTTGAGTGATGAAGTGGATATTGTTGCATCGTTCACCGATGCGGGCGAAGCTTTGAACTATCTTGAGCAAAACACCCCAGATTGTTTGTTTTTGGATATAGAGATGCCAGCTATGGATGGGTTCCAGTTCATTAAAAACCTTAAGAACAAGGATTTCCCTGTGGTAATTACCACTGCCTATAACCAGTACGCATTACAAGCATTAAAAAATGAGGCCATCGACTACCTTTTAAAGCCAATTGATACGGATGACCTCGAGGAAACAATTGCCAAAATAAAAAGGTACAATGCCAAAAACCTTACTGTAGAGCGATTGGAGAAGATTCTGTTGAATTTTAATGCAGAATCCAAAAGCAAAAAAATCACCATCAACACAGACGGAAAGTTGGTTTTCTTGAATAGTGACGATATCCTATATGCAGAATCGGACGGTAATTACAGTACAATCTTCCTTGCCGATGGCCAAAAAATACTCCTTACCAAAAAACTAAAGGAAGTAAATGCACTTTTGCCCGAGAGCAGCTTCTTTAGAATACATAATTCTTACATCATCAATCTCAACAAAATAAAGGAATTCCTAAAAACCGACGGTTATGTGGTTTTGGAATCCAATCATAAAATTCCTGTTTCCCGGCAAAAAAAATCCGATTTTTTGGATATGCTTTAAATCCATAATGTTCCAGTGCCTATAACAAAGTTCCAACAAATCGAAAGCCTACATCGAATGCGAACAATTGCGCTGCTCGCCCTACTGTTATTTTTCCTTTTTGGTTCGTTAAGGGCACAAGACATTCCTAAAGAATTTCAAGAAAAAGTTGAAACACTTGTTCAACTGAGACCTAAGACCTATGAGTCACTGGATAAAGAACTCTATCCTGAAAAAAGAGACACCACGCTGTTGCGATATTTTGCCAATTTAAGTAGGGAGGCCAATTATTTGGAGGGTGAGGCATATGCGCTGAACCATTTGGGAATGAATTATAGAAACATTTCACAATATGAAAAGGCCGCGGAACTTCATGGACAGGCCCTCGCTGCTTCCCAGGAAGCCAATAACACCGAATTCAGGGTTCTTAGCCTAAATATGCTCGGTGTTGTGTACAGGCGCACAGATGCAATTAAAACGGCTTTGGACTACAATCAAAAAGCATTGGAATTGGCCGAGCAGGTTGAAAACCCTTCAAACCATATCAAAAGAAGCATCAATGTAGCTTTAAACGGTATCGGGAACCTGTATCAAGCCTTGGAACAATATGATTTGGCCATCTTACAATTTGAAAGAGCGTTAAAACTTGAAGAGGAACTTGGAAACAAACTTGGCTTGGCCATCAACCATCAAAATATTGGACATTGTTTGGAAGAAAAGGGGGATTTGGAAGCAGCCCTTGAAAATTACCGGAAATCACTGGCATACAACGAAGAAATAAATTCGGACATTGGTCGGGTAATCTGTAAGAACAGCCTCGCCCAGATATATCTAAAACAAGATATGCCCTACCTGGCATTGGTACTGCTAGAACCGCTTATTGAGGAATCCAAGAGAATCGGTGACTATTCCATAACCTCTGTTGTTCATATCAACACAGGGTGGGCGCATACAAAACTGGGCAATTATAACGAGGCGGAGAACTTTATTCAAGAAGGATTGCAAATGGCCCAAACTCGAAATATTCCAAGTAACATTTTGTATGCCTATGAGAAAATGTCGGACCTTGAAAATACAAAAGGTGATTACAAACAGGCTTATGAGTTTTATAAAAAAGCCGATGAGATCGATAAGGAGATTTCCAGTGCTACCAACCTTCGGTACATGAACGACATCATCATCAAGTACGAGAACGACAAGAAGAACAGCCAAATTGCCGTCCTCGCCAAAGAAAATGAGATTGTTCGCTTAAGGTTAAAGAAACAACAGACAACCCTATTGGTGAGTGCATTGATCGTAGGGCTAATATCCTCCATTCTTTATATACTTTATCGTCAATACCAGAACAAAAACGAAAAAAGGGTTCTTACCTTGGAACAAAAGATGCTGCGAAGTCAAATGAACCCACACTTTTTGTTCAACTCATTAAACTCCATAAAGCTGTACATTATAAATAATGAGCAAAAAAATGCAGTACATTATCTAAATAAGTTTTCCAAGTTGGTTCGAAAAATTCTGGAGGCCTCTTCGCAAAAAGAAATTCCTTTATCCGAGGAACTTGGAACAATGGAACTCTATATGAATATCGAAAATATACGGTTCTCGAACGAAATAGAATTTAAAATACAGGTGGACAAGGATATCAATATAGACAATATCAAAATTCCCTCCCTAACATTACAGCCATTTTTGGAAAACTCCCTTTGGCACGGACTCTCGCCAAAAGAGGGTGACAAGAAAATCCAGATCAATGTAAAGAACAAAGATAAGGGCCACGTGAGCATAGAAATTGTGGACAATGGTATAGGGAGGACCATGGCAGAGGTCAATAAAGAAAATAGGGTTCTCAAAAGAAAATCATTGGGTATTCGCATTACCAAGGAGCGACTGGCCAATTTTGCCAAGGATTACCAAAATAAGTTTGATGTGGATATTTTGGATCTTTTCGATACCAAAGGTAACCCCATTGGTACCAAAGTGGTTTTAAATATCCCTACGATTTAGTATTCTCCGCTGCTACTTCTTCCAGTTCTTGGCACCAAGACTTTCCAAACTTTTTGATCAAGGCATCTTTTACAAACTTGTAAATAGGAACCTTCAATTCCTCGCCCAAGGCACAAGCCGGGTCACAAATCTCCCATTTATGATAGTTTACCGCTGTAAATTCGGAGTACTCCCTGGTTCTTACCGGATACAAATAGCAAGAAATTGGCTTTTTCCATTTGGTGGCACCTGCCTCATAGGCAGCCTCCAGTCCGCACTTGGCTATCCCATCTTCCGAAAAAACCACATAAGCACATTCATTGTTGTTCACCAAAGGGGTTTCCCACTCACCATCTTCTCCTTTAACGAACACTCCATGCTCCTCGATGGCCGCTATCCCTTCGGGGCGTAAAAAAGGTTTCACATCTTGATAGATGTCGACCAGCTTATCGGTTTCCGAATCTTCCAACGGTGCTCCATACTCCCCTCCAACACAACAAGCTCCCTTGCAGGCGTTTAGATTGCATACAAAATCGTTTTCCAATATTTCTTCGGATACAATGGTTTTCCCTATTTGAAACATACAGACCTCAACTTTTTGGCAAAGGTAATTCAAAACCAAAAAATTGATGATTTCTAAACATACTATATGGTCCAAAAGTATTTTTTACACGTAAATTTGCCGTCCGAAAAAAATGAGGGTATGAATTTTAACTTTAAAGAAATAGCGACCGCTGGAATGATATTGTTTGCCGTAATAGATATTTTGGGAAGTATCCCTATTATTCTATCGCTGCGCAACAAGGTTGGTCATGTGCAATCTGAAAAGGCCTCGATTGTGGCCACCGCGATCATGATTGCCTTTTTGTTTGTTGGGGAAAGCATTCTTTCTTTAATAGGAATCGATGTAAATTCGTTTGCCGTTGCCGGTGCTTTCATCATATTTTTCCTGGCCATTGAAATGATTTTGGGTATATCACTTTACAGGGATGATGAGCCGGAAACCGCTTCTATCGTACCCATTGCATTTCCACTTATTGCCGGTGCAGGTACCTTGACCTCTATTTTGTCCCTTAGGGCAGAATATCATGTGGAGAACATTATAGTGGCCATAATTATAAACGTTATCTTTGTGTATATCGTACTAAAGTCCAGTGCTCGAATTGAGCGGATTTTGGGAAAAAATGGACTCAATATTATACGAAAAGTGTTTGGTGTTATCCTTATGGCAATTGCCGTAAAACTATTTGCCACCAATATAAATGAGCTACTGTCTCACGCCGCTTAACACATAGATATGAACAAGACCTTTGCTATAGTTTTAATTATTCTTGCGTTGGCACTTATTGCTTACAACGTGACCTTGGTGGATTTTGAAAATCCAATTCAAGGTGACAGCACTATTGCCTTGATCGGTATTTTGGCCTCTTTATGTGCTATTGTGTTGACATTGATTTTTATGACTTCCAAAAAAATCGACAAAAAGCTGAAGAAATAGATCAAGGTTTAATTTCTACAGCGCCAATTTGGGATTGATCGATATCCGCTTTATCCAATGCTTTCACCTTTTTAAGCATGGAGTCGTGGTCTCCTTTGATCTGCGCAGAAAGATTGGGCGAATACAATTGTTCGGCGATGTTGGCCTTTAAGTATGCTTTTATTTTATCCTCGTAGGCATAGAAATCCAATTTTATCTTTCTGTCCAATACAAATTGAATGAAATTGTCAAAGAGAATATCATCCACACTAAATTCATCCAAAAACTGGTTTTGGGTGTAATCGTCATATAAGGTTCTATCTTCTTCCAAGTGTTCAAAAACAAATCTTGCAAAAAATTGATAGGTATCCTCCATACTTTCTATGGCCTCTTCCTGGTTGCTTCCGATTGGCACAAAAACATCGGGAATAATACCGCCACCGCCATAAACCACTTTCCCTTTGGGCGTTACAAACCTTAAAGAGTCCGCCACTTTTATACTATCGGCGGATGTAAGTTCGCCGTTGGAATAGCGTTCCATGAATCTTTTGTAATAATCGTGGTTGCCGTCCTTATACGATTTTTGGATAGATCGACCCGTTGGGGTGTAATATCTGGATACGGTCAGCCTTACCGCAGAACCGTCTCCCAAATCCATTTCCCGTTGCACCAATCCTTTTCCAAAGGAACGTCTTCCCACTATGGTCCCTATATCGTTATCCTGTAAGGCTCCCGCAATTATTTCACTGGCCGAAGCAGACCGTTCGTTGATCAATACATATACCGGCTTATCCTCAAAATCGCCTTTTTTGGTTGCGTATGCTTTTTTTATCCTGCCTTTTTTGTTCTTGGTAAAAAGGATCAACTTATCCTCTCCCAAAAATTCATCGGCCAATTTTTCAGCAATTCCCAAATAGCCGCCCGGGTTGTCCCTAAGGTCTAATGTTAATTTTTTCGCGCCCCGTAGCTTTAATTTTCTAAGGGCATCCTTGAACTCATCAAAAGTGGACTCTGCAAATCTGTTTATTTTGATGTATCCTATATCCTTGGTGAGCATATAATAGGCATCCACGCTCCTGATCGGGACCCGGTCTCGAACCACGGGGATATCCATCAATTTATCCTCGGTTTTTCTATACACCTTTAGATTTACCTTGGTACCTATTTTACCTTTAAGGGTAGAGACCACATCATCGTTGGAAATTCTTCTCCCGAACAGGGTGTCCCTATCCGCCATTAGAATTCGGTCCCCAGGTTTTATCCCGCTGATGTAACTTGGCCCGTTTTTGATGGTTCTAATAACCGTAATGGTATCCCTGAACATATAAAAACTCACCCCTATACCTGCAAAGTCACCTTTCATACTTTCGGCTACATCCTTCATTTCATCTTTGGGAATATAAACGGAGTGCGGGTCTAGTTTTCCAAGAATATTGTTTACGGTGACGTCAACAATGCTATCGGTATCCACATCATCCACATATTCGTAGTCGATATAGTCTATAAGCCGATTGAGTTTGTCTTTTTTGGAATTGGTGGAAAAAAGCTTTTCAGGTGAGTCGTTAAAATGGAGCTTGCCTCCAATAAAAATACCGAGTGCCACCGCTAAAGCAAGAAGTGTTGGCCAAATATATCCTTTGATCTTTTTCATATAGCAATTATGGTGTTAAACCATTTCTTCCAAAATGGGCAAATGCACGATCTCCACTCCTGCCCTTTCCAGAAATTTTAATCCAGAGTCATCTTTGTACGCATTCAGGTATACCACACGTTTTATGCCAGCTTGGTGCACAAGCTTGCTACATTCCCTACATGGGGATAATGTAATGTACAATGTAGCCCCTTCACAAGATTGTGTGGACGAAGCAACTTTAAGAATGGCATTCGCCTCGGCATGGAGCACATACCATTTGGTAAATCCCTCATCATCCTCACAAATATTCTCAAATCCCGTGGGAGTTCCGTTATACCCATCGGATATGATCATTCTATCCTTTACAATAATGGCACCAACCTGTTTTCTTTTACAATAAGATAGTTTGCCCCATTCCTGGGCCATTCGCAAGTAGGCTTTATCGTATTTTTCTTGTTTGCTCGCCTTCATTTATCCAAAAACGCTGATAATTAATTAAATATACCTGCTTTGAAAGACCCTTACAACCTTATTCGATAAAATTTAACGTAGTTCCTACAAGGGGAACGTAGCAATCAGCAAGGGTATTGTAATGGCAATGATCAAAATTGATGCTATGGCAATAAAAATCCAGCGCTTTGCCTTGAACAGTTCCAAAATCACGTATGAAATAGCCAAAACAATCAATATGATGGTAACTTGAGATAACTCTATGCCGGTTGCAAAACCAAGTAAGGGTGTAATCTTGTCCTCTTCCTCGGCCATTAACATCTTAAAATAGTTGGAGAAACCAAAACCATGGATCAATCCAAAGAAAGCTGTAGCCAAAATATGAAGTAAAATACCAACGTTCAAGGACTCTTTGTACACATAGGCAAAATTGAAAAGAGCAGTGAGCAAGATGGTGACGGGAATCAAAAACTCGATCAGACCGACATCCATGGTAACCACCTCGTAAACGGATAATGCCAAGGAGGTGCAATGGGCTAGGGTAAAAATAGTGGCCAAGACCAATACACGTTTCCAGTTCCTAAATGTAAAAGGAACTGTTAAGGCGGATAGGAACAAAATATGATCATAAGCGCTAAAATCGAGAACATGATCAAGACCTAATTTGATATAAAATAAAAACTCCTGCATAACCATTGGTTAAGATAATCCCCTTTCCTTTTGTATGGTTTCATAGGCCTTTTGCACTTCTTTGAATTTTTCCTCGGCCCCATTTCTGATCGCTTCATTTTCAGTGACCACACGATCGGGATGGTATTTTTTGGCCATTTTTCGGTAGGCCTTCTTTACCTCTTCATCCGTAGCAGTCCTTTCTATCTCCAAAATCTTGTAAGAGTTGTCCACCGACTTAATGAACATGGCCATGATACTTTCAAAATCGTGTTCATTTATTCGAAAATACCCGGCAATCTCCCTTAATTTTTGAACTTCAGCTTTGCTTACCTGACCATCGGACTGTGCTATACCGAACAAAAAGTGAAGCATTTGCAACCTCACCTCATATCTGGTACGTTGCACCATAAAATTACATATGCGCTGCGTGGATATCTCCCGCTTTTTTATAACCTCGTTGAACGTCCTAAAAATAGCATTCGCCCTTTCTTTTCCATATGTGCTCAAAAAATACTGGCGTACATAATCGAGCTCACGCTGATTTACTTGCCCATCTGCCTTTATGATAACGGAACAAAGCGATAACAAGTTCAACTCAAAATCTGCCGGAGAAACGGTCTGTTTTGTGAAATCTTGGAACACGGATCCCGATTTTTTACCAGAGCCTCCGAAATTATCCAAAAAAGTCCCGACGATAAATCCTAAAACCGCACCGGGAAATCGAAATAAAAAATAACCGATAAAAGCGGCTATCCACTTGATCATACTTCAAAAATTAAAGCGCAAAGATAGGGGTTTGATAGGTAAACAAAGCTTTAAGCAATGTTAAGGGTAATGAAAAAACCCAACAATACTGTATCTTTGTAACAAAATCAAAAAGAAGTCTATGTATCCAGAAGAATTGGTAAAACCTATGCGCGAAGACTTGGCCGGAGCCGGGTTTGAAGAACTACATACAAGTGAAGCAGTTGAAAATGCCTTAAAAAAGGACGGAACCACCTTGGTGGTGGTAAATTCGGTTTGTGGTTGTGCAGCGGCCAACGCAAGACCAGCAGCCAAATTGAGCCTGCAAAATAGTAAAACACCAGATAACCTGGTCACTGTTTTTGCCGGTGTGGACATGGAAGCTGTTACAACGGCCAGAAACCACATGGTCCCATTCCCTCCCTCTTCCCCAAGCATGGCCTTGTTCAAAGACGGAGAATTGGTTCACATGATCGAAAGGCACCATATTGAAGGAAGACCTGCTGAACTTATTGCAGAAAACCTGATGGAAGCTTACAACGAATTTTGCTAAATTCAAGTAAATAAGATATGGAAAGGCCACCCCTTAAAGGGTGGTTTTTTTATTTTTACGCCAATCAATAAACATATAACCGTGCTAAAACTGTTATCGTACCCCCTCACCATCATTTTCTTTTTGTTGTTTGGTTTGGTCCTGGTCATTTTCCATCCCATTCAATGGGTTTGCCTTAAAATATTCGGGTACAATGCGCACAAAAAAAGTGTTTCCATACTAAATTGGTTCATTATGCGGTGCACCAATGTGCTCGGAACTCGATATCGTTTTAAAAACGAACAAGATATCCCTACCGATCGGCCGCTCATCATTGTCACCAACCACCAAAGCATGTACGATATACCACCGATTATATGGTATATGCGAAAGTACCATCCCAAATTTGTGAGCAAAATTGAATTGGGAAAGGGAATTCCAAGTGTATCGTACAACTTAAGGCATGGCGGTTCTGCTTTGATTGACAGAAAGGACCCGAAGCAATCCATCGCCGAACTTCAAAAGTTGGCGAAATATATTGAGGCGAACAACCGGAGTGCCGTTATTTTCCCCGAAGGCACACGCAGCAGGAACGGAGTTCCCAAACCTTTTAGGACTACGGGACTTAAAGTGATGATGAAAAATGCACCCTCTGCATTGATCGTCCCCATAAGTATAAACAACTCATGGAAGTTATTGCGTTATGGTAAATTTCCGATGGGATTAGGGTCACATGTTACTTTCAATGTACATCCTCCCATTGAAAACAGCGGAAACGCCGATGAACTCATAGCCCGAATTGAAAAACAGATTGTTTCTGGGGTTGATGCCAAATTATGAAGGAGGACCAATTGATAAACCATACCATTGATTTTGTTAAGGGCGAACTTAAAAACGCGGAAGGGGGTCACGATTGGTTCCATATTGAACGTGTTTTCAATACCTCCAAATTATTGTTGAAACATGAAAAGGGGGATTCCTTGATTGTTCAATTGGCTGCATTGCTTCATGATATTGCCGACCCAAAATTCCATAATGGGGATGAACGTATAGGACCAAAAATGGCCAGAAACTTTCTGGAATCCCAATCCGTTGATGAGAAGACCATCGAACACGTAGTCAACATCATCAAGCACATGTCCTTTAAAAATAGTTTGGAAAAAGATGGAACAAGGTTTAGCTCAAAGGAGCTTCACATAGTACAAGATGCCGATCGTTTGGATGCTATTGGAGCCATTGGAATTGCCAGAGCTTTTAACTACGGAGGTTTTAAAAACAGGGAACTTTACAATCCAGCTGTTCCACCACAACCAAACATGACCAAAGAGGAGTACAAAAAATCCACTGCTCCCACCATCAATCATTTTTATGAGAAGCTATTGCTGCTCAAGGATAAAATGAACACCGAAACAGGAAAAAAACTGGCCGAGGAACGGCATCTGTTCATGCTGAAGTATCTGGAACAGTTTTACAAAGAGTGGAATGGCAAAGAATAGTCCATAACAGTGCTCTTACTCTTTTTTGTATCTTAGGGATTCACATAAATCAAACTAAACAAAATGCAAAGAAGAAAGTTCATCAAGAATACGGCAGCCGCTTCAGCTGCTTTTTCCATTGTTCCCAGTCATGTTTTAGGCAAAACCCATATTCCCCCAAGCGACACCTTGTATGTAGGTGCTTTTGGTGTTGGAGGAAGGGGAAATAATGTAATCAATGGCTTGAACGACACTGGAAGAGTGAAATTCGTATCGTTCTGCGACGTGGATGACCGTCGTGCCCAAGAAACCTACGAACAATTTCCGGATGTAAAACGATATAAGGACTTTCGAAAGGTTTTTGACAAACATCTGAACGACATTGATGCCATAGCCGTGGCTACGCCGGACCATACACACGCTACCATAGCTTTACCGTTTATGCGTGAAAAAAAGCATGCTTATGTGGAAAAGCCCCTTACACACAATATTTATGAGGCACGGTTAATGACCAAAACTGCTAGAGAAAATGGCATTGTAACCCAAATGGGGAACCAGGGAGCCTCCAGCGATGGTAGCCGAATAGCTCGTGAATGGGTAGAGTCTGGCATAATTGGAAACGTACATACCATAGATTGTTGGACCAACCGTCCTGTTTGGCCACAAGGAGTGCCCATGCCCACAAAACGAGACCGTATTCCAAGAGAATTGGATTGGGATCTTTGGTTAGGCCCTGCAAAAATGAGAGATTATAACGATGCGTATCTTCCTTTTAAATGGAGAGGGTTCTGGGATTTTGGTACCGGGGCTCTAGGTGATATGGGATGCCACATCATGGAAACGCCATTTAGTGTATTGGATCTTGGATATCCCACTGAGGCGGAGGCAAGTTGTACAACGGTATGGGTAGATGATTTTGTGGAGGCAGATTACAGCCATTCCTGTCCACCTTCTTCCAAAATACACTTGAAATTCGAGCATGAGGAACACGGTGATATTGCCTTGAATTGGTACGATGGGGGATTAAAGCCCAACCTGCCGGACGAACTCAAAGATGATGAAACCATTGGTGACACCGGTGGTGGTACCGTAATTTATGGAGACAAAGGAATCCTGGTATGTGATACGTATTCCCAAAATGCCAGATTGTTGCCTTCAGAAATGATGGACCTCTATAACGCCCCAGAACCAAAATACCCAAGGGTTCCAGGAGGTATCGGAGGTCACTTTGCCAATTTTGTGGATGGTTGCCAAAATGGTACACCAACCTCTTCCAATTTTGAAAAAGCCGGTAGATTGACAGAGACCGTGCTCATGGGTAACCTCGCCGTAAAAGCTTATCAATACAAAGAATTGAAAGAAGGCAAAAAAGTGGGTGATTGGGCGCCTTATGCTTTTCCAGGAAGAAGAAAGTTGTTCTGGGACGGTGACAATATGAAGATCACCAACTACGAAAAGGCAAACGACTGGGTAACCAGAGATTACCGCGAAGGTTGGGAACTGTAATAGATCAACAAATAACAGTACTGGAAAATGGCCCCTGCTTGGGGGTCATTTTTTGTTTTTATAATGCTTGGCTAAACACGAATCACGCAAATGCCCACAAAGACAGAAAATGATGTCATTCTGAACGAAGTGAAGAATCCCCACCTTGCCATCAACGAAGAGAGTTAATCTGTTTATGGGAGTTTTCGTCGCAAACTCGCTCGAAATGACACTTCAGAAATAAAGTTTAGCACGAATTACACAAATGCCCACAAACACAGAAGATGATGTCATTCTAAACGAAGTGAAGAATCTCGACCTGGCATCAAGGATGAAAGTTAATCTGTTTATGGGATTTCTCGACTGCGCTCGAAATGACATTTCAGAAATAAAGGTTGACATGAATTACACAAATGCACACAAACACATAAGATGATATCATTCTGAACGAAGTGAAGAATCCCCACCTTGCTATCAAGGGTGAGGGTTCATTTGTTCAGGGGATTTCTCGACTGCGCTCGAAATGGCACTTCAGAAATAAAGGTTGACATG
The DNA here is from genome assembly GCF_017313275.1 of Flagellimonas profundi. GTDB lineage: Bacteria > Bacteroidota > Bacteroidia > Flavobacteriales > Flavobacteriaceae > Flagellimonas > Flagellimonas profundi. The sequence continues at coordinate 509,107 of NZ_JAFLNM010000002.1, read as the reverse complement.
AATTACACAAATGCCTACAACTACAGAAGATGATGTCATTCTGAACGGAGTGAAGAATCTCCTCTTTGCCAGCAAGGGTGAGGGTTCATTTGTTTATGGGATTTCTCGACTGCGCTCGAAATGACATATTTTCATTGCTCATTGCTCCATTATATTAAAACAGTTTTAGCTGACCATTTTTGTATTGTTCATGGAGTTGGCTGTTTAAAGACGGAAAGCTTTTCCCCTTAAAGTATCGTTTTTTGGCTATTTGAGCCATTTCGTGTATTTGCTCCGCGATTTTCCCTTCTCCTTTTGTTCTAGTACCAAAACGGCTATCATTTACGGTTCCTCCGTGACAATCCTGAATTTGATGGAGTACCTTTTCGGCTCTATCGGGCATGGTCTTCTTTATCCAATCTGAAAACAGTTGTCCTATGGCCCCGTTGAGCCTTACCACCGTGAGCCCAAAAGATAGTGCACCGTGGTCGGCGACAGCTTTGGCCAGTGGTAATAGTTCGTGGGAATTAATTCCTGGAATAATGGGAGCCAACATGGCGTTGACCGGGATGTTGTTTTCGGAGAGTGTTTTTATGGTCTGTAAACGCTTAGCTATCGATGCAGTTCTTGGTTCCAGTATCCTTCTTGTTTTTTCCGATAATGTGGTCACCGAAACATTCACACCTACCAATTGGTGTTTATTTAATTCTTTTAAAATATCAAGGTCCCTTAATACCAAGGAATTTTTTGTAATGATGCCCACGGGATGTTTATACTTTAAAAACACTTCGAGACATTTGCGCGTAATCCCAAGCTTTTGCTCCGCTGGCTGATAACAATCGGTGTTCCCCGATAAAACAATGGTCTGTGCCGTCCATTTTTTGTGTTTGATCTTTGCCTCCAGAAGTTCTGGTGCCGATTTCTTGACCAATATGCTTCTTTCAAAATCCAGACCGGCGCTATAACCCCAATACTCGTGGGTATTTCTGGCATAGCAGTAAATACAGCCATGTTCACAGCCTTGGTAGGGGTTCATGGAATACATCATTCCAACATCCGGACTATCGACTTTGTTCACAATGGTCTTTGGAAAAATAGGAATGTATTTGGTTTTGTTGCTTTCCGCTTCTTCACCTTCCAACCTGCAGAATTCCAAAAAGTCATCCCGTGTTTCGAACACATGTTCTAAAAACCTGTTGCTCGTATTTTGTTGAGCGCCCCTTCCTTTCAAAAATTCTTTGAACGACATTTTATGGATTTATTCCAAATATATGGATTTATTCCGTTTATCATTGTCAATTAACTATAGGCTCTGTCCTATCGAGTGCGGTCGGGACATTGAGGAGCGGTGTTGATGGTAAAGGGTAAAGGGCAAAGGATTAATGGACAACAAACAACCAAAATGATTCATGTAGTAAAGGATGACACGAATCACACAAATGTCCACAAAGACAGAAGATGATGTCATTCTGAACGAAGTGAACAATCTATACCTTGGCATCAAGGATGAAAGTTAATCTGTTTATGGGATTTCTCCACTGCGCGCGAAATGACACTTCAGAAATAAAGGTTGACACGAATCACATAAATGTCCACAAAGACAGAAGATGATGTCATTCTGAACGAAGTAAAGAATCTCCACCTTGCCAGCAAGGGTGAAAGTTCATTTGCTTATGGGATTTCTCGACTGCGCTCGAAATGACACTTCAGAAATAAAGGGTGACAAGAATTACACAAATGTCCACAAAGACAGAAGATGATGTCATTCTGAACGGAGTGAAGAATCTCCTCTTTGCCAAATAAAAAAGCCGGGCATTTGCCCAGCTTTTAGTCAATGGTCAGGTTGCCTCGATTAGAGGGTAAAAATATCCTTTACTTATTTATCCAAACCAAAATATTCAGCCACAGCATCATAGTCGTTGGTATCCACTCCAGCAGCTTTAAGTTCGTCCATAATACTCTGTTGAGCATTTTTAGCACCGGTTGTAGTTTCTATGGCGATTATCTTTAAATTAATAAAATATCCTGCCGAGATATTATAAGCCGCGTCATTGGTCGAGTCTACGAATTGAATCGAACCATTACTGCTATCTTGGTTGTAAAACAATCTTGTATAGAAAAGATTCGCCTCCATTGGGCCTGGTACAGCATAAACTACATTATTCTTATTCGTTAGATAGAAAAGCATGGCATAATTTGGTAGGTCAACAGGATCCATTGGTATTGTAAATGGCAAGTTAGTTCCTGAAAAATCAGTAAGAAGAATATTAAATGCCTGAACATTTGCATTACCATCGGAGCCATTAACACCATTGGTGCCATCGGCTCCTTGGCAATCCAATGCATCAAAATTACCATCATCGTTAATGTCTTCATCGGCATCCCCTACACCATTTCCGTTAAGGTCCCAACAGCTAATACCATCGGTGCCATCAGCACCATCACCACCATTGGCACCATCGGCTCCGGCTATTCCCTGCTTTCCTTGAGGTCCGGTCTCTCCCCGATCCCCTGTGCAAGAAACCAAAACCATTGCCATACACATGATGGCCATACTTAAAAATTTTAATGTTTTCATAACTTTTTATTAATTGTTAAAAGGGTTAATGGCTCCAAAAGTATTGCAGATGTAGGGTGGTTTTGGGGCCTAACTAACCAATGGTGGTTATGGTTTGATGAATGACGGTTAAGAATTGATAACCAAAATTTATTGTAGGTTTTTTCTTTCTTTTTTGGTCGATGAAAAATTAAAAAGCCCCGAACCGGGGCCATTATTTTCTTTTGTGGGTGATTTATTTTCTTATGGTCCAAAAACCTTCTTCGTGTGCTGTCACTTCAGAAATAAGGGTTGACACGAATTACACAAATGTCCACAAAGACAGAAGATGATGTCATTCTCAACAAAGTGAAGAATCTCCTCTTTGCCAACAAGGATAAAAAATCATTTTGTTTATGGGATTTCTCGACTGCGCTCGAAATGACACTTCAGAAATAAAGGGTGACAAGAATTACACAAATGTCTACAACCACAGAAGGTGATGTCATTCTGAACAAAGTGAAGAATCTCCTATTTGCCAGCAAGGGTGAAAAATCATTTTGTTTATGAGATTTCTCGACTGCGCTCGAAATGACACTTCAGAAATAAAGGGTGACAAGAATTACACAAATATCCACAAAGACGGAAGATGATGTCATTCTGAACAAAGTGAAGAATCTCCACCTTGGTATCAAGGGTGAGAGTTGATTTGTTTATGGGATCTCTCGACTGAGCTCGAAATGACACTTCAGAAATAAAGGGTTGACACGAATCACATAAATGTCCACAAAGACAGAAGATGATGTCATTCTGAACGAAGTGAAGAATCTCCTATTTGCCAGCAAGGGTGAAAAATCATTTCGTTTATGAGATTTCTCGACTGCACTCGAAATGACACTTCAGAAATAAAGGGTGACAAGAATTACACAAATGTCCACAACCACAGAAGATCATGTCATTCTGAACAGAGTGAAGAATCTCCTATTTGCCAGCAAGGGTTAGAGTTAATTTGTTTATAAGATCTCTCGACTGCGCCCGACCTGACAACTTATTGCTTTTATGATTGATTACGGCTATTCAATTTATTTGAAATCCACTTTCACCAATTGTTTTCTGCTCCCTCTTTTAGCGTAGAAAAGCATTTTGTCCTGGCTCTGGTCCTTGAGTGGTTTGGAAACCATAAACGGTAATCTGGCTTCTTGTTGATCTATGATCTTTTCATAATCCATAACCCCATTTTCATCCAAAGAAATCATGAAAACATTGCGGTTACGACTGAATCCTTGTTTAAAAATCAATCGTTCGTTATTGATAAGTTGCGGGTTTTCCGCAGAAGTACAGATAAAGAAATACGTGCTGCCATCTTTACAATAGGAACTATAGGATGCGTAAGCACCATCACCTTGTGTCACCTCGGTTTTATTAATGTTGCGTGCCCATTCCATAGTGCCGTTCCGGCCCAGTTTAACACTGACAATATCGTTGTAATGATACCGCTCGATCTTTACGCGTTGTCCGGCCCCTGTTGTTTCCAATCCGGTTGTTACAAAATACTCTTCCGCATTAAATAAAATCTCTTGTTCATCTGTTACCTCCACACCCTTAAAAACCAAATTTTTAATGTCATTATCTCCTTCACGACCAAATTTGTCTTCCATGAACTGTTGTGAGAACGGGTTGTATTTTTGTGTCCTAATGTCCAAGGTGTTAGGGTCTGTGTCAAAATAGACAATGCCGTTGTACCGATTGTCTTTTCTATCCGCATAAAAGCCTACGCACACCAGTTTATCTTTAATGGGAACCGGATACAATGCTTCCGGGTATTTTCCCGGATCCACAAAAGACTGCGTTTTGTGGCCATATGGTGAAAACTTGATCAACTCGTACTGAAACTTTCTCTCATCTACCCTAAAACGTCGCTTTTTAAAATACGCCTTACCAACCACATATGCTGTTTTAAGGTCTGGCGAAAAAGCAACATTTTCAAAAGCATAGTTTTTTTCTTCTATTTCATCGGAAAAGTCGTATTCGAATTTTTTGTTAAGTGCCGTATCGAACATATGGATCATATGCTTGTTGCTCTTCCCTCTTTTATGGTGCGTACTGATTACAAAGCCGGCCTTATTTTCATCAAAAAGAATGGCGGTGGTAAACCCTCTCGAAAAATCCCTATTGTAGTAGTTTTTCCCTACGGGATCGTTCACCTGTTCAGAAGCGATGGAAAGCAACTTCTTCTCCTTAAAATTAAAATCTATAATGGGGCTGGTATGTATCCAATATTCGTATTGTCCACTTAACCCATTATAATTGAGGAACATCAAGTTCAACTGACCATTTTTGAGAAAGGCATTCAGAAAATCCAGTCCCTTGAGCTTATAGTTGTATTCGGATACCAGTTCCAAATCGCTGTTGTATTTTTCAATAAGGTATCCTTTGGGTTTAAGAATCAATCCTTGGTAGTAAGCACGCACTAAAATGTATCCTCCCGAATCGTCTTCATCCAAGGCAACAAGGTTGGAATAGCGATATCTGTCGCGATACTTTTCACCAAAATCGTAGGATACCGGCATTTTTTGGGCGTTCACCGCCATGCCTGCAAGTACAAAGCAAAGTAGTAATAGGGTTTTTTTCATGGTCTGGCTTGGTTAGGCCAATGGTCATGATCCGGGGAAATCGGCTTTACGTTTTTCCAAAAACGCGGAAGTACCTTCTTTAAAATCATCGGTACCAAAGCAAGTGCCAAAAGCATCAATTTCCACCGAATAGCCATCAGCGTCATACTTAAAACCAGCATTTATTGCTTTTATTGCGTGTTTTATGGCAACGGTAGAATTATTCGATATCCTGCCCGCTATTTTTTTGCAGAATGGCAACAGTTCTTCACTGGATACAACGTGATTCACCAATCCATAACCAAAGGCTTTGTCGGAATCAACCATCCCCGCTGTCATGATCATTTCCATAGCACGGCCCTTTCCGACCAACTGGGGCAGTCGTTGAGTGCCTCCATAACCTGGGATAACCCCCAACGAGACCTCAGGAAGTCCCATTCTTGCATTACTGCTGGCTACCCTAAAATGACAGGCCATGGCCAGCTCCAATCCACCACCAAGAGCAAAACCATTAATAGCGGCAATAACCGGCGTGGAAAGGTTTTCAACAAAATCGAAGAGTTTCCGTTGCCCTGCGGCGGCCAATTGACGCCCCTCTTTAACGGAATAATCGGAAAATTCAGAAATATCGGCACCCGCTACAAAAGCTTTTTCACCGCTTCCGGTTATAATAATGACTTTTGTTTCATTGTCCTCATCCAATTCCTTGAAAGCTACATGGAGCTCATCAATGGTTCTTTTGTTAAGGGCATTGAGCTTTTTGGGTCTGTTTATGGTTATGGTGGCCAAATTGTTCTCTTCCTCAATGTAAATGTTTTCAAAATCCATATATACTGATGTTTGAGACGGTCTGTGACGTGTCCGCCATTATTATTTATGTTCTTTAGGAAACTCAATGGTAAACACGGTTCCCTTTCCCACTTTTGAGGTAAAGTTAATGGTTCCCCCATAGTTTTCCACAATGTTCTTTACCATGCCCAAGCCCAATCCCGTTCCGCTGGACTTAGTGGTGAACTTGGGCTCAAAAATACGATGCTTATACTCGTCGGCAATACCAAGTCCATTATCTGCTATGGAGATTTTTACATGCTCACCCACCGTGGCAACCGTTACCAAAATCCTGGGCGATTCCACATCGGGAACGGCCTGAATGGCGTTCTTCACCAAGTTGGTGATAACGCGGATCAATTGTGTGCGATCTAGTTTGGCTATGATTTCTTCCTCGTCAGCTATAAAATGAATGTAATCCTCATTAAAAATTTCCAGTGCCAGCTTTACCACTTTTACCACGTTCAAGGTCTCGTTTTGTTGCGCCGGCATATCCGCAAAACTGGAGAAGGCGGTGGCAATGTTGCTCATGGTATCGATTTGCTGAATCAAGGTTTTGGAGAACTCTTTCACCTTTTTCTGTATGTCGGGGTCGTTCGGGTCGAACTTGCGCTCAAAGCTTTGTACGGAAAGGCGCAATGGCGTCAATGGGTTCTTGATTTCGTGGGCAACCTGTTTTGCCATTTCGCGCCATGCCTGTTCCCGTTCGCTTCGTGCCAATTTTACAGCGCTTTCTTCCAATTCATCGATCATCCGGTTATAAGAGTCCACCAATTTGGCAATTTCCTCACCTGGGCTTTCCAAATATATTTTTTCATTTTGATGGGTCAAGTTGGTCCGGTTGATCTTGTCGGATATGGTCTGAAGCGATCTTGTAATGTATTTTGAAATAAAATAAGCTAAGATGATGGCAACTATAAGCATTAAAAGGTACACCATCCCCAATCTGAAAAGAAACTCCTTCAACTCCATATTGTTGAAGGTGTTATCTTCAAAATAAGGAAGGTTCATAATGCCGATGGGCTTAAACTTGAGGTCGTAGATGTACCTATAGGTAGCCTGATAGTTGTCTCCTGCCGCCCTTTTTTCCTCAACAAATCTGGTTTCCCCACTTTCTCTTAGAAAATTCAGCACTTCGGCATCAAGACAAGTCGCTATGGTATTGGATTCAAAGGTAGGCCTTGAACTTTTGATCAAATTGCCCTCGAGGTCGTAAATATTAAAATTAACATTCTGGATATTGGCTATCTCATAGATCTCTTCGCTGAAGATCAGATGGAGGTTTTCGGTCGTAATTGGGTAGGTAGTCTCTTTGAGCGTGTAATTAATGCTCTTCATCAACTGTTCCTCCTTTCGCTCCAACCTTTCTTTGTGATAATCGTTCCCCTGCTCCTTATATTGATAAACAGTGACCCCTGCAATCAATACGGAAGCCAGCACTACCAAGGTAATCATGGCAATGAATATGCGCGACCGTAAGGAGAGTTTTCTTAGCAAGATCGTTTGATTTAATGTTAAATTTAGCAATTATCGAGCCAAATAAAGTACACGTACAGGAGTCGACTTCAAATCCCAAAAAAGGCGACCATTTCCCTGATTGTTTAACTTGGGCTTTAATTCGGACTTGCTACGCATTGGGGTTCCTGTCCCGTACTTTCTTGTACCATCGAATGCCGAGCATCAGTAGCACCATAAGCACAATCATGCCCACTATGCCATAGATCCAATTGAAGGCACTTTTTAGAACCACCAAAAAAACGACTGCAAAAAGGATAATAGTGGCCACCTCGTTCCACATCCGCATAAATTTTGAAGTGTATTTGACCTCATCGCGCTGTAACTGCTTAAATATTTGATGACATTTAAAATGGTACACAAAAAGTAAAAGCACAAAAGCCAGTTTTACGTGCATCCAAGGTTGTTGCAACCACCCTGGCATTAAAATCAACAACCAAATCGCCGTAAGCGTACACAAAACTGCCGACGGCCAAGTGATGATATACCAAAGTCTTTTCGTCATCAACTTTAGTTGATCGGATAGTATTTCCTTATCGGGCGATGGTTTTTGCCAAGCTTCAATATGGTAGATAAAAAGCCTGGGGATGTAAAACAAACCCGCAAACCAGGTTACCACAAATATGAGGTGCAGCGATTTTATATAGGGATATAGCAATTGTCCAACTTTTAAAATTTACATACGAATGGCACCAATGCCATTCTCCCAAAGTTTGGTGTTAAAATTAGGGATTTCTGTATTCATTAAGATCTCTGCACGTTGCTTTAATCCGACCCATTGTGCTTCCAGTGCCGCTTTTCTATCTTTTGATGGTTGGTTGATTTGTGGCAATGCACTGTTGCTATGGTTCATTACAAACAGATATTCTGCGGTAAACTTGTTGGGGAAGTTCTCCACATCGTCATACGCTTGTGATTTGCGTTGAACCATTTCTCCATCCCAATTCTTTAATTTATCGAGCAATGTCTGACCTTCTTTTTTAAGTTCCTCATTATCCAAATCCTTCAAAAGCTCCTCCAACTGGTCTTGCACTTTTTTCAATTTGTTCACTTTGTTGTGCATGTCCGTCAACTTGGTCTCGAAATCCGTCATTATGGCGTGGTACTCTTCAAACCTTTCTTGGGAAATATCGGTGTTTGGTGCTGGTACAATAGTTCCTTGGGTTGAGACTGTTTTATCTCCGGCTTTCAAATTGATGGTGTAATTCCCCGGCGGCACCTTATGTCCTGTAAAATTGGCCTCGATATAAACTCCCGGCACACCTGGAACAATAGGTGTTTTTAAATCCCAAACGAAACGGTTCAGTCCCTTTTCTGTTCCCAAAACAGGTTTTGGTGGCGCCCCTCCTCCATTGTGCGGAATATAACTTTCATCTTTTGTGGAGGTAAAACTGCGAACTACTTTGCCCTGTCCGTCCAAAATTTCCATGGTCACTTCACTGGAATCCATTTTTTCTGGAAGATTGTAATAGATCACCATGCCGTTGGCAGGATTCACTCCCTCATAAGGATCGGTGCCATCCAGGTTTTTGGAATTACGGCTCATTGGGCTACCCCAGTTGGCGTGAATGGCTTCTTCAGGTTGATATAGTTTTAGCGCATTGGCAGCCCCTTTGTACTGAGCAAGTGTGGTAATGTTGTCCAAAATCCAGAAACTCCTTCCGGATGTCGCCACGATCAAGTCCCCTTTGTGCACTTTTAAATCGGTAATCGGTGTTTTCGGTAAATTCAGTTGCAAAGGCTCCCATTTTTTACCATCGTTCCACGATACATAAAGTCCCTTCTCGGTGCCCGCGTACAACAATCCTTTTTGTTCCTGATCTTCGCGGACTACACGGGTAAAGGCCCCATAAGGGATTCCTTCGCTAATGTTGGTCCAACTTTTCCCGTAATCGGTACTTTTGTAAAGTCCAGGGGTATAATCGTTGAACTTATATCGAGTGGTGGCAATGTATAAGGTTGCTGGATCATGGGGGGATACTTCAATGGCGTTCACCAAACATTCCTTTAACCCTTTTGGGGTAATATCTTCCCAGGATTCACCACCGTTTTTGGTCATGTGCACCAACCCGTCATCACTGCCTGTGATCAAAACACCGGCTTCATGTGGTGATTCAATAAGGTAAGCCAAAGTTCCATAGTTCTCCGCTCCTACCGCCTCGTTGGTGTATGGCCCGCCGCCTTTTCCTTGCAGTTCATCTTGGTCCCGGGTAAGGTCTGGGGATATTTCTTCCCAAGTTACCCCGTTATCCCTTGTTCGGAGGACCAATTGTGCTCCATGATAAAAAGTTCCTGGCTCGTGCTTGGACCAAATTATGGGTGCATTCCAATTGTACAGGTATTTCATATCGCGGGCATCACGTCCCAAATATTGAATAGGTGCCGCCATCACATTGCTGGACATTTTAGATTCCATGTCCAATAGTTCAATGGTTCCCAAATAACTACCGCCCATTACATAGCGGGGGTTATCCGGGTCAAAGCCCAAAAAGGCGCTTTCACCCCCAGCGGAATAGTGCCAGTCTTCTCTTCCGATACTCCATCTACCCACAGATAAACTTGCGATTTTGACCGAAGTATTGTCCTGCTGACCTCCATAAATATTGTAGGGAAAAAGGTTGTCCGTGTTAATACGATAAAATTGGGCGGTTGGCATATTGTCCAATGGTGTCCAGGTTTTCCCATAATCGAAAGTGATTGTAGCCCCACCATCATTTGCCATGACCATGTTTTTTGAATCCTCCGGATTGAACCAAAGATCATGGGTATCACTATGGGGAACGGAAATGGTTTCCCAGCTTTTACCCCCATCTTCCGAACGCAGCATGGGTGCACTCAACACATACACCGTGTTTTCGTCGTTTGGGTCTGCAAAAACTTCGATATAGTACCAAGCGCGTTGCACCAAACGGTTATCTCCACTTACCATCTGCCAACTTTCCCCAGCATCGTTGGAGACGAACAAACCTCCTTTATCTTGGTTGGAGTCACTTTCAATCAAAGCATACACCTTATCCGAATTGGCAGGACTCACAGATATGGCCATTTTCCCTTTTTCTGTTGGAAGACCTTTGGTCATCTCTTTCCAAGTGTTCCCGCCGTCGGTACTTTTATACAAACCGCTTCCCGGTCCTCCGCTGATCACTTTATTGGGTTTACGCTGATGCTCCCACATGGCCGCATACAATACCAAGGGGTTGTTGGCATCCATGGAAAGTTCCGCTGCGCCAGTGCCTTGGTCCACATAAAGAATCTTCTCCCAACTTTTTCCTCCATCCATGGAACGGTATACCCCTCTTTCCTGATTTGGAGCATACAATGCGCCTTGAGCTGCCACGTAAACAATATCTGGATCGGTCGGGTGGACAATGATCCGCGAAATGTGCTGTGTTTTTTCGAGACCCAACTTTATCCATGTTTTTCCTGCATCGTTGGATTTGTACATGCCATCACCATAGGAAGTCATTACGCCCCTTGGTGCATGTTCCCCCATTCCACAATACACAACATTAGGGTTGGATCGCGATACGGCAACCGCTCCCACTGAACCCATTTCAAAAAATCCATCCGAAATGTTTTCCCATAGGCCTCCAGCATTGGTGGTTTTCCAAAGACCACCTCCAGTTGTGCCCATATAATAGGTCAAGGGGTCACCTACTACGCCACTTGCGGTTACGGAACGTCCACCCCTAAAAGGGCCAATGTTCCTAAATTTCATCGGTTCAAAATAATCGTTGGCGGTCTGTGCAAAAGTGAGTGTTCCAAAAATTGCACTTACTAAAAAAAGAAGTCCTTTTTTCATGGTGTTGGTTGGTTTGTTTTAAAGAAGTAATGTAATGTGTAAAATAAAAGCCCCTATGAAAAACATAAGGGCCTTTTTATCTATTCTTCAATGCTCAAATAATCCAATTTAAGCTGATTGAATTCTTCATTGAAGGCTGAAATTTCCTTGTCGATCAAGGCATCAAAAGCATTCAATTGTGCGTTTATTTTTCCTGACATCTCATTTTTAACAGCAATATCCTGCTCTGTTGGAGGGAAATCATCAAAGGAAACCAAACTGTTCAAATGCGCTAATTTATTGGTCAACTTGATGGGGAAGTTCAATGGGTCCTGACGACTTCTGTTCTTGGTTTGATAGAGTTCCTTTTCGATTGCCCCAAACTCTTCTTTCAACTTTTTGGCCTTATCCACCAAAGCTTTTGTTGCTTCATCATCTTTATACTTTTTGATGAATTCATCCAACTTACCATTAATAACTCTGATCTTTTTGATGGATTGATGTGCCCTGTCCACAGTTTCGTTCACTTCGGTGATGAAATCGTATTGTTTTTGCATATCGGCCACCGTTACCTCGGCCCTGGGATCAGGGAGAATGGTAAAGTTTTCCGTTTGGGTCTCGCCGTTTACGTTCAATGTAACTTTGTATGTTCCCGGTACTGCTTTTGGCCCATTTAAGTTGGCACCCCAAAGAATCATACCCTTCAACAATTCAGCTCCTTTACCTCTTGTATTCCAAACATAGGTATTGCCTCCTTTTTTTGCCTCCAACTTTTTGTCTTTTTCCTCAGCATAAGTACTGTAGGTAGCCAAGGTATCCCCGTTCATTTTGGTATAGGTCAATGCGATACTATCCTTTTCGGAGAAATCTTTCAAGTAAAAATGGGTAATTACTCCATTGGCCAGGTTTTCACCTTCTGTTTTGGATGGCCTACTTGCAGCTCTACCTTTGGTTCTATAGCTATCTCTTGGCTTGTACAAAATGGCATCTGCGGATTTCTTTGCTTCATCCAATTGATGTAGAACGGTAAGATCATCGATCACCCAAACACTTCTACCTTGGGTTGCCACGATTAAGTTATCATCTTTAATGGCCAGATCAGTAATAGGTACTATGGGCAGGTTCAATTGAAACTTTTCCCAATCGGCACCATCGTTAAAGGAGATGTACATGCCTGTCTCGGTTCCCGCATACAATAAGCCTTTTCTTTTTGGGTCTTCACGGACCACACGGGTAAAGTGTTCATTTTCTATTCCATTGGTGATTTTGGTCCAAGTTTTACCATAATCAGTGGTTTTGTACAAGTAGGGTGCAAAATCGCCCAGTTTATAGCGTGTAGCGGCAACGTAGCAAGTACCTTCATCAAAAGCAGAGGGCTCAATACTATTGACCATGTTCCACTCGGGCATGTTCGGAGGAGTCACGTTTTCCCAAGTTTGGCCTCCATCTTTGGTCACGTGGATAAGTCCGTCGTCACTGCCTACCCAAAGCAACCCTTCTTTTAAGGGGCTTTCGTTGGCTGCAAAAATGGTGCAGTAATATTCCACACTGGTATTATCTTGGGTAATGGGTCCTCCACTGGACACCAATTTCGAAGGGTCGTTCCTAGTGAGGTCACCGCTCAACAATTCCCAACTTTGACCTTCATTCGTTGTCATGTGAACATGGTTGGAGAAGGTGTATAGCTTTTTGGGATCATGCTTGCTGAACATAATAGGGTAGTTCCACTGAAAACGATACTTCATTCCCTCAGCACCATAACCCATAGGGTTATCTGGCCAAACATTTATGGCTCTTCTGGTATTTTTAGCATGGTTGATACGAGTAAGAAATCCACCATAGCTGCCACCGTATACAATATCGTCGTTGGTTGGGTCTACGGCAATATGAGCAGACTCACCTCCTGCTGTAGATTCCCAATCATCCTCTCCTATGGACCCGTCATCGCTTCTATAGTTGATTCTTACCGTTGAGTTATCCTGCTGTGCCACATAAATTCGATATGGGAATGCATTATCCGTAGTGACCCTGTAAAACTGTGCAGTGGGCTGATTGTGATAGGTACTCCAGGTTTCTCCACCATCGTAACTTACCTGGGCCCCACCATCATCGGCCATGATCATACGGTTGGAATCTTCTGGAGCAATCCAAAGGTCATGGTGATCACCGTGCGGAGCATTGTTGGATTCAAAGGTTTTTCCCCCATCGGTACTTTTATGGTAACGCACATTCAAAACATATACGACGTCTTCATCATTGGTATCGGCATAAACCCTTGTGTAATACCAAGCACGCTGTCTCAAACTTCTATCACTATTAACCAAGGACCACGTTTTACCTGCATCTTCCGACCGGTACAAACCACCTTTGTCCTTGTTCTCCACCATCGCCCACACTCTATTACTGTTTTGAGGCGAAACGGTCACACCAATAATACCTAATGTATCGGTCGGAAAACCTTCGTTGTTGGAAATTTCCGTCCAAGTTTCCCCGCTATCGGTACTTTTCCATAGCGCGGAACCTTCGCCGCCGCTGCTTAAGCTATAAGGTGTACGTTGTACTCTCCATGTTGATGCATATAATATTCTAGGATTGTTGGGATCAAAAGTAAGATCAACAGCCCCTGCCATATCGTTGGCATAAAGTACTTTTTTCCATGTTTTGCCACCATCCGTACTTTTATAGACACCTCTCTCGGTGGTTGGCTTGTACAGGTTTCCCATTACCGCTGCATATACAATATTGTGGTCCTTGGGATGGATTCTCATTCGGGAAATATGACGGCTTTTATCCAAGCCCAAAGATGTCCATGTTTTACCGGCATCTTCGGTCTTCCAAATGCCATATCCTGAAGAGACATTTCCACGAACGGTCTGCTCACCACCACCTACATAAATCACATTATGGTCGCTTTGCGCTACCTCAACGGCACCAATACTGCCACCAAAGTAACCATCCGAAATGTTTTCCCAGGAACGACCTCCATCCTTAGTTCTCCAAACACCTCCTCCTGTGGCACCGAAATAAAATAAGTTCGGTTCTCCAGGAACTCCGGCAACCGTTCCGGAACGTCCTCCGCGAAAAGGGCCGATCAATCGGTAATCCAAGCTCGAGTAAAGTTCTTCGGGATATTCAGGCGCGCTTTGTTTTTTGTTCCTGCGCTGGGAATGCATTGGGGTAATAAACAAGGTTGCGGTAAGCAAAAGCATACCAAATTTGAAAAAGCAAGTCTTCATGTTAAAAGTGTTGAGTTAGTCAGCCTTAAATGTAGTGAAAAAGGCGCAAAAAAAGTTGCCCAATATTTTGTACTTTAACCCAGCATAAAAACTCAAAAACTAAATCATGCTCAAATTTTTTAAGCTCGCAACTTTACTTTTGATCATTGCAGCTTGTAAGGACCAATCAAACAAAAAAACAGAAGAAACAACGGCCCCGCCCGAACAAAAAACATCTGAATGGACCTGTCTTTTTGATGGCACCAGTTTGGAAGGATGGCGCGGCTACAATATGGATTCGCTCCCTCCTGGATGGACCATTAAAGACAGCATCCTCACTTTTGACACAGAATTAGGACTGGAACAGAATTATACGGGTGGAAAAGATATTATTTATGGAGCCGAAGAGTTCGATAATTTTGAGCTCTATCTGGAATGGAAAATACCTGAAGGAGCCAATAGTGGTATTTTTTACCATGTGAAAGAAGGGTATGACGGTCCGCCTGAAGTGGCTCCGGAATATCAAATCATCGATGATGCGAACTACGCGGACATCCACGATTTGGTGGGCTACAATTCACAGTTTGGCGCCGAGCACCCGGAATTGCTTCAAGATTGGCAGAAAACAGGTGCCGATTATGCCATGCACGTTGCGGACGATTCGCAAAAACAATTAAATCCCGTGGGCGAATGGAATTCCTCTAAAATCGTGTTCACTCCCGAAAAAGTGGAGCACTGGCTAAACGGCAAAAAATTATTGGAATTTGTGCCATGGTCCGACGATTGGAAAGCCAAAAAAAATTCAGGAAAATGGGACAATGCCCCCGATTACGGAAAATACAAAACGGGCTATATTGCCCTTCAAGACCATGCGAGCCCAATTTGGTTCAGAAACATAAAAATTAAAAAACTATAACCCCCAGAAAATGAACAAAAGAGAATTTATCAAGAAAAGTAGTGTAGGTGCACTCGGTATTATGCTGGCACCTTCCATTTTAAAGGCAGGATTTCCAAAAGACAAGCTTAGAACGGCCCACATTGGAGTCGGTAATATGGGAATGGAGGATTTAAAAGCGGTTTCATCGCACGGGGCAGTGGAAGTAGTGGCACTCTGCGATGTTGATGCCATCAATCTATCAACGGCACATAAAATGCACCCGGGAGCACGTATCTTTTTTGATTATCGTGCCATGTTGGAAGAAATGGGCGATGAAATAGATGCGGTAATTGTTTCAACACCAGACCATACACATGCACCCGCTTCATTAATGGCGATGAACATGGACAAACCCGTGTACTGTCAAAAACCACTGACCCACTATGTTTCCGAATCCAGGGAGATGAAAAAAATAGCTGCCGAAAAAGGCTTGGTCACTCAAATGGGGATACAGGTGCACTCGTTTTACGATTACAAACTGGCCACGCTTTTAATTCAATCCGGGATTATTGGAAAGGTACACACCGTACATGCATGGTCTCCCAAAAACTGGGGATACGATGGCCCATTGCCAGAAGGTGAGGATCCCGTTCCGGACCAATTGGATTGGAACCTTTGGCTAGGCACCTCCAAAGAACGTCCTTATAAAAAAGATATGTACCATCCCGGAAACTGGAGGAAACTCATGGATTACGGCTGTGGCACTTTGGGCGATATGGGAGTCCATATCTTTGATACACCCTACAATGCTTTGGAGCTGGATGTGCCCAGAACCATTATGACGGAGTGCCGACCCACAAACGGATTTGGGTTCCCCGAAAAGAATACAGTTACTTACGAGTTCCCCGGAACAAAATATACTGACAAATCACTTAAATGGATTTGGTACGATGGTCCCGGAGCTCCCGAGATGCACGAGGACCTAATGTTACCGGGAATGGAAATGAAAAAGGGCAAAAACACAAACAAGAAAAATGATGATAACAGCATTTCCTTGGATGCCGGTGTAGCCGCAGAAAACGAATTGCCGGAACAGGGCGCTATGTTCGTAGGTACCAAAGGACGTTTGCTCCTGCCCCATTTTATGCAATTACCAAAAAAGATACGAAGAGGGAAATATGTGGACATCTCCAAAGAAATTGCCAAGGTTTCCGAAGAACACAATTTGGGAGAACCCATCAGAAATTATGCCACCGAAGGGCCAAAGCACTACCACCAGTTTGTGGATGCTTGTTTGGGCAAGGACACCACAACAGCCCCTTTTGATTATGCGGCCAGATTGACCGAAACCATTTTGTTGGGTACCATCGCCGGAAGGTTCCCTGGTGAAACCTTGCATTGGGATGCAGAAACCGCCCGGTTCAAGGAAGAAAAAGCCAATAAATATTTGGCCGGGGATTATCGGGATTTTTAATTTATGAAAAAACAAAATCCCATGTCACCCCCCGAAGAGTACTGGTTGAGCGGCCCCATCCCTGAAATACCAGCACTTTTGCAACCTGCGGCCCATGCCTTGTTGCAATCGGTTAGGGAGGTAAAGGAGTATGTTTCCGATTTTCCAGAAGAAAAACTTTGGGAAAAACCTTTTGGAAGGGCTGCGGTAGGGTTTCATCTAAGGCATTTGAGTGGTGTGTTGGACCGCTTACTCACCTACGCCAAAGAAGAAAGTTTGACAGAAGCCCAATTCCAGTTCTTGAAAAACGAGGGGAACGGCGAGAAAGCTCCTTCTTTACAACAATTGATTTTAGATTTTGAACAAAAAGTGGGCGAAGCGTTGGCTTATTTTAAAACCATCCCCGAAACCATTCTCACCGAACAACGATTTGTGGGGCGTAAAAAATTGCCCACGACCGTGATCGGATTACTGTTTCATGCAGCAGAGCATAGCCAACGTCATGTGGGGCAATTATTGGTAACGGTTAGTGTGTTAAAAAATCAATAGATTTATGGGTGGACCAAAGCAATATTTTTGTTTTTTACTTTTTTTATTCCCAGTATTGATGCTAGCACAAAACAGACTTCGAGATCATGGTGTTGAGATAGGGGTGCTGCACCCTGGGACTTTCAATGCCATCACAGATGTTCCTGGGGTCAAAGTTGGTCACTTCACATTAAATAAAGGAGATAGTATACGAACTGGGGTTACCTCAATTTTACCCCATTCCGGAAACATTTTTCAGGAAAAAGTTCCCGCGGCCATCTATGTGGGCAATGGATTTGGAAAATTGGCAGGTTACACACAAGTAAAGGAACTGGGCAACTTGGAAACTCCTATTATCTTGACCAATACCTTGAGTGTTCCAATAGCAGTGAATGCCATGATCGGTTACACACTCAATCTTCCAGAAAATGATAATGTGCGGTCTGTCAACGCCGTGGTCGGTGAAACCAACGATGGCTATCTTAACGATATCCGAGGACGACATATCATAGAAGAGCATGTGCTCAAAGCCATTGAAAACGCAACATCAGGACCTGTTACCGAAGGTAATGTTGGAGCAGGCACGGGAACCATTTGCTTTGGTTATAAAGGAGGTATAGGGACATCATCCAGAGTGTTGCCAAAAAAGTCGGGAGGTTATACCGTGGGGGTTTTGGTACAGACCAATTTTGGCGGGGTCCTCCAAGTGGCTGGTGTGGAAGTCGGTAAAAAACTAGGGCGCTATTCCAACAGTTTTACATATTCGCCCGATGGTTCCTGTATGATGGTAGTACTTACCGATGCTCCATTGAATTCCAGAAACCTGGAACGCTTGGCCAAACGGGCCATGTTGGGCCTTTCTAGAACAGGAGGGATTGCCAGTAATGGAAGTGGAGATTATGTGATTGCTGTTTCTACAGCGGAGGCATGTCGAATTCCTTATGAATCGGACAGCCCAATTCAAAAAGTACCGACCTTACGGAATGAGGCCATGACACCGTTGTTCCTTGCTACCATTGAAGCAACCGAAGAAGCTATTCTGAACTCCCTTTTTGCTGGTGAAACTACTGTTGGACGTGATGGGCACAAAATTGAGGCACTTCCAAAGAAAAAAGTGTTGGAGATGTTGAAAGAGGCAGGGAAAATAGACCGATGATATACCATCTGTAACAATCCTCTGTCATTTTACACTAATCTAAGTGAAGCAATCTTCTTTTTTTATAAATTAAACATCGGATAAACTAAAAACACTACCATGGATATTTTTGGAAAAATAAAGGAAAAACTCAGCAATGAGTTTATTGACATTGTTGAGTGGCTCGACTACACAGATGATACCATTGCCTATCGGTTCGAACGGTATCAAAATGAAATAAAGAATGGCGCAAAACTGATCGTTCGTGAAGGACAGACCGCTGTTTTCATCAACGAGGGTCAATTGGCCGATGTGTTCGAACCCGGCACCTATGAGCTTACTACCCAAAACCTGCCCATTTTAGCCACCTTAAAGGGTTGGAAATATGGGTTTAATTCTCCCTTTAAAGCAGAAATTTACTTTGTAAATACCCATCTATTTACCGACGAGAAATGGGGCACCAAAAGTCCAATTACCTTAAGTGATGACCGTTTTGGTTTGGTTGAGATACGAGCCTTTGGAACATATGCTTTTAAAATTTCCGATGCTGGAAAATTCATCAAAGATATTGTAGGGACCGACAGCAACTTTACCAATTTTGAAATCAATGAACACTTAAAAAGTTTGATCGCTACGCGATTCACAAATACCGTTGGCCAAGCCAATTTGCCCATTGAGCTTTATGCGGCCAATACCACCGAGCTTTCGGATACGTGCCGAGAGGTAATGTCTCCCGAATTTGAAAGTGTAGGTATTTCCTTGGAAAAATTCTACATCGAAAATGTATCCATGCCCGAGGATCTTAAAAAAGAAATCTTCGAGTACAGTAGAATTGATAAACTTGACTTGGATAAATTGACCAAATTCAAAACAGCCAAGGCCATTGAAGCCGCTGCCCAGAACGAAGGTGGCACTGCCGGCGCCGGAATGGGAATGGGAATGGGATTTGTCCTGGCCCAACAAATGGGCGGTATGATGGGCGGAAACGCTCAAAATGCACCTCAACAAACTGTGCAGCCAACAGGGGCGGTGCCTCCCCCAATGCCAACACAAACCATGTATTATTATGCTACAAACGGAACACAACATGGTCCAGTGAGTTTTGAGCAAATGCAATCCCTGTTCGCTTCTCGAACCATTAACCGTGATAGTTTGGTGTGGAAACAGGGCATGTCCGCATGGACGGCATTGAAAGAAGTGGAAGAATTAAAATCGTTCTTGGGAGGCTATACGCCACCGCCTTTGCCAACGGAGTAATCATTTTTCATCCTGTCATTCCTATGAAAACAGGAATCCAATAAACCATCAATATTCCCGCCTTTACGGGAATGAAGATATGGAAGAACAGAAAATCCAAAAGACCGAACTCAAAAAAGCCTGTGCCAATTGTGGGGCAGAACTAAAATACAAGCCAGGGACCACAAGTATCAGTTGTGAGTATTGTGGCCATGAGGAAACCATATCATTGGATGGGAAGGGGTTTGAGGAATTGGAGCTGTACCCTTTCCTAAAGGAAATGGGCGCACAAAAGCACAGTGAGGAAATTTCCATGCTGCACTGCAAAAATTGCGGTGCCGATCAACATGTAGAGGAAAATTACAAATCGCTCCATTGTGTGTATTGTGGACAACCTTTAGTAATCGAAGATGCTTACAAGGAAAACTGGATTTTGCCAGGTGCGGTCTTGCCCTTTCAAATAGATAAAAAACAATCCTTTATCATATTTAAAAATTGGGTAAAACGACTGTGGTTTGCACCGAACAACTTAAAAAAAGCATCTCTCGACCCTCAATTTACCAAAGGATTATACTTGCCCTATTGGACTTTTGATGCACAACTGTACGCATCCTACACAGGCCAGCGGGGCGAATATTATTACGAGACGCGAAGGGTCCGCAATTCTAACGGCAAAATGGTAACCCAAAGAGTCAGAAAAACGAGATGGTACCCAGCATCCGGAGAGGTTTCGGGCTTTGTGGACGATACATTGATCAAGGCTTCACACCAAAAAACGGGTCGGATTCCTTACAAAATTGCTTCTTGGGACTTAAATAAACTCCAGCCTTTCAACAGTGGGTTCCTCTCTGGATTTGTTACGGAAAAATATACTATTCCCTTAAAAGATGGCCACCTTCATTCCAAAGAAGTAGCTAAGGGGATTGCAGATTCTTGGTGCAGACGCGATATTGGCGGCGACACCCAACGTGTGCTTTCAATGGACATGAAATTAACCGAGGAAACGTTTAAACACATTCTATTGCCCGTTTATGTGAGTGCCTACCGTTACAACAGCAAGGAATATAATTTTTTCATCAACGGGGAAAACGGACGAATTTCGGGCACACGTCCCTATAGTTTTTGGAAAATCTTCTTTACCGTACTTGCTGTAATCGCCGTTATAGGTGTAATCGTCTTCCTTGCCAAAAAATAATTTTATTAGAAGTCATACCGAGCGTTTCAAAAGGATGACGAAGTATCTATTGACTAATCACGAGATTCTTCGTTACACTCAGAATGACATGGAGACCTTTACATAAACACCAAGCAAACAGGGTTTGGGTGATTGATTTCATTCAAAAAAGTTAGTGTCCCATTTTCCTTGTCTCTTTTGAAAACCACAATATTGCTTGTCTTTTTATTCGCGACCAACAAGAACTCCCCCGTAGGATCCATGGAAAAATTTCTGGGCCAATCCCCATGAACGGATTCCCTGCCCACCAATTCCAATTGCCCTGAAGTAGGATCGACCGCAAAAATCACAATGGTATTTTCACCACGGTTGGAACCATATAAAAATTTGCCATCCGGCGATAAATGAAGGTCGGCACAAAAGCTTTCGCCATCAAAATCGGCCGCCAAGGTGGGCACTACCTGAACTTCTTTATAATTACCCTTGGTCCCTTTTTCAAAAACCGAAATGGTACTGTTCAGTTCGTTGATGACATATAACAGCCGACCATTTTCACCAAAGGTGAAATGTCGTGGACCCGCCCCATCTTCAAACGGTAGGGAATATTGCTCTGCTGGGGAAAACTTTCCCTCTTTTTTCTTATATCTTTTAACCGCATCCAGTCCCAAATCCGTTACCATGAGGCCATCGGCATTGAACTGGGCCATATGTGCATGTGAGGTTTTCACGGAATCCAATGGTTTATGATCAATTATTTGTGGGTTTTCGGCAAGTGAACCGTCATCATTTAAAGAAAATATGGAAACATTCCCCCCTGTATAGTTGGCAACGGCCAATTGACCATCCCCGGAAAGTGAAACATGACAAGGGTGGGCCCCTTGTGTTCCCATACTGTTTTGGAGTTCCAAAATTCCCATGTTCAAACTAAAGGCAGTAACTCCTCCACCCAAGCTGTCAAAATCGGCTGTTTCCTGAACGGCATATAGGTTCTTCTTATCCTTCGAAATCGCCAAATAGGAAGGGTTGGTCAGCTTTGCTGCCAGTTTTTTGTTGGAAAGCTCACCTGTATTCGCGTCGAAAGTATAGGTGTAAATGCCCTCGCTGTCACCGTCGGTATATGTTCCAACAAACAGGGTATACATGGGTTTTTCTTCAGTTTTTTCGGTGCAGGCCATTGCCAAAACTGCAATTAAGCCCATAAGAACAATTTTATTCATGGCTGTTTGGTTAGGGCATCCAAATTAAACATTCTAAATCAAAAAGGAAGCATTAGGATAGTTCAGTCTTAATTTCTTTTTGAAGAAAAATTCCCGTTACAATGGTCGAAAGCACATCGGCTATGCAAAATGAAACCCATACCCCAATTTCACCCATAAAATTGGGAAGCAATAATATTAACGGGATAAAAAAGAAACCTTGACGTGTTAAGGTCAACAATAAGGCAGGAATGGCTTTGCCAATAGCCTGGAAATAAGCTGCCCCGATCAACTGTATGGCAATGATAGGCGTAGCGGCAAACACCAATCGCATGGCTAAGGGTATATGCTCCAGAACAAAGGCATTGGCTTCAATTTCTTCAGGCGATAACCCAGGCCTGTCACTCAAAAATAATGAGGCTATTTCCCCCGGAAATATCATGAGCAAAACAAAAACCACCGTGGCGACCAAAGCCGCATATTTAATAGCCGTATAAATGGATTCCTTTACACGATCGTACTTTACCGCTCCATAATTGTATCCAGCAATGGGCAAAAATCCTTGTGTGACCCCAAAGACCGGAAACAGGGCGAACATCAGCATTCTACCGATAATGGCATACACTGCTACCATGGCCTCTCCCCCCAAATTGAACAATATATTGTTCATCAATAAATAGGTGATGCTGGTCACCGCTTGGCGGGCCAAGGTCACAAATCCCAACGAACCGATTTCTCGAAGAATGGGGCGGTCCAATCCAAAGTGGGAAACATCGATCTTTAATTCGGAGTTGTCCGATAAGAAAAAATAAAAGACATAAAAGAAGCAAAGCAAATAACCAACAGTCGTTGCCCATGCCGCTCCGTGCATGCCCCAATCGAACACGTAGATGAAAATATAGTCCATGAGCAGGTTACCTACGGATGGAATGATCATCGCGATCATGGCAAATCGCGGTTTGCCTTCGGCACGGATTACGGAATTGCCCATCATACAAAGTGCCAAGAAAGGAACCCCGTACAAAATGATGGTGTAATAAATCTTTGCAGGTTCAAAAATGGAACCTTTGCCTCCAAAGGTGGGAATGAGGTTGTCAACGTAGTAAAGCCCAAGGGCTACCATGGTAACGGTAACCAATAAGGTTAATGTAATCTGGTTCCCAAAGGTTTTGAGGGCCTTTTCCCGATTATTGGCACCCAGTGCACGTGAAATAATGCTAGACCCACCAATACCAATGGCCATTCCCAAGGCAGCAATAAAAAAGGATACGGGCAATACCACATTAATAGCGGCAATGGCAATGGAACCTATCCAGTTTCCCACAAAAATAGAGTCCACCAGAACGTTCAGCGACATCACCAAAATACCGATAGAAGCGGGTACGGCCTGTTTGATCAGTATTTTTCCAATGGGCTCTTGCCCAAGTTCATCAGAGGTGATTTTGGCCATGCCAGTGGGTATTCGTTGTATTTTATATTAGAGTGAACAGCAAATCTGACTCAAAGCTACAACGCATTCACCAAATTACCTTTGTTCTCTTTTAGTTTTTCGGCGATACTGTCCCAAAGTTCAATTCGATAGTGCAGCGCCTGCTTGCTGTATTCCAGTACATCGTTCCATTTTTGGTCATCGGAACCACATAGGGCCTTGATCATGCGCAAGGCCAAGGGCCCGTGTTCATCACCATCCAATTCGATATGCCTTTTGAGGTAGTATTCCAGTTTTTTGTACTTGCTGGCACCATGTTCCCCGGATTGTTCGATGATGCCCAGGAACATATCGGGAATCAAGTCTTCGCGACCAAAGGTAAAGGCAGCGGCTATAAGGTGTGGTTGTTGACTGTTGATGACCTCGAAGGTGAACTGCAGAAAATTCTTTTCTGCCTGATCGAGTTCGGTAGCTTCAATTTTTGCTGAAATAGTTTCCAAATCGGTAAAAGAAGAAATGATCGCTAAAACCTTTTCCGTATCGGCATGTACCTCTTGCATCGCGTCCAAGTACATTTCGAAATGGCTTTTTGCTTCTCCTTTCTCGTTGAAATCGCTCTCTTCTTCCAATACGATCTCATTGATGAATCGTGCCACCGAGGTGTCCTTTTCTGGATGCCATGGCAAGCCCACGCATGTAAGGTGCTGCTGCAAGGCTTTTAGAAGCGACATGAAATCCCAAACGGCGTAGACATGGCTCTCCATAAAGGTTTTAATATCACTAACCGATTCCAATTGGGCATATAGTGGATGGTTCCTGAGTTGTTCACGCAAGGGTTGAAGCTCCTGCTGCAAGTTTTCAGTTTTCATAGGAAATTTTTGTTCTCTTTTTTTGCGATCTATCGGATGTTGGTTTCGGGCAAAGTGTCTTTTTCTTCCCATTCCTTTATCCACTTGGCCATAAGTTCGGCCCAATCTTCGCGGTCGTTCAAACATGGAATGTGGATGTAATCGCCGCCTCCTGCTTCTTCAAACTGTTCCTTGCCTTCCATGGCGATTTCCTCCAAGGTCTCCAAACAGTCACTAACAAATGCCGGGGTGATCACGGCCAACTTTTTAACACCTTCTTTCCCCAATCGTTCAAATTCTTTATCCGTAAAGGGTTGCAACCATGGGTCACTGCCCAATCTGGATTGGAAAGAGGTGCTCACTTTATCCTCGGGCAGTCCAAGCTCTTTTTTTACCAATTCGGTGGTATCGTAGCATTGGTGCCTGTAACAAGTATGGTGCGCCACAGAGTTGATTTTGCAGCACTGCCCGTTCAACTGGCAATGGAACTTGGTCGGGTCCGATTTTTTGATATGCCTTTCGGGAATTCCGTGATAAGAGAAAAGGATATGGTCGTAATCAAAACCCTTAAGCCCTTCGGCAATACTTTTTGATAAAACCTTGATGTAATCCGGGTTACTGTAAAAGGCGGGCAATGTGGTCACCTGCATTTCCGGAAAATCCTGTTGTTGTACCTCCAATGCCTTTACAACAACCGTTTCATAAGAAGACATGGCATAATGCGGATACAAGGGCACCAAGAAGACCTCATCAACACCTTTATCCTTTAACTCTTGCAATCCTTCTTTAATGGACATGGAACCGTAACGCATTCCAAGAGCCACGGGCAGGTCTGTATGCTTTTGCACTTTTTCCGTAAATCTTTCGGAAAGGATGATCAATGGGGAGCCTTCCTCCCACCAAATTTTAGAATAGGCCTCGGCCGATTTTTTGGGACGGGTGTTCAAAATTATTCCGCGAACGATAATGTTCCTCAAAATGGGATTCACATCAATAACACGTTCGTCCATCAAAAATTCATCCAAATATGGCTTTACGTCCTTTGCGGTAGGGCTATCCGGAGAACCCAAATTGACCAATAAAACTCCTTTTTTCACGGCTTTTAGTTTAGGCCGCTAAAATACAACACGAAGTGGACTTCACCTTTTCCTCATCAAAATACTTTCTTATGATGAAATAATGTTTCTCGATTTTGTTTAAGCAATCTTCCTTCCTTGGGTATTTCTGTCTTATTTTTGGAATATGGAGTCCTTCTATAACAATGTTTCCAAAGAATCCCTCATCTACTTGGGTGTTGCCCTGCTAGTGCTCATTATTCTCTATTGGAGTACCTCGGTAGTGTTAAAGCGTTTGGGCAAAAATCCAAAATACCTCTTGCCCAAAAGTGCTTTTAAACGCTTGGCATTTCCCTTGATTTTGATTTTTGTCTCCGTATTGCTCCGATTAAAGGCCCTAAGGGAAATTTTGAGTCTTGAGGATGCAGGTTTCTGGTTCAGAAAAGCGAGTACGATCCTTTTTATTTTTGCCATGGCCTGGGTAATGATCGCTTTGATCAAAATCATTAAAAAAGTTGTGATCAGCAATTACGACATTGGAGAAATCGACAATCTCAAGGCACGCAAAGTATATACCCAATTTACCATTCTGGAACGTATTTTTATTTTCATCATCGTGCTACTTGGTATTGGATTTACGTTGATGAGTTTTGAGGAAATCCGTGAAGTGGGCATCAGTATTTTTGCCTCTGCAGGTGTGGCGGGAATCATTATTGGATTTTCTGCCCAGCAATTTATCGGTACCATTTTAGCTGGAATCCAAATAGCGGTCGCTCAACCCATAAAGCTGGATGATGTGGTGATCGTTGAAGGTGAATGGGGCCGAATTGAGGAAATTACGCTAACCTATGTGGTGGTGAGCATTTGGGATAAAAGACGCTTGATCGTCCCGACCCCCTATTTTATCAACCAACCTTTCCAGAACTGGACCAAAACCTCCTCGGAACTTATGGGAACCGTTTTTTTATATGTGGATTACAATGTTCCCTTTGATAAAATACGCGAAGAACAAACACGTATATTGAAAAATACCGATCTCTGGGACGGTAACGTAAATGTGGTACAGGTTACGGATACCAAGCCCAATTATGTAGAGCTAAGAACGCTAGTAAGTGCGAAGGATTCCCCTACTGCCTGGGATTTGAGGGTGCACGTCCGGGAAAAACTGATCGTATATCTTCAGGAAAACTATCCAGAAAGCATTGCAAGGACCACGAGATTGACGGTTGAACGTAAAGACAACGATAATGAGGAATAGATTTTTTGTGCTTTTTTTGATTTTGGCCACCTATGCCAATGCCCAACAGATTACATGTTCTCCCGAGGACAAATCGCTTTTTGAGGTCAAGATCTCGGATTTGGAGAAAATAAGAGCCTCCAGTCTGGGCGACACCATAGCCTTGGTAGGTCAATCCTTTTTGGGAACACCATATGTAGAAAAAACGCTCGAGGTCGGGGACAAAGAAACCTTGGTCGTGAATTTTGGCGGGTTGGATTGTACCACCTTTGTTGAAAATGTAATGGCATTTAGCCTGATGCTGGAAAAACAGCAAAAAGATTTTGAAAATTTTACGAGCAACCTAGAGACCGTTAGGTATAGGAATGGCAATTTAGACGGGTATCCCTCTCGTTTGCATTACTTTACCGAATGGATACGCAACAACGAGAAAAAAGGATTGTTAAAGGACATTACTGCCGAACTGGGAGGAATAGAGCTAGAAAAACCCATTAATTTTATGGGCACCCACCGTAACCTATATCCTTTTTTGGCCAGCGATGAAAACTTTGAAGCGATGTTAGCTGTGGAAAAGGAACTTGCCAAGGAAAAGCTCCACTATTTACCACAGAAACAAATCGAAAGCAAAGAACAGCTCATCAAGTCAGGGGATATCATCGCCCTGGCCACCTCCATAAAGGGATTGGACGTGACACATACGGGAATTGCCATCCACCAACCGGATGGAAGGTTGCATTTATTGCATGCCTCCAGTAAAAACGGGGAAGTGGAAATTTCTGAATTGCCTTTGGCAGATTACCTCAAAAACATCAAAAGCAATATTGGAATTATTGTAGCAAGACCGACCTTACTTTCGCTTTAAACACCATTCAATGGCACCTAAAAGGTGTTGACGAAACATGGGTTCATCATAAGAATCCTCTGTATGGCCTCCCCCGGTATAAAAGGCCCTTCCCCCATCAAATTCGTGATACCAAGCTATCGGGTGGTTGGAGCCGTTTGTCCCGCCTTCATAGCTGTTTTCATCCAATTTGAGCAAAACTGTGGTATCGGAACTTAGGTTTTTATAGTTGTACCACTCATCGGTTCTTATCCATGAATCCTGTAGATGTTCGGTAGCCGGGTGCGCTTTGCTTACCACATCAATTGTGGCCTTTCGGACGTTAGGGTCGTTGGGGTGGGAATCAAAATAACCGCCTACCAATTTTCCGTACCAAGGCCAATCATACTCAGTGTCGCATGCGGAATGAATCCCAAGAAAGCTTCCGCCACCCTGTATATAACCTTCAAAGGCTTTCTGCTGGGCATTGTTCAATACATCCAAAGTTGTATTCAAGAAAACCACGAGTTTGTAATTATTTAAATTTTGCGGGGTAAAATCTTCTCCAGATTCTGTTTGTAGTGGGATAAATCCATTTTTTCTTCCAAGTTCCCTTAAGGTCTGAACTCCCTTTTCAATGGATTTGTGCCTCCAGCCTTCTGTTTTGGTAAATACCATTACCAATTCAGGCATTTTTTTTGATTCGGCCTCTGTTGTAGGTTCATCTTGTGCCGCTATTTGAAACATAAAACAAAAAGCAAGCAACGAAAGTGCAAAGGATTTCATAGATGTTTGTTTAGACGTTTGAAGTTAAATATTTTTTTGGTGTGGTGCCGAATTTCTTTTTAAATGAGGCTATAAAATGACTGGCGGTACTGTAGCCTACTTTCAACCCAACTTCATTGACATTGTGCTTGCCCGTTTCCAGCATTTTGCGGGCGTATTCCATTTTATAATCGAACAAGAACCCGAACACAGAGTCCCCGTAAATCTGCTTGAAGCCCTCCTTCAACTTTTTAAGGCTCAGCCCAACCTCTTGCGATAGTTCGGCCAATGTTGGCGGCTCGGCCATACGGGAAATCATGATCTCTTTCGCCATTCGGATTCGACGCACATTGTCCTCATCGGCCAAATAGGGACACTGCTCCAAATCGGCATCTTCGGTTTTATTGAAATAGAGGGAAATCAGTTCGTAGACCTTTCCTTTTAAATACAGTTTTTTGATGGACGGATGCAAGTTGTAGTTCATCAACTGGCTTAGGACAACGGCCGTGGCAGGCGACACCATTTCTTGGGAATAGTATTTCTTCTCCTTATTTTCTTCACTCAAGAACGGAATATAATCCGCTTCGTCGGAAAACAAAGAGTGGAATTTTCTGATGGTCATCACTACCGAGAGCAACCAAGACCCCGGTGAAACCACTAGATCCAGCGGTAAGTCCTTCTGGGTATTGTAAAGTAACAGGGAGTTTTCTTCATTTACCTCCAAATAGTAGTTCCCCTCATTAAAATTGAACTTTGACTTGCCCTTCAAACAAAAGTGAAATTGTATGTAGGAACTATCAATATCCCGCTCTATAAGCTTAGGTTCTTGGGTGTCATTTTGGATTTTTAGAATATAAATCCCGTCCTCCACCAAAATTTCGTCATAAGAACCTCTAGCGATATTTTTCATATTGGTTTTCAATCTAAATTTGCTTTTTCATTAATTTAGAATCGCTCTAAATTGTGTTTTACATTACCAAATTTATCAATAATAACAATGCTTTAGGTCATTTTTATCAAAAATAAACCATAAAATAACATCCCTGGACATTTATAGTACCGCTAGCGTTATTTTTTGACCCATAACCCTGTTATTTTTGTGCAGCGATTAATATCCTTTATGAGGGACTACCATATTTCAAAACATAATTCCTTCTATGCCGTTGGGTTGAGTTACAAGAAGGCGGATGCAGAGGTTAGAGGAAAGTTCAGTTTGGATGTTCCTGCCATTGACCATATTCTGGGCAAGGCCAAGGAAATCGGAATAGATGGCCTTTTGGCCATTTCCACTTGTAACAGGACCGAACTTTATGGTTTTGCACAACACCCCTACCAGCTTATCAAATTGCTTTGCGATGAGACCAATGGAACCGTTGAAGAGTTCCAAGAGGTAGCCTACGTGTACAAAAACCACGATGCCATTTCGCATATGTTCAAAGTAGGGACCGGCCTTGACAGCCAGATTTTAGGTGATTTTGAAATCATCAGTCAAATAAAGCAGGGGTTTTACCGGTCTAAAAAACAAGAAATGGCCAATCCATTCTTGGAGCGTTTGTGCAATTCCGTGATTCAGGCCAGCAAGCGCATCAAAAACGAAACGGAACTGTCGTCGGGTGCCACATCGGTAGCATTTGCTTCGGTAAAATATATTTTGGACAATGTTGACGATATTTCCAACAAGAACATTTTGTTGTTCGGAACAGGTAAAATTGGAAGAAATACGTGTGAAAACCTGGTAAAGCACTCGAACAACTCCCACATTACCCTAATCAACAGAACCCGGGAAAAGGCCGAAGACATTGCAGGCAAATTTCAACTGACCGTGAAGGATTATGGTGACCTGCAAACAGAAATCCGAAAGACCGACATACTTGTAGTAGCTACCGGAGCACAGTTGCCAACCGTTTCAAAAGCTTTGATATATCCAAAAAAACCATTGTTGATATTGGATTTGTCCGTGCCCAAAAACGTATCGGACGATGTAAAGGAACTCGACAATGTAACCTTGGTACATTTGGATGAGCTTTCCCAAATTACAGATGAAACCTTGGCCAAAAGAAAAGAATACGTTCCCAAAGCGGAAGCTATAATAGAAAAAGTAAAAAAGGATTTCCTAAAATGGTTGGAGACCCGCAAATTTGCCCCTGTTATCAATGCACTTAAGGACAAATTAAACATGATGAAGGCCGAGGAAATTGATTTTCAGACCAAAAAAATCGAAGGTTTCGACCAAATCCAAGCCGAAATCATCTCCGACAGGATCATTCAAAAAATTACCAAGCAGTTTGCCAATCACCTAAAGAGCAACGAGGTCGACACCGATGATAGTCTGGAACTGATCCAGAAAGTATTTCAGCTAGAACTACACTCCAAATGAGCAAAATAATCCGCATTGGAACCCGCGACAGCGAATTGGCTCTGTGGCAAGCAACCACCGTGCAACAAAAGCTGGAAGCACTCGGGTACGACACCATTCTAGTACCTACAAAATCCATGGGGGACCAAGTGCTGGACAAGCCACTTTATGAGCTTGGAGTAACGGGAATATTCACCAAGACCTTGGACATTGCGCTGCTCAAAGGAGATATTGATATTGCAGTGCATTCCATGAAAGATGTGCCCACCCAACTCCCCAAGGGAATTGTACAAGTGGCCGTTTTGGAACGAGCCATAACCAACGATATCCTAGTGCACAAAGGTTCCGGGTTTTTGGAAAACAACGGACCTGCCACTATCGCCACAGGAAGTTTGCGACGAAAGGCCCAATGGTTGAACAAATACCCCGACCATAAAGTAGTCGACCTTAGGGGAAATGTAAATACCAGACTCCTTAAACTCATCAAAAATGATTGGCAAGGTGCCATTTTTGCACAGGCAGGACTGGAACGCATCAAGCTTTTGCCCAAGGATGCCATTCCATTGGATTGGATGATACCAGCTCCAGCTCAAGGGGCTATGTTGGTGGTTGCCAAAGAAGAGGACGATTTTACCAAAGAAGCTTTGGGCAAACAGAACCATCCCGAAACTGAAATGTCCACAACCATTGAACGTGAATTTTTACGCACTTTAGAGGGTGGTTGTACTGCGCCGATAGGGGCTTTGGCCCAGATAAAAGATGAAACCGTTTATTTTGAAGGGGTGGTTTTCTCCTTGGATGGAAGGCAAAAAATCGACATTAAAAAAGAAGTAAAGCTCTCCAATGTGCAAGGCCTCGGAAAAATCAGCGCGGAAGAAGTGTTGCAAAAAGGCGGTGACAAATTGATGCAAGAAATCAGAAATGAAAACAGTACTGTCCACTAAAATGTTGAGTTTACCCCAAAAGGAGCTTTTTCTAAATTCTGGTTTGGGATTGGTGGAGTACGATGCCCTAAAAATTGATTTCTTGAACACCGAAATCCCCTTGGATCACAACAACTATATTTTCACCAGTAAAAATGCCGTAAAAGCATTTTTAAATCAGGCAAAAGCATTGGATTTGTCCAACTACAATGCTTTTTGTGTTGGGGAAAAGACAAAATCCATTTTGGAAGAAAACGGTGTGAAAGTTATAGAAATGGCCGAAAATGCATCAGCATTGGCAGAAATTCTGGTAAAAAAGCATCAAAAAGAGTCTTTTTTATTCCTGTGCGGCAATAAAAGAAGGGATGAACTCCCAGCATCTTTAAAAAAAAATAACGTTCAGTATAAAGAGTTGGAGGTCTATCGAACCCAATTAAACGCAAAGGCTTTTCAAAGGGATTTTGACGGTATCCTGTTCTTTAGCCCTAGTGGTATTCGAAGCTATCTTTTGAAAAACACCCTAGGAAACAGCACCTTGTTTTGCATTGGTAACACAACGGCCGCTGAAGCTCAAAAACATTCAAAAAATATTATTCCAGCCAACAAACCAACCATAGAAAATGTGTTGGTTCAGGCGATAAATCATTTTAAACACTTATGATAAAAAACGACTTGTTCCTAAAAGCATTAAAAGGTGAAACCGTCGAACGTCCACCTGTATGGATGATGCGACAGGCAGGGCGCTATTTGCCCGAGTTTATGGAACTCCGTAAAAAATACGATTTCTTCACCCGTTGCCAGACACCGGAACTGGCATCGGAAATTACCGTACAGCCCATCCGACGTTATGGCATGGACGCCGCTATTTTGTTCAGCGATATTTTGGTGATTCCACAGGCCATGGACATCGAGGTGCAGATGAAACCCAATTTTGGGCCTTATTTGCCGAACCCTATCCGGTCACAAGCCGATTTGGACAAGGTAATTGTACCGGATATTCAGGAAACTTTGGGTTATGTGATGGATGCCATTACCATGACCAAGGAAAAACTGAACAATGAAGTACCCTTGATCGGATTTGCAGGTTCTCCTTGGACACTCCTATGTTATTGTGTGGAAGGGCAGGGCAGCAAAAGTTTCGACAAAGCGCGAGGTTTTTGTTTTACCCAACCCAAAGCGGCACATGAACTGCTTCAAAAGATAACGGATACGACCATTGCGTATCTTAAAGCTAAGGTAAAGGCAGGTGTAAATGCCGTCCAAATCTTTGATTCTTGGGGAGGTATGTTGTCCCCACAAGATTATCAAGAGTTTTCATGGAAATACATACAACAGATTGTAGATGCTTTGAAAGACGAAGCACCTGTTATTGTATTTGGAAAAGGATGTTGGTTCGCACTAAAGGAGATGGCCAATTCAGGTGCTTCCGCCGTCGGTGTGGATTGGACTTGTTCTGCTCAAAATGCACGATATTTAACGGGAGGCAATGTTACCCTTCAAGGTAATTTTGATCCAGCTCGCTTGCTTTCTCCTCCAGAAAAAATCAAGGAAATGGTCACACAAATGATTCGTGATTTTGGCAAGGATAAATATATCGTGAACCTAGGCCACGGAATTTTGCCAAATATTCCCGTGGAAAATGCCAAAGCCTTTATAGATGCGGTAAAAGATTACAAGGAGTGAACCTTTTTGCAGTAGTAAAGCGGGTTGATTTTAAAAATATACTGAAAGGTATGTCTATTGGCTTGAGTCGTCCGTTATTTATACTGCCCACCATCAAGGCAACCAAGGATTGCATAGCCGTTTCGACCAAAAACTTTGGCAAGATGCATCATAAGAATGGTCCGGCAAATGCTTTTAGACACGCTTTTTGGAATTATTTGATTGCAAAACGGTGTTTTAAATGGCAGAGAAACGAGCAAACCGTTTTGGCCTGGGCAAAAAAAATAACCGATTGGCACGAGGATTCATTTCCGAACAAACAATTACCAAAGGCCATGGATTTGCACAACAATGAGGTGGGTCGTTTCATATTTGTGCAAAACGCAGAAAAATCCGAAAGGGAAATCGTTGAGCTATTAAAGAAAATGGCCTTGGAATCCATCAAAATCGATGAGAACTCAGTACTTTCTGAGTACAAAAACCAAATGGTACATATTTTAGAACAATGATGAAAGATAAATTCTACCAGTACATTCAACAATTACAGGACACCATTACTTCCAAATTGGAAGAATTGGACGGAACCGCCAAGTTCCAACAAGATTTTTGGGAACGGGAAGAAGGCGGGGGAGGCAGGACCAGGGTGATTGAAAATGGTTCCGTTTTTGAAAAAGGAGGAGTCAATATTTCCAAAGTGCACGGCCCATTGCCAAAAAGTATGCAGAACTATTTTGGAGTGGAAGATGTGGATTTCTTTGCCTGTGGCCTAAGCTTGGTCATTCATCCAAAAAGTCCAATGGTCCCCACCGTTCACGCCAATTGGCGCTATTTTGAAATGTACGACAAGGAGGGCACTATTGTAGATCAATGGTTTGGTGGCGGACAAGACCTTACCCCCTATTATTTATTCGAGGAAGATGCCGCTCATTTTCACGCTGTTTGTAAAAAAGCCTGTGATGCCCACAACCCGGTATTTTATCCTGCCTACAAAAAGAAATGTGACGAATATTTTTGGAATAGCCACCGAAATGAAGCTCGTGGTATCGGCGGACTGTTCTTCGATTATTGCAAAGCCACCGATGAAACCAGATTGGAGGATTGGTACAATTTTGTGACCGAGGTGGGGAATAGTTTCTTGGATGCCTATGCCCCGATTGTTGAAAAAAGAAAAGACCTACCCTATTCCCAAGAACAACGGGATTGGCAAGAAATTCGTCGAGGCCGCTACGTGGAATTCAATTTAGTGCACGATAAGGGTACTCTTTTTGGCTTAAAAACCAATGGCCGTATCGAAAGTATTTTGATGAGTCTTCCCCCTCATGTGCAATGGCGCTACGACCATCATCCGGAAAAAGGAAGCGAAGAAGAGAAATTGATACAAGTATTGCAAAGCCCAAAAAATTGGGTTTAATCCGTAGTTTTGACCTGAAAACAAGCTTATGAGACAGAAAATTTATCAAATAGATGCCTTCACTAGCCAGCCTTTTGGTGGAAACCCAGCAGCGGTATGCATTTTGGATTCATGGTTGAGTCCCGAATTGATGCAAAAAATTGCACAAGAGAACAACTTGGCGGAAACCGCTTTTGCCGTCAAAAAAGATGAGCTTTACGAAATACGATGGTTCACCCCCGAAGTGGAAGTCGACCTTTGTGGACACGCCACCTTGGCAACAGCCTTTGTGTTATTTCATTTTTATGAGCTCGAAAAAGATACCATTCAGTTTTATTCAAGCCGAAGTGGTGATTTAACAGTAAATAAGGCCGATAATGGTTGGTTAACTATGGATTTTCCAGCGGATAACTTGGTCGCCATTCAAAATATTGATGAATTGGATATGGCCATAGGGCAAGCCCCGATAAAAACCCTGAAAGGCAAAACCGACTATATGATGGTCTATGGATCTCAGAAAGAGATTGAAAGCATTGAGCCCAACCATCATCTGTTGGCACAATTGGATGTTCGGGGGGTTATTATTACAGCACCGGGAGACGATGTGGATTTTGTTTCACGTTTTTTTGCTCCGGCCTGTGGTGTTCCAGAAGACCCAGTAACAGGTTCCGCCCACACTTCCTTGATTCCTTATTGGACAGAAGTCCTGGACAAAACCAAAATGACAGCCAAACAGCTTTCCAAACGAGGAGGGGATTTGGTCTGTGAATATTTGGGCGAACGTGTTAAAATTTCGGGCAAGGCCGTGCTTTACCTCACAGGAGAAATTGATATTTGAGAACAACTTTAAACCCAATAGCTTGAAGCTTAAGACTTACAGCTTATAACTTAAAACTAGCATATGTATCCATTAATCCGAAATAGAAGACTCCGCGCATCCGAATCCATCAGAAGGTTGGTTCGTGAAACCACTTTGACCCCAGACGACTTTTTGGTGCCCTTGTTCGTGACCGAAGGAAAAGGAATCAAAGAAGAGATACCCTCCATGCCCAACTATTTTAGGTTGAGTTTGGACAATCTTGAAAAAGAAGTGAAGGAACTATGGAAAATGGGTTTGTGCTCCGTTCTCCTTTTTGTAAAGGTCGATGACAAACTAAAGGACAACAAGGGAACCGAAGCGCTAAATCCCAACGGATTGATGCAACGTGCCATAAAAACCGTAAAAAACGCCTGTCCGCAAATGCTGGTAATGACAGACGTTGCCCTTGATCCGTTTTCCGCTTATGGACACGATGGTATTGTGGCCGAAGGGGAAATCCTAAATGATGAGACTGCTGAAGTCCTTGCCGAAATGAGCATATCCCATGCCAAGGCAGGGGCAGATTTTGTGGCGCCAAGCGATATGATGGACGGTAGGATCCTGATTATTCGAGAGGCTTTGGAAGAAGAAGGTTTCATCAACACGGGAATTATGGCCTATTCTGCCAAATATGCCAGTGCCTTTTACGGACCTTTCCGAGATGCGTTGGATTCCGCTCCCGTTGATATTGCTGATGTACCCAAGGATAAAAAAACCTATCAAATGGATTATGCCAATCGGTATGATGCCATCAAGGAAACCCAAATGGACATTGACGAAGGGGCAGATATCGTGATGGTAAAACCTGGATTGTGCTATTTGGACATTGTTCGGGAAATAAAAAATGAGGTCGAAGTGCCTGTTGCCGTATATCAAGTTTCGGGAGAGTATGCCATGGTAAAAGCTGCCGCCGAAAAAGGTTGGTTGGACCACGATGCCGTGATGCTCGAACAATTGACAGCCATTAAAAGGGCAGGCGCCGATATTATTGCCAGTTATTTTGCGAAGGATTTTATCCGTACTTTGGGATAAACCCTAACCAAAAATGAAAAAACTAGCAGTTTCGTTGCTACTCATCACTTTGGTGGTGCCCTTTGGATTCGGCCAACGGGAACTTATCCACGCCTATCCTTCCAAACTAGGTTTTGATGAAATTTACATCAACCAGAAAGTGGATTCTATCATGGGGATGGGCATTGATAGTCTGGCCTTTCCAGGAGCACAGCTCTTGGTCGCCAAGAAAGATACCGTTATTTTCCATAAAGCATACGGCTTTCACACCTACGATAGCATCCAACCCGTCGCATTGAACGATTTGTACGATCTGGCCTCGGTCACCAAAATTTCCGGGCCGCTGCCCGCCCTGATGAAGTTAGTGGACGAGGGAAAACTCGATCTGGACAAACCTTTTAGTACCTATTGGAACCCTTGGAGACACCGAAAAGACAAAAAAGACCTGACGCTTCGGGAAATTTTGGCGCATCAGGCGGGATTGGTGCCCTACATTGTGTTTCTTCAGAAAGTGCTTCGGAAAAATGGGAAAATCAAAAAGAGGTTTGTTCATCGTGCATCCGACAAAAGATACCAAGGACAAGTATATGATGGACTTTACATCAACAATCGTTTTGAACGAAAAATGAACCGAATCATCAACCGGTCCAAAGTTTCGGATGAAAAAAAATATGTGTATTCGGGACTTACTTTTTTAATTTTTCCAAGTTTGATCGAACAACTAACCGGGACCGATTATCAGACCTATTTGGATGACAGTTTCTATCGACCACTTGGCTGCCATACGTTGGGATATCTGCCTGAAGAAAACAATTATGTAAATGCCATTGTTCCCACCGAAGTGGATACACTTTTTCGAAAAACACTGGTAAAAGGTTGGGTACACGACGAAAATGCATCACTCAAGGGAGGTGTTTCGGGCAATGCAGGTTTGTTCGGCACTGCAGATGATCTGGCCAAATTGATGCTCTTTTATCAAAATTATGGCAATGTAGATGGGAAACAGCTCATTTCAATAAAGACCGTAAAAGAATTTACCGAAATACAATATCCCGAAAACGAAAACCGCCGAGGATTGGGCTTTGACAAACCCATGTTGGATAATGCAGAACTTCCATTGGAGGAAGCCTACCCTTCTCCTTTGGCATCACCAAAAAGTTTTGGGCATTCCGGTTTTACTGGGACCTTTGTTTGGGCCGACCCCGAAAACAAGCTCACTTTTATTTTTCTATCCAACCGGGTTTATCCGTCCAGAGACCATCGTCAACTGTATGATTTGAACATCCGAACAGCCTTACAAGATGTTTTTTATAAAGCAGAAGGATTAAACATTCAAAATTAATTCCTATTCCCTATCTTGGTACTAAAGATTCTGCCATCCTATGGGACTACTAATATTTTATGCCCTTATTTCCATCTTTTTCTCCTTTTTGTGCTCCATTCTGGAGGCGGTGCTGTTGAGCATCACACCTACCTTCATCAATGTAAAAAAGCAAGAGGGAAAAGATTACGCAGCCACATTGGAAACCCTTAAAAAGGACGTTGACAAGCCGCTGATCGCCATCCTCACCCTGAACACCATCGCGCATACGGTCGGTGCCATTTTGGTAGGGGTGCAGG
Source organism: Flagellimonas profundi (assembly GCF_017313275.1). Lineage (GTDB taxonomy): Bacteria > Bacteroidota > Bacteroidia > Flavobacteriales > Flavobacteriaceae > Flagellimonas > Flagellimonas profundi. The sequence continues at coordinate 471,067 of NZ_JAFLNM010000002.1, read as the reverse complement.
CAAAAGTGGCATATGCCGAAATGTATGGAAGCACCGAGCGGACCATTTTTGGTTTCACCTTTACCGAAGATCTTATGGTGGGGATTGTTTCCACGTTAATGACCATATTGATCTTGGTGGCCTCGGAGATCATCCCCAAGACCATTGGGGCTACTTTTTGGAAGCAGTTGGCCAACTTTACCAGCAAGGCGCTGAACATCATGGTATTCATCTTAAAATGGACAGGGCTCTTATGGCTGTTGCAACTTTTTACCAAACTGGTCGGTGCCAAAGGGGAACATGGAAGCATATTGAGCCGTGAGGATTTTAGTGCCATGACGGAAATCGCCCACGAAGAAGGAGTGTTCAAGGAATCGGAATCCACAATGATCAAAAACCTGCTCTATTTTGATGAAATCCTAGCGCGGGATGTAATGACCCCAAGAACCGTAATGAAAATTGCTTCGGAAGACATGCCGATTAAGGAGTTTTTTGAAAAAAACAGACCCCTACGCTTTTCCAGGATACCACTGTACAAGGATCGCATGGACAACATTACAGGCTTCTTTTTAAAGGACGAATTGTTGGAGGCCATTATCAACAATAAAGGGAATGAAACCTTGGCTACCCTAAGAAGGGAACTATTGGTGACCAACCGCAGCAAGTCCATCAATGAGCTTTTCAAAAAGTTTGTTCAGAAAAGAGAACACATTTCCTTAGTGGTGGACGAGTACGGTTCGGTAAGTGGATTGGTGACCATGGAAGACGTGATCGAAACCCTGCTCGGTTTCGAGATCATGGACGAAAGTGACAATGTCGAAGACCTTCAAAAGCTGGCCAGAAAGAACTGGCACGCCCGAGCGAAGCGATTGGGCATTATTGAAGATGAAGATGAAATAGAGTAATGGAAGTTGCTTATATACAAACACCTATCGGAACCGCCAAGTTAGAAGGTGATGTACATGGCCTGAGCTCTGTTAGCGTTCTGGACAATAAAAAAACAAGTGGTACAATTCCTGATGATTTAAAGGATGCTGTTCGTCAATTTCAGGAATATTTTAAAGGAGACCGAACGGTATTTAACCTTAAATTGAATCCTACTGGCACCGATTTTCAAAAGAAAGTTTGGGATGCCCTTTTAAAAATACCTTTTGGAAAAACCATTTCTTATTTGGAACTTTCCAAACAACTCGGTGATGTAAAGGCCATTCGTGCAGTAGCCTCGGCCAATGGCAAAAATCCACTTTGGATTGTGGTTCCCTGTCATCGTGTAATCGGAACCAACGGAGACCTCACAGGATATGCAGGTGGACTGCATAGAAAAAAATGGTTATTGGAACACGAGAGTCCTGCAAAGCAGACGACTCTTTTTTAATTTATTACCATGCTTTATAAACTTAACCTGGAGCATATCCTCTTTTTGGATATCGAGACCGTACCCCAACAACAACATTTCTCCGACTTGGATGAAACCTCCCAGCAATTATGGGAACAGAAAACACAGTACCAGCGCAAAGATGAATTCACACCCGAGGAGTTTTATGAACGTGCGGGCATTTGGGCCGAATTTGGCAAAATAGTCTGCATTTCCGTGGGCTATTTTAAGACGCAAGGAGATTTAAGAACCTTTAGGACCACTTCTTTTTATGGTGATGAAACTACAATACTAAAGGAATTCAAGCAATTGCTCACAGGTTATTTTAGCAGCGTAAAACATCTTTTGTGCGCCCATAATGGCAAGGAGTTCGATTTCCCATATATCGCCCGCAGAATGATCATAAGCGGCATCAATCTGCCCTATAAACTGGATTTGTTCGGGAAAAAACCATGGGAAGTACCTCATTTGGACACCATGGAACTTTGGAAATTTGGCGACTACAAGCACTTTACCTCCTTAAAACTGCTGGCCCACGTGCTGGGGATTCCCTCCCCCAAGGAAGATATGGACGGTAGTATGGTAAAAGATGTATTCTACAAGGAAAACGATATTGACAGGATTATCAACTATTGCGAACTGGACGTGGTGACCACGGCCCAGGTATTCCTGCGACTGCGCAATGAGGAACTCTTAACGGATGATGAAATCAAAAAGGTTTGATTTTGTTGGGTGCAACGTAAAAAGGGGATGGTAGGTAAAGGGTTCAGTATCATTGTCATTCTGAGCGTAGCGAAGAATCCCATCTGACCCAAAAGAAAGTGGGTTTGACACGAATTGTTCGGATATACACCAATGCTACCTTGGTCGCTGAGCGGAGTCGAAGCGCAATGTGGAATTCACTCCCCTCCCATGGGATGCTGAAACAAGTTCAGCATGACCTTTGTTTGTGGTAATGGGAATTTGTCACTTCGAACTGACAGTCGTCATCAATTATGCAATAAACAATTCTCAATGACCAATGTCATTCTGAGCGCAGCGAAGAATCTATTGAATTGCTTATTAAACTTTGATCATTATAAACTGGAATGACACGAATTTCACGAATTAACCCAAATGGAATCTTTATCAGTATGGAGTCCATTGTAAATTACCAATCGATTATTGGAACTAGTTTTTATAAAACTTCGTGCTCTTGATGCCCGCATAATCCTGAACAACCAGCACATATAGTCCTGAAGAAAGGGAAGACACATTTATAGAACCCGCTGTCTTGCCCTTTTTGATGATATTCCCCGACGTAGTTACGATGGAGAACTCGGCATCTTTGGACAAATCCGCATTTACATTCAAATAGTCGACGGTTGGGTTGGGATATACTGAGATGTTCAATTCCTGTGGAACAAACATGGTGGTGTTTTCCATCAAAGCAGTTTCGGCTCCGTTGAATTCAAATTCAATGGTCTCGGAAAACTCGGAAACCGTACTCTCGGTACAAATTGCACGAACACGAGCTTCGTACACTTTGCCCTCTTCCAAGGCAGCAAGTTCAAAACTGTTTTCCCAAATCAATTCACTTTCCCAGTTATCCGAATCAATACTTTTGTACTGTAGCTCGAACAAGGTTTCTTCCGCTTCTTTCCAAGAAATGGTCGTACCCTCAATCGAAGAGTTTTCCAAAGATACATCCGAAGGAGTTTTAATGGAGCAGCTGGAAATCTGGGCGCCTGTAACGATCAAGGAGAAATCCTGAAGCTCATTTTTCAATACACCCTTGTGCGAAATTGTGATGGTATATGCTCCACTTGCGTTTTCCACCTCAACCCGCTCAAAAGGATCTACTTTGTTGTCTCCTTTGGTAGCGGCATCGTTTGCTTTTGCGGGATTTAACTTCCATGGGAAATAGGTTTCCCCATCCTTGGTTATCCTAATATCCAAATCGTTCACCAAAGCTGCGGTAGTACTGTTAAGCTCCCCTCTGTTGATGTTTTCCGATTCTGGATCGGTCCAAGAAATGGAAGCAACCAACGGAGTACCTTCAATTGCATTTACCGTGATGCTATAGGTTTCCCCGTTTGATAGGCTTTCTTCGTTCACCAAGGTGGTATACTCTTTATTCTGAAGCACCTCTGCTGCAGATTTGGCATTCATAATGCCCCAGCCCATTTTGTAATCGGGTCCTTTGGCATCAACATCATCTGCCGTATGAAGCGCAAGTCCCTTTAAAGTTGCAGCTTTCATATAGTTGCCGAACAATTCTTCGTAATACTGTTGCAACAACAAAAGTGTACCTGTTACGCCTGGTGCAGCCATTGAAGTTCCAGCGGAAACCTGGTAACTACTATTGGTAACGGAGCTTGTGGAAAGTATGTTCCCTCCATCGCCAGCCAAATCGGGCTTTACTCGGCCATCATCAACAGGTCCAAAACTACTGTAACCGGCAACGGATGCCTTTTTCAAATCACCGTTGCTATCAATTTCGGTATTGGCACCGGCAATGGTCAGTCCGTTTTTTGTTGTGGTAAAGCCAAGCAACAAATCAAAACCATCTGCTGTTTTGCCAAAATTTGGTGCTTCGTTATCATAAGATTTTTGAGCATTGCCCGCAGCGGTAACCATTAAATAGTAAGGAGCGTTGTACATAATCCTATCCCAATCTTGGGTCACCTTAATATATGCCCCAAAATACCAATCGGGAACCCTATCGGACAAAATTCCATAGGAATGGTTACTTAAAAGCATACCATTCGCAGCCGCTTCAGCCACTTCAATTTTATCGCGGCTCCAATCGTGGGTCAACGCTTGGGCACCATAAGCTACACCTTTGGCATTGGGCTCTACCCCGGCAGAAATCAGATTTCCAGTGACCAAAGTAGCGTGTAGGCTAATCTCATCCGCATTGTCGGCAATTTTAGCGCGAGTGTCAAACTCCTGATGGGAAGGTAGGGCAACGCCCGAATCCCAGACACCCACTTCCATATTGGTTCCTGTCAAGCCCAAATTCAAAAGGCCTTTATCATAAAGTGTATGTGCTCTCGAAGTTTGGGAGGCAGGGTCGTTAAGTGTAGTATAATAAAGTGGTGTGCCATCGGTACCGATATCTTTCAATGCTATTTGAGTACCGTTGTTTTTGTTCTCTAGTGCTTCAAGTCCTTTGGACTTTACCAACTCTCCTATTTTACGAAGTTTGGATCGGTGTTCCATTTCCATTGCGGAAATAACTGTGGATATTTTTCCTTGATCGTAGGAAGAACGTATGTTGTCTTTGGCTTTTTTGGATTGGGCATAAGTGGAAGAAATGCCTAAAAGCAAGAATAAAATGGAGAAGATAACTCCCTTGGCCCCTAAAGGAAATCTGTAGTCCATAATTAAGTTTAGGTAAGATTTGGACTACTAATATATGAGGATATATAAGATTCATCGATAAAATTCCTACTTTATTCGACGAAATGCATAGCATTTTACCTCAATATGTTGTGAAAATTAACTTTTATGTGGCGTAACTATTTTCTTACAATCTTTTAATTGTCATCTAAAACGATATATACTGGAAAATGATCGCTATAACCGCCCAAATATTTTGATCCAGCAAAAGTTCTGAACGGATTGCCTCTATACCTTCCCTTCCATTCCTTTAAAAAGCGGGGCGAGAATATTTTTGCTTTTACAAAGCTGTGGGTTCCCTTTTTATAGTTTAAAAAACTATGGGAAATTAATATTTGATCAAAAAGGTTCCATTCCCCCCGATAATTAGCACTGCCCGATTCGGGAGACAATAACTTTTGCATTGGGTTAATGAACATTCCTGTATCCATAAGCGTTTGTATGCTCTCCGAATTGGGGTCATCGTTAAAATCACCCATAATAATGATATTTGGCCGATCAGCTTCGATCTCATCAATCTTTTGCAGCATAATTTCCGCCGCTTTAATTCGCTTATAGCTGGTCTCTTCGGCTCCTTGTCTTCGGGATGGCCAGTGGTTTACAAAAACATGTATTTCCTCTTTATGCAATTTACCGTGTACATACAGAATGTCACGCGTTAAATCGCGCTCTCCATTGGTATTTTGAACGATTAAAGGAATCGTCTCTGCATCCAAAACCGAAAAATGTCCTTTGTCGTAGATCAGTGCCGTGTCGATCCCCCTTTCATCGGGAGAGTCAAAATGAATAACACCATAATTCAAATTCCGAAGTTTTTTGGTTTGCAAAAGAGTTTCGATCACACCCTTGTTTTCCACCTCGGCCATACCTACCAAAACGGGTGGATGCCCACTATCTTTCAAACCAATTTTTGAAATTGCCCTGGAAATCTTCTTTGCTTTTTTCCAAAACTTTGATTTGTTCCATTTTTTAAATCCCTTGGGCGTAAAATCATCATCCAACAAATAAGGGTCGTCCTTGGTATCAAAAAAGTTTTCTAGATTATAAAATGCTATGGTATATCTGTTTTCCTTTTTCCGCAATGCTACTATTTCTTATTAGGGTCTACATCTTTGTTATTCGATTTATCTTTATCAAGATTACTTGGTATGAACCGCCAATCTTCGGAAACCTCGCGATCTATTTTAGGTAAATCATTTGCATACAGTAGGGCATTGAACAGTGTCCTGAACGTTCCCATGGACTGACCTCTCCACTGGGGCTGGTATCCAAACAATAAAACATGGCCCTTGCCATGATTTACGTCTAACGCCACAGCATTTCCGTTCATATATTCTTCCCCTACCAAGAATCCTGACATTAAAGGAGAACCTTTTTCCTGATACTTGGCCAAGACTTCACCTTCAAACCCTTCTTCAGTGCTAAAAATAGGACTGTTATATACAAAAACATTGGATTTCCGGAGCATACCCGCCATAACCGGATGACTTGGGTTGGTTTCCACCTGAACAATGGAACCTCCGGTAAAAAATTTTGCCCTGTTCACTTTATCCACCACATTCTTTACGGGTAGGTGCAGCGCATTGATGGCAAAATTAGAGCTTCGGTTCAACGTGATCAATGTTCCTCCCTGTTCCACAAAAGCATTCAAGTTGCGTATACCAAGTTCACCCAATCCTCCCGCATATTCTGGTGGTGCTGAGCCGGGCTCCAACCCATTTTCAATGGAACCTGGCCATTCGGAAGCCATGACAATAACATCAAAACGATCTTTTAGATTATTGGATTTAAAATCCATATCCCTGACAGAGGCATAAGGAATACCAAAATTATCCAGCAACCAACGGGTCCATCCCATATCCATGCTTGCCGTCCATGGACGGTAAAGGCCAATCCTGGATTTTACTTTGGAATCACCATACCCTGAGCCCATGTTGGCGTGGATTGCATACTCCTTGACCCATTGATTTATTTTGCTTCGTGAAACACCTCTTACCCCATATTTTTTGGTATCCACATTATAGCCAATACTGTAGCCATTTTTAATGGCTTCTCCTAAAACCCGGAAAATATTGTTTTGTGCTGGATCTAGCCACAATGTGCTTCCGCTACCTCGGAGGGTTCCGGACAATGGTTTAATACCAGCTGCCACTTTATCCGTATCAAAACCTACTCCTGGGGCAAAATCGGTTTTGTTCAGGTCTTGTTTTTCATCATCCGTGGTATTGAGCGGGTTACCTTCAACAGGTATCAATGCTTCCCTAAATACATCCGTCAAGGGAATTGTTCCCGTAACGACCTCCACTTCCATCTGAAAAGGAAGGGTCCATCCTGCAGCATCATAAGGTTGTTCCAAGGGCCCATCCGGAGATTCCCTTAGATCAGGATACACTTGAACATCCAAAACCTGACGCGCCATTTCGGCAAACTCTTGATCCATAGGTATCACCCAAGTACCTTTAGGATAGGTAACCCCCGAATATTCCATTGGTTGGTCCAATTGGGAGATTTTTATTCCATTGAAAGCCAAACGCTTTAAAAGTTCGACCGGGCGAACAGGATCTCGCTGTTTTTGCGGGATGATGTAAGCATAAGGAGCTTCATTTTTATATTTTTCAATGGTGGTTACGGCAGCCTGGTATTTATTGAACAACAAGGTTTCCTTATACTTGGCAGAATAGTCCAATACGGCAATCGAGGCGGTTTGCATATACTGCATGGCATCGCTCAATCGCCACCAACCGCCTTTCCATGGGCTGTTGTACAGCGATTCCACCCTTAAGTCCTTTCTGTTTTCAGGAAAATCCCGAATGGTATAAAAATAAGGGGTGGCATATCGGTACAATGCCGTTTCGGTCCAAAATGAAGGAATGTTCTGCATCACGGGCAAATAATCAATGTACCCGGGATACCAAGCATCAAAACCCTTACCCATGTGCACGGCCCCAGGCAAACCTTCGGTTTCCAATTCTTGTGCCATGGCCATTCCGATCATGTTCACCTCACGGGCAACAATGGGTGGCGTTTGTGGCGCAATGGGCTCAGCAAAGGGAGGCAACCAAATTCGGGTTGGGAAAGGAGAGGATTGATGATGGACATGAATCACATTAGGTTCCCATTCCCTCCATGTTCTGCCCACAACCCGAGACTCCAGCATATTGAGCATATACGCATCCCGATTATTGTCATGTCCCACATATTTTTGATAAAGCCATGGTGTCCTTGCAGTTTCATAGGGTGTTCCCACGTTGGACATATACCAGTTTGCAATAATATCCTGTCCATCAGGATTCAATGATGGCCATAACACCAAAATCACATTATCCAGAATGGGTTTAAGTTTTTTGGTGTCTGCCTCGGTTACAATTTGATGGGCCAATATAATGATATGTTGTGCCCCTGCGACTTCTGAAGCATGTAATCCCCCACTTATGTCCACAATGGCCTTGCCCTTTACGGCCAAGTTTTTGGCTTCTTCACGGGACATTCCATTGGGGTGGGCCAACTTTTGGGATATTTCTTTGTAGTGGTCGATCTTGCCCAAGTTTTCTTTGGAAGAAATCAGAACATAATACCAAGCACGACCTTCAGAAGTTTTTCCAGTTTCCCGCATTTCTACAAGGTCACTGGCGGCGTCCAGTTTTTTAAAGTATTCAATGGATTGTTCGTAAGTGGCCAAATGAAAATCAGAGCCTATTTCAAATCCAATAACATCGTCAGGGTCTGGAATGGATGAATTTTGCGCCTGAAGATTCACTGGAAATATCAGTGTCAACAGAACAAAACCAAGGATAAATTCTGGAAAAAGATGTTTTTTACGGTGAGTAAAAGATTGAAATCTTAGCATTTTTATTTGGCTGGGTTGGTTTAGGGGCATCAAGATAGGGAAGAATCCCATCAATTAATAGCCTTTTCCCGTGTTCATCGGCCCTTAAACGCGAAAAGCATAAAACAGCTTCAAAACATTGCGTAAATTTGTATTCTAAATCCATTTAATGCTAGAAAAGAAGTCCATAGAATATGAAAAGGCGGTACTCATTGGTGTCATGAACCAGCACCAAAACGAAGAGAAAGTAAAGGAGTACTTGGATGAGCTTGAATTTTTGACCTACACGGCCGGTGGCGAAGTCGAAAAAAGATTTGTGCAACGTGTTGATGTACCCAATCCCAAAACATATATTGGCAGTGGTAAAATGGAGGAAGTACGCAAATATGTCAAGGAAAATGATATAGGTTCCGTTATTTTTGATGATGAACTCTCCCCGGCACAACAAAACAATATTGAAAAGCTACTCCGCTGCAAGGTTTTGGACAGGACCAGCCTGATCCTGGATATTTTTGCCCAGCGCGCCAAGACAAGCTATGCCCGTACACAGGTGGAACTTGCCCAATATGAATATTTATTGCCAAGACTGACCGGTCTTTGGACCCACTTGGAAAGACAGCGTGGGGGTATTGGTATGCGTGGTCCCGGTGAAACGGAAATTGAAACGGATAGACGTATTGTTCGTGACCGAATAGCCTTGCTCAAAAAGAAACTTGCCAAAATAGACCGCCAAATGGAGACCCAACGGGGTAACCGGGGTTCTTTGGTACGCGTTGCTTTGGTGGGGTATACCAACGTAGGGAAATCCACCTTAATGAACGTGATCAGTAAAAGTGAGGTTTTTGCAGAAAACAAGCTATTTGCCACCCTGGACACTACGGTTCGTAAAGTGGTTTTGGGCAATCTTCCTTTTCTTTTGAGTGATACGGTAGGTTTTATTAGAAAGCTGCCCACACAGTTGGTCGAAAGTTTTAAAAGTACTTTGGACGAGGTTCGTGAAGCTGACCTTTTACTGCATGTGGTCGATATCTCGCATCCTAATTTTGAGGAGCACATTGATTCCGTTAATCAAATTTTGGATGAAATAGATAGTTCGGACAAGCCATGTATTATGGTTTTTAACAAAATAGACCAGTACACACCCGAAACCATTGATGAAGACGATTTAGTGACCGAGCGCACCAAAGCACATTTTACCCTGGAAGAATGGAAAAAAACCTATTTCAATAAACTTGGTGACAAAGCCTTGTTTATTTCTGCCCTGAACAAGGAAAACATAGACGAATTCAGAAAGCGTGTTTATGATGCCGTCCGCGATATTCATGTGACCCGCTTTCCGTACAACAACTTTTTATACCCAGAGCACCTGGACGAGTACTAAAACTTTTACAGTTAAGCAGCCAAGTTCCTCGATGAACGGTAAAACAAAAACCTGTTCACAACATTTTTGGGCCAATTCACAACAAAAGTTTAGGGAGTGACCACTGAAAAGCTACTTTCATATTGTTTTTAAGTCATTTTAGTGTCACACGCAGATCTTACGGATCTTAACCTACTTAGACATGGTCTTAAAAACACAGAAAACATTTTTCACCCCACAAAAAAGCCCTCTTGATCGAGGGCTTTTTTTATAGCTGTTTCCATCCGTTTTTAGAACTTATAACTTAAACCTAAAGTCCAATAGGTCTGCAATTCATTATCTATGCTGTCAAAAGTAGCATCAGGATCCGGGGTCGGCGCATTGTTTACAATATAATTCAAAGTTTCCTGCTTGTTGTTTCTCAACCCAAAATCAAAACCTACACCAATCATTTTCCATAAGGTATAGCTAAAAGAATTGGTCCATGTCCAGTTGCTCAAGTTGCTACTTTCATAGCTTTGGAATAAAGATAGGTTACTTTTAAAGCTAACGTCACCAATTTGTTTGGTATAATCCGCAACGATCTTGGCACCCATGGAGGATTCAAAAATGGTATCCTCGCTACTGAACACAAAGTTGTAGTTGAGCGGATGTATCACCACTACCAAATCCGCTATTGGGGTCCAGGTAGCACCTACACCAAGGTCAAGGTAACCTGGGTCGTTAAAATTGCTCAGAATGGTAGTTCGGTATTCTGCCAAGGTGGAAATAGCAAACTTTTCACTCAATTTTCTACCGTACAAAGAAGTGATATTGAACACATCCGTGGCTTGGCGGAAGCTATCGTCATCGTTGGGGTCATCCTTATCGTCCAACTTTACCCAAGATAGGTTAAGGTTGGCCGCATTTCTCCAAAAGAATTTTTCTTCCTTTAGATTGGCAAAAGCGTTTACGGTAAACCCAATATTGCCCGAAGAGTTGTTCGGAATTCCCTGTGCAAACCAATTGTTGAACTGGGATATACTTCCCCCAATGGTTCCGAAAGCACCTACTTTCCAACCTGGCAAGGCATCCAATTTTGCCTGTAGGCCGTCCACTCTTTTCTGAATGGCTTTGATCGAATCCTTTTTTGATCCAATTTCCGATTTGAGCTCTTCTTGGGTTTGGGCCTGGGCAGAAAATGCAAAAAACAATCCCATGCCAACTAAAAGCAATTTTTTCATAGTATGGAGTTTAATGTTTAGAACCGTAAAAGTAAGAAATGTCACGGTTTGTGACGGAATAACCGTTACTTCCTCTTTTTATAAAGCGGAACCGAGGAACAAGCCTCCCCATACATCACACTTTTAGCGACCTCCTGTATTCTGGCCACTGCCATCAAATAGGCATTCTCTGGAACTGGCTTATTGGAACACCCTTTTATGATCACGGGTTTATCGGTAAACTCGGTAATATCCAAATTCTCCAAAATGGATTGATAGAGCGCGGTTTCCAGGTTTTCCAAACTCCCTTGGACCACTTTTTTAGCGTAGGGCTGTAGTTTGGAAGCAATCAGCATAAAGGCCCAACCTGGTACTATGGCATCCGAAGAACATTGAAGCGCCACATAAGCATCTTTGTATGCCGACCAATCGTGTGCTTCAACATGGGCACGGAATTCCTTTTCGCGCAGAATAAAGCCCTCGTACAACCAATCTTTAATGTCCAGGACCTTACGCTCCCCTTTCGGATAATAATCCTCCAGATTGAAGGTGATCAACTTGCTTTGGGCTACTCTGTTTATTATTTCTTCAGACATAAGAATACAGATTTCAGTGGTCCGATTAAGACTTTAATTTTTCTTCTCTAGATGTTTTACCAATCCATGAATAGTCATTGAAATTTCATCACAAATGGCATAAAGCCTTCTAAAATTTTTGTCATCCAAATATTCAATATCCAAGGCCAAATATAATTGTGATTTCACTTCATAACAGGAAGCTTTGGCTACATTCAAAAAATAAATGAACTCCTTATTGGTTTTTCTTCCATACCCTTCAGCAATATTCGAAGAGACTGAAATAGAAGCTCTTCTAATTTGGTCTCGAAGGGCAAAATCCCTGCAAAATTCATTTTCACTAGGGATTTGGTATATCTCCCTGTTTAACTCTCTCGCCTTTTGCCAAGAGACAATTTGTTCAAACCCCTTTTTCATTCGATTTTAGTATTAATATCGGGGGTTCGATATTTATTTTATATATACATCAGAATTCTCAAGTCTTACCTCTGAAATCCAGCTAATCTTCGAGAATTCACTATAGTTTTTGGTTCTGCGATCTAAATCTGTCGGCCGATGACGTTTTTTGGTGCTTGGTCTTTCTCCCTTTTACCCGTTTTCTCCATAACTCGAAAGATGAACGTTTGAGGTTGCTGCGCATTACCTCCCTTACATCATTTTCCTTTAGGCCAAACTGGTATTCAATGGCCTCGAACGGGGTTCTGTCCTCCCAAGCCATCTCAATAATCCTATCAATCTGTCTTGTGGTCATTTTTTGAAATTTTTCGGGTTTATTATAAGAGTCCGAGTTCCAATTTCGCCTCTTCGCTCATCAGCTCTTGGGTCCATGGGGGGTCAAAGGTAATTTCCACCTCTACATCCTTTAGCATATCAATGGACTTTACCTTTTCCTCTACTTCCACGGGCAACGTTTCCGCAACCGGACAATTGGGAGAGGTAAGGGTCATCAAAATCTTTACTTCGTATTCCTCGTTAACGAACACGTCGTAAATCAAACCCAACTCGTAAATATCCACAGGAATTTCCGGGTCGTAAATAGTTTTGAGCACCTTTACGATTTTTTCTCCCAGTTCTTGCGTATCTATAGTAGTTTCTTCACTCATCCTAAGTTATTTTAACTGTGTTTGATAAGCAACCGCATATAATTTCAACTGCTTGATCATACTTACCAATCCGTTTGCACGCGTGGGCGATAAATGCTCCTTGAGGCCTATTTCATCTATAAACTCCACATCGGCATCAATAATATCCTGTGGTTTTTGGTTGCTGAACGCCCTAACCAGAATAGCTATGATTCCTTTGGTGATAATGGCATCACTATCGGCTGTGAAAACCAATTTATCCCCATCGAGTTCGGCATGCACCCACACCTTGCTCTGGCAACCTTTGATCAGGTTGTCATCGGTTTTGTACTGTTCCTCTATAAGGGGAAGCGATTTTCCGAGTTCTATCATGTATTCGTAACGCTGCATCCAGTCGTCGAACATGGAAAACTCGTCTATTATCTCTTCCTGTATCTCTTTTATGGTCATGCGATGGTTTTATTCAAAAATACAACTCGGTGGATTGCCATTCAAGTCTTTATGATAAAGATAACGGTTCGGCTACAGCAACATATTCTTTGCGCGTGTAACCCCCTCCACCAGTTTATCCACTTCTTCCTTGGTATTATAAAAGCTAAAACTGGCCCTTACTGTTCCCGGAATCCTATAAAAATCCATGATGGGCTGAGCACAATGGTGCCCTGTTCTCACAGCAATGCCCAATTTGTCCACAATGGTGCCTATGTCATAGGGGTGAACGCCTTCAATGTTAAAGGATATTACCGAAGTTTTGTGCGCTGCGGTCCCATAGATCTTTAAGCCTTCAATAGCAAGCAATTGTTCCGTGGCATATTGCACTAGCTCATCTTCGTATTGGGCAATAGCATCAAAACCAATGCTGTTCATATAATCCAAAGCAGCTCCAAAGGCAATGCCTCCGCAGATATTGGGTGTTCCTGCTTCAAACTTATGGGGTAAATCGGCATAGGTGGTCTTTTCAAAGGTTACCTCAGCGATCATTTCACCACCCCCTTGATACGGTGGTAATTTTTTAAGCCATTCCTCTTTTCCATACAACATTCCAACGCCCGTAGGCCCGCACATTTTGTGGGCCGAAACGGTATAAAAATCCACGTCCAGCGTTTGTAAGTCTGCTTTTATGTGTGCCGCTGCCTGTGCACCGTCTATTAATACGGCGGCTCCTGCTTTATGAGCGGCTTCGATGATTTCTTCTATCGGGTTGATGGTACCCAAAGCATTGGAAACATGGTTGCAGAAGACCAGCTTTGTCTTATCTGACAATAGCTTGTGGTATTCCTCCATGACCAACTCCCCTTCCAAATTCATTGGAATCACTTTTAGGATAGCACCAGTGCGCTCGCACAACATTTGCCAAGGCACAATATTGGAGTGATGCTCCATAGCCGAAACCAAAATTTCATCACCCTCCTTTAAAAAAGAAGTGAAACCGGTTGCCACCAAATTAATGCTTTGCGTGGTTCCCGAAGTAAAAATCACTTCGTGTGAATGAGCAATGTTAAAGTGCCTTTGGATTTTTTGACGTGCTGCTTCGTAAGCATCGGTTGCCTCTTGTGACAAGGTATGTACTCCACGATGGATATTGGCATTATACCTTTGGTAATAATCTACAATGGCATCGATCACCTGCTGCGGTGTCTGCGAGGTGGCTGCATTGTCCAAGTACACCAAAGGCTTACCATTGACCTCTCTTTGGAGGATGGGAAAATCCTTTCTAATGGCCTGTATGTCCAAAGTGGTCTCTATCATTATAATGTTGTGGTGAAAAGTTCAGTTTAGAGGTCAAACCCCATACGAACACCCAATTTTTCAGCAATAATCTTGTTGATTCTCGCCTTTAGCTCAGGAATACGGACACTCTCCAAAACGTTGTTGGCAAACGCATACATCATCAGCGCTTTGGCCTCTTTCTTTGGAATCCCCCTTGATCTTAGGTAGAAAAGTGCTTCTTCATCCAACTGACCAATGGTACATCCATGCGAACATTTTACGTCATCCGCGAAGATTTCCAATTGGGGTTTTGAGTTGATTGTCGACCTATCGCTCAACAATATGTTGTTATTCTGTTGAAAGGCGTCCGTTTTTTGGGCAATCTTGTCCACAATGATCTTTCCATTGAACACCCCTGTGGAGCTGTCGCCAAATATTCCTTTGTAATCTTGATGGCTCTCACAATTAGGCTGTGCATGGTGCACCAAGGTGTGATGGTCCACGTGCTGTTTGTCACCCAAAATAGTTATCCCTTTCAAGGTAGAATCGATTCGCTCACCATTCTGATAAAAATTCAGGTTGTTGCGAATCAGTTTTCCGCCCAAAGAGAAGGTGTGTACCCTCACTACACTTTTATCCTTTTGCGAAATGTAGGTGTTGTCCACCAAAGAAGCGGTAGGCGCATCGTTCTGAACCTTGTAATAGTCCACAATGGCATCTTTACCGGCGAAAATCTCCGTTACAGAATTGGTAAACACCTCATTTCCAGTCAAGCTTTGGTGACGTTCTATAATCTGGACCTCAGCGTTGTCCTCCGCTACTATTAAGTTACGTGGTTGCAACATCAAGGCTGCCTCGTTGCCCGTGGCCAAATGCAATATTTGGATAGGCTTTTTGGGCATTTTGTTTTTTGGGATGTAGATATAGGCTCCTTCTTTGCTGAAAGCAGTGTTCAACGAGGTCAACGACTCATCTTTGGAGGCCGCTTTGTTGAAATACACTTCAATCACCTGTTGGAACATTGGCTTACTGAATGCGGAACTCATCAAGCAAACATCTACACCATCGTGTGTTGTTTCAGACAGATAGGAACTGTAGACTCCATCTACGAATACAATTTTATAGGTGTCTATATCATGAAGGAAGTACTTCTTCACATCTTTGTACTCCAAGGTCGTTTCTTGCTTTGGAAAAATACTGAAATCGATTTTTTGCAAGCCTTTCAACGAAGTATACTTCCAAGCTTCATCCTTTTTTGTTGGGAAGCCTTTGGTCTCAAAGTTCTTAATGGCGTTGGATCTTTCTTCATGCACTGGATGATCTAAATCCAAGCCATCTTCAAAAGCCATAAAAGAGGAGACTAATTTTTCCTTTAAATCCATTCGTTTTTAATTGTCATTCCTGCGTTAGCAGAAATCTAATTAATGATTCTTTTTTTTTGATTCCCCTTTTCATGGGAATGACAAAACTGGTTATACCGCAGCTTCTTCTTTTAACCAATCGTATCCTTTTTCTTCCAATTCCAAGGCCAATTCCTTGGTTCCGGATTTTACGATTTTTCCATTGTACAACACATGTACAAAATCGGGAATGATGTATTCCAACAAACGTTGATAGTGCGTAATTACAATGATAGCGTTGTCCTTACTGCGTAATTTGTTGACACCATTGGCCACAATGCGCAGGGCATCGATATCCAAACCGGAATCGGTCTCGTCCAAAATGGCCAATTTGGGTTCCATCATTGCCATTTGGAATATTTCGTTACGCTTTTTTTCACCTCCGGAGAACCCTTCGTTCAAGGAACGGGAAAGAAATTTCCTGTCTATTTCCAACATTTCGGACTTCTCACGAATCTTTTTGAGCATTTCGCTGGCCGGCATGTCTTCCAGACCTTGTGCTTTTCTGGATTCGTTGATGGCGGTCTTCATAAAGTTGGTCACCGATACTCCTGGAATCTCAACTGGGTATTGGAAAGACAAGAACACTCCTTTGTGGGCTCTTTCTTCTGGGGAAAGCTCTTCCAAATCCTCTCCTTCCAAGAGAATGTTTCCTTCTCCCACTTCAAATTCTTCTTGACCTGCGATTACCTCGGCCAAGGTACTTTTACCGGAACCGTTAGGTCCCATAATGGCGTGTACCTCACCTGCATTCACCTTTAGGTTTATTCCCTTCAGGATTTCCTTATCCTCTACGCTTGCGTGTAAATTTTTGATTTCTAGCATGCTATTCTTCTTCAAATATTATTTTATGATGGTGGTTTATTATCCTACGGAGCCTTCCAAACTAATTTCCAACAGTTTTTGCGCTTCTACGGCAAATTCCATTGGGAGTTTGTTCAGCACCTCCTTGCTAAATCCATTTACAATCAGGGCAATGGCCTTCTCCGTATCGATTCCCCTTTGGTTACAATAGAAAATTTGGTCCTCACCAATTTTACTGGTGGTTGCCTCATGCTCTATTTGTGCTGTTTTGTTCTTGGCTTCAATGTAAGGGAACGTATGTGCCCCGCAACGGTTGCCCATCAACAGGGAATCACATTGCGAGAAGTTCCTTGCGTTTTCGGCACGGCTGTTCACCTGCACTAATCCACGGTAGCTGTTTTGTGACTGACCGGCAGAGATACCTTTGGAAATTATGGTGCTCTTGGTGTTCTTGCCCAAGTGAATCATTTTGGTTCCTGTATCTGCTTGCTGAAAATTGTTGGTCACGGCAATGGAGTAGAACTCACCGATCGAGTTGTCTCCTTTCAATACACAAGATGGGTACTTCCAAGTTACGGCCGATCCAGTTTCTACCTGTGTCCAAGAAATCTTAGCGTTCTTTTCACAAAGTCCACGCTTAGTAACAAAATTGAAAACCCCTCCTTTTCCTTCATTGTTACCAGGATACCAGTTCTGAACGGTAGAGTATTTGATTTCTGCATTGTCCAAAGCAATGAGCTCCACTACAGCTGCGTGCAGCTGGTTCTCGTCTCGCATTGGCGCGGTACATCCTTCCAAATAGCTCACGTAACTACCCTCTTCGGCAATCACCAAGGTTCTTTCGAACTGTCCCGTTCCCGCTTGGTTGATTCGGAAGTAGGTGGAAAGTTCCATGGGGCACCTTACTCCTTTGGGAATATAGCAGAAAGACCCATCGGAAAACACTGCTGAATTCAGGGCGGCATAAAAGTTGTCCTTTTTTGGAACTACTGTTCCCAAATATTTCTTCACCAATTCGGGATGTTCCTGAATGGCTTCGGAAATGGAACAGAAAATGATCCCTTTCTCGGCCAATGTCTTTTTGAATGTGGTCGCCACTGAAACAGAATCCATAACAATGTCCACTGCGACACCGGCCAATTTTTTCTGCTCATCCACGGAAATCCCCAACTTTTTGAAGGTTTCCAATAATTCTGGGTCCACTTCATCCAAGCTGTTATACTTGGGTTTTTTGTTCGGAGCTGAGTAGTAAGAAATATTTTGGAAGTCCGGTTTTTCGTAGGTCACATTGGCCCATTCCGGTTCCTCCATTTCTTTCCAGGCACGAAAAGCTTCCAATCGCCACTCCGTCATCCATTCCGGTTCTTCCTTCTTTTTGGAAATGGCAATAACAATGTCTTCGTTCAACCCTTTGGGAAGGGTGTCCGATTCAATGTCAGTGTAGAAACCATACTCGTACTCCTTGGTCTCCAGTTCTTTTTTTAATTCTTCTTCTGTATAAGCCATATATCTTTAAGTTAGCCAATTACAGGCCTTTAGTCAATGTTTATAGTGAAAAACTTTCTCCACATCCGCAGGTTCGTTGGGCATTGGGATTGTTGAACACAAAACCCTTCCCGTTCAAACCTCCAGAATATTCCAATGTGGTGCCCACCAAATACAAAAAGCTCTTTTTATCCACAATGATTCTCACATCATTATCTTCAAAAACCTTATCTGTATCCGCTGCGGATTTATCAAACTTCAATTCATAAGACAATCCACTGCACCCTCCACTTTTTACGCCAACACGCACAAAATCCGTGGTTGCATCAAAACCTTCCTCGGTCATGAGCGCCACCACTTTGTGCCTTGCTGATTCTGAAACCTTAATCATCTTACTTGTAATTAATCTAAATAGCCCACAAATATACTGTATATATAGGGTTTTACCATAGCAACTAACATTATTATAACGTATGATTCCATAGGCTTTTCCTATGGAAAATCAGGTTTATACCTCCACAAGGCCTATCAAGCCCCTGTTCGCAAGTATTTACATGATTTTTGACGCCGTTTCACCGAAAAAAATTTTATGTGCCATCCGACACCAGAATTTACGATTATCCTCATTATTTTTGCAAAATGCTAGAAGACAAGAATCAAGAACGTACATCTTTGGAAAAATTAGGCGAATTTGGCCTGATCGACCATCTAACCAAAAACTTTGAGCTCAAACAACCATCTTCCATAATTGGGGTGGGCGACGACGCCGCCGTAATGGACTACAATGGCAAAAAAACTGTTCTGTCCACCGACATGTTGGTGGAAGGGGTCCATTTTGACTTAAGTTATATGCCCCTAAAACATTTGGGCTACAAGTCAGTTATGGTCAATCTTTCCGATATCTACGCCATGAACGCCATAGCTACTCAGGTTACCGTTTCGTTGGCCATTTCCAATAGGTTTCCTTTGGAAGCGCTAGAGGAGTTTTATGCTGGAGTTGCATTGGCCTGTAAATTGTACAATGTGGATTTGGTCGGTGGCGACACCACTTCTTCCGCAAGGGGAATGATTATTAGCGTAACGGCGATCGGTGCTGCAAATGAGAGCGACATCGTTTACCGAAAAGGCGGAAAACCCAACGATTTGTTGGTTGTAACCGGTGATATTGGAGGAGCCTATTTGGGACTTCAGGTGCTGGAGCGTGAAAAAGAGGTTTTTAAAGTAAATCCGAACAGTCAACCCGATCTTGAACCCTATTCCTACATCGTTGAACGCCAATTGAAACCCGAAGCTCGGAAGGACATTGTTGAGTTGCTCAAAAAATTGGAAGTAAAGCCTACTTCAATGATCGACATTAGCGACGGCCTTTCTTCCGAAGTGATTCATTTGTGCAAGCACAGTGATGTTGGCTGTAATGTTTTTGAGGAGAAAATCCCATTGGACCCGACCGTGATTTCAGCATCAGAGGAATTTAAAATGGACAGCACCATGATCGCTTTGAGCGGTGGTGAGGATTATGAGTTATTGTTCACCATTGACCAAGCAGATTTTCCAAAAATAAAAGGGAATCCTAACCTGACCGTGATTGGACATATGACGGAAAAGAACGAGGGCATTCACTTGATTACGAGAGGGGAGGCCAAAATTCCGATTACCGCACAGGGCTGGAACTCGTTCAACGAATAAAAAAATCCCGAAAATCAAGGGCATCCCTACATCATGGCATTGGGGCACGCAACCATTAGCAGCAGGCAATTACTTAAGTTTCCGGGATAAGATTTGGGTCTTTCCTAAAATAAAAAAAGGCTATGCCACTTGGTGCACTACCCTGCTTTTTCTTTTTCTGTACATATCTTCCAATGTACTGTTTATTTCTTGCATTTGAGGAGTCAAGGCAGAAAGCTTGCCACTAACATCGGTTGTGACCTCTTTTTGGCAATGAATGCATTTGTACTCTTTAATGTGCTGGGTTACTTTTTTTGAAACCACATAATGGTGCCCGAACAAGTTGCAAAAGAAAGAAGAAAATTTGTTGCCATGTTGCGTAGTAGTTGTTTTCATAAGCTGGTGCATGTTTGGAGAAAAGCGATGATTTACGAAATGGGGCTTCGAAAAATGCTTAAATTGGTTCGTAGTTTTTTGTTATACAAATTGATTTTAGAAGTTCATTTTTAATAGGAACGAATGTTGATAACTTTTTATTTCATATTTACTTTCATAAAGTATTTTTTTCGATGAAATACAATAAAATCGACAAAAAGCCATCTTTTTTCGCTCAAAAACACTTTCGTAATATAGTACATTGAAAACAAATTATCAACAACGCATTAGTAAAAAATCGTTAACAGTTACCGCTTTTGCTCTTTTTTCCCTTTTTTTTGGCGCTGGAAACTTGGTACTTCCCCCTCTTTTGGGGTTTAAATCCGGTGATTTGTGGTGGTTGGTCACCTTGGGGTTTTGTATTTCGGGAGTAGTTATTCCTATTTTAGGGATAATTGCCCATTCAAAAATACAGGGCACCCTTTTTGATTTTGCCAAAAAAGTATCGCCCACTTTTAGTGTGATCTACTGTTATTTAATCTATGCCATTGCCATTGCGTTGCCATCACCACGGACGGCATCTGTAACGCACGAAATGGCCATCCAGCCATTTTGGGATTCCCCATCATTGCTTACCAGTCTTGTTTATTTCATGCTCGTGTTTGTGTTTGCCATCAACCGCACTAAGGTTCTGGACGCATTGGGCAAACTTTTGACCCCAGGTATCCTTATCATTCTTTTGATAATGATTTCCACCGCTGTTTTTACTTTGGATTTTGACTTTATGCCTGCTCAAATGAACCAACCTTTTAGCTCGGGCATTTTGGAAGGTTATCAAACTTTTGATGCCATTGGCGCAGTCGTGGTAGGAGCCGTAATCATCATTTCCATCAACTTAAAAGAAAAAGCTGCTTCCTTTGAAGAAAAAAAGAGACTCATTGGCAGCGCGGGACTATGGGCGGGAATCGGCCTGTTTTTGGTATATGGAGGCTTAATACTTACAGGGGCCTTGTTCGGGGATTCCTTTGGTACAGACATTTCCAGGACAGCTCTTTTACGGGGAGTCAGCTCAAAAACCTTAGGACAAACAGCCAATCTGTTACTCAGTGTTTTGGTAAGTTTAGCCTGTTTTACTACTGCTGTTGGCATAGTAACCGGAACTTCAGATTTTATTAAAGGACGATTCAACGATTCCCTATTGGCTTATCGCATTACCGCTTTTTTTGGTTGTTTGCTGGGAGTGCTCGTGGGTCAGTTTGATGTAGGCTATATTATTACCGTAGCTGTTCCGTCACTAATGTTTATTTATCCGATAACCATTGTTTTGATTTTACTGAATGTTGTTCCAAATAAGTGGAGTTCGCCAAAGGTGTTTAAACAAGTGGTTTGGACAACCATCTTGTTCAGCGTTCCTGATTTTTTGGCAAGCATTGGTTTTGAAGAATTAATTTTCCCTTATGTTGATTGGATTCCATTTAGCGAACACCAACTCGGTTGGGTGCTTCCCGCACTAATCGCATTTGTGGTTTTGAATATTGTTTACGGTAAGCAACCAACTCCAAATTAATCCTGTTTTCTTTCAAAACTGCAGAAGATAAAATTCTGTGTTGTTTCGAATGGGGTCGTATGGTCTTCAGTCTTGCATTGGATTTGATGAAAACCATTAAAGAATGCTGCCTCCATTTGCTCTTCATCATACTGCTTAATGTCCAGCCCACTACATTTTTTGGGACCGTTTTTAGAAAATGTGCCCAAAATCATATGTCCAGCTACCGCTTTTTTGGTCAGCTCTACGTAGGTTTTAATTTGTTCGGGTTCCGTTAAAAAGTGAAATGCCGCCCGATCGTGCCATAGATCATAAGTTTCTTGTGGTTTAAAATTGAGGATATCACTTTCCACCCATTTAACGTTATGGGCTTTATCGCCAAGCCTTGCTTTGGCACGCCCCAAGGCTTTGCCCGAAATATCGAGAACTGTAATATTTTCAAAGCCTTCACTGAGCAAATAATCCACCAATTTGCTGTCGCCACCACCAACATCAATGATTCTTGCTGTTTTGTCCAGTTTGCACGAATGGATAAAATCCAGAGAAGTCTGCGGAATCTCCTGGGTCCAACTTACCTCATCCGGTTTTTTTGTTTTATAAACGGTTTCCCAGTGTGTTTTTCTGTCCATTTCGCTCATTTTTGGTCAATACAGAACTGAATCAAAAAAGGATTTCATTTCTGCAGCGTAGGGAACTCCAAATTTAGCAAAGGTCGCTCTTGTTTGAGCGTCGGGTTTCCAATCAAAAAACGCGTGCCCTGCTCCTTCAACTTGAATATATTCGACCGTTTGACCATTCTTTTTCAAGTCTTGCACGTAAGGCTGAACGACCTCATTACTGATCAATGGGTCTTGGGTTCCTCTTACTATAAAGTGAGGTATGGCACGATCTGCCACATTGGGCACATGGGCCGCTGGAGATACAGCATCAAAATATTCCTTTCCTGCTTGTTGAGGCATAAATTGCTTAAAATCCTCAGCGCTAAATGGTCCGTAACTCGGCGCTACGACTTTTATAGCCTCTGTTATTTCTTTATTCACGGCCTCGACAGTTTTTCCATTTGGCATATAGGATGGCATAAATTCATAAACATCGTTAGCCTTGCCAAAACCACCGTCACCGATCATAGGGCTCAATATTGCAGCAGATGCAGATAAATGACCTCCTGCACTATCTCCGGTTATAGCAATTTTGGTTGGGTCTCCCCCGTATTCGGCAGCATGTTCCTGAATGTGGGCAATGGCTCCAAAAACATCTTCAATAAGTTCATGCATGGCATTGGGTTCTTCATCACCATCCAATTGGTTCACCCACCTATAATCTATACTCACGACCACATACTGATCACCTTTGGCAAGCTCACGAGCCAAGCCTCTCATAATATCCTCATTATTGGATGACCATCCCCCACCGTGCACGATAATGGCGAAAGGCAAATTTTCTGCTCCTTTTGGGGAATACACGTCATACTTTAAAGGTTTTACTCCTGGCTTTGCATATACCACATCGCGGGTTACATTCAAGTTGCTCACCAAGCCATCCTCCACAAAAGTGGCTCCAATGGACATATCCTTATCTACGGTAATTTTCATGGAGCCAGTAAAGTTCTCTACACTTGTGGTTCCCCACATTCCTCCTTTATAGGTATAATAAATAGCGTCCAAACTAAATCCTTCGGAAGGACTGGCCTGTACGGTCAACTCTGTTCCGGATGGAACCATACCATCTTCGGGAATTTCGGGAGAAACGGTATATGCACCATTTTCGGGTGAAACCAGTGTTACTTTAAAATTTTCTTGAATGGTTTTGTTCGCTGTGTTGGCGGCCATGGAAAAAACGGACATAAAAATTAGTGAAAGAATCGAGATTGTTTTGGACATTATCTTATCTGTAATTTGGATTAGTTGGAAAAACCTAAAGTTAGGACATTTTCCTAGTCGCAGCAACAGTACTTGTTGCTCTTCGCCTTTTCAAAACATTCTTTTCCTTCGGTAAAAGCAAAATACGCCAACCCCAAAGTACCTAAGCTGTCAATATACGGTATTTCAAAAAGCTCATAGATCCCACTACTCACCAACAAGATTATAGACATGTACACGCAAACCAAAGTGCAGTTGGCATCGGCCATAATCGGTGCGGAGTTGAGCTGACGACCAACTTTTCGTTTCCACCAAACCAAAATCCACATAATTAATATGGATATAGCTGAGATAACCACACCCCAAAAGGTGGTCAACGGTTTGTGCCCTGTCCAAATATTATAAACACTGGATACAACCAGTCCTACAACCAAGATATAGAAAGCCACTCCTGTTATCCTTAGCGCTGTCCGTTCAAAGTTGTCGCGGTTGCTCTCAGGATATTTTTGAATACGCAAAACCATGTGGGCAATGCCGAGCCCCGAAATCACTTCGATAAAACTGTCCGTACCAAAACCAAAAAGGGCAAGGCTTTCGTCCTCAAACCCTAAATATGTGGAGACTATGCCTTCTGCAATGTTGTAAAAGATGGTGAACAAAGCCAGGCCAAATGCGGTACGGTAAAGTTTATCCTGCTTTTCCAAAATGAATTGATTTCGCTTTTGGTGAAGTTCGCAGTTTTATAGTGGAAAGCCAAGCTGGGTTCTCGAAACTTCAATTCCTTATTCCGAATCCTTCTTCTTTTTATTGTAGTAGTAGATACCATATGCTATGGCCGCCAAAACCACGAAAGGGAGGTAACTACCGATGACCACTCCAATTTCGTAGGCGCTATCGGGAGCTTCCTCCATCTTTTTTTCAATGTTGGTTTGTTGAAATAGAAGAATGGGATTCATTTTATTATCAATTTTCGCTTCAGGGAAAACGCAATGTTATTCAAATTATCCCTATTTCATTGATTCATTACAAACTTAGGTTAAATGAACTTATCACCATAACTAGTTTTGAGGGGGTGTTTCACTAATTTTCATCACACATTGTGAATTGGTGCCGCCTTCACATTTACAACTCGTTGTAATGGTTCCAGTATTCGGGTCGTAGGATCCACTTGCATAACAACAACGCCCACCTGAGCAACTAATATAAATGTCTTTATTTAGTTTAGCGGTTAGCTCGCCAGATTTAGGCCGGCTTTCAAATTTTAAAATGGTACCCTTTTCAAAATTGAAGTTTTCAATATTTCTGACAATGATCACTTTATGTAAATTATTGTTCAGTGAATACGCAACCGAAGCTGCCAACTTTCCCTTTTGTTCTATGTTAAAATATTCAATATTAGTGATTTGTAAGTTGTTTGAATCTATGGAAAGCTTTTTAGATAATTCCTTTAAATTGTTTGCCAAAAGTTCTCCGTTCGGTGCTTTAAGTGACAATGAAAGATCTTCGTTTTCGTAGGGCTCAGGATTGTTGTTGCTGCAAGAACATACAACAAAATAGATTATCAATGATTTTAATAAAAGCCTCATATCTTAATGTTTCAGTTCATATTAAATCTATAAATAAATGAGCTTCTACATACTTCCCAATTGACAGGTAAAAGATTTGAATTGATGAATGCTTGTTCTTAACTGACGAACCAGTTTTGTTGAATTAACTCCATAAAAAAAGGCAACCTTTTTCAGGTTGCCTTTTATTGCCTTTTATTGCCTTTTAGAGTATTTATTTATTCATCAACTCCTCTATCTCTTCAATTTCTATTGGGATATTGCGCATCAAATTGAACGGCTCCCCTTTTTCTTGGATCACGACATCATCCTCCAAACGGATTCCCATTCCTTCAGCCGGAATATAAATACCGGGTTCCACTGTAAATACCATATTGGCTTTCATCGGCTTTTTCAATTCGCCGTAATCGTGGGTATTCAATCCAATGTGATGGCTGGTCCCGTGCATAAAGTATTTTTTGTAGGCCGGCCAATCTGGATTTTCGTTTTGTACATCGG
Source organism: Flagellimonas profundi (assembly GCF_017313275.1). Classification (GTDB taxonomy): domain Bacteria; phylum Bacteroidota; class Bacteroidia; order Flavobacteriales; family Flavobacteriaceae; genus Flagellimonas; species Flagellimonas profundi. Next base: position 445,377 of record NZ_JAFLNM010000002.1, on the reverse strand, counting down.
CCTTGTCCAACAAGCTCAAACCAATCAACTCGGAAGTCATCAGTTTGCCTACTTCCTTGTGGTATTCTGCCCAAATGGTTCCAGGCACCAACATTTTGGTTGCTTCGTCCTTTACACGGAGTACTGCCTTGTAAACTTCTTTTTGTCTATCGGTAAATTTACCGTTTGCCGGTATGGTACGTGTCATATCACTGGAATAGTTGGCGTACTCAGCCGCAAGGTCCAACAATATCATATCACCATCCTGTACTTGTTGGTTGTTTTCCAGGTAATGGAGCACGTTGGCATTGTTGCCCGAGGCGATAATTGGGCTATATGCAAATCCTTTGGAACGGTTTCGGATAAATTCGTGCAAAAATTCCGCTTCAATTTCATGCTCCCAAACACCTGGTTTTACAAACTCCAATACTCTTCTGAATCCTTTTTCGGTGATATCGCAAGCGGTTTGCATCAATTTGATCTCTTCTGGTTCTTTGACCCCGCGAATATTTTGTAAAATAGGATTGCTCTTGGCCCATTGATGCGCTGGATATTCCTTTTTACATTTTTCTATGAACCTATCTTCCCGAGTTTGGGTTTCCACCGCTTGTCGGTAATGTTCGTTGGTATTAAAGTAAATGGTATCCGCCTCGGTCATTAAATCAAAAAAGATCTTGTCAAAATCAGTGAGCCAATAAACCGTTTCTATGCCGGAAACTTCTGTTGCCTTCTCTTTGGTTAGCTTCGCCCCTTCCCAAACGGCGATGTGATCGTTCGTCTCCCTCACAAAAAGAATTTCCCTGTGCTTGGGGTCCATCGCATCGGGGAACAGCAATAAAATAGTTTCCTCTTGGTCTGCTCCGCTCAAATAAAAAATATCACGATCCTGTTCAAAGGGCAGGGTACTATCGGCACCAATGGGATAAATATCGTTCGAGTTAAAAACTGCTATACTTTTAGGCCTCATTTGAGCCGTGAATTTTTTACGGTTCTTTACAAAAAGATTACTGTCTATTTGAGCGTATTTCATATCTATGATTTGATTTGCCCAAATTTAGGTAATTGCGTTACCGAAGACAAATCCTTAACTTCCTTATCAAATTGAAAAAATGCAACTCAACCTAAGTATTCCCGCGCTTCTTTTTCCTGCTATTTCCTTAACAATGTTAGCATACAATGCAAGGTATCTGGCCATTGCGGCACTGATCCGCCAACTTCACAAGCAGTTCGAGGAAACTTCTGCCCAACCTCTAAAACAACAAATCAACCAATTACGTACACGCTTGGGCATTATTAAAAATATGCAGGCCTCTGCCATCGTAAGTTTTTTATTGGCTGCAGTTACCATGTTTTTGATCTATGTGGAAATGCGGGTTTGGGCCAATGCCATCTTCGGAATCAGCTTGGTTTTCTTAATGATCTCTTTGATTCTCTCCCTTTTGGAAGTGCAGTTATCCACAAGAGCATTGGGAATTCAACTAAAAAGCATGGAGAAATAATACGGTAATAAAACAGCTTCTGTAAGAATAACTCTTTTGGCTTTTATAATGAAAAAATGGTCGTCAATTGAAAAGGCCATTGTACCAATTCGTAAACACCATTGATTGATTATACTCAAAAAGACCCACTGCCTAAATCTATTTTTAATGGATACTATTCATTAAGAACACTAGAGAAATTATGCAGCGTGTCAAAGATTTACAATTTTTTAAAACCATCAGGGAAATCAGGGAATACGAATTTGGGGTGTTCTACTTCTTTAATGGATTGGTCATTTCCGAAATGAAGGAAGGAGAGATCTTTGATTGGTCAGTTGCTGAAAAAATTATAGGGGTAGCCAACGAGGTTCTAGGAAAAGACGAACCCCTTGCCTATATCAGCAACCGAATCCATAATTACTCGATTGTTCCAACGGATTGGTTAAAATTCTATAAACATCACAATCAACTGGAATTTTATTCAGTAGTTGCCTATAACCAAAGTGGATTGGCTAGTTTGGTGTTGGAAAACATGTTCTTTCGAAATAACATACGTCAATTTTGCAATCTGGAAGACGCCATAAAATGGAGCTTGAACGAAATCAACAAAAAAATAATGGAACAGCCTGGATAAACTAGGGCAAACCAGCTTATTTTCTGTTTCTTCTACCATTCTTTTCTACAAATTGAACAATAGATTTGGCGACATTTACCCCCGTGGCGGCCTCAATGCCCTTAAGACCAGGAGAGGCATTGACCTCGATCAACAAAGGCCCTCTTTTTGATCTTATCAAATCCACACCGGCAACACCAAGACCCAGATGCTTGGTTGCGTTGATGGCCATGAATTTTTCTCGTGGGGTCAGTTGTACTTTCTGGGTCTCTGCACCCCTGTGCACATTGGACCTAAAATCATCAAGTTCACTGGTGCGCTTCATACTGGCCACAATTTTGTTGCCCACCACTACTATTCTCAAATCTTCTCCATTGGCCTCTTCGATATACTCCTGTAGCAAAATGCTGGTGTTCATATTGTACAACGTATCTATCACGGATTTTGCCGACTTTTTGCTTTCGGCCAAAATAACCCCTTTACCCTGGGTGCCCTCCTGTAGTTTTATGATTACAGGTGCCCCGCCCAAAAGCTCTATCTGATCTTCAACATTGTTTGGGTTGATGGAAAACACCGTGTTTGGAACGGAAATACCCTTTTTGGACATCATCTGTAAGGTAGAAACCTTATTTCTTGCCCTAATGATCCCCAATGACTTCGCTGTACTAAAAACATGGTTCATCTCAAACTGCTTTACAATAGCCGCTCCATGTCTGGTCACCGTAGTACCGATTCGTGGGACAACGGCATCGAACTCATCCGTAATATCCTCCGTTCCATAAAAAATTTTTGACTGGTCCCCTCCCAATTGTACCGAGCATTTCGTATGGTCAATATGCTCCACGTAATGGCCTGCCTTTTCAAATTCCTCGGCAATCCTAGCTGTGGAATACACATTAAGGCTTACGGAAAGAATGGCGACATCCATGTTTTTTGCATTGGTTTGAAAATCAACCGTAATATCGGTTAAAATTCGCAAAATCAAATTCCGAAGGATTAAATCCCAGTAGCTTAAAATGAATCTAAATAAACGGTTTTACAATGTTGAAAGCTTGTTAAAAACTCATCCGTACTGTATTTTTGTGTAAAAACTAACTTCTAATGAGTTTGATAAAATCTTCGTTGGCCCGAAAATATGTCATGGCCCTATCGGGTCTTTTTTTGGTCACATTTTTGATTCTTCACGTGACCATCAATTTGGCCTCGGTAATTTCCCCGGAATTTTTTAATGAAGCATCCCACTTTATGGGCTACAACCCCATCGTACAATTTTTGATGCAGCCTATTTTAATTGCAGGTGTAATCATACATTTTGTAATGGGCTTTGTTTTGGAAATCCAGAACAAGAAGGCCAGGGATGTAAGTTATGTTAAGTACAAAGGCAGTGCGAACGCATCTTGGGTTTCCAGAAACATGATTTATTCAGGTTTGGTGATCCTTGCTTTCTTGGCATTGCACTTCTACGATTTCTGGGTGCACGAAATGGCCTATAAATATGTTGAGGCCAATCCTGAGGACCCAACACGTTACTATCACGAAACGGTCGAGAAATTCGAACCGATCTGGAGAACCGTTCTTTACGTGGTTGCCTTTGTGTTGCTAGGCTTGCACTTGTGGCACGGCTTTGCCTCCTCGTTACAATCCATGGGTGCGAACAACAAGTACACCGCTGGATTCAAAAAATTTGCTAAAATATTTGCGGTAGTGGTACCCTTGGCATTTGCATTTATCGCCATATACCACCACCTTAACCCAATAACACATTAAGTATGGGCATATTGGACTCTAAAATTCCATCTGGGCCGTTGGCCGACAAATGGACCAAGCATAAAAACGACATCAATCTAGTTAACCCTGCCAACAAAAGGAACATCGACATCATTGTTGTAGGTACAGGACTTGCAGGTGGTGCCGCATCAGCTACTTTGGCCGAGTTGGGTTACAACGTAAAAACATTCTGTTATCAAGATTCTCCACGTAGGGCTCACTCCATTGCTGCCCAAGGTGGAATCAACGCAGCAAAAAACTATCAAGGAGATGGTGATAGTAATTACCGCCTTTTCTACGATACCATAAAAGGTGGCGATTACCGCTCCCGTGAAGCCAACGTTTACCGATTGGCAGAAGTATCGGGCAACATCATTGACCAATGTGTGGCACAAGGGGTTCCCTTTGCCCGTGAGTATGGAGGTATGTTGGATAACCGTTCTTTTGGTGGGGTACTCGTATCCAGGACATTTTATGCGAAAGGACAGACCGGGCAACAATTATTGCTTGGAGCCTACGCTGCCATGAACCGTCAAATTAACCGTGGTAAGATCCAAGCCTTCAACCGTCACGAAATGATGGATTTGGTTTTGGTGGATGGCAAAGCGAGAGGTATCATCGCCAGAAACCTGGTAAACGGTGAAATTGAAAGACATAGTGCCCATGCAGTGGTTTTGGCAACTGGAGGTTACGGAAATGTATTCTTCCTCTCCACCAATGCCATGGGAAGTAACGTAATGGCCGCATGGAGAGCACACCGTAAGGGCGCTTTCTTTGCCAATCCATGTTTTACACAAATCCACCCAACCTGTATTCCTGTTTCAGGTGACCATCAATCCAAATTGACATTGATGTCCGAGTCGCTCAGAAACGATGGACGTATTTGGGTACCTAAGAAAAAAGAGGATGCCATTGCCATTCGCGAAGGCAAACTGAAGCCAACGGAACTGGCTGAAGAAGACAGGGATTACTATTTGGAAAGAAGGTATCCCGCATTTGGTAACCTGGTGCCCCGAGATGTGGCTTCCAGAGCTGCCAAGGAACGTTGTGATGCCGGCTTTGGAGTAAACAAAACTGGTGAAGCCGTGTTCTTGGATTTTGCATCTGCCATTGAACGGTATGGAAAGGAAAAAGCCCTGACCTCTGGATTTAAAAATCCAGACAAAGCAACCATCACCAAATTGGGTGAAGAGGTAGTGGAGGCCAAGTATGGAAACCTGTTCCAGATGTACGAAAAAATCGTGGATCAGAATCCATATAAAACTCCAATGATGATCTATCCTGCGGTACACTATACCATGGGAGGCCTTTGGGTAGATTATAACTTGCAGACCACCATTCCCGGTTGTTACGCGGCAGGAGAGGCCAACTTTAGTGACCACGGCGCCAACCGTTTGGGAGCTTCCGCCTTGATGCAGGGTCTGGCCGACGGATATTTTGTTCTGCCTTACACTATAGGTGATTACTTATCCGATGATATTAGAACAGGTGCCATTCCAACAGACTCCAAGGAGTTTGAAGAGGCGGAGCAACAGGTCCGTGAAAGAATGGAGAAGTTGACGGGCGGTTCAGGAATCCATTCCGTGGACTATTATCACAAAAAACTGGGCAAGATCATGTGGAACAAATGTGGTATGGCCCGTAACGAAAAAGAACTTAAAGAAGCCATCAAGGAAATTTCCGCGCTACGAAAAGATTTCTGGGAGAATGTTAAAGTTCCCGGAAGCATCGATTCCAAAAACCAAGAGTTGGAAAAAGCTGGACGTGTTGCCGACTTCTTGGAACTGGGAGAGCTTTTCGCCAAAGATGCCTTGGAGAGAAACGAATCCTGTGGTGGACACTTCCGTGAAGAGTACCAGACCGAAGAAGGCGAGGCGCTCCGCGATGATAAAAACTTTAAATATGTGGCCGCTTGGGAATACAAAGGCGAGCCAAAAGATGCCAAATTGCACAAAGAGGATTTGGTATACGAAAATATTGAACTGAAGACACGATCCTACAAATAAGAAGCTATGAAATTATATCTAAAAATATGGCGTCAAAAAGACGCATCCTCACCTGGAAAAATAGTTGATTATACCCTAGATGGTGTAGAAGGTGATATGTCGTTCTTGGAGATGCTGGATATTTTAAATGAAGACTTGATCTCCAAAGGAGAAGAACCCGTGGAGTTTGATCACGACTGTAGGGAAGGTATCTGTGGCATGTGTTCCTTACAAATCAATGGTGAACCCCATGGCCCGGATAGAATGGTGACCACTTGCCAATTGCACATGCGCAAGTTCAATGATGGGGACACTATTGTTATCGAACCGTTCCGAGCCAAAGCATTTCCCGTGATCAAGGATTTGGTTGTGGACCGAAGCGCTTTTGACCGCATTCAGCAAGCTGGTGGATATATCTCCGTAAACACTTCTGGTAACACGGTGGATGCCAACACCATCCCAATTAACAAATACGCAGCGGACGAAGCAATGGACGCCGCCACCTGTATTGGTTGTGGTGCCTGTGTGGCGGCTTGTAAAAATGCAAGTGCCATGTTGTTTACCTCTGCCAAAGTTTCTCAATTTGCCTTGTTGCCCCAAGGAAGAATCGAAGCTACAGAGCGTGTGCAAAATATGGTTCGCCAAATGGACCTGGAAGGTTTTGGTAACTGTACCAACACCGGAGCTTGTGAAGTGGAATGCCCTAAAGGTATTTCCTTGACCAACATTGCGCGAATGAACCGTGAGTACTTATCCGCTACTTTGAAGGGATAAAAACGCTATCCTAAACTATATAGAAAACCCAAATTCCATTAGGAGTTTGGGTTTTTTAATTCTCGTAAATCGTGTCCATCCCTTTTGCCTTTAAACCCTATGTCATTTCGAACGAATGTGAGAAATCTCAAAAGACATCCAGATTTCTCACTCGTCCCTATATTCCTCATTTTGAAATGACACCGCAGCCATTTTTACATTATAAATTAGTGTGGATTCGTGCAAACCGTGTCAATTCTTTCACCTTTCAACCCTTTACCTTCAAAGAGATTCTTCGCTGTGCTCAGAATGACAAACAATACCTTTGACTGAAAGACCTTAACTATACCATACAGTTATTTACTTTTGCTGTAAACTTGTGTATATTACGGTATGCCCAAAGAATACCCAAAAGAGCGTATAAAAGTACCACGGTTCGATGAGGAATCCGGTTTTTACACCACACCCGAGCGTTCCAAGATCATGGGGAAAATACGTGGTAAAAACACCAAGCCGGAGCTTGCCTTCAGAAAGGCGTTATGGCGATCGGGATACAGATATCGCGTGGATTACAAAAAGCTCATTGGAAGGCCTGATATTGCATTAAAAAAGTACAAAACCGTCATATTTATTGATGGGGAGTTCTGGCACGGGCATAATTGGGAAGAACGCAAACATAAGATAAAGAGCAACCGCGAGTTTTGGATTCCCAAAATTGAACGCAACATACAACGAGACCAAGAAGTGAACGAAGCATTGGAGCAAATGGGTTACACCGTGTTCCGCTTTTGGGAAACCGAAGTGAAAAAAGACTTGGAAAGTTGCCTGGAAAAAGTCCTCAACGCTTTAAAAGAACATCACGCCAATGATTGAACCACTATCGAAACTACCTCATGTGGGTACTACCATTTTTACAACCATCAGTCAGCTGGCAAGTGCCCACAATGCCATAAATCTATCCCAAGGATTTCCAAACTTTGACCCCGACCCGGAACTTCTGAAACTCGTGAGCGAAGCTTATAAAAAAGGAAACAATCAATATGCACCTATGCAAGGGGCTCTATCCCTTCGGGAGGCCATTTCAGAAAAAATTGAGCGTTTGTATGGCACCTATTATCATCCTGAATCTGAAATCACCGTTACGGCCGGTGCAACCCAAGCGATTTTCACCACCATTGCTGCCTTTGTGCACCCCAAAGATGAAGTGATTGTTATAGAGCCCGCCTTTGATTGCTACGAACCCGCCATATCCCTTTTTGGTGGCAAAAGTGTCGCGATGCCTTTAGTGGGAAATGATTTTAAAATGAATTGGAGCGCTTTTAAATCGGCCATAAGCCCAAAAACCAAAATGGTCATCTGTAATACTCCGCACAATCCTACGGGCACCATTTGGTCTAAAGACGATATGCTACAGCTTCAAGAAATTTTAAGGGATACCGATATCATCTTGTTAAGCGATGAGGTTTATGAACATATTGTTTTTGATGGCAAGTTGCATGAGAGTGCGTCGAAATATCCAGATTTGGCTGTCAGGAGTGTCATTTGTTCATCATTTGGAAAAACATTTCATGCCACTGGTTGGAAAATGGGCTATTGCGTAGCCCCAAAACCTTTGATGCGGGAATTTCAAAAAGTGCACCAGTTCAATGTATTTTCGGTAAACCATCCGCTGCAACTTGCTCTAGCCCAATACTTAAATGATTCCCAGCATTATCTAAATCTCGGTGGTTTTTATCAAGAGAAACGGGATGTTTTCTTAAATGCCATCAAAGGCTCCAGATTTAAAATGGTTCCTTCGGCCGGCACTTATTTTCAATTGTTGGAGTACTCGGAAATCACGGACGAAAAGGATACGGTTTTTGCGGAACGTTTGATCAAGGAACATAAGCTTGCGAGTATTCCTGTCTCTGTATTTTGCAAGTCGGATTATGACAAGAAATTCCTTCGGTTTTGCTTTGCGAAGACCAACGATGTTTTGGACAAAGCCTCCCAAATATTGAATTCAATTTGAGTGTTGAGGGGTTAAAACTGCTTTTTCACAACCTTAAAGACCTGCAATACATCATCCAGATGCAGTTCAAAATCCTGAAACTCCGGCGACGTATTCAAGTTATGGCACATTAGCGATTTATGTTGCTTGTGATACCCTGTAAGCCGCTTACAGATAATCCTGTCCGTACAAACCAATACGTAAGATCGGTTCCAATAGGTTTCATTGTTACGGGTCAAAGATTCTTTTTTGATTTCCAGCCCAAGCACATAGGCTTTATTCGGAATGGCAGCTGCACTTTTATCATCCATGGAATCACCGGACACTTCAAAAATGCGATGGGGTTCATCGGTCAAAAAGTCAATAATAAATCCACCTTGAAACGGATTGATGAGGTTATCCTTCTGTACATCCTTTATGTACTTTTGATGCCACTCCACCAATACAAGCGGAGCCATTACCAAATACTTTCCGTGCTCCAAAGGGTAAAAAACACTTCCATGTTTGATAAAAGGCTGTCGTTTGGTATAGGCCTCTCCCATATCGTTGACCTCATGCATGTATAGCTCTGCAATGGTGAGCCCAAAATACTCCGCGATCTTGGTGAGGTTTTTAATAGGAATGTTGGCGTCCTTGCGTTCGTAGAGTTGAATAGTACGCAAACTGACCCCAATTTCTTTACCCAATTGTGATTGACTGATACTATTTTTTCTCCTTAACTGCTTAATTATATACATTTATTTCTATATTGTGTAATATTGTTACGCAATATGCACTTAACGCAGCAATTTATCTAGTTTTCTGTAATTGGGTTACAGGCCAAATATAGAAAATAGGATAAGACCCCGACATATAAATCATAAACACTACATATGTATGGGTTCAATCAAAGGCCTTGGGCCGCTTGTAAAAACTGAATTGATTTTTGGAGAAGAAGATTATGGAAAGCCGATTACCGAACAACTTTCCGAAGTGCTAAGAAGGAATACTTCTAAAAACGATTTTGCCAATATTGCCATAAAGTGCAATGTGAGCTTTTCCACTATCCGAGATGTGGTTTACCGGACCAATAGTTTAACAAAGTTAAATGCCCATGCCATTTCCCTGCTTATCCATGCGGCATTTGAAAACACTATTGCCCATAAATTACAGGCTGAAGGGGACATGCTTTACCTTGGAAATTTATTGAACATTTAACCGTAGCAACCAATCTGTTTGTTTGTCGCTGCCAATGTAGTACGGATGTTCCCCAAATTTTACAAACCCATGCTTTTGATAAAAACGAATTGCATTTGGATTGTGCTCCCAAACCCCTAGCCAAATGTAGACCTTACCAAAGGTTTTGGCCAATGCGGTTATTTGTTGGAGCATCCAGGAGCCTATCTTTTTACCTTGATGGTTTCCCAGTACATAAATGCGTTCAATTTCCAAAGCATTGGGATCATGAACATCGGTCTGTGCCGCACCAATATTCAATTTAAAGTAGCCGACGATTTCATCATCATCAAACACAAAATAGAAAAGACTGTTCCTATTCGCCAGTTCTGCGGCAAGCTTGTCGGGGTGGAACGCCTCTTTAATGTACGCTTGGAAATCTTCGGGGTCGTTGTCCTTCTCAAACGCTTCGGAAAAAGTGTTTTTGGACATCACGACCAAGGTTTCCAAATCAGATCTGACACATTCCCGAACAGATAAGGGCATAGCAATCGCTTTTGCCTAAAATTATTGCAAAAAAAAGAGCCTAACAAAACGTTGGCTCCATATTTTTCAGGGGGATAAATACTGATCTATAGCATAAAAAGCTTCTTGATCAAAAGCATAAAACCTGTGAAAAAATCATTTCTGTAAACTTGTACATTTTCGTCCATCGTAGTTTTTGATTTTAGTGCCATGGTTACGGGGTTTAACGGTGTTAATTTGGGTAAAAAATTCGATATAACCAAATATATTATCGATGAATGGCAATTTAAAACTTATGTTGTGTAATCACTTATTTTTGTTGTAAAAAAGCCTAGGATATTTATGAAATATTCATTTCGGGAATATCTCCTTCCACAACCAATTTCCCTTCAGTGGCCTCTTCGATTTCCTTGACCGAAACACCAGGAGCCCTTTCCAGTAATTTAAATCCATCCTCGGTAACCTCCAATACGGCAAGATTGGTCACAATGGTGGTTACACATCCAACCCCCGTCAATGGCAAGGTGCATCGTTTCAATAATTTGGATTTTCCTGCTCGATTGGTATGCATCATGGCCACAATGATGTTTTCTGCGGATGCAACCAAATCCATTGCACCGCCCATTCCTTTCACCATCTTTCCAGGAATCTTCCAATTGGCGATATCACCATTTTCAGCAACTTCCATAGCTCCCAAAATGGTCAAATCCACATGCTGCCCCCTAATCATGGCAAAACTCATGGCCGAGTCAAAAAAAGAGGCGCCGGGCAAAGTGGTTATTGTTTGCTTTCCGGCATTAATAATGTCCGCATCCTCTTCTCCTTCAAATGGAAATGGACCCATGCCCAATACACCGTTCTCACTCTGGAACTCAACACTTATATCGTCACGTACAAAGTTGGCGACCAAGGTTGGTATTCCAATACCAAGGTTCACATAATATCCGTCCTTGACCTCTTTTGCAATTCGTTTTGCTATTCCGTTCTTATCTAACATATCAAAAATGTTCTAATGTTTTTAATGTAGCAATGAATCAATTTTAGTTTTTCAGATTCTTTTTACTCGTACTAATAATTTTATACATGATTAATCCTAACTCCTTTATGTCATCTTTTAAAGTTGGTTCAAAAGGATAATTTTCTGCCTTTTCACAAAGGGTCAACCAATATTTCACTTCTTCAAGTTCTTTTAAGGCAATTTTTACTTTATGAATAAAGTCAGCTCTACTCTCTGCATTCTGTGCTTCGTGAATATTAGCGCCAATACTGGTTCCAGATTTTAGTAGTTGATTAGCAACAACAAATTTTTGTTTCTTTTCCAGAACTTCACAAAAATCAATTATCCTTAGGGCAAAATCAACGGATTTGGCAACGATTACATTTTCCCTTTTAACCATTGGTTAATTTATTACATTGATTCCATTTTACGTACTGTTCGTTGCTCTATTCTTTTCTCAAATTTTTCTCCTTGGAAAATTCGCTGTACAAATATCCCCGGGATATGAATCTCGTTCGGGTCGAGGCTTCCTGCGGGCAAGAGTTCTTCCACTTCAGCTACGGTTATCGTCGCAGCTCCACACATACAGGGATTAAAATTACGGGCTGTTCCTTTAAAAATAAGATTGCCGGCCTCATCACCCTTCCAAGCTTTTACAAAAGCGTAATCGGCTTTAAAAGCAGGCTCAAGCACGTACATTTTTCCGTCAAATTCACGTGTTTCTTTTCCCTCTGCCACTTCGGTTCCGTATCCTGCAGGAGTATAAAAGGCAGGGAACCCTGCTTGCGCCGCCCTACATTTTTCGGCCAGCGTGCCTTGAGGGGTCAGTTCCACTTCGAGCTCACCACTAAGCATTTGACGTTCAAACTCATCGTTTTCGCCGACATACGAGGAAATCATTTTCTTGATTTGATGCTTTTGTAAGAGCAGCCCAAGACCAAAATCGTCCACCCCGGCATTGTTTGAGATGCAGGTGATATCCTTGATGCCCAAACGGACCAATTCGTCAATAGCGTTTTCCGGTATTCCACACAGACCAAACCCGCCCAACATAAAGGTCATGCCATCTTCGACACCACTTAAAGCTTCGGCAACATTGGCAACTTTTTTATTGATCATAGAATTCTTATTTATATTCCCTGAAATTACGATTTAAATAAAAAAACCCCAAGCAAATTAGGATATGCTTGGGGCTTTATTTTGTCGAAATGGTTTTGACTTAAAAATCCAAATCGTCCAAATCGTCTTCAGTATCAATTTTTTCTTCCTCCTCATCTTCTTGCTCCTTGGAGCAATCGATATTAATCGACATTTCTTCAGGCTCTTCAAAAGCTTCTTTTGATACACCAATTTCTTCGTTGGCGTAGTTCTTTTTCATGTATAAAGCCCAAATAGGCAAAGCCATGGCAGCTCCTTGTCCATAAGCCAATCGTTCGAAATGGATGGAACGGTCCTCACCACCTACCCAAACACCGGTCACCAAATTGGGCACCATCCCCATAAACCATCCATCACTTTGATTTTGAGTGGTTCCTGTTTTTCCTGCTATGGGATTAGTCAGTTCGTAGGGGTAACCCGTTATAATTTCTTTGTACACGGTTTGGTCCTTACCAAAGGTGTGTCGCAACCTTCCACCTGATCCGTATTCGGTAACCCCTTCCAAAAGGTTGACCATGGCATAGGCCACATCTTTACTCAATACATCTTTGGTTTCTGGTTTGTATTCGTAAAGCACGGTTCCGTTTTTGTCTTCGATACGGGTAACCATTACAGGCTTTACATATACGCCCTGGTTGGCGTAAGTACCGAAAGCACCCACAATTTCATAGACACTTACATCGGGCGTACCCAATGCAATGGAAGGTACCGGAGGTATTTCCTTGGTAACTCCCATACTCTTAGCTATTGAGGCTACAGAACCTGGTCCTACTCTGTCAATAAGCTGTGCCGTAACTGAATTCACCGAATTGGCCAAGGCGCTTTTTAATGTCAAATTTTCTCCAGAATACGTCCCATCAGAGTTGTGAGGGCACCACATTTCCATATTTCCATGCTTGCCGGCCTCAATACAATATTGATTATCGGGAAGGGTGTAACAAGGCGAATAGCGCAATTGGTCAATTGCCGCAGCATATACAAAAGGCTTGAACAAAGAACCTGCTTGTCTGGCTCCTTGAATTACATTGTCATATTGAAAATGTTTATAGTCAATTCCCCCGACCCACGCTTTTACATGACCTGTTTGCGGCTCCATGGACATCATGGCGGTGCGAAGGAAGGTTTTGTAATACCTTATGGAATCCATCGGGGTCATAATAGTATCCTTTTCATAGGAATCACTGTTCCAATCAAAAACGGTCATTTCCGTTTTTTCTTGAAAAGTGGCTTCAATGTCTTTTTCGGACAGGCCTTCTCTTTTTAAATGACGCCATCTGGCCGATCGCTTCATGGCACTTCGCATAATCGTGTCAATAGCGCCCCTGGAAATATCCAAAAAGGGTGCTGTCGCATTTCTTTGCGGTGTGTTTTGATGAAAAAACTCCGCCTGCAAATTACTCATGTGTTCTTGCACGGCTTCCTCGGCATTACGTTGCATTCTGGAATCCACAGTGGTATATACCTTCAAGCCATCCAGATAGATATTATATTCTTCGCCGTTCGGTTTTGGGTTTTCTTTCACCCAATTGTTCAACCAACGTTGAAGATACATCCTAAAATAGGTGGCCAAACCTTCTCGGTGGGATTCCGGATTAAAGTTGATTTTCATCTCCAACGCTTGGAGCGAATCCTTTTCCTCTTCGGTAATGTACCCGTATTTGGCCATTTGACCGAGCACCGTATTCCTTCTGTTCAATACCAGTTCCTTCCGGCGCATAGGGTTATAAAGGGATGAGTTTTTAAGCATGCCCACCAAAACAGCGGATTCTTCCGTTCTTAAATCGATTGGTTCTTTTCCAAAATAAATTCTGGCTGCGGAACGTATACCATCTGCATTGTTAATGAAGTCATATTGATTTAAGTACATCGCTATGATTTCTTCTTTGGTATACTGTCTTTCCAAACGGGTCGCTATCACCCATTCCTTTATTTTTTGAATGATCCGTTCTATTCCTCCAGAAGGTTTTTGCGTAAACAACAACTTCGAGAGCTGTTGGGAAATGGTACTTGCCCCACCTTTCGAGCCTAAATAGGCCACGGCCCTAAGTGTTCCCCTCGCATCTATTCCTGAGTGATCGAAATAACGAGCATCTTCGGTTGCAACCAATGCATTCACCAAATTCTCGGGCAGTCCGTCATAAGTAACTGGGGTCCTGTTATCGTTAAGGTATAGTTTACCCAATGTTTCTCCATCCGATGAGATAAACTCCGTTGCCAAATTGGTACTTGGGTTTTCCAAACGTTCGAACGTGGGCATTTCCCCGAATACTCCCCAGGAAGCCAATTGAAAAATAAGTACAACGGAAAGTACTCCTGCCCCGAATAAAATCCAGAACCACTTAATAAAAGGAAGAAAATTTTGTTTCTGTTTTTTTTGACGCTTCTTTGCCATTATAATTTGGGTGCTTTTTCTATTTCCAAACCAACATCTGTTACTCCTTCTAAAACATGAAGGCCTTCCACATCGCCATTTTTACGCATGGCATGGGAAACATTCACTTTATATACGCCAGAATTCGGAAAATCGATCTTTTCCTTGTACCAAAGTTTATTTTCCTTGACGCTTCCCATACCTTTTCCCAACCATTCCCCGCTGGATTCGGCCATTCTGTATTCCAATGTATCCTTAACGGTATTTCCGCTCGGATATTCTAACTCGGTAATCAGGAATAAATTGCTAAAGGCAAACGTATCATCATTTCTGATATTGATGAACATATTGTAGGTCTGGGTGGAATCCAGTTCAGAGAACTGAAAGTCGACACCTTGGTCCATCTCCCATTTACCATCCTTGATGGGCGTATAGTCGGAATAAACCAACGACTCATTGCAGGATGATAGGGCGAGGACCGCAATAAGTAGTAACAAAAATTTATTTCGCATTGGAAGATGCTTTAGATTTTGGTTTTCTGCGTTTTTTCTTTCTGCGTTTTTTCTTTTTTGGCCTATCAAAACGAGTAAGACTATCTTGACCAACTACATTTTCGAAAGTTGTTTTTTCTTCAATTACATTGTCTGCGGCATATTCCTCCAAGCTAGCAATTTTCTCGTTTTTCTTGTTCAATTCCAAGATTTCCAATACTTGGTCTTTGCTGAGTGTATGCCATGTTGCTGGCTCATCTTTGTAGGAAAACCAAAGGGTTTCTTTAAAAATATCGGCCTTTTGGCAAAATGCGATGCCTTTTTTGGTCTTCAATTTGCAATCGGATGGCGGAAAGTTTTTAAGTGCCTCCAAGTACATGTCCAATTCGTAGTTGAGGCAACATTTTAGCTTACCACATTGTCCTGCCAATTTTTGTGGGTTCAGCGCCAGTTGTTGATAACGGGCAGATGCAGTGCTCACGGACCTGAAATCCGTTAACCAAGTGGAGCAACAAAGTTCACGACCGCAAGATCCAATCCCCCCCAATCGCTGGGCCTCCTGCCTATACCCTATTTGGCGCATTTCAATACGGATGCCAAAAGCCTTGGCCATATCCTTGATCAATTGCCTAAAATCCACTCGATCATCGGCTGTGTAATAAAATGTGGCTTTGGAGCCATCGCCTTGAAACTCCACATCACTCAACTTCATTTGAAGTTTTAATAAAATGGCTATTTCGCGGGAACGCTTTTTAATCCCTTCTTCTTTATCACGACATTTTTGCCAAATATCAATGTCTCGCTGGGTAGCTTTTCTGTAGATTTTAGGGATGGTCTTGTCGTCCGGAGATACTTTTTTGTGTTTCATCTGTATCCTAACCAATTCACCTGTTAAGGTAACCACCCCGACATCGTGACCGGATTTGGCCTGGGTGGCCACCACATCGCCAATGGACAACGAGAGATTCTCCGTATTCCTAAAAAATTCCTTTCTACTGTTTTTGAAACGCACCTCAACACAATCAAAGGGTTTTTGATCGTTGGGCAACGACATATTGGAAAGCCAATCAAAGACTGTTAGCTTATTACAACCATCAGTGCCGCAAGTACCATTGTTCTTGCAACCACGCGGTTGTCCATCCTTGCCGGTTGAACAACTGCTACACGCCATATATAATATCTTGATTTAAGGAAACTTAAAGCACTTCCTTAAAAAGGGTTCATAAAAATTACTAGTTGTAAATATAGTACAATTTGTTGCAGTAGTGAAATGCTATTTCTTGTATTTCAAGACAGGAGAGCGACCTTTCTTAAATATTTTATTGCTGGCTCCCTTGCCTTTACGCAAACGTTTTTGTTCCTCGTAGGGCAATGCGTGCACTTCCATACAATCCACGGAGCAGCAATTGTTCATTTTTTCGGCGCACTCCTCACATTGTATAAACAACAAATGGCAGGCTTCATTGGCACAGTTCACATGAGTGTCGCAAGGCTTGCCACATTGGTGACAATGTGCGATCACTTCTTCAGAAATACGTTCCCCTCTTCTGTGGTCGAAAACAAAGTTTTTGCCAAGAAATTTATTTTCCAGTTGCTTTTCGCGCACTTGTCGGGTGTATTCAATAATTCCGCCTTCCAGCTGATAGACATTCTTAAAGCCTTTATGCTTGTAATATGCGCTTGCCTTTTCGCAGCGTATACCTCCGGTGCAGTACATCACCAATTTTTTGTCTTCCTTGTGCTCTGCCAGGTCTTGTTCAATAATATCGAGGGAATCACGGAAGGTATCCACATCGGGAGTTACGGCATTTTTAAAATGGCCTATTTCACTTTCGTAGTGGTTCCGCATATCCACCAAAACGGTGTTCTCATCTTCAATAAGTTCATTGAACTGTTGAGCACCTACATGGATTCCTTTGTTGGTCACATCAAAAGTGTCATCATTCAAACCATCGGCAACGATTTTTTTGCGGACCTTTACCTTCAGCTTTAAAAATGATTTGTTGTCCTGCTCAATGGCAATGTTCAATCGTACATTTTCCAAAAATGAGATGCTGTCCAAGTGCTCCTTAAAAACATTGAAGTTGTCCGCAGGAACCGAAAGCTGAGCGTTGATTCCTTCTTGGGCCACGTAAATGCGGCCAAGCACTTCCATATCGTTCCAAGCCAAGAAAAGATGGTTCCTCAGAATTTGAGGGTTTCCTATATGTGCATATTTATAGAAAGAGATGGTAAGCCGGTCTTTTCCGGCTTCCTCAATAAGGGCTTCCCTTTCTTTTGCACTTAATGTATTGTACAGTTGCATGCTATACCTGATTAAGTTAAAGAATGGTTCTTTAAAAATGTGGGGGCAAAGATAGGAATTAATGGCAGAGTAAATCAAAAGGGCCTGTTAACGGCCCCCTGATCCACTGTTTCTTGTTCACAGCTATTTTCTTCCTCATAGCAATTGTGAGCTAAAGTTAGCTCTATGTAGATGAGTTAGTACACTTAAGATGTAATGTTATTAAAAAGGTTGCGTGCTCTTTGTAGCATATTTAAAGAAATGGTATTTTAGCCTTCCTAATAATTTTTACCATGAGCAAAGAGAAAGATGCAAAATTAAAGGCCCTCAAACTTACACTTGATAAGCTAGATAAAACCTACGGCAAAGGTGCTGTCATGAAAATGGGGGACAGTGTTGTTGAAGATGTCGAGGTTATTCCTTCTGGCTCATTGGGGTTGGATATTGCCCTTGGTGTTGGAGGATATCCAAAAGGAAGGGTTGTAGAAATATATGGTCCGGAATCTTCTGGTAAAACCACATTGACCTTACATGCCATTGCCGAAGCTCAAAAAGCTGGTGGTATTGCCGCTTTTATTGATGCAGAACATGCTTTTGACCGTTTTTATGCCAAAAAACTTGGTGTTGATATCGATAACTTGATCATTTCCCAGCCCGATCACGGAGAGCAGGCTTTGGAAATTGCAGATAACCTGATTCGCTCAGGGGCTATTGACATTGTAATAGTCGATTCCGTGGCAGCTTTGACCCCTAAAAGTGAAATCGAAGGGGAAATGGGCGATTCCAAAATGGGATTACACGCCAGACTGATGTCACAAGCCTTGCGAAAACTGACATCCACCATCAGTAAAACAAAATGTACGGTGGTCTTTATTAACCAATTGAGGGAGAAAATCGGTGTCATGTTCGGAAACCCTGAAACAACCACTGGTGGAAACGCTCTTAAGTTCTATGCTTCCGTGAGGTTGGATATTAGAAGGTCCACCCAAATAAAAAGTACTGATGGTGACGTACAAGGGAACAAAACCCGTGTAAAAGTGGTGAAAAACAAAGTTGCCCCGCCATTTAAAACAGCAGAGTTCGATATTATGTACGGTGAAGGAATCTCAAAAATTGGAGAAATCCTAGATTTGGGAGTTGCCTACGAAATTGTCAAGAAAAGTGGCTCGTGGTTCAGTTATGGAGATACGAAACTTGGTCAAGGTAGAGACGCTGTAAAATCACTTCTTTTGGACAACCCCGAACTATCCGAAGAATTGGAAGGTAAAATAAGGGAGGCCATCGCTGCGGTAAGCGAATAACCTTTTTATCGATTTTTTTAGTAGATTAACTTTTGGTTATAAAATCCTACGCAACCCTTGCTAGTACTGAACATCTAGGGAGTAAAAGGATTTTGTTATGAAAAAAGTGCTAATGCCCTTTATTTTGATTGTGGCATGCTCATGGTTCATCTCTTGTGAGGTGGACGATGATTCCCCCAATTTTTACTTTACTGCCTTGAATACTGTGGAGGCAGATGTGCCGGAATCATTTGAATTTGGTGAAACCTACGATATTGAAGTAACCTTTTTAAGACCGAATGGTTGTACCTTTTTTGAAGGTTTTGATGTGGTTCAAACTGCAGAAACCGGTCGGGATGTTGTGGTAATCGGTTCTGTGTTGACAGATGAAAACAGAGTTTGCACCCAAGCCGTTGAGGAAGTTGTGGCCACATTAAGGTTCAACGTTATTTATAGCGATGAGTATACCTTTAGGTTTTATGCCGGCGATGATGCGGATGGAAATGCCACCTATTTGGAGTATACAGTTCCAGTAACGATGGCGGAACCTACAAATTAAGATAGTAATCCAGAATTGACCAACATTTGGATCTTGAAGAATTGATACATAACTGTAAAAAGGGAAATCGACAGGCACAAGCTGAGCTGTACCGGAGGTATTCCGGTATCCTTTATGGTATGTGCCTCAAGTATTCCAAAAACAAAACAGAGGCGGAGGACAATCTGCACGACAGTTTTATGACCATATTCGACAAGGTCGATCAGTTTAGCTTCAAAGGATCTTTTGAGGGCTGGATCAAAAGGATAACCGTAAACACCGTACTTCAGAAATACAGAAAAGACCAATACCTCAACCTTGTTTCGGAAAATACAGAAGACGAAGTAGAGGTTGATACAGAGGATACGGACATTAGTCTATCCACCCTTTTGGGATATATTCAAGAGCTTCCGCACAAATACAGGTTAACCTTTAACCTTTATGTATTGGACGGCTATAGTCATAAGGAAATAAGTGAGATGTTGGGGACATCCACGGGTACCTCAAAGTCCAATTTGGCACGCGCCAAAGCAATTTTGAGGGATAAAATAGAAAAAACCAAAATAAACATTGCTTAAACAGAACAATGATGGGGAAAAAGAATTTAGAGCAATTGTTCAAAGAACGTTTTAAGGATTTTCAAGAAGTTCCAGACGAAAAAGTATGGAGCTCCATTGAAGCCTCTTTGGACAAAAAGAAACAAAAAAAGCGGGTGATACCCATTTGGTGGAGTCTGGGGGGCGTTGCCGCTGCCCTTGTACTGCTGCTATTGGTATTCAATCCATTTACTGAGGAACCAGTAAACGAACAAACGGTCACGGATACGGAAAATATTTCCGTTCCTCAAGAGTCCAGTACGTCAGTGGAAGCGGAAAGCGAAGATTCCAATCCTGCCACAATCACTTCTGAAAATGAAGAAGGGGAATTGGCAAATACTTCCAATGGAAACAACTCTGGATCAGAGAACAATCAAGTAACCATAAATAAAACGGATGAAGATAAAGCTGTATCGATTGCCGAGAATTCGTCTTCCATTTCAAGCAAGAATGGTTTACGTGAGGAAAATCAAACTAAAAACAACCGTTTGACTGATGCTGTTGCTGTTTCCACAGAACAAAATAGTTCAAGAAATAGCGCTGCCATAGCTATGAATACTGGAGAAACCCAGGAAGAAAACATAACTGGTCCTTCGGAGAAAGGCAATAAAGTTTCACAGGAAACGGATAAAAAGGAGCAGCCTGAAAAAAAATCCATCTATGATGCAATGGAAGAACAGCGTGAGGAGGAGGAAGCCATTGCCGAAAACAAATCCGGAAAATGGTCGGTAGGTCCGTCCGTGGCTCCCGTCTATTTTGATGCTTCCGGAGATGGCTCGCCCGTTGGGCCCGACTTCTCTTCCAATTCAAAATCGGGAAAACTAAATCTGAGTTATGGCCTTACCGTAGCCTACGAAGTGGGAAAAAAATTAAAGATTCGCTCAGGGGTCCATCGTGTAAACTATGGATATAGCACCAACGATGTGCTTTTCTCCTCTACCTTGCGAGCAGCTTCAACGGATAAAATCGCAAATATTGATTACAGTCCAAACTCAGAATCCATTGTGGTTCAAAGTAAGGACAATGCCAAAAACACGCCGGCTGTCAACTCTAAAGAAATAGCACTGAACACTGCGCCTTCGTTAGATGGAAAAATGGTTCAACAACTTGGATATATTGAAGTCCCACTGGAACTGAACTATGTTCTTATGGACAAAAAATTTGGTGTTGACCTTATTGGGGGCGTAAGCTCACTCTTTCTTGTTGATAATGCCGTTTTACTGGAGTCCAATGATTTGGTTACGGAAATGGGCGAAGCGAATAATATTAATTCGTTGAATTTTAGTGCCAATGTGGGTATGGGGCTCAATTATAAGTTCAGTCCAAAAATAAGATTCAATGTAGAACCTGTTTTTAAATACCAACTAAATACTTTTTCCAATGTTTCAGGTGATTTTAGGCCTTACTCCATTGGTGTTTATAGCGGTTTTAGTTTTAGGTTTTAACATGTAAAAAGTTGGTTAGGAAGATTGCTCCTTCATGCAATCAATTAAGCGCTCCATTTATTTGGAGCGTTTTTTTATTGGTAAAAATCCGTGTATTTTTCTTACATTAATTACGTAAACTTGAACCAACCCCTTAGAAAATGTGAAAGCTGATCAGTTTGAAGACATTCTCATATACTTTTCCAAATCACTTATGGGAAAGGAAAACGAAGAAGACATTCTATGGGATGTTGCAAAGAACTGTATCTCAAAATTGGGGTTTGTCGACTGTGTGATCTACTTGGTGGATGAAAATGACACCTTACTGGTACAAAAAGCTGCTTACAATGCAAAAAGCCCAAAAGACCGAACGCTTTATAATCCGGTGGAAATAGCTATTGGTAAAGGGATTACAGGAAGCGTGGCAAAAACGGGGAAACCGGAGTTAATTCCCGACACATCTGCAGATTCCCGTTATATAGTCGATGATGACAATAGGCTCTCGGAAATTTGTGTCCCCATCGCTTATGAGGACATCCTTTATGGCGTAATTGATTGTGAACACCCCGCAAAAAACTTCTTTTCCGAACGGCATCTAAAAATGCTTTCCGCAATAGCTTCCATCTGTGCGATAAAAATTAAAAGCGTTAGGGCAAACAAAAGACTTTTGGAAAAGCGAAGGAAGCTCATACAAGTACGGGAGGAAATGTTGGAGCTTAAGTTAAGAACACTCAATTCACAATTAAATCCCCATTTTGTTTTTAACTCCCTAAATGCCATACAATATTTTATAACATCCCAGAACACAAAATTGGCCCTTGACTACTTTTCCACATTCAGCAGGCTTGTTCGTTTTTATTTGAAGCAGCTTGGCAAGGATACGGCCTCGCTATATGCCGAAATCGATATGTTGCATTGGTACCTTAAGCTTCAAAAGTTGAGGTACGACGATTCGTTCGATTACACCATATCCATCGAAAAGGAGAACAGTGTCGAGTCCGAAGAAGCGGTAATACCCGCATTTGTAATACTTACGCTATTTGAGAATATGGTCGAGCAATCCGTTATAAACGGTGTTACCGACCAACATTTCAAAATTGGCATAAAAGCCTTAAAAAATATGGTGCGGATAGAAGTGCACTATCATTGCAAAGGCTTAGGATCCGAAAACCTGGAAAACCGTTGGTACAGGGAAAATATGATGAAATGGAAAGACCAGATTGAACTGATAAATGCCGTTAAAGGCTATGGTATTTCCCATAAAACAACCAGTTCTTTTGATAATGGAATACATAGAAAACATAAAGTTATACAGCTTCCGAATCTTGTTTAAATAAAGCCTTGAATATAAGAAGGTTCAGGTCAGTCCGTCAAGAATGGTTTCCCTGACCTCTTCCCTTAGTGTGGAAGTGTCCTCCGCGCTCAAAATACCTGTTTCAAAAAACTGATGGACCTTAACTCTGATAGGGCCCGGTCCTCCACTGTAAAATGTAAATGAAAACCTTTTCTTGTTATCATAAAAAGTCATGGGCACCACTGGAATTTTATGGGCAATGGCCATTTTAAATGCCCCGTCCTTGAACTTGTCCAAAACCACATCTTCTTCAGGAACTCCCCCCTCAGGAAAAATGCATATGCTCAAACCTTGGTCCAATCTCCTTTGGGCCCTCCGATAAACGGCCGTTCTGCTCCGAACACTATCTCGATCTACCATGATACAGACCCTTTTATAGAAAAAGCCAAAAATGGGAATGTTCACCAATTCCTTTTTACCAACAAAAACAAAGGGGTTTCTACTAACATAAAGCATCAACATAATATCCAACATACTGGTGTGATTGGCAACCAACATGTAACTCTTTCTTTGAATCATCCTTTGTTGACGTATAACTACAGGAATGCAGCCCATACCGTATAGAATGGGACGGGCCCATAAATTCCGGGCCAACCAAAAAAATTGAGCATAGGTCCTCTCCGAAATGGTAAACACGAGCAAAAACGGAAAAAACAAGAAAATGGGAACGGTAACCAAAATATAGAACCAGACCCTATACAACAAATGCCCTGCATTTTTGATTACTCGAAGCATCTGTCAAAAGTAACGCATTTCAAGATTTTACTTTAAAAACAACCGGTTTTTTAAGAAACATGTCACTTTTTTTATAAGTCACGGATGCGTACTTTTACGGGCAAAAATTAAGAATGGCCCGAATTCTGACAGGAATACAAAGTACAGGAACACCACATTTAGGTAATATTTTGGGGGCAATTGCACCGGCCATTGAAATGGCGGAAGACCCCAAAAACGATTCCTTTCTCTTTATTGCCGATATGCACTCGCTCACCCAAATTAAAAATGGGGAACTGCTACGGAACAATACCTATGCTATTGCGGCCGCTTGGCTGGCATTTGGCCTTGATATTGAAAAGACCGTTTTTTACAGACAGAGCGATATTCCTCAAACCGCTGAGTTGGCCTGGTACCTGAGCTGTTTTTTTCCTTATCAAAGATTAACATTGGCCCACTCATTTAAAGACAAGGCCGATCGGTTGGAAGATGTAAACGCAGGCCTGTTCACCTACCCTATGTTAATGGCAGCCGATATTTTGCTGTATGATGCGGATATTGTTCCTGTAGGGAAAGATCAGTTGCAACATCTGGAAATGACACGCGATGTGGCCTCACGTTTTCACAATCAAATGGGCGAAACTTTTGTAATGCCCGAAGCAAAGGTACACGAGCAAACTATGTACGTGCCCGGAACCGACGGCGAAAAAATGAGTAAAAGCCGCGGCAACCTCATCAATTTGTTCCAACCGGACAAAAAGTTGCGAAAGCAGATCATGGGCATTGTTACGGACAGCACACCAATGGAAGACCCCAAGGACCCGAGCAAGGATAATGTATTTGCTTTGTACAAATTATTGGCTTCCCCTGAGCAGATAGAGGAAATGAGTGCCAATTATCTAGCTGGGAACTATGGCTACGGTCACGCCAAACAGGCATTGTACGAACTTATTTTGGAGAGGTTTGAAGAACCACGGGAAAAGTTTGAATACTATATGAGCCACAAAAACGAAGTGGACGAAGCACTGGCCTTTGGTGCAGAAAAAGCCCGTAAAGTCGCCGATGAAGTGTTGGCGAGAGTTCGCGAAAAGTTGGGTTACTAAATTGCCCATCCTGTCGTTCTGAAGACGAACAAAGTGAGGATGAAGAATCCCCTGTTGATTTTATCTTTTGTTCGAGATACTTCGCTTTGCTCAGTATGACAAGTTGAAGTTACAAGCCCACTTTGTCATTCTGAATGTGAGTGAAACGAGGATGAAGAATCTCATCAATGCTCCACTGAGATACTTCGCTCTGCTCAGTATGACACAAGTCTTCACAGTACCTGTCATTCTGAAGACGAACAAAGTAAGGATGAAGAATCCCCTGTTGATTTTATCTTTTGTTCGAGATACTTCGCTTTGCTCAGTATGACAAGTTGAAGTTACAAGCCCACTTTGTCATTCTGAATGTGAGTGAAACGAGGATGAAG
>NZ_JAFLNM010000002.1:0-420356 GCF_017313275.1 Flagellimonas profundi | reverse complement strand
AGAATCTCTTACTGATTTTATCTTTTGTTCGAGATACTTCGCTTTGCTCAGTATGACAAAGTCATTTGAATAGAAAACCTTCTTCTAAAAAATCCAGATTGGGGTTAACTGACTTAATCAAACTTAGTTTTTTGGTCCTAACCCATCCTTTTATTTCCTTTTCTCGAGCAATTGCCTCTTGAATCCAATCATATTCCTCATAATAGAGCAAATGCTTGCACTTATATTTCGCAGTAAATGTCTTTCTCGCTTTTCTTATGTTTTCGATATGTTGAACCAATCTTCGAGATAAATTATTGGTAACCCCGGTATATAAAACAGTTTTGTTCTTGTTGGTTAAAATGTATACATAATATTTATTCATCAATCATTTGTGTTTGTTCAGGATACTTCGCATCACTCAGTATGACACAAATACTAACTGTACTTGTCATTCTGAGGTGTAGTGCTGCGGAGCCGAAGAATCTCATCAATGCTCCACTGAGATACTTCGCTCTGCTCAGTATGACAAAGCCTTCTGTCTTCTGAACAGAAAACCCAATTTTTTGACATAAAACCCTCCAAATCCTAGATTTCTAGTGACAACTTCTCGTTGAACTACACCCAAAAACAGAGTGACTGTTCTGTTTTGAGCTACTTCGCTTCGCTCAGTATGACAACAACTACACCGCCTCAAACATTTTACCGGGCAATGGTCGGATCACGCCCTTCATTTCCATGTCCAACAAAGTGGAAGAAACTTTAAAAATGGGCAGATTGCACTCCAAGGCCACGGTGTCCAGTAACTGTTTTCCGTTCAACTGCAAGTAGGAGTAGATTGACTGTTCTGTTTCATCCAACTCGACAAACAGCTGTTTCTGTACTGTTTTTTCTTTCCTTTCCTCCTCAATTTCCCATCCCAAAAGGTAAATCAGTTCGGCCGCAGAGGTCAATAAATGTGCCTTTTGATATTTTATGAGGTCATTACAGCCCTTGCTCCACTTATCGGTTGCTCTACCTGGAACAGCAAACACTTCGCGATGGTATCCATGTGCAATATCTGCCGTGACCAAACTGCCCCCTTTTTCGGCGGACTCAATTACAATGGTGGCTTCGCTTATACCAGCTATGATACGGTTACGTTTTAGAAAGTTCTCACGGTTGGGCCGACTACTGCTCCAAAATTCCGTCATAAAACCTCCGTTTCCCTCAATCTTGGATTGGTATTTTGAGTGAACCTTCGGATAAATCTGATTGAGTCCGTGCGCCATACAGGCAATGGTCTGCAATCCGTGCTCCATCGCCGCTTTTTGAACAGCAATATCCACTCCATAGGCCAAACCACTTACAATAATGGGATTTAACGGCGCCAATTCCTCAATAAATTGTCGGCAAAACGAAGTTCCATAGTTGGTCACGTTCCTAGTCCCGACCACGCTGATGGTTTTTTGATGCTTTAAGTCGATGTTTCCCCGTTGAAACAACAAAATGGGACTATCCACACAATGCTTCAAGCGTGCAGGGTAATCATCCTCCATAAAATAAGAGATGGTGATATCTTCCTTGGACAGAAACTCGAGCTCCTTTAGGGCTTCTTCCAAATGGATGGTATCAAAAAGACCCTTCAAGGTCATCTTTCCAATACCGTCAATTTTTAAAAGGTGGTGTGGTTTATCCTCGAAAATGGCCGATGGACTTCCGCAGTGGGCAATTAATTTTTTTGCCGTAACATCCCCGATATTGGGAATATTTTGCAACCGTAGGGCCGCAATAATTTCAGGTTCAGTCATTTGATTTGGGCGTCAAAGTTGTTCACAAAATACAGATTTTCAAATGTTAATAAAAAGTTATCCAGCATATTTTGTGCTTTCTCTTTTTTTACAATATTTGTGGCTATGCGGATCGATTCGTACATAGAAAAATTGTTGTTTGATTACAACTGTGTCGTGATACCAGGTTTTGGTGCCTTTTTGGCACACGGTAAATCCGCAGAAATAGATTTGGCGACCAATACCTTGGTGCCACCAAGCAAAACCATTTCCTTTAATGCACAACTTTCCAAAAATGATGGTTTGTTGGTGTCCCATATTTCCAAAGAAAAGAATTTAGGGTATGAAGATATACTTCAGGAAGTGGAGCATATCGCGCAAGATTGGAATCATCGACTTGCTCAAGGAGAAAGCATTGAGCTTTTTGGCATTGGTAAATTGTGGCATAACAATGAACAAAGCATTCAGTTCCAGCCAGAGGAAAAAATCAACTTTTTGACCTCTTCCTTTGGGCTATCCACATTTGCTGCCACTCCTATTCAGCGAGAAGTCATTAAAGAGGAGGTCGAGGAATTGGAAGAACGTATTCCATTCATCATAACCCCTGAAAAAAGGGAGCAAACTTCCTTTAGACCTTGGTTAAAGTATGCTGCCGTAATTTTATTGGCAGTTTCGTTGGGCGCAACCTCTTATCGCACCTATGGTGACCTTCAACAAAAAGAAGTGGCCGCACAACAAGATGCACAACAAAAAGTATCCCGTTTGATCCAAGAAGCTACTTTCTTTGAAAGTGCTCCATTGGAACTTCCCGCTATCAATATCAAAGTGACCAAAAAGCAATTGGGCAAGCACCATATTATTGCTGGGGCCTTCCGCGAAGAGCAGAATGCAGACAAGAAAGTCAACCAACTCAAAGAAAAGGGATACAACGCTTTTTACTTGGGTGTGAACAAGTATGGGCTCCATCAAGTGGCCTATGATAGCTTTGAAGATCCAAAAGAGGCGCTTGTCTTTTTAAGAAAGGTGAAGGCCGAGGATTCCAGAGATGCTTGGATGCTTTCCGAGAAATAATCCCGCTTTCCTTTAATACCATTCCACACTTCAATATCTTTGCGCAAAATTTTAAGGTATGCGCACTAAAACTCCTAATGAATCCCGCACGGTAATGACCGATTTGGTACTGCCAAGTGAAACCAATCCTCTCAACAATCTTTTTGGCGGGGAACTCTTGGCCCGAATGGACCGAGCTGCCAGTATCTCGGCCCGCAGGCACAGCCGAAGGATTACAGTTACAGCTTCGGTGAACCACGTAGCTTTTAACCGAGCTGTTCCGCTGGGTAGTGTGGTAACGGTTGAAGCATCTGTTTCCAGGGCTTTTAAAACTTCTATGGAGATATTTCTGGATGTTTGGATCGAGGATCGTTTTACAGGTGAACGTACCAAGGCCAATGAGGCCATTTATACTTTTGTTGCGGTTGATGATACCGGAAAACCCACCGAAGTACCGCCATTGGAGCCTGAAACCGACCTGGAGAAAGAACGTTATGCAGCTGCTCTCCGGAGAAAGCAGTTGAGTTTGGTGCTTGCGGGTAAAATGAAACCAGCAGATGCCACGGAACTCAAGGCGCTCTTTACCTCTTAAGTTTAGAAATCAAAATTATCTGGGTCGGGGCCAAAACGTTTACCTCTGTCCAATCCGTCCAACAATTGCACATCATCTTCCGATAGTTCAAAATCGAATAGATCGGAATTGGCGATAATGCGTTCTTTTTTGGATGATTTTGGAATAGTGACCACGCCTTTTTGAAGGTCCCATCGCAACACGATCTGAGCAATGGTCTTGTTGTATTTGGAGGCTAGATCCTTCATGATATCAAGGTCAAAAATATTCCCCTGCATCAATGGGGACCATGCCTCATATTGAATGCCCTTGGAGTTGCAGAAATCAATTAGATCCTGTTGTACCAAATACGGGTGGAACTCCATTTGGTTTACCATGGGCACAATGTCTGCAGAGGTCAGCAAATCTTCCAAGTGATGCTGTAAAAAATTGCTCACCCCAATGGCTCGGACTCTTTTTTCCTTGTACAATTTTTCAAGGGCTTTCCAAGTTTCCTTCGAAATTTCGCCTTTGGGCCAATGCACCAAATATAAATCAAGGTAATCGGTACCCAAGCGCTCCAAACTGGCATCAAATGCTTTTAGGGTGCTATCGTAGCCTTGGTCCGTGTTCCAAACCTTGCTCACTAAGAACATATCTTTCCTATCCACATTGCTTTCGCGAATTCCTTGGCCAACACCCTCTTCGTTATCATAAACGGAAGCAGTATCAATATGTCTATAGCCATGGTTCAATGCTTCTTTTACGGCGTCGATTACTTCACTTCCATCCTTGGAAAGGTAAACTCCCAATCCAAAATAGGGCATCTGGACCCCATTGTACAATTCAAAGGAGCCTTGTAAATCGGTAATTTTCTTCATGGTAATTAAAGTTGATAGATCCAATCTTCAGGGTTCAGGCGATTGGAGTCCTTATAAAGATAGAACTTCAATTTGGTAGTGCCATCCAACCGATTGGTATTTATTTCTCCCAATATTTCTTTGGCCGCCACTTTATCCCCTTTTTTTACGTAAAGATCGGAAAGGTTATAGTATGTACTTATGTAGTTTCCGTGTTTTATTTGCACTCCTTTGTTTCCGCCGGGAACAGAAAGTATGGCGATTACTTCACCTTCAAAGATAGCTCTTGCCTTGCTGCCCGCGTCGGTGGTAATGGTTACCCCATTGTTTCGGTGCTTTATGCCAGGGTACAATTTATCGGCGTAAACTCCGTATCCCTGACTTTTTATTCCCTTTTCCACTGGCCAAATCAATCTTCCTTTGTTCGATGAGAAATTGTCTGCAAGCAATTTGGCTTCGGGTGTAAGGGCAAAGGTTGCACTGCTGGAAGAATTACCCGAACTCCGATTGGAACTTGCAATGGCACTTTTGATCATTCTTTCTATCTCACGATCAATCTTACGGGCCTCTTTCTGCTTTTCGGCGATGGCAGCTGTGTATTTGGCTTCATTTTGTTTTATGCTCGTTAAAAGGCTTCTTTGTGATTCGATTTCTTTGGAAAGTTCTGCTTTGGCCTTTTGATTTTCAGCGATCAGTTGCTCCTTTTCCTTACGCTGTCGGACCAAATCCTGGTTCAGGGTCTTGAGCTCTTCTGTTTTTTGGACAATCCCTTCTCCCTGCTTTTTACGATGCTTTGCATATTGCTGCATATACTGCAACCTTTTATAAGCCTGATAGAAGTTTTCGGCAGAAAGTAAAAACATCAGCCGGTTACTTTGGGATTTGTTCTGATAGGTTTTTTGAATCAGTTCCGCGTAATCCTCCTTCAGGATTTTTAAATCTTCCCGAAGCTTACTTATGTTTCTGATGTTGACATTGATTTGTCTGTTGAGCAAATTGGACTGTTGATTGGTGACACGAATCAATTCTTGGCGAACATTTATTTTATTGTCCAAAGCCTCCATTTGGTCCAAAACGGTTCCCTTTTCCTTACGTTCGGCGAACAGCAATCTGTTGATTTCCTTGATTTCTTCCTGGAGCCGCTCCCTTTTGGCCTCGAGCACCTTTTGCTCACTTGTTTGGGCATAGGCTCCTACTAAGGTGAATAGTGTAAATATCAGATAATAAATACAATATGAAGTTTTACCTTTCATATTACTTTAATGTAATTTTATCATATCCCTTAGGCACTTTATAGGGGAAATTCATGGGTTTGTTGAGTTCCACGTTACGAAAACTTAGATCTATCGTGGTTAAATCCCCTGCCTCCTCGGCAGTGATCTTTACCTCATCAGGAAGTATATTTCCAGAAATATTCTGATAGGTATATTTTGCCATTAGTTGTCTAGCGTTTTCAGGTTGGGAGATTTCCTGAGCTGCTATCTTAAAGTTTTTGGGTTCCAATTGAAACAAAATCTTGAAGAGCTCTCTGGCTTTTCTTGGCTTTAATTGATAATTGCCATTATACACTTCCGAATTGAATTTTTCTTTTCTTAAATCCAATACGGCATTCCCCAAGAGAAGATTCTGTACTTTTTCAAAGTCCAGTTCGGTTCCAAGCAAGTCGCTCAAATAACTAAAGTCGCCATCAAAATATTCATTTTGAAGTTTGTTGTAGAAAGATACCTTGTTCGGTGTAATATGGGCTTTGACCACGCCCAATGGCGCGCTCATCCAAATCACCTTATCCTTTTCCATGCGTAGACTTACGTTTACCCCTTGTGAATCGTCGCCGTTGGCATAATCAATCTTAACCCGCCCTCTCAAGGTTTTAAATTGGGGCTGATTGGAATAATGCGCGTTTATGATGTTCTTTGCAGACAATCTTGAATTGACCTCTCCTCCCGTAATGGACTTGGTGCTTTTACAAGCCCCAAGGGTGAAAAGTAACACCAGAGTCGCTGCAATTTTGGATATGTTTATATGTAGGTTCATTATAATCCTGAATTGATCTTATTCAAATATTCGTTTGCTTTTTGGGTATTTCCAATTTTGGTATACCCCTCGGAAAGTTGCTTGTAGATTTTATTCTTCAACCCTTCGTCATCCAACAGATAGTCAAGGCCGCTTTCCAAAACCTCAATCCCTTTATTTGGGTTTCCTGTATTGTTCAACGCCGTACCAAAAGCATAATAAAAATACGGTTGTAAGGGATAGGAATCCAAGGCTTCTTGGGAATCGTTCAACAACTTTTTAAAATCGGACGCGACGATTAATTGCTCCATTTGGTCTTTTAATCGGGCCACAGGGTCATCCGAACTTTCTTCCTTTTGAACAATTGGAGTTGTTTCCGGTTCCTTATCTTTTTGAAGGGAGTCCTTTATTTTTCTGCTCAACTCCGATTTCAATTGTGAGTTCTCCAAATCATCCAGCACTTTTGAGGCCTCCCCGTACTTTTTCATTTTAAAAAGAGAAACGGCCATATTCTGCTGCAGTTTCTTGTTGTCGTAAGGTATTCGTGGTTTAATACTTTCTATTGGACTTCCTTGCTTGTCCAAAATGGTCAATAGATTGTCCAAATACCAATAGTCCTCAGGCTCCGACAACAGAGCTTCAATTGCATAGTCCTGTGCCTGTACATATTTCTTGTCCAACATATAGGCTTTGGCCAGTTCGTAGTCCACCACACTATTGTTGGGTTCCAATTGCTTGCATTTCAAGAAGAGATCGACGGCCCTGTCGTAGTTCTGGATACCTTTTTGCTTTAGTGCTTCAAAGAAGTTTTCTTGAAACTCATCGGTATATTCTTCGAGGTAGACATCGGCACTTTCCAGTTCTTCTTGGGCATAGGTATCGTAATGCATCACCATTGATGCTCCTAAAACCATCCAAACAAGAAGTTTCTTTTTCATATTAACGTCCTAAGTCCCCATCAAACTAAAAATCTACTTTAAAGTTATTCCAAAACGGAATAATCTCCAATACTAATGGTCTCAAAATTACCATTATAAACCACGTGGTTGCCGATCATTGCATTGTCCAAATTGGCATTGCTTATTTTACTGTTACTCTGGATAAGACTGTTTTTTACCGTTGAGTTCTCTAAAACAGTATTGGCCCCAACGGAAACATAAGGTCCTACCGTGGTGTTCTTGAGCACTACATTTTCACCTATAAAGCAGGGTTCAACAATGTTGGCGTTTTCTTGTTTAACCGATTCGGCGATCATTTGTTCCCCTTCTTTATCCAAAAAGCTCAACATACGCTGATTGGTCTCCACGGTCACATTCTTATTGCCACAGTCCATCCATTCATCCACTTTACCTGGAACAAATTTCATGCCCTTTTGCATCATGCGTTTAATACCATCATTGATTTGGTATTCACCACCATGCTTGATATCGTTATCCAGTACGTGCTGCAGCTCATTTTTGAGCACTCCTACGTCCTTAAAATAATAAATACCGATTACGGCCAAATCTGAAACATACTCCTGTGGCTTTTCGACCAACTCAACGATTTCACTGTCACCATTCAACTGAACTACTCCGTAGGCTTCTGGGCGCTCCACTTGCTTCACCCAAATAACGCTGTCTGCCGATTTGTCCAAATCAAAGTCGGCACGTATCAGGGTGTCGGCGTAAGCGATAACTGCTGGCCCACTCAAGGACTCTTTCGCACTCATAATCGCGTGCCCTGTACCAAGTGGTTTGTCCTGTCTGTAAATAGATCCTTTGGCTCCCAGTTCATCGGCCAGTTCCATTAAACTTCCCACTACATCATCCCCAAAAAAAGCCGGGTCTCCGAGAATAAAAGCAACTTCGTCAATAGGTTCTCCCAACACTTTGGCGATATCGCTTACCAATCTGTGTACGATTGGCTTCCCCGCAACAGGTATCAATGGTTTTGGAACTGTTAATGTGTGGGGTCTTAAACGGGATCCTCTGCCCGCCATTGGTACTATTATTTTCATACATCACACACCTGCACAGGCAGGTGTCTCTTTTTTTGCGTTAAACTTTGTTTTTTTACCTCCTTTACTCAACAAGGTTTATCTTAAATTATTATAGTTCAATTTCCAATTAAGACTTATATCAATCCAATTGGGGTTAAAATCTTCTATTAATTTGACTTTCCACTCTCTTTTCCATTTTTTCATTTGTTTTTCTCGTTTAACAGCCTTCGCTCCATTTTCAAAATTCTCAAAATAGACCAATTTGTCACAATTATATTTAGCGCTAAACGATTGTGGAAATACTTTTAATTTATGTTCTTTCACCCTTTCGTCAAGATTGTCAGTAACTCCAATATAAAGTACCCCGTTTGGTTTGTTACTCATTATGTACACATTCCAAAGCTTCATAATTTCAATACCATTAATGTACGCTTCTTCCTAAGGGTTTAATTCTCTAATAGATTCCTGCCTTTGCAGGAATATGTTATTTTGTCCCCGTACTTCCAAATCCGCCTTCTCCTCTATCCGTATCCGATAGGGTTTCCACTTCTTCCCATTCGGCACGCTCGTGCTTCGCTATCACCATTTGGGCGATGCGCTCACCATTTTCTATGGTAAAATCCTCATTGGAAAGATTAACGAGAATTATCCCGACATTTCCACGGTAATCAGCATCGATGGTGCCAGGTGCATTGAGCACCGTAATCCCCTTTTTGGCCGCTAATCCACTTCGCGGTCTTACCTGTGCCTCATAACCTGCGGGAAGTTCCATAAATAGGCCGGTGGGGACAATTGCTCTTTCCAAAGGCTTTAATGTAATGGGTGCTTCCAAATCCGCCCTTAAATCCATCCCGGCCGAGGCAAGGGTTTCGTAATGCGGTAGTTTATGGCCTGATTTGTTGATGATCTTAATCTTCACGCTTTATAAATATGCTTTTTAGTTTATCTCCTTCCATTTTGTACACTAACCCCAAAAATACTAAAAGTAGTATGCTGCCTGCTATTAAATTTCTATTAAAAGCGTAGAAGGACAGTGCTGAAAACAGGAGCGATACGGATAGATAGAACACGATCTTTCTCATATTGTAGGGGACCGGATAATACTTTTTCCCATAGTGATAGGACAACAACATCATACTGCCGTAGGCCACCAAGGTGGCCAATGCCGATGCCATATATCCAATCTTTGGGATCAGGCTTATGTTTATGACCAGTGTGATAATGGCTCCTACCGACGAAATATAGGCTCCAAACTTGGTTCGGTCCGTTACCTTGTACCAGACGGACAGGTTGTGGTAAATACCCAAACAAAAACTTGCCAAAAGTATAATGGGAACCACATCAAGAGCTTCCCAATACACAGGATTGTGCAATAGTAACTTGCCCAAAACATCTATAAATACAATAACGCCCAATAAGATAATGCTACCAAGAATTACAAAGTAATTGGTAATCTGTGCGTATGTTTTCTGGGGCTTTTCACTTTTGGCATGACTAAAGAAAAAAGGTTCCACTCCCATACGGAACGCGGTTCCGAACAATGTCATGAACAAGGCCAGTTTATAGCATGCGCCATATTTCCCTACTTCGCTCTCAGCGATATCGGACGGAAGTAACTCGGTGAGCAGAATCTTATCCAATACCTCATTGATGGTAAAAGCGACTCCGGCAATAAGAATCGGTCCTGCGTATTTCAGCATCTGTTTCCAGGTATCTAAATCGAATTTGTAGGAGGCCTTAATGTAGGTTGGAAGTAAAATCAGCAATGTTACTCCACTAGCAATAACATTAGATATCAAAACATAATGTATTTCCCAATTGGGCTTGTACAGAGACACAAGAAAACCCGTATCGCCATCTTGGGCCATCTTGGGCAGTACAAGAAGAAAAAATACATTGAACGCCAAGTTTATAGCCACATTAATCGTCTTTAGCACGGCATACCGCATCGGCTTCTCATTGGCCCTGAGCAGTGCAAACGGAATGATTACTACGGCATCCAAGACCAAAATATAGGTAGTGAACTTAAGGTAATCCGGGTTAATGTTGGTTACTCCAGACAACCACTCCCTAAGGGAAAGTGCAAGAATCAAAAATAATAAAGAGGAACCCAATAAGGATATCAGTGATGTGGAAATTACCTTGGCCTTGTCCCCGCTTTTATGGTAGAATCTAAAAAAAGCTGTTTCCATACCATAAGCCAAAAACACATTAAAAATCGCAATCCAAGCGTATATATTGGTATACTGTCCATACCCCGAAGCATTCACGAATACCGAGGTATACAACGGCAATAAGAAGAAAGAAATGACCCTCGGCATTACCGTGGCCAAACCGTAGATAAACGTTTGTTTAAAAAGCCTCTTTAGCGGGTTCAATAGGTGTTGCTTCTTTAAAAACCTTGATTAGGTGGCTACAAGTTACGCAAAAGCCATTAGTACCTAAACCTTATTGTCCTAAGAAAAACAAAAAGGCCACCGTATCGGTGGCCTTTTCTTTGTACTTCACTGATTTTGCAATAAAAGGGAATAAAATACTTGTTTTATGAAAACATATATTCAATTTCACCGCAGAGCTCCCAATCATCACCAACTTTCTTAGCCAACATTAAATATCCGTTCCCTCCAATTATTCTTATAATTATTGCTTTGGTTCTATTCTCATTTAAATAAGGTTTTGATAATTCCACCCTTGGAGGTCTGGGCAAATCTGTTGATTCCACCAAATCGGGACGGTCAGAGGCATAAATCAAATTTGGGTTTTTTATTTGTTTCCTATCCCATCTAGTTTTTATGGTATCTGATTTTATTTTATTGGAAATGTATTCGATATCATCTTGGTTTAAAATCCACTCAATATCTTCACTTGCCATTGGTGTTATCTTTCCGGTCAGATGCTTATTGTACCAACCTTTATAAACTCCTACAATAGCAAAATCTACATTATAATTATAAATTTCATCATAGAGTATGAATTGTTTTGAACGAACTGTATTTAGCACCTTGTTAACAATTTCATATTCCTCATTGGCGATTGTTTTATTGCTCTTTGGTGCTTTGCAACACAAAAAAATTATTGCAATTAAGGAAAATATAAGTCTCATTTTTATTGGTTTTAATTACAGGCCTGTTGTCCTTTTGGAACTGCATTGCCAAAGCCCAATTGGTTGTACCGCTCGGCATTCAAAATGTTCAAAATTTGTGAGCGTGTTTTTGCGTTTGGTACATATTCTATGAATTTTGGATGGACCAATCCATCCCCTTTTTCAGTTAAGCCTCCCCAAGCCAATGCTTCATACACAAAATCATCAATCACATAGCCTTTGCTTTCGCCATAGGCTTTAATGGCATTTTTTATCAGATTCCTAAATAGATCTGCCATTGCATTATGGCCCAAATTATTTGCATTTGCTTCTTTGTTAATATACGCTTATGTAATATCCACAATTCGATATCCACTTTCCATTTTCCTTATGTCGAAAATGGAGTTTTTTACCTTCCCTACTTATGTCTAAAAGTATTACTGCGTTAACCATATTTTTATCAAAAATCGGGTTTGAGAAGCTAAAAATTTGCTTGCCCATAAGTTCATTGGCTTCTTTCATGGACAAGTTTTTACCAAGTACTTTACGACTAATATAACTTACTTCATTATAAGTGATTTTTGATTTATCCCACGTTTTTAATCTAAAGGTGGTTTTGTTTAATTTCACTTTGCTTTCAATGTAGCGCATCGCACATTGTTCAGGATTGTAGCCCTCATCTTTCAATATTTTTTGGCCGTTCATGTGACTGTTGAAGTCATCTATTGCCAGTCCTACTGTTTCTTCTATTGTAACATAAGGTTTGTTGGGATTTTTATAATCATCAAGAATTGTGTTAATGATTCCATATGTTTCTTTTGCCAAAGTTTCTTCTTTGGGCAATACTTTGCAAGCAATAAATAAGTATAGACTAATCACAAGGAGTGCCAAGTGGATTTGCAGAGTTTTCATAAGGTAAAGATTTAGATTGAAGCAATCCCTACTTTTTCAATAACGACCCATCTAGAACTGTCTTTTTCCAAAAGCCAAGCGGTGACTCCTTGATTGAGAAAAGTCAGAAATATAATTGCTTTAGACTTGTCTTCATTAAAGATTGGTTTTGTAGCGTACCAAATATTGAACTCTGCATTTTCTCTTACCCAAAATGATATTTTTATATCATATTTTTCTTTTTCATTACTACCACTATTGGATAATAAACTTTTGTATTTGTTTATTGTGTTTTCATCTATTAAATCAAAACTTGTATTTAAATCTTTGAGATTTATTTCATTGCTATCCCATTTTTCAAAATCATTTTTTGATTTTTGCTCTTTTATCGGCAAAAAACTGACAAACCATTCCTTATCAATATTGGCATGCAGTTCCATATATTTAATATTGTTCTTTACACTTTCATGGTTCTTAACAACACAATATCTATATAAATTGATGGTTTCTCCAGTATAGACACCTTCTATAACTGTATTTAGCACTTTGTATTCTTCTTTGCCGCTAATGTTTTGCTGTGTTTTACAAGAGAAGTAAAGGCATACAATAAATAAAAACGAAATTGCTTTTTTCATTTCAAATAAAATTAATCACATGGAGGTACCCCAACTTCATTATTGGTTGAATTTGGAAATATTTCGTTTGTTTGAGCTTCTATAACATTAAATCTTACATTACTTCCTTCTGGATAAAGTAAATTAAAGGTTTCTGTATCCGTCATTCCTCCCCAAGCAATTTCTATTAAGTAATCTAAGTCATAATCCATATTGTTCTGTTCAGACCATGCTAAACAAATCTCTGCTATATCGGAAACAAAATTTGCCATATATTCATGCTGTGACGGGCTATTATTACCACCTATTATTTCTCTATGTAATGAAAATTGTTGAACTAATTCAGCATACGACGGTGGATTATTTAAATCTATATCAAAACTAGGACTAGCATAAAAAAAGTATAGTAATACAGCATGAGTGTACTCATGAACTATCGTATTTATCACATCTAAATTTGTAGAATTTTCAAGCCTATATGAATTTAAAGTTATTTCAAACAGATGTGTGTTGTCACTATTTCCTATCCATCTAGTATTACCTCCTTCTAATTGCGGCAGATTTTCAACTTTAAAGACGATTTGTGCTCTATTATTATCAACAAATATTTCTTGAAATAGTTCAGAGATTGGTTGACAAATTATAATTAAATCCTGTATTATATTCTTTTGGCATGGGTAGTCTTCCAAAAGATAAATAATCTTTTCCTCAAAATCCACTTTGCCGCCATTGTAACGAGCTTCAATGGCCGCATTGCAAAAAGCAATTGTTGCTGCTGATTTTCCCTGGGTTTCCAGAAAAGTTCCCACTCTTTCGTAGAACGTCGAGTTTTTTGGATCCGTGAACCAATCATATTCCGGCGAGGCGGTGTTCAGTCCTATCTTAAAGGCCAATGGGTCGGCACCTTCCGGTATGCTATTCATCATCGTGGCAGATATGAGTATATCGTTCCCGGCCGTTGAAACGTTTGTGCCCCCATCGGAGCCGCCCAAATGGTTCTCGGACACATACTCTTGGGCCGCACCGTTGGAATTGCTATCACTGGTGCAGAACATTTCGGATTGGTAATCGGTATAAGGTGAACTACAAGAGCCGTAACCATCGGTACAGTTGCAGTCGCTGTCGTGATAGTGCGTGCCCGTGGCCCCATTGCCGAAGCAGGCATAATCAATGTAGATCTCCACGTTGTAACAGTAAACCTCTGCGTTGTCATTGTCCCCGCCACCATTGCAGTCAAGTTGGTCATATAAACAAAGCGTTTTACCGGTGAGCGCGCCCATTTCGTCCATGTCAAAATCCAATAGTTTTTCAAATGTTGTGTTGCGGGCCATGTCATAGTCCTTGGGGAAGATTCCTTTTTCGGTACCGCCATATAAAAACCGGTACACTTCCAATTCGCCCTTTCGTTTTACCACCATCAGGTTCTGTAGTATGGTGGGGTCCCTAAGGTCCTCGTCCGTCATGTAGAAGGTGTAGGAGGTATAATCCCCACTTTCCATCTCAACTTTTTTAACGTGTTTCTTGCTTATCTTGAACTTGCGCTTTTTCTTCCGTTTTGAAGCGTTGCCATCCACTTGTTCAAATTCCAAATGATTGTTGAGGGCATTGTAAAAAGGTTCTTGCTCAAAGGATTCGAATTCTATTTCTTCAATATTGAGTGCTGGTTCCTCCCCAACGGTTTCGACTTTTGGATCTGTCCTTGAGGAGTTTTCCACTTCTTCCGTTGTACATTGGTTGGCCAGAATGGCCAGTAGCATCACTGGCAGTAGGTTACGCAGTTGTTTCATTACTTGTCCAATTTTAATTTATACTAAGATTTGGGCGGAAATCTTTAAAAAATTGCCGCAACGTAGGGTATGTGAGACCGGTTCTCACGTACATTTTTGCTGCGTTTAACAAGTAATGGGAATTGTGTTGCGACTAAACTAACAACTTTAATTTAATTAACGTTGGATATTAAAAAAATTTGAAGGGGGGCACAATTGCTTTGTACATACGGGGAAAGTAGGTTGAAAAAGACCCAAAGCAAAAAGGCCACCGATTCGGTGGCCTTTCATTATATAAAAAACTTTGTAATTCTAATTATTCAACGCCTCTGTTATTGAATATTTAGCCTCACTTTGGTTCGGCTTAATTGTTCAATGCTTCGGCTCCGCCAACAATTTCGAGGATTTCGTTGGTAATCGCTGCCTGACGGGCTTTGTTGTACGTCAAAGTCAACTCTTCTTTAAGTTCTGCAGCGTTGTCGGTTGCTTTGTGCATGGCTGTCATACGGGCACCATGCTCACTTGCAAAGGAATCCCTAATGGCCTTGAACAACTGTGTCTTCAAAGATTTAGGTATCAATTCTTTTACAATTTCGGCTTTGGATGGTTCAAAAATGTAATCGGCTGCGATAGCTTCATCCCCTTCTGCTCCAACGATGGGCAAGAATTGTTCCGTCATCACAATCTGTGTAGCGGCATTCTTGAACTTGTTGTAGACCAACTCAATTTTATCGTAATCTCCTTTGGTGAACAAACGCATCAAAAGCTCGGCAATCTCGGAAACGTGCTCAAAGGTCAGGTCATCGTAAACCTTGCTTTGATCCCCCAAAACGGTATGCCTTTTTTTAAGGATGTCATTTCC
This sequence comes from Flagellimonas profundi, assembly GCF_017313275.1. Lineage (GTDB taxonomy): Bacteria > Bacteroidota > Bacteroidia > Flavobacteriales > Flavobacteriaceae > Flagellimonas > Flagellimonas profundi. Next base: position 404,939 of record NZ_JAFLNM010000002.1, on the reverse strand, counting down.
TTTCTTACCAATAGTGTAAAAATCAACTTGTTTACCTGGATAAGTATTGGATACCAAATTGTTGCTCTGCTTTATGATGTTGGAATTGAATCCGCCGCAAAGACCTCTGTTTGAAGTAATGGCAACCACCAAAACTTTGTTTACGGGTCTTTTGTCTGCGTACTCGCTACCACCGTCACCTTCCAGACTGGCGCTAAGCCCTTGCAAGAGCTCGGTCAGCTTATCGGAATACGGACGCATAGCTGTAATAGCATCCTGAGCCTTTTTCAACTTTGCAGCAGAAACCATTTTCATGGCACTGGTAATCTGCATCGTTGATGAGATGGATGATATCCTGTTACGTATTTCCTTTAGATTCGCCATATTATTCTTTGTCATTCCACACTGGGTGCGGAATCTTTTTGGTTATGGATTCCTGTGTGCCCTTCAACAATGCTCAGGGAACAGCAGGAATGACAATTGTTATGCTTTATACTTACTTGAAAGATCTTTGCAAACAGCCGTCAATGTCTCAGTAACCTCGTCAGTTAATTTACCGGCTTTAAGGGTATCCAAAACATCTCTATGTTTGGCGTTCAAGAACTCCAAGTAATCTTTTTCGAATTCCTTCACCTTGTTCACAGGAACATCACGCAACAAGTTTTTAGAACCTGCGAAAATGATGGCTACCTGATCTTCTACGGTAAACGGATCGTTCTGACCTTGTTTCAAGATCTCCACGTTTCTACGTCCTTTTTCAATTACATTTAAGGTAGCGGCATCCAAATCGGAACCAAACTTGGCAAAAGCTTCCAGTTCACGGAACTGGGCCTGGTCAAGCTTCAAGGTACCTGCCACTTTTTTCATGGACTTGATCTGTGCGGAACCACCCACACGAGATACGGAGATACCTACGTTGATCGCAGGACGCACCCCTTGGTTGAACAAGTCTTGCTCTAGGAATATCTGACCATCTGTAATGGAAATTACGTTGGTCGGGATATAGGCGGAAACGTCACCTGCCTGTGTCTCGATAATTGGAAGTGCAGTCAAAGAACCACCACCTTTTACCATTGGTTTCAATGATTCGGGAAGGTCGTTCATGGTTTTGGCGATGTCGTCATCACCGATAACCTTAGCGGCACGCTCCAACAATCTTGAGTGCAAGAAGAAAACGTCACCAGGGTATGCTTCACGTCCCGGGGGTCTTCTCAAAAGCAAGGAAACCTCACGATAGGCAACGGCTTGTTTTGATAAATCATCATAGATGATCAAAGCCGGACGCCCTGTATCCCTAAAGAACTCACCGATTGCTGCACCAGCAAATGGAGCATAAACCTGCATCGGAGCAGGGTCAGAAGCGTTAGCGGCAACAATGGTTGTATAGGCCAAAGCACCTCTTTCTTCCAAAGTCTTGGCAATAGCTGCAACCGTGGATGCTTTTTGACCTATGGCCACATAGATACAATAAACTGGTTCACCAGCATCGTAAAATTCTTTTTGGTTAAGGATGGTATCGATACAAACGGTGGTCTTACCTGTTTGCTTATCACCGATCACCAACTCCCTTTGTCCACGACCAACCGGAATCATGGCATCAATCGCCTTGATACCTGTTTGCATTGGTTCGTCAACGGGTTGTCTAAAAATTACGCCAGGAGCCTTGCGTTCCAAAGGCATTTCATAGGTTTCCCCAGAAATAGGTCCTTTACCATCGATTGGTTTTCCCAAGGTGTCCACCACACGGCCAACAATTCCTTCACCAACGTTGATGGAAGCAATACGCTCGGTTCTCTTAACAGTTGCGCCCTCCACAATTTCTTTGGATGGGCCCAACAATACAACACCTACGTTGTCTTCCTCCAAGTTAAGAACGATACCTTGCATACCACCCTCGAACTCTACCAACTCCCCATACTGGGCATTGGAAAGTCCATATACACGGGCAATACCATCACCTACTTGTAATACGGTACCCACTTCATCCAAAGAAGCGGACGCTTCGTAACCTGATAACTGTTTTTTCAAAATTGCTGATACCTCAGCGGCTTTTACTCCTGCCATTTTTATAGACTATTTGTAAATTCTCTTTTTAATCCGTTCAATTTGTTTGCGATGCTTGCATCGTATTGGGTATCGCCTACCCGTAGCACAAATCCTCCGATGATGCTCTCATCGATTTTATTCTCAAGGGTAATCTTATTTCCTGTTGCCTTGGTTACAGTTTCCAAGATTTTCTTCTCCAAATCGGAAGTCAATGGGACGGCCGTGGTCACATAAGCCACCTCTTCGCCCTTCAATTTTTCATGAAGAATGATGTACTTATAGGCCACTTCCTGCAACATTGCGATTCGTTTGTTGCCAATCAAGGTTTCCAAAAGACCTTTGGTAATTTCACTGGCCCCTTTAAAGATTTCCAACAAACTGTTCCTCTTTACTTCTGATTTAATGATCGGGCTCTCCAACATATTTTGAAGCGCCGGGTTTTCAGAAATGGTCGCAGCTATCTCCCGCATGTCCTTTTCAACGGCGTCGGCCGCTTTCTTTTCGACTGCGAAATCCAAGGTTGCTTTTGCGTAGCGTATGGCTGCCCTGTTTTGGTTCATGTTCCCTTAGTTCAGTTTAATATCGCCCAACATGTCCTCGACCAACTTTTGTTGTTTGCCTTTATCGGACAATTCTTCTTTGATCACTTTTTCGGCAATCTCTACGGATAGATTGGCCACTTGCGCCTTAATATCGGCAACAGCAGCTTTCTTTTCGCTCTCAATGGTTGCTTGTGCTTGCTTGATCATTTTATCACCTTCCACCTGAGCCTGTTCTTTTGCCTCGGAGATGATGCTTTCTTTGATTTCTCTGGCTTCTTTCAACAAAGCGTCTCTTTCCACTTTGGCCTCTCTCAACAACTTTTCGCTGTCTGCAGTAACATTCTGCATTTCTTTCTTCGCGGCTTCTGCAGCTTCAAGGGCATCTTTTATCCCTTCTTCACGCTTTTCTACCGCACCAAGAATGGGTTTCCATGCATATTTGCGCAACAAAAACAAAAGAGCTACAAAAAGCAACAACTGCCAGAAAAACAACCCGAAGGAAAACTGCTCGATTAACTTTTCCATTTATCTTATCCTATTAATTCTTTTAAACTATATCATTTAAATCAATGAAGGGCCATAGCCAACCGCTATGGCCTTCATCAATATTGTTACGGTTATTAAGCTGCAAAAAGAGCCGCGAAACCGATACCTTCAATAAGGGCTGCTGCAATCAACATTGCTGTTTGGATCTTACCAGAAGCTTCAGGTTGACGAGCAATGGCTTCCATTGCCTGTCCACCGATTCTACCGATACCCAATCCTGCTCCGATTACGATCAAACCAGCACCTACGATGTTTGGAATTGTCATGATATATGAATTTAAATATTAAACGTTCTAATTAATGATGATCTTCTTCTACCGCCATACCAAAATATAGGGCGGACAACATGGTAAAAATATATGCCTGCAATGCGGCCACTAACAATTCCAATAAAGAAAGTGCAAATGCCAACAAGAAGGACAATGGGCTTCCTATCCAATTCTTAAAAATGAACATGAGCCCGATAATACTCATCAATACTACGTGACCCGCAGTAATGTTGGCGTATAAACGAATCATCAACGAAAATGGCTTGATGAAAGTTCCCAACAATTCGATGGGCGCCAATATAATTTTCATAGGAACCGGCACACCTGGCATCCAAAAGATGTGCTTCCAGTAGTTTTTGTTCCCGGTAAATGTTGTAATAAGGTATGTAATCATTGCCAAAGCAAAGGTAACGGCAATGTTGTTGGTTACGTTGACCCCAAGCGGAGTAAGACCAAGTAAGTTGATCACCCAAACAAAAAAGAATACGGTCAACAAGTAACTCATATATTTTTTGTACTTGTGCTCTCCAATGTTAGGTATGGCGATCTCGTCACGAACAAAAAGAACCAAAGGCTCCAAGAACCTCCCCAAACCTCGCGGCATGGTACTCTTCTGATATCTTTTTGCCATGGAGCGGAACACCAAAAACATTAAAAGTGCAACGGCAATAATAAAAACCACGTTTTTGGTTATGGAAAAATCCAAAGGCTTTTTATTGGTCGGATGAGCATCTTCCACAACTAAGTTTTCACCGAAAGCATCTTCCGTATGTTGTTCATCACCATGGTGATTTCCAAAATTAATGGTACCCTCGGCATCGGTTTTATATATTTTGTTGTGATAAAGCGCGTAGTAATTCCCATCTACTTCGGCAACACCTTCTCCGTGCTCCAATTGGGAAGAAGAGAAAATCTTTAAGCCATTATCCCAAAGAATAACAGGCAGAGGGAATCCGATATACTTGTGCTCACCCTCATCTGTAGTGTAAGAATACAGGTTGAAATCATGCGAATCCAAAAGGTGATGGTCTATGTATTCCTTAATTTGGGTCTTTAAATCGTGGGCACCGGTTTCAACTTCTTCTCCCTCATGGTTTTGGGCCGATACAAATCCCGCAATCAAGAAAATTACGGCAACTAGTTTTTTACTGAAAAAAGAATATCGCATATGATCCAACTATGGGTCCTCAAAAATTGGTGCAAAAATACATTCCCCATTCAAAAGAAAAAAGCTTTTTTGAGTATTATTTTTTTCTTTGATTTTTTCCAGTGATTTCCATCCTTTGTTACACAGTATTAAGCAGTTTCACCAAAAAGAAGGTTTCCAGTGCCAGGCCAAATCCGTACGGCACAAAAAACACAAGGAACTCCAAGCGCTCCAAGGAACCGTCTTGATTAAAACCTGGGTAAAGAAAAATGAAGAAAAGCAAAAACTTTAAAAGACTCCCTCCCAAAAAAAAGAAACCCAATAAATCACGGTATTTATTCCTAAAAAGATAAATGGCAAAAAAAACGGAAAGAGCCATAATGGCGTTCAGCACATAGCTCTTTACCACCTGAAGCGAGGATAGGTCGTGCCCGTTGTTTTCCAAAATCCGGGATTGGGCAAAAAACAACATCAATAATCCCACCGTTAAAAACGAGGTAAAAAAAATGGGGTTGGACCTAAATTTCAATCGTTGATTTTTTTCACTTGTTGAATCACCAAATATATGGAAATCGCAACGGCCAATATGGTGCATATGGGCAAGAACACTTTCTCGGTCTCAAAATACCCGTCGAGCCATTTACCGCCCCAAACGCCCAAATAAATAACTACGCCCATTTGAATGGCGGAACCAGACAAACGGGCGGCTGTATTAATTGCTTTGTTGTATTTTTTAGGAGGCTTTTGCTGGCTCATCTTTCTTAGTGGACTGCATTTTTGCGGTGGACGTAGCACCTTTGCCCATCGTACAGGCAGCATTGAAGGTCGCCCCTGGCTCCACGGCCAATTTGGCCACACTAACGGTACCCTCAATAGTTGCGGACGATTTTAGGGAAAGTAGGTCCTTGACCATCAATTCTCCATTAAACCTTCCTTCGATGTCAGCATTCACACATTCTACCTTTCCGTTGATGTAGCCATCCTTTCCTATGACAACTTTACCGGAGGTGGTCACATTTCCTTCTAATTTACCGTCTATCCTAAAGTCGGCTTCCGAGGTAATATCTCCTTTTATCTTCGTGTTCTTTTCAATTCTATTGGGCTGTCCGCCAAATTCATTCATAGGCCGGGGTTTTTTGTTGTCAGAAAACATTGTGTTCTAGGGTTTTGGGGTTAAAATTGCGCTTTGTATGATTCTAAATTCTTATGGACCTGTATGATTTTGTAATTATCCGATAAAACTACAAAATTCTCATCTTTAATAAGGTAGTCCCTATTGTTTTTTATAAGCTCGGCAAAGCCAAGGGCAAAGTCCTTGGAAGGAAAACCGTGCACAACCACAAATTCATCCTCTAGGTTATATATGTCCTTGGAAACTAAATTATCGTAATGCAGTTCCTTGATCACTTCCTTCAAACGCATCTCGAGTTTAGTGGCAGTATCATCGTTTCGGATCTTGAAAGGAAACACCACCTTCCAATTCTTTGTGCCGGTAGCGCCCGTTTCGGGAGAAAACTCCTTGGTTTCCAATTTAGGCAGCTGTTCCTCGACCATTTGTTCCGCTTTCTTTCCTTCGGGATTGTTCGGATAGGTCAAGGCAACATAGTTCAAGGCTTCCTTAAAAGGTTCAAATCCTTGCAAACGACCAATGGCATTGGCTTTCAACATCTCGAACTTAGGAACAATGGGGTCTCCAGTAAACTTGTTGATGTACTCTTCTGATTGTGTGATCACCTTTAAAAACTCTTGCTGGCGATATTGTTTGAACAGTGCCGCATACCTAGCTTCTGGACTATCGGTGTTTCCATCCAGTACGGCTTGCGGATTCAATAAAATTTCGGCATAGCGGGTATCGGGGTGATTGGTAATGATATTCTGTTTCATGTCCATCTCCAAAGGGCTACCCGTTTCCTCGTAAATCTTGTACAAGTTGTATTTTGATGGAAGGATCAGCCGCTCTTCAGGGTTGGAGGAAAGTACGCGCTCCAATTTTGCTGCCGCCAACATATTGTCCTTGAATTTCTCCTTGTAGATCAATCCCAATTGATAATTGGCAAAATTCCGTTCGCCCTTTAAACTATCAATAACGGCCACATCGGTTGGAATCTGTTCCAAATAATAGTCAACTGAATATTTTTGATCTTCGGTCAAAACCTCATCATTAGCTGCAATTTCCTCCCCTGTGGCCTCAGAGACCAACGTTTTGGACTTGTTGCTCCAACGCCAATCATCCTCCAACGTTCTTGTGCCCCATCTGGTTCTAAAACCGTTTCTTCCTTGTCCTAGACTTGTAATGTTGTAAAAATAGAATTTGCCTTGGTTTTCCTTTCCTCCCTTGCTGCTGGCAAAAGTGGCAAAACCGGCATTGGTACGTTCCAATTGTTTCTCTACCTCCGCTTCTTCTTTACGCTTCAACTCGGCGATATAATCCTCAAAATAAGCCCTACGCTCTGTAACGGGCATTTGGTACAGCGTAATCACACTGTCGGCGTGCTGGACGATATCCTCGTATTTGATGACATCCTCGAGGTTGTCCAGTTTCTTTTTGATATCTCGATGCTTTCTGGTGTTCTCGTTCAGATTGGTCAAAGTGCTATCGTAGTAGGACCCCGCAATTCGATATTCATCCTCATCAAAATAATAATCGGCCAAACTCTGATAGTTCAAAGCGAACAATTTGCGTTCGCCCTGCGTCGTCTGAATTGATTTGTTGTAATAGGCCAAGGCCAAACTATCTTCCTCGTAGGCCATATGATATTGTGCTACTTGCCGATAGATTTTGTCCAAGAAGGGCCTATTTTCCCTGTTCTCTTCCAAGTCGGTAAGGTATTCCAACATTTCTTCCCTATTGCCCTCGGTAAGTTCCGTGTTCTGGATTTTTTTTAGATGTGCATTGATCATGTACACCCGTGGTGATTTGCGGTTGAGCTCGATGACCTTATTGTAGGCATAGTTGGCACTATCCTTATGGCCCAATTGATCGTACAACTGCCCAATAATGAACAAATATCTTCCCTTTTCGGGATTTTTTTTGGTGTAGGCCTGGGATATTTTCAGTTTTTGAATGGCGGTATCGGGGACATTGAGGTTGATGTAGCATTGGGCCAAAACTGCATTGGCATCGGCATATTCCTGATCTTTTAGTGCTTCATACTTGAACAGGCGCTTCAGGTTTTTGATGGCCACCTCAGGATTGTCCAACCGCATATTGGTTTTTTCCCTCCAAATAGTAGCTTCGTTCAACTTGTCGCTCTTGCTGTACTTTCTCAAAATATAATTGAAGGACTCCAAAGCCGGAATGTAGCGTTGATCAAAATAACGGGACTTCCCGAGCAAGAGGAACGCTTCATCTATTTGTGGGTTCCGTTCCTCGTCCTTAATGTCCATGCTATGCTTTTGGATGGCCTTGGTGGCCTTTTCCTCAGCAATAAGAAAGTTGGGGTTGTTGTCCTCCGAGTCGAGTTTTACCTCATCGGTGACCTTAAGGCGCTCTACGGGAAGGATTTCCCAATAATCGTCACGATAATTGGCATTGATTTCTTCCAATCCTTTTTCAAAAGCGAGATTACCGTTGTACAAGGTGTTGTACTCGGTATTGAGTGCGTGCCAATTTCGGTTGATGAACTTGTCTTTTTGGGTAGAACATGCGTTGAATACAAGCCCTCCCAAAACCATGGCGCCTAAAAATTTGTGATGAAGCTTCAAAATTATCGATAATCTTGTGTAACCTTAAACTCAAAAATGAGCGGATTATTATAAGGCTTATCGATAAAATGCAAGAATTTTTAACGATGCTTTTCAAACATCAACCAGCAAAGAAAGCTTCCAGTTCCTTCATCGTTTCCGCAGAGGTGTGAATATCCTTTACAATTTCACCTTTGTTGAGCACTACAATACGTTCGCAGACTTCGGTAACATGAATCAAATCGTGACTGGAAACCAAAACCGTAACCCCTTCTTTGGCGGCCAAATCCTTGATGATTCCCTTTAATCGAATTTGGGTGGTCGGGTCCAAATTGGCAAATGGTTCATCCAAAATCACCACTTCGGGGTTGCCGATAAAGCTGGCCACAATACCGACTTTCTTTTGGTTTCCTTTGGAAAGGTCCCTCAAATACTTTTTCTGACCCAATATTTCCCCATGGAAGAAATCCCCGAAATTGGACAACAGGGCATCCACATCGGCTTTGTTCCTGCCGCGCAGTTCCCCAATAAAGTAGAAGTATTCTTCGGGGGTGAGGTAGCCTATCAAAAAGGTTTCATCAATAAATGCGGAGGTAAAGGGTTTCCAATCCTCGCTTTGGTCCACTTGTACATCCTTGTTGATGATGTACCCAGACGAAGGCTGTATCAAATCCAGCAACAAACTGAAAAGGGTTGTTTTTCCAGCTCCGTTGTTCCCCACCAATCCAAAGCTCTGTCCTTTGGGAATCTCCAGGTGGTCAATGTTCAAAACGGTTTGTTCTCCGTACGTCTTGGTTAAATTATGAACTGTGATCATGTATTTTTTATTAATGGTGTGTTATTTCTGTTTGTATGCTTGTAGTGTTTTGTATTTCTCTTTTTTGTAGATGCCCTCGATCATGGTGAACACCTTGTTCTTGAAAGCGAATCCAAGGATGCCAAAAACGGCCACAAATATGTATCCGGCCATGGGGTTGATCAAAAAATGACCAATTGCATATATTCCAATGGGCAACACCAATTTTGGCAAAGTGAGCAACAGTGTTTTGGCATTAAAGGCCTGCTTGTCGCCAAATGCCTTTTTGTTGGATGTAAGGTCTATCGGTGTTTTAACATAGGCTCCGCCCCAAAGCACCAAATAACTATTGATTCCTATATTATAAATAGCTCCGACCAAAACGGCTGCATAGGCCTCCCAACCAAAGTAGATATAGAAAGTGGCCAAAATGGTGGAAATAATGGTCGCAATAATTACCAAATACCATTTTGATGATAGGTACTCGCGATACTTGATGTTCTGGCTCATCATCAAAGGGTAGTAGCTGCTGTCCCAACTGGGCACGTACTGTCCAAAACTGAAGAGGAACCCTCCGGTGACGAATATCCCTGCAAAGATTTTCCAAAAGGGTCCATCATACACCTCCAAGGCCCCCGTAAAAAAGAGTAGTCCGTAAAAAATGAAAAAGGCCCCTGCAATTACCGCGGAACGTGATCTTTTGTTTCGCTTAATAAGTTTGATGTCGTTCTTCAAGAAAGTTCCCAAATTGCCAAAACGATCCAACCATTCCAGGTTTTCGGTCTTGGCTTCGGTCTGTTTCTTGGCCAGACCACCATCCAAATACATATGTTTTTTAAAGTAGGCGAAAGCACCATAGTACAATCCTACCAAAACCGCCCATGGAATAATGGCCGTCCACGGGATATCGTAGAAAAAATCAAAAATTGGTTGGGTGTGCGCGGTAATATCGAACCATTGGTAATACTGTGATGCTCCAGCCACAATAAACAATACAGCCAACACGTAAAAAACGGTGTTTTGGTTATTTACCATAACGTTTATGAAGTTGTTACAGTAAAATATCGCCATCAAAGCTAAATGCCAGCCAATCACCTGCGCGGGCGGATAGCCCTGTATGAGCAAAACAATGCTAAAAGGCACAAAGAAGAACGCATGGGCAATGTTGAAGAATGAGATGACTGTCTTTCCCAGCGAAAAGTTCACCACTTTGTTTTTATTGATAGGCAGGTACAGCAAGGGTTTAATGTTGGTCACGGGCATTTTTTGCAACATGTACCTAAAAACAAGGTCGAAGGCCAGATAATAAATCATAAACTGGTTGACCACGCGCAAGGGATCGCCAATTTCCATATCCTCAATAATAAAATAGGCCCCTACACCCATTGCCAAGAAAACCACAATAAAATAAAGGGCACCCAAGGCCATCAATATTTTAAACCAGATTTCTGTTTTAAAAGTCGCCGACCTAAAAAACGACTTCCATTGGAGTCCAATAAAATGTTTGAGCATGGTTGGTGTTTTTTTGTTGGTATCCAAATTATTGGATTTGTTACATAAAGAAACGCTTTTTCTAAAAATAGCTGTTCAAAAAGCGCGTAATGCTTAATTTTGCACAAAAAAATTTTCATGAGCGAATCCCATGCTTTAAAAATATCCGCGGTAGAGCAATTAACTCCAAATGCCGTGGCACTCACTTTTGATATTCCAGAAAACCTAAAAGATGTTTACCGTTTCAAGGCGGGGCAATATATTACCCTGAAACACGAATTGGACGGAAAGGAACTTCGAAGGGCCTACTCGATTTCCTCTCCTCCCTCATCTGGGAAATTAACGGTGGGCATCAAAAAAATGGAGGGTGGAACATTTTCCGTATATGCCAACGAGCATTTAAAAGCAGGAGATACCATACAGGTAATGCCCCCGGAAGGACGTTTTGTTTTTGAGGCTTCAAAACGGAGAAAAATTGCTGCGTTTGCTGCAGGGAGCGGTATTACCCCGATTATGAGCATTGCCCAAACGGTTTTGGAAAGCCATCGAAAAAATTCTTTCGTGCTTGTCTTTGGAAACCAATCACCGGAAGAGACCATGTATTTCAAAGAGATACAAGCCCTGAAAGAACAATACGGTGATCGCTTTTTTGTACAATACGTATACAGTAGGTCCAATGAGGATGATGCCCTATTCGGTCGTATCGAAAAATCCACTGTAAACTTTGTGCTCAAAAACAAATTCAAGAAAACCAAATTCGATGATTTTTACCTGTGTGGACCCGAGGATATGATCCATCAGGTAACCGACACCTTAAAAGAGAACGGTATTGATCAAGGGAAAATTCATTTTGAGCTTTTTACCAGTGAAGACACCGAAGATGAACTTGCAGAAAACCTAGAAGGCAAAACCCAAGTAACGGTAATTTTGGATGATGAGACCTATACCTTGGTGATGGACAAAAAAGAGTTAGTGCTCGACGCCGTCCTAAAACAGGATATTGATGCTCCATATTCTTGCCAAGGTGGTGTTTGCAGTAGTTGTATTGCCCGCCTGACCGAAGGTAAAGCGGAAATGGTGAAAAACCAGATTCTTACCGATAGTGAGATTGAGGAAGGTTTTGTATTGACATGTCAGTCACATCCGTTAACTCCCAAAATTACAGTAAACTACGACGATGTATAGCATAATGGGCTAGGTCCGGGAAAACATTTTTTCCAGGGCCTTACTGCCATGTTCATAGCCAATAGTAAAGGCATTTTCAATACCTTTTTTATCAAGCACCCCAATTTGCTCCAATTCCTTTGGTTCGATAAAAAAGTCGCATTGGTGCAATTTTTCGCTATTGGATGCATGTATCATCAAATTGGTCACTCTTGCCGTGAGCCTAAAGGAATTGCTTAAATCTTTCTTTTGTACCGGCGTGGTAATGGCCACATTGCTTCCAATTATGAATTCTGTTTTATCCTCCACATATTCCTTTGGAAAATTGTTCATGATTCCACCATCGGAATAAAGAATGCCATCAATATCCACCGGACTGAAAACAGGAGGAAGGGCCGCCGAAGCCAAAAGAGGTTTAATGAGTTGACCTTTGTTGAATACCTTTTCCTTGCCACTCAGCAAATCGGTGGCCACTACATATAAAGGCTTTTCTAAGCTTTCAAACGTATTTTCCGGGAAAAACTTCTCAAAAATGCTCGCGTATCTTTCCGTATCAATAAAACCTGCTTTGTTAATGGTAAAGAAACTGTATTGGAACAATGGGGTCTCTTTAAAAAAATTAAGCATGTCATCCACCGAGTTCTTATTGGCGTAAAGGGCGCCTACCAACGCACCAATACTTGTGCCGGCCACTACGTTGGCTTCGAGATCATGTTCACGCATGGCTTTGATCAGACCAATGTGCGCCATTCCACGAACACCTCCACCAGAAAGAACCAGGCCTATAGATTTGTTTTCGAGCATTTTTATTGTTTCTATTGGAGCAAATGTAACCTATTGATGGATTTCTTTATGGATACAATCCTAATTTAATTTCTTTTCATCATCTTGTAAACAACTGATTTCCAAATCTAGGCAAAAGCTTTATGGGTAAATGTATACTTAATCATAAGAAATTGTAATATTTAAGATGGGCTTACGACCAAAATGAATAGTGATATTTGTTGTATGTTTAGTAAGAACATTAAATAAAGAAACATGGCCAAATCATATTACGACCCAGCAGATTTAAGAAAGTTTGGAAAGATTACCGAATGGAGCGAAGAATTGGGCAATAAGTTTTTTGACTACTACGGAAAGGTGTTTGAAGAGGGGGCGTTGAGTGCTCGTGAAAAATCTTTGATTGCCCTAGCGGTATCGCACGTGGTAAAATGCCCATATTGTATTGATGCCTACACCAAAGATGGGCTACAACGGGGAATCACCAAAGAAGAAATGATGGAAGCTGTACATGCGGGAGCCGCCATAGAAAGCGGGGCTACCTTGGTACATGGTGTGCAGATGATGAACAAGTACGACAAGCTTTCCATGTAAACCCACTGAATTAATGACGCAAAGCATACTCACAGACATAAAAAAAGCAGCTAAAAAATCCTTAAAAGCACGGGAAGACGAACTTGCCAATACCCAAACGCAAATGGAAATCTTAAATGGTGAACTTTTTGCAGATGGTGAACTTCCCTATTTCAAGGATAAAATTGCAGAGACCGGCCAGTTTCCGTTAAAGCCCAAAACATTGGAAGTACTCCAGATCAATGTGGGGTATATGTGCAACCAGGTCTGTGGGCATTGCCATGTAGATGCGGGGCCCGACCGAAAGGAAATTATGACGCGGGAAACCATGGAGCAATGTCTGGAGGTTATCCGGAATACCGGAGCCCACACCTTGGACCTAACCGGAGGGGCACCCGAAATGAACCCTGATTTTAGATGGTTTGTGGAAGAAGCGTCCAAAGCGGGGATCCAAGATTTTATCGTGCGTTCCAATCTCACCATTATTTTGGCCAATAAAAAGTACCACGACCTGCCGCAGTTCTTTAAAAAACACAATGTACATGTGGTATCGTCCATGCCGCACTACACTCGAGGCAAAACCGACAAGCAACGGGGAGATGGTGTTTTCGATAAATCCATAAAAGCATTGCAAATGCTGAACGAGGTGGGTTACGGAATGCCCAATAGTGATCTTAAGTTGGATTTGGTGTATAACCCTTCGGGTGCATTTTTACCTGCCGACCAAGCCGCCATGGAACACGATTTTAAAAAGGCATTGAAAGAAGATTTTGATATTGACTTCCATAACCTTTTTGCCATTACCAATCTGCCCATTTCAAGGTTTTTGGACTACCTCATCGCTTCGGATAATTATGAGGATTATATGTACTCTTTGGTGGAGGCATACAACCCGACCGCTGTTGAAAATGTGATGTGCACCAACACCATTTCCGTAAGCTGGGACGGTTGGCTGTATGATTGTGACTTTAACCAGATGTTGGACCTTAAAGTGGCAAGCAAGGTAAAACATATCAAGGATTATAATGATGATGTGCTGAGCAACCGGGATATTATCATCTCACAACATTGCTACGGATGCACGGCGGGAGCGGGCAGTAGTTGCCAGGGGAGTGTGGCTTAACGCTCCAAAATCCCCATCAACTTCTCCAGCACTTCCTGTGGCTGAATAGTTTTCATGGCGCTTTCATAGCCTTTGGGCACTTTATTGCCGTACACCGAAGTTGGAATTAAGGGATAAGCTTCACGGTCCGCCGTAAGTGCATTGTCCAAAGGTTGACCAAATGGATAAAACCCGGCATACGGATGGGTTACCCCCCAGATGGTAACCACCGGAATGCCATAATTGGCTGCCATGTGTGCATTTCCACTGTCCATGGACAACATTACATCTAAATTGGAAATCAATTGTAATTCTTCGGAAAGATTTAGTTTGCCGGCCATGCAGAGGGCATTTTCATAATTGTCTGCCAGCTTTTCCAATGTTGCTACTTCCTTGGCACCTCCACCAAACAGCAATATTTTATACTTATCGGTCTCATTGAGTTGTTCAATGACCTCTTGGGTCAATTCCATTGGATACATTTTGCCTTCATGGGCAGCAAAAGGAGCTATTCCGACCCATTTCTTGGTGTCCTGCTGTACCAAACCCAACACTTTTTCGGATAGCTGGACACGTCCCAATGGCTTGGCCGTGGATAGATCAACTGGATAACCAAGTTTATCAAAAACATCGGCATAGCGCTCATGGGTGGTTTTGAGTTGCTCAAAAACCTTGTTTTTGGACCGTGTGAGTGCCTTTTTATCCCTTCGTCCTTTATCTATCTGAACAAAAGGTATTCGCTCCAGGGCAAAGTACTTTTTAAGTACTCGACTGCGCAATACATTGTGGAGGTCTGCAACTGCATCAAACTGCAAGGGTTTTAACTCCTTGTAAAGGCGCCAAAGTCCCATCATGCCTTTGTGACGGTTTTTAACATCGGCTTCTTTTACCTTAACATGCTCCAACCCATCAAAAATGGGCATAAAAGGTTTTTTGGTAAGCACGGTCAGCTGTACCTCCGGATATTGTCGGGTTAGGGCGCGAATTATGGGAACGGTCATTGCCACATCGCCCATCGCCGATAAACGAATGACCAAAATATGGGTATGTTTACCCTTTTTGTCCACGAAGAACTGGGTTTAATTCGTCGTCGTTGTACATTTTCATCTGCTTATAAACTTTCATGTACTTGTCCCCGGCCTCAATATCGGCCAACAATTGGTCAATGGCGGTAGAAAGGTCCTTTTTCTGCTCCAAAAGCACGGCCAATTTATCGCTACACTTTTCAATATGTTCTGGAGAGGCATCCGTGCGATTTACTTCTTCTTGCATATGATAAATCTTCAACGCCAAAATGGAAAGTCGGTCTATGGCCCAAGCAGGACTTTCTGTATTGATGGTGGCATTGTCCTTTACTTGAACCGATTGGTATTTTTTCAGAAAATAACTATCGATATACTCCACCAAATCTGTACGATCCTGATTACTGGCATCAATTTTACGTTTCAGTTCCAAAGCGGCGACAGGTTCAATATCCGGGTCGCGAATAATGTCCTCGTAATGCCATTGCACGGTATCTATCCAGTTTTTTCTATAAAGCAAGTGCTCTACTTTGTCTTTCGGATAGGGGTTTGTGAATTCTTGGTACACATCGTCTTTAATGTGGTAGGTGTCTATACTTTCCTGAAATATTTTGAAGGCAAAATCGCTGAACATAGCTCAAATAAATTTGTTCAAAGATATTGCTTTATGGCATACTTAATTCAAATGAAAAGCAAAAAGGGACAAGGCGACGAGCATGGAGCCGATTAAAGCCACTTCCTGAAGCTTCCTTTTTTTTATAGCTTCGAGATAATTCGTCAGGAAAACCGATGCTGGAAAAAAAGTAACAAGAACGGGGGAGGCATCTGCAGGGGTGAAAAGTATAATACCGGTGCCCAGCACAAAAATCAAAAAAACGATTCGAAGCAAAAGCAATTTGCCACCGCTCACATTGCGTAGACGGACAAATACCGAAATAGAAACAATAATCGTCAAGATCAGGTAAATCAAGGTTTTTATATTAAGTACCTGAAAAAATGATTTTGTTGTAAAAAGCCCTAGGGAAAATTGATAATGGTCTTCAAAGAAATTCAAGGACCCCTTTAGTTTAAGCACGGTAAAGGTCAGTATAAAAATTGTGGCCAGCCCCAGGAAAGGAACTATCCAGTTCTTAATGGTTTTCCTGTCGTAAACAGCAATCACAAAAAACACGAGAAGCATAAATGCAATGGCCCAATCGTAGAACAGACTTGCGATGGCAATCAAAAGGGAAGCATCAAAAATCTTGTGTTTTACATTTCTTATGGATTTAATTGATAGTATCCTCCAAAAAGCCAAGAGCAGAAAAAAATTCGCGAAGATCACATTTTGAAGAATCAACTCGTCAGAAAAAGTCAAGATCAACAGCACAAAAAACAACATGGTGTAGGAATTGCGTTCCGTTGCCTTTTCCGATCTAACAATTTGATTGATGATAAAAACGGACAATAACAGACAGGCAAACAACAGGATTTCCAAGAGAATAACCTCATTGATTCTTTGTTCTCCGAGTTGGAAAAACACACTAGTGAAATAAAAAAGAAACAAACTTAGGGCAAGGACAATGTAATTTATGGGTTTTGTTTTTCCGAAAAAGCTTGAAATCATCCTATCTTTTGCTACTTTTGTAAAGTAAATATAGCCAACATGAGCAAGTTTTTTTACGGTATAGAGGACTTATTTGTAAACTACCTTTTCGCACCTTACGATTTTTTCCGCTTTATGCAGAGCTGGTGGGGTTCCAACACCATTAACTGGATTTTCTTCGTTATTGGTTTGATTGCCGCAGCATACTGGATGCAGCAGTTGAAAATTTTTAACGATAGTGGCGAGGAAGATAAGAGCATTAGCTCCCACTCTTACCTATAGATCAAATCCTAAATCTTTTCGATAATACATTCCATCAAAGTGGAGCTTTTCCATGTTTTGATAGGACGTTTTGAGTGCTTCCTTAAAGTCTTTTCCAAAGGAAGTTACTGCTATTACGCGCCCTCCGTTTGTGACCACTTTTCCATCTGACAGTTTAGTGCCCGCGTGGAAAACAATGGAATCTTCAATATTTTCCGTGCCCGTGATTTCCTTGCCTTTTTCATACGCTTCTGGGTAACCGCCTGATACCGCCATAACCGTTGTTGCAGCCCTTTCATCAATTTGAAGGTCCACTTGGTCCAAGGTTCCATTGGCCATAGCGAGAAGCACTTCTACCAAATCACTTTTTAGTCGTGGCATTACAACTTCTGTTTCTGGGTCACCCATACGTACATTGTATTCGATAACCTTGGGTTCCTCCCCGACTTTTATCAATCCAATAAAGATAAAGCCCACATAGGGCAAATTATCTTTTTTAAGGCCGTCTACCGTCGGTTTCGCAATCTTGCGCTCTATCTTGTCCATAAATGCCCTATCGGCAAAAGGAACAGGTGAAATGGCGCCCATGCCCCCAGTATTGAGTCCGGTGTCCCCTTCTCCGATTCTTTTGTAATCTTTCGCCGTTGGGAGCACTTTATAATTTGTTCCATCGGTAAGTACAAAACAGCTCAGTTCTATACCGTCCAAGAATTCTTCTATGACCACCGTAGCGCTTGCGTTTCCAAATTTGGAATCGACCAACATGGATTTGAGCTCATCCTTGGCCTCTTGTAAATCTTGAAGAATCAATACGCCTTTCCCTGCCGCAAGTCCATCTGCCTTTAAAACATAAGGAGGGTTGAGCGTTTCCAAAAAGGCATAACCTTCCTCCAATGTTTCACTGGTAAAACTTTGATAGGCTGCAGTTGGAATGTTGTGCCTCATCATAAATTCTTTGGCAAATTCTTTGCTTCCTTCCAGTTCTGCAGCTGCTTTTTCCGGACCGATCACAGGAACGGCTTTGAGCTGTGCATCATTCAAGAAAAAGTCGTGCACTCCATTTACCAACGGATCTTCCGGTCCAACCACTACCAAATCGATGTTTTCTTTCAGCACCAATTGTTTAATGGATTCAAAATCGTTTACCCCTACCTCAACATTTGTGGCTATTTGTGATGTACCTGCATTGCCAGGAGCTACAAATAATTTGGAGGTTTTAGGACTTTGTGAAATTTTGAGGGAAATGGCATGTTCGCGACCGCCAGCACCCAAGACCAAGATGTTCATGATTCAACGTTTTGGCAAAAATAACTCAATTCAAATTTAATTTAGGAGTTATTCGCAAATGATCTTAGCTTACTTTTTGACACGAATTTCACAAATTCCCACTAAATCATAATGGAGTATGGTTCTCATTTCGAGCGTCTGTGAAAAATCTATAATAAGTCAGATTTCTCAATCATCGCTTCGTTCCTCATTTCGAAATAACATTTGACGAATGATTTATGGTAAAAACTCTCTGTGCGCTTCCCACAACTGATCATGGGAAAGCGATTTAAAGTATTCATATACTTTTTTAAGTCCTTCGGAACGATGCACTTTTGGCTCCCAACCCAAAATTTCCTTGGCACGGGTAATGTCGGGCTGCCGTTGCATGGGATCATCTTGAGGCAAGGGTTTGAACACAATTTTTTGGTCGGTTCCCGTTAGTTTGATGATTTCCTCTGCAAATTCGAGAATAGTGGTCTCATCGGGATTTCCAATATTGATGGGTTCCACATAATCGCTCATCAAAAGGCGGTAGATACCCTCAATTTGGTCATCGATATAGGTAAACGAGCGCGATTGTGAACCATCTCCAAAAACGGTCAAATCCTCACCTCTTAATGCTTGGCCCATAAAAGCAGGGACCACACGACCATCGTTCAACCGCATTCGGGAGCCGTAAGTGTTGAATATTCGAACGATTCGGGTATCCAATCCATGGTGCCTGTGATAAGCCATGGTAATGGATTCCATAAAGCGCTTGGCCTCATCGTAAACCCCGCGTGGACCAATCGGGCTAACGTTCCCAAAATAATCCTCGCTTTGGGGGTGAACCAAAGGATCCCCATAGACTTCGGATGTTGAAGCTACCAGAATACGAGCGCCATGATCCCTGGCCAATCCCAATAGGTTCAGCGTACCCAAAGAGCCGACCTTTAATGTCTCGATAGGGATTTTTAAATAATCTATTGGGCTCGCTGGTGATGCAAAGTGAAGGATATAGTCCATTTTACCCGGAACATGGACGAACTTGGTCACATCATGATGAAAAAACTCGAACCGTTTAAGGTGAAACAAGTGTTCTATATTTCTAAGATCACCGGTTATCAGGTTGTCCATGCCGATGACATGATGGCCTTCCGCAATAAAACGATCACAAAGATGAGACCCTAAAAATCCAGCTGCTCCGGTTATAAGTGTTTTTTTCATTTGATTTTAATACGCTTTGGCCTCTCCTTTTAATGCATTAAATACAGTTTGAACTATAATTTTTATATCGAGGAACAAAGACCAGTTCTCAATATAAAAAATATCGAACTTAATTCGATTTTGAATGTCGGCTTCCTGTTCAATTTCTCCTCGATATCCACGAACTTGTGCCAAACCAGTTATTCCAGGTTTTACAAAGTGGCGCACCATATACTTGTCCACACTAATCGCATATTCATTGGTATGCTTTACCATATGAGGACGGGGACCCACAACGGACATGGTTCCAAATAACACATTGTAAAATTGGGGAAGTTCATCTATGCTGGTCTTTCTAATGAACTTTCCTATTTTGGTAATCCGCATATCATTTTTGGTCGCCTGTACATGGTCTGCGTTTTTGTTTGGTGCCATGGAACGGAACTTATAACAGTAGAACTCCCTATTATCGATTCCATTTCTGGTTTGTCTAAAAAATACAGGGCCACGTGATTCAAGGGTAATCAATAAAGCTAAAATTGGTGTTAGCCACGACAATATTCCAATAATGACCACTAAAGAAAATACAACATCAAAACTTCTTTTTATGAAAGCATTTATAGGGCTGTCCAACGGTATATCCCTCAAAGAAAGCACAGGTATGTAATCGTAGTACTCGAACTTTAACTTTTTTGAAAAGATGTTTTTGTTGTCCGGTATAAACTTGAGTGTTTTTAAGTTGTTATCCGCAAAGCTTATGAATTTGGTGATTTCCTCGTTCTTGAGCTCCGAAATTGAGCAATAAACTTCATCTATATTATTTCTCATTATATAGTCCAAGCAATCCTGGATGTCAAAATCTTTTGATTTAGGTGAAAATTGTTTTTGAAAATTATAGCCAAACTCACTTCTTTCTTTAAAAACTTTTCTGAGCTGGTCGGTTTTCTTGTTTTTCCCGATTATTACCACATTTCTCAAGTTCCCTTTTACCTTTTCCCGATACTCCATCAGCAAGAAATAGCTTAAAAGCTTAATTGTTGATATTATGACAAAAACAAGTACAAAGTATTCGCCGAGTGCAAGTCTGCTTATTATTGGTTGTTTGAAGAAGCCAATAAAGGCATAAAGTGTCAAGAAAAAAAAGACAAACTGTACAAAAATCAATCTTATAATATAAGTGACCTTTGAAAATCTGTAAATGGTGTAAAATTCATTTTTTATTGAGATAACAATCCAGGCCAGAGTAATATACAGATGAATCAACACAGGAGTTTGGAAGTTGATTGGCAAGATATACAAAAACATATTCAAAACTGCCAAATCTATCAAATAGGAAATGGGTGTAATTAAATTTGAATATCTATGTTGTTTAAAAAGCATTAATGTTTTTTAGTACCCTATAAATAAAAACAAATATACCCTATAATAACCTATTTGCTATTTTCCAAACAATACCTAATCAAAGTATACTTCAAGATTTTTTAGGGCAATATTCTCCTTTTACCCAGGGGTAGCAATTTATTACTCTGCATTTAATTTGTTCTGAATATAACGAACATGGTTAAAAACACATATCAAGATTATAAAAAAATAAATTCCGCGCTGCCTTGATAACACAGATTCAGTTAAAGGCCAAATTATCATTAGTAGACTGGACATAAAAAAAACATAGGATTTACTTTTAAATCCATTAATGAGGTTACGTCCTAAAAAAATCAATAAGAACAAAAGGCCTATAATTCCAGTTTCAGAAAAACTTTGAGCATAGGTGTTATGGTAATTATAATGATGAAAAGCAGAATACGTATTAAATTCAGTATGTCTTTTAATCAAATTATTATTTGATGCGGCAAGACCAAAACCTGTCCAAAAAATTCCCTCTTCCTCAATTTGTTCCTTTAAAATTCGTAATTGCAATATCCTAATCGAGGTTCCAGTCCATGGATAGATTTTATTGAATTTTTCGTTTGTCAATACCTCATGAATCTGCATCCCTTTTTCATCAAAAATTCGGTTTATTATTGGCTTAGAAAAGACAACCAAAACTAACGAAGCAAAGCCAATATATAGCAAATATTTTTTCAAGTAAATCTCTCTCTTTTTCCAAAAAAAGAAAATTAGAAGCCCTATGAAAGATAAAAACAGAATGCTTTTGGAAGCCATTAAAACAATTAATAGAAATAAAAACAACGCTCCTATTTTATCAATTGTTCTTGAAGTTTCCTTGCTTAGCAAATGAAAAAAACTAATTGCAAAAATAGCGGAAACATATATTGCGTTTAATTCCAAGACACTGACCAAATCATGATAATAGAATTCATGTAAGCTATGTGAAGATAAAAACCTAATGGCCGAGGATATTAAAAACAAAACTCCCAATCCTAAATTGGTATAAGCAAAAATGTTTAAGATGGAGCTAAGGTCTTTTAAAGAAAAACGTGGAATGAAAAAAAACATAACTGGCACCAATAATATGCTTAGTGACCGTACTAGACCTCTTAACGTTTGTTCCTTGTCAACAGACCAGAAATACGTTAAAGAAAAATAAACAAATAAAGCAACCGGTATTGCAAGGAACAGGTTAAATGTCATTTTATATTTGCCCACTACAATATTATAAATCACATAGGACACAAAAATTCCCAAAAAGATACTGCTAAGGACGTACCCCAACAATAAAGTCGAAAGAATCAGCCCCAATAAATATGGGGTCAATTGATGATTTTTGAGGGTATTTACAACTTTATTTCTTGCACTCATTAAAAAAATCAAGATATTGTTTATTGATCAATGGCCAATTAAAAAGCTGTTCAACATCGTAAAGGCAATTCAGTGCTTTGTCCTCATGCTGACTTTTTTTAGTTCCATCAAGAAATTCTTTGACATGGTGGGCCGTTTTGAAATAAAATGCATTTGTCTTTAAGATTGCCTTATTGAACTCATTGTCGTGGGCAACTATTAAGGTTTTACATGCCATCGCTTCCAACAACGATGGGTTTGTTCCTCCAACAGAATGACCATGAAAATATAAATTGGAATAATATCTTAAATTGTTTAGGTGTTCTAAATTATAGATCCCTCCAATAAATCTAATGTTTTTTGAGTTGAGATATTTTTCCTTAAGGTATGCCCCAAACTTATTGACATCATGTTTTCCAACAACAAGAAAAACATCCTTTTGCTCACTTAGAGCTACGCCATCCAAAATCGTTTCAAGGTTATTTTCAGGTTCAAACCTCGCAATCAATAAATTATATCTGTGTTTCTCAACATTATATTGTTCCAAGACCTTTTCATCTGGAGTGTCAAATATATTGGCACCATATGCAATATATTTTGAATGAACACTATATTCATTACTTAGGTAATTCTGGATTCCTATAGAATCTGATATTAAATAATCACTGGATTTAATGGCTAAGTTTTCGGCAAATTTTAAAAACCGTTGAACGGGCTTGGCGTATTTAGAACGTTTCCATTCCAGTCCGTCCATATTGGTAATTATCAATGCGTTTTTCGGCAACAGTTGGCCCCATATTGAACTACTTGTATATCCTAATTGGAGTATAATGTCAAAATTTCTTTTTCTAGCATCCAAAATACAGTTAAGATCATATATAAACTGTCCTGGGGTTCCAATTTTATCTTCTGGATCCTTACAATGAATTATATGAACTCCTTTATATGTATTCTCTTGATAAGGATGTTTCATGGAATTATATGTAAATACATCGTGTCCTTTTTCTGCCAGGTATACAGAAAAGTACTCTGCAAATTGTTCAAATCCCCCGTGGTAATTAGGTATGCCCCTAGTTCCTATTATCGCTATCTTCATTTACTGACAAATTGTTCAAATGTTCCACTCCTAAAATAAAACCCAGGATTAACGGAACAGTACTGTTTGTATTATATAGCCCGGCAACGACCAATGTCGTAAACATCAAATAAAGACCAAATCCCGAAAGCAAATTATTTGTTACAATAGAAATAGCATTAGCTCTCTTAAGAGAGTATGCTTTTAAATAAAGGATTAGCACAACAAAAAGATATAATGACAGACCCAAAATTCCCGACTTAAAAAAAACAAAAGCATATCCATTGTGGATTGTCGGGATTTTTCTTTCCAACTTTCCATTGAGCATAAAATCGTCTTTCAAATCAACCAATGCCCCAATTCCCTTACCAAAAATAAGTATGTACGGCCGATCTTCCAAAACTTGTTCTATTGCCATTTTAGCCTCATAACTTCTCCATTTATCCCATAACTCTGCCCTGTTGTTCACATCGATATCAGTAGAAAACATTTCTTTTGGGGCAATCTTTATTTTGTATAAAAACCCTTCCAGTCCCTCGGCATTTCTTGGTATTTCTATCTTATTCAAATACCAAAAAAAACCTCCAGCAAGCACAATAAAGCTGGATAACACAATTATCGCTTTTTTGTTCAATTTGGTATATCCATAAATAGAAGAAATAATAACAATAGCGGCCACCGCTTGTGTACGAGAAAAATAGAGCAGAAAGGAAATTGTCAACAACACTACAGCTATATTGACATAACTTCTTCTACGAAAATTTATCTGCAATTTTTTCCTGCAAAAAATGAAGATAAACCCAAATAGTTCAATTACATCGCCTCTACCTGCATAAACACGTAGCCTATTGATATTTAGTGGGTGGTCTAATATCCAAATAACCACCAAATAAATATGATAAACTGCCAAGAACACAGCAAAATATATGATGACCTTAAAAAAGAAATCCCTGCTTCCTATTTTTTGGATAAACCCGTAACCCAATAAAACCATCAAAATTGGTTTGGTAAAATAAAGCACCCCTTTCAAGTATTCAAAAGGGACCGTTTTTTGAAAAAATGATCCAAACAATGCAATTAAAAAAATGGCTGTCAATAAAAATAAAACTTCAAATGCAGATTTACCTAGCCTAATTCCGAATAACAACCAAATAGAAAACAAAGCGGTAACAATGTAGCTGAATTCGAATGAATTTACCAGGTACAAAGCAACCAATATTGTAACGAAAAGGCCCTTATAAAAATTTTGAACGGATATCCTAAGCATATGATGGTTTTAGGAGGTATAAAGTTCAGTAAATTTTTCTACATACTTTTTAGAAGAAAAATCAACACTCGCTTTTTTAAAACCATTTTCGCCAAAACTTAGTGTTCTTTCCTTATCAGCAATTAAATCCGCTAGTTTAGCCGTTAAGTCTTGAATACTGTTGGGTTCAAAAAAATAACCTGTTCTTCCATTGTCAACAATCTCCAATAGACCCCCATGTCCCGCAGCAACAACGGGTTTTTTTGACAGCATGGCTTCCACCGCCACCAATCCAAATGGTTCCGGCTCTGTGGACGCAACCACAGCAATATCCAAACTGTCCCAAATGGGCCAGATATCCTTTTGAAAAGGGATGATTTTACAATCGTCGTTTAACCTATATTCTTCAATTTTATTTTGCAGCTGTGTTACCAAATATTCCTTGCCCTCATAAGCGGAACCAACAAATACTAATTTTAAATTGTCGAAGGTTTTTTTCAATAGGTTGAATGCTTCCAACATCAGTTCTTGTCCTTTCCAATGGTTTATTCTTCCAATAAGGCCTACCACTATTTCATCTTTACCAAAACCAAATAGTGTTTTTCTTATTCTTTCAACCTCTTCTTTTGTGCTTGGTGGCATAGACCTGTCTAATCCATTTAAAATTACATGGGATTTTTGTGCTAGACCTGGTCGATTGGCATTCCAAAACTTCATGGTCTCACGGGAATTGTATACTACAACCTCACTGAACAAATTCAACAGAACAGGGAAGGCCTTATATATTACCTTTGGCTTTTTAATAATTTCATGCACATGCCAAATATGTCTTATCCTATTTTTTTTGGCATAAAACGCACCAAGTAAAACTGCAAGGGTATTGGAATGAACTATGTCAACTTTTAGACCGTCCAGTTCTTTCTCTAAAGTTTTTATCGCGGTAAATATGGTTAATGGCAGTAGCAAAAGGTTTTTGGGCGTAAACATGCTCCGTGAAACTTTAATAACTGGGGATGTGATCACCTTTACACCATACTGTTCTAGCTCTTCCTTTAGAGGTCCATTGTTTGGCAGCACCACCACTACCTTAAAGTCTTTCAAAAAATTAATCTCTTTAGTCAGATAAAGCAATGTTTTATCTGATCCGTATAGTTCAGCTGATTGATGTATGTACAAGATGGTCCTAACCATTTATTCTTTTTACCTTCATTTTATATGCTTCATTTATTCCCAAGGTCCATAGACACATTTTTCTATACAAACCATGAAAATGCTTGTTCACAAACATTCGGTGACCTTTGATCAACAAATGCTCTCTTTGGGAATTGAAACCCCCAAAATGGATATACTTCAATTCCGGGAAGTAGATTCTTCTTTTTTCTCTTTCCGCAATCTCCTTGCAAAGGTCGACATCTTCAACATACATAAAGAACCTATCATCGAAACCTTCAAAATCATCCCACAATAATCTTTTGGTAAGTAGAAAAGATCCCTCTATCCAATCAACTTCATACAGTCTCTCTCCTTTTTGAAACTTCTCTTTTTTATAGGTCAACCAAGAAAGTTTTAATAATCTCAAAGGTGATGGGAAATGTCCTGTCGACGGTCGATATTCCTTAGTCTTCCCTAACATTTTTATACCAACCGCTCCAATGGATTCATCTTCTAACAAATCAAGTGCCGGCTTAAGGTTATCCAATAAAATGGTGTCATTGTTCAACAATAGCAAACACTTTGCGTTGCTATTTGACACCGCCAAATTATTTCCCTTCCCAAAACCCAAATTTTCTTTGCTTTCTATTAGACAAACTTCTTCTGCATATTTCCTTTTTATAATGTCCAGGCTTTTGTCAGAGGAATTATTATCGACCATGATTATTTCATAGTCTATGCCCTTACAACATTTCTTTATTGAATCCATACAAGCCTCAAGATATTGGGCTCCATTATAGTTTACAATAATGATGGAAAGTTCCTTATGGTTAATCATTGGCAAAATGTTTCCATTGTGAGGTGTCCACGCCCAACGTTTTTAGATTGTTAACGTCTTCCTTGAACAATTCTTTCAAATATTTCAAGGTGCTTTCCTCAATTTTTGGTTTTTCGATTGTATTCCTTTCCAAAACCCCTTTTTTAAATCTTTTATACTTCTTTGATATAAAACTTCCTCCATATTTTAATACCATGGATTTTAAAAAAGACGGTTTTAAAAGAAAGGACGTTAAACCATCCTTTTTATAGACTCCTCCCTTGTTATAAATTACATTTAAATTTTCTGCTTTAAAGCTTTTATCCACACCTAAAAAATCAAACAGTTCACTTAAAAGGCCTTCTGGGCGTTCTTTGATATCTTCAAACAGAACAATTTTAACATTTTCGGCACCAAAAGCCTTTATATAGGCTTGACATTTTTCATAATAGAAGGAATGCTCCGAATACCTCCAAAAATCACCAAACCCTTTTTCTTTTCTTTTTTTCTCTTGTTGCAAGGCTTGGTCAAAGGTTAAGTTTTCATGCATCAATCTTTTTTGGTGCAGAAAATTAGAATACGCTCTTTCTATGGGATCTCTTAACGTAATTATGATTTTCACCTGATTTCCCAGCTTTTCCTGAATGGCAGGAATAACCGATTTTGAAAAAAACAGGTACGATGGCGAAACATCACCTAATTTAGATTGCGCCCCAATATTATTGTAGAGAGCGGTGTATGCATCAAAGGATTTCAACACACTGGACAATGCAAGTTTGTCCCCAGGACCATTCAAGTTTTTTTTAAGTTCTTCAAAAGAAAAATAATGTAATTCCTTTTGTTCCGGTAAATATATTTCGGGGTGTTGTTTTAAATAATTAAACAGAGATGAAGTTCCTCCTTTGGGAACTCCAACCACTAAAAAATTAGGCTTTGAAACGAACATCAACTCTTGCTTTTAATATTTCCATTTTGATAAATCCATCCCAATTTTATTTTCCAAATTCTCTAATTCATTTTTAAAATAGGTGTTGTAAATATCATTTCTTAAATCATTGTTCAATATTTCCTTATTAGCTGGTTTCAAGTTCGCTTGGCTCAATTTATGCATAACCATATCTTTGAGCTTTTTTGAAGGTATTGCCTTACCTATTAACGTTTTTAACTTATTATTCTGGTATATAAAATCCCTCAAAAATTTACTTCTTGATTCAGAGGCTGAGTTACTTTTGACTTGATAGTCATAATCATATTCCGAAAGGCCAATAAATTTGGTGATATCATCAACAATAAATTTCGTGTTCATTACAAAATCATCAAAGAGCACTATTTTAACATTATCAGCACCAAATAAGTTTTCAAAACGTATGATTTGTTCCAAATAGCGGCCTCTAGAAACATAACTAAAATGTATCCTATTATAATGAGAAGACAATCTGTGTTCTTCTACTTTTACGGCTTTATCAAAGGAAAGCGTTTCCAAACCTCTTCTTTTGGTCATCAAGTAATGTGAATGGGCTCTATCGACTGGGTTACGTAAAACAAATATAATTTTAAGGTTCGGAAAATAGGCTTTTATCCTATTTGCCGAATTCTCAAAATAACTATATTCTGGGTCTATTTCACCATAAAGTTTATTTTGGTTTCTCCTTTTAAAGTAATAATCAAAGTAGTGGTTTTTCCCTTGATTAAACTTCTCCTCATCCCTGAAGTGGTGTGTTTCTTTAAGCTCAGGCAAAATTAAATCAGGGTGTTGCATTAATATATCATGAAGTGTAGAGGTGCCAGCTTTTTGGGCACCAATGCAGATAAAACCCATGTTATTCATCATTCCTCTCTTCTCTTTAAAATTTTGGCTGGTACTCCTCCTACAATCGTATTCTTTGGAACATCTTTGGTCACCACAGCATTTGCCGCCACAATAGCCCCCGAATGAATAGTTACTCCTTTGGTGATTACGGCACCATAACCAATCCACACATTATCTTTTATCAATATAGGTTTTGTTTTTATTCCCTGATTAAGCATAGGTTTGTGCAAGTCGTCAAAATTATGGTCCGTATCTCTAATTGAAACTCCCTGTGCAATCATGACGTTTTTACCTATTACAACTGATTCATTAGCTCCAATGACAGAAAATGAACCAATAAAGCTATTCTCCCCAAGAACGATTTTACCAGAACCTTGTAAAATTACATCATGGTTTATTTTTGCTCTTCTGTCCAATGTTACCGACAATCGATTTTCGAATTCGCCAAAACCTCTGATATAAACTCTCTCCTGAATAAGATTATCCCCTTTACAATGCAGATATGGGTAATAATACAATCTATTTCCAAAGGTGGTAAGCCGATTTCTGATTTTTCTTATAATTACACTAATTGCCATAAATCCTCCAAAATCTATAAATTGTTAAAATCTTATATTTTTTATATACAAAAATTACACAAAGTATATTTAATAACATATTAGACATCAAGCTTGCAACCGCCGCTCCAATAATCCCAAAGCTTTTAATCAGAAAATAGTTAAGCAATGCATTACTAATGGCACTGATAATTGTAAAATTTCTTAATTCCTTTTGATGTTGGGTCATATTCAAGACCTGTCCTACGCTTCCAGACAATGCATTGAACAATAAACCCAAAGAAACAACAATTAGAACCTCTTGACCTGAATCTACAAATTCCGGTCCAAAAAACCCTAAGAGTGATTTCCTGAACAAGATTAAAACCACAACAATAGGAATCGTGAAAATAACAATTAACTTAGTCCCTTTCTGAACTTCTTTTCCGATGAGTCCCAGTTGGTTTTTGCCATACAATTCAGATATTTTTGGCGCTAACACCGTATTCACCGCGTTTATTATGATCAAAGCAATCGTGGCAAGTTTGTATGCAGCATTGTATATTCCAACATCCTTTTTAGAAACCATGGCCCCTAGCATAAATATATCGGTCCAATTGGAAATAAACATGAATGCTGCACTAAACAACATGGGAAATGATAGGGCAAAGAGGTTTTTAGATGGATAGTCTTTTGTGGCTTTTGATTTTGGGAAATAAAACAACAATATGATGGCCAAAACCCCAAATGCCAATAAAAAAGAAAGAATGGTGCTGCTTTCTTGAAAACCACTAGTTTTAAATAGGTACATGAATGCCAATAATAGCAAATAGGGCAATACATATACAAACAGGCCGTATTTTATAAAATCTTGTTTTCCCCTCAAAAATTCAGTTAAAAAGGAATGGAAAACACCCCATATTACAAATAGGGAAATATATTTAAAATAGCGTATTAAATTAGGGTCATTAAAAACGGATATGGCCAACCATTCTTTTAAAAAAAAAAGTGCCAAAGAACATCCCAAAGCAGAGACCAATAATGTTTTCACCGCCTTGGACAAATAATTGCTTCGAGGCACCTTATCATAATTGTACTTATCCGCTGTTATCTTTAATATGGCTTGAGGAATTCCCAGAGAAAATACTAAAATCAACAATTGCCATAAAGTAACTGATAATGAGTATCTTCCAAAAGCCTCGGCTCCATAGACATTGGAAATATATATAATGGCTGCGTAGGAAAGGGCCATTCCAAAAACCCTAAGCATAAAAACCCTTCCACTATTGACCACCCGTGGTGGTAGGTTATTTATATTCTTGAAAAGACCCGATAGATTAGCCATAAAGGGCGGTTAATGAATATGATTTATTTGGTTTTTGCATTGACAATAGCAGCCCCTTGCCCCTATGTGTAGCTACTTGGACGGGTCAAACAACCATTCCTGCCGCAACTGTCTCATTAGTCGCATCATCAATCAAAATAATGCTTCCCGTGGTCCTGTTCTCACGATAAGGGTCCACCATCAATGGCTTGGTGGTTCTGATCCGTACTTTCGAAATATCGTTCATCGCCATATCGGTGTCGTCGGAACTACGGTTCAAAGTGTTGATGTCAATTTTATACAAAACCTCCTTGATCATTGCTTTCTGCTCATTTGAGGTATGCTTGATGGTGTATTTTGCCCTTGGTTTTGCGGGACTATTGTTCAACCAACAAAGCATCACCTCGATATCTTGCTGAGCTTCCGGCTTGTTGTTGGAGCGAACAATCATATCACCCCTACTGATATCAATATCATCTTCAAGGGTTATGGAAACGGACATAGGTGCAAATGCTTCTTCTACCTCTCCAGAAAATATGTCGATGGATTTAATCTTTGAAGTAAACCCAGAAGGCATTACGGTAATCTCATCGCCTTTTCTTAGTACACCACTGGCCATTCGTCCTGCATAGCCGCGATAATCTCTAAATTCATCGCTTTGGGGCCTTAAAACGGTTTGCACCGGGAATCTGGCATCCACTTTGTTGATGTCGCTGCTTATATGCATCGTCTCTAGGGTATGGAGTAATGGTGCTCCTTGATACCAATCCATATTTTTGGACCGGTTTACTACATTGTCCCCCAACAAGGCACTAATCGGAATAAAACGAATATCCTTAACCAGAAGTTTGGATGAAAATTCTTCAAACTGTGATATCACTTCGTTATAAGCCTCTTCCGAATAATCTACCAGATCCATTTTGTTGATACAAACAATCACGTGGGGTATTTGCAACAAGGAAGCAATAAAAGCATGCCTTTTGGTCTGTTCAATTACTCCATGCCTAGCGTCCACCAAAATAATGGCTGCATTTGCCGTGGAAGCCCCAGTGACCATATTTCGGGTATACTGGATATGTCCGGGCGTATCGGCTATAATGAACTTTCGTTTTGGGGTAGTAAAATAACGATAGGCCACATCAATGGTAATTCCCTGTTCGCGTTCATCTCTTAATCCATCTGTAAACAAGGCAAGATCCACTCCTTCGTGGCCCTTTTTCTTACTGGTGGTTTCTATGGCCTCCAGTTGATCTTCAAAGATGGATTTTGAGTCGTACAAAAGGCGTCCTATTAGGGTACTTTTCCCGTCATCTACGCTTCCTGCTGTAGTAAATCTTAATAGTTGATTATTGTCCACCATATCTTTTCTAAAAATATCCTTGTTTTTTTCTGTCTTCCATAGCTGTTTCGGAGCGTTTATCATCGCTGCGGTTTCCACGCTCAGTTTGCCTCATGGCCGATACCTCTTGAGCAATTTTCTCAACAGTGTCAGCATCCGATTCTATTCCTCCTGTAATGGTAATATCCCCGAGTGTTCTAAAGCGTATTTTCTTGGTTACAACTTCCTCGCCTTCATCCAGCTTTAAAAATTCGGAATTTGGAATCCACGAATTGCTTCTCCAAACCACTTCGCGTTCGTGGGCAAAATAAAGGGATGGTATTTGGATGTTTTCCCTTTTTATATAGTTCCATACGTCCATTTCCGTCCAATTACTGATTGGAAATACGCGGAAGTGCTCTCCCTCGAATTGTTGCCCATTAAACAGGTTCCACAGCTCAGGTCGTTGATTTTTGGGGTCCCACTGACCAAAATCGTCGCGGTGTGAGAAGAAACGTTCCTTGGCACGAGCTTTTTCTTCGTCCCTTCTGCCTCCACCTATGGCACAATCCACCCTATTGGATTCAATGGCATCCAATAATGTTGTTATTTGAAGAGCATTTCTAGTCGCGTTCTTTCCTTTTTCCTCGGCAACCCTTCCTTGGTCTATGGACTCTTGAACGGATCCCACAATGAGTTGAACTCCCAAACTATCAATAAGATCATCCCTAAATTTTATGGTTTCCGGAAAGTTATGTCCCGTATCAACGTGCATTAACGCAAATGGTATTTTACTTGGGTAAAATGCTTTTCTTGCCAAATGGGTTACCACAATGGAATCCTTGCCGCCAGAAAACAAGATTACTGGGTTTTGGAACTGGGCCCAAACTTCCCTGAGCACAAAAATGGCTTCGGACTCTAATTCGTCTAAATAGTTTAAATAGTATTTACTCATTACAATTGTAATTTGGGTCGAATCAATTCGTATATTCTACTTACCGCATCTTCAACGGACTCTGTCTCCGTTAATATGATATCTGGGCGCAAAGGTACTTCATAAGGACTGGAAATGCCCGTCATATCCTTTATTTCTCCTTTTCTTGCTTTTTTATAGAGCCCTTTTACGTCTCTTTTTTCACATTCTTCCAAACTGGTATTCACAAACACCTCAACATAGTTTTCCTCCCCCACGGTTTCTTTGATGAAATTTCGGTCCTTTTCAAAAGGAGCCACAAATGCGGCCAAAACCACCATACCGGCATCTACGAAAAGGTTTGCCACTTCTCCTATTCTTCTATTGTTTTCTGAGCGATCTTCAGCAGAAAAACTTAAATCCTTATTGATTCCTTTTCGTACATTGTCACCATCAAGTGTATAGGTTTTTATCTTTTCTTCAACCAATTTTTGTTCGAGAGCATTGGCAACGGTAGATTTTCCGGAGCCTGATAGACCCGTAAAGAATATTAGGAATGAATTGTGCCCATTGGCCTTTCTTCTTTCATTCATTCCAATTTTATAGTTGTGCTTTATGATGTTCTCCTCCATCTTTTTGCTCGATTTCTTTTATCCAGTCCATAATTAATCTTGTACCATGTCCTTTCATGGAAATAATACAACATCATTTTAGTAATGACCTCGGCAAATCCTATTTTTAATCCCGTGAATGGGTCTCCAGAAATAATCCAAGATAACGTTATGGTATCCAAAGTTCCAAGTACCCTCCAAGTCAGTGTTTTTATAATATGCCTCTTCCTGCTATCGTCAATTCCTGCATTTAACCATATTCTTTCATGAAAATAGTAAAGAAGCATTTTGGTTACAACTTCTGCCAAACCTATCTTCAGTCCAGTAAATGGGTTGCCAGTGATTGCCCACGAGAGCAATATAGTATCCAATGTACCAACAAGCCTCCAGGTTATGGTCTTGGCCAAATGTCTTTTATAGGATACTTTTTTCGTCATTTATTTTACTAAGAAAAAGGGGTTCAAAAGGTTTTCCTTGTTGTATGTCAAATCTTCACCTGTTTCCCAGTTGGTCACTTTTAATCCCATCGCTGTGCATATGGCATGTCCTGCTGCGGTATCCCATTCCATTGTTGGTGCCACCCGGGGGTAAATGTCTGCTTTTCCTTCTGCGACAATACAAAATTTCAAGGAACTTCCTTTGGAGACTATCTCAATATTTTTTCCTTTGTTTTTTAGTTCTTCTATAAACTGTTCAGTCTGTTCGTTCATGTGAGATCTACTGCCAACGACCTTGGTTGTTGAGCCACTTTTTTCTGCAGGGAGCAACTGATTTCCTTTATCAAAAAGGTTTTCAGGTAATTCCTTAACATCACTCACAGCTATTTTAAACGATTTTCCCTCCTCAACATTGGCATAGTAGAGCTCTTGGGTCTCAGGAACATAAATAACACCTATAATTGGAGTTCCATTTTTAATTAGTGCTATATTGACCGTGAACTCGCCGTTTCTTTTTATGAATTCCTTTGTGCCATCCAATGGGTCCACCATCCAACAAACATCCCAATTTTTCCTAGCGCTATAATCAAGGTTTTTGTTCTCCTCACTAATAATCGGAATGCTTGTTTTGGTTAAATAGGACATAATTACCCTATTGGATTCCAAATCCGCTTGCGTCAGTGGGGAATCATCCTTTTTAAACTCTGTCCCAAAATCAGCTGAGTTATATATTTTCATGATTGCCTTGCCAGCATCTATGGATGCTTTAATGGCACGAGTAAGTTGATGGTTTAATTCTGTTGAGATCAATTACTATTTTTTAAGTTAATGGATTAAAATGTTTTGGCAATTCTTTATCTTTTTCGGATACCAACATGTCTTCCGGAGAAATTTTCCAGTCAATATTTAAATGTGTGTCATTGTATTTTATACCGCCTTCCGATTCTTTATTGTAATAATTATCACATTTATAAAAGAAATGGGCAGTTTCACTTAAAACGACAAATCCATGGGCAAACCCTCTAGGAATAAACAATTGTTTTTTATTATCTGCCGTGAGCTCTACCGATACATGCTCTCCATAAGAAGGTGAGTCTTTCCTCAAATCGACTGCAACGTCCAACACTCGTCCTTCGAGCACACGAACCAGTTTTGCTTGGGCATGCTCTCCATGTTGAAAATGTAGCCCCCTTAAAACGCCTTTTGTTGAATAGGATTGATTGTCCTGTACAAAATCCACCTCTTGCCCTATTGCTTCACAAAAGGTTTTGTGATTAAAGCTCTCAAAAAAATACCCTCGGTCATCTTCAAAAACTTTGGGCTCAAGGATAAAACAACCTTTTAGTTTGGTTTCAGTTACCTTCATCAAATACCTTTATTCAAAATTCCCAATAGGTTTTTCCCATAGCCACTTTTCATTAGTGGTTCTGCCAATGCTTTAAATTGATTTTTGTCAATAAAGCCCATTTCGTATGCCGCGGCCTCAATGGCGCCTATCTTTAAACCTTGACGCTCTTCTATGACCTCAACAAATTGAGACGCCTGCATCAACGATTGAAATGTTCCGGTGTCCAACCAAGCTGTTCCCCTATCCAAGATGCTTACACTCAGCTTTCCTTGATTCAAATACTCTTTGTTAACATCTGTAATCTCCAATTCTCCACGAGGACTTGGCTTTATGCTCTTTGCAATGGAAACAACTTGATTGTCATAAAAATATATTCCTGGAACTGCATAATTGGATTTCGGGTTGGTAGGTTTTTCTTCTATACTAATTGCCCTTCCATCCTCATCAAATTCTACGACACCATAACGTTCCGGATCATGAACTCTATAAGCATAAATAATCCCTCCATGTGGATCATTGTTTGCTTGCAGCAATTTTGATAACCCGGTACCATAAAATATATTGTCGCCAAGTATAAGGGCCACCTTGTCTTTACCGATGAATTCCTCTCCTATGATAAATGCTTCCGCAAGCCCATTGGGCGCCTCTTGCACTGCATATTCAAAAGAACATCCATATTTCTCCCCGTCTCCCAAAAGTTCCTTGAAAAGAGGCAAGTCTTTTGGTGTGGAAATTATAAGAATCTCTTTTATCCCAGCATACATTAAAGTAGACAATGGATAGTAAATCATTGGCTTGTCGTAAATAGGCATCAGTTGCTTGCTCACAGAAAGTGTTAATGGGTGCAATCTAGTGCCTGACCCTCCGGCCAATATAATTCCTTTCATCTTGCTATTAACTTTATTGATATTGTTTTTTGTAGTATTCTTTGTAATCGCCAGATGTGACATGTTCCAACCATTCCTTATTCTCAAAATACCATTCAATGGTCAGTTCAAGTCCTTGTTCAAATGTTACGGATGGGCTCCAACCCAATTCCTTGTTTATTTTGGTGGCATCGATGGCATAACGGAGGTCGTGACCAGGACGGTCCTTCACAAAAGCGATCAGTTCTTCGGAAGCGCCTTCTTTTCTTCCAAGCTTTTTATCCATTAACTTGCACAGCAACCTGACTAAATCAATGTTTTTCCACTCATTAAAACCACCTATGTTATAAGTTTCTCCATTGATTCCTTCATGAAAAACCAAATCAATGGCCCTTGCATGGTCTTTTACATACAACCAATCCCTGGTGTAATTCCCATCACCATAAACGGGCAATGGTTTATTGTTGATGATATTGTTTATAAAAAGAGGTATCAATTTTTCGGGAAAGTGATTTGGCCCATAATTATTGGAGCAATTGGAGACCACAAAAGGGAGTCCGTAAGTTTCGCCATAAGCCCTCACAAAGTGATCTGAACTTGCCTTGGATGCAGAATAAGGAGAATTAGGACTATATGGTGTGGACTCGGTAAAAAATCCAGTATCCCCCAGTGCTCCATACACCTCATCAGTACTTACATGGTAAAAACGGAAATCAGGATTCTTTTTTGCCATTTTAACCGATTGGTTCAACAGATTCACTGTTCCCAAAACATTGGTCTTTACAAATGATAAAGGGTCGGAAATAGACCGATCCACATGAGACTCTGCTGCTAAATGAATAACACCATCAAATTCATTTTCTGAAAAAAGGTTGGTCAGAAAATCGTCATTTGTTATATCTCCTTTTATAAATGTATAATTGTTATGGTGTTCAATATCCTTAAGATTCTCTAGGTTACCCGCATACGTTAGGGCATCAAGATTGAAAATGTGGTAGTCTTGATAGTTCTCAACAAAACGCCTTACCACGTGAGAACCTATAAACCCGGCGCCTCCAGTGATCAAGATGTTTTTTTGGTTGCCTTTTCCCATTAAGTTTTAAAAGTGTTTTTGGTTAAATTAATATGCTGTTTTTAGGCCTTTTTGCGAATGTACGATAATTCCTATCCAAAACCAGTTTGGTCTTTCCCTTAAGCCCATTTTCATCGAGGATATACTCTGCAAATTCATACCACGACATTGGTTTTCCATCTGTAATATGATATGTGCCATAGGGTTTATGACCACAAATTACCTCATCAAGAATGAACTTTGCCAATGTTTCGGTATCCGTAGGACACCCAACCTGTTCATCAGTAATCCTTAACTCTGCACCTTGTTCTGCTTTTGCTAGAATAGTACGATAAAAATTATGCCCATACTTTTTACTATAAAGCCAAGATGTGCGAATAATAAAATGGTTGGGTAATATTTCACGAATATATTCCTCACCCTTTAATTTAGATTTTCCATATTCATTAATCGGATTGGTTAAATCATCAACTGTATAGGGATTATTTTTGGTCCCGTCAAAAACATAGTCCGTTGATATATGAACCAAGGAAACATCATGATTTTTACATGCCTTAGCCAAGTGATTTACAGCTTCGGCGTTTACCTTATAGGCTTCAATAGGGGTCTTTTCTGCCTGTTCAACATTGGTATATGCGGCACAGTTGACGCAGTAATCATAATTGCCCGTTTTTAAGGTCTGCTTAATTTTTTCAGGAATAGTGATGTCGAGTTCCTTTGAGGTTTTAAAGTCAAAAATAGCTCCTTTAAAATCAATGGAACAATCCTTCAATGTTTTTCCCAATTGGCCCCCAGCACCAGTTACCAAGATTCTCCTCATTACATTCTTTTTTACTTTGGTAATCCTCTGCCTGTTTATTTTTGGTTATAGGCTTTCAAATACCTATTAAGTTCCAACAACGCCAATACACCAAACACCAAAGCTAACAGCGCCAATGGAAGCTTAAACTTGTAGCTGCTCAAAATTCCCTTCTGTTCCACACCTCTTGTGGGGAAATCACTTATTACGTTGATGATGGTCGATTTATTGGCACGTTCCTGGTTTAATTCTACCAATTTTTCTTTCAAAACATCTTTCTCCTGTACCAAAGCAAGCTCCCTACTTCTTGATTCGCCAGTTTCTGCCATATTAATGCTGGTACCCTGCATGGGTTTATCCGCTTCTTTTACCAATACAGTTCTGTACAGGCTTTGTAAAGAATCAAGCTCTTCCAATTGTTTCCTATAAATGGTATCCTGAAGGTCCAAGTTTTCATCATTGATTCTTTTTTGAAGCTTGAAGTATTCATTGACCGAAATCGAGTTAATAATGGCCGGTTGCGCTTTTTTAGCTACTCTATTGTCAGTACTGATCATGGATATTTGATGAAACCTAGCATCCATGGAGTTAAAATTGTTCAAGTAGTTCTCATAATCGATGGCTTTAACGGTAGTGGTGTCCAAACCACGAATAAACTGATCAAAAAGCTTTATTTTCTGATTTTCATCTGAATAGGAATCCGCGAAAATTTCTTCAATGCTGGCTGCTTCATGTTCTGTTATATTTAGAGCCGTAGCTAGAGAAACAGAATCTTGTGCTTCGGCCAAATCGTTGTAAAAGGCAATATTGTTGTATAGTTGCTGAACGCTATTGAAGTTTGGTTCCACCACCATTCGGGAGATATATTTTTCGGGTAGGACTTTATCCAAAATAAAGCCTCCGATTCCGCCAATTATGATAGCTGCAGCAATAACTATGATGTTCTTTTGAACAAACAACAGAAACAGCATAACTATATGGAAAATGCCCTTAAAAATGCTGCCGATGAAATTAAAGAACCTTTGAAAGCCCCTGCCGATCATCTGGAACAATTGTCCCAAGTCTATTTCGCCTGAACTGTTCTGATTTACTGGTTGGTCTGCCATACCTATGAATTGAATATTTGTTTTAAAATCCTGTCCGTTATCAAATATGTGGGTTTTACCCCTGTTGTTCCCAATCCGCCAGAAGCTAAAGTGCTTCCAGTTTCCAAGGGATTGTCCGATGCGTAATATGCGTATCGCACCTTCACATCTTTTTTAATGCTTTTTCGAATTTGAGAGGCCGACTGTATTGCTTTCTGATAGTGTACCCCTTCCATTTCCAAACCTATAACATTCCAGGTGGATTCGTGGAAAAACTGAAGGATGTCCCTATTCTGCAACGATGTTCCCAATACGGTAACCATGGTGCCCTCCATTACTTTTAGACCATATCCTTCAAAATCTGAACCGTTAAGCTCATTTTTAAAGGGGTAATTGTCCGCTGTTCCCTCAAAAATATGGGCCGATGGAATCATCAAATCACCCTTGCCGCCTTCCAAAATGCCCGCTTTTCCCATAATGGAAACCGAATCAACATTAAGAAAAGTTTTTTTATCGCCTTCTTCCATAGGCTTCAACAGCTCGTCTATCGTCTCATAAGCCTGTTCTCCAAAGGCATAGTCCATCACAAATATAACGGGTTTTTCTTCCTCCGAAATATCCTCTGGCAACTTATAACAACAGCTTTCTTTTCCAAACTTGGCGGTATCAAATATTTGAACATCGATATTGGCTCCGGATTCATCGTCCAAAAAAATCATGCCGTTCTTTTCAGCATGGCTTTTTACCTTTTTGTTGAGTGCTTTATGCTTCTCGGAGCCCAAAGCTTCATAAATGTCCAAAGATTCACTATCGGGAAATTCTTTTGACAAGGCTTTTTTGGCAAAAAGGGAATTCATCACACTGTGCATATTGGCGCTTATAATATGAAGCGGTCTATGCATCAAATTGTGTTGTTGTAAGGTGCTCTTAATTTTATTCGCCCACTTTTCTCCATGTATGTGGTGCCCCAAACGCTCTCGCAATAATGGACTAAACGTTATAGTTCTTTTGTTGCCTGTGGTTTCTTCCTCAATGGCAAGTTTGCCCAACCAATAAATCACATTTAAAAAACGGTCAGGGTCCTCGGAGGTCTTTAATTTGTTTTCAATTTCCACGACCTCATCAAAAGTCCTGCCCAATATATTGGCGCAATGTATCAGGGCCACCTCCCTTTCTTCGTTGTCCTTTTCTTCGGAAAGTACAAATTCGGTAAGCTTGTCCCAATCCCGAATGGTGGCATTGCCGTTATCCACCAATACCCTTCTGCAAATTTTGTCGGATTCAACAAACAAAAACGTTAGGTGGGTCAAAATATCATAAATATCGCTCCTTCCCCGAGTGATTTCGATGTTCATCTGCTCGTCGTCGATGCGGTAGCAATTTCTTCTACGCTTTGGTGGAACAATGGCCTTCAAATGCGATTTGGCAAAACCTTCATCTGAAGTCAGATTGATAAAACGGCACTCCTCTATACCTTCCGGTAATCGTTCCAGTACATAAATCAATCCGTTGAGTTCTGCCTTGTCTTCGGCAATGGTGCCATAAATTTCGGGCCTGAGCAATAGCAGAGCGCTGCGAAGCGCATTTCCGGAAACGCCGGACGGCTTGTAGAATCCACGGTTGAGCAGATGCCGCATGGTAATGTACAAACGCTCTATCGCATTGGTGGACTCCTGTGCCCTAGTTGTCTGTTTTACTTCTGTTGCCATCATATCTTCTGGCAAAAATAAGTGAATTCCTATGAAAATGAAGCTGTTCTATGTCAACTAATTTTAAAGGGTTGCAGCCCAGCGGCTACTTTACGGTCGTTGGCAAGGCGCTGTACCTTGTTCTGCCCGCCCAATTTCCCAATGGATCTCATGTAATCTTGAAAACCATTCGGTTGAATTCTGCTGATTTTTAGTGGCTGAAGAATGTGTCCA
Organism: Flagellimonas profundi; assembly: GCF_017313275.1. Classification (GTDB taxonomy): domain Bacteria; phylum Bacteroidota; class Bacteroidia; order Flavobacteriales; family Flavobacteriaceae; genus Flagellimonas; species Flagellimonas profundi. The sequence continues at coordinate 364,428 of NZ_JAFLNM010000002.1, read as the reverse complement.
TCGATCAAATCAAAATAGTAGCTGTTCTGTTTCTTCATGCTCTCTTCCATTATTCGAGAAAATGCAGCCAGGTCCGATGGTTCTCTCTGAAACTCGATGAACCACTCATGATAGGGAAGCTCTCCCTCCCCGGGATTTGTTTGTGGGGCAACCGTGAATTCGTTGACCAAGGCATCCGTCTGCTCCACGGCCAATCGCAAAGCCTCTTCCACCTCTTTGGCGATTACATGCTCGCCAAAAGCCGAAATAAAGTGTTTGATTCTTCCAGACACTACAATTTTATAAGGGTCTTTGGAAATAAACCGAACGGTATCCCCTAAATTGTACCCCCACAATCCCGCATTGGTGGAAATTACCATGGCATAGTCCACATCCAGTTCCACGTCGGCAATGGTCAACCGTTTGGGTTTTTCATCAAAAAACTCATCTGCTTTTACGAACTCATAAAATATACCAGCATCCAAGAGTAAAAGCATCCCCTTTTCCTTTTGAGAGTTTTGATAGGCAAAAAAGCCTTCACTGGCGGGGAAAAGCTCAATGCTATCCACTTTTCTGCCGATCAAGTTTTCAAACTTGGCCCGGTAAGGCTCATAATTCACTCCTCCGTAGATGAACAATTGAAATTCTTTAAAAAGCTCCCCAACCTTTTTACCCGTTTTGGCATTGAGTCTTTCAAAATACATCTGCACCCAGGATGGAATCCCAGCAATAACGGTCATGTTCTCATTTTCCGTTTCCTCAACAATCTTATCCACTTTGGTTTCCCAATCTTCAATACAATTGGTCTCCCAGCTTGGCAACCGGTTTTTTTGAAGGTAATTCGGCACATAATGAGCCGATATTCCAGAGAGCCTCCCCAATTTAATGCCGTTCTTTTCTTCCAATTCGGGACTGCCCTGCAAAAAGATCATTCGGCCATCCACAAAATCAGCATTTCCAGTTTCATGGATATAATTAAGAATGGCATTTCGCGATGCTTCTACCTGATTTTTAATGGATGGTTTGGTAATGGGAATATATTTGGCTCCCGAAGTGGTACCCGATGTCTTCGCAAAATAAATCGGTTTGCCTGGCCAAAGCACATTGGCTTTGCCATCAATGATCTGCTCAACGTATCCTTTCAGTTCTTCGTAATCCCGAATAGGAACGCGCTCCACAAAATCTTGGTGCGAATTAATCGTTCCGAACTGATGATCCTTTCCAAATATAGTGCCCTTGCCCTGGGACACCAGATGGTTAAAAACCTTTTGTTGGGTTTTCACAGGCTGGTTTACCCATTTCTCGGTCTTTTTGGCTATCCGATTGGCAAATATTTTTGCAGCAAATGCTTTTAGGGACATTTAGTTGAAATCAATATAGTTCTGGGGATTCACGGGCTTTCCTTTTCTCCATAGCTCAAAATGAAGGTGCGGACCCGTGGTGAGTTCCCCTGTATTACCGATGGAGGCAACCACTTCACCCGCTTTGACCAAATCACCTTGGGACTTGCTCAATGAGCCATTGTGCTTATATACAGAAGTAATCCCCTCCTGGTGTTCTATGATCATCACATAGCCCGTTTCTGTGGTCCATTCCGCAAAAAGCACCGTTCCGTCCGCAATGGATTTTACGGGCGTATCTTTTGGGGCCACCAAATCCACTGCGTAGTGCTTGGTTTTTTGGTCGAACCCCTGTGAGACTGTTCCGTTGACCGGCGAGAAGAACAACGTACCCAAATTCTCCACGTCCCTTTCAAAAAGGTTGTACTTATCCTCTAGCTCCACCTCTTCCCTCAATAAAAGATCTTGTCTTATTGGGGTTAGATCAACAGAGGCGGGATCCAACTTATATTGTTCGAACAACGAATCGCGATTGGTCTGGTTGTTTTCGATATCACCCCTCAAAACTTTTCGTACATTGTCTAAATACCGGTTGGTATAATTAAGTACTGTTACCAAAGAGTCGGTTTTGTAAGTAAGTTCCGTGGCCTGTCTCTTCAATTTTGTGGAGGAATAGCCAGGGATGTATTCCCGCAATGGGGTGAAGGCAATGATCAAAGTGGTAATGCCTATCAAAACAATGATGAACATGGTTCCGGTAACAAAAACATTCAACCTATTGAGCTTAAAGGATATCTTTTCCTCAAAGGTGCTTTCGTTAAGAATAACCAAGCGGTACTTGTGCAGTAGCTTTCGTTTTATCTCCTTTCTTTTCTTTTTGTCCTTAGCCATGGTGAACAAAGATAGTCTTAGATTTTAATATGGATGTTAAGCTTTTTAAAAAGCTGAAGGGAATAAGTTCTTAAAATTCATTTTCAAATGCTAATTTTCGTTAATCGAACATGCTCTTCAACATCTTTTTAGTACTTTTACATTTCTAATTAAAGGTTTTGAAGATATGATTGCTCAAACTATATTTCTTGGAATGCTAGGTCCTTGGCAGATTGTTTTGATTGTTGCCGTGGTTGTTTTGCTGTTCGGAGGTAGAAAAATCCCAGAACTGATGAAGGGCCTTGGAAGCGGAATCAAAGAATTCAAGGACGCGACGAAAGAAGACGAAAAGTTGGAAGGCGGAAGCAACGAGTCAAAATCCTAATTGACTTTTTGTGCGCTGAAACGTGCCGTTTTACTAAAGGTTTTCGACCAACGACAACATTTTTTAAGCGTTCAACGCCAGAAATTCATCCTTTCACAACAAAAAGTTATCACCCCACTTACCATATTCTATTTTAGCGGTTACAACTAAACTGTTAAGCCCCTAATGCTTAACCTCCAAATGAACGTTTTGTTCATTTGTGCAGATGGAGTGGTAATGAAAAAACTGACCTTGCTTATTTTCCTCCTATGCTCATTTGGGATATTTTCCCAAGAGCTGGCCCTATCCGATTTTGATGGGACGACTTCTCTTTCCGGCACGGCCAAGGTCAATGGAGAAAACAATAGCTCCGATTTTGTTAAGCACCTGGACGGTCTCAGCAACAAAAAACTTGTAAAATACTTGCGCAAAGAAGGCATTGCCGATAAACTCATTGAAAAAGGCAACGAATACTTTGACAAAATGTGGTATGCGGAGTCTGCTCGAATTTTCGATTTGGTACTCGAAAAAACAAATGCTGAACACACCCTAACGCTACTATCAAGAGCTGGCGATTCCCATTATTATACCGGAAACCTTGAAAAGTCTTACAAATGGTACAATGAGCTGTACCAAAGGTATCAAGACCAAATGCAGGAAGATACTTTTTTCAAGTACACGCAAACCTTAAAGGGAACAGGAAAATATCGAAGAGCTGCAGCCTTGACCAAAATTCTGCGGCAGAAACGGGACCAGCCCCTTAAAGAACTAAAGCGCCTTGAGCCCGGCACTTGGAAAGGTGCGACCAATGTTAAAATCAAAAACCTTGGGATTAATTCGAAATATTCCGATTTCTCCCCAATGTTCTACAAGGGTTCGGATATTGTATATGCATCTGCCAAAGATTCTTCTGTTTTGACGACCCGTCGCTATCGCTGGACCAATCAGCCTTTTTTAGATCTTTATGTGTCCAAGCGAAAGAACGAGGAGGGAGACCTGTTCAGTCCCGAAAAATTCTCCAAAAAAATAAACACTAAATATCACGAGGCCTCGTTGGCCTTTTCCCCAGACCAAAAAACCATCTATTTCACCCGAAACAATTATGGCAAAAGGCTCAAAAGAGGGAAAAACGGTATCAACCATTTGAAAATCTATCGCTCTCAGTTTTTAGGGGGGGAATGGACGGACGCTGTAGAGCTTCCCTTTAACGGGGACAATTATTCCACAGGTCACCCAACAATCAGCAAAGATGGTAAAAAGATGTATTTTGTATCTGATAGGCCAGGAGGCTTTGGTGGAACGGATATCTATGTGGTGGATATTTACGAAAATGACACGTACTCTGAGCCCAAAAACCTTGGAAGAACGGTTAACACCGATGCAAAGGAAATGTTTCCTTACATCACCGATGATGCCCTTTATTTTTCATCAAACCGAGCTATGGGCTTTGGAGGTTTGGATGTGTATAAATCCGATGGTTCCGGCGAAGTTTTTAGCGTAGGCATAAATCTAGGTAAACCCATCAATAGCAACAGGGACGATTTCAGCTATATTATAGACGCATCGGGTGAGCAAGGGTATTTTGCATCTAACCGAAAGGGAGGAAAAGGCGATGATGACATTTATTCATTTAAATATACCCTTAACCTTAACGCGATATCCGGTTCTGTTAAAGATATTACCACAGGCGATCCAATCAATGAAGCAAAAATACGGCTGTTCAATCAAAATGGAACATTACAGAATGAAGCTTTAGCGGACTCCACCGGAAAATATACCTTTAAGTATTTGGACCCAGTGACCGGCTATACGCTCGTTGCAAGGAAGGAGGGGTTTGAAAAAGATAGCCTTTCGGTAAAAACCAAGGATAACGAACAGGTTGAAATATCGCAATTCCTCAAAAAAAAATTAATAGAAAAAGAAGTTGATGTCGATGATATATTTGAGCCCGAGAATGTATACTTTCATTTTGACAGTCATCAAATAACAGCAAACGCAGCCAAAGAATTGGATAAACTAATTGCTGTTTTAAAAGAAAACACGGAGCTATCCTTGAAAATTGAATCGCATACCGATGCCATTGGCTCCAAATCATATAACAAGTACTTGTCGGATAAGCGCGCAAAATCTACAAGGTCGTATCTTATTTCAAAGGGTATAGACCCCTCACGGATTATTAGCGCTATTGGTTATGGGGAGGACCGTTTGTTGAACAACTGTTCCGATGGCACACCATGTGGTCCTGGCCAGCATCGATTAAACAGAAGATCCGAGTTTTACATCGTCCCGGAATAAGGCTGAGCCACACCAAAAAAGACCCGGTATTTCTTAATTCTTGAACGGCTTTTTGCATTTCATCGATCATTATTTCCGTCCACCTGTTTATGGCAATATGTCATTTGTCGATCAAATCAATGGCTTTGCGGATTTTTAGCTTAAAGCTTAAGCTTTCACCCTGTTTTTATCGTCTTTCATCCGTTTGTTTTTCTTTGATGTTGACAAAATCAAACCTTTGTAATGTCTTTAAATCTTAAAATCAAGCTTATGAAGAAATTATTACTCGTAAAAGAAATTTATATAGAGGCTTTCCGCAATTTGGGAAACATAATAGTGGAAAAATACTTTAAGGTATTTGCCTGGTTCAGTTTTATCATGTTCCTCATCGTGCTTTATGCCTTTGTGTACAGGGTGGCTACAGGCTTTCCGTTTGATTAACCAGCCTAAGCTTTAAAGAACAGAAAAGCCCAGAAACTTGGTTTCTGGGCTTTTCTGTTTATTTATTATTGCAGCTCTCACTTAATCTGCCGCGGTAGAAGTTTCAAACTTTATGGTTTTCAATATGGCCTCCAGCTCAAACATATAATCCCTTTTAGCTTCAGAAGGTGCGAACGTAAACCCTTCCACAATCATTTTTCTGTTGTTTTCCTTATCGTTGATGATATAGGTAAGAAAAGGACCGGCCATTGGATATCCGTGGATTTCCCAAACACCTTTAACCTCAGCCGCCTTTTTTCCTCCGATTTCGGCAGGGAAAACATATGGTGCAAAAGCTTTCTCCGTGATCATATACGTATTCTCATAAGGTCCGGGAATATATTTTTCGCCAATAGAGTCACGCATCCTCACGATATCCTGTACAAAGGTGGAGTCATTGCTAAAATAATCCCATGGCATTTCATATGCGACAATGTTCATGGTTCCTTTAGGGATCTCGATATCCATCCAAACAAAATTATCCTCTCTTCTACCTACTTTATAAAGCGATGGAACGTTGAGTTGGATCCCAAACTCTTCCTCTAAAGCTTGATCTTTACTGAGGGAGCGTTTAAAGCGTTGCTGTGCCTCGGCAATTTCATTTGCCTTGAACTCCTTGATGGCCCTATCGGCCAAGGAATCCAAATTTTTGATCATGACTTCCTCTGTAGGCCCTGTCACCACCGCCACCTTTTGTGGTTTGGAATATGCATCGTCCTTAATATGGGCCAAGGAGGTTGAATCCTTCTCTACATAAAGAATAGACCTGGAATGTGTTGTGGTGCCCTTAAAAACCTTTGGAGGCACCTGTGTTATGGTAAATTTGGGCTCAATTTGAGGCAAACCAATAATCTGGGCCGCAAACTCATCCCTTATTTTCTCGCCTACCGGTCCTCTCCATAGTTCGGTGTCCATTACAACCATCAAAGAGTTGATCCCTCCTGTAGAGGGGGGTAGAAATCTTTCTTTTGAACCTGAGTTATTACAGGATCCCAATGCCAACAAAACGGTGGCAAACAATAGTGTTCCTAATTTTTTCATCTTGTGCTAAATTTACGAAGAACAATCACACAATTTAAGTTTTGTGCCCGGTTTTAGATTGTTCCCACTAATACCGTTCCATTCTCGTAAGTTTTCGATGGAAATTCCAGGATATTTTTTTGAAATCGTCCAAAGGGAGTCCCCTGACCTAACTGTATGAACTTTGGAACCGCTCGCCACATTTCCTGAAGACTTAGAGCTATTGCTGTTTGTGGTGTTTTTAGCGATATAGGGCTTTCTTGGAAAAATAGTCAATCGTTGTCCAATACGGAGGTTATTGCTTCGCAGCCCGTTCCATCTTTTAATCTGGCTGACTCCCACACCGTATCGTTCTGCAATTTTTCCCAAATAATCACCGCTTTTTACACGATATCTAATTTGGTCTTGAGCAGTAACCATATTGGGCAACGGTTTTTCAAGGGAGTCCAATTCCTTTTTCACAAAGGCATAGATTTGCTCTTCGTTGGACACGAACTTCCCTATTTTGGAAACCGGCAAACGCAAGGCATAGTCCTTTCCTTCCACCTTTGGTATGATGTTGAGCTTGTAGGCAGGGTTCAACATTTCCAGTTCTTCGGTGCCTATATCCACTAATTTGGAAATTTGATCAAACGTGATAAGGCTTTTTACGTGTACCGTATCCGTTTCAAAGTAAGGGCGATCCGCTTTTTTGTACTGTAAACCATGTTCTTCGGCATATTCAAAAATGTACATGGTTGCCAGAAAAGCAGGAAGATACCCTGCTGTTTCACGTGGAAGAAATGGACGAATGTTCCAATAATTTTCATATCCGCCAGAGCGTCGAATAGCCTTGTTTACGTTACCTGGGCCCGAATTATATGCCGCAAGCGCCAAATCCCAATCCCCGAAAATACCATATAGTCTGGAAAGGTATTTGCTTGCCGCTTTTGTGGCCATGATCGGGTCATGCCTTTCATCCACATAGCTGCTTACATCCAAGCCGTACATTTTTCCGGTACTGTACATAAATTGCCAAAGGCCCTTTGCACCAACCCTTGATCTTGCCTTGGGGTTTAAAGCAGATTCCACAATGGCCAAGTATTTAATTTCCAAAGGGATGTTCTGGTTGTCCAGCTCTTGTTCAAACAATGGAAAATAAAACTGACTTGCTGTGATCATACGTTGCATCAAATCTCTTCTTCGTGTTAAAAAAGATTTGATCACACTCTCCAAAGATGCGTTATAGGTGATATTGAACGGGGTTTTTTCGTTCATTCGGGCCAAACGGGCTTTAAGCGTATCGGTAGGCAAATCAACCTCAAAAATTGAATCTTGTTCTGGGCCATTCTGAATCTCCAACAACATATCGCTAAATAGGTCCGCATTGCTGTGAAGTTCGTTCAGCCAAAGACTGTCGTAACGCCATGCCTCATCCAAATCACGCAATCTGAATTTCCCATCCTCATGGGTTTCCAATGCCATCAACTGGCCATCTATTTTGATATTGGATACAGCAATAGTTGTTTTTTCCTCATCTTGAAGCAATGTGGAATCTTTCTCCGAATTCGGTGCTGCATCTTCTTCTTGAGCACTTACATAGGGAGCTGCGGACAGAATGGCCGCGAAAACAGCTATTTTCAATTTTTGGTTCATTTGGACAAGGTTTGATTTTTGGGGCGAACTAAAATGGCTTTTTTTTCTCAAATAGTAAAGCCGAGAGACAAAATTCTCTTAGTTTTAACGTTTCCCTCAATAACTCAGAACGTGAGACTTAGCCCAATATTGCAGCGATGCCCGGCAAGGTTTTTCCTTCCAAGCTTTCCAACATAGCACCACCTCCAGTAGATACGTAGCTTACTTTGTCCTCAAATCCGAATTGCTTCACTGCGGCAACGGAATCTCCACCTCCAACAAGGGAAAATGCACCAGATTGGGTGGCTTCATCGATATAATTACCCACTGCAATGGTTCCCTTTGCAAAGTTTTCCATTTCAAAAACACCTACAGGACCGTTCCACAAAATGGTCTTGGACGCCAATATCACCTGCTTAAAGATTTCAAGTGTCTTTGGACCAGCATCCAATCCTTGCCAGCCATCAGGAATCTTGTCCACATCAACAAACTGGGTGTTGGCCGCATTGTCAAAGTCATCTGCCGCCAGAACATCTACGGGCATGAACACCTTTACGTTTTTGGCCTCGGCCTGTTTTAGGATATCCAACGCCAACTCCATTTTATCATCCTCACATATAGAATCGCCTACTTTGCCTCCTTTGGCTTTTACAAAAGTGTAGGTCATCCCACCTCCTATGATAAGGTTATCGACTTTGTCCAATATGTTTTCAATGATGGTGATCTTGGAGGACACCTTGGCTCCACCTAAAATAGCGGTAATAGGTTTTTCGCCTGTTTCCATCACTTTGTCAATTGCCTTGATCTCTTTGGCCAACAAATAGCCGAAGCATTTATTTTCTGGGAAGAATTTCGCAACAATGGTGGTTGAGGCGTGGGCCCGGTGTGCAGTACCAAAGGCATCGTTCACATAAATATCGCCATGCTTGGACAATTCCTGGGCAAAGGACTCGTCCCCAGCTTCTTCTTCTGCATGAAAACGAAGGTTCTCCAACAAAAGCACTTCTCCGCTTTGCAATCCAGCAACCGCTTCATCGGCTTTTGCGCCCACACAATCCTCCGCGAATTTTACCTGGACCCCAATAATTTCGGATACAGTTTCGGTAATATGTGAGAGGGACATATCTGGGTTTGCCTTGCCTTTTGGTCTGCCCAAATGGCTCATCAAAACAGCGGAACCACCATCCTCCAAAACTTTAAGAATGGTAGGTTTTGCAGCATCGATACGGCTTGTGTCGGTCACGTTAAAGTCACCATCCAACGGCACGTTGAAATCAACTCTGATCAATGCTTTTTTTCCTTCAAAATTAAAATCGTCTATCGTCTTCATGTAGTGTGTTCTTTTTTGAGAATTTCAAATGTAAAGATTTCCTGCTTTTTCCGTGGTCGCACGGGCCTAATATTTCAAAGTTTCACGCTTTTTAACCTTTTCGGTTTGATATGTTACACCAGCACGGTATGGTGCAGGGGTTCCATGCCAAACTTCACCACTTAAAAATGTATCTTTGGGACATGCTTTTTAAAAATGTTCTAGGTCTCGAGCACATCAAAAACCATTTGGTGACCACCGCGGAAACAGGTCGCGTGGCTCACGCACAATTGTTCGTTGGTCCCGAAGGTTCTGGGGTGCTTCCCATGGCGCTTGCCTATGCGCAATATTTGCTTTGCGACAATACAGGCGGCGAAAATGATGGGGAAAATACCGTTTGCAATACCAAATGCAACTCCCTGACGCATCCAGACCTTCATTTTGCGTTTCCCGTTTCCAATTCGGACAAAATAAAATCGCATGCGGTGAGCGACCATTATCTGGAAGAGTGGCGACAATTTGTAAAGGAACAGCCTTATGGCAACTTGTTTGACTGGTACAGGCACATCGGGATTGAAAAAAAGCAGGGCCAGATCGGGGTGGATGAAGCCCAGGATATGGTAAAAAAACTTTCGTTAAAATCCTACGAAGGGGGTTATAAAGTGCTGATTGTTTGGATGGCCGAAAAGATGAACGTTTCTGCTGCCAACAAGCTTTTGAAACTCATTGAGGAACCTCCTAACAAAACCATATTGCTTCTTTTGGCTGAAGAGGAGGAACAAATTATCAACACCATACGTTCCCGTTGTCAAATACTGAATTTTCCCCCGCTGGCGGAACAGGTGATCACGGATGCTCTTTTACTGAAAGGAGTAGCCCAAACCGAAGCACTGACCATTGCCCTGGAAGCGAACGGCAACTTCAACAAAGCACTTGACCTACTGAACAAAGATTCGGAGGATCTCGTTTTTGAACGTTGGTTCGTACAATGGGTCCGTAGTGCTTTTAAAGCGAAGGGCAACAAAGGCGCCGTACAGGAATTGATTTTATGGAGCGAAGAAGTGGCCAAAACCGGCCGCGAAGTGCAAAAAAAGTTTCTGAACTATTGTCTCACCATGATGCGCCAAGCGCTTTTGCTCAATTATAAGGCCAATGAACTGGTATATGCCAAAGTGCACATGGAAGGTTTTGACCTGAACAAATTTGCCCCTTTTGTACATGAGAACAATATTTTGGATATTGTAAAGGAGTTGGAACAAGCCATTTTTCACGTGGAACGGAATGGAAATTCCAAACTTATTTTTACAGATCTATCCATCAAACTCACGCGGCTTTTACATGCAAAGGCTGCTTAAATAAAAACCAATCATGAACAATTTATTATCGCACGCCACAGAAATTCTACTATTGGTGTTTTTGACCATTACTTTTTTACAAAGCGGAATAGATAAAATTTTGGATTGGAAGGGCAATCTGGGTTGGTTGACCGGTCATTTTTCAAAATCGATTTTTAAGGGAACCGTTCCCGTGCTACTCAGCATCATTTTGGTGTTCGAAATGTTGTCCGGAATACTTAGTGGCGTTGGTGTTTTTCAATTCGCGATCGATGGTGAAAGTGGGATTGGTTTTTACGGAGCTATTATTTCTGCGGTGACTTTGTTGATGCTTTTGTTGGGCCAACGGGTTGCCAAAGACTATGCAGGGGCACAAACTATCGTGGTGTATTTGATTCCAACAATCTTCTTGTTGTATTTGATACAATAAAAACATTTCTTAAAAATGATTCTTGACCCTATCCAAAGACCCGAACTCACCAAGAAAAGTAAAGAGGCCTACGAGCAATTTGAACGATTGATCATTGAAATCAAAAAAAAGAAATTGCCCCAAGAAATCGAATTGGTCATCAATAAGCATATAACGCAACTTAATTCGGTAACAGGTGCTGATAAGGTCTTGAGAGCAGAAATTCGAAAAGAGCAATCTAAAATTATTGGTTTACTGGCTCAAAAATTAAAGGTGGTACCCATAAATTATTATAGAAAAACATGGTTTGTTCTTGGGATGACGGTTTTCGGGATTCCCATTGGAGCAGCTTTGGGCCTTAGTTTGGGCAACATGGCATTTTTGGGAATTGGCTTACCGGTTGGCATGTCCATTGGTCTTGCCATAGGTGCCGGCATGGACAATAAAGCCAAAGAAGAAGGAAGACAACTTGATATTGAACTTAAAATGTGATTGTCTAGAACCATAAAAGCTCAAAAGAGCAACAGGCTTTCAGTCAAAAAATGAACGAACAATTACAAAACAAGGAAGGCACTACCGTTGATTCCATTTCAAGTGCACAATCCGATTTACGCCAAGGCTATGCCGATGGTGCGATGGGGGTTCTGGCATCTGGAAGCGTATGGTTGGCGGCCGCTTTGGTTGCGATTTTTATTTCTTCACAAACCGCCATCTGGACCTTGTTTTTTGGCGGTATGCTCATTCATCCAATAGGGTTGTTACTGGCCAAATTGATAGGTGTTCCTGGAAGTCATTCGAAACAAAACCCTTTGGGAAAATTGGCCATGGAAGGGACAATTTTTATGTTGATGTGCATTCCCTTGGCCCTGCTCCTATCACTACAGAACCACGCCTGGTTTTTTCAGGGAATGTTATTGATCATTGGCGGAAGATATTTAACGTTCTCTACCCTATATGGTATCAAAACATATTGGGTTTTGGGCGGTTTATTGGGCGTTGCGGCAATTATCCTCTTTTATTTGAAGGTTTCTTCGGGATTTTCCGCACTTGCCGGTTCGATCATTGAGGTCGGTTTTTCAATTTTTCTGTTCCTTACTTATAAGAAAAGACAGTTGAAGTAAATAAAAAAACCCACTCTAAAAGAATGGGTTTTCCAAGCACCTACATTGTGTAGTGTTTAATTCTCGTATCTATCGTTCAAAATTTTAAGAACGGCGTCCGTAACGTCATTTGCTTCTTCTCCGTAAATTACCGAGCCACCTTCGCCGCCACCTAAAATATAGGTGTAACCATTTGCTTTGCCGTAAGCCCTAATCTCTTTTTTTACCTTTCTTACCAAACTGTCCATTTCGGCTTGACCGGTCTGTTGCAACTGTTGTTCTTCTTGTTGGAGTTGTTGACCAACAAATTGTCCTCGTTGTTGCAATTGGGCATATTCTTCTTGCGCATTTTTCTGAGACATTTTTTGAGCCTTGGTCTGGAATTCTTGCAACTCCATTTGAAAGGCTTGGGAAATACTGTCCCTTTTTTTGGTCATGGCATCAGCTTTTGTTTTGAACCTGGCATCCACATCAATCTTCTCTTGATATTCTTCCATGACCTTTACACTGTCCACATATCCGATTTTGTTTTGCTGACATGCCATGGCGGTGACGGCAATCGCAAGCACTACTACTTTTTTCATCATTTACTTTTTATCGATGCGCAAAAATAGAAAAGCTTTTGGAAAGGGGATCATTTAAGTTTAGAGGTTCTCCAACAAGTATTTTACCGGTCATAGGTTTTTTCTATGAAAAAGGTTTGGTCGCATTGGAGTTGTTTATTTTTAAGGGTTCCGCAAATGCGCCCATTTAAGCGAATCTTTTTTGTTTGATGGTGTTATCCATCCGAAGCTAGAATATTAGCGCAGCGAGCTTAAAAACCGCTTATTTACGCTTTTTAAGGATGTAGATCAAAGAAGAATGCTCTTTGGTGAAGATAGCTTTGATATTGGACCATAATCCAACAAAAAAGGCTCTGAACAGGTAGCCTTTGTTCCCCCTATATTTTTCGGACAGCATGGAAACATAAAACGCATCGAACCACATGGGTTTTATTTTGATGACCTCCATTTGATGAGGGGCAAAAAGTTTGGCAATGGATGTTTTTGAAAAATGCCACAGATGTCTTGGAACATCAAAAGCCGCCCAATGCGATTTGTAATGTTTGGCGTCGTACGATTTAAAGTTAGGGACGGCAATCACCAAAACACCATCTTCTACCAAAAGATTGACCAAGGACTTAATCTGTTCATCCAAATCGGGAAGATGCTCCAACACGTGCCAAAGGGTAATGGCCTGAAATTTTTGGTTTGATACGTCCGCTAAACTTGAAAAAAGATGTACCCCTTTTTGTTCGGCTAACTTTCTGGCCTTGTTATTCGGCTCTACTCCCGTTACCTTAAAACCCGAATTTTGGGCCGTAATCAAGAAATCCCCTGTTCCTGCACCCAAATCCAGGAGGTTTTTTATGCTATCTAATTGATTTACAACCTTTTGTATTTTATTTCTGAGGTTTTTTCTCTTAACTAGCTGATATAATCGGTCCGTAAAAGAGGTTTGGGAGTCTGTATGGGAAATATAGTCCTCGCTCTCATAATAAGGTGTCAGGTTTTGAGGCTGCGGTTTGGTTACCAGCATATCCAATTCTTCATCCCGATGCAATTCGAACTGTTCTCCTGAAACAGAAAAATCCTTAGTTTTTAAAAACAATTTCATTGTAATTATCGGTTGCCAAATATTCGTTTTTCAATTTCCGAAGATAGGATAAAACCAACTCTCTTGAAACGGAATTTTCAGATAAACAATCTCCGTTGCTGTCATTAAAAACTTCAATGGCAATATACCAGTTTCCCGTTCGAGATGTATGGACCTCATCAAAAACAGGATCCATATCTGCGGCTTTATTCAAAGCCACGTCCAAAGCCAAAGGAATTAAATTAATGGACTTGGTCGGAATTTCAACTTCATAAAACGAAAAGTAAAATGTTTTTGCATCTAAAGAAAAAGGAACTTGCACATCAACATAATAATCGTTGAGTTGAAATTTTGTGTTGATGTAACGGTAAAATTCGTCAGCGTTTTTTGGATCTTCAAAAACAAAAACATCCTTTTTAGGGAGTCCTTTTTTAAATCGCTTACCCTCCGTCACTTTATAGTCTTTTATATTCGGAGCAATCCGTAACGGAATACAAGAAATTAAAAAGACCAAAGCAAAAATGGCTAGTAATATCCGCTTCATCCGGCATAGTGTTATGCGAAATTATAATCAAAAACTGAGCCATTTCGATAATAGGGTAAAACAAAAAGCTATGTTCCACGTGGAACAAATCAAAGGTTTATCTCCCCAAATACACCAAAAGCACACTGATGTCGGCAGGGGAAACACCGCTTATCCTTGATGCCTGGGAAATGGTAACGGGCTGTATCGACTGCAGCTTTTCCCTAGCTTCATAGGATAATGATTTTAGTTTGGAATAATCAAAATTATCTGGGATACGAACATTCTCCAAACGCTGAAGTTTATCGGCATTTGTTTTTTCCTTTTCGATGTATCCAGAATATTTAACTTGGATTTCGGCTTGTTCCAACACCTCGGTATCCAATTCATTTTGGTTTACAAATTCAGAAACAGATTCCAACTGAAGCATATGGTCCATGGTAACTTTTGGTCTAGAAAAAACCTTGAACAGTTTATCGGACTGCTTTACCAAAGATGAATTCAATGACTCCAAAATAGGATTGATTTCGTCCGTAGTGTAGCTCGTCTTTTTAAAAAAGTCAATGAAGTTTTCGGACTTGCTCATCTTGTCCTCCATTCGTTTTAAACGTTCTTCTTTGGCCAGCCCTATTTCATATCCCTTCGGAGTCAGTCGCAAATCGGCATTGTCTTGGCGCAGCAATGTTCGATATTCTGCCCTAGAGGTAAACATTCGATAAGGTTCTTCGGTGCCCTTTGTAATCAAATCGTCGACCAAAACCCCGATATAAGCCTCGTCTCTTTTTAGAATGAACGGCTCTTTTTCTTTGGTTTTAAGGTGCGCATTTATACCCGCAATTAAACCTTGGGAGGCAGCTTCTTCATAACCTGTAGTTCCATTGATCTGGCCAGCAAAATAAAGGTTGTTCACCAACTTGGTTTCCAATGTGTGTTTTAATTGTGTGGGCGGGAAATAATCATATTCTATCGCGTACCCAGGCCTAAAGAACTTTACGTGCTCAAACCCTTTTACAGATTTCAGAGCATTATATTGGACATCCTCGGGCAATGAAGTTGAGAAGCCGTTCACATAAACTTCTACTGTATTCCACCCCTCGGGTTCAACAAAAATTTGATGGGAATCTTTGTCCGCAAAACGATTTATCTTGTCCTCAATAGATGGACAATATCGTGGCCCAATGCTTTTAATTCTGCCATTGAACATCGGTGATCTTTCAAAACCTTCACGCAATAAATCATGCACCAATTTACTAGTGTGCGTCATATGGCAATCGCGCTGTGTTTTAAGCACCGGAGTGTTCAAGTAAGAGAATTTTTCGGGTTGATCGTCGCCAGGTTGGGGAATCATTTTTGAATAATCCAAAGACCTACCATCTACTCGTGGAGGAGTTCCCGTTTTCATTCTTCCACTATCAAAACCAAGCTCCACTAATTGTTCCGTGATTCCAGTGGCTGCCTTTTCTCCTGCTCTACCTCCCCCTAATTGTTTCTCCCCTATATGTATCAAACCGTTTAGAAAAGTACCGTTTGTAAGCACCACGGCTTTGGCCCTGATCTCTAAACCGAGACTTGTTTTAACCCCAACGACCCTATCTCCTTCAATGAGCAAACCGCTGACCATCTCCTGATAGAAGTCTGCATTGGGGGTGTTCTCTAAAGCCATTCGCCACTCTTCTGCAAAACGCATACGATCATTTTGTGCACGGGGACTCCACATGGCAGGCCCCTTGGACTTATTAAGCATCTTAAACTGAATGGCGGACTTGTCAGAAACTATCCCGCTATAACCTCCAAGCGCATCAATCTCTCGCACAATTTGCCCCTTTGCGATTCCTCCCATAGCTGGGTTGCAAGACATCTGCCCAATAGTTTGAAGGTTCATCGTAACCAACAAAGTGCTTGACCCCATATTGGCGGCAGCGGCCGTTGCCTCGGCGCCAGCATGTCCTCCGCCAACAACTATAACATCATATTCCTTTTCAAACATATCTATGGTTCCACGTGGAACATTTTAATCTTTTCTTCTTCTTTTTGGCGCATCAATTTAACTTCATCGGCGTCCTTATCGCCGTATCCTGTTAAGTGTAAAACTCCATGACTCATCACACGGCGCAGCTCATTTAAAAAATCAACTTCATACTTCTTCGCGTTCTCTGCAACGCGTTCTGTTGAAATAAAAATATCTCCTGAAATTATTTTACCGTTGCTGTAATCAAAAGTGATTATGTCCGTAAATGTATCGTGTTGTAAATACTCCTGATTGAGCTGCAACAAGTATTGATCAGTACAAAAAATATAGTCAACCTGACCGACTTCAAATCCTTCAGATTCAATAATCCTATTTATCCAATCGACATAATCGGGCTTGTTATGGATTACTATGTCACTTTTGAAATGAAACTCAATCATTGTTGAAATAAACCTTTACCTTCTTTTCGAAATTTTGCCGCAAAGGTAAGGCTTGTCTATTTAATATTTCAATGCTATTCCGGTAATCTTGAAGTAGTTCCGGTTTGGTGGTAACAGGGTTCGTATACACATTTTGATTTGTGTTGCTTTCCCTTTCTTTCTTCTCACCCTGTTCCATAGAAGCATTTTCCAATTTCATCAATTGGTGTTGAATATTGTTGGCCTTACTCCGTGTCCGTTCTGTAATTCCGTTGTCCAACAAATCGTTTTCGAAATCTTCCATTTGCTGTATCAACTTTTTAGCAAGATTCTTATCGGATTCTTGCATCATATCCTGCAACTGTTTTTCCAAATTCTCCCGCAGATATTGTTGCTCTTTATAAATCTCATAGACCTCGTTCAAATCCATTTCACCTAGCCCATTCCCATTAGATTGACCATTGTTGCCCTCACCCGAACCTTCCTGTCCTTTTTCTCCTTGTGTACCCTGCTGCCCATTTTGTCCCTGTCCTTGTTTACCTTGCTCACCTTCTTGTTGTCCTCCTTCCTTTTCTCCATTTCGTCCGCTTTGTTCTTTTGATGACCTTCCCTGTTGACCAGAACCATTCATCTTTTCCTGGATACTCTGTTGCCCTTTTATAATGTCCGGTAACTGAAAATCCTGTCCTTCTCCACTTCCCTGACCCGGTGACATGTTTTGTTGCATATTATCCAAAATATTGGCCAAAAAATCAGCTAAGGAATTTGTTGCATTGATCACATATTGCTGATAAGAAGCGCCTTGATAAATTTGATTCTCAGCAATGCTCTCCAGCGATTTGTCAATGTTATAATAAACCTCGGTGATTTGCTCATTGACAAATTCAGACAACTCTGCTCTCCGTAACGAAAGTGCAAAAAGACTATCGTCTACATGCTCGAATAATCTCTTTAGGTTTTGTTGGTCTTTAACGGTTCTGGAGAACTGAGATATATCAACATCGGCACTTTGGATATTATCAAAAAGATTTTCTTGCTTGAAAGAAAAAGTAACCAGGTTGTCTAAAATCTGACGAAGCATCTCCGCGTCCTCTGCATCTGTTTCTCCTCCACCCATAGCGCCAGATTTCATGGATTGACTTATTTCCCGCATTTTTTGCGCAGCAGATTTCTGTTTTTTGGAGGAGTTGTCTTCTGCTTTTTGTTTCTCTTCTGATTGGGAAGATTCATCCATGCCTTGATGTTTGTTTATTTCTTCAAGAGCATCCTGTTGATCTTGTTTTACAGCGTCGGTTTTCTCTTTGTCCGTATCCAACTGAATCGGCTTCCGAAGCCCTTGGTTGTCCTTCTCCAACCCACGTATCTCCTTTTCCAAATAATCAAATTCCTCATTCAACTTTTGTTGCTCTTTACCAGTAAAATCTTGGCCCAATTTTAATTCAGATAATATCTCCTGCTTCTTTGCAAGCTCTTCAAGTTCTTTGGAAATCTGCGATGCCTTTTCGGTAACATAGTATCGTTTTGTCAACTCTAAGATCTGCTCTAGATTACGGGTATTCTTACCTTGGTTTTTACCCAACTCTTCCAAACGCCTTTGTAGATCTTCCTTATCTATTTTATCGGCAATCTTATTCAGTTCTTCCAACAAATCCGCATTTTTTTTAGCTTCTGCCTCTTGGCGTTCCAGACGTTCCTGAAGCATCTTTTTCAATTCACTATCATCAGCATTTTTATCCATACTTTTGCTCAAATCCTGACTGAACTTCTGCATCAATTCTTCTTGCATTTTTTGCTGCTGCAAAAAGTTTTTAATCTGACTCTTGTCCTCAAAACTTAAAGACTTTTCTTCTTTTTGTAGGCTGTTGATCTCTGATAATCGTTCTTCTTGCTCCTTAAAATTTTTCAAAGACTCCCCCATTTTGTTCAAAGTGGAATTTTGAAGCTCTAACTCCTTATTCCTCAACTGATTAGCATCATAAAGGGTGGCGTCAAAAATAGCACTTTTAGTGATTTTACCTCCCCTAACTCCATCATTATCAACAACTTCAAAGTATAATTTATACTGCCTACCTGCCTCAAGCTGTAAGCCGGTAGGAAATGTGTAATAAAACTGGTATACATTGGAGTTGGGTTGTTCCAACGATATCCGTTGTACATCCGTTATATCATCAGACGGATAACAGACCAACCTTATCTCCCTCAACCCATAATCATCCGCCGCTTGACCCGTATAATAGGATTCATTCGGATGTAAAGAATCCAATACTTGATTCACTTGAACCGTAGCCCTGGCATCCTTGACCACGTTAAGTCGATAAGCTAAGCTTTCGTAGTCCTTAACCCTATTGTTGGAGGTGCTCAACTCATAATCAAAATCGTTGAACAATGTTTTAACATTGGAAAAAAGATTGTTATCCCTTTTAAAGAAAATGGTAGTATCCGCAGTAAGCATCTTGATATTGGAGACATTATCACCCCGAATTTTCCATGTGACCTTCGTGCCCTCGGGTACCTCAGCGTTCCCTGTGCCCGTAATAATTTCAGACATCAAATTTAGATATGTAGGGTATTCCAATTCCAAAGCAAAATCAACTAAAGTCGGGGTTCTATAACTGTCGATTTCATATGTTCTGGAATCCCA
The DNA here is from genome assembly GCF_017313275.1 of Flagellimonas profundi. Lineage (GTDB taxonomy): Bacteria > Bacteroidota > Bacteroidia > Flavobacteriales > Flavobacteriaceae > Flagellimonas > Flagellimonas profundi. Next base: position 345,148 of record NZ_JAFLNM010000002.1, on the reverse strand, counting down.
GCCATTGGCCGTAAAGTAAAAACTGGTCTCCATAACAGGTGCTTGGAAAGTGTATTCATAATAAGAGCCCCGATTTTGCATTAAGAGCGGCTCCCCATTAACCACAATTTCAACATCCTCCGGCCGCAAATCACCTATTGTTTTAACTTGAATGGTCAAAGCATCGTTGTCTGCTACCTCTAAATCAGCATTCATGATTTCAAAGGAAAACGGAGCAGGCCTTTCGTAGGCCATATCAAAGTGCATCACCCTTTGGTGTGAGTTAAAAAACGAAACGATATCACCCGCGATCCAGATAAAGGCGAACAATAACACCGGTATTATAATATACTTTGCATAGGAATAGCTTTCCTTTAAATTCACAGCTTGGGCAAAAGGAACAGGTCCCAAATCAGTCGCGCGCTGCTCAATACTAGCCATTAACAGGTCGGACTTCTCTGGGTTTTCTGACAGTTCCAACAAATTCAACAGCTTGTCATCTACCTCAGAAAAATGTTTTCCTATCAATATGGACGCCATCTTTTTGTCCATCCCATGCCTAACCTTAAACAAATACATCAACGGGATTGTCACATATCGATATAGCAGGTATAACTCAACCACCAAAAAAAGAATAAACAAGGTCAGTCGCCAGGAATTATCGAGCCACAATATGTACTCAAAAAAAGTAATGGCAAACCAAAAAACGGTACCAAGGGTCAAAAACAAGAAGACACCCTTGATCAATTGCTTGGTATAAAAGCGTTTGATAAAACCTTCAAGTTTGAACAATATGTCCTGATATGCACTCAAATTCATGTATTGGAATTACCAAAATACCTGATCCACAGGAAATGAGTAGAAAAATTTTGTTAAACCTTAATCATTATATTACCGAATCAATAAAAAGACTGTCCGCTATCACTTTACAATTCATCAACAGCGCAGTATCTTTGCAATCCAATCAAACCCTATTATGAGTCAAAAAGTACGTGTTCGATTCGCACCAAGCCCAACTGGTCCCCTGCATATTGGAGGTGTTCGTACCGCTTTGTTCAACTATTTGTTTGCCAAGAAAAATGGTGGGGATTTTATACTTCGTATCGAAGATACCGACCAAAACCGTTTTGTTGAAGGAGCCGAAGAATATATTATCGAAGCCTTGAACTGGTGCGGAATTCCGTTTGATGAAGGGCCTGGAAAAGAAGGTGACTTTGGACCGTACAGACAAAGTGAGCGTAAACAATTATACAAATCATATGCCTTGGACCTTGTTGAAAAAGGTAAGGCCTATTATGCATTTGACACCCCAGAAGCTTTAGACCATCATAGGAAAGACCATGAATCAAAAGGGAAAACCTTTATATATAATTGGCACAATCGGTTAAAATTGACCAACTCGCTTTCCCTTTCCAACGAGGAAGTCAAAGATAAAATAGCCGCCGGGGAAGATTATGTAATTCGGTTTAAATCTCCAGAAAACAAAGATCTCCTTTTAAAAGATATTATAAGAGGTGAAATAAAAATTGACACCAACATTCTTGATGACAAGGTATTGTTTAAAAGTGATGGCATGCCCACCTATCATTTGGCGAATATTGTAGATGACCATTTGATGCAAATTACCCACGTAATCCGTGGAGAGGAATGGTTGCCTTCCCTTGCGTTGCATTCGTTATTATATGAAGCTTTTGGTTGGGACGCCCCAGAATTTGCCCACTTGCCCTTGATCATGAAACCCGTGGGCAAAGGAAAATTGAGCAAACGCGATGGAGAAAAAGGAGGATTTCCGGTTTTTCCAATTACATGGAACCAATCTGAAGGTTATCGAGAGGCAGGGTTTTTCCCAGAAGCAGTAGTTAACTTTTTGGCACTTTTGGGATGGAACCCCGGAACCGAGCAGGAAATATTCAGTTTAAAAGAACTGGTAGATACCTTTACATTGGAGCGTGTGAACAAATCAGGAGCGCGCTTTGATCCAGAAAAGAACAATTGGTATAATCAGCAATGGTTACAAATAAAAAGTGATGAAGAGCTTGCCAAAATGTTCCAGGCGGAACTCAATAAAAAAGATATTTCCGCAGATCCTGCCTACATAAAACAAGTGGTATCTTCCATAAAAGAACGCGCAGCTTTTGTTAAGGACTTTTGGGAGTTATCGGATTATTTCTTTCAAGCACCAACTACATTCAACGAAAAAGCGGTAAAAAAACAATGGAAAGAAGGTACACCGGAAATAATGCGAGAAGTAGCTGCCCTTCTAGAATCTGTTCAAGATTTTCAATCCTCAATAATTGAAGAAAGGGTCAAGGCTTGGATTGCAGAAAAAGAGCTGTCCTTTGGAAAAGTTATGCCCCCGCTCCGTCTAGTCATCGTTGGTGATATGAAGGGTCCACACTTATTCGACATTATGGGGCTTATTGGAAAAGAAGAAAGTATAACCCGTATCAAAACCGCTATCGCTAAGCTTTAGAAATTGATGGAAGTGTAACATTATTTGACGAATGGAGACTAATACATTGGTCAAGTTTCGTAATTTCCATTTCTAACATAAAATCTAAACACTATGGGCAACTATTTTCTTATACCTATTGCGTTTGTCGCACTGATTATTCTTTTCAAGTTTTTCTTTATTGTAAAGCAACAAACTGCCGTTGCTGTTGAACGTTTTGGTAGATTCCACAGTATCAGAAATTCAGGTCTACAAATGAAAATTCCGATCGTAGATCGTATAGCCGGCCGTTTGAGTCTTAAAATCCAACAATTGGATGTAATCGTTGAGACCAAAACTTTGGACGATGTATTTGTTAAACTAAAGGTCTCTGTTCAATACGTAGTGATACGTGAAAAAGTTTATGATGCCTTTTACAAATTGGAGTATCCCCACGATCAGATAACTTCGTACGTTTTTGATGTGGTTCGTGCTGAGGTTCCTAAAATGAAATTGGACGATGTCTTCGTTAAAAAAGATGACATTGCTATTGCTGTAAAAGCGGAATTGCAGGACGCTATGTTGGATTATGGTTTTGACATCATAAAAACATTGGTGACCGACATTGATCCCGATGCCCAGGTAAAAGCGGCGATGAACCGTATAAACGCTTCGGAACGTGAAAAAATCGCTGCCCAGTTCGAGGGGGATGCCCAGCGTATTCTAATTGTCGAGAAAGCTAAAGCAGAAGCAGAAAGCAAAAGATTACAAGGACAAGGTATTGCCGATCAGCGTAGGGAAATTGCCCGCGGTCTCGAAGAATCCGTAGAAGTATTGAACAAAGTGGGCATCAACTCACAGGAAGCATCTGCATTAATTGTAGTTACCCAACATTATGACACTTTGCAGGCCATTGGGGAAGAAACAGATACCAATTTGATTCTATTGCCCAATTCTCCACAAGCAGGTAGCGATATGTTGAACAATATGGTCGCTTCGTTTACCGCAAGTAACCAAATTGGTGAAGCCATGAGACGCAAACAGGACGAAAAGAACTCGGATTCTTAATCTAAACTCAATTAAGAAGAAAAGGCTCCCCTATTTTGGGAGCCTTTTTAGTATATAAGACTTGAGGACTATATACTAATCAAGTTTCTTCAGTATTTTTTTGGCAATCAATGTAATAGCAACTTTTTGAATTAAAGGAGCCAGTCCACTCAATATATTAGTGGGGTATAACTCTTCCTTAGTGTTGTGAATTGCCAACTTTACCTTTTCTTCTTCAATTTGTCGTTGCAACTTTAAGACTTTAAGGTCGCGATCGATTTCGTTAAATGATGTGTATTGTGTTTGAATCATAGTTCATCGAAATAAAATTTGGAAAACTTTTTAAGGAGTGGCTTTTCTATCTTCTTTTTCATTAAAAAGAATATAATACCGACCAGTACATAGAAGCCTCCAACTATTAGGAACCCTTCAGCCGTATTGCCAAGCATTGTTGCGAACCAAAAAGCTGCACTCAATGAAAGAAACAGTAGGGCAATAAAACCCACACCACCAATTAGTAGAACTTTAGTGGCCATAGTTATACCTTTCATCATAGACCTGAAGCTTTGAAGTCTATAAAAGTCCAAGCTGTTTTTTACATAGGATCGAACTCCATCTTGCACATGGTCTATCTGCTCTTTAATTTCTTCGAATGCCATATATTATTTCTGCAGTTGAGCGTTCTTTTCTCTAAGATCTTCCAATTTATTTTCAAGTGCCACCAAAATATCATCAGCTTTATAACTCATATTGGATAAAGTATCTTCGAGTTTTTCCTCAAACTCCTCTTTTTTAGCGTCTGCTGATTTACTAAACTCTTCTTTGGCATGTGTTAAGCTTTGTGCTATATCATCTTTTGCCTTAACAGCACTCTTCTTAATTTTTTTTCGTGTTTTCTTTCCTTTGTCCGGCGCATATAGAATTCCTATACCAGCTCCAACTGCTGCTCCGGTTAATAATGCGGTTAATACATTCCCTGTGTTATTTGACATAATGTTGAATATTTTAAATTAGACTTCAGTGATTAAATCAATTGATTGGAGTGTCTCTGAGAAGAATTTCCTTTTGCCAATCGATTTATAACAAATTTAGAGGAGGGTAACGGCAATGATCGATGCTATCGCTCGAAACCTTGACGCTTTAGCTAATTTTTTATCAAATATTGCGAATAACGACATTTAAAGAAAGATTTCTCCACCAAACGCGCATTTGGTCGTCACTAATAAAATATGGCTGCATAGGGCAGCTAAGAAGGTGCGTTTTTATAAACTTTTCCAATGGTTGCGTCAAATAAAATAAGGAAATGCTATGCTAGCTTTTTTGCTCCAATTTGGCCCAAGTGTCCCTTAAAGTAACCGTTCGATTAAAAACCAAATTTTCGGGAGTTGAATCAGTATCCACATTAAAGTAACCTAATCTTTGAAATTGAACCCGGTCTCCGACTTTGGCATCCTTTAAGCTGGGTTCAAGATATCCGGTTACCTTTTGCAGCGAATCAGGATTTACAAAATCCAAGAAATCCTTATCCTTATGACTATCGGGGGTAGCATCCGTAAAAAGTCGATCATACAGTCTAATTTCGGCTGTAATGGCGTGTGGGATGGATACCCAATGCAAAGTTCCCTTTACTTTTCGTAAACTTTCTTCGGTTCCGGAACCACTTTTACTTTTGGGATCGTATGTGCACTGTACTTCGGTAATATTTCCATCATTATCCTTCGTACAACTTTCGGCCTTGATGATATACCCGTTCTTTAGCCTCACCTCACCGCCAAGTTTAAGTCTAAAAAACTTTCGGTTGGCCTCTTCCCGGAAATCTTCCTGTTCTATATACAATTCTCTCGAAAAAGGAACCTTTCTGCTCCCTGCACTATCATCTTCTGGGTTGTTTTCAGCATCCAACCATTCTTCTTTCCCTTCTTCGTAATTGGTAATGACCACCTTTAAAGGATTAAGAACCCCCATAACACGAGGAGCAATTTTGTTAAGGTGTTCCCTCACATGGAAATCGAGCAATGAAACATCTACAACATTTTCTCGTTTGGCAATCCCAATAGTGTCCGCAAAATTTCGAATAGATTCCGGGGTAAACCCTCTTCTTCGTAATCCAGATATCGTAGGCATTCGGGGATCGTCCCATCCTGTTACAATTCCTTTTTCCACTAATTGAAGCAACTTACGTTTGCTCACAACGGTATGGCTCAAATTTCTGCGAGCAAATTCCCGCTGTTTGGGTCTCAACTTATCCGGAGATACCACTTGGTCCAAAAACCAATCATACAGTTCCCTGTGAGGTAAAAACTCCAGTGTACAAAGGGAGTGCGAGACTTGTTCTATATAATCACTTTCTCCGTGGGTCCAGTCGTACATTGGATAAATACACCAGTCGGTATTTGTTCTGTGGTGAGCTTTATGCAATATTCGGTACATCACCGGGTCCCGCATCAGCATATTGGAAGACGCCATATCAATCTTGGCTCTTAGGACATGGGCCCCATCCTTAAATTCTCCTTCCTTCATTCCTCTGAAAAGCTTTAAATTCTCTTCAACGGAGCGATTTCTATATGGGCTTTCTTTTCCTGGCTCGGTAGGTGTCCCTTTTTGGTTGGCAATTTCCTCTGAAGTCTGGCTATCCACATAGGCCTTCCCGTCTTCGATCAACTTCACCGCCCAGTCATACAATTGTTGAAAATAGTCGGATGCATAGCATTCCGTGTCCCATTCAAAACCAAGCCAGCTTACATCATTTTTAATGGCCTCTACATATTCCTTCTCCTCTTTTGCCGGGTTGGTATCATCAAATCGAAGGTTTACCGGGGCATTGTAACGCAGTCCCAATCCAAAATTGAGGCAAATGGAACTGGCGTGCCCGATATGCAAATACCCATTGGGTTCCGGGGGAAAACGAAACCTCAAGTCATCCTGTGTATAACCCTTTGTAAGGTCCTCCTCAACAATGTGTTCTATAAAATTGAGCGATCTAGCTTCTTCTGCCATACCAATAATTTGATGCGCAAATGTAGTAAAATCCCCTGTTGATAGCTACTTTTCGTGCTTCTGTGTATACAAAGTAGGCGATTTCACAACACTTTTGCTGTAGCCTACAACAATATCTTTCCATTCGTCGAAATTAGAGACATATTTGTTATTGGAATACTATATGGTCAAGAGACGCCTGAACAACGTCTTTTGGAATGAATTACAATTAAGGGGCACAAACTAACAGGGCTATTAAGCCCATAACCTCTTAAAAACTAACGGTGATGAAAAGAAGTAATTCAACGTATAGCATTCTGGTTCTGGCCTTGACTTTGGTGCTGCTTGGTACCTTCGGTGCGCAAGCACAAGTACTGTATAAGCCCGAGCCGGCAGACAATCCCAATCTTGCGGGAAATTCAGCATGGACTGCAGTTTGTGCTTCAGGTGGCTTTAACGAATACTTTGTGAATTTTAGATGGGATCCTCCTATGGTAGAGAGTGACAACGAGTTTGTCCTTGAGCTATCGGATGCGGACGGTTATTTTGCCGAGCCCACAGAACTTGCCCGGGTTAGCGACAAAAACACCGTTTTCGATTTTGAGTTCCAATTTGCGCTTCCCACGGATATGAGGGGCGATAATTTTAAAATGAGGGTTCGAAGTACCAGTCCTGCGAAAACAAGCCCTGCTTCAGACGCCTTTTCCATGTACTTTATCGACTATAATTCACCCCTGTTGATTAGCGAAAACGGAAGTGGAACCATCCCTTCTGGAGGTCTTATTCAGCTTTGTGGTGGCGGTTCTGTAACCCTAAAGCCACACAATATTCCCGATGCAGAATCCTATATCTATAACTGGTACCGCAGTGGAACATTGCTTGCCACAAAATCAGAAAGTATCACCGTATCTGATCCTGGCATGTACTATGTGGAATTGGATTATGGAGATTGTTCGGGTTCTGCGAACACCTTATCCAACACTATTGAAATTTCCACCGGAACAAGCTCAGGCTTAGCTATAAATGGTGCGACCAATGTGCAAGTTTGCCCTGGCGAAACCTATGCACTAGAGGCTAACATCACCGGTTTGGGATTAACCTATACATGGTATAAGGATGGCACTGTTGTAAGTGGGCCTACGGTTGACGGTAGTACTTATACTGTTGATGGTAGCACTACTGGGTTTGAAGGTTCCTATGCTGTTGAAATTGATGGTGCAGGGGTTTGCAAAGAGTTATCCGAAGCGGTAACCGTTACAAGTTCAGGGTCCTTTGACATTGCCGTAAACAACGAGGAGAACATTGTGCTTCTTCCTTCACAAACCAAAACATTATCCGTTGGCACCACAGCTAACAGCCCAAGCTACCAATGGTATAACAACGGTTCGCCCATAACTGATGCAACCAGTAGTTCACTTGTAATCAGCGAAGTAGGAGAATATTATGTTGAGGTAACTGATAATGGAGGGGCATGTACTCCTGCTCCCGTAGCGTCCAGTACTACAACTGTCGTATCCCCGGATTCCTTTGAATTTGTAGTGGATTACGTCGGAACATATACCTCTTGCGAGAGTGTTGATGCAACCTTGAGCCTTAGTGCCATAAACGCAGTGAGTGAAAATGGTGCTAAAACAGATGTTACGGCCGATTTACAAAACTCTTTTAACTATCAGTGGAAATTCAATGGCGGAAATGTAACGGGTGAAACATCCAAGACCATCACCATATCCGATCAAGAAGGCAATGGCGAATATAGTCTGGTCGGTACTGTTGATGCTTTTCAGGCATCTTCCAACAACCTACAGGTAAAGCTCGCTTCCAATGAAACACTTCAGGTTACGGCCAATGGTACCGTACTGTGTGAAGGTGGTGAACCTATTGTTCTTGAAACCACAAAAGACTTGACCAACGAATCCTTCCAGTGGAAAAAAGATGGAACTGTAGTTGATTCTTCATCTGAAAACTTTACAGTTAGCGAAACAGGTGTCTATCAACTGGTTATTACTACCAACGAATGCCCAATGGTGTCCAACGAAGTTACTATCAGTGACTTCGATGAGTCATTGTTGGTTCTAGATAAAACCCAAGACCTCATCATTGTTGAGGGAGAGTCCCAAACTCTTACCGCAAGCGGTGCAGATTCCTATGAATGGTATGATGCAGGAAACAACCTCATTTCTTCTAGCAGTTATTATGACTTTACTGAAGAAGGGGAATACCTGTTGATTGCCTCCTTCGGAACATGTACCGTAAGCAAAGTGATCACTGTTACCTACAGGGATATGTTTGCAATACCCAATGTTATTACCGCTAATGGCGACGGTATTAACGATTTATGGGTGTTGCCCAATACATATTCCAGAGACCCCAATGTGCTTGTCACCATCTTTAATGAGCGTGGAGAACAAGTATTTAGCCAAGCCGGCTATGAAAACAACTGGCCACAATCCACCACATCGTTCAACAAACAGAGCATGATCTTCTATTACAAGATCACACGCGGTGGAAAAAGCCTTAAACAAGGAACAATCACTGTTATTAAATAAGCAGAAATGCAAACCAAAAAACCTCTACTATTGCTTGCTATCTTGCTACTTGCCTTCTCTGGAATGAGAGGTCAGGAAGAAGAAGCCTATGTACCTTATAACGTCCCTTCGCAAAACCTTTTAAAGTTCAACAGGTTCCTGCTGAACCCTACGTTTTCCACGGTAAGGGAGGACAAGTCGTACATTAATCTTTTTCACAGAAACCAGTCGGTATCTTTTGATGATAACAACCAGGTTTACTTCTTGAGCTATAGTGGTAGAGTGAGCGACAGAAGTGGGGTTGGACTTAGTTTATTCACCAATCGTGAAGGCTTGTTCAACAATTTTGGTGTGCATGCCAACTATGCCTATGGTGTACGTTTAAGCCCTAAAAGCACCTTTACCTTTGGTGCCAATGTAAGTTATTACCAAAGTGCCTTTAATCAAGACAGGGTGAATTCCGTAGAGGTTGATCCTTTCTTAAATACTTTGGAAAGCAGTTCTTTGGTGAGCTTTCAACCCGGATTCAACTTTTCCATTGGGAAGTTTGATATTGGTGGTTTTGCAGAAAATCTATTTGATTATAACCTGAAAACAAGTGAATCTGTAACAGATTTCAACGAGAAAACGTACTCTGGTCACTTACAATATACCCATCAGTTTGAAAACGGTTCGGGCATTATGGAACAAGCCCGTTTGATGCCGTTGGCAAGGGTTAGAAAAGTAGGTGAACAAGACATCACGCTAGGAGGAAACTTGATTCTTGACCTGCCTAAGTTGGGCTGGGTTCAAGCAGGTTACGACGACTTTTATGGCGCTTCTGCTGGTTTAGGTTTCAACCTTACCAAAAACATTTCCTTAGGATATACTGTTGAAAAAGGCTTGTCCAACGAGTTTGAAAACTTTGGTGTCACCCACGAAATCTCATTGGCCTATTCCTTTACACCAAACCTTACCGAGGACCGTGTTATGTTGGAAAAAGAAGGTGAAGAATTGGTTTCCAACGATGAAGACGTACCACAGGACAGTTTAAACCTTACCGATAAAGACCTTGAAATTGCTCAGCTTAAAGACAAGCTGGCCGAGAACGATGCTATCCTGGACGAACTGTTAATGCGTCAAGATTCCATTGAATCAACCAGAAAGAAGGATTTGGAAAGGCGTTTTGAAACCGTTATGAAAATGGTTCAGCGTGAAACTAGAGGACAAAACCCACAGTTAGAGCAAAGAGCGAAAGAAGTATACTTTGCCAACATGGATACCGCCGATATCGTATCCAGAAAAAAACAGCCTTTGGCCAACCACGGACTATCGAACAATACCTCAACCAAAAAAGTAATCAAGATAAACGAAGCCAAGGATAATACAAAGGCAACCTATGCCTCAAACTCCAAGGCTAAAAAAGACAATACGTACAGGCCCATAAAAAGCAAAAAAACCACAGGGTTCAAAGCCCACGTGGTTCCCAATGTGGAAAGCGGACATTATTTGATTGCCAATGTGTTCAGGAACACAAACAATCTAAACGCATTCATTGAAAAGCTTAGGTCCCAAGGCATTGAAGCCGATTATTTCCAAAACCCGAAGAATGGCCTCAACTACGTGTACATAGGTGACTTTAGCAACAAAAATGAAGCTTTGGATGCTTACCGCACCAAGTTGAACGGAACATATCAAGGCGATGCCTGGGTAATGAACGTAAACGGGGGAGACTCTCCAATTGCAGGATATTCTGGAATCGCGGATAACAGCAGTTCCAAGTACGGGAATAACAGTCTTTCCAAAAACGTAGCAAACCGAGCTAACAACCGAGGAGGCAAACATGTAGTGCTCAGAACACAATCCGGCGATGGATTGGCAGAGGGATACTACATCATTGCGAATGTTTTTGAAAATTCATCAAGTGCAAAACAATTTGTTAAGGAACTGAATGCAAGAGGCTTGCACGCGAGCTATTTCGTAAGTCCCGCAGACAAAAACAAGTACGTGTATTTAAAAAGACACGAAACCTGGAACAACGCCTTGACCTCTTACTATACCAAACTAAACGCTTCGTATGACGACGATATGTGGATCATGCGAATTAAACCAAACACAACCATTTAACCCCAAACATATGAAACTATCACTACTCAGATGGGGCACATCTATTTGTATACTCTTGTTTATGTATACAGGTATATCACAAGTAAAAAACGACTTTGATGTCCGTTATGAAAACAGGCTGAAAGGAGACCTTACTTTTATTGCCAATAATATCGTCAATAGGGACGAAGGTGGCAATAATCCTGAGGACCCCTATAATGCAACCGGTTCCAGTTCGGAATATAATGATAGGCTCAACATGCAATACATAGATATTGATGGTGACCCTTCCACATTTAGTTCAAGTAGCGCAACTCTTGCGGTACCGGATCCCGACTGTTCCTTGATTCGTTACGCAGGTCTATACTGGTCCGCAGTGTACCAAGACAGTAATAGAAGCAGTGACTTTAATCAAGTAAAGTTCCAGGTTCCCGGAGGTTCCTATATGGACCTAACTGCTGATGAAATTCTATTTGACGGTGATGGTGATGCCGATTTTGGTAGTTATGCCCCTTATGCTTGTTACAAAGATGTAACCTCCATATTAACTGGGCTTTCCAATCCGGATGGAGAATATTTTGTGGCCAATGTTAGGGCGAGCTCCGGCGACAATGTACGGGGTGGTGTTTCCGGGGGTTGGTCCTTGGTTGTCGTTTACGAAAACCCAACGCTTCCTGGAAAATACATTACCACTTTTGATGGGTATGCAGGAGTTAAGTCAGGTGAAACCGTAGATATTCCTTTCAGCGGATTTACAACCTTGCCTGCACCTTTCCCGGTAAATGCTAAACTTGGTGTTGCCGCTTTAGAAGGAGATAACCGAATCAGCGGTGATCAATTGGCCATTAGAGCGGATAGCAATGCTTCATTTACTACTTTGTCCAATACAGCAAACCCCTCTAATAACTTTTTTAACAGTAATATTACGGATGAGGGAAGCATTGTAACCACACGAAACCCCAACAGTATGAATACCTTGGGGTGGGATGTAGACCTCTTTACCATACCAAACCCAAGTCAGTCGGTAATTCCGAACGACGAAACAGGCGCAACGTTACGGGCCTCATCTACCCAGGATAAATACGATATTTTCTTCACCTCTTTGGATGTGGAGATTATTGAACCCACTATGAACTTGGCTAAAACGGTCGAGGACATTGGTGGTAACGATATTACAGGGCAGGGCGTTAATTTAGGTCAATACCTGGATTATGTACTGACCTTCCAAAATGTGGGCAACGACGATGCGGTAAACTATACCATTCGCGACGTGTTGCCAATTAACGTTACCCTGGACGAGTCTAGTATTAATATGCCGGCCGGTGTAACATATACTTATGACCCTGCTACACGGACCGTATTGTTCACTGTTCCAGATAGCATTATTGAAGAAGGTGACCCGGCCGCAACCATACGTATGCGTGTTCAAGTTGCGGAAAACTGCTTCGATTTTGTAGATGCCTGTACCGATGTTATTCAAAATTTGGCCTACTCTACCTATCAAGGGGAAATCAATACGGCTCAAATTACGGACGACCCGAGTGTTTCGGATTTTGATGGTTGTGGTTTTGGCACGCCTGGCGCCACTAACTTCCTTTTGGATGACCTTAGTGCTTGTAACTTTACAAGAACCGTACAGCTCTGTGGAGATGATGTTCTGTTAGATGCTGGCGACAATTTTGACAACTACGTCTGGTACCGTGACGAAAACGGAAACAACCAAATTGATGTAGGGACGGATACCGTAATTACGGATAGTGATTCGGATAACGACCCAAGTACCATTTTGGTCAATGATATAGGCACCTACATTGTGGATAAGCAAGTGGCCGACCCGTGTAAGGATTTCCAAGAAATTATTACTGTGGAATTGTTTGGTTCTGTTCAATCCAACCCAATATCTGCACTTATAAATGATACATCAAACACCATTGATGGAGCTATTGAAATATGCCCTAATGATGGTAGTGAATTGCCCGAAATTTTCTTGTGTGGACTTAATGACACCGAACTTATTCAAATAAACATTCCAGATGCTACAAGTATTGTCTGGGAACAATTGGATGAGGCTAGCTGTGGAGCCGCGGTAGATGGTTGTGCCAATACAAGCACCTCCTGTACCTGGAACACAGTGGATACCGGAAACGACTTTTTGGCCTCCGATACGGGACAATATAGGTTGGTCATCAACTATCAAAATGGATGTTTCAGCAGGTTTTATTTCAACATATATAAAAACCCGCTAGACCCCCAATACACAAGCAGTGACATTATTTGTGATACATTGGGAAACATTACCGTAACCAACGTGCCGTTGACTTATGAGTTCCAACTTGTAGATCAATCCACAGGAACAATTGTTGAGCCTTACCAATCGAGCCCGAGTTTCGATATCGATACCAATGGAGCCTATATGGTAGAGATGAGACAGGCCGGTGTTACTGATGGTTGTGTTTTTGTTTTGGACAACATTGGGATATTGCGCAGGGATTTTCAAGTAGATGTGGTTCCCCAGGACACCGACTGTAATGGTTTGGGAGAAATTGCGATTTCTGTGCTCAATGTAGAGGCCCAGTATTATTACGAAGTATCGCAAGGAGGTACCGTAGTAGATACACATGGACCTACAAACGACAACAACTATACTTTTGCAAACTTGAATGATGGCGTTTATGATGTTTCCGTTACCACCGACGATGGTTGCGATTACACCGAACAAGTCACCATCAACGATCTAACCGACCTAGAACTTACCGCAAGAGTTTCACAACATATTACCTGTAAGGAAGGTAATATTCTTATGGAATCTACAGGAGGTAAAACTCCGCACACCTACGCGATTTGGTCTTATGTGGATGAAGATGGAAACCCTGTTATTTCCTATCCAACCGTAAATGATATCCCTGCATCAGCTTATCAGACCAGTCAAATTTTTGATATCTACGATCCTGGACAATATACTTTTGTTGTTGTGGACAGAAACAACTGTCATGATTTCTCAAACACGGTGACCATTGAGTTTAGACCAGCTGCAGATTTCAATCCAACAACAGTTACCGATGTACTTTGCTATGGTGATGCAACTGGAGCAATTACCTTTAACCTGATCAGTAATAACGGTTATCAATTAACTTACTACTTATTTGATGCTACAGGTTTTGATGAAGACAATTATAACTTAAACAATGCGTTGGCCACAAACGCGTCAGGAAACTTCCCTGGGTTGACAGATGGAGATTATGTAGTGGTCATCAACCAAAGAAAAGGTAGTGCTTCGTGCGACTATTTCGAATATTCTACAATTTCGGCACCATCATTTGCCTTGGGTGCAGACGCCGTCCTAACGCAGGAATACACTTGTCTACAAGACGGTATTATCGAGGCACAAAATATTACGGGGGGAACAGCTCCTTATGAATACAGTATTGATGGCGTGAGCTTTGTAAGTTCTCCGACATTCTCCAACCTAACGGATGGTAATTATACCGTAACCATTAGGGATGCCAACGGATGTATTTTTGTTACGGACCCCGTTACCATAGCACCTTTAGATCCACCAACAGACATTGATTTTTCAGCCACCAATCCGCTTTGTCCATCTTTTGTTTCGGATGTGACTTTGTCTGTTACAGGCGGAGAGCCGAACTTGGTTTACGAACTTATTTCACCTGCCGCAAGTGCGTTGAACAATGGGAACAACCCTACTTTCACTGATTTAAATCCAGGAACTTATTTGTTCCGAGTAACGGACAATACCGGGTGTGCTTATGAAGAAAGCTTTACAATTGCCCCCGTTACCGAAATATCCGTAACAGGACAAGCAAATAGCAACATTACTTGTTTTGGTGCTGCCGATGGCCAAATCCAATATACCGTAAATAACTTCAATACTGACTACGATTATACGGTAACAGGTCCGTCCAGTTTTTCTGGAACTGCCGAAACGAACAATACCATTTCCTTTACTGGATTAGCTGAGGGAACATATACCATTACCGTTACCGATAACTTTACCAATTGTACGGATACTGCCGATGTAACTATCGCAGCCCCTCCAGCAGCTATAACGGCACCTGTTACCGTTGCTCAGCCAACTTGTTTGGCAGATGGTTCGGTAAACATTACCGCCTCTGGTGGTTGGGGAAGCTATACCTATGCAATCACTGCCGGACCAGCAACTTTTGGTCCACAAAACAACGGCTTGTTCAGTGGTATAAACCTTGGTGGAACCTATACCTACACAGTTACTGATGCAAATGGTTGTGTGTTTACGGACACCTTCATTATAAATGAAGCCGTAGCCCCGGTTTTGGATATTGTTGCAAACGACATTTGTTATGATGACGCAACTGGATTGACCTTAACGGCCAATATTACTTCGGGCGGAGATGGAAATTTTGAATATAGCTTAAACGGAGGTCCTTTTGGAACCAGTAACGTATTTACCGGTCTGGGTCCAGGAACTTACACCATCGATGTTAGGGATGGTAACGACTGTACCGATTCAGCCTCCATTACCATAGACCCTGAACTTAGTGTTGTTGCATCGGCTCCAAATATTACAGCTTGCGCAACTGACACCGATGTTACCATTACCGCTGCCGGCGGGGATGGAAACTATGTATATGCCGTTGTTGCAGATGGAATTACACCGACTGCCGGTGATTTTTCTACGGCCAATCCTGTTACAGTGACAGGAGCTGGAGACTACGATATTTATGTAAGGGACAATAATGGAGCTGCTGGTTATTGTGAGGCTACTTATGACTTGACCATAGCACAAGACCCTCCATTGGCTCTTACCCCTAATATTACCGATGTTAGTTGTAATGGCGGTTCAGATGGAAGCATTGTGCTCAATGTTACCGGTGGTGAGGCCCCATACTTGTTTAGTATAGACAATGGAGCAACCTACCAAACATCCAACACCTTTGTCAACCTAACAGCCGGCACTTACGATATTAGTGTAACAGACGCCAATAACTGTCCTGTTACCACACAGGTTACTATTACAGAACCCGACCCAATTGTTGCCGAGGCCCAAATTACCCAAGATTACACCTGTACGCAATTAGGTGAAATTACTGTAGGCAGCGTTACACCGACCTCTGGTGGATCTGGAAGTTTTGAGTATAGTTTAAACGGAGGCCAATGGGTAACTACGACTGTTTTTTCAGGATTGACCGACGGCACTTATAGTATTAGGGTGCGTGATGCAAATCAAATCGATTGTTTCATCACTTTGCCAGATGTAATCATTGCTCCTTTACCAGTAGAGCCAACTTTGTCTACCTCATTAATTTATAACTGTGATGGAACTGCTGAGGTTACCGTACTCCCATTAGACGCCTCTTACACATATAGCATAGACGGGGGAACACCACAGGCGAGCAACATATTTAGCGGAGTGGCAACAGGAACTCATACCATTGAAGTGAACTATGGCAGTGACTGTACCGTACAAACTCCTGTCATCATAGAACCCGGAAATGCTTTTGATGGTGCGATAACCACCTTTACAAACCTTACCTGTAATGGAGCTGCGGACGGCACCATCACTTTTGAAGCGGAAAACTTTGATCCAGCCACTGGCTTTACCTACCAAGTGGATGGTGGAGCTGTTTCTGCTGCCCAATTCGCAAGCCCAATAACCATAACAGGTCTCGCTGCTGGAGCACATACCATCAACATTGTTGATCTAAGGGACCCTGCATGTGCTGTAGTGTTGAATCAAACATTGACACAACCTAATGTGTTGGACGTTACAGCCTCCATCACCAACGAACTTACATGTACCAATGGCGGTGCAACAATTACTGCTACTGCTACAGGGGGTACGCCTGCATACCAGTACCAATTGGAAGATGGTTTGGGAACTGTAATTACTGCGTTCCAATCATCCAATGTGTTTGCCGGACTTGCTGCCGGTGATTATGTGGTGCGTGCCAGAGACACCAACCTGTGCGAGGACACCACAACTGTTATCACTATTGACCCTCCAGCAACCATTGTGTTTACCACGACCCCTACAGCGTGTTATAGTGGAAACAATGATGGAAGCATTCAAGTTGATGTAACGGATGGAAATGGAAATTATCAGTTTAGCATTAACGGAGGAGCATGGATAACCCCTACACCTTCCACAGCAACATCCTATACTTTCAATAGCTTAACTGCTGGAACTTACACTATTGATGTACGTGATCAATATGGATGTGCTGTGCAGGATACCGCGACAATCAACCCTGCTTTGACGGCTTCAGCTTTCCTTGATAGTGATTTGACCTGTTTGGACGATGCAACAATTACCATTAACGCAAGTGGTGGCAGTGGTTCATATTCTTATGAGTGGTCCACCGATGGTGGAACTACTTACAGTTCAACTGGATTCACAGGAAATGTGTTCAACACGAATACCGATGGAACATATATGTTCCAAGTAACTGATACCGCTGGTTGTACCACAACGACCAACAGTATTTTGATAACACCCGCAACACAACCGGTAATAAGCAGTGTTACACCAACTGATATTCTTTGTAATGGGGAAAGCACCGGTGCATTGGATATTGTAATAGATACATCCGTTGGTGTTCCACCATATACCATCAATGTATATGAAACCAGTGGTACAGACTATGGAACACAAACAGCAGGATTGCCTGCGGGAAATTATGAAGTAACAGTTACGGATTCCAAAGGTTGTGTGTCTGACCCATTCCCAGTAACGATTTCTGAGCCTACACCGATAACCTATACCACTTCAGATGTGCCTATTACTTGTGATGATGTAACAGGGGTTACTGATCCTGGTTCCATTACTGTGTCTGGAGTGTCTGGAGGAACAGCTGAGTATACTTACATACTAACAGCAAACAATGGTATAGCCCCACAAACATATACTACTTCTCCAGGTGCTAGAGATTATACTTTTACCGTATTGGAATTTGGTATCTATCAAGTAGATGTGGTGGATGCAAACGGATGTGCTTCATATACTACTGAAATCATTTCATCTCCACCGGATGATCTGAACATTGATGTGAGTACAGTTACGGCAGATTGTGTTTCAGGTGGTACAGCTATAGTTACCGTTGATGCCACCGTTGGAAGTGGCAACTATGAATTTGCCATCTTAGAAGAATATACAGCGCCTTATGTAGATGACCCTGCAAATGACTATATTGGACCTGATTCTCCAGGAGGGGACACGGCTACCTTTACAGGACTTACGCCCGGTATTACCTATACCTTTGTGGTCTTTGACACCACAACAAACTGTTATTATTTTGAAGAAGCAGATGCTCCAATAGATACACCTTCTTCTATGACGGCCAACTTGGATGCCATTAACAATGTAAGTTGTACCGGTGCTGCAGATGGTAATATATCTTTTACCTTCACAGGATTTGATAGTGGTGCAACTGATGTGGATTATGAGATTTTCAACAGACAATCAAATACAAGTACTGGTTATTCTGGTAATGCTATAGTAAACCCACCCACTTCGGTAACAATTGACAACTTTGGTTCTTTGCCTCCTGGTGAATACTATCTATTGCTTACAGAAAATAATGGAGCAAACCCTGGATGTTCTGTAAGCGGAGGCGAATTTACCATCCGTGAATCTGCAAACCCATTGGATTTGGACGTGGCCAGTCCACAAAACGATAACTGTAATCCAGATGCTGGTGTAATTACTGCTACGGGTAGATATGGGACCGCACCTTATACCTATCAATATTTGTTGAGCACAGATGCAGCTCCTACTGCAACAGATGCGGGGTGGACTAATAGTACATATGCTAATGTTGAAGCTGGGGACTACATAGTTTACGTAATGGACGCATACGGATGTATTGTTCAAAAGCCTATTACTGTTGATGAAGACCCAAGCCCCGAAATATCCATTGCCGTTATAGATGAGTGTGTTGATGAAGGCTTGTTCCAAGTAATGCTAACCTTGGATAATCCAGCTCTTGCTATGGCACCTTTCCAAATCAGTGTAAATGGTGCTGCATTCCAGAACTTTACTTTTGATGGAAGCAATCAGTACCTGATTTCTGGATTGAGTTCAGGATTGGGTCAAACTATTGAGGTAAGAGACTTAAACGGTTGTATCGACACCGAGGTTTTTGATATTCAGACACCACTGGAGTTCAACGTAATTCAAACCGTTGCTTTGGATTGTGAGCCAAGTACCGCTGCTTACGCTGAACTTGAAATCGAAGTGATTTCTGGGTCGGGAAGTTATGAGTATATAATAGATGGACCAGGAACAGCATACGATGAACCAAGGGCAGAACTTGTTCTAGATGCTGACAACAAATTTGTCTGGACTGGTGCTGGTGTAGCTGGGAGCTACGATGTAATCGTGTTCGATATGGGCACCGCACCGCCTAACTGTCCTAAAACAATTACTGTGGATGTACCCGATGCTCCCCAACCTTCCTTTACATCAACTTTCACAGATGTTACTTGTTTTGGAGCTGATGATGGAACCATTTCTGTACAAGCAGAAGACAATGGTATCGGACCATATACCTTCCAAATTATTGGATCATCCGATGGGTCTATCAGCTTGCCAATTGCGCCTTCAAGCTCAACAGCTACAACAGCAACCTTTACAGGTTTAGCAGGTTCCGCTGCAGGTATAACTTATGATATTCAGGTAACCGCTGCGAATGCTTGTACGGATACTGAAACCATAACCATTACCGAACCCGACCCAATTGCTTTGACTGCCGATGTAGTTGAGTTCGGTTGTACAGTTGGTAATAATACCAACAATGCCACTATCACTGTGGACACTGCTTCCATAACCGGAGGAAGTGGAAACTATGTCATCTACGAATTTATCAATGATGCTGGTTCTGTAGTCGTTCAATCAGGAAGTAACCCTGTATATGTGGAAACCGATACCAATGGTGGTAGCTATACAATCAATGTGTATGATGACAATGGTTGTATGGGATCAACAACTGCAGTTATTGCCCCATTTGATAGTTTAGACAATGCTACGGTGGCCATCGATGCCGTTGCTACATGTGTTAGTGGTGAGGATATCACTATTACCGCAATTGGATCTATCACCAATTCAACAACAGACCCTGCCAATTACGAATTTAGGGAATTGCCTTCTGGTACTTTCCAACCATCTGGTACTTTCACTGGACTATCTGTTGGCATCCATAATTTTGAAATAAGAAATATAATTACAGGTTGTATCATTACAATATCCCACGAAGTAGCAGACCCAGAAGTCCTGGATCTGAATATCCTGAGTACTACCGATATAACCTGTTACGGAGATACTAATGGCGCTGTGCAATTGAATCTTGTTGATGGTTCAAACGTTACCTACGCAAGTGCTACAACCTATACGCTATATTACGATATCAACAACACGCCAGCTAATCTGGGTGATGATGTCGTGACCACAGGTTCTGATACCGATGGTAACTTTACCATTTCAGGACTTGCTGCGGGGGCCTATTACATTGAAGTAACCGATACCAACCCTCCGGGTGCAGCCTGTGTATACAGTGAATCGTTCAACATTGCAGGACCCGCTGCAGCCATAACTGGAGCTACAGTGGTAACCGATATTACCTGTTTGGGTAACGATGGTACTATTCAGATTACGAATGTAGCTGGAGGATGGGGTGGATACGCCTACTATGTAGGGACCACTTCACCAACCGGACCTGGTGACTATGTGGGAAGTCCTAGCTTTAGCGGACTTGCTGCAGGAACTTATGAAGCATGGGTAATCGATTCCAGTGGTTGTGAACAACTAGTGGATACCGTAACCCTGACCGATCCTATTCCGATTACGGCAACATTGCAGGTCAATGTAGAAAACTGTACCAACCTACAAGGAGAAATCGAAGTTGTTGGAACAACTGGGGGACAAGGAAGCAACTATACCTATCAACTGATCAGAAACGGATCTAACGTAGGTTCGCCACAAACCAGTGCTATTTTCTCTGGATTGGGTGCCGGTTCTTACGAGGTATTGATTGCCGATCAGTGGTCCTGTACCACAACTGTTGGGCCTGTGGTACTTTCCGATGCCATGACCGCCAACACTACAGTGGTCAAACCCATTGATTGTACACTGGACCCGGGAGGTCAGATTACGGTTAACGTATCCGGTGGCTCATCAAACTTGACCTTTGAGGTGGTTTATCCTGATTTAACAACAACGGATAGCAATAATACAGGAGTATTTACAGGACTTACTCAGCCAGGTGTTTACACCTTCACAGTAACCGATAATGATACAACCACACCTTGTACCTATGTGGTAACACAGGAATTGGACGACAAAGTGGACCCTGTAATTGATAACGTGCTTGTTGATGATGTGAACTGTTTTGGAGGTTCCGATGGAAGTTTGACCGTGGTATTGGATCCAGCAACCGATGTTGACCCAGTATACACCTATGAACTTTATCAAATGTCCGACTTGGTAAATCCTTACCGATTCGCACAATCAAGCCCTGTATTCGACAATCTACCTCCGGGTGATTACCAAGCAAGGGTGATTTCATCAAGGGCATGTGAGGATACTTTTGATGCTACCGTAGGAGAGCCGCCTGTATTGAACGCTACTGCAACAACAACAGATTTTGTTTGTACTCCTACCAACTCTATAAACGAAGCAACTGTAACCGTAACACCTACAGGTGGAACGGCACCTTATTACTATAGTTTTGAAGGGAATGGTTTCACTTCTTCTGCAACATTCGCCGTTGTGGATGATGGAACAGTTCAAACCATCGACTATATCGTTAGGGATGCCAATGGATGTGAATATCCTGATAGTATAGATGTTCAACCGTTGAACACCTTCACTCTTGGTGTTGCGCAAGATATGGCCATTTCCTGTGTAAATCCGGAGACAGTAACCTTAACCGTTACCGAAAGTATCGGTGGTGATACCTATACCTTTGAGTTGTTGCCCGTCGGAAATCCTTATGGATCAATGACAGGGTCAACAGCTACTACGGCAACTTTTGAGTTGACAGCACCTGGAAGCTATACATTTAGAGCAACCAACAATACAACAGGTTGTTATGTTGAAACCACTCACACCATAGCTCCATATGATACTATTGATGTTGTGGCCACTGCCACTTCACCAGCTATGTGCTTTGGTGATGCAGGTACGTTGGAAATCGATGTAACGGGATATAGTGGAACATATACTTATGAAGTTTTCAATGCTGATGGTACAACCACAGGAATAATTGGAAGTGGAAATACCTCCACCAATCCAATGTCCGTTACCGATCCATTATTGGTCGGTGGTAACTACTTTGTACGAGTATCTGAAACAGCTTATCCAGAATGTATAGAAGATTCGAATACCATTACCATAGTTTCGCCAAGTTCAGCACTGGATTATACTCCACAAGAAGTGGCCAATGTAACCTGTACCAATGATCAAGGTGAAATTTTGATAGCTCCAACAGGTGGTTATGCACCCTATGATATTGTATTGACCAACACCACAACATCCGAAGTGTATACCATGAACGATGTACCTAGCTACGTGTTCACAGGTTTAGCTGCCGGAAATTATACGGTAAGTGTTACTGATAACGGTGGTTGTGTTGAAGATCGAACGTTGACCTTAATAGAACCTGACCCGATTACAGCAGATATTGATGCTGCCCCAATAGATCTATTGTGCTATGGTGCAGAAAGTGCCTCCGTATGGGCCTACAATGTAACAGGAGGAGAAGGTTCCTACGTATATCAGTTGAACTATTATGACCAAACCGGTACTAACATCGTATTTACCACTGGTGAACAAAGCAGTAATACATTCAACGATTTGGGAGCAGGAACCTACAGCATTACCGTATCAGATGGATGGAACTGTGGCGTGGAAACACCTCAGGTAACCATAACCGAACCCACCGAAGTGGTGGCCTCTCTTGTTCAAGTTAGTGGAATGACATGTAATGACGATGCACAGATCATGTTGTCGGCTACAGGAGGAACCGCTCCGTATTTCTATAGTACAGATGGCATTAATTTCACTGCAATGAGTGGTGGAGATACCCATACGTTCGATGTTGGACCAGGTACTTATCAATATTACGTACGTGATGCCAATGGTTGTGATGCCTTAATATCCAACCAGGTAACTGTAGATGAGGTACCGGAATTGATGTTGGAAATAGACGAATCTGCAGCCCTTATCAATTGTACTGGTGAAGCATCTGCAACCATCATTGCTACTGCTACTGGTGGTTTGGGCAACTATAGTTACGAATTGTTCAGCGATGCGGCCTTGACCAACTTGGTTGACGGACCTCAATCCAACGGAACATTCAATGGACTAATGGCAGGTGATTACTATGTAAGGGTAACCAGTGAGGACTGTGTTGAGGTATCACCGGTAATCACGATCGTTGATCCAGAGCCATTGGTTGTAGAAAGAGAAGAGTTTACAAATATTACATGTTCAGGAATGAACGATGGTACTATTACTGTTGAAGTGTCGGGTGGAACCGGTGAAATCCTTTACGCTATTTCACCGAATCTAGATCAGTTTGATACGACGAACACATTTACTGATCTAGAACCCGGCATCTATGATGTAATCGCTCAAGATGTCAATGGTTGTTTCATTACATTCCAATTTGAGCTCACGCAACCGGAACCAATTACCGCAGAAGCCATCAACATTATGGACGAGGTATGTTTTGAAAGTGGTGATGGATCGTTCGAACTTCAAATATCCGGAGGTACCGCTCCGTATGAGACAAGTTTGAATTCCAGTGCCGATGCAAATTTTGTTCAAGACCAGTTCTTGTTCCAAAATTTAACTGCAGGAAACCATGTGGTGTTCATAAGAGATGCCCAAGGTTGTGAAACCAACGTTATTGTGGAAATAGAGCCAGGTGTAAACCTTGCTGCTACGGTAACTCCAATTTATGAGTGTACCGGATTTATTCCTGATAATTACTTGGAAATCGTATTGGAGGATGAATCTATTGCCGACGAACTTATGTATGCCTTGGATTCCACAGATCCCGCGGATATGCAATTAACGGCAGACTATACCAATATGACGCCAGGTGATCATTACTTGACCATTGCACACGCCAATGGATGTATGACCACATATGACTTCACCATTGAAGCATTTGAACCTCTTACATTGACATTGGAGAACAACAACATCAACGAGATTACGGCAATAGCTGAAGGTGGAGTGGAAGATTATACCTTTTATTTCAATGATATAGACAATGGAACAGACAATACATTCTTTATCAACAGAACCGACACCTACACTGTAACCGTGGTGGATCAGAATGGTTGTGAAGCTACAGCAGAAATTTATATGGAGTTCATAGATATTGAGTTCCCGAACTTCTTTACACCAGATGGGGATGGATTGAACGATTTTTGGATTCCGGATAACATTGAGGGCTTCCCTGACGTACTAATTAAGATTTACGATCGTTATGGTAGAGTAGTGGAAGAGATGACCCGAAACGTTCAAGGTTGGGATGGAAATTATGATGGAAAACCATTGCCTACCGGAGACTACTGGTATGTTGTTCAACTCCAAGGAGAACAGGACGACAGAGAGTTTGTTGGACACTTTACACTGTATCGACAATAACACTTAACCTGCTTAACCCCATGTTAAAAAAAGTATACTCAACTATCTTATTTGTTCTCTTGGCACTTTGTGCCAGGGGACAAGAGTTGACCGTACCCCAATTATCCCAATATATAGCCGATAATCCATTTTTAATGTCCCCGACCTACGCAGGTATCGGAGATCACATAAAAGTCCGTTTAAACGGCTTAACACAATGGGTGGGAATTAAAGATGCCCCAGATACGCAGACCTTGGCAGCTGATGCCAGAATAGGAAACAGGTCCGGGGTTGGTATGCTTTTATATAACGATAGCAATGGATATACAAGACAAAGAGGAGCTAGGGTATCTTTTGCCCACCACTTGACTTTGGACTATTATGAAGACGTATTCCTTTCCTTCGGGATTTCGTATAATTTCAACCAGTTTAGAATAGACGTAGAAGAGTTCGAGGCAAGAAATGGACAATTGCCAACAGATGACAAGGCTACTACCAACCACAACTTTGATCTTGGTGTACTTTACAGACAAGATAAATTCTATTTTAGTTTGAATGCAGGAAACGTACTTAACAAAGATTTGTCCACTTTTAATACGGATATCATACGCATAGAACCCAATAAGTTGAGAAACTACTATGTGTACACTGGTTACAGTTTTTCCAAAAGCAAGAACAGTAAAGTGGAAATAGAACCCTCGGTATTCTTTCAATGGTTCGAGAGTGATGGCCGTTCGGTAACCGATTTAAATGCCAAATTTCGTTTTCGAGATTTTGAAGACTACTATTATGTGGGTCTTACCTATCGTTTTTTAAATGATCAATTGGGAGAACCACTCTACATTGCCCCATTGGCGGGATTTAAAAAGAGTAACTTCTATTTTGGATATTCCTATCAGGTAATTACCAACGAAATTTTGGGATATAGTACAGGAACACATGTACTTACCGTTGGAATGGATCTATTCCAAGGCATAAGTAACTGTAGGTGTATGTATTAATTTAAAACGTTTTGCCCTATTTTTGCCCTTTCTTAATTCAAGGCTTTGGGAAAGATTAGGTTAAAGAACGTTAGAATACATTCCAACCATGGGTGTTTAAAAGAAGAAATGCTCATTGGAAGCGATTACAGGGTAGATCTCGAAGTTACCGCAGACCTATCCAAACCTGCCAGTTCCGACCAGCTTAGTGAAACGGTGGACTACGTCCATTTAAACAACATCATCAAAGAAGAAATGACGGTACGTTCCAATCTTCTTGAACATGTGGCCAAAAGAATCATTGATCGTATATTCAAAGAAATACCTGAAGTAACAGAAGTAGAGGTAGAAGTTTCCAAAATAAACCCTCCAATTGGAGGCGACGTTGAAAGTGTTTCGGTTAAACTCAGAATTACTAGATAAACCGCTCCACCTAACTCATTGATACTGTTAATCTTTTTGTAATTTTGCCTTATAAGAATTTAATCGGCATTGTGGTCGAATTGGATAGACAAAGTCCCGCAAGGACTTTTATGGTGGTTCGAGTCCACCCGATGCCTCAAAAGCATACTTTTCACGAAAGTATCATACAATTTTATTTAGATCATTTTTCAATCTAAAAATTCATAAAATATTTTTAGCTTTGCGATCCAATTGGCATCGTGGCCGAGTGGCTAGGCAGAGCTCTGCAAAAGCTTGTACAGCGGTTCGAATCCGCTCGATGCCTCAAAACCCAGTACTGTGTGCTGGGTTTTTTGTTTATAATTTTTCTATTTTCTCTATTTCTTCCTGGATATCAAATTTTTCTTTAGGTAAAAATCCTTTGGTAATAAGCACAATTCCGCAAATAATCAATACAATACCCAATCCTTTTTTAATAAGTACAATACGTTCCTGTGTTAAATATCGCTTTAACTGCTTAGCCAAAATAATCTTAAGTAAATCCGTTCCGAAATAAACGAGGATTACCGTACTAAAAAACACCATCATTCTATTGGGATTGTTCTCCAAACTGGGTCCAACCACAATAATCAATCCCAACCAAAAAGCAAGTACGCCAATATTGATAAAGTTCAACAAAAAGCCTTTTACCATTAATCCCAGGTAAGTTCCTTTGGAAGCCTTTACATTGGATTTTTTCTTTGCCTTTTTCACAAAAAGAAATATCCCATAAACCAAAAGAATCATTCCACCGAAAACAAAAAGTCCAGGTTCGTTGCTTAAGTTTTCCAATAATTGAAAACTACTGAAGTAGGCAATCAATAAAAAAACGATATCCGCTATAATCACTCCTATATCCAAGCTTACCCCTGCCCTAAAGCCTTTGGTGGCACTTGTTTCCAGTAAAACGAAGAAAACAGGACCGATCATAAAGCTCAACAAAAATCCCAAAGGAATCGCTGCTTGGATATCTTCAATCATTTTTTACCTTACTCTTTTTATTTTTCCGCCAAAGAGGGTATGCTCGTCCATTTTTTCTGGATCTCCGTACACTAGGACTTCTCCCCCGGCCTTTACATTGGCCTTTACATAGTCCGATGCATAAATTTCGGCATTTCCTCCTGCATTAACGCTTATAGTAGTAAATTTTGTCTTAAATGTTCTTCCATTATAGGCACCACCGGTATTAATAATTACATCTTGCGTATTGGCAAATCCTCCTGAAAATATTTTACCGCCAGAAACAGCTTTGATCAACAGTTGATCTACCTCACAATTAACCTCTAGTTCACCACCTTCCTGCGCTTTAAGTTCCAAAACTTCTTGCACATAAGTATCATCCGATGATATTCTTGCATCTTCATTAACGTCGATGACAACCAGTTCTTCCGAATGATATAGATCCACATAGGTTCTATATCCACTGAATATTTTAACGATTTCCATTCGGATTTTCAAGATCCCATCATTATTTACTATCGCGACATTTGTGGTATTCGCTCCTGTAATCACCGCCTTGTTTTCATTGGATTTGATAAGATTGATGGAGATGCCGTCAAATCCCTTTACTTCAGTGAACTTTTGTAGGTTTTGGGTTACGGTTGCATCCTGCGCTTCCATATATTGAAGTGACAGGAACAATATAACAATCGTAATTACTTTCATGTTATAAAAATTTGGTTCTCAATAGGATAACAAACTTTATTCCAAAATAGTATTATTTCTTTTTACCGATCAACGAAAAGTCCAAATGACGTTTGATCAGATCGGTGTTCTTCACCATTACATAAACCTCGTCTCCAAGTTGATACATTCGTTTGGTACGTTCCCCGATTATAGCATACTGGCGTTCATCAAAAACATAATAATCATCTTTAATATCACGAATACGGATCATTCCTTCACATTTGTTCTCCACAATCTCTACGTAAATGCCCCATTCGGTAACCCCGGAAATTACACCCAAGAACTCCTGGTCCTTATGGTCTTCCATAAATTTGATCTGCATGTACTTAATAGAATCCCGTTCTGCATTGGCCGCCAGCAATTCCATATCGGAAGAATGTTTACATTTTTCTTCGTACAGTGCAGCTTTTGGAGTTTTTTCCTTATCCAGATAATGCTGCAGTAATCGATGTACCATTACATCGGGATAACGACGTATCGGAGAGGTAAAATGCGTGTAATAATCAAAACCCAATCCGTAGTGCCCAATATTCTCCGTCGTATAAATTGCTTTACTCATACTCCGAATGGCCAGGGTATCCACTAAATTCTGTTCTTTTTTCCCTTTAACATCCTCCAATAACTTATTTAAGGACTGGTTAATGGTCTTACTATCCTTTAGGTTGATACTATGTCCAAATCTGGAAATAACGCCGTTCAAGGCCATTAATTTTTCCTCATCGGGCTTATCGTGGACCCGGTACACAAATGTTTTCTTTTGTTTACCTATAAATTCCGCAACCTTTCTGTTGGCCAAGAGCATAAACTCCTCTATCAACTTGTTGGCATCTTTGGCTTCTTTAAAATACACACCAACGGGCTCATTATCTTCCGACAGGTGAAACTTTACTTCAATCTTATCAAAGGAAATGGCACCTGCATCCATACGTGCCTGTCTCATTATTTTAGCCAATCGGTCAAAAGTGAGCACCGCTTGGACAACATCTTCGGTAACGGAATACGCATTTCCACGAATGGATATGTCCTTCGGAATCTTTTTTTGCGCTGTTTCAATAATGTGCTGAGCTTCCTCATAGGCAAAACGTTCGTTAGAGTTGATCACTGTTCGTCCGAACCATTGCTTTACCAATTTGGCATTATCATCCATTTCAAAAATGGCCGAAAAGGTATATTTCTCTTCATTGGGCCTAAGTGAACAGGCCATATTGGACAATACCTCGGGTAACATGGGAACCACTCTATCCACTAAATAAACAGAAGTTGCCCTATCGTAAGCTTCTTCCTCCAAAATCGTATCGGGCTGCACATAGTGGGAAACATCAGCAATATGGATACCTATTTCGTAGTTTCCGTTTTCCAGTTGTTGGAAAGATAGGGCATCATCAAAATCCTTCGCATCCTTGGGATCAATGGTAAATGTAAGTACATCGCGCATATCCCTACGCTTGGCTATCTCCGATTCTTTTATACTCGTATCCAATGTTTTGGCGAACTGTTCCACTTCATACGGAAACTCATGAGGTAAACCATATTCGGCCAAAATCGCATGTATTTCAGTATGGTGTTCACCAGGCCTACCCAGTACTTCTACAATCTCACCATAAGGTGAATCCGCATCATCGGGCCAATCTCCAAGGTTTACCAATACTTTATCACCATCGTTGGCTTTTTTTAGCTTTTCGGGCGGAATAAAAATATCGGTGTACATTCTGGAATCGGTAGGGCGAACAAAGGCAAAACTTTTTTGTTTGTCCACAATACCAACATAAGAGGTCTTTTTACGTTCGAGCACTCGGGAGATTTCTCCTTCCATTTTTTTGCTCTTGCGTTTGGGTTTTATAAACACCTCAACGGTGTCGCCATGGAAAGCTTTGTTGAGATTAGTATTGGCAACAAAAATATCATCATCCAATTCATCCACCACTATATAGGCATTGCCACTTGATGTAAGATCCACTCTTCCCGTAAAATAAGTATGTAAGGATGGCTTCTTTTGGTATTTTCCCCGCTCTGGTTCCACAATGCGCTCGCTGGCTTTTAACTGCCCTAAACGTTTGATTAAAAGGTTCCTATCTTGAGTATCGGTAATACCTAACCTAGAAGCTATTTGCTTGTAATTGAAGGTTTTGGACGGTTCTTTTTCCAATACGGTGAAAATGCCCTTCGTAATTTCATTCTTTCGCTGACTACCAGCTCTCTTCTTTTTCTTCGACATTAACGTCCTTATTTTTTTGAAAAATACGAATTATAATCCTTGACCAATAAGGAAACGAACAGTAATCCAAAACAAAATGAACTTTATCAACAATAATCAATAATATCTTTTTTCTTCTTTTTTAAAATTTATTAAAATGATGATGATGATGGATCGTTGAAATGTGGAATAAAATTTTAGTTAAAAAGTTGCTTTGAACGATCAAAATATTTTGTTCACAAGTTGTCAGATATCGATAAAATTAGAAATCAGGATATTATAATTTTTGTCCACGGTTTTTAATAACCGTTATCAACATCAATTTATTGAAAAGTTACTGTTTCTTTAATGTTAATTACCCACAAAAAAAGGTTTATAATGGTTGATTAATTATTAATGGAATATTGCCCCACCATTGAATAATTATTCCCATTGATTAATTTTATTTAAAAACAAAATTTCGTTACCAATAGTTTTCTGTAAATAGTTAACAAAACACCAATATTGTTAATTGATTGTTTTTTAACCAAATGCAAAAATATCCTCGTTTTTATAAACAGTGTAACATTAAAAGATATTGTACCTTTGTTTTGCATCCATTTTAATACAAGACCATGAAAATTGCCATAGGAAACGACCATGCGGGAACCGATTATAAACTAGCCATTATTGGTTTGTTGAAATCCAAAGGAATTGAAGTTATAAATTATGGTACCGACGGAACCGATAGCGTGGATTATCCTGATTTTACCCATCCTGTAGCCACAGATGTAGCTGAAGGAAATGTTGATTTGGGAATAGTATTGTGCGGTAGTGGCAATGGCGCAACCATGACGATAAACAAGCACCAAAATGTTAGAGGCGCCCTTTGTTGGAACAAGGAAATCACCCAACTTGCAAGGGAACATAACGACGCCAATATTTTAAGTTTACCAGCCCGTTTTATTTCACTTCCCCAAGCGCTCGATATGGTCGAAACATTTTTGAATACTAAATTTGATGGTGGTAGGCACGAACGTAGAATTGAAAAAATTCCTTGCAGATAAACCCTATGGGTCATCACCATTACCATCACGGACATTCACACGCACACCCCGATTTAAAGGGGAGAAACCTTCTTATCTCCATAATCCTGAACATAGCCATTACTTTGGCCCAAGTGGTTGGTGGCTTATTGTCGGGAAGTTTGGCATTACTGTCCGATGCACTGCACAATTTTAGTGATGTACTTTCTCTGGTAATTAGTTATGGAGCAACAAAATTAGGCAAAAAGAAGGCGAGTAAACACAGAACTTTCGGTTATAAACGGGCAGAGATATTGGCCGCATTCATAAATGCAGCCACCCTTGTGGTTGTTGCCCTTATCTTGATGAAAGAAGCTGTTGAGAGACTTTTGGATCCCCAGCAAATAGAATCCAACTTGGTAATTTGGCTGGCATTGATTGCCATTGCCGGAAATGGTTTTAGTGTGTTGTTGTTGAAGAAAGACGCCGATCACAATATGAACATGAAATCGGCCTATTTGCATTTACTTACCGATATGATGGCCTCTGTAGCCGTATTTATTGGTGGTATTTTAATGAAATTTTACCAGATTTACTGGGTAGATGCCATCCTTACCATGATCATAGGTGTCTATCTGATTTATATGGGATATGACCTTTTAAAGGAATCTACCAAAGTATTGATGCTTTTTACCCCAAAATCGGTGGTCATCCAAGATATTGTGGAATCCATTTGCACCATAGAGCCTGTAAAAAATGTACACCACGTACACATTTGGCAACTTAATGAAGAAGAACTGCACATGGAGGCCCATGTGGATTTTAAAAATGATATAAAACTCTCGGAGTTTGATGAAATCCTTGAAAAAATAGAGGAGCATGTCTACCATAAACACGGTATCAACCATGTTAATATTCAACCCGAGTTTGACAAGTGCGATTCCAAAAGCGTAATAGTCCAAGATTAATGCAAGTATCCGTTAAAACATTTGACGAGCTCTCTACCGAAGAGCTCTACCAAATTTTACGCCTCCGCAGCGAAGTTTTTGTGGTGGAACAAGATTGTGTCTACCAAGATGTGGATAACAAGGACCAAAAGGCACTTCATGTTATGGGGGTTAAAGAAGGTGAGCTGGTTGCATACACGCGAATTTTTAAACCAGGAGATTATTTTAACAATGTGAGCATAGGTAGGGTAGTGGTAAGCCAAGAGCAACGAAAATATGGATTGGGCAAACAGATAATGCAAGCCTCATTGGCCGCTATAAACCAAAGATTTCCTAAACAACCCATCGAAATTTCTGCGCAATCCTATCTTTTAAAGTTTTATACAGACCTTGGTTTTACCGCTTTTGGAGAAGAATATTTGGAAGACGGTATTCCACATCGAAGAATGTTGAAAGAGTAGTTTACACCAACCTTTTCGCCACACCGATGCGCTGCAAATAATCCAATCTAAGAATAAGGTTAACCGGTTTTTCAATTTTATTATTGGAGGAAAAGAACAAATACCCTTCGTTTCTTGCATCAAGTTTATCCAAATTTAATTTACCGTTCAGACCTTTATTTTCAGTAATGATTCGTTCCAAATAAGTTTGGGACAATCCCTTTTTATCCAAATGTTGAATTAATTTTTCCCGGTTTACAATAGTGATGTTACAGGAAGTGAATTTTTTGGCTTCATCCGAAAAAATACTGGTCACCAAAGCATAAAAATGAGTTTTTTTGGAATTATCGAACAACCACCCCTGTTTTTGAATACCATTTTTTTGATATAAAAGCTCAAATGCAAATGTGGGCAGGCTTTCGTTTATATAATCCAATTGGGCTTTTTCATCTAAATAAAATCGTTTGCCCGTTGACACATTCTTTAGGATAAGATCTATGCCCTGCAATTGTTTCTTAATATAGGAAACACGCTCAAAAGTGTAATGCTTCAGATATTTTTGATAATAAAAATCCAGTAATGGGGTTAATTGTTGTTCTTTGGATAAGTCAGCTTTGAAGTTGCTTTTCAAGTTGGGTTATTTTCTGGAAGAGGGAAGTACCAACTCGTTCCACAATTCCCACTACCAGCGCGTTGCCCATAAAAAAGGCACGTTTGGCATCTGAAATGCCCTCCATCTTGGTGTGATTATCCGGAAACATGTTCAACCGTTCCAATTCTATAGGTAAAAGTCTTCGCAGTCCCTTGGAGGTTTGGACCACGTGTTTAAACCGGGACGGGGACTTGCCGCCTTCTCCGGTTATTATAGTTCTGGAAGGTTGATCAAGGGCATCTGGGAAAACCATGCTGCCCTCACTGTAATTGTATTGAAAACCTGCTTTGGTCTTGCGAATTTCTTTTTTAGAGCCCTTCAAGTATTCCCATTTGGGCAAATCGGTGGCATCAATATAATAATCCGACGGTATTTCCTTCTCCATCAGAATATCGAAGAGTAAAGTTTTTTTGCCGTCGTAAGAAGGAGATGTTTTTAGGGTAGAAACCTTTCCATCCATACAAATACCTGTGTTTAAAAAAGGGGAAAGTCCTTTTTCGGTATTGAAATTATTGGATAAGGATACCAAATCCTCTTCTAAATCAAGCTCGACGGCATTTTGGAAAGTTTGCGCCACAGGAAAGGCATTGC
Organism: Flagellimonas profundi; assembly: GCF_017313275.1. Classification (GTDB taxonomy): domain Bacteria; phylum Bacteroidota; class Bacteroidia; order Flavobacteriales; family Flavobacteriaceae; genus Flagellimonas; species Flagellimonas profundi. Next base: position 311,540 of record NZ_JAFLNM010000002.1, on the reverse strand, counting down.
AGAAGGTTCCATCCTTGAGCATCCAGTCTGTTGCAGGGGAATTTTGGAGTTTTTTGTATATCTCGGTACCCTTAAAATATGCCAGAAAAAAAACGCGCCTTCGGCGCTGTGGCATTCCATACTCGGCCGCATTTATCACGCGCCATTCGACTGCATAGCCCAAATCCGATAAACTACGGAGCATCACGGCAAAATCACGTCCGCGTTGGTTTGAAGGCGATTTTAAAAGCCGATCCACATTTTCCAAAAAAAGATATTTCGGCTTGTTCTTTTTTTCTGACAAAATACGATGGATGGACCACCATAGCACCCCTTTTTTACCGAGAAGCCCTTTGGAGTTCTTTAAAGATGTTGCAACGGAATAGTCTTGGCAAGGAAATCCACCTACCAGCATATCAAAATCGGGGATTTCGCTCGTAGCAACCGTCTCAATATTTGCATTGGAATGGTTTTCAGCGCCAAATCGCGCTTCATAGACCATAGAAGCATGTTGCATTTTGGTCGACGGTTCCCATTGGTTGCTCCATACTACTGCATAGTGACCGGTATTTTCCAATCCTAGGCGAAAACCGCCTACACCCGCAAAAAGTTCACAGACCTTGAGTTGTTGCATACCCAAAAATAGGATTTATTCTATCTTTTTAAGGTTGACATCGTATAAACCTATTAAAATAGCATTTCCATTTTCATCTACACTAATGCCTCCATATTTGACTTTTTCATATTTTTCGACTTCACCTTCTTGAAAGAAAAAGGATTCCGCACCAAATTTTAAGCCCCACCATTGTTTGCCAGTGTATTTTAAGGGATGCTCGTTGGTGTTGATCTGGCCCATATCTTCCAGATAACGGATATTTTTAGCGATACCATAGCCATTTAGTTCTATGGCACATAATCCATGTTCGGGAATGTTATCATAGTCCAGATTGTTGGCGATTTCATAACGCAACTGCATATAATCTCCTTGCAGCAACGACCTGGGGTCTACAGGAGACAGCTCCAAAAAAATCAAATTTCCACGGGTCAGTTGTTTTTCCTTTTTAATAATGGAAAAGTTAAAAACCCCAAGAAAGACCACGAGGTTTGCGAGTATGATGATCCAACTATATTTTTTCATGGGGATTGGGTCTTTTTCGTAAAGAATAGATACAAGAGGACGAACACAACACCTGACGAAAACAGAATAGTGGATTTTGTCAAAAGGGTCAGGTCAAGATCATAATAATATTGAATTACAAAGTAAACAAGGGCAATTATCCCTATGGCCAAACCGGTTTTATGGTTAACCCAAAAAGCTGACAGCATAATGAGCAATGCCCCACAAATGGCGGGAGCAAAAAGCGTGGGCAATAGGGCAAGGGAGCTTAGGGAGTATATCCAGACCTTGCTTTTTTTGGAATTAATATTGAGGGTTTTCAAAATATGGCGAACCACGTACAGAATGGCAAGAATGATAACAATCGAAGATATCCAAATGAAGTTTTGGGACACGGGAAAAGTACTGTACATACCGAAAGGAACAAGACCAAAAAGGAAGCAAAAAACCAACCCGATACGAAGCGGATCATACAGTTTGGATAACTTAGGGTATGAAGTGATCAATTTGGCCTCATTGAGAAAGCAATAGACAAACACACAGGTATTTAATGCGATATAACCATGAATGGCATCATAAATATCCTTTGAAATGATATACATCAATATATTGGTGCCAACGGCAAGAATGGAAATAAAGGATATAATGTAGTTTTTGGCAAAGAAAAAACAGCATAAAGCAATCAATATGGACAGCGGGACAAAATTATCCTCGTTTGCCCAATAAACGAGCATGTCAAAAACGAAAAGTACAAACCCCAGCACATATAGCGAAACACAGAAAGTATCAAACATAAAGGTTTCGTATTTTCTGCTCAGTCCAATGGCAGCGACCAGAAGCCCAATTCCCAATAGAAGCATTCCCCAACCAGAATCGAAGAGTTCTATAATGTACAGAAACCAAATAAAGACAAAAACAGCCATTAAACTGCCAAAAATGGAGAGTATCTTAATGGCCAGACTTGTTTTCTCCTCTTCTTTTTTCTGATATTCTATAAGAATGGCTTTATCATCACACTCAAACCCTTTGCCTTCGAATGAACGGATATTTTCCAGCACATCTATAATGTTCAATTTGCCCATTTCTTTTGAATTTTGATGAGGGACCATATCAACAAGGTTATGCTTATAATGATGAAGAAGCCTATGGTAAAGAGCATGCCCGCATCATTTGAATGATCCACGAAAAGTGCAGAAAGAATAATGATAACGCTGAAGGGGACAATGGACAGATAAAAGAGCCTCCGTGCTTTTAATCCATACCATATACCAAGGCCGTACAACAATGGGGCTGAAATAAGCAATACATAAAAGGAGGGAGGATTCTTTTCAAAAATACCGTTGGAAAGGCTAAATGTGGCAATGGCCACAACAACCAGGGCCAATATGTTGGTAAACCATTGGGGCGACTTTTTTATATGGGTCAATTCGGGAAGCCCAATGAACAGTATCAAAAAGAGGGAATTTACCCAAAAAATTATGGTAATAAGGAACACTTCATTCCAATGATAGGCCACTTGTTCGGCATACAGAAAAAGGGTAAAGTTGATCAGGGCAATATAAATGATCCATAAGGGCGCAAAATGGGAGACGACGGCCCAAATGGTAACAAAAAATGTCCAAGCAAGGAAAAAATCATAAGCATCGGCATTGGTCTGGTACACTTGGCCAAAAACAGCATACGATACCCCCACGAACATGGCTGCGGCGCTTAGCAAAATATTTTTTATCGTTTGGTTCAATTTAAAGAAGACGGCGATCAGGGTTGTACCAATGAGGAGTGCTTCTATAAGTCCAATTTTGATGAACTTGTGCAAATCCATCCAGTTGTAGGCAAAGAAAAAAAGAATTCCAGTTGTTGTAAAGGAAACACCAAGCGTTATAAAAAAGAGTTTTAAAAAACGATACCAAGAAGCGCTATCGGCATAAACATTGTCCAAAAGGGCTTTGGATACATCGCTCTCTGACCAATTGCTGTGACGGCTGATAAGTTGTATAATTTCCCGATTAATTTTTGACATATGTGCGGTCAGACTTTTACAATGTGATAACTGTTTATGGATAAAACATTGGGGAAAAGTTAACCAAATGGCCGTATACTTATTTGAGTGGTTTGACCGCTAACAGCTTTGAGCTGATAAATACAGGGTTTGGATTGATAAAAGAATCTAAAAGTATGGAGTTGTCTACCTTAAGAGTTCCTTATATTTTGAATCATCGGCCAACAATTCTTTGGCGGTCAGTATGGCATCATCGTGGTCCAGATAGTATTTGTAGAGCCCTTCGCGGTAGAAATACCTTGTAATGATCTCATCTTCCAAATTCTTTTGGATTTCCTTTTGAAAAGTATTCAAGGCCGTTATTTTTCCCCTGTTCACAGCCAACAGCAAATCTTTGTACTTTTCCTGGATTTCGGGTCCCAACAAGGTTTCATCGCTGTTGATGGTTTCCTCAAGAACCTCCTCCGTCCTAGTCCGATAAGAGAAGTTCTGCTCTTCGGCAAAGGACTTGAATGCGCTGTAATCTGCACTGGAAAAATTAAAATCTTCCACAGAGTCAAAGTTGTGGTCGTAATAGTAATCCGTTGCAAAATCAAATACGATATTGTTGGCTTCCAAGGCATCGATCAAAGTGTTGGTCTTTAAGGATTCAATGGTAATATCCGGCATAATGCCGCCCCCATCCCATACTTTTCTTCCGTTTCGGGTGGTAAACTCATTGAATTTTGTATTGCGAACCGCATTCCCCTCTTCATCTCGGTTCCAGTAATCCAAAGACTGGATACACCTTCCGGATGGGGTATAATATCTGGAAATGGTCACTTTTAGTTGGGTGCCATACGTCAACTTTAAAGGACGTTGTACCAATCCTTTTCCAAAACTTCTGGCCCCAACAATTACGGCGCGATCCAAATCTTGCAGTCCGCCGGAAACAATCTCACTTGCAGAAGCACTTTTTCCATTCACCAGAACAACCAAGGGAATGTCCTCATCCTCTGGTTTGTTTCGGGTCTTATATTCTTGATTGAATTTTTTTACTTTGGATTTGGTTGTTACGATCAGCTCTCCTTTGGGAACAAAAAGATTGGTAACATTAATGGCCTCGGACAGTAATCCGCCAGGGTTTCCCCTTAAATCCAAAACCAGCCGTTCCGCACCACGCCCTTTAAGGTCCTGCAATGCAGATTGTGTTTGTTTGGAAGCTTTTCGATTAAAGCGGGACAGGACAATATATCCTGTTTTTTCATCGATCATATCATAAAAAGGAACGGCATCTACCTCCACACCTTCTCGAGTGATGGTCGCTGTTTTAGTCTCCCCCTGTCTTAAAAAAGTAACCTCAACGGTGGAGTTGTTGGCTCCTTTTAGCAGCTCTCCTGCATTATCGTCGAAATCGGCGACCAAGGTTTCCCCGATCTTGATGATTTCATCTCCGGCTTTAAGTCCGGCCTTGTCCGCGGCGTATCCTTGGTATGGCTCCACCACCACTAATTTATTCTCGTACGAACGCACAAGCGCCCCGATCCCAGAATATTCCCCTGCATTATTGATTTTAAAAGATTCGACATCCTGTTCGTTCAAAAATTGGGTGTAGGGATCTAGTTCCCCCAACATGTTTTTGATGGCGGAATCCATCAACTCGGCCGGATTCGTCTCGTCCACATAGTTCATGTTGAGTTCCTTGAACAAGGTGGTGAAGATTTCTATCTGTTTGGCAATCTCAAAAAAGTCACTTTTAAAACTACTGGCCCCGACCAGAACGGCGAGTGCCAAAATGGGAATCAAAACCTGCTTTTTAATCAATCTTTTCATGGGATTCTTTATTTATAAAGGCATTTAACAGCTTTTTCATGGCTGTATCCACTTCATTAAAACTTGGTGTCTTCTTGCCAAGGTATAAAAATATGAACGCAAAATTTCCCTCAATGTTGTTAAAAATGAGGGGCTTGTTGAGCCTGTAAGCCTCTCTTAGCAACCGTTTGATTTTGTTGCGACCCACCGCGGTTTTAAATCGCTTTTTGGGAGCGACCACTGCAACCTTTATGGCTACATCGTCTTTAAAATCGGTTGGGAGGTATATCAGTTTAATGGGAAACTCCTTAAGGGTTTTCCCTTCTATAAAAAGGGCCTCGAACAGCTTTTTGTGGGTAAGCTTTTCTTTTTTGGGAAAGGAAAAATCAGAATTGACCCCTTGATGAGGTTTTAGGGGAGTTTCTACCTTATTTGGATCAGCACCTTCTTTTTGCATTTCGGGGAAAGTTCCTTTTGAAAAAGGAAAATTACTTAAATATATTTTACCCAGAACAAAAAGGGCGGCACAATCGGCCGCCCTTATCATTCTTTAGTTTATATAGAACCTATTCCTCAGCCTGATAAACATTGTTCTCCCCATCTACATCAGCCATCAACTGGGATGGATCGATCATAATGGCCTGTACGTTTTCCAGAGACATGTCCAAGCTAAACTCGTACGTGGGGAAAGCCCAAGGCCAATCTTCCAAAACGGTTCGTTCCAGGTTTGGATAAGGATTTTCTTTTTCCCCGTACATCATGCGCAAGGGCACATAGTAAGTTTCTTGGGTTCCGTCTTTACCTACGACCAAGATATCCAGAGGCATGGGCATTTCACCGATACGTTCCATTGTTACTTTGGTGTTTTTGCCATCGGCCTCAACACTTTTAATTCCGTAATCAATGGTGTTGGTGGTCTGTGTCCAATCGGTCAAATACCAGTTGAGTTCCATACCGGACACCTTTTCCGCAGTTCTTTTGATATCGTTCGGCACAGGATGTTTGAACTTGAAGTCCTGAAAATATTTTTGAATGGTCTCCATCAACTTATCCTGACCGATAATGTATCCTAACTGCGACAAGAATATAGCTCCTTTGCTATAAGCGGAAACGCCATAGGCAAAATTGGTCGTGTACCTGTCCGCATGGGTAGACTGCGGCATTTCCAAACCGGAATTAACCAGTGCGTAGTATCCGCGATAAGAACCCTCGAAGGGGTTTTGCTTGTTTTGCTCCATAATCTGGTTCATGCACAAACTACTGATAAATGAAGTAAAGCCTTCATCCATCCACTCATGCTCGGACTCGTTGGTGGCCAACACATGCTGGAACCAAGAGTGGGCCATTTCGTGAACCATAACCCCTACCAAACTTCCAAATTCACGCTCACCTGTGATCAAGGTGCTCATGGCATACTCCATTCCGCCGTCACCTCCTTGTACTACGGAATATTGCTCATAAGGGTATTTCCCTACATTATTGCTGAAAAAGGTCATTGCTTCTGCTGTTTTGGGCTGAAGTTTTTTCCAATTTTCATTGAACTCAGGGTTGTCCTTGTAGAAGAAATGAAGTGTTGGCCCGTCTTCCATTTCATAAATGTCGTGAATGTACTCTGGGTCGGCAGCCCACATAAAATCGTGTACGTTGGGTGCTTTAAAGTGCCAGGTCAATGTTTTTCCCTTGGTCTTGACTTTGCTTCCGGGTGTTTCATACCCATGTCCGATTTCTTGTGGGTTTTGTAGATAGCCAGAGCCCCCAACAGTGTAATCTTTGTCCAATGTGATCTTTACGTCGAAATCGCCCCAAACGCCATGGAATTCACGGGCAATATAAGGGTTGGGGTGCCATCCTTCAAAGTCGTATTCCGAAAGTTTTGGATACCATTGGCTCATGGAAAGCGCTACGCCTTCCCTACTATTTCTTCCCGAACGTCTGATCTGCAAAGGAACCTGACCCTCAAAAGTCATTTCAAGTGTAGTTTTTCCTCCTGCCGGAATGGGCTTTGCCAAATCCACTACCAATATGGTTCCTTCCTCGCTAAAAGTAACAGGCTGCCCATCTTGGGTCAGGGATTTTGCATGCAAATACCCCATTTCGCTTTCGGATAGGGACGCAATTCTACTTTTTCCGTCTTCCATCATTCTTTTATCAGGGTCTTTGATGTTTTGGAGCCTGATATCCATTTCACTGCCGGGCTGGAAGGCATTGTAGTACAAATGATAAAAAACACGGCTCAATTCATCGGGAGAATTGTTGGTATAGACCAATTTTTGGGTGCCGTTGTACTGATAGGTTTCTACATCCATCTGCACATCCATGGTATAATCCACATGCTGTTGCCAGTCACCGGAGGTTTGTGCACTTAACAAAAGGCCAGCTCCAAAAAAGGCCGAAAAAAAGAGTGTTTGTAAACGCTTCATAGGTTATTTTGAATTACTTTCTAGAGTTGTTTTTCCGTTTGAAATGTTGTTTGCTAAAATTAAGGCATTGTAGGCATTTACCATTTTGCCCGACTTTGAAATTTTATCGAAAGTGGTGGATTTTGTTTCATCACCTGCCACGATAACCGATCTTGTTGTTCTAAGACCGGACTGCATGATGATATTTTTTACTTGTGATGCGGATAGGTCTGGATGGAAAGAACGAATCAATGCAGCAACTCCCGCAACCGCAGGCGCCGCCATTGAAGTTCCACCTTGGAACTCATATTCTCTATTGGGCATAGTGGAATAGATTTCGGCGCCTGGGGCAAATACGTCAACACGTTGTTTACCATAATTGGAGAAGGACGCCACCATCTCGGACCCATAGTTGCTAGATAGAGCACCCACAGTAATCACATTGTCCACAAATTCTTGATCGCTCTCCATATCATCGTTCGGATAATTCCTGTTTTCAGGCACCTCTAGATTTTCACCATCATTTCCTGCGGCATGAACGATCAAAACGTCTTTGGAGGCAGCATATGTAATGGCATCGTATACCCATTCGGCTTTTGGAGAAAATGATTTTCCAAAACTACAATTGATTATGGATGCACCATTGTCCACAGCATAGCGAATGCCAAGAGCGATATCTTTATCGTATTCATCTCCGTTAGGGACGGCCCTAATACTCATAATTTCCACATTGTTGGCCACTCCGTCCATACCAATACCGTTATTTCTTTTTGCTGCGATAATTCCAGCAACGTGGGTCCCGTGGCTTTCAGATTCCACCATATTCTTTGGGTTGCCGTTTCCGTATGGCACATCGGTGATATCGTATGGGTCGTCGCCTACGGGGGCTCTCCCATTAAAATCCTTGTTTAGGTTGTAGTTGGCCTGCTCGGAGAAATACTTAATGCCCTCTTCGAGTTCGTCCAACACATCTGGGATACTGTCTCCATAGGTGAACATTTGGGTCAAAACGGCAACACTTTGCTCCATTTGAGCAGTTTTGGGCTCAATGGAAAGCAAATCCTCTTTGGTATAGTCTTCTTTGCCAAGCTCGTTTCTTACAAGCTCATCGGCACCTTTTACTACTTGAAATATTTGCTCGTACTGTTGCTTGTTCTGGACAGCTTCTGGGTATTCTTTGTCAAGTAAAAGCCTTGCTTCAGCTCTTTCGGACGCATCCCCAATGTTTAAACGAAGCATCCTAACGTATTCCAATTGCTCGTTGTAAGAGTCGCCCAAAAAATTATAACCGTGAATATCGTCCACATAGCCGTTGCCATCATCATCCTTGCCATTATTTGGTATTTCATCGGAATTGGTCCAAAGAACACCGTTAAGATCTTCGTGGTCCAAATCCATTCCCGAATCCAAAACGGCCACCACAACGGTTTTCCCTTTCTTGTTTCTTATGATCTCATTGTAGGCCTTGTCCACACTCATCCCTGGAATGGTATCGGCAATAAGGTCCAGATGGCCCCAATGTTTTTTCTCCGCTTCGGTAAGCTCGGAGACTTTTAAGGGAACGGCGTCTATATTCTCAACAGGGGTTGAAACCAACGCAGTAGATCCACAACCCATTAAAAATAGGGCAGCGGACACGGAAAAGAATGCTAGTTTGTTATATGTGCGATTCATAAAGTGTGTTTGTAAAAGTGAGGGATTTTATTGTGATTTAAATAGTTCGTTATATGTAAACAATTCGCTCAAGCGAACCCCTTTTTCGGTTTGTTTCAAGGAGCAGATTTGATTGTGGGCATCGTGCTCGAAGAGCAACAGCCAATCATTTTCCACGGCTTTATTTAAAAATGATTGTTTTTCTTTTAAGGTCAAAAGCGGACGGGTATCGTACCCCATCACGTATGGAAGCGGAATGTGACCTACGGTAGGAATAAGATCCGCCACAAAAACCAAGGTTTTGCCCTTGTAATTTAAATGGGGAAGCATTTGTTTATCGGTGTGCCCATCCACAAAGTGGATGCCGAAACCGAGTTCAGAATTTTCCATAAAGGAGGATTCCGTTCGCTTCACAAAATTGAGTTGCCCACTTTCTTCCATAGGCAAAAGATTCTCCTTTAAAAAGGAGGCTTTTTCCCGAGCATTGGGCTTGGTCGCCCACTCCCAATGGTCCTTGTTGGTCCAGAACTTGGCATTCTTAAATGCGGGTTCGTAACCGGTTCGGTCCTTGTTCCACTGAATGCTGCCCCCGCAATGGTCAAAATGTAGGTGGGTCAAAAAAACATCGGTAATATCATCACGATGAAACCCGGCATTTTTTAAGGATCTATCCAGGGAATGATCTCCCCATAGGTAGTAGTAGCTAAAGAATTTTTCAGATTGCTTGTTGCCAAGTCCGTTGTCGATCAAAATAAGCCTGTCGCCATCCTCTATTAAAAGGCAACGGGCAGCAAGGTCTATCATGTTATTACTGTCCGCAGGATTGGTTCTGTTCCAAATGGATTTAGGAACCACACCGAACATGGCCCCACCATCTAACTTAAAATTACCGGTCTCTATGGGATAAATTGTCATTCTGAAAGTAAAATGGGATGCAAAATAAGAAAAGCACTGTCCAAATGGCGAAAAAATAAGGATATATTGGCCGTATTTTAACAAAAAGAAGATAAGCACCACTAAATAGGGCAAAGTTTAAGGAGACGGGGTCTTTTCCGTCTGTCCACTTAAAACTGCCTAGAATGATTATCTAAAAGAAAAACAGTAAATTTCCACAAAACTTAGACCATGCTCGAACTTGCTGGAATTATTATTCTTGGCATTATTGCTCAATGGGTGGCTTGGCGTTTTAAATTGCCGGCAATTTTACCCCTCATATTGATAGGGTTGTTGGTAGGCCCCATTGCAACTTTATATACGGAAGACGGATCAAAACTTATAGAACCTATTTGGAATGGGGAAAAAGGGCTGTTTCCGGGTGAAGGATTATACTATTTTGTGTCTTTGGCCATTAGTGTCATTCTTTTTGAAGGCGGACTAACATTAAAAAGGGCCGAAATATCCAATGTTGGACCAGTGATCACGAAATTGATTACCATCGGGACGGTTGTTACGTTTTTTGGTGCTGGTGTAGCAGCACATTATATTTTTGGACTTTCTTGGCAGATTTCCTTTTTGTTTTCCGGTTTGATCATTGTTACGGGGCCAACGGTAATTACCCCTATTTTAAGGAACATTCCTCTTAAAAAAGATGTGTCCGCCGTATTAAAATGGGAAGGAATCCTGATTGACCCTATTGGTGCCTTGGTCGCCGTATTGGTGTTTGAGTTTATTAGTGTTGGGGAAGGCCAGGCCTTTACCCAAACAGCACTTGTGGAGTTCGGTAAAATTATTCTGTTCGGGACCACTTTCGGCTTCACCTTTGCACATGCTTTGGCCTTTGCCATAAAACGAGATTTTATTCCACATTATTTGCTCAATGTAGTTTCGTTGAGTACCGTATTGTTGGTTTATGTGGAATCGGACCTTTTTGCCCATGAATCCGGTTTATTGGCCGTGGTTGTTATGGGAATGGTATTGGGGAACATGAAACTGCCTAACATAAAGGAACTGCTCTATTTCAAGGAGTCCCTCAGTGTACTGTTGATTTCCATACTTTTTATACTGCTGGCGGCCAATATCAACATTAGTGATATGGAGTTGATTTATAATTGGAGAACATTGGTATTGTTTGCCGTAATAGTTTTTATAATTCGACCGGCAGGGGTGTTTTTGAGTTCACAAGGTTCAAATTTAAAATTCAACGAAAAGCTTTTTATTGGATGGGTGGGCCCTCGGGGTATTGTAGCAGCTGGTATTGCGTCCCTTTTTGGCTCCAAGTTAATGCAGAGAGGAGAGCCTGGAGCAGAGTATATCACACCACTGGTTTTTATGATTGTGCTCGGCACGGTTTTATTAAATGCCACCACAGCACGTCTTTTTGCTAAACTTGTTGGGGTGTTCCTGAAGAAGTCCGAAGGTATTTTGATTATTGGTGCTTCCAAACTGTCCAGATTGATTGGTAATTATTTAAGAAAGAACAACAGGCACGTTGTACTGATCGACAATAACCAGAACAATGTGGAAAAGGCGAGAAAATTGGGGCTTGAAGCCATGACGGCCAACATTTTTTCGGATACGCTTACGGATAATATCGAACTGAACGATATGGGTTACTTGATGGCCCTAACAGGGAATTCGGACATCAACAAGTTTGCGATCAACAAGTTCCAAAAACAGTTTGGTGAAAATGGGGCGTTCCGTTTGGTAAACACCGAAGAGGTGAACGACCCAGAGAATAATCCAAAAGAAGGACTCTTTTCGCATACCGATGACTTTATCCAATTAATGGATACAGTACGTAAGCACCCAACCATTCATGAAATTGATCTTGAGAACAAAGAGCACTACGACAAATTGATCGATATTACCTACAAGGAGCGGGATATTGTTCCCCTGTTTACCAAATCCCCCAATGGAAGTATTGAGATCATTCCGGCCAACAGCAAGGATTTTACCCCTAAAGGAGAAGGCTACAAATTAGTTTATTTGGGTAAAATACTGGATTTGGACGAGGATAATGACCATGAGGAGTAACCTTTACCCCTAAGTAATTGGTAGAGAATTGGCTTTAGAATGAATCATGGGCAATAAAAGATTAAAAATCTTCGACAGCCCTATCCCTGAATGTTTGACAGTTAGTCATTCAATTTCAGAACGGCCATAAATGCTTGTTGTGGAATTTCCACATTCCCTACTTGGCGCATCCGTTTTTTACCCTTTTTCTGTTTTTCCAAAAGTTTTCTTTTACGGGAAATGTCCCCTCCATAGCATTTGGCCGTAACGTCCTTTCGCAAGGCTTTTATGGTTTCCCTAGAAATTATTTTGGATCCAATCGCAGCCTGAATCGGGATATCGAACTGTTGTCTTGGGATCAGTTCTTTTAATTTCTCGCACATCTTTTTACCGATGTGGTAAGCATTATCAAAGTGAACCAAGGCCGATAGCGCATCAACAGGTTGTGCATTTAACAATATATCCACTCGCACCAATTTGGAAGGTCGCATTCCAATTGGAGAATAGTCAAACGAGGCATATCCCTTGGAAACGGTTTTTAGACGGTCGTAAAAGTCAAAAACGATTTCTGCCAAAGGCATATCAAAAACCAACTCCACCCGTTCCGTGGTCAAATATGTTTGATTAACGATTTGCCCTCGTTTTTCTATACAAAGCGACATTACGTTACCCACAAAATCAGCTTTGGTAATAATTGTTGCTTTAATATATGGCTCCTCGACCCTATCAATGGTTGAGGGGTCGGGCAAGTCGCTTGGATTGTTAACAATGATAGGCTCTAGATCGCCTTTGGTGGTATAAGCGTGATAGCTTACGTTGGGAACCGTAGTAATAACGGTCATGTCAAACTCCCGCTCCAAACGCTCTTGAATGATTTCCATGTGCAGCATTCCCAAGAACCCGCATCGGAATCCAAAGCCCAAAGCAGCACTGCTCTCGGGTGTAAACACCAAAGAGGCGTCATTCAATTGCAATTTTTCCATTGAAGATCGTAAATCCTCAAAATCTTCGGTATCCACAGGATAAATACCGGCAAAAACCATAGGTTTTACATCTTCAAATCCACCGATCGGGTTTTTTGTGGGATTGGCCGAATCGGTAATGGTATCTCCCACTTTTACTTCTCGGGCATCTTTAATTCCCGTAATCAAATAGCCCACATCGCCAGTGGAAATCTTCTTTTTAGGGATTTGGGTAAGTTTTAATGTCCCAATTTCATCCGCTTCATAGGATTTGCCCGTGGCAACAAATTTAATTTTTTGTCCTTTGGTGATTTCTCCATTCACTACACGGAAATAGGTCTCAACCCCTCTAAAAGGGTTATAAACAGAATCAAAAACCAAGGCCTGCAAAGGTTCATCGGGGTTACCTTTAGGTGGCGGAATACGCTCAATGATCGCTGTTAAAATCTCTTCGATGCCAATTCCTGTCTTAGCACTGGCGGGAATTACTTCTTCCGGCTTACAACCCAAAAGGTCCACGATATCGTCCGTAACTTCTTCGGGGTTTGCACTCGGAAGGTCCACTTTGTTGAGGACGGGTATAATTTCTAAATCGTTTTCCAGTGCCAAATAAAGGTTGGATATCGTCTGTGCCTGAATGCTCTGTGCTGCATCTACCACTAAAAGGGCACCTTCACACGCCGCAATAGATCGAGATACTTCATATGAAAAATCCACGTGACCAGGAGTGTCGATGAGGTTGAGCGTATAGGTTTCACCATTGTGCTCGTAGTCCATTTGAATGGCGTGACTCTTAATGGTGATGCCGCGTTCGCGCTCCAAGTCCATATTGTCCAATAACTGGTCCTGTTTTTCACGTTCGGTCACCGACCCTGTAAAATCCAACAAACGGTCTGCCAAGGTACTTTTACCGTGGTCTATATGTGCAATAATGCAAAAATTCCTGATCTTCTCCATAACAACAATAACATACCCTAAAAAAGGAATATAATCAACTGCAAATATAATTGTTTTAAATGCCTGTAAATGGTTTTTTCTCAATAAGAAAATTACCGGATATCCCGCTCAAAAATAATTTCTTAGATTTGATGCACAACCCAAGCCTCAAATGAAAAACCTAGCCACCATCTTTTTATTGGTGTTTTCTGTAATATGTGGTGCGTACGGCCAAACCTTTAAGATAACCGGAAAGGTGGTGGACGAACAAAATCAGGTTATTCCTTACGCGAATATTTTACTGCTACAAGCTACCGATTCCACTTTTGTTCAAGGAACTTCTGCCAACGAGGAGGGCTTTTTTGAGCTTTTGCAGGTGGAACCCAACCTTTATTTGTTACAGGCCAGTTATGTGGGCACGGGCTCCGAGCCAAGAGCATTGGATATTAAAAATGATGTTTCCCTTGGAGCATTGATTATTCCTATGACAAGCAATGAGTTGGACGAGGTGGTGGTCAGCGCGCAGAGGCCAAAGTTGGAACGATTCCCAGACAGACTTGTCTTTTCGGTCGAAAACACGGTGGTTTCCCAAGGAACATCATGGGATATCCTTAAAAATACACCCGGAGTGATCGTGAACCAAGATGAACTGTTGATACGAGGTCAAAATGCAACGGTCTATCTCAACGATAGAAAAGTACAGCTTTCGGGACAAGAGGTGCAGGATTTGTTACAGGGGCTTTCGGGGACCAACATTAAATCGGTGGAAGTAATAGCGAATCCTCCAGCAAGTTATGATGCTGAAGGCGGCCCCATATTGAACATTGTGACCAGTAAAAATATTGTTCCAGGATATAAGGGCAGCGTCAATGGAACCTTCACACAGGCCGTTTTTCCAAAATTTAGTATCGGAACCAGTCATTATTACAAAACGGACAAGCTCAACCTGTTTGCCAACTATACCATCAACCCTAAAAAGGAGATCAATAAAACCAGAAAGGGCATCAATTTTATGGATAATGCCAACAACGTTTTTTCTGTTTGGGATACGGATTACAATCAAACGGACCGGTCTCAATCGCAAAATGCGAGCTTTATTTTGGATTACGATTTTGATGAGCGAAACAGCTTGAATGTTACTTCCAACCTACTTTTCAATCTAGATCAAGAGCAACAAACACGTCTTGATAATGAAATGAGGAATGGCCAAGCTCAACTGGATTCCACGTTTACCACACAGAACAATGCCAACATGGACAATACCAACTTGGCATTCGACCTTACCTACGTACACAAGTTAAAAAAAGAAGGTGCCCAAATCAGGGCCAATGGCCATTATACCTACTTTAATGGTGAAATGCTCCAACGGTTGTCTTCCGATTATTTTGATGCCGATGGAACTTTTTTGAGGGATTTTGGGTTTGATACCGACTCGGACCAAGAAATAAAGATTTTTACGGGACAACTGGATTATGCAACCCCAATCGGTAATGCGTCTTTTGAATCCGGGGCGAAGATTTCATCGATTACCTCGGAAAACACGATGAACTTTTTCAATTTTAATGGAACCAGTAATACGGTTGATGCTTCACAGTCGGACAGGTATATTTATGATGAGGACGTGTACGCCGCTTATTTGAGCTTTGTGAAAAACTGGGAAAAATGGTCCATGAAGTTGGGCGTTCGCGGAGAGCTCACCAAGGCCGAAGGAAACTCCATTACGTTGGGAGAGACCAATACACAAGATTTTTTTGAACCGTTTCCATCCGTGTACTTGCTTTACTCGCCATCGGATAAGCATAGCTTTTCTTTTGATTACGGGAGAAACATCAACAGGCCCAAGTACAACGATCTGAATCCTTTCCGATTTTTCTACAATGAAAATGATTATGAGGAGGGAAATCCTGGGCTAAGGCCAAGTTTTAGCAACAACTTCAACTTTAACTATACGCTCAACAGCGAATACTTCTTTGATGTGTACTATCGTGATAATGGAAGTAACATTGCTTATTTGGTCTTTCAGGACAACGACAACCAAACCTTGGTGGAACTCAAACAAAATGTGTTGGACAGTAAATCCTACGGGTTGGACTTTACCTTGAGCAAAGCCATTGCTCCTGCTTGGTTTATGTATGCCTACACCTCTTTGTTCCACGAAGAAGAGACCTATTTGGCCGAAGAAAGCGGCAACGTTCTCTTTACCAACGAGGTGAACGGAGTGTATGCCTATTTGGGCAATTATTTGACCTTGTCCAAGGATGGAACCTTCACCGGAGAGATTACGGGAACCTATATTTCCAAGTTTCTTTTTGGATCGTATGTATCGGATGAGCAATTTAATTTGACCATTGGTTTGAGAAAGACTTTGTTCGATAATAAGATCACCCTTTCGCTCGCTGCAGAGGATATCTTGGAGCAGTACGTGCCCACCTATCGTTCGCAGTACCTCAACCAGGACAATTTTTACCGAAGACGCCCCGAAACGCAGTTTATCCGCATTGGTTTTACCTATAATTTTGGAAACTTCCGGTTGGAGGATAACAAGCGTGGGATCGATAAAAATGAGCGAGATCGACTTGAATCGCAGGACTAGCTTTTTGGTTTTAAGCTATTTTGTACTTTTGCAGTCCAAAAAAACCGTAGGATTTGCCAAAAATTGGAAACATAGAACTTCCTGATTTCCCGCTTCTTCTAGCTCCGATGGAAGATGTGAGTGACCCTCCTTTCCGTAAATTGTGCAAGGAGCAGGGCGCCGATGTGGTGTATACCGAGTTTATTTCTTCCGAAGGATTGATCAGGGATGCCGCCAAGAGTGTCATCAAACTGGATATTTATGAAAAAGAGCGTCCTGTGGGCATCCAGATTTTTGGTGCTGAACTGGATTCTATGCTTCAGGCCGTGGATATCGTGGAAAAATCCAATCCCGACATCATCGATATTAATTTTGGTTGTCCCGTTAAAAAGGTGGTGAGCAAAAATGCCGGTGCAGGTATTTTGCGGGATATCCCTTTGATGGTAAAGCTGACCGAGGAAATCGTAAAGCGAACCAAATTGCCCGTAACGGTTAAGACGCGTTTGGGGTGGGACCAAAGCTCCATCAAAATTGTTGAAGTTGCCGAAAGATTGCAGGATGTTGGTATTGAGGCCATTTCCATACATGGTCGTACCCGTGTGCAAATGTACAAGGGTGAAGCCGATTGGAAGCCCATTGCCGAGGTAAAGAACAACCAACGTATGCACATTCCGGTTTTTGGCAACGGTGACGTGGATACCCCGGAAGCGGCGGTAAAAATGCGCGACGAATACGGATTGGACGGGGCCATGATCGGTAGGGCAAGCATTGGATATCCTTGGTTTTTTAAGGAAGTTAAGCACTACTTTAAAACTGGCGAGCATTTAGCACCTCCTACAATGCAGGAACGTGTTGAGGCTGCCCGAAGACACTTACAAATGGCCATTGATTGGAAAGGCGAAAAACTGGGTGTTTTTGAAACAAGAAGGCACTACACCAACTATTTTAAGGGCATTCCACATTTTAAGGAATATCGAATGAAAATGGTGACCAGCGACGATGCTGCGGATGTTTTTGCCGCTTTTGATGAGGTTCAGGAAAAATTTGGCGATTACCAGTTCGCTTAAGGGGAAATCAATTTTTGGGTAATTCGGCTGCTCGCAATTTTAGAAGAGATAAAGCCCAAGACCACGATAGTTCCAATCACAATCAACAAATTAAGGACATTGAACTCCACAGGATAGGCCAGTGATGGGGTAATCTTCAACCATCCGAATACCAGTTGGGAACCTATCAAAAGGGAACCTATCAATACTCCTATTAATCCACCGAAAGAAGTGACCAATATGCCTTGGATAAAATAGATACGGCGTAATTCTTTGATCGTTGTACCAAGACTGAAAAGCGTTTTGGAGTTCTGTTGCTTGTCCAAAATCATCATAATAATGGCCCCAACAACATTAAAAAGGGCAATGATCAACACCAAGGTAAAAATCAAATAGGTGGCCAAATTTTCCGTGTTCAGCATACGGTAGAGAGAGGTGTTCTGTTCCCTGCGCGTCAAAACAGAGGCTTTTTCACCCAAAACCTCTGCGATGGAATTCCTGACGTCATTTGGGGAGGCGTTCTCCGTCAATTTAAAATTGATGCCAGAGATTTCGGTACTATCTTTCCGTAATAGATCTTGAACCAAAGGAAGACTGGCGAAAACATATTTTTTATCCAAAGATTCCTCCACGGCATATACGCCGCTCACCACCAAGGCAAGGTCGTTATAAGGCTTGGCATTGAACCCTTGTTGCGAGAAAGAACCTTCGCCCGGTTTGGGAACCAAAACTTCCATGGCGGTCCTGTTGTTCATGGGTACGCCCAAAAGATTGTAAATCCCAAAGCCAATAACACCATTGTACACATCGGAACCCCAATTCCCAAAAATAAGAGTGCTGTCTACCCCAGTAACGGCGCGGTAGTTTTCGTCCACTCCCTTAATATAGGCAATGGTACTTTTTTCTTTATAAGTCAGGTAGGCCCGCTCTTCCAGTTCCTTGGAAAAATTGGCCAGCCCCTCGATTTCAGCAAGGGCCGATGCTTCATCTGCAGAAAGGGTAAAATGCTTCCCCACAGTGGGGGAAGCCTTTAAATCGGGATCAAACGTATTGGAAAAGGAAAGGCTAAATGTCTTTAGACCAGCAAAAGCGGAAAGCACGATAAAAAGAGCCGCAGAACCGATAACGATCACCAAAAAAGTGATGAAATTGATGATATTTACCGCATTTTGGCTGCTTTTGGACCGTAAGTAACGCTTTGCGATATAAAGGGGAAAATTCAAAATCAGGATTTCTTACGTTTGTCGAGCAGGTCTCTTTTCTCAATAGGATTTTCTTCTCGCTTCAATGATTTTTCAATCCCCTCGATGTACTCCAAGGAATCGTCCAGATAAAAATTGAGCTCGGGCACACGCCTTAGTTGATGTTTGGTGCGTTGGGCCAATTCGTGGCGTATGGCCACTTGGCTCTCTTTGATACCCTCCAATAGCGCTTTGGCACCCTTGTTAGGAAAAATGCTCACATACACCTTGGCCAAGGATAGATCTACGGTTACGGAAACCTTGGACACGGATATCAAAGTTCCCTTGAGGCCACCATCGGTAGCGGCACGTTGTAATATGTCGGCCAGATCTTGTTGAATGATCCCTGCTATTTTTTTCTGTCGTTGTGTTTCCTCCATACTGCAAAAATAAGTGAATTAATGACTAACCTCACGCTATTAACCATTTACAGTGTGTAATTTTGAAAAAAAAGTGAACATTTTAAAGTGTATTATAGCTCCTATGGATAAAATTGAACACATCGGAATCGCGGTGAAGGACTTGGAAGCATCCAATACGTTGTTTGAAAAACTTTTGGGCGTGCCCCATTATAAGGTCGAGGAAGTGGCCTCGGAAGGAGTAAAGACCTCTTTCTTTAAATCGGGCCCCAACAAGATTGAATTGTTGGAGGCGACCAAGCCCGATAGCCCCATCGCCAAATATTTGGAAAAGAAGGGAGAGGGCATCCACCACGTTGCCTTTGCGGTGGAAGACATTGTTTCGGAAATTGAACGGTTGAAAGGCGAAGGCTTTGTGGTTTTGAACGAAACGCCGAAGAAAGGAGCGGATAATAAGTTGGTGGCATTTTTGCACCCAAAGGGAACCAATGGCATGCTGGTGGAGCTTTGCCAAGAAATAAAAGAAGGCTAGATGGGTAAAACCTTGCGCTGAAGAAAAATAAACACTAATATTGCATCCGCAAAATGCGGGTCCTATAGCTCAGCTGGTTAGAGCACCTGACTCATAATCAGGGGGTCCCTGGTTCGAGCCCAGGTGGGACCACATAAAGCCCTTTCAAGTCGCTGATTTGGAAGGGTTTTTTAATTAAAATGGTTCGTTCCCAAACAACTCCTTAAAACATATATCAACCGAATTCCAAGAATTCACTAATTTGCTACAAAGGAGAATACCATGCTCACGGCCGAACAAAAGCTCAAGGAACGCATTAAGGAACTTACCTGTTTGTACGAGGTAACTTCCCTTATCGTAAACTGCGATTACGACGATATGGAAACGGCATTGCTCGGTATTGTACAGTGTTTGGAGCGCGCCTGGCAGTTCGATGAGGAAACCTACGTGGTGCTCTCTACCCCCGATTACTTCATCAAGACGGAGGAAAAAGGTGACGCCTATGTGTTTTTGGAGTCAGCCATAACAGTGTTCAACAAACCCAAGGGCGAGATAAAAATCGGGTACCCGTCCCCAAAATACCAACTCAAGGATTTTTTAGAAGAGGAGCAGCAACTATTGGACAATGTTTGCCTAAAAGTGGGCAATTTGTTGGAGCGGAAGGAAATCAAAGAAAAGGAAGAGCACATCCGCCGACAAGTGGAGCAATCCGATAGGCTTCGCATCTTGGGGGAGATCACTGCGGGCATTGCCCACGAGCTGAACACGCCTCTCGCCAACATTCTGGGCTTTACCGAGCTGTTAAAGGAACATATCAGCGACGACCCGCAAGCGCTCAAAGATCTGGACAAGATCATTACGAACACCATATTTTCGCGGGAAGTGGTGAAAAAACTGATGTTCTTCGCCTGCGAAATGCCTGAAACACGGGAAGTGATCAATGTGGTTGAGGTGATAGAGGACGCCATCAATATGCTTAGAACCACCTTGCGCCAAAACGAGGTCTCATGCGAATTTGAACACTCCGAAGACAACATCCAACTGCGCATCGATAAAATCCAACTCACCCAAGTGGTCTTCAACTTGATCGTGAACGCCATTTATTTTGCACCGCCAAAAAGTACTATTTCGGTTTCCCTTACAACCGAAAAAGACAACGTCATTTTAAAAATTGCCGATCAGGGCCCTGGAATCCCAGAGGAATCCATCCCCCATATTTTTGACCCGTTTTTCACCACAAAACCCGTAGGCGAGGGATCGGGACTGGGCCTTAGCGTAGTGCACGGCATTGTGCAGAGTCACCATGGAAGCATTGAGGTTACCGCAAATATCCCAACAGGCACTATCTTTACATTGCAATTCCCTAAAAAGTAAGCGCTTTGTTGAAAAAGGAGAACATATTGCTCGTTGATGACGACATTGATATTCTTGAGCTGCTGCAGCGGCATTTAAAATCGCTGGATTACCATACATACAAGGCTGTTTCGGTAAAGGAGGCGCTATACATTTTAAAAGATACCGAGATAGATCTGTTGGTAACGGACATTAATATGCCAGATATTGATGGACTGCAGTTGGTAAAATATGTCGCCGAACATTATCCGGATATGCCCAAGTTGGTAGTTACCGGCTTTCCATCCGTGGAAGATGCGTCAAGTGTAATCAAACATGGGGCAACAGATTATTTGACCAAGCCCTTTACCAAAGCGGAACTGGAAGTGGCCGTAAAAAAGGCCCTGGCCAGTAAGGAAGCCAAGAAAACCTTTAAAACACCTCCAGTAAGACCTGTTGCTACCAATGGTTATGCCGATATGATCGGAAATTCCGAAGCTTTCCAAAAAGTTGCGGAGATAATTGATCGGGTTAAGGACAACCGAGCCACGGTTTTGGTGCGCGGGGAAAGTGGAACAGGAAAGGAACTGGTGGCACGGGCCATCCATTATTCCGGTAAATTTGCAAGAGCCCCTTTTATTGCGGTGAACTGCGGTGCCATTCCCGAAAATTTGTTGGAAGCCGAACTTTTCGGTTACACCAAAGGTGCTTTTACTGGTGCCAATGAAAACCGTGACGGATTTTTCCAGGCGGCACATAAGGGGACAATTTTTTTGGATGAAATCGGAAATGCCACGCTACCAGTTCAAAATAGGTTGCTCAGGGTGCTTCAGGAAAAGGAGGTTACCAAAATCGGCTCCCAAAAACCTGAAAAATTGGATGTCAGGGTCATAGCTGCCACCAATAGTGATTTGGATGAACTCATTCAAAAGAAAACTTTTCGTGAGGACCTTTTCTATCGTCTTTCCGTGGTTACGGTAGATGTACCACCGCTAAGGGAACGCACTTCGGACATCCCTTTATTGGTGGACAAATTCATGCAGAAATACGGCATTGAGTACAAGGACCGTTTTGTCCGTATTGCGGATGAAGCCCTTGAAGTGTTGAAACGATATTCTTGGCCAGGCAATATCCGCGAGCTGGAAAATGTGGTGCAACGAGCCGTGATCATGTGTGATGGAAAAATCACTTTGGAACATCTTCCCGATGAGCTGAAATACAAAATCGACTTCCCCGAAAAGGGATTTAAAACACTTCAGGAAAAAGAAAAAGAATACATTCAGGAAGTACTCCTATCCACTCAGGGCAACAAGACCAAAGCAGCCGAAATTTTGGGCATCAACCGTAAAACACTGCGCGAAAAACTCAAATAACCTCCGGGGTATTTCGCCCCATCCGGGTAAAAATTACCCACTCACACTTTTCTTTGTTCCAGATAAAAATAAAAATAAGCTACTGATATACAGCATTTTAAATGTTGTTCAAAAAGAAAGTCCTTTCAAATGGCACAGGCTTTGCATTTTTATGAACAAAATGCTGGGGTGCTGATTTTTCAGTCTCCCGTCCGTTAAGAACTGGAAATGAAATACGGAAGCTTGATCATGGAAAAAAAGGATTACCTAACGCTGAAACGAATACTGAACTTTCATAGGTTTTATGAGGACTATGCCCATAAGGACGCCTTGGAACAGTTGGGCGAAAGAGTAGATCGGGCCTTGGTGGAGGATGAGATGGATATGCCGGACGATGTGGTTCGGTTAAACTCCAAGGTAACGGTGGAATTTGTGCAGGGAGCGCAACAAACGTTTCAACTGGTTCCATCGACCAGAGGAGACCTTAAAAAGAATATGGTTTCTATTGTAAGTACCCTGGGAGCAAGTTTGGTAGGACTGGCGGTCGGCGATTACATCCAACTTGGGTTTCCCTCGGATGTTCAATCCTTCAAGATAGTCGGTGTGGAACATTCGCACCAATTATCATCCAGTTTTGACGTATAGAAAAAACATGAAAATTAATTGTAAACCCTAAATAGATATAGTTATGAGAATGATAATTTTTGCACTTCTTTTTGTGGTTGCCACCACAAATATCAATGCACAAAGCGTAAACCCACAAGAGGTTAAAGTTGGCGATGTTTTGGAAATCGGACGTCCCGATACGCCCCAGTTCAAACATATTGATTTTCCCAGGGCCAATTTTATCATTAAAAAAGGAGGGATAGCCAACTACAAAAGAGTGGTGGGCAACAAAGTTGTGGTTACCGAAATCAAAGAGAAAAAAGATGGTACCGTAATGGTAAAAATCAAAAAAACCGATGGAAAAAGATTTTTTAACAGCCATCCGGTTGTCAAAGCAGATTTGAAGAATGCACTTGAGTCTGGCGAGTTAAGTGTACTGTAGTTGATTGATGACTTTCCGCCCGGCTTCAAACATTTGGATTTGCTCGATTAGAATGGTTAGCTAAAAGCTGGGCGGATTTGCATCCACATAAAATTTTTAATATTATCCAGTTATATTTTTGATTCTATTCATGTAAAAACCCTAAAGGATGCCAAAAAGAAGAACAATAAAGCAACGAATTAATGCAGGCTTTGTACTTGCAGCCGCATTTTTATTGGTTTTAGCATCCAATCGGTTAAACAACAGGAACTTTAACACGGTTGAGCATGGGGTAGACTCCGTTTTTGAGGATCGCTTGGTTGTTCAGGAATATATTTATAGGCTCAACAACCTTTTTCATAAAAAAGAATTATTCTTGGCCAACAATACGTCGGCCAACAAATCAATTCCCCAATACCCGGAAATCAAAAATATCCTTACGGATTTTGAAAAGACCGACTTAACTGTTGAGGAAGCGCAATATCTATCAAATCTGAATGAAAATTATGCGGCGCTTAAAACTTTGGAAGCCAATCAGCACAATAATGATGAATACAAAGAAGAAATTGTATCCGTTTTACACAGTATAAGTGCAAACCTTGATAATCTTGCAGAGGTACAACTATCTGAAGGAAGACAGCTCACACAACGATCCAAAAGATCACTCGGGATGAATCAGATGTTATCCAGCTTGGAAATCGTGTTTTTGGTTATTATCGGGATACTTTTTCTTATTATCGTTTTTCATAAAGACAAACCGGACATGGAACTTGTAGAAGAGGGTTCTTGAATTGTCAAATTGTTTTTTAATTATCCCCTACATCGACCAATTATTCTTTGATCTCAAATATTTTTCTTGACCTGACCGGATTTCCATTTTTGTCCAAACCATGCAATTCAACCATATAGGTTCCTGTTGCACCTTTTGTGTCGATTTGTATCAAGGAATCTTTGCTGGTCTTGAGGGATGGATTCCAGTATAACAAGGGACTATTCTCTCCTTTTTCTTTGCTTACCTTTAATTCATTATACAATCGGGACCTTGAAAAACCGGGAATATTGGTGTTGACCCAGTTTGTAGAATGGTTTTTACCCAGTTTTTTGGTGGATCTGCCCCGTTTGGAATAAAATGCGACGACACCATTACCCCCTCTGGCCCCAAAAGCCGCCGTTCTTCCTCCCTTTAAAACATCTACGAACATAATCTCTTCTGCCAACATTTGTTCCACTGCTATCTGGGAAACCGGAACACCATTATAAAGGAATAAAGGGCTGTTTGATTCATTGATGGTTCCAACTCCTCGTATGACAATTCTTTGATTCGGAAAGCTGCCCCTGATAAGAACCCCGGGCACCGCGTACAATAGGTCTAGAGCACTGATGGCACCATATCTGAAGTTCGTGGAATCAGCCACTATACGATGATCGTATACCAAATATGGGGTGAGTTTATCCAACTCTTTATTAAGCTCTTTCCACTTTAACGCCTTATCCGATGATACAACTACCTCATCCAAAACCGTCACATTTTCCATGGTATCCAACCTATTGCTTTTTAAATTGGTTACGCTCCCATTATCAGTGGGATTCAATGCGGGGTTATTTTTTGCATCTGATGTCTCACTGCCTTTTGAAGCGGTAAACTTTGGCCACTCATTAAAAACATCTATTGAGACCTCTTTTCCATCGAGATCGTCCAACTTTTGGTTTTTGGCGTGAATGATAACATTTAAAGAATCAAAAAACATGTAGGGACCAAACTCAAAAGTTCCATTATTGTTGATTTGACCGATTTCTTGAAAAGGTTTTGCTCCGGCCACGGTTAACATTGCTTTTGTTTTATCCGCAGCATTCCGATTCTTGTTCTTTATGCGACCAGAAATCATAATGCCCAATTCCGGAGCGTAATTAATATCGCGGACGTTAAAGCCCCTGACTGTTTCCCAATCAACAACTTTGGAACTATCCAAAATCATTATGGCGTCCAAAACCTCCTTTCTTTTGATAGGCTCATTTAAATATAAATTGGACAGTACTTCAGATGTTCTAAAAGGATTTTTTATGGCAAAAATATCCTCAGAACCCTCATTTTTGTTGATACGGTTTGCTGATACAACAGCCAATGAGACCTCTCCTTTTGTGCCAACTCCATTTTTAATGTTAAGCTGAATAGAATCCCCCTTTTTTAAGACGGTATGTTTTAGTTCAAGATCTAAATTCTCTGTTTTTGAATTATCCAAAAACACAGATCTTTGGCTTTGGACCGTTCCGTTTTTGTCAAAAAGGGAGAATGAAACAAAACCATCACCCATGTTTTTTTTAGAAATCTTGAGAAGCTTGGCGTTTTCTTCCGAAGTCTCTCCCAAGCTATAAACATCAAGGGTCTTTTCTCCGGAATGGGTTAAAAGAAAACACCCCTTAAGGCCATTTTCACCGGTATTGGTCATATTGACCAAGATATGGTCGCCGCTTTCTTTTATACGAAGCGAAAATCCTTCTCTTTGGACCTTTGGCAGTTCCTTTTCAAAAGTGTCTGACCCCGAACTGATTACAAGTCTATAATCATGTCCAAATTGAGGTAAAAAATGAGCTTTTCCATATCCTGGAGAAATCAGTTTAAAACTTGTGACAACATTGTCCTGTTCATCCAAAATTTCTCCCGTCTCCCCCAACATCTCACCGTCACTATTAATCCCTTTAATCGCAATAGTGGACATAACATTATGAACAAGGGCACCGCCCTCTTGTTCGATCATTATGGATGTGGGCGTGTTGAAATCCTCAACAAAATGGGGCAATCGATCGGAAACACCAATATAAATAGGTTTCATTTGGGACCTTGGGGTATCATTGTTTAGCATCAGCTTGGTAAATGCCCTTAAATAATAGGTTCCGGAATCCCATTCATTTTTAATGAACAGATCACCAAATGCACCGTAGTCAGAAACCTTCAGCTTTCTCTTATCAACCAATTTGCCGTTCTCATCCAACAGCTCTAAATAAATGACACCGCTAAGTGGTTTTTGTTGATTGCTAAGGCCGTTGGTTAAATAAACACGGGACCAGATTCTCTCTCCCTTTTTATAATAATCCCTGTCCGTTATGATCAAGGTTCGTTCATTTGCCAATAGACCATAGTTCTCAAGCTTTTCTGTTATGTTTTTTAAACTGATAGGCTCGCGTTCTTTTAAAAGAGGCGGAGTAAAGCTGATAAAAACAAGGATTAGAAAAGAAAAAAGGACTTTTCGCATAGATAATGGTTGAGGTGTTTGTATAATTTTTCTTTCTTAAAATAAGAAATTTCTTCAGAAGGTTCAAAAAGGGAGTCTCATTTAACAGTGAACTTCAATAATATTTTTCTCTGAGGGACTTAAAGTAAAGGTAATTTCAAAATGGAACTTGTGGAAGACAAACCTTAATCCACTGCTAAAATGGATTGTTTTTTTCCATTAAAAACAAAGTGTTCCCCTTTTTCCTTTCCGAGTAACAATCTGGCAATGGGCGCATTGGCCGAAATGCAGTAAACTACATCCCCTTCTTTCTTAAAAGAACCTGCGGAAACGGCAATAAAATAATCTGCCATACTTGTTTTCACCATAGAACCCAAACATATTTTTTCTGTGGGTTTTTCAACGTTGATCTTGTTCAGAATGCTTCGTGTTGCATCGAGTTCCTGTAATTGCTGGCCTAGCTTTTCCTGTTCCAATTGTACCATGGCCCTTCCCGTTTCGTGCTTGTCACCTGCGGAGCTTTTGGTTTCGGAGCCCAATGACTCTTGGAGTTCACGGCTCTGTTTTTTGAGGCGATCTGTTCGTTCGTCAACCTGTTTCCAGCAAAATTCTAAAAGCTCTTTTTTCATGATTTGATTAGGCAAAAGTAAGTCGGAAGATAGTTTCTGTATGTGGGACCGAACGCACTTGAATGCTTCCACCGTGAAGTTGCATCACCCTTTTGGAAAGACTGAGCCCAATGCCTGTTCCCTCGTTTTTTGTAGTGAAAAAAGGCACAAAAATTTCGTCTATAACCTCGGGAGGAATGCCCGGCCCGTTGTCTCTGATGTCGATAAATTTTGAACCGTTTTCATCAATTCCCGCGGTCACTTGTACCTTTCCACCTTTAATGGAATCCACAGATTGCAAACCATTTTTGGCCAAGTTGATCAGCACTTGGGAAATTTGTTTTTCGTCGATATAGAACTCCAGGTCCGCTGGCTGGCAAATAGTGGAGAACTCACTCTCCCCATCAATCAATCGGGCGGACATGAGCACGTCGATTTTTTCCAAAAGGTCCTTCCCTTTTACCAAGGATTTATTGGGTTCCGGCACGTGCAATAAACTTCGGTACGATTGCACAAAATCCATAAGGTCCCCTCCCTGCTCTTTAATGACCTCCAGACCTTTTAAGGTGTTCTTGATTTGACCCTCTTCCAATTCTTCCATCGGAGTGATCTTATCCCCTTTACGGTAATATTTGATGATGGAATCCGAAATGGAAGTAATTGGGGTAATAGTGTTCATGATCTCGTGGGTCAGCACTCGGATGAGTCGCACCCACGATTCCGTTTCTTTCTCATCCAACTCTTTATGAATATCCTGTACCACAACTAGTTGTAACGACTGGCGATCCAATGTCAACGGTGTTGACTTTATGGCCAATTGTGTTTGTTCCCGTTCATTGGACAACTGGAACAGCTTCCGCTGAAAAGGCTTAAAGTTTTTAAAGATCTGGTACAGGTTTTCATCCACCTGCTTCAGTTGTTTGATATGGTTCAGTGGTGTGTAATCCAGTAATTGCTCCAATGTGGGGTTTGCAAAAAGGATATGCCCTTTCTCGTTGTATGTCATGATACCAATGCTGGCCTGTTTCAGAATTTCCTGATAATATTGCTCCCTTATTTGAAGCTGTAAATGAACCTCTTGGATTAGACCATTGACCCTATTGAGGCTTCGGTTTAGCTCCTTGAAAGACTCAATAGTAACTCCTTCGGGGAAACGAAGGGTAAAATCCTCGTTCTTAATGGCATCAAAAAAATAGGCTATTTTTCGGTTCGTTCGATTGATAAAGGTTATCAATGAAAACACCTGTACCACCAAAATAATGGCACAAAACCCGAATGTAAAATACGATTTATAGGATAGTGAAAAGGCCAATGCAATGGCGGTAAGAGTTATAAAAATAACCCTAAGGATAAGTTGAATATAAAAGTTTCTACTAGCCATCAGTTATTCTTTTTCTTCAACTTGTTGTAGAGGGTTTGGCGCGATATACCCAATTGCTCGGCAGCGGCACTGTAATTGCCATCATTTTGCTCCAGGGCCCTATTGATCATCTGTTGCTCCATTTCGTTGAGGGTCATGAGCTCCCCATCCATCGACTGCATAGGTTTGGCATGCAGCAGAAAATCTGATGGCTTTAATACACTGCCATCGGACAGGATAACCGCCCGTTCCATGGTATGCTGTAATTCCCTAACATTTCCTGGCCAAGGATATTCCATGAGCTTTTCCTGTGCCGATTGATTGATGCGCAGTCCCGATTTATCGTATTTATGGGCGAATTTCTTCAGGAAAAAATCGGCAAGCACCAAAATATCCTCATTGCGTTCCCGTAGCGGGGGCACTTCAATATGAATAGTGTTTATGCGGTACAGCAAATCTTCACGGAACAATCCATCCGCGACCATTTGCTCCAGATTGCAATTGGTGGCACAGATCAACCGAATGTCCACATTGACCGGTTTGTTGGAACCTACCCGAACCACCGATTTATTTTGAATGGAGGAAAGCAGTTTGGCCTGCATCTGCAAAGAAAGGTTCCCGATTTCATCCAAAAACAAACTACCTTGATGAGCGGCCTCAAATTTGCCCGCCCGATCCTCTTTGGCATCGGTAAACGAACCTTTGGTATGCCCAAAAAGTTCACTTTCGAACAAATTTTCGGCAATCGAGCCCATATCCACACCTATAAAGACCTCATTTTTTCTGTTGGAGAGCCGATGTAGCTCACGGGCAATCAATTCTTTTCCCGTACCATTTTCACCGGTAATGAGAACATTTACGTCCGTTTTGGCCACTTTGGCGACTAGGTTCAGAACAGAGGTCAGCGCTTTGGATTGGCCGATGATGTAATTTCGCCCCTCATTGATCACCTGCTTTAAATTGTTCTCCTTTTTCTTGAGATCATGGATTTCCTGTTTGGATTTTCTCAGCTCGTAAGCCGATTTTACGGTGGTCATCAAACGCTCATTGTTCCACGGCTTTAGCACGAAGTCAGAAGCTCCCTGCTTGAGTGCTCTAACCGCCAAGTCCACTGCCCCGTAGGCCGTCATCATAATCACCGAAGTATTGGGCGACCTTTTTTTGATTTCGTTGAGCCAATACAATCCCTCGTTTCCGGTGTTTACACCCGCAGAAAAGTTCATATCCAAGAGCACAATGTCGATATCTTGTAAATCGGGGAAGGAAGAAATCTGGTTGGGATTAAATATGGTTTGAACGCTTTTGTACTCAAACTGCAAAAGAATCTCCAGAGCGCTCAACACGCTCTTGTTATCGTCAACCACTAAAATTTTGGCATCCACCATAAGGCTTTCTGGTTCAAATTGATGGCTAAAACTAGTAATTGCTCTTATATGTTTTACATAACTGTAAAATATTTGGACATTTTTTGTACAAAATTTTTACACCAAACAAAGGATTTGCGTAATTTTATAAGTGTAACTAGCTGATAATCAGTAAAAAATTATTTTGGCACAAGAATAGAAAGTAGTTTGGCACAGTATGAAACTATGAATTTAAAAATATACATAACAACCTTATTATTATTGGCTTCGTTCATCGGGGTTTCCCAGGAAGTTTGGACGCTGGAGGAATGTGTGGATTATGCCATTGAACACAATCTTCAGGTGAAGAATACCTCATATAACAATGAATCCAGCAGGGAGTCTTACAGGCAATCCATTCGCAATTTATTGCCATCAGTAAATGGGTCCACCGACTATACAATTAGGTATGGTAGGTCTGCCGACCCTCAAACCAACGATTATGTGAATACGGAATTCTTCAGTAACAATTATTCGCTTAATGCCAGTTTGGATCTGTTCCGTGGTTTTCAAAAACTGAATTCGATAAGAGCTTCCAAATTCATCTACAAGGCGACACAAGAAGATATTTTACAGGAAAAGTTTTTGCTGGCCTTTAGGGTAATGACGGCTTTTTACGACATCAAATTTTACGAAGGATTGGTGGCCAATACCTTGGAACAATTGGAAATTTCACAAGCCAATTATGATTTGGTGGAAAAACAAGTGGAGCTTGGGTTAATGGCGGGTGCAGACCTGTACGAAGCGGAATCCAACCTTTTGGGAGATAAATTCCTCTTGACGCAAAACCGAAACCAGCTGGCCAATGCCAAGTTGGCTCTTTTGCAAGAAATGAATTTGACCGAAGCATCGGATATCAATATTCAGGAAACCTTGGAAGAGGCTTCCGTAAACGAAGGCGTTACTTTGGATTCTTTATATCAAAAGGCAAGAGGATTTGTGCCATTGGTCAAATCACAAGAGTATCGGGTAACTGCGGCAAAAAAACAATTACAGGCCACTAGGGGAGGGCTGTTTCCATCTTTGGCCCTATTTGCTGGTTACGGAACAAGCTATTTTGAGACCAATGTGGATGAAAATGGCAATGTAATACCTTTTAGGACCCAGTTCAGCGATAACCAATCCAAGTTTGTGGGTGCGCAATTGAACATTCCCATTAGCAACGGGTGGGCCAATCATTCGAGGGTGAAGCAACAGAAAATAGCCTATATGCAGGCAAAGAACAACCTAGAGATACAGGAGCAGGAACTTTTTCAGTTGTTACAGCAATTGGTCCAGGACAACCAGGCCCTTATAGCAGAATATGAACAGAGCATAAAACAGGTAGAATCGCAGCAATTGGCCTTTACCATTGCACAAAAGCGTTACGAAAAAGGATTGATCAATGCGTTGGAACTCTTTCAGGCCAAAAACCTGTACGGAGTAGCGCAGAATCAAAATTTACAGGTGGGCCTTAGGTTAAAAGTCAACCAGAGCACCATAGATTTTTACAGCGGGCTGCCCATTTTTAATATCAACTAAAACATACCATGGATATACAATTAGAAAAAAAGAAAGGACTTAAACTCAAACATTACGGCTATATCGCCTTGGGCATATTGCTCTTGTTTGTGGGCTATAAATTGATTTTTGCCAGTTCCATGTCAACCTTTAGAACGGAAAAGGAACGTTTGTCCATCTCCTCGGTAACCGATGGCAAGTTTGACGACTACATAACCATCAACGGCAATGTGGCTCCAATAGCCACCATTTACATGGATGCCTATGAAGGCGGACGCGTTTCCGAAAAGTTGATAGAAGAAGGTTCGATGGTAAAAAAAGGAGACATTATCCTAAAGCTGGAAAACATGGCGCTTTATGAGCAGATTTTGGCCAGTGAAAGTAACCTGGCGCTTAAGCAGAACGACCTGCGTTCCACCAAACTCACCTTTGATTCGAGACAGGTGGAAGGAAGAAAATCCTTGGCCACCGCACAGTACGATGTGCAACGTTTGAAACGAGCTTACGAGCAGAACCAAGAACTTTATGAAGAAGAGTTGATTTCCAAGGAAACCTTTTTAAAGTCCAAGGAAGATTACGAATTGGCACAAAAGCAATACGAAATCGTAAAACTACAAACAGAACAGGATGATGAATTGCGTGAAACCTCCCTTAAGGGTTTGGACACCGACTTGGAGCGGATGCAAAAAACATTGTCCATGGTATATGAACGCCTCGACCATTTAAATGTTCGAGCTCCCGCCGATGGACAATTAGGGTTTTTGGATGCAGAAATTGGTCAGAATATTTCGCAAGGGCAGCGTATTGGACAGATCAACGTACTTACGGATTTTAAAATTGAAGCTGATATCGATGAGCATTATATCGATCGTGTGAAACGGGAACTTTCCGCCACTTTGGAACGTAACGGAAACGAGTACAAATTGCGATTGCGTAAGGTATACCCCGAAGTAAGGAACGGCAGGTTCCGCGTAGACTTGGTTTTTGTGGATGAAAAACCCGAGACCATCCGAGCAGGACAGAGCTACAATATACGATTGCAACTGGGTGAATCCAACGATGCCCTGTTGTTGCCCAAAGGTGGGTTCTTCCAAAGCACCGGCGGACAATGGGTGTTCGTGGTGGGTCCCGATGGTAACGAAGCCATTAAACGCAATGTGCGATTGGGAAAACAAAATTCAAGATATTATGAGGTCCTCGAGGGGCTTCAACCAGGAGAACAGGTCATTACCAGTAACTACGATAGTTTCGGTGATGCGGAACGGATTGTATTAAAATAGTCCGTGGGAATGTAACATCAATCAAAAAAGAATAGTCTTTACATAAAAAACAACCATCAAAAAATGATACAGATAACAGATCTTAAAAAAAGCTTCCGAACAGAAGAGGTAGAGACCTTGGCCTTGAACGGGGTAAACTTAAAAGTGGAAGAAGGCGAATTTGTGGCCATTATGGGCCCATCTGGATGCGGGAAATCCACTTTGCTGAACATCATTGGAATGCTGGACAACCCAACCGAGGGTAGCTATAACTTTGCAGGGCATGAAGTGGGCGGACTAAAGGAAAGCCAGCGAACCCAACTACGAAAAGGCAACCTTGGCTTTGTGTTCCAAAGCTTTAACCTGATCGATGAACTCACTGTTTTTGAAAACGTTGAACTTCCGTTGATCTACCTTAAAATGAACAAGGCCGAGCGCAGGGAAAAAGTGCAAAAAGTGCTGGAGCGCATGAAGATCGCACACAGGGAAAAGCACTTTCCACAGCAACTATCCGGAGGTCAGCAACAAAGGGTGGCCATTGCAAGGGCCGTGGTCACCAATCCAAAATTGATCTTGGCGGATGAGCCGACGGGTAACCTGGATTCCAAAAACGGTATCGAGGTGATGAACCTGTTGACCGAACTCAACCAAGAAGGGACCACCATTGTCATGGTAACGCACTCCGATCGTGATTCACACTATGCTCATAGGGTCATCAATCTGTTCGACGGTCAAATTGTGACCGAAAGTCAAAATAAGCCTATGAAAAGCATGGTATAGGAGTTTAATTCATCAATCAAAAAACTATCAAATCAATCACATGTTCAAAAACCACCTAAATATCGCATGGAGGACCATAAAAAAGGATAAACTCTTCACATTTATTAAAATAGGAGGTTTTGCCGTTGGGATAGCCGCCTGTCTTTTAATTGCCCTATTTATTCGTAATGAGGTCAGCTATGATCGGCATTATGCCAAGAAAGATCAAATTTATAGAGTGGTTTTTCAGGGAGTGCTCCAAGGCGAGGTCATGAAAAGCACGCATTTTCAGTTGCCATTTGCCGACGCACTTCAATCTGATTTTCCAGAAATAACCAAGGCAGGAAAAGTAAATACCATCGAGATTTTTGGTGCAGGGAAACGTGGATTTCGAATCAATGGGGAACAAGAGAGTACATTTGAGGAGAACTTTATTATTGCGGACCAGGAGGCTTTTGATATTTTGGAAATCAACCTGGAGCATGGGGATGCATCAACTGCCTTGACCAATCCCAAAAGCATTGTGATTTCCAAATCCAAGGCCGATAAGTATTTTCCCAACGGAAATGCCTTGCAGCAGACCATATTTTTGGACAACGACACCTCCAATCCTTATACGATAACGGGTGTGATGAAAGATGTGCCGAAAAACTCACATCTGGATTTTGATTTTATGCTTCCTGTAGAGGACAACTATGGGGGTTGGACCAATCAAAATTACTTTACTTATGTATTGGTAAACCCTAGCACCAATATTCAGGAATTGGAGCAAAAAATGTCCTCGATTGTAGAAAAATACATCATTCCGGCACAGATAAAACGGGGTCGCTCCGAAGCTTTTCTAGATGTCTTGAGAACTGCGGAGTATAAACTGCAACCCATTACGGACATTTATTTAAAATCCGATCTTAAAATGCAGGACGGACTTAAACACGGCGATGTTAAGTTTGTTTGGCTATTTGCTGCTATTGCGATTTTTGTTTTGCTGTTGGCCATTATCAACTTTATTAACCTTTCCACGGCCAAATCGGCCAATAGGGCCAAAGAGGTAGGACTCAGAAAAACCATTGGGGCCTTCAGGAACAACCTGGTCAATCAATTTTTAACCGAGTCCGTGATCTTCAGCATCATTTCCTTTGTTTTGGGAGTAGTGTTCGCTTGGGTTTTGCTTCCTACCTTTAATGAGATTGCAGCCAAAAACATGGTGTTACCTTGGTCCGACTGGTGGTTCGCTCCTTTATTGTTGATTTCTGCGCTTATTGTAGGCGTGTTGGCAGGGCTGTATCCAGCATTCTATTTATCCGCATTTAGACCAGCGAGTGTTTTAAAAGGCAAGTTGAGCGTTGGTAGCAAGAGCGGAAAGTTAAGGAGTGGTTTGGTGGTTTTTCAGTTTACCACTTCGGTCATCTTGATCATAGGTACACTTATCATTTACCGTCAGATGGATTTTATCGTCAGCAAGGAATTGGGGTACGATAAAGAACGGGTCGTTGTACTAGAAGGTACCAATATTCTTGGTGAAAAGATGGAATCTTTTAAAGAGCAATTATCATCTCTGTCACAAGTAAAAAACGTAACATCCACCAACTATTTGCCCGTTGATGGCGGTAGTAGAAACGGAAACACCTTTATGGTGGATGGCAAGGATGATGGTGGAAGGGGAATCCCCGCTCAAATTTGGAGGGTAGATTACGATTACATTGAAACCTTGGGCATTCAGCTTAAGAAGGGCAGAAGTTTTTCCAAAGATTTTGCATCTGACTCTGTCAACTCCATTGTGATCAACACCAAAATGGCCTCGGATTTGGGCCTAAAGGACCCAATTGGCAAAGAATTGGATAACAACAGTCAAGTTTTTACCATTATCGGAGTTATTGAAGATTTCCACTTTAAATCCTTGAAAGAAGATATCTCAGCACTGTCTTTGGTCATAGGCAAAGACTTCGGGGCCGTTTCCGTAAAACTGGAAAAGGGAAACCCAACAGAAGCCTTGGCATCCATCGAAAAAGTTTGGAACAAAAACATACCCAATCAGGCGCTCAACTATACCTTTTTGGAACAAGAATTTGCTCAAATGCACAATGATGTAAGGCGTATGGGCAAAATATTCAACAGTTTTGCACTGTTTGCCATTCTGGTGGCCTGCTTGGGGCTATTTGCACTCTCGGCCTTTATGGTGGAGCAACGAAGAAAGGAAATTAGCATTAGAAGGGTTTTGGGTGCTCCTTTCAAGAACATCTATCAATTGCTTACCATCGATTTTTTAAAGTTGATTTTAATTTCAATCTGCATTGCAATTCCTGTAGGTTGGTATTTAATGAATCGATGGCTGGAAGATTTTGCATACCGCATTACCGTAGGGTGGGAAACATTTTTAATGGCTGGGTTCATTGCACTTGGCATTGCAGTGCTCACCATAAGTTACCAATCCGTTGGAGCCGCTTTGCTGAAACCGACCAAAGGGTTGCGTACGGAATAAATCAATCAAAAAAACATCGATCATGTTAAAGAATTATCTAAAAATAGCTTGGAGGAACCTAACAAAGAACAAGGGTTACACCATCATTAATGTTGGAGGACTGGCTCTGGGAATGGCCGTTACCCTGATCATTGGTCTTTGGATCACGGATGAACTTTCTCATAATGGCTATTTCTCCAATAAAGACCAAATAGCTCAGGTTTTTCAATCCCAGACCTTTAATGGGGAAACCGGAACAGGGCCCGCTATGCCACGTCCATTGGAAAAAGCTTTTAGGGAAAGCTATATGGATAATTTTAAGCATTTGGTCATGTCTTCCTGGACTACCTCTCAGTACCTTAAGTACAAGGAAACGAGCATTTCCAGAGATGGAAACTTTATGCAACGTGAGGCTCCTGAAATGTTCGACCTAAATATTTTAAAGGGGGAAAAAGATGGAATTCGGGAAATCAACTCCATCATGCTTTCGGAGTCGACTGCCGATGCTTTGTTCGGGAACGAAGATCCTATTGGAAAAACCATTGAGGTCAATAGCCAATATGATATGATGGTTACCGCAGTGTACGAGGACATTCCGTTCAACACCTCTTTTAATGATACCGATTTTTTGATGCCTTGGGACAAATATGTTTCCATTAATGAATGGGTAAAAAATGCGGAGGACCAATGGGGTAACAACTCGTTTCAGATGTTCGTTCAAATTGCCGACAACACCTCAATGGAAAGTGTTACCGGCAAGATAAGGAATGTAAAGAAAGACCTCAATGAGGAAACGGTAGAGTTTAACCCCCAATTGTTCTTACTTCCTATGGAAGATTGGTATTTAAGATCCCGATTCGAGAACGGAAAACAAGCTGGGGGCAGAATCAAATACGTTTGGTTGTTCGGAATTATAGGTGCTTTTGTCCTGCTTTTGGCCTGTATCAATTTTATGAATTTAAGTACGGCTCGTTCCGAGAAAAGAGCAAAGGAAGTGGGTATTAGAAAATCTATTGGTTCACAACGAAGTCAATTGATCAACCAATTTTTAGGGGAATCTTTTTTAGTGGTTCTGTTTGCTTTTGTAATCGCTGTGTTCATTGTGGTGTTATCGCTCAACGGGTTTAATGATCTGGCCAGAAAACAAATGGAATTCCCTTGGGGATCCCCTTTATTTTGGGCGGTTTCTTTAGTGTTTATATTGATTACTGCTTTATTGGCCGGTAGTTATCCGGCTTTATACCTGTCCTCCTTCCGACCGGTCGATGTATTGAAAGGGACCTTCAAAACAGGTAAGCACTCTGGTCTTCCCAGAAAAATTTTGGTGGTGGTGCAGTTTACAGTCTCTGTGGCCTTTATTATCGGAACGGTAATCGTGATGCAACAAATCAACCATGCCAAAAACAGACCAATTGGTTATGATAAGGAGGGGTTGGTTCAGATACCGACCATGAGCGAGGATTTTACCGGCAAGTTTGAATTGATGCGCGAGGAGTTTATTAGCTCCGGTGCAGTTACCGAAATGTCTACCTCCAGTGCTCCTACTACCCGAATTTGGTCCAACAGAAGCGGTTTTGATTGGGAAGGCAAACCAGAAGGTTTTCAAGAAGATCTGGCATGGACCGAGGTATCACCAGAATATGCAAAGAGCCTTAATTTAAAAATTGTCGCCGGAAGGGATTTTTCTCGTGAGTTCGCATCGGATTCCAGTGCAGTGCTCCTTAACGAGACAGCGGTAAAGTACATGGGTCTTCAAGACCCTGTGGGTAAATTTATAACGGATACTGATACCGAAGACCCTTTTGAACCTATGAAAATCATAGGAGTGGTCGAAGATATGATCGCCCAATCCCCTTACGAACCCGTAAAGCAAGGCATGTATGTGTTCGACAAATATGGGAATGGCTCATATTACAATATGAGGTTGAATCCAAACCAGAGTGCTAGTCAGAACATCGCAATTATCGAAAGGGTATTTAAGGAACACTTCCCCAATATTCCGTTTCAATACGATTTTGTAGATGAAGAATATGGGGAAAAGTTTGCTGCAGAAGAACGTATTGGTCAATTATCGGGAATTTTTACAGCTTTGGCCATCTTGATCAGTTGCCTTGGTCTTTTTGGGCTGACATCTTTTGTGGCAGAACAACGCACCAAGGAAATAGGTGTTCGCAAAGTACTTGGGGCCTCTGTGTTCAACGTATGGAACATGTTGTCCAAGGACTTTTTAAAGTTGGTCATCATCTCTTGTTTTATCGCGGTGCCCATTGCCTATTATGTTATGAACGGTTGGTTGCAAGAGTATCCATACCGGGTGATCTTAAAGTGGTGGATTTTTGCCCTAGCTATGATCGGAGCCTTGGCCGTCACCATTATAACCGTAAGTTTTCAGGCCATTAGAGCGGCCCGTTCCAATCCCACAAAAAGTCTACGAACCGAATAATTCATCGATCATGATAAAAAACTATCTGAAAATAGCGTGGAGAGCGTTGATAAGAAGCAAAGTTTATTCTTCAATAAACATTGTTGGCCTTTCCTTGGGGCTAGCTGCATGCATGCTGATAGTTTTATATGTAGGCCATGAATATAGTTTTGACAAGTTTCATGTAAATGCAGACAACATTTACATGGCCGAAACAGAATTAACATTTGGCAACGACCCTATTTATATACCGTATATGGGTTATTCCAAAGGACCGGAAAGCAAGCAAAGCATTCCGTCCATAGAAGATTGCCTTCGTTATAAGGAAAGCTTTGAGAGCGTAACCATTAAAAACGCCGCAGCTCCTTCACTAAAATTTTCTGAGGACAAATTCGCGTTTGCCGATCCCAACTTTTTTGATTTTTTCTCTTTCACCTTACTTCAGGGCAACAAGGATCATGTGCTGGATAATCCATTTTCCGTAGTTGTTTCCCAAAGAGCAGCAGAAAAATATTTTGGATCCAAAGACCCTGTGGGAGAGGTTTTTCTGTACAACGACAAATATCGGTTTACGGTAACAGGTATATCGAAGAACACCCCTTCCAACTCCAGTGTTGATTTTGATTTTGTGGCGTCCATTTCGAGTATGGAATCTATGGAGGAATACAATGAATCCATTACTAATGATTACGACGATTTTACCACTTATTTCTCTCTGAAAAGTTCTGCAGATCCTACACTTGTTGAAACAAGTTTACTCAGTATTAATGGTGATCAACAAGATAAGGGCAACGATGTAAACAAAAGATATCTTCTAAAGCCTTTGACCAGTCTACATTTTGGGAAAAACTTCGCCAACAGCCGATATATAAAAATATTTCCTCTGGTTGCTATCCTGATTTTACTTCTTGCCCTGGTAAACTATGCCAGTCTCTCCACGGCACGTTCCACCACCAGATCCAAAGAAGTTGGGGTAAGAAAAGTTTTGGGCGCCCGCAGAAAAGCCATTGCAATACAGTTCTTTTTGGAATCGTCTCTGTATACGGTCATTTCCTTTGTTGTGGGGTATTTTCTATGTATATCTCTACAACCTTTTTTCTTCGGCCTATTGGACATTCAAATGGACAATTCATTTCTGTATGCTCCACAAATGCTCCTATCTCTTGGAATATTGCTTATCATCACCATAGTGCTCGCGGCAATATATCCCGCAATTCTATTATCGGCTTACAGGCCCATAGTTGTTTTGCAAGGTAAATTGAGCAAGCAAAATGGGGGTGCAGGTGTGAGAAAGTTTTTTACCGTTTTTCAATTTGGTATTTCTGTAGTGCTCATTATTTGCGCTATTGTAATCGATAGGCAAATGTATTTTTTCAGACATGCCGATACCGGTGTGGACAGAGAAAACATTGTAATGCTACCTTTTTCATCTGATGCAGGCAAACATGCCATCCCTTTTGAAGAGGAAATACAATCCATTCCTGAAGTTGTACAATCCAGCATGGGTATTCTTCCATTGTACAAGGGATTCAACATGATGAGTGTTAAAAGCACCAATAGTGATGAGATGATCTTTTTGCCAACATTGACCGTTGATGAAAATTTTATTTCGTTGTTGGGCCTGAAATGGGAAATACCTCCTGTAGATTCCCTTTTCTTCAAGAATCAAAAAACAGCTGCAATAATCAATAAAACGGCCATTGAAAAACTGAACCTTGAAGGAAGTCCGATTGGTCAAAAAATAAATGGTCAATATGAGATTGACGGGGTGTTAAAAGATTTTAATTATTCCTCCTTACATAATAAAGTGGAGGCATTGTGTCTGTTCATTAAAAAGAGCAACGATGCAACTTCTCCATGGGGAAAACATGGCGGGGTCATTTATGCCAAAATTGCTCCCAAATCGAACATCCCCTCCACCATACAGCAATTAAAAACGGTCTACGAAAAATATGAAAATGAGAACCCTTTTGAATATCACTTTTTAAATGATGCGTTTGATGCACAGTATAAAGCAGAGGATCGTTTGGCCAAGATTTTCGGTGCCTTTACCGGTTTTGCCATTTTAATTGCCGTGATGGGCTTGTTCGGCCTAGCAACATTTATTGCCGTGCAGCGAAGAAAAGAAATCGGCATCCGAAAGGTTTTGGGAGCCTCCATTAAAAATGTGACAGCTCTATTATCGATAGACTTTTTAAAGTTGGTCGTCTTTGCCATTCTCATTGCATCACCAGTGGCATATTGGCTCATGGGCCAATGGCTACAGAATTTTGCCTACAGGATATCCATAAGTTGGTGGATGTTCGCCTTGGCCGGCACAGGAACTTTACTTATTGCACTATTAACGATAAGCTTTCAAGCGATAAGAACCGCTACAACAAACCCGACAAAAAGCTTACGAACAGAATAACAGTATCATTATCAAAAAACGAGAATCATGTTTAAGAACAATATTAAAATAGCATGGAGGAGCCTTAAAAAACAGCCATTCTTCACTTTCCTCAACATATTTGGATTAGCAATTGGAATGGCTGGTGGGCTTTTGCTTAGCCTTTACATTCATGATGAGCTAACCCACGATACCATGTTTGCGGATGCAGACCGGATTTATCGGTTGAATGCCGATATGAAATTTGGAGGGAAAGAAGAACAAATGGCCGAGGTCTCGGCACCAATGGCGGGAGCTATGTTGAATGATTTTCCAGAGGTTGAACTCACAACGCGCTTTAGGAGTATCGGGAGTGTTTTCATCAAGGAAGAAGGTGTTCGCAGTAATGTTCGGGAGCCAGGGGTTACCTATGCCGACTCCACCTTTTTTAAAATGTTTGGGATAAAGTTGCTTTATGGTGATGAGAACACAGCGTTGACAGAGCCCAATACATTGGTAATGACCAAATCTGCAGCAGAAAAACACTTTCCTGTTGATCAAGCTGTTGGAAAGACCGTTCAGTTGAACGATAGGGATATCTTTACTGTTTCAGGGATTGTTGACGATATGCCCGACAACTCTTTTTTAAGGGACAGGGATTTGTTCTTGGCCATGTCCGGAAACGAGGACTCTCGGGGGGCAGAATGGGGAAGCCATAATTATTATACCCTCATCAAATTGATTCCAGGAGCTTCCGTAGCGGATTTACAGGAAGAAATGAAAACCATGGTCGGGAAATACCTTATCCCGTACGCCCAACGATTTTTCCCAGGAATTACCGAGCAACAGTTCTTGGATTCGGGGAATTATATGAAATATTCCACCATCGCCCTTACCGATATACACTTGTATTCTGGAAGAGGACCGGAGTTTAGCCCAGTTAGCGATATTAAAAATGTATATATCCTAGGAGCGATAGCATTGATTCTTCTGATATTGGCCAGTGTAAACTTTATGAACCTCACCACCGCCCATTCTCTCAAAAGATCTAAAGAAGTGGGCATAAGAAAAACATTGGGCTCACAAAGAAAAAGTTTGATCGGACAATTCTTAACGGAATCCGGATTGATCGCCATGGGATCATTGGTGTTTGCCGTGATCATTGCTATGGTTGCCATGCCATTTTATAACGATTTAAGCGGCAAGGAACTATCCATTCCCTTTTCCAGTCCAATGTTCTGGTTGATTCTGTTGATCGCAACTTTGGCCTTGGGCATACTATCAGGAAGTTATC
Source organism: Flagellimonas profundi (assembly GCF_017313275.1). Lineage (GTDB taxonomy): Bacteria > Bacteroidota > Bacteroidia > Flavobacteriales > Flavobacteriaceae > Flagellimonas > Flagellimonas profundi. The sequence continues at coordinate 269,651 of NZ_JAFLNM010000002.1, read as the reverse complement.
CGGCCTTTTTTATGTCCCGTTTTGTTGCTGCCAAGGTACTGAAAGGACAAGGCGACAATTCCATTGGTGGCGGAAGAGTAAGGAATATTCTTGTGGTACTCCAATTTTCCATTTCCGTATTCCTAATTATGGGCACGTTGACGGTTTTTCAACAATTAAGTTTCATACAAGGAAAGGACCTTGGTTATGCCAAGGACCAAGTTCTTGTAATAAGAGGAGTAAATTCTTTGGAAGGAAACAAAAATGCCTTCAAAAATGAAGTGGAGCAACTAAGCCAGGTCAATACGGCCACATTGAGCAGTTTTTTGCCAACTCCTTCTTCTCGAAGCGACAGTTCGTTTATGCAAAAGGAAGATCGAAGTCAGGAAAAAGCCATAAATATGCAACAGTGGCGCGTGGATGAAGATTATATAGCTACCATAGGATTAAACCTTGTCTCGGGTCGAAATTTTGATACCTCACGTTATTCCAGTGATTCCACTGGGATCATCATAAATGAAAAAGCAGTGTCCATATTGGGAAAAACCCCCGAAACCGTATTGGGACAACAGTTCTTGGATAATTTTAATGAAGAAACGTTGATTACCGTAATAGGGGTTGTAAAGGACTTTAATTTTGAATCACTCCGGGACGAGGTAGAGGCACTTGCCCTATTCTATGGTGGGGAGCAAGCCAGTAATTTGGCCATAAAACTTAACCAAGGAGATGTGACCCGAACTATTGGGGACATTGAGAACATTTGGATGGATATTGCCCCAACACAGCCATTTGAATATTATTTTATGGACGACTCCTTCAACACAAGTTATGAAGCAGAGCAACGACTGGGACAAATTTTTATGATTTTCACGGTACTTTCCATCATCATTGCCTGCTTGGGATTATTTGGCCTTGCTGCTTTTAATGCCCAAAAACGAGTAAAGGAAATCGGGGTCCGTAAAGTATTGGGCGCCGGTGTTGGGCAGATTGTGCTCAGGCTCTCCATGGATTTCTTGAAACTAGTAGGGCTTTCCGTAATAATAGCATTGCCCTTGGGTTGGTATGCCATGGACCGCTGGCTACAGGACTTCTCTTATAGGATTGACATTCCATGGTGGGTTTTTGCCCTTTCCGCATTAATGGCGGTGGGCGTGGCCCTTTTAACGGTGAGCTATCAAAGTATTAAGGCCGCCATTGTAAATCCAGTCAAGAGCCTAAGAACTGAATAAATCCACGATCACTGAACTTGATCGGCACTATCAAAAAACGATAAGCTATGCTCAAAAACTATCTAAAAATCGCATTGAGAAACCTGATTAACAATAAGGTTTTTACATTGACAAATATTGTAGGGCTCACCTCGGCATTGGCTGTTTCACTTTTGTTGGTGATGACCGCTCTGTTCGAACTTTCCTATGATCAATTCCACGCGAAAAAAGATTCTGTTTATCAGGTATATCTGTCCAGTCAAACCCCAAGAGGATTAGAGTCTGGCACTTCACAACCTGTACCACTTGCGCCTGCTTTAAAGGCAGATGTCCCCGGAATAAAGCATGCCGTTCGAACCTTGAGTGATGATGTTCTTGCGATCTACAAGGAGAAAGAAATCAATTTGGATGCTGAATTTTCGGACCCTGCATTTTTTAACATCTTTACATTTCCTGCAGTAAAAGGTAATGCCGAAAACCCATTATCGGATAAGAACAATGTTGCTATTTCAGAAGAAGGAGCCCAAAAACTATTTGGAAGTACCGACAATGTCATCGGAAAATCCATCTCTTTACAACTGGGCAAGCAGGAACAATTATTCACTATATCCACAATTCTAGAGGACCCCCCACCCAACAATAGTATGGATTTTGATATTGTTATTCCGTTTGAAAACCATCCAGAATACATTTCTAATATGGATCGATGGGATTCACAGTTTCATTTGGTTTACGTTGAGCTTGAAGAAGGTATAACTCCCGAGCAATTTGAAAAAAACACACGGGATTTCACGAGTCTCCATTACAAAGGAAGTATCGAGAACGCCATTAGGGATGGTGCAGTGGCCAATGCTGATGGATTGTACAAACAATTCCATTTGCTTTCAATTGCTGATATGCATTTCACCTCTTTTGCCAGTGGAATGGCCGAAGTCAAGAGAACTTTTCCCTACATGATTTTGGGGATTGCCTTTGTCATCATATTTATTGTATGTGCCAATTTCATCAATATGAACATTGCGTTGAGCGAAAGGCGCTTAAAAGAAATAGGAATGCGCAAAACACTTGGAGCAGTTAAAAAGCAACTGTTCTTCCAGTTTTGGATGGAAAGCCTTTTGGTTTTTATGGTTTCAACCATATTGGGATTGGTTTTGGGCAATCTTTTGTTGGAGCCGTTTAAAACCCTTTTCAATACAAGGGCCACCTTAGATTATGTGACCCAACCTAAAATTTTACTCATCTTTGGACTCTCTATTTTTTGTGTCACACTGATAGCTGGTGGATACCCCGCCCTTTTAATGAGCAGATTGGGTACGCTCCGTGCATTAAAGGGAAAATTGGATTTTGGGAAAAACCGATTGCGAAATAGCCTGATTGTACTTCAATTTACCATAGCCATTTTGCTCATCAGCGGGACTTTGGTACTCCACGGACAGATAGAATTTATGCGCAATAAAGATTTGGGGTACAATAAGGAGCAAGTTATTTCTATACCATTAAACGGCAAAAAGGACAGCTATCGTGTGGTAGAACTGCTCCGGGATGAACTAAAGGGCAATATTGACATACTAAATATTTCAGGAGCCGATAATAACTTGGGATTGGGCAGAGACGGAAGCTCAATGAACAGCATGATGGGTTTCGATTACCAAGGGCGTGGAGTGGTCACCAACGCCTTAACGGTAGATTACGACTACGCAAAAACCTTAGATCTTGAGGTTGTGGCGGGCAGAACCTTTAGCAGGGATTTTGCTGCGGATAGTTTAAGCCTGGTTATCAACGAAACCATGGCAAAACAATTGGGCGAGGAAGACCCGCTTTCTATTCGTATTCCAATGGACGACGGTGCAACCACTTATTCAGTTATTGGCGTGGTCAAAGATTTCAATTTTCAAGATATCAGCAAACAGGTGAATCCCCTTACCCTTTTCATGAACAACGATTGGGACCTTTATTATGCCTATGTAAAAATTGCCCCCGAGAACATTGCTGGTTCTTTTGAGGCTGTTGAAAAGGCTTGGAGCAAAATTGAACCCCAGGCCGAGTTTTTGGGTTCCTTTTTGGACGAAAACCTCGACCGCACTTTCAGAAGGGAAAAAACGATGGCTACCATAGTTACTAGTGGTAGCATCCTAGGAATTCTTTTAAGCTGTATCGGATTATTTGCAATTTCCATGTTGGTGGTGGGACAACGAACCAAGGAAATAGGTGTGCGAAAAGTGCTAGGCGCAAGCATATCTTCTGTGGCTATTTTGCTCACCAAGGATTTTTTAAAGTTGGTTGCTCTGGCCTTTATCATATCCACACCCATTGCATGGTACTTTTTAAATGAATGGTTACAGAACTATGCATCCCATGTTGTGCTCAGCCCCTTGTTTTTTGTAGCCGCAGGGTTAACCGCTTGCCTAATTGCCTTTGCTACCGTTGGTTCGAGGACCCTAAAAGCAGCATCGGCCAATCCTGTTAAAAGTTTAAGAGACGAATAAATTCATTCCATAATAGATGAAAACTAAATTTTTGAAAGCCTTATTCCTGTTATTGACTGTCGGTTATACTGTAATCGCACAAGAGCGTTTAAAATATAATACGCTCGAAGATAAAATTGATAATTACTTGAGCCAAAGTGTTGTAAACGGTTACTCGGGTAGTGTTTTGGTCGTGAAAAAAGGAGAAGTTATTTTGTCCAAAGGATATGGTTGGGCCGATAGGTCCAAGAAAGTGCCAAATTCATCATCAACTGTGTTCAATATTGGTTCGGTCACCAAGCAGTTTACCGCAGCGGCCATATTAAAGCTCATGGAAGGCGAAAAACTGGAAGTTTCAGATAAAATTGAAAAGTATTTTCCACAGGCCCCTTCCGATAAAAAGGACATCACCATACATCAACTGCTTACCCATACATCCGGGATATCCCCAAGCACAGGTGGCTTCAGATATGATAAAGCCAGCAAAGAAACGTTTCTGAACGACTTTTTTGGGGCAGAATTAATGTACGGCCCTGGAACAAAGCACACCTATGCCAATGCCAACTATATTTTGCTGACAGCCATTATAGAACAAGTCGCCCAACAAGATTACGAGACGTATTTAAGGAAAAACTTTTGGGCACCTTTGCAAATGGACCATACCGGATACAAAGGAATTGCCTTTGATAGCGAGCAACTTGCCCATGGATATTATTTCCATTACACAGATGGTGAGTGGAGAGATTGGGGAACAACCCAAGAACACCTTCCCTATAACAATGAACATTGGTACAGTATAGGTAAGGGCGACATATATTCGACTGTTGAAGATCTGTATACTTGGCACCTTGCTTTGGAAAATAACAAAGTACTGTCTGCCGAAACAAAAAGGTTGATGCAAGAAGCCCATGTTCCAGAGAATGAAACAGAAACATCTTTTTATGGTTACGGATGGGCCATATTCAATTCACGGAGCAATTCAAAAATTGTGGCGCATAACGGTAGCAATGGGATATACTTTGCCGATTTTCTCAGGTTTGTGGAAGACGATTTAGTAATAATTGCGTTGTCGAACATAATATTAAACCAACAATCAGAAAATGTGGCTTGGGAAATTGCCTCAATGGTCATGGACAAAGAATACCGTCCCAAAACAATTCCAAAGAACACTTACGAACTTGTTTTTGATTTTATCAGGAACAACCCTCCTGAAAAAGCAGACGAATTATCTCAATTTATTGAGGACAAAACAGGAGCTCCTATAAATGATAAGGCGCTTTTAAATCGAATTGGGTTTAAACAAGTATCCGAAAACAGGGATACAGATTGGGGCATCTCACTCTTAAAGCTCAACACACACCTTTTTCCTGGTGACGGTAACCTTTGGGATTCGCTTGGAGAGGGGTATTACGTGCTCAACGATAGGGCCAATGCCATTGAAAGTTTTGCAAAGGCAATTGAGCTTGGGTCCGACACCAACTGTTATTGGTGTAAAAATGGAAAGAAACGATTAGAGGAACTAAAGAATAAATAAGATGCTATTACAACTCAACAACATATTCAAATGGGTCAACTCTGGTGGCCAACGTATTTTTTTATTGAAGGATATTAATCTTGAGGTAGAACAAGGAGAGTTTATTTCGGTAATGGGGCCATCGGGATCAGGTAAATCCACTTTGCTCAATGTAATCGGTATGTTGGATTCTTTTGATGAAGGGGAATATAACTTTTTGGACGAATCCGTTCATTCCCTTAAAGAAAAACACCGCGCTAATCTTTATAAACAATACATCGGCTTTGTGTTTCAATCCTACCACTTATTGGATGAACTTACGGTAAAGGAAAATTTGGAAATGCCATTGATCTATAAAAAAGTCAAGGGCTCGGAACGTAAGGCCATGGTAGCCGATATGCTGGACCGGTTCAATATTGTGGGCAAGAAAGACCTTTTTCCCGCTCAGCTCAGTGGTGGACAGCAACAATTGGTAGGAGTGGCAAGAGCCTTGATTGCCAACCCAAAATTGATTTTGGCAGATGAGCCCACCGGTAATCTAAACTCTAAACAGGGAGAGGAGATCATGGAACTCTTTAAGCAATTAAATGAAGAGGGGGTAACCATAATCCAGGTGACACATTCCGAGAAAAATGCCGAATACGGATCTAGAATCATCAATTTATTGGACGGTAGAATGGTTTAATCGGCAAAATCGGCCAATTCCTTACCCACAAGGCTACCAAGGGCAACTCCCATTCCACCCAAGCGAACCCCGCAGTAAATGGACGTTGAGATTTGTTTTACAATGGGCGACTTTTGGGTTCCAACTCCCATAATACCGCTCCATCGTCGTTCAATTTTTACTGAATGATCAGGTAAGATCATATTGCGGAGCAATGCCTCAAGCTTATTTTGAATGATTTCTGTTTCTCCAAATTCAGTGGTTTCCTCCGTTTTAAAGTCAAGGTTTCTTCCTCCCCCAAATAGAATTCTATCATCAATATTGCGGAAATAATAATAGCCTTCATCAAAATGGAAGGTGCCCCTTACATGTAAATTTTTGATGGGTTCCGTTACCAAAACCTGTGCGCGTGCAGGTTTCACGGTCTCTGATTTCAATAGCTTGGAAGCAAATCCGTTGGTGGCCACAAAAACCTTTTGGGACGAAAATTCAAAATCAGTGGTTTTGATGGTCGCACAACCATTGGATTCAATTACCTCATCGACCATCACCCCATTTAAAATGGGAATTTCCATGGACACACATTTTTGAATCAATGAGCGCATCATCTTGCCGGTGTCCAATTGTCCCTCCTGCTGGTGTGTGATGTATTTTTCCTGAATATTGGAGAATCCAAAGAAATTGGAATTGGTCACAAATGGCTTTTGGCCAAAAATAGGTTCCATCACATTGTTGAGGTATGGTACGGACTTCAAACATTTTTCATAGAACTCAGGTTTTTCCAAAGGAAAAAGTTCGTGACTACCGTGCAATTGAAAACCGATGGCCTCATCTCCCAATAGATTACGCAACCTTTGAATCCCATCCCAACGCTTTTGAACAAGCTGTACGACTTCTTCCTCGCTGTGGTGCTCTAGGTCGGCTAAAATCTCAGAAACGCTCCCAAAACAGGCAAAACCTGCGTTTTTGGTACTGGCCCCTTGCGGTAAGCTGCCTTTTTCCAAAATTAAGATGTTGCTTTTTGGGTACTTTTTCTTTAGGCCTATGGCGCAATTTATACCAACGATACCACTGCCGATAATGGTAAAATCGACATTGGAAAACCAGCTCTTATGCTCCCAGTAACTTAATTCCATAAAAGAAAAACCCCGAAAATATCGGGGCTTTGTTTAATGCTCATCTTTATATTTTGGATCCATTTTAAAATCTTCCATGAATTTGGTGGTGTAGTTACCTGCCAAATAATCGGGATGATCCATTAACTGACGGTGAAATGGAATGGTAGTCTTAACCCCTTCGATCACAAATTCGTCCAAGGCTCTTCTCATTTTATTGATGGCCTCTTCCCTTGTTTGTGCCGTGGTGATCAACTTGGCGATCATGGAATCATAATTTGGAGGAATCATGTAACCACTATATACATGCGTGTCCAAACGTACACCATGCCCACCAGGTATGTGCAAGGTTGTAATTTTTCCAGGAGACGGTCTAAAATCATTGTAAGGGTCCTCTGCATTGATTCGACACTCAATGGAATGCAGCTTTGGGTAATAGTTTTTCCCTGAAATCGGAACACCGCCTGCAACCAAAATCTGCTCACGAATCAAATCGTAGTCCACAACTTGCTCTGTAATTGGGTGCTCTACCTGGATACGGGTGTTCATTTCCATAAAGTAGAAATTTCGGTGTTTATCCACCAAGAACTCAATGGTTCCTGCACCCTCATATTTAATATATTCGGCAGCCTTTACAGCAGCTTTCCCCATATCTTCACGGAGTTTGTCCGTCATAAATGGAGATGGTGTTTCTTCGGTAAGCTTTTGGTGCCTGCGTTGTACCGAGCAATCCCTTTCGGACAAATGACAGGCTTTTCCGTATTGGTCGCCCACAATCTGAATTTCGATATGGCGCGGCTCTTCAATCAGTTTTTCCATGTACATTCCACCATTACCAAAAGCTGCAGTCGCTTCCGTTACGGCACTGTTGAAGTTTTTCTCCATTTGATCTTCGGACCAAATGGCACGCATACCTTTACCACCACCACCGGCAGTAGCTTTGATCATTACGGGGTATCCCATTTTTTTAGCCTCCTTTAGGGCATGGTCCACATCCTTAAGCAAACCTTCGGAACCTGGAACAGTGGGAACCCCCGCTTTTCTCATAGTTTCTTTTGCGGTTGCCTTGTCTCCCATTTTATCAATCTGTTCGCCAGAAGCTCCGATGAATTTGATATCGTGCTCGGCACAGATTTTTGAGAATTTTGAGTTTTCGGAAAGGAACCCATATCCTGGGTGGATGGCATCGGCATTGGTAATTTCGGCTGCCGCTATAATATTTGGAATCTTTAAATAAGATTCACTACTGGGTGCCGGGCCTATACAAACAGCTTCATCGGCAAAGCGTACATGAAGACTCTCTTCATCGGCCTTGGAGTAAACGGCCACGGTTTTAATGCCCATTTCCTTGCAGGTTCTTATGATCCGCAAGGCAATTTCACCCCTATTTGCAATCAATACTTTTTTAAACATAGAACACAATCTTAAATTAGGAATTCTAAATCTTAAATGGTTTTGGGAAACGGTGTGGTCCCCTAAAGATCATCATTTAAAATTCACTACGATGGGTCTACCAAGAACAAAGGTTGGTCAAACTCAACAGGAGAGGAATCATCAACCAATATCTTAACTATTTTTCCTGAAACTTCAGATTCGATATCGTTGAATAGTTTCATGGCTTCGATCACACAGAGAACATCGCCTTGTTTTATGGTGCTGCCCACTTCTACAAAAGGGGGCTTATCTGGAGATGGTTTTCTGTAGAATGTACCTATGATAGGGGATTTTACAGTGATATATTTTGAGTCATCATCTGCTTTTTTGGAGTCTGATGGTGCAGGCGCCGCAGATTCCGGAGCTGCAGCTGGTGCTTGAGCTACTGGTGCAGCAGCAGTCGGTGCTTGGGCCACAGGTATTTGTTGAACAATTGTGGTTTCCGGTGTGCTGGAGTCGCTGCTTCCCGTTCGAATGGTGATTTTAATGTCCTCCATTTCCAACTTCACCTCGCTGGCACCCGATTTGGCTACAAACTTGATTAAACTTTGAATTTCCTTAATGTCCATGGAATATAATTTAGTTAGTTGTGTGATTTAAGAATTATAGGCCCATTTTAAATAAATGGCACCCCATGTAAAACCTCCTCCAAAGGCGGCGAATATAATATTATCTCCTTTCTTCAATTGCTTTTCAAAATCGTAAAGCAATAAAGGCAGCGTTGCGGAAGTCGTGTTTCCGTAACGGTCGATATTAATTAAAACTTTTTCTGCCTCAAGCCCCATTCTATTGGCCGTAGCATCGATAATACGTTTATTGGCCTGGTGTGGTGCCAACCATTGCACATCGTCTTTTGTCAAGTTGTTTCGCTCCATGATCAATGCGGATACATCGGCCATGTTGGATACGGCAAATTTAAATACGGACTTGCCATCTTGAAAAACGTAGTGCTGCTTGTTTTTTACAGTTTCTTCGGATGCGGGCAAAATGGAACCTCCTGCATCGATCTTTAAGAATTGTCGTCCGATACCATCAGAGCGCAAATACTCATCCTGTAATCCCAAACCTTCTTCATTGGGCTCAAAAAGAACTGCTCCGGCACCATCTCCAAAAATAATACATGTGGTTCTGTCGGTGTAGTCTATAATGGACGACATTTTATCAGCTCCAATGACCAATACCTTTTTGTATCTGCCCGATTCTATATAACTAGCTGCTGTGGACATTCCGTATAAAAAGCTGGAACACGCAGCCTGTAAGTCGTATGCAAAAGCATTTACAGCGCCAATCTCAGAGGCTACATAAGCCGCTGTAGAAGCGACAGGCATATCGGGAGTAGCGGTGGCAACTAGTACAAAGTCTATTTCGGAAGCGTCAATGCCTCTTTTTTTAAGTAAATCTTCCGCAGCTCTGATAGCCATGAAAGATGTCCCCGCGTTCTCCTCTTTTAAGATTCTTCGTTCCTTGATCCCTGTTCGGGTGGTAATCCACTCATCATTGGTATCTACCATGGTTTCCAATACTTTATTGGAAAGCACAAAATCTGGAACGTATCCTCCGACAGCTGTTATTGCTGCTGTTGTTTTCTTCATTTTTAGCCTCTCTTTATTGTCAAAAACCTTGAAATTTGACCCAAAAGCGGTGAAAATTAGTCATTTTATATGACTTTATAGGTAAAATCACCTGATTTTGGGGATTAACATGGGCCCATAAAAAAACTCCCGTTAATAATTGAACGGGAGTTACTTTATTATATGGGATTTGCGGTTAAGCCGCAGTTTCCTCTTCTGTTTTGTCGATCAATACCTGACCTCTGTAATACAATTTGCCTTCGTGCCAGTGAGCTCTATGGAACAAGTGCATTTCACCTGTAGTAGCGTCTTTGGCAATTGTTGGCGCAACTGCTTTGTAGTGGGTTCTTCTTTTGTCCCTTCTGGTTTTTGATATTTTTCTTTTAGGATGTGCCATTATAAACCTATTTATCCGTTAGTAACTTTTTTAAATCGTCCCACCTTGGGTCTGTATCTTCCGATGGTTTTGTGTTCTCTTTTGGCTGTAGCTCTTCGAGCTTGTCCAAGATATCCGATTGCAAGGTTCCGTCCGCTACTCCGGGGTGTACCCTTTTTTGTGGAACGGCCAGCACTAACATTTCATAAATGTACTGTGCTATGTTGAATTGGTGCTCTCCATGTGGAATGATCAGGATTTCATCATCCTCATCGTTGTACTCTTCGCCAAACTTGACGACCAGCTTTAAATTGGAATCGACCGGCTGATCATAAGGTTCACCTGTCAAATCACAATCCACATTTATGGTACCCTTCGCTTCAATCTGAAGTTCCATCATGGTGCTCATTTTTTCCAAAATGGCATCTACATGAACGGAAGCTCCGTTAAATTCTTGGTAGTCAAAAGATTCAAAGAACGCATCATCAATCTCGTACACAAAGTTATGTTTTCCCAACTTCAGACCTGAAAAAGGGATATTAAACTCTTTCAGCTTCATCATTTCTACACTTAAGGTTTGTGTACCAGCCTTTAAAGGCGGGTGCAAAGATACTACTAATTTACAAAACTGCAATTCTTGTCACAACAAATATCCAAAATGCCGTTAACTTTTTATCCCCCGCGCTTAATTTTCTGCTTTTGTAAAGGGTTTTTGGTCAGTTCCAGATACTCAGCTCTATTTCTGAACACTTGGATTGCAGTAAATACGGCTTCTTTAAAAGAACTCTCGTCCGCCTTGCCTTTTCCCGCAATTTCATAGGCGGTACCATGGTCTGGTGAAGTTCTTACTTTGTCCAATCCTGCCGTATAGTTCACACCCTTTCCAAACGAAAGGGTTTTGAACGGGATTAGGCCCTGGTCGTGATACGCAGCTAGTACCGCATCGAAATTTTGATGGCTATTGGAGCCAAAAAAACTATCTGCCGAATACGGTCCGTATACCAAGGTTCCCTTATTGAACAATTCTTTTATGGTTGGTTTTAGGATTTTATCGTCCTCTTCCCCAATAGTTCCACTGTCACCACTATGCGGATTAATACCCAGCATGGCAATTTTGGGTCGGCGAATACCAAAATCCATTTTCAGGGATTTTTCCATGGTGGCCACTTTGTTTTTGATCAGTTTGGGAGTAATGGCCTTTGCTACATCCTTTACTGCTATGTGGTCGGTGAGCAAACCAACACGAAGTTCATGGGTCACCATAAACATAAGACTTTCACCTTCCAGTTCTTGAGCAAGAAAGTCCGTATGGCCGGGAAACTTAAAATCCTCCGATTGTATATTGTTTTTGTTGATGGGTGCCGTGACCAGCACATCAATCTTATTTTCTTTTAATGCAGCAACGGCAGCTCTTAAGGAACGAATGGCAAAATCACCTCCTTCTTTGGTAGCTTGCCCGTATTCAATTTTCGGAACTTCTTTCCAAACATTGACAATATTGACTTTGCCTTCCAAGGCTTGACCAGCATCCCGGACACCGTTGAACTTTATATCAATTCCCAAATCTTTGATTTGTTGGGAAATGGTTTTGTTGGATGCAAATATAACAGGAGTGCAAAACTCCAACATTCTTGGGTCTTCAAATGTCTTGAGCGCAACCTCGCACCCAATGCCGTTAATGTCCCCTATGGAGATTCCTAGTTTTATTTTTTGATTTTCCTTCATAAAATGAATGCCGTTATGGCTACTTTTGCATTACAAAACTAGTCAATTTAATAAGACACATGTTCACAGGTATCATCGAGACTTTGGGTAAAGTTGAAAAGCTGGAAAAAGAGGGGGGAAATCTGCACATTACGGTTGCTTCGGATATTACTTCGGAATTGAAAATAGACCAAAGTGTTTCGCATAATGGGGTATGCCTTACCGTGGTTTCCATTAATGGCGACAACTATACGGTTACAGCCATTGAAGAGACCTTGGACAAAACCAATCTTGGTGATTTGGAATTGGGCACTGAGGTCAATTTGGAACGTGCTATGGTTCTGGGTGCCCGTTTGGATGGTCACATTGTTCAAGGACATGTGGACCAAACAGCGGTTTGCAAATCCGTTGAAGAGAAAGATGGCAGTTGGCTCTATACGTTTGGATACGACCCCAAACTCAATAACGTTACTATTGAAAAAGGTTCTATTACCGTGGATGGTGTGAGCTTAACCGTTGTCGATTCCCAAAAAGATAGTTTTAGCGTAGCGATTATTCCCTACACATACGAGCACACTCGTTTCCATACGTACAAAACAGGTACTAAAGTAAACTTAGAGTTTGATGTCGTCGGCAAATATGTCTCCAGATTATTGGAATTAAGGGGTTAGAATACATTTCTCATTCCACGCCAAATTCTTAAGAGGGCAAATGTGGCTACCAACACCAAAGCGGAAAGCCCAATGGCCAATGGATAATTGCCATAGATCCAGTTTCCTGTGGCAAAAAGGCATCCGTACACCAAAATACAGCCCACGATCATTGCCAACACACCGGACGGAACGCTCCACTTCGCATTTTCATCTTCCAAAGAAATGCCTTCAGCCTTGGCCTCTTCATGGATTTTTTTCCATCCGGGCCCTCCTGGTTTTGTGATTTTGTAGAACCGGTAAAGCACCTTGTTCTCTTCAGGCTTGGTCAAGAATGTGGTTGCCAACCAAAGTATGGTGGTAATCAGCACAACTAAAGGGAACTTGCTCCATGCAGGAAATGGTGCTCCATCAGCCAAAAACAGAACATCTTCATATTGCCAGAACAAAATGGAGATTATTCCTGATGAGAACATGGCCACAATTTCACTCCATGCATTGATTCGCCACCAGAACCATCTCAACAAAAAGATGAGACCCGTTCCTGCCCCGAACATAATGATGATGTCGAAAAGCTGTGTGGCATTGTTGAGTTCCAAAGCAAATAAACTACTAAGGACCATAAGAACTACGGTCGAAATCCTACCTACATTCACCAATTCTTTTTCGGAAGCATCTTTTTTAACCTGCTGTCGGTAAAAATCATTTACAATATAAGAAGAGCCCCAGTTAAGGTGGGTCGAAATGGTAGACATGTATGCAGCACCCAAAGAAGCCATCACCAAACCTAATAAGCCTGTGGGCAATTTGGTCAACATGGCAGAATAGGCCAAATCGTTTTTAAGGATATTCTCGGGCACATTTGGGAATGCCTGTCTAATACTTTCCAGATCGGGAAAAACCACAATGGAAGCCAAGGCCACTAAAATCCACGGCCAAGGTCTTAGCGCATAATGTAATATGTTGAAGAAGAACGTTGCTCCAATGGCATGGTTTTCATTTTTTGCGGCCAACATACGCTGAGCAATATATCCACCGCCCCCAGGCTCACCTCCAGGATACCACGCACTCCACCATTGCACTGCCAAGGGTATGATCAACAGACCGATCAACGCTTCGGTATCCGAAAAATCGGGCAAGATGGACATTTTTTCCTGTACTTGTGTATTTGCCAAAATATTGTCCAATCCGCCAACTTCGGGCATATTCACAAGATAAATCGCTGCTCCGATAGCTCCACCCATCGCAACAAAAAACAGTAGAAAATCGGTATAGACAACGCCTCTGAAACCACCAATGGCACTAAAAATAACTGTAATGGTTCCACCTAGCAGCACGGTTTCAAAAGGTTCCAAGCCGAGCATTACCTGTCCAATTTTTATGGCTGCCAAGGTTACTGCGGACATGGCCATTACATTAAAGACCACACCTAAGTACAGAGATCTAAATCCACGCAGAAAATGGGCGGGTTTTCCGCCGTACCTAAGATCGTAAAACTCCATATCCGTGGCCACGTTGGATTTCCTCCAAAGTTTGGCGTACACAAATACGGTAAGCAAACCTGTTAGCAAAAAGGCCCACCAGCCCCAGTTTCCCGAGACGCCATCGGTACGGACAAAATCCGTTACCAAATTGGGAGTATCGGTAGAGAAAGTAGTCGCTACCATGGAGAAACCTAAAAGCCACCAAGGCATGCTACGACCTGATAAAAAGTATTCTGCTGTGTTTTTTCCTGATTTTTTGGAAACATAGATCCCGATGAAAAGGACTATGGCGAAAAATCCAAAAATGATAATGTAATCTAAAAGTTCAAGTTTCATTTGTTTAGTTTGGTTGGAGATAAAGATAGTTTTTTTGGGTTACTTTTGTGACCCTACCAAAAAACTTACATGTTACTTTCCACTTTCTCCGATATTTCCGTTGCTGCATGGACCATGGCTGCTACTGCGGCTTTTTTAATGGGAGTTTCCAAAGCAGGGTTAAAAGGGATGTCCATTTTTAATGTGACCTTGATGGCTTTGGCTTTTGGATCAAGGGCCTCTACGGGACTTTTTATCCCGTTATTGATAGTTGGTGACATTTTCGCAGTGGTCTATTATAACAGACATACCCAATGGAAATTCATTATCAAGTTTCTTCCTTGGATGATTCTGGGAATTCTTGTTGGGGTCTTCATAGGGAAAGATCTTCCTGAACGGGAATTCAAATGGGGAATGGTGGTCGTTATATTCATCAGTCTGGGAATGCTGATTTGGTGGGACCGTAGAAAGTCCAAAAAAGTACCGACCCATTGGCTGTTTTCCGGTTCCATGGGAATATTTGCGGGCATATGTACCATGATCGGAAATTTGGCGGGGGCGTTCACCAATATATTCTTTTTGGCGATGCGTTTGCCCAAGAATGAATTCGTCGGAACCGCGGCCTGGTTATTTTTTATCACGAATTTATTTAAGCTGCCCTTCCATGTTTTTGTTTGGAAAACAATTTCGGTAGATAGTATTCTGGTTAATTTGAGATTGTTGCCGGCCATTGGCGCTGGACTCATTTTGGGTGTCTTTTTGGTGAAGAAGATCAACGAAAAAAATTACAAACGCTTTATTTTGATTGTAACTGCCATTGGTGCGGTGGCGATTTTGTTCAGGTAGATCAAGACAGAAAGAATTCCATAAAAAAGCCGCATCAACTTGATGCGGCTTTCCTTTTATACACTCATATATTTTCTGCTATTCCGAAGCACCGTCGTAAATCGCATTAAAGATCAATTTGTAGGTGCCACGGGGTTGCGCCCTAAATTGGGGGCGGAACGCAAACAAGATTGCGGAGCCTTTTCCGTATTTGGCTTTTACCATGGCTGGCTTATTGGCAATGTATCTGTCTTCTCCCATGGCCCAACCACTCATCAAAAGATTTTTTGCGGCATAAGTGGCGATCACTTCAACTTCTGGCGCAGGTGCATCAGCAATTTCTTCTTCACCACCTTCACCGGACTTTCTTTGTTTGTCAATCCGGAAAGCCCTACTTCGGTTAAAGGAAACTGCAACGGTATCTTTCATGCCAAAAGCCAATGGGTGAGAAGTGTCTATACCAGCTTTGATCAAAGATCCGGGGATAAAGAAATCTTTGCTGTCGGCACCTTCTACGGCATCGCGCAATGGCAAACCAAATTGCTCAATTACAAAATCACTGGCCGCATCAAAGGCAATTAGGGTTCCCCCTCCTTCAACATAGTCACTAAGAGCCACGGAGCCTTTTAGTCCAATTCCGCCAGTGAATTTTTCGGGCATGCTCAAATTGCTATGTCCGTGCAAAATGGAACTTGGTCTCTGGGATGGAATAATAATGGCATCATACTGCGACAAATCCTTGGTCTTGATGTCGGCATCGTGCAAGGTATCCATATCAAATTCGTACTCATCCATTACAAAACGGGTCCACCCTTCATCCATGTTGGCCACCCAGGATTTGTACAATCCCACTTTGGGCAAATGGATTTTTTT
This sequence comes from Flagellimonas profundi, assembly GCF_017313275.1. GTDB lineage: Bacteria > Bacteroidota > Bacteroidia > Flavobacteriales > Flavobacteriaceae > Flagellimonas > Flagellimonas profundi. The sequence goes on along the minus strand of NZ_JAFLNM010000002.1, from coordinate 253,475 downwards.
CAATTGGACCTCTGGTTTGGCGGACAATCCTGTGAACTCAAGTCCGTACTCGTCCGCTAAAGACTCCATCATTTCCTTGTCGCCGGATACGATGTAGGACCCAGCAGGGAAGGTTATTTTACCTGCTTTGAATTCACCCATGCTTTTGTGAGCTGTTCCTCCGGCTTTCAACACTTTATTAGTAGCGACTACCGATGCATTGGTGTTTACGCTAAGGGCATACCCAAAAGAACCGTTCCTGTTAACGTCGCCTTCGTAATATTTTACGGGACCGGTGACTTTTTCGGTCTGGGCGCTGAACGATTCAGCAATTTTATCTACATCAATCCCCATTTGCATGGGCAATGTCCATCCTGCCAAATCGTAAGGCGTGTCCGGAGGTCCGCCAGGATATTGGAAACGTGTTGGGTAGTTTTGTTTTTCCATGAGGTCCAACAGGTAAGGTCTAAACGCCTGTGCCGTGTAGATCACATAAGAACCTTCTTCATATTCTTTTCCGTTTACAGTAAAATCCCTGGTAGCTTTTTCAACTTCGATTCCACCTTGAAGCAAAACGTTTACCAGGTTTACGGCCTCAAAAGAATCCCATTGCTCCTTGCTGATGATGTAAGCAAACAAACCTTCGGTTTTGCCTTTTTCTACAGCAGACTTACCCATTTTATAAATATTGTAGAGGTAATTGCTCTTACGGTCGGCAGCCAGATCCAAAGTGGCCCAGGTAGCAGTTAACATATAGTCCACGGCATCCCTAAAGTGAGATTCCCCACCTTTCCATGGATATGGGTACATAATGTCCGTACCATCGGTTGGGGTACCTCCCGCTACTGTTTTCGGTAGTTTTTCTGGGTCATAGTACCTTGGAGTAGGTGTGGTGTGCCCAGTTTCTGTTAAAATACCGATCATGTTGTGGTAGTAAGGCACGGTACGTCCACCACCGTTCCAGAACATGGTATAAAAGTTGTCGGCAATGGCGCCCGGCATGTTTTCCAAAGAAAAACGCTTCGTCATGGCGGAACCTACTTCACTAACGCCGGCAGTGATAGCTGGGTGAATTTTTGGGTTCACGGGGTCGGCATATGGTGGAAGCGAAATTTTGGTCCAAGATGGAGACGACTGGTGGTGATTGTAAACAATCTGTGGGTACCATTCGTTGTACAATATGTTGGTCACATTGTAGGTTTCGGGCATGTTGTTCATAAACCAGTCCCTATTATTATCGTGACCCATGTAATAATGGTATAGGATCGGGGGACGCGAAGTCTCGTAAGGCGTGCCCAGGTTTTTTCTGTACCAATCCACTACAATGTCCAATCCATCGGGATTCATTACCGGCATTAGAAGGGTAATTACGTTTTCCCTTATTTTCTGCATTTCTGCAGTTTCGGATGTGGCCAAGGTATATGCCAATTCCGAAGTCATTTGTCCATGCGCCAGCTCTGTGGAGTGCATGCCACCATCTACCCAAACAATGGCTTTTCCTTCTTCGGAAAGCTTAACGGCTTCTTCGTCATCTACTTGAACGCGGGCAAGTTTTGTACTAATGTCTTTCCACTTGTCAATTTGGGCCAAGTTTTCTTCTGTGGAGATGAACATTAGGTACATTTTACGACCCAACACCGTTTCTCCAATCTCAATTTTTTTAACCCTATCGGATGCAGCATCCAATTGGGACAAATAGTCTTCAATCTGGGAATAATCGGCCAATTTATAATCGGCTCCCACTTTAAATCCATATACGTCCTCGGGGGAGGGGACATTTTGTGCTACGGAAAACGCAGCGCAAGACAAAGACATTACTGCGGTAAGCAGCAAAGTTTTGATTTTTGCAGTTTTAGAAATCATTTTTTTGAATTAGTTATAATTTGACTGAAAATTAAGCATTTGTACCGAGGATATTAAATCCATCGTATTAGAATTGCCTTGTGCCTGGTTTTTTTGATGGGTTTATAATCCAGTGGATAGAAAATCATCAAATTCTTATTTGCCCAAATCCGGTTTTTTGCGGGAGGCTTTCTTTTCGGACGTGATCTTTTTGGATTTCAACCGTTTTTCCTTGGATGATTTGGTGGGTTTGGTAGGTTTTCGCTTTTTGGGAACGGTGACAGCCTTTTTGAGCATTTCAAAAAACCGCTTGACCACCAAGTCCTTGTTTCGGTGTTGGCTCCGAGCTTCATCACATTGTAGCACCAAAGCGCCATCATTGGTCAGCCGGGATTGTAGTTTGAGGAGAATCCGTTGTTTTTCCAGATCTGAAAGCCCATCGGATTCAGGAATGTTAAAAGTGAGCTCCACTTTGGAGGAAACCTTGTTTACATGCTGACCTCCGGCCCCACTGCTTCGCATGGCCTTGAACTGAAGTTCCCTATGTATCTGTTTTTTGTCCAACCTGGAGTCTCTTGTTGATGGTACTCAAAGATACATTAAGAAAAATGGTTGTTCCTTTTTCCTGTTTTTTGTCGGAATTGAAAAAAATGATGGTTCCATCTTCTGCGACCCCTTCATTTAAGTAATGGCTTCCTTTAAAAAACGAACGGTTTACTTCAACTTTAAGTCCTGAAGAATCAGAAAACTTGAACTCATGGGGATATACCAAAACGGACCTATCGATCTCGGAATAGGATTTTAACAGCTTCATAGGAACCTTGTTTACCTGTCCAAACAACGAAGCGGTGTAGTAATTGGGCGGATTGTTGTAAAGTTCTTGTGTGTTCTGATCGGCGATGATCTGTCCTTGTTCCAAAATCAGGGTACGTTCCGCAAAAGGCAGCACATCACTGGGATCGTGACTTGCAGTAAGCACTGTAACACCCTGTTTTTTAAGGTATAAAAATAGATTCCTGCGAAGTGAGTTGCGCTTAAAATTGTCAATATGGCCAAAGGGCTCGTCCAGGAGTAAAATTTCTGGCTCCTGTGCCAAAACCCTGGCCAATGCCACTCTTTGTTGCTGTCCGCCGCTGAGGTATTTTACTTTGGTCTTTGCGAATGATTTCATTTCAATCAGTTCCAGTAGTTCGTTGATCCGTTCTTCATGCGTTTCGCGCTCGAACACGGAAAGGAACTGACCTACATTCTCTTCCACAGAAATGAACGGCATCAAATCAAAATCCTGCGCCAAATATTTCATGTAGGGCTCACCAGGAACCAGATTATAATTGGGTCCAAGCGCTTCCACATCACCCCAAAAAACAGAGCCTTCCTCCACATGGAGCAATCCGTAGATGATTTTGAGCAAGGTGCTTTTTCCCGAGCCGCTTTCGCCCATCAAAGCCACATGCTCCCCTGGGGAAACTTCAAAAGAAATATCCTTTAAAATGGTCTGGTCTTGGTAACCGAAAGAATCTACGTGAACTTTTAGCATGGAAAAAGAAGGGCTACTGATTTGAGTAGCCCTTTTTATGTTTAATCTTTAAATTCCTTGATCACTGCTTGGTTGGGCAATTCATCATAACCCATGTTATAAAAAGTAAACCCAAAAATATCGGCGTATTGCTCAATGGTTTTGCTCACTGGTGTACCTGCCCCGTGGCCTGCGTTGGTCTCGATTCGAATCAAGGTAGGCTGTTCCCCGGCCTGTTTCTCCTGCAGTTCCGCGGCAAACTTAAAACTGTGTGCGGGCACCACACGATCGTCATGGTCTCCTGTGGTAACCAATGTGGCCGGATATGCCGTGCCCTCCGTAACGTTATGCACTGGTGAGTACCCTTTGATGTATTCGAACATTTCCTCACTATCTTCGGAAGTTCCATAATCGTAGGCCCAACCTGCTCCCGCAGTAAATGTGTGGTAGCGGAGCATGTCCATTACGCCCACGGCCGGCAAGGCTACTTGCATCAAGTCCGGACGCTGGGTCATGGTGGCACCCACCAACAAACCTCCGTTGGAACCACCACGGATGGCGAGATATTCTTTGGAGGTGTAGTTGTTGTCGATCAGGTATTCGGCAGCAGCAATAAAGTCATCAAATACGTTTTGTTTTTGAAGCTTGGTGCCGGCAAGATGCCATTTTTTACCGTATTCCCCACCTCCTCTAAGGTTGGGAACGGCATAGATACCACCTTGCTCCATCCACACGGCATTAACGATGCTGAAAGAGGGCGTTAGACTGATATTGAACCCTCCATATCCATAAAGAATGGTCGGGTTTTTCCCGTTGAGTTCAGTTCCTTTTTTGTAGGTGATGATCATTGGCACCTTTGTGCCGTCTTTTGAATTGTAGAATACCTGTTCTGATTCGTAATCATCAGGATTAAAATCAATTTGAGGCTTCCAATATTGCTCGTACTCGCCAGTCTCCACATTATATTTGTACAACGAACCGGGTGTGTTGTAATTGGTAAAGGAAAAATAAAATTCCTTGTCCTCTTTTTTACCGCCAAAACCTCCTGCGCTTCCTACACCAGGCAGTTCCACTTCACGGACCAAGTTCCCTTCGTAATTGTATTGGAGTACTTTGGAAATGGCATCCACCATGTATTCAGTAAAGAAATAACCTCCACCTGTTCCTGCGGTCAATACATTCTCGGTCTCTGGGATAAGGTCTTTCCAATTGTCGGGGGTTGGGTTGGCCGCATCCACGACCACAACTTTCTTGTTGGGCGCCTCACGGTTGGTGACCAAGTACAGTGTGGAACCTTCGTTGTCGATAACGTAGGTGTCAGAATCGGTGTCGTCCAAAATGGTGACCAGCTCAGGATTATCCTGGGAAAGGTCCATCATAAACAATTTGTTGCCCGATGTGGAAACTGATGCCGAAATAAAAAGATACTTCTGGTCTTCGGAAACAGAACCTCCTACGTAGCGGTGCTTTTCCTCGGGTGTGCCCCCAAAAATGATTTTGTCCTCCGCCTGTGGCGTTCCCAATTTATGATAGTATAGTTTGTGCTGATCTGTTTTTGCGGAAAGTTCGCTTCCTTCTGGCTTGTCGTAGCTGGAGTAAAAGAAACCATCGTTCCCCTTCCAAGAGATGCCACTGAACTTGATGTCCACCAAGGTGTCTTCTACAATCTCTTTGGATGCTGCATCGATGACAATGCCCTTGCGCCAATCGCTTCCACCTTCGGAAATAAGATAGGCAGCTTTGGAGCCGTCTTTGGTAAAGCTGAGGCCCATTAGGGATGTGGTGCCATCTTCAGAGAAGGTGTTGGGGTCCAAAAAGACCTCTTCTTCGCCACCCTCTTTTTCACGGTACACCACATACTGGTTTTGTAAGCCGTTGTTTTTATAATAATATGTGTAGTCTCCTTCTTTAAAAGGGGAACCCACTTTTTCGTAGTTCCAGAGTTTTTCCAATCGGTTTTTTAGGTCCTCGCGAAAAGGAATCTTGTCCAAATAACCAAAAGTGACCGCATTTTGCTCTTTTACCCATGCTTCGGTCTCCTCGCTTCGGTCGTCCTCCAACCAACGATAGGGGTCCGGGACCTCTGTTCCAAAATAATTATCTACGGTGTCAACTTTTTTGGTAGTGGGGTAGTTCACGGTAATGGGCTCTCTTTTTTTAGTGTTTTCCTGGCAGGCTGCAAACAAAACCAAAGCAGCCAACAGACTTATGTTTTTCATGTTTTCTCGGATTGATTTTGGATAAAAATACAATGAATATTGGGTTTTGGGAATAGAGCTTCCCCTAGTTAACTTTTTTTAACCTTCAATAAGTAGACAAATCCATTTTGTCAATCGAAAAGATGCATTGGTCAAACAAAGCCTATCACCCGTCAATTTAGGGATTTTTTCCGGTCGAATCGTGCTAATATTGACTTATCCCGTAAAATCTTACCGAAATGAATTGGCCCATGCCGCCCACTGGCGTATTGACCCACTATCTTGGGATGATTTGGTGGAACAAGGGTATATTTATAATGGCGGAAGTAATAACCCTGGTCCGGCTGGGACGAGTGCCCGAAGGCTTATGGAAAGCTGGGCAACGGGAGTTGAAATTTACCTTACCAATATGCGGTACAGCAGATTGGGACCAAATAGTTATAAATACCGGACTAAAAATCTTCAAGATAGACCAATTGATGATGGTGGGGGTATAGTGAAATTTTACACAACAACATTTTATGACATGTATGATTCGTTTAATCAAAGGGATGAACACGGTATTAATGTTCCTATTGATAGGATTTCGGGAGTGACATGGTCAAATATGGAAAAATCCTTAATAGGAACAACTAGATGGGAGGAATGTAGGTAAAAAAATGTTGCAATCTCTGGACAGTCCTATAAAATTCGAGAATTGTTTAATAATTGGTAAACATCTAATAATGAATCTTAAAAAAATATTGTTATATCTAATAGTCCCATTTCTTATAATTTCTTGTTGGCCAAGAGAAATGGAGGAAACAATCAATCTGGTCATAAACAATGGGTTAGACAACCGGGTGGTCATGCTTTTTTTTAGCAATGGTATTCCAAGTGGCGAAGAATCAATTTTTATAAATGGTAAAGGTGAAATTTTCAGGGATGGTGACACAGCTACTATAGTACAAATCCATGAAATATTGCAGGCGGATTCCATTTTAATAGTTTTTGATAATGAACGTATTGAAACTCATAAACTTTTCTACAACGAGCCTCCAGGGAATAGCTTATTTGATTTAAGTTCCTATCAAAGAAAAGGTGATACTTATACCTATACCATAGAAGCCAAAAACCATGACTATGCTCAAATATGTAATGGTCCATGTTTTGAAAATTGGTGAGCACATAAATTTCTTTTCAGGCATATTTTTTCAGGTAACCTTTAAGCAGGCACTTACTTCTTTTTACCAAAAACGTTAAGACATTGTTAACAACTATTTTAACATTATAACATAAAATTGTGAGGAAAAGTATTACATTCATGCGGATTAAAATTAAAAACTAATAGAATTATGAAAAAACCTCTTTTAAAAAGTATGGCACTTGTGGCCAGTACTGGGTTGATTTTATTCTCCTGTTCGGATGAGAGTCAAACTGAAATCGAAAACCTTGAAAATTCAATTGCAGTTCCTGAAACCGAGGAATCGGTACTGTTCAATCAGGGTAGTTACACCATTGATGGTTCGTATATCATTGTCTTTGACCAGAAGGTGACCGGAGATGTTGGCGCTAAGTTCGGAAGCGACTATAAATCGGCCAAAGGAGCTGTAAAACAATTGGCAACGGAAGTTTTGGGAACGCTTCAAATGAAAGGTGATGTAATTGATCATGTGTATAGCAAAACCTTAATGGGTGTATCTGCAAGAATGAGCTCCGCAGATGCCGCTAAGCTGTCAGGAGATGATCGTATAGCCTACATAGAAAAGGACCAAATGTTCACCTTGGCACCACCTCCAGGAAAAGGCCCGGGTGGCGGAGGCGGTGGAGGAGGCTCCGCAGCACAGGAAACCCCTTGGGGAATTGCTAGGGTGAATGGTGGAACTTCCTACACAGGTAGTAACGTGGCGTGGATCATAGATTCAGGTATTGAGTCTGGTCACGAGGACTTGAACGTAGACGCCAGCCGAGGTTATAATGCCTTTACCAATGGTCCTGATTCTGATTTGACTGTTGACAATAACGGACATGGAACGCACGTGGCAGGAACAGTAGCAGCCATCAACAATGAAATCGGTGTAGTTGGTGTTGCTGCGGGAGCAACCGTTATTCCTGTTAAGGTTTTGGACCGCCGTGGTAGTGGTTCATATTCAGGGGTAATTGCGGGAATCGATTTTGTGGCCGCAAACGCTTCCAACGGTGATGTGGCCAATATGAGTTTGGGTGGAGGATTTTCCCAAGCCGTAAATGATGCTGTTATCAATGCTTCTTCAGTGGTGAAATTTGCCATTGCAGCAGGTAATGAGAGTGCAGACGCCAATGGTTCTTCGCCTGCCTCTGCCAACGGAAATAACATTTACACCATTTCCGCCATGTCAGAAGGTGATATTTGGGCTTCGTTCTCCAATTACGGTAACCCTCCTGTTGATTATTGCGAGCCCGGTGTAGCTATTAAATCTACATGGCCGGGAGGATACAACACCATCAGTGGAACTTCCATGGCTTCTCCACATGCATGTGGTCTGTTGCTTTTGGGCAACATTGGCAATGGTGGGACCGTAAGTGGTGATCCAGACGGAAATGCCGATACAATCGGTGTTAACTAAAACTCACTATCATTATAAAAGAAAAGGGGGCCAATTGGCCCCTTTTTTTATTGCTGCTATTCATGCTTACATCTAAACTCCGTATAAAATAAAACTGTAATCAATTGGAACCAGTTACTTATCAATTGAAACCGTGCATCAGTCAATTCAACGATTTTTTTAGGTCTGTTTGGATTAATATTGAGTTAACCGATGAAATCTTACGACATGAAAAAAATTATTTCACTTTTTGCTGTTATTTTTTGCGTCAATATAACAAGTGCTGGTAATGAGGATTATTTTACGGTTTGTAGTGATTATGCCCATAAGTTAGCATCCTATTATGAATTGGCATATGGAACTGATTACTATTCCATTTATTTTTCAGTCTATGGTCATTGTATTGAAGCAGCTTATTGATTAAGGGTATACAAAACCATAAAATGAACAGGTTACTTTTACTTTGGGCAATATTTGCACCACTGTCCCTATTAGCTCAAAAAACTTCTGGATCTGCGGAATACAAGCTGATGCTTAAAAAATCCAAAAACACTGAAATGAAAGGGGCATATCAGAATGATATTGATGAAATCGCAAAACAAGCACTAAACTTTCGATTTGAACTTGTTTTCGATAAACATGCCTCACTTTTTTCTTTGATTAGGAATTTGCCTTTTGATGAGAATAGCTTTAGCACAAAAATGGCCATAACAATCTTTGATGGAGATAAAACTTATTTTACAAATTTGAATGAAAACCACCTTATTGAGAGAAAACAAGTTTTAGGAGAACAATTTCAAGTTAAGTTGGACTTTGATGATCGCGATTGGAAGTTAGCAAATGAAAAAAAGACAATTTTTGGGTATGAGTGTTTTAAAGCGATTGGAAAGCGAATAAATGTAACCAAAAACTTTGAAACTGTTGAAACAGAAATAGTTGCCTGGTATTGCCCTGAATTGCCATTTAGGACTGGGCCATTTGAGGCTGTTGGACTTCCCGGTATGGTCCTTCAATTGGATTTAAAAGGGCGTAGTGTTGTCATGACGGATTTAGTATTTAAAGATCAGGGACTAATCGAAAATCCAATGAATGGCCAAACTATTACTCAAAAAGAGTTTGACAGCATTTATGAAAAAAGAATCAAGGCAAAGTTACCACGTTAATAAGCAAAAATTACCACAACCCTTATTTACGATACGGTTTGAGAAGTTTTCGAAACCAAATTGTTTTCCACCAAATATTCCGCAATCTGAACAGCATTGGTAGCGGCTCCCTTTCTTAGGTTGTCCGCCACGATCCACATGTTCAAAGTATTGGGCTGGGTTTCGTCCCTACGGATTCTCCCAACGAAAACATCGTCCTTGCCATTGGCATAAACAGGCATGGGGTAGGTGTTGGTTTCAGGATTGTCCTGCACGACAATTCCGGGAGTCGCGCTCAGGAGTTGTCTTACTTCCTCCAAATCAAAATCGTTATGGAATTCTACATTCACGGATTCGGAGTGACCTCCAGCGGTTGGGATTCGAACTGCGGTTGCAGTAACCGAAAACGTACGGTCGTCCAATATTTTTTGAGGTTCACGGGCCAATTTCATTTCTTCCTTGGTATACCCGTTTTCCAAAAACACATCGCAATGGGGCAATGCATTACGGTTGATGGGGTGGGGATAAGCCATTTCCCCCTCGATTCCTGCAGCTTCGTTCTCCATTTGTTCAACTGCCTTTACCCCGGTACCGGAAACGGACTGGTAGGTAGAAACAACCACTCGCTTCATTTGATATTTTTTGTGCAAAGGATCCAAAGCAAGTACCATTTGGATGGTGGAGCAGTTGGGGTTGGCTATAATTTTATCCTCGGCCGTCAGTTCGTTTGCGTTGATTTCGGGAACCACCAATTTTTTGGTCGGGTCCATACGCCAAGCGGAGGAGTTATCGATTACGGTAGTACCAACCTCTGCAAACTTGGGGGCCCACTCCAAAGAGGTGTCACCTCCTGCGGAGAAAATGGCAATATCGGGTTGAGCCGCTACGGCATCCGCCAAACCGATTACCATATGTTCCTCACCTTTATAAGTAAGCTTTTTACCCACGGATCGTTCCGAGGCAACCAACAACAATTCTGAAATAGGGAAGTTTCGCTCCTCCAACACTTTCAACATGACTTCGCCTACCATTCCGGTGGCACCAACAACTGCTACTTTCATTGTAAAAATATTTCTTGACGCAAAGGTACTTCAGTCAGCGAGTTAAACAAGCTTTTTTAGCATCAATCAATAAAAAATAACAAAATGTTATAAATAAAACAACCATCAACATGTTAGCGAAACACATTGATGGTTTTTAAGGGTTATTGTGATGTAGCGGCGGTACCGAAATACAGTACCAACGATTTTTATTTCTTCAACAGATCTCGGATTTCCGCCAACAGTTCCTCTTGGGTCGGACCCTTTGGAGGTTCTGGTGCAGGCTCTTCTTTTTTCTTCATTTTGTTCACTCCTTTTACAATGAGGAACATAACGAAAGCTACAATAATGAAGTCGATGACATTGGTGAGGAAAGCACCGTAAAGCACGGCTATTTCACCAACAATCTCTCCCGCATCATTTGGGGCCCCTTCGGTGATAACATATTTCAAATCGTTGAAATCTGCGTTGAACAATAATCCGATCAAGGGGGAAACTATACCTCCCGTGAACGATGATACCACTTCCTTAAAAGCGGCACCCATGACGAAACCTACGGCGATATCCACCAGGTTTCCTTTCATGGCAAAATCTTTAAACTCTTTTAAAAATCCCATTTTTATAGTTGAGTATTGGTTAATCAGAGACAAATTAAGCAAAAAAGTGGTTTGTCAGCGCTTTCTCGCAACAAAAACTATTTTTTAATAACCTCTCTTTTTACCCTTTGTGAAATGGCGGTTAGGATTTCGTAAGAAATGGTATTCGCAGTGGCCGCAAAATTTTCGGCGGAGTTTTGGGGTCCGAACACAATCGCTTCATCGCCTTCTTTGCAATCAATTTCGGTAACGTCCACCATGATCATGTCCATACAAACGTTGCCCAAAATGGGTGCTTTTTTATTGTTGATGGTCACAAACCCCTTGCCTTTCCCGTACTGTCGGCCAATGCCATCGGCGTGTCCGATGGGTAGCGTGGCGCTCTTGATCGGCTGGTCGGACTTAAAAGCACGATTGTATCCTACGGATTCGTTGGCATCAATTTGATGGATTTGTGAAATAATGGTTTTTAGGGTGGCAATAGGTTGTAGCTCTTTATCCACTTGGGCTTGGTTGCCATACCCGTACAGCCCTATTCCACTACGGACCATCTCAAACTGGGCCTCTGGATAATTAATGATGCCCGAAGTGTTCAACATGTGTCGCATGGGAGCATAGCCCAACTTGTCCATGAGCGTATTGCTCATCTTTTTGAAGGAACTGATTTGATTCAGGCTGAAATCACGCTCGTTTTTATCTTCAGAGGCGGCCAAATGTGAAAATGCAGAAACTATTTTGATGCATTTGCTATGCATGGTCTCTTCGGCAATAAAATTTACATCCGCCTCGGAAAAGCCCAAACGGTTCAAACCTGTGTTGAATTTTATATGGACCGGGTAATCGGTCTGTTTTTGAGCTTTGGCCGCTTCCCGAAATTGTTCAAGGATATTCTTGGAATAGATACTCGGCTCCAAATGGTTCGCGATCAAATCATCAAAATTGGAAGCCAAGGGATGTAATACCAAAATAGGAAGCTGAATACCTGCTTCGCGCAACAAAACCCCTTCGCTTACATAGGCAACTGCCAGATAATCGGCCCCCAATTGCTCTAGTTTTTTGGCTATGGTCACCATGTCGCTTCCGTAGGCAAAAGCCTTTACCACGCCTAAAAATTTGGTTTCAGGCTTTATTTTGGATCGCAAGTAGTTGTAATTGTGTTCCAAGGCCTCAAGGTCCAAGACCAAAGTTGTTTCCCCGACCTTACTCATTGGGCTTTTCTTTTTTGGACGTTACTTCTTCGGAATCCACATCCATTCCCTTGATTTTTTCACGCAACATGGCCTTGTAAAAAGCAGCTCTGCTCAAAGGCTCATATTCCTCTGTTTCACCAAGTAATACCAAATTGTCGTTAAGGGACTTTCTAAAACTATAGTTGGCCAAGTTGCCCGTTCTGGTGCATACAGCATGCACTTTGGTCACATATTCCGCTGTGGCCATCAATGCCGGCATGGGGCCAAAAGGATTGCCCTTAAAGTCCATATCCAGGCCCGCAACCACCACGCGCACCCCTCGGTTGGCCAAATCGTTGCATACGGTTACGATTTCATCATCAAAAAATTGGGCCTCGTCTATGCCGATAACATCACAGTCGTCCGCCAAAAGCCTAATATTGGCCGCTGCGGGAACAGGGGTGGACCTAATTTCGTTGGAATCGTGGGAGACCACCATCTCTTCATGGTAGCGGGTATCCACAATAGGTTTAAAGATTTCCACTTTTTGCTTGGCAAATTGGGCGCGTTTTAGCCTCCGGATAAGTTCTTCGGTCTTTCCGGAAAACATGGAACCGCAAATCACCTCAATCCATCCAAACTGTTCTTTATGATTGACCGTGTTTTCGAGAAACATACCGTATTTTTGAAAGAAATTGTTTGTTTTCCCGTTATATGGGAACAAGCACAAAGCTACTAAAAAATTGCACCCCTGTTTTCAATAAGATTTTAACCTTTTGTTGATAGGGTATTGGCAAAATCGTTATATTTTTATAGGTAAAGAAGAAAAGCTATGATACGGAAATTGAGGGAAGAGTTGATCAAGTTGTCCACAGAGATAATCACGGCAAGGGAGGATACCGATCTTGCGGCACTTTATGAGAAGTCCAAAGAGATTTATGAAAAGTTGGCCGTTCTGAAATTCATAGATGAAAAATTGAGCGATGTTGAGGTGGATGTCTCCCAAAATGTGATAGCCTCAAGGTTTGAGAAAATGGCCAATGCCGTGTTGAGCGGAAATACCTCCGTACCAGAAAGTAACCCACACCAAGAAGATATTATGACCCCGGGGATGGACACCATAAAGGACATGGTCTCCGAGATGCCCTCCAATACCGACTTGGAAAAGGTGTTTGCCGAGTTTGTGGCCAAACCCGATTTTATGAAGAACGATAAGGAAAACTTGGCTCCCAAAGAAGAAAGTGTTGTATCATCGCAACAGAAGAAGCCAAAATCCTTGAACGATAAGCTGGCCAAAGATTTTCAAGTTGGGCTCAACGATAAATTGGCCTTTGTAAAACATTTGTTCAACAACAGTATGGAGGATTATACTCGAGTGCTTTCCCAACTCACTACCATAGATTCGGAGGAACGTTCCATTGCATTCATCAATAATATGGTAAAGCCCGAGTACAATAATTGGGAAGGCAAGGAAGAGTACGAAGCCCGTTTTTTGGCGCTTATCGAGAGAAGATTCGCATAAATTCATTTTTCCAAGATTAATTTAAATGGAAGACCCTAACTTTGGTCCATGGGAAAGTTATATCTAGTTCCAACGCCAATCGGAAATTTGGAGGACATAACCCTTCGTGCCATTAAAGTGCTCAAGGAAGTGGATGTGGTTTTGGCCGAAGACACCCGAACCAGCGGAAAGCTGCTCAAGCATTACGAAATAAACACTCCTTTGCAGAGCCACCACATGCACAACGAACATAGACAGGTTGATGGACTGGTGCAAAAAATGAAAGAGGGAACTACTTACGCACTTATTTCCGATGCGGGTACCCCGGCCATTTCCGACCCGGGATTTTTATTGACCCGCGCTTGTGTTGAAAACAATGTTGAAGTGGAATGTTTACCTGGAGCAACAGCTTTTGTTCCCGCCTTGGTGAACAGCGGATTGCCCAACGATCGATTTGTTTTTGAAGGTTTTTTGCCCTTAAAAAAGGGACGCCAGACCCGACTTTTGGAACTTGCCGAAGAAACCCGCACCATGGTTTTTTACGAATCCCCTCATAAACTCATTAAAACCTTGACCCATTTTGCTGAGTATTTTGGGGAAGACAGACCAGTCTCCGTATCCAGGGAATTGACCAAATTATACGAGGAAACGGTTCGAGGAACCGTTACGGAAGTATTGGAGCATTTCAAAAACAAGCCACCTAAAGGTGAATTTGTGATTGTGGTCGGCGGAAAAAAATAACGGTCTCGTTAATATCGGGAACCATCGTGCTTCCCTTTTTCCCAACCTACTTCGCCCAAATATTTTTCTGCACTTTCCACGGCACCGTCTTCAATGTTGGTTCCCATAGAATCGTTCCAGCGATTGAGGTACCCAAAAAGTGAGATTACCCCCATCATTTCCACGATTTCCCCATCGTTCCAATGTTGGTGCAACCGCTTTTTAATGTTTGCATTAACGGTATTCGGAACCTGTGAGGCCGCCAAGGCAAAATCCAGTGCGGCCCTTTCCGCATCGGAAAAAGCACTATGGGTCCTATATTCCCAAATATTGTCCAATTGCTCTTGTTTTGCGCCATAACGCTCCGCTGCCCTAATGGCATGCGCCTGGCAATATCTACAGCCCGTAGCGTTGCTGCTTACCCAAGCAATCATTCGTTTCAATGCAGAAGTTACACGACCCTCATTGGTCATTACGGCTTTGTTAAGGTTAATGAACGCTTTGGATATCGCCGGTCTGTGCTGCATTGTTAGCACGGAATTGGGACAGAACCCAAGTGTTTCGTTAAAGAACTCGGCCAGTTCTCTGGTTTCGGGGTCGTGATCGGGGGAAAGGGGGTTTACTAAGGCCATGTATGAGATTTTATATTGTATTTTTGATACCCTTACAAGAAACAAAAATTTAATTTCATGACAAATCACGTTACTACTACATGGTTGGGTGGAACCACTTTTGAGAGCACAAATCCTTCTGGTCACACCATTAAAATTGATACATCCCCAGAACATGGAGGAGGAGGTGGGGGACTACGCCCCAAGGCATTGATGCTAACTTCCTTGGCAGGATGTTCAGGACTGGACGTAGCCTCACTTATGAAAAAAATGAAGCTTGAAGTGGATGAGTTTAGGATAGAGACCATCGCCAATCTTACCGATGAGCACCCTAAATACTATGACTCCGCAGTGATCGAGTATCATTTTACAGGAGCCAACCTCAAGGAGGAAAAGCTTAAAAAAGCCGTAGATCTTTCCGTAGAAAAATATTGCGGTGTTATGGAAATGTTCAGAAAATTTGCCAAATTGGACATTAAGATTTTCTATCACAAGAAATAAGCAAAGCACCAAGGGCAATAACCTCTAGTTCCTTTTTGGTGACACGGGCTTTTTAATCAAGCCTTTGTTTTTCGCTGTCAACATTAAAATTAAGGTCAAATGTGGCTAAAAAAGAATGGGTTATATCTGCTGTTGGCAATTTCAACCACTCTAGCAATACTGGGTGTGGCTACCTCAAACTTTATCTTTAAATCAGGTACCGCAAGCATGGGGATTATTATCATCCTTGTGCTTAATCGCCAATTAAAAAACAGCGCTAAGGATACTTGGTGGATTTTTGCGGCATTTTTGTTTTCCATCGTAGGGGATTGGTTTTTATCCAACATGAACGGGAACAGCCTCATGTTCATAAAAGGAATTGCCCTTTTTTTTCTGGCGCATGTAGGGTATTTGCTTTACGCTTTGTTCAACGGCCATATAAAAGTAGTCTTCACTGGAATTTTGCTGGTGGCCTATTTGGCATTTTTCTTTTTGGTGCTCTATCCCAATTTTACCGATGTTCCTTTGATGGTCGCATCTTTGGTGTATTTGCTCATCTCCTGTTTTTCTTTGGGAGCGGCCGTTGGGATGAGGGGTGGCCTAGCCGCAAAACAAGGTTTTATTTTGGGGATTTCCCTGATTATTTTTTCTGATACCATAATTGCTTTTAAAGAATTTGTGGATTATCATACCTTCGATTTTCTGATTACACCAACCTACTACCTCGCCCATATTTTTATTACATTTTCACTCATCAAAAGATTTGAAAGCAACCTCCCAAATCCAAATTAATAACCTGATATGCGTTGGACCATAAAACCAAAACCTGAACAAGAATCCATTGACCATCTTTCTGAAGCATTGGGAGTAGATGATTTGGTAGCTCAATTATTGATTCAGCGGGGAATAACCAACTACGAAGAGGCCAAGGCATTCTTCCGCCCAGAACTGAGCCAATTGCACGATCCTTTTTTGATGAAGGACATGCAAAAAGCCGTTGAGCGGATAGACCAGGCCATGTCCAATGGGGAAAACATATTGGTTTATGGGGATTATGATGTGGATGGAACCACTTCGGTAGCTTTGATGAGCTCCTACCTATTGGAAACCTATCCTAATGTAGCGACCTACATACCCGACCGTTATTTGGAGGGATACGGTGTTTCCTTCCAGGGAATCGATTTTGCTGCGGACAATGATGTTAGCCTCATGATTGCCCTGGATTGTGGCATCAAGGCCATTGACCAGATAAAATACGCCAAGGAAAATGGTATTGATGTCATCGTTTGCGATCACCACCGACCGGGCCAAAAATTGCCCAATGCCGTTGCGGTTCTAGATCCCAAACAGGACGATTGTGCATATCCGTACAAAGAACTTTGCGGATGTGGCGTTGGCTTTAAACTGATTCAGGCGCTGGCTGTCAAGCAGGGAAAGACCGTTGATGACATTTTGCTTTATCTGGATCTAGTGGCCACCGCCATTGCAGCGGATATAGTTCCGATTACAGGGGAAAACCGTGTACTGGCCTATTATGGACTGATGGTCATCAACGAAAACCCGCGAACAGGGATCAAAGCACTGATCGATCAAACAAAGAAACGGGAACTTACCATTACGGATGTGGTGTTCATGATTGCCCCTCGAATCAATGCCGCAGGCCGGATGAAACACGGTCAACATGCCGTTGCTTTGCTTACCGAGACCAACTTTACCCAAGCCCGGCAGTTTGCCTCAGAAATTGAACTGTTCAATACCGAACGGAGAAGCTTAGATCAGGAAATCACACAAGCAGCCCTGGTGCAAATCAAAGAAAACAAGGAAGAGGACAAGTACACATCGGTAGTTTATAACGAAAATTGGCACAAAGGTGTAATAGGCATTGTAGCATCACGATTAACGGAAACGTATTACAGACCTACCTTGGTTTTTACTAAAAGCGGCGATAAATTGGCAGCTTCCGCCCGTTCGGTAAAGGGTTTTGATATTTACAATGCGCTAGAGGGTTGTTCCGATTGTTTGGAACAGTTCGGGGGGCACATGTATGCCGCAGGACTTACCTTGTTGGAAGAGCAGTACGAAGCCTTTAAAGAACAATTCGAAAAAGTGGTGTCGGAAACCATCGACCCAAAACTGTTACAGCCCGAAATTTCTGTGGATGCCAAAATCTCAATGCATCAGATTACGCCAAAATTGATGCGAATCTTGAAGCAATTTGCCCCGTTTGGCCCTGGAAATATGACCCCTGTTTTTATGGCCGAAGGATTAAAGGATACGGGCTATGCCCGCGGAGTTGGGGAAGGTGAAAAACATTTAAAATGCAGTCTCTATCAGCCAGGTTCCAATCCCATTGGGGGCATTGGTTTTAATTTGGGTGATAAATTAGCCAGGGTTAAGGGAATAAAACCGTTTGATGCCGTATTTTCGTTGGACGAAAATGAATGGAACGGAACGGTGAGCCTTCAACTAAAACTAAGAGATATTCGCTAGCTATTTATGGACCCCTACGCAGCACTTCGCTATAAGGAATTCAACATATTTTTAATTGTTCGCTTTGCCATGGTATTTGCATGGTCCATGCAGTTTATTGTTATTGAATGGCAAGTCTACTCCTTGACCAAAGACCCACTTTCATTGGGTATTATCGGATTGATGGAAGTGATTCCAGCGGTGAGCATGGCCCTTTTTGCAGGTCATATTGTTGATCAACGGGAAAAAAGAAACCTGTTGGTTACTTGTATTGCCGGATTCTCGGTGATCAGTCTTGGGCTGTTCTTGTTGAGTTGGCCAGGGCTTGAAGAAGCATGGGCCTCTAAAACCATACTGTATTCCATATATGCCTTGGTATTTTTAGGTGGATTTGTGCGCTCGTTTTTAGGCCCCACCATATTTTCGTTGATTGCGTTGATCGTTCCCAAAAAGATATATCCGAATGCAGCTACCTGGAGCAGTTCCACTTGGCAGTTGGCATCGGTTTTGGGACCTGCGCTGGCAGGATTTTCCATTAGTTGGATCGGAGTGCATTGGAGCATGTGCGTTATTTTCGGGTTTTCTTTATTCGCTTTGATCTTTCTATTCCAGATACCCAAAAAACCCATTATGAATCCAAAAATTGGTGAGCCTGTATTCCAAAGTTTACGGGATGGACTCAAATTTGTTTTTGGAAACAAGGCCATTTTTGGGGCGCTTACTTTGGATATGATCGCCGTACTTTTTGGTGGTGCCGTGGCCCTATTGCCCGTTTATGCCCAGGATATTTTACATGTGGGCTCCGAAGGATTTGGAATTTTAAGGGCGGCCCCAGCTGTTGGAGCTTCCATTACCATGTTGGGCTCCACGAGGTTTCCGCTGCACAGAAACGCTGGTAAAAAATTGCTGATGGCGGTGTTTGCTTTTGGAATATGCATTATCGTTTTCGGATTGTCGGAACTGTTTTGGTTATCGGTGATCGCCCTGTTCCTCAGTGGTGCCGTGGATGGTGTTTCCATGATCATTCGCCAGACCATTTTACAATTAAAGACTCCTGACAATATGCGCGGCAGGGTGGCTTCCGTAAATTCCATGTTCGTGGGTTCGTCCAATGAGTTAGGCGCTTTTGAAAGTGGATTGGCCGCTAAACTATTGGGAACTGTAACTGCGGTGGTTTTTGGTGGATGCATGACCTTGCTTACGGCCGGTACAACCGCAATTGTATCGCCGACCTTCAGGCGATTGGACCTTCAGGATGATATTGATTTGCACGAAAAGGAGGATTAATCTTCCAGTTTCTCCAAAGTCAACTTTTCCCCATCAAAAACAGCGTAGGTAAAATAGGAAATCCAATCCCCAAGATTGGTGTAGGTGGACTTTTCGTTGAGTTTGATTTCCATGGGCAGGTGGCGATGACCAAAAATAAAATGATCATAGTGTTGTTGCTCCAACTTGCGCTTGGCATATAAGATCAGCCATTCCTTGTCCTCGCCCAAGAATTTGGCATCAGCTTCGCCAGAAATTATCTTATTGTTCACGGATAGATGTTGCCCTAAACGAACGCCCAAGTCCGGGTGCAGCCACTTAAAAAACCATTTTGCGACCGGATTGGTAAACACCTTTTTCATGCGTTTAAAACCTTTGTCGTGTGGACCCAAGCCATCGCCATGGCCGATAAAAAAGGAAGTATCGTTGATAAGGAACTGCTGCGGTTTGTGGTACACGGGAATGTTGAGCTCTTCTTCAAAATACCCGTTCATCCAAAGATCGTGATTGCCCACAAAATAGGAAATGGGAATGCCCATATCCGATAGTTCGGCGAGTTTCCCCAAGGTACGTGTAAAGCCTTTGGGAACCACGGTCTTATACTCGAACCAAAAGTCAAAAAGGTCGCCCATTAAAAAAATGGCCGCGGCATCATCCTTAATGGAGTCGAGCCAGGCCACAAATTTTTTCTCACGGGGCAAACTGTCCTTTCGGGTGGGTGCCCCGAGGTGGTTATCGCTCGCGAAATAGACTTTTTTGCCTTTAGGAAGTGAGATGTTGTCCAATGGGTCTACGGAAAAAGTTTATAGATGTCATTTCGTTTTACAAAACGAGACAATATTAGGGTATTGTTTTCGTAATAAAAACCAAGTCGGTATGAACCTATTCGCATTCTGAAAGCATTCGGGTGTCCTGCTAGTTTCTTAATGGATTTAAGCTCGTCCAAAACCTTGGCCTCTTTCATTTCGAGAATGATAAGCTTCAACTTTTGCTTTATCTTTTTATCATTAATCTTTCTTAAATCTTTTTCAAGTGATTTATGATATTTGATTTTCATTCATCAAGAACTTTAAAGACATCTTCCTCACTGACAAAGTCTTTTTTGTCTGTTTGTTGCATCAAAAGTAGAAGCCCAAGGTCTTCCTTCTCTTCTTCTGATAGCTTTTCGAAACGTTCCAGTTCTTTGTTTTTCACATATTCAACCACAGCCTTTTCCATCAAGGCCTTAACGCTCAAGTTTTCAAAAGCGGAAAGCACTTTGAGTTTTACTACCAGTGACTTATCGACTTCAATCAGTTTTTTAACATGTCCCATAAAACTTGGTCTCTCAAATTCTATACCAACAAATATATAAAATATATATTATATATATTATTTTTTGTAACGTCGGTTGCTTCGTACTCTGTTGACCACATACACCACAATCACGAAAAGGGCCAATATGGGGAACAATAAATCAGTCATAATTTCTTTTATTTTTTAAACTTTTCCAATGCTTTTTTAGTGTTTGGGGAGAGTGCCAATCGTCCTGATGCTTCGGCACGCTCCAACAATAGGTCGTCCCAGTGCTCGGTTCCTTCCCACAATACTTTTTTCATTTCAGCGAGAGCTTCAGGGTTATAGGTTGCCAGTTTTTGCAGATGAATTTCCAGCTCTTTGTCCATTTCGGAAATGGAGTCGTATACCTTGGCGTAGAGGCCTTGTTCTTTGGCCCAATAGGCGTTTTTCCACTCCGTGGGATACAAAGTAAGTTCTGCCAAAGCGGCTTTTCCCATTTTACGTTCCACGGCGGGAGCGATAACAAACGGACCTATTCCTATGGAAATCTCGGATAGTTTGATGGCTGCTGCTTCGGTTGCGTGCACATAATCGCAGGCCGAGGCCAATCCGACCCCGCCACCAACGGTTTTCCCTTGGACCCGACCTATGATTGGTTTGGGACACTTGCGCATGGCATTGATCACATTGGCGAAGCCGCTAAAAAACTGCTTGCCTTCTTCCAAATTCGAAACGGCCACCAATTCATCAAAAGAGGCACCTGCACAAAAAGCTCTTTCCCCTTCGGATTTTAAGACAATAACCGAAACCTCATCGTTAATCCCGAGCTTGTCAAATTCCTTGGCGAGTCTGGCCAATAATTCGGACACAAAGGAGTTACTGGCCGGATGGCCAAATTCGACCGTGGCAATCCTATTTTCTATATGGGTATATAAACTTCCGTTGGTTCTATCTGTTGTCATTAAAATTGATTATCAGATGTCTGTGGGCACTAAATTAAGGGTTTTGCACCAAGGGTCTGAACTTTCTTCTAAATTTCCAGACCAGGGAGAATCCGCGAATCATCATCCAGACCACAAAGGCGATCCAAATGGCATAAAAACCAAGACCTAGGTACATGCCTAGGTAAAGACAAGGAATAAACCCTAAAAAGGTAGCGGCCAGGAGCACATTACGCAGATATTTCATTTCGCCCATGCCTTTGAAAATCCCATCAAAAATAAAGGCCAAAGTGTTCATGGGCAATCCTAAGATCACGATATAAAAAATGCTGTAGAAGGTGTTGAGCACGATTTCCTCATTCGAAAAAAGGTGACCAATGGGGCGATACAAAATAAAACCGATGCACATGAGGGCAAGACTTACAACCATTCCGTATTTAAATATGGTCTTGGCGAGTTTCCATAGCCCATCGTAATCCTCAGCGCCCAACAGTTTACCTCCCATACTATTGCCCGCTGCGGCGTAGCCATCAATAAAAAATGCGGCGAACAACCAAAGGTTAACGGCAATGGTGTGGGCCCCTATAAAGCGGTCGCCCAATGTGGTGGCTTCACGCACGGCCAGCATCAAGGCGGCATTGAGTGCCAGGGTCCTCACAAAAAGGTTAAGACTCATAAAAATAAGTCGCTTGATCTCTTTGTTCAGCGGAAAGGTCAGTTTCATGCTGATGTCCGTCTTCTTCACCAATAAAATAAGCGCCAATATGGCCATTATGGCCTGGGCAATTAAACTGGCCCACGCCGCACCTTCCAAATACAGTGCGGGAACAAACCCTTCTATTCCGTATACCAAAACAAAGTCCAACAGGATGTTGAGACCCGCACCGAGCATAGCGATGACCATGGGGTAAAAAGTGTTCTGCAACCCGCGGAATATACCGAACACGGCAAAGGTGAACAGGGTGAGTGGGAACCCCCAAACCCGAATGGAATAATAGGAAACGCAGTATTCCAAGATTTTTCCCGATGCATTGAAGAGCGTAAAAATCTCCTCGATCACGAAAATGGTGGTGAGCAGTACCACAATGCTCAAAAGAATGTTGAGGAAAATGGCCTGCGCGGGCATATTTTTAACCTCGTCCAGTCGTCCTGCACCCAAATATTGCGATATAATGGCGGAAATGGAGCTACGGGTCTGGCCCAGTACCCAAATAAGCATGGACAAAAAGGAACCCACGATTCCGGCTGCCGCAAGCGATTCCAGACCATCTACCGGAATATTGCCCACTATGGCCGTATCCGTAATGGAAAGGATAGGTTCTGCAATGCCCGAAATGGTTGCGGGAATTGCCAATTGGTTAATGCTCCTAAAATTTACCTGTGTGCTCAAATCGGGCGCAAGTTACAGCACTAATTCATAACAATGAAAAGGATGCTCGCTTTGTTTGGGAAAGAAGATATTGCCGAGTTTTTGATACCCTCTTTGTTCGTAAAAACGTTGGTTTCTTTTGTTCTGCGAAAAAGTGTCCAAGCGCACAGAGATAAAACCTTTCTCTTTGGAAAAGTTTTCGGCAAAATCCATAAGTTGTTGGGCCAGTCCCTTGCCTTGAAGGTCTGGGTGAACCGAAAGGCGGTGGATATAGGTGCTGTTCCCGTTTGGGGTCAGCCATTGTATGGGCTTGTATTCTTCATCCATTACAGTGGAAATGACGATGGTACCCTGAACGGCGTTATTTTCTTCTATCACAAAAAGTTCATCCCGTTCAATGTCTTTGATGAACGCCTCTTCGGACGGATAGTGCTCGTTCCATTGAAAAATACCGTTCTCCTGCATTTTTTTGGCACAAGCCTGGGTTATGGTCAAGATATCGGGTATTTCAGATATCTTTGCACGTCTTATCATTGATTCGTTTCAATTAAATTGTAAATTTAAGGTTTAATCGTAATCACCAAACCATGAACAATATACTTGTACCCATTGGAACTTCTCCAGATTCTTCCCAAACATTGCAATACGCTGTTGACTTTGCCTCAAATTTTGGAGCGCAGGTCTATGTAATGGATGTGTTTAATGTAACTACGGCCGTAGGAAGCTTGGCCAATGTTGAAGAAAAGGTGGCCAAGAGCAGCAAGGAACACTTAAAAGAGGTGATAGACCAAGTGGACACCAAAGGGGTGCAGATAAAAATGGCCACGTACAATGGTGATATCATTGATGGTCTAAAGAGCATCAACAAGGAACTTGGAATAGACCTGATCATTATTGCACCCAGAAGTAACGATATTCAAGAAGAACTTTACTTGGGCAATACTTCGGGCAGGATCATAAAACAAACCGAGATACCTACATTGATTGTCCCCAAGGGAACAACTTTTACACCTATAAAAAAGATATTGACCGCGTTTGGGTCTGGAATCTTAAAGCGAAGCAGTATTTTGACCCCATTGGTTATGATCAAAAACAAATTTAGGTCAGAAGTAAGTCTGTTGTTGGTAAAGAGACCTGGATATACGGAGGACGATCTTAAGGTGAACACGGCTCTAATGGATTTAAGCTCACATTTGTCCATTACCGAAAACGGAACCACGTATTTGGGAGTAACGGAATATTTCCAAAAGGAACACCCGGATATGTTGTGCGTATTCCGTAGAAAGCGTGGGTTCTTTAAAAAACTATGGGAAAAGAACACGATACCAAAGTCGGAATTCTTTGTAAAGATACCCGTACTGGTACTTAGCGTTAAAAAAGATTAAGGAAGCGGCGCAATTTTTGATACTTTCGGAAAAAAGTAGTTATTTTGCGCTCACTTTGGGGGATTAGCTCAGTTGGCTAGAGCGCTTGCCTGGCAGGCAAGAGGCCACCGGTTCGAATCCGGTATTCTCCACTAAACTCTTAAAAGCACCTCATAAACGGGGTGCTTTTTTTGTTGAGGTTGTTGTATTTGGGGGAAATCAAAGGATAGAGCGTTCCGAAGGCATTCGGAAAGGCCACCGGTTCGAATCCGGTATTCTCCACGATCAAGCGCAAGGTATTGCGTTTAAAACGAATAAAAGCACCTCATTTGGGGTGCTTTTTTTATGGAATATTTTGTTTACATATTATATAGCCAATCCATCGATAAATTTTATGTTGGACATTGTCAGAATTTGGAAGATAGAATAAACCGACACAATGGTGGCAGGTCCAAATACACAAAAATCGCTATGGATTGGGAAGTAAAGTATACCGAGAGTTTTTCTACAAGGGGCAGAGCTATGGAGAGGGAAAGGGAGATCAAAAGAAAAAAAAGTAGAAAGTACATTGAATTTCTCATTTCTGAAGATAAAGGCTAGAGCGTTCCGAAGGCATTCGGAAAAGCCACCGTTCTCCCGATATATATCGGGACGGTATTCTCCACTAAATTCTTAAAAGCACCTCATAAACGGGGTGCTTTTTTTGTTGAGGTTGTTGCGTTTGGGGAAATCAATGGCTAGAGCGTTCCGAAGGCATTCGGAAAGGCCACCGGTTCGAATCCGGTATTCTCCACTAAATTCTTAAAAGCACCTCATAAAAGGGGTGCTTTTTTTATGGAATATTTTGTTTACATATTATATAGCCAATCCATCGATAAGTTTTATGTTGGACATTGTCAGAATTTGGAAGATAGAATAAGCCGACACAATGGTGGCAGGTCCAAATACACAAAAATCGCAATGGATTGGGAAGTAAAGTATATCGAGAGTTTTTCTACTAGGGGTAAGGCTAGAGCGTTCCGAAGGCATTCCTTTTGGTTGCTTGTTTTCTTAAAAGTAGGGAATTTAGCTTAAGGCAGGAGGAAACAATGAATTTTAGCTAGTGTTGTAGGCAGTGTTTATTATTCCGTATTTAAATTCAAATGTCGTTTTACTGGTAAGAATATGTCATTCAGGTGTTTTCTTGTTTTCAGTTCCTTTATAACGTCTTCTTTTTGATTAATTCCGTTAATTTTAGGCAAAAGCAAGTTGTTAATGAAATGCTCTAGATTTTGGTACCGTTCGATTGATTCAAGTGAGTTTTCTAAATCTAATG
Source organism: Flagellimonas profundi (assembly GCF_017313275.1). GTDB lineage: Bacteria > Bacteroidota > Bacteroidia > Flavobacteriales > Flavobacteriaceae > Flagellimonas > Flagellimonas profundi. Next base: position 228,115 of record NZ_JAFLNM010000002.1, on the reverse strand, counting down.
TCCTTATCAACAGGTCGTTTTCCTTCCGTTTAAAAGAGTCCAATCGATTCCAAATGTGCATTGTAACTTTTTTATAGTCCAAGTCCTTAAAATTAAATCCATAATTTAGGTAGTAGCTGTTACTGTAATTGGATTTTTGAAGCTCAATAATTTTCTCTAACTCTTCTGTTTGCGATATCCATTTATTTCCCTTTTTTTTGAATCCGAGAGGTTTCAAAAGTCGGTTAATTTCAGATTTGAATTCCGCGTTTGTCATTTTTTCAACATTGCCTACAACGATACCGTATAACCGCAGTTGCGAGCTTTTCGGTTTAAGCTTTTTCAATTATAAATATATAGTTTTTTGTAATCCTTTTCATTGGATTAATAATCACTAGCAATGGCGGTTACACATTGTTGGCAAAAGTTTTTTATTCATAATATTCATATTGATATTCTTTTTTCCATATCAAATTTCCATCTCTATCTTTAGAAATAACTTTCATTAAAAGTCCATTAGAATATTCGTAAAAACTTTGGCTGAGCACAATTCCTTTTTTGTCAGTCTTTATGGTTTTCAAAATCTGACCTATTTTGTTTCGTTCATATTGAAAAATGATTGAATCCAGACTTTGATAAACAAATTCACCATTTTTATACTTGTACTTTAGTTCGTTATTAGCTGTAAATCCAAATATCATTTCCCCTTTCTTTTTATAGAAAAACTCTATTTCGTTGTCAAGGTTAGTGACCTTACTTACTCGATTGTTTTCGTAATGGTAGTTTTGAGATTCTTCTAATAAAAACTCAGTTGAGTTTGAACTTTTATAATAGTCCCGACTTTTTATAAGTCTATAGTCAGAATCATATTCGTATTCTGTAAGGTCTTGGTCATTTTCGTCTAGCCAAGTCCATTCAGTTCGAATAGTTTGATGGTTGTCATTATATTTATAATTGACTTCCCAAGCTGCTGTTGAGTCATCATAAAATTCTTTTTCCCAGACTATATCTCCATTTTTTGCGAAGTTTTGAATTAGCTCAACATAGTCTTCTTTAATATCTCCATTTTTGTCAAATTCCTTTGTAAAAACTTTTAATGACTTTACTTTATTATTCTCAAAAATTTTGTGGTACGAATTATCCAAATCATAGAAATCTTTTTCTTGTCCAAAAGAAAAAACTGGAATCAAAAGAAGTAATATGAAATTCAGTGTTCGGTTCATTCAAATTGTTGCCAACCTGTTTATTTAATCAACTTTCCTCGGCATATACCATCACAAGGGTAGGCTAGGCCCAAGTATGGTAATTTTTTTCGCTGTACTTTCACCCCTCCCCGATCTCCTTGATTTTTTCAAGGCAGATGCCCTCGGTCAGGTGTTGTAACTCCGCTACCTTGGCCGATAAATACTCCAGATCGGCTCGAGTAACGTGGTATTCCTCCATTTTGTAGCGGGCATCTATGTAGGCGCGCTTCAACAGCTCAAACAACCTTTGTTCTTCTTCGGTCTGTTTTGGAAAAACGGCAAACCTTTGGTCACACATGTCCACTTTTATGCCCAAGGTCTCCAAATTGTGGTCTTTGGGGCGGTAATCCGTGAACACCAATAATATGGTGGTGTAAAACTGTTCAGTGGCTTGATGCAGGTAAAAAGCTGCTTTATGAAGACTTTTTCTATCAAAGGCATGCTTAAAATCTATTAGAAAATCACTGGCACTCGTAAACCACTGGTCAAAATGTTCCTGTGCCTTTTGTTGGCTCTCTTGTGGCGTCAATACCTTGGGCGTGGCCAGCTCAAACTTTTCCGAGTTGTACAGCACAACCCCCTCTTTTTTAATGTCCTTAAAAAAGTAATTGCCAAGGCGCAGGGCTTGGTTCAGGTGTTTTATGCCGTGGAATATGATGTTTACAGGTGTGCTTATCTTTCCGGTGGTGATCAGTTCTTGCTTTACCTTGTCCTCTATCCGAAACTTTTGTTTCAGGTCCTCATGGGTGAGCACTACCAAAATGTCGTAGTCGCTCCGGTACTCGTAGGTGATGCCTTTTTCCACATAGGTGTCCTCCACCCAATTGCCCCGTGCGTAGCTGCCAAAGAGCAGCACCATTTCCACTTCCTTGAAGGAGGATAGTAGGGTGGTCAGGAGGCCCAGTTCCTTTTGTTTGGATGGGGGCAGATGGTCTAAAGATTTGTTCACCCATGCAAAGTAAGAAATAATTTGGTTGTTGGGTGTGAGAGGTTGTTAATGAATTCTAGGGGAGTTTAAGTAGAGTAAAATGATTGTACAGTTAACCATGCAACCTATTAATTACTGACGTTCGGCAATTTTTGCAGCATCTTTAAGCTCAGCACAATGCTTAAATTCTTGTTCCTTCTCTTTATTAGCCATTAGTTTTATTAACTCAACTCGGTTATCAGGTATTTTCCTGAGCTTTAATCTAACTCCCGTAAATTCCTTGGAAACCCGACTTTCAAAGATGTTTTCAAATTGTTCCTTTTTTTTGAAAACAGAGGAATCAAGCACATAAACTCCTTGTTCAGATTTCAAATACCAATTAAAAGCAGTGCTAGGGTCCATTAACGATTCAAGAAAGGCTTTACAATCGACACAAGTAAAACTATGTTTTATCCAATCGAATCCATTCCCGAACTCCAATCTAAGGAATTCATCTTCTTGTATAATGAACTCATTATCAACTTCTATTAAATGATGAATTTTATTTTTTTTGTTTATTGAAAAAAGCTTGATCATTTGTGCTTATAACTTACTTAATCATGGGAAGATGGAACTTTCCTTATATCCCTTAAATATACTTCTTTATAGGATATCAACTTGCGGCAGTTGGAGATACTTCAATGTAAGTGCTAATATGTTGAAAATATCTTCTTGAACTTCCTTGGTAATTCATCCGTTATATGGATGTGCTCGTTGGTAAAAGGATGCTCAAATTCCAGTGCATAGGCATGCAGGTACAAACCTTTGCCTTTTAAAAGCAAGCCCTCCAAAGCATAATCCTTATCTCCGAGAATGGGATTTCCCAAACCGTGCAAATGCTTTCGCAATTGGTGTCTTCTGCCTGTTTTTGGGTGTAATTCCACCAAATTCAGTGTCCCGAAACGTTGCGAGGGCACGGACTCGAGTACTTTATATTCCGAATGGGATGGTTTCCCGTCTATTTCGGCAGTGATGGTTCCGCTTTGCTTCATATTCTCAATAGTAACCGCGTAGTAGGTTTTAGAAATAAACTTATCCTCGAACATTTTGTTCAAAGCGCGGATGCTGCTGTTGGTTTTGCCTACCAACACAATGCCCGTTGTGGCATAATCCAATCGGTGAACAGGTTGTGGTGTTGTAGCGCCCGAAAGCTGACTGGGCCCCAGGTTTTGTGGCAGGGCATTGGCCAAGGTCTTGAACTTGTTGCCACTTACTTCGATACCGGCAGGTTTGTGCACGGCCGCGAGATATTCGTCCTCAAACAAGACTTTTAACGGAAAATCGAGCTGCTTTTTTGGCTTTGTTTCTGTTGGAATACGGAGCGTGATGTGTTCTCCACCGTTGATCAAGGTTGCTGTGGAGGCAATAACCCCATCTACGGTAATGTGCTTTTTCTTTAGCGCTTTTTTAAGGGCAGATTTGGTAGGTATGGCCTCAAAAATTCCCACGCCATATTCCTGTAACCGCTGGGGAGTGGCAATGTTCGGGACGATATGGGTTTCGGTGGGGTTGATGAATTGTTTGATTTTTTATTGGCCTAGGATACAAGAATATCAAAGTGGGTTAAAACATCTGAAGGCTAAATTTAGTTATCTAAAGTATCATATTTTAAAAATGGCATTAATCTTTCTAAAATCTGTTTGTCCAAAAAAGCAGCAGTTAACGAGCCCAATGCATACATAAGAATATCAATCCAATCAAACGTTGAACCAAAAAAGTAAATACCAAAATATTGCATGATTTCACTAAAGGTCATCACACAAAAACAGATAATTACCTTTATATACCATTTTCTAAGAAACCGGAATTGAATTTCGTTCATCCACAGCGAAAAATAAGCTGCGAAAGGTATCATGATGTCCGAGGCAAAACTATAATAATACTTATATGCGTTCCCAGACAAATAACTTCCAACCCTAAATGCATGGATTGCGGCAATCGTCAATAGAATCGCAACTCCAATACGTGTTCGGGTTCTTTGGTTTTGATTATTGCTGACGCCCATTTTAGTTGTTTGTACGCTATTCCTCAATTTATATCTTAAATCACCTCTGGACCCAAGGAGCCCTTCCTTTTTCTAGCATCATTTATCATAAATGTACCATTTTTCAAGAAAGGCAATAATAGTTTGAACAACCCTTAAACATTAACCATCCTTTAGGATGGATTTTTTGTATTTGGCCACTGCTTTTTTGAACTTTACTTCAAAACAAAATCAACATGAAACTAGAAGGAAAAGTAGCATACATCACAGGAGGAACAAAAGGCATTGGATACGGAATTGCCGAAAGCTTGTTGGAACAGGGCATGAAGGTGGCCGTTAGTGGACGTAGTCAAGAAAGTGCCGATGCCGCCGTAAAAGGCTTGAACAATCCAGACAATGTATTGGGATTGGTGTCCGACGTGTCCAAATTGGAAGATGAGAAAAAGGCCGTAGCCGCCATTCTCGATAAATGGGGACAGTTGGATGTGGTAATGGCCAATGCGGGCGTAGGGCATTTTGCCCCGATAGATGAATTGGAAGACGAGAAATGGCATCAAATGATCGATACCAACTTGAACGGGGTATACCACACGCTAAAAGCCTCCGTGGATGCCTTGAAAAAATCCGAAGGGTACTATATGACCTTGGCCAGCTTGGCGGGAACCAACTTTTTCCCTACCGCAGCGGGTTACAACGCCACGAAGTTTGGTGTGGTCGGTTTTACGCAGGCCGCTATGCTGGATTTGAGACAGTACAACATTAAAGTTACCACCATTATGCCCGGTTCGGTGGCAAGTCATTTCAACAACAACGAACCATCGGATAAGGATGCATGGAAGATTCAGCCGGAGGATATTGGTAAATTGGTCATTGATCTGCTCACGATGCACCCACGTACCTTGCCAAGTAAGATAGAGGTGCGCCCCACACGTCCGGATTTGAAATAATCAATCTATTTTTTCAGTTAGGGGAACTGCTTCATTGCAGATTTCACTTATCAATCGGAACAAAAAATTTTCAAAGGTTGCAAGGGTATCCGCATGTATTCGGGTATCCTTGTCCTCTGAAAAGGGAAACAATCCTTTGCCCAAATGTTTAAATGAGATGATTCCTGCCTGTACGTCGCTAGTACCATATTTTTTGGAATAGAGGTAGGCGTAACAGAGCAATTGAAAGGCTTTGCTCTTATCATAATCCGTGATGAGGGCTTCCCAATCCGTTATTTTTACATTTTTGGCCTCTACCTTGCCCGTTTTGTAGTCAATAATGCGTACGGTGCCGTCAAATTCGTCCACGCGGTCCAAAGTGCCCTTTAATTTGATGGGAAAGTCAATCCCGGGCACTGTAATAAATTCTTCGTAGCGTTCCTCGAGCGCCAATATTTTGATTTCGTGGTGCTTCAGCTGTTGGAGCTCATCGTCCAAAAAGTTAGTAAGGTATTTCAGGATAACATTGTACACCAACAAGAATTTTCCCTTGGAAACATCTACCCCGGAAAGTTTCTCGGTAAAATGATGTTGCACCACTTCGGGGACTTGTTTTTTTAGGGATTTGATGTTTTCTTCCGTCAACAGATGGTCAATGAAGGAGCTGTACAGTTGCTCCAAACTATCGTGAATAATGGTCCCGAAGGTATTGGCCGCAATATTTTCCTCCACTTCCTCCAAATCGTTGATCTTAAGCATATTCCTGATGTAGAAATCAATCGGGTTTTTGATGTAATTGGTCAATGAGGTGGGAGAAAAACCTTTTTGCGCAAATGCTTTTAAATCTTCCATAAACTGGCCGTCCTTTTCAATTTGGATAAGTGGTTTGGGGTCAATGGAAATCTTGGGTGTGGCTATGGTATGGGTAATGTTGTTTTTTAGGTTTTTATCCGTCAGCAACTGTGTGATCAATCGGCTCTTTTCCCCACCTTCCAGTACATCGGGTTCGGTGTTATAGGTGATGAAGATATTCTTCGCTCTCTGGATCAGTCTATAAAAATGGTACACATAGATGGCATCCTTTTCTTTGTAAGTGGGAAGGCCATAATCGCGTTTTACATCAAACGGAATAAAGGAATTGTTGGATTTTCCAGAAGGGAGAATCCCCTCGTTCACGGAGGTAATGATCACCGTTTCAAAATCCAGGTTTCTACTCTCCAACATTCCCATAATTTGAAAGCCCGTTAATGGCTGGCCAATAAAATCCAGTGTTTCCATATGGGCCAATTGTTTGAATAGATTTTTGATGGATTTAAGCTCGCCCATAAAATCGACCTTGTCCAAATATTGGCCCAACTGGTTGAAGAGCGCATAGAATCGATATAGATATTCCAGTTCCAGCGTATTTTTTTCTTCTTGATAGATGATTTTCAATCGTTCTATGAGCAACAGACAGTTGTTTATCCAATCCAATGGGCTGATGGTTCCTTCAGGAAAAATAATCGACAACAATGCTTTTGCCTTTGGATATTTTTCGAGCGTTTCTGAATTGATGTAAAGCAGGTTGGCTTCTTTAATATCCTTGGACATACGTTGCGCAAAGTTTTCTTGCGCTTCGTTGGACAGGGTGAGTGTGTAGGGGTTGGAGATAAATTCCAATACCCGCTTAAAAAACCAGCCTCGCTCAGAAACGTTGAGGTGCAGTTCCAAAAAGTTCATAAAAAAGGAATACAGCACCGTTTTGTTCAATGGCATTCCCATAGTAATGTTAACTTCAGGTATGCTGCTTGGAATTCCATTGAGCATAGGGTTCAGCAAGGTTTCATCAGCTAGGACCAAAGCGGTTTTGCTAAGATCGATTTCTTCTTTCTCCCCTATTTCTTGCAACAGTTGACCCACATATTTGGTCTGTGAGATACTTTTAGGGACCCCAGTGATTGTGATATTCTTATTTTGAAGAAAATTGTCCTGTGGCTCTATGTTGTGCCCGTGCTTGTAGTAAGGCCAATTGTATTGGTAATCCCTGATAAATAAACCCGCATCGTGCAAAGGATCGTTTAAAAAATAGGAATCGATGTCCCAATAGATGTGGGAGTTGCCCTGTTCTAGATAATATTGAACAATAGTGGATTCTGCGGCGTTCAAGGCGTTGAAACCAATAAATACAATTGGGTTGGCACTTGTTTCTTTGTAATCACCACTTTGAATAACCTTGACGGCTTCCCGTTGGATCAATCCTTGATAGCCTCTTTTTTGTTCGAGCAGGGCATCATAAAAATCATTGTATATGGTTTCCAGGTTTTTCCAAAGTTGTAGATAGTTCTCTACTAGCTCTGATTTTTCCTTGCTAGTGGACCAATGGTTGATTTCCTTGATAGCGGATAAATAATTCAAAATATCGGTGGCCGGTATCAGATAGCCATCAATTTCATTGAAGTCTTGCAACAAGGTTTGTCCCCAAGTGATAAAGGACGCAAAATCATCTGATTCCTTTATCTCGGATTGTTTGTAAACCTTAAAGAGAAGGAGCAACAAATCAATATTGGAGGCCTGATTTAAATCTGATAATTTTCCGATGAATTCCTGAATGGATACTACTTCTGGACTAAATATGTTTTTCTCCAGCCTATTGGCGATATGTTTTTTTAAAAAGGTCCCCGATCGTTTACTGGGCAGTACAAAGGTGCATTGGGTAATATCCAGCTTCTTTTTAAGGAGGTCATCCAGTACATATTCAAGGAAAGTATCGTGCATGGATTAAAAATAAAAAAGGCCCCGCATTTGCGGAGCCTTTTTAAAGAAAACTTTGTTTCTTTTATTATTTGATCAAGTTGATTTCAACTCGTCTGTTTTGTGCTCTACCAGCTCTTGTGTTGTTAGTGGCGATTGGCTTAGCCTCACCGTAACCGATAGCAGAAAGTCTATCAGCATCGATTCCTTTGTCGATCAAGAAATCTCTAACAGAGTTAGCTCTTTCTTCAGAAAGTTTCTGGTTCAAGCTTTCGCTACCTACGCTGTCAGTGTGACCTTCAACAGTAAACTTAGCGTTAGGATACTCGTTCAAGATTTGGATGATGTCAACCATTACAGAAGTAGACTCTGCTTTGATAGAAGACTTACCAGTATCGAACAAGATAGTTCTAGCGTAATCGTTCAATTGTTTTTGAACTTCTTCAGTTACTTCTGGACAACCGTTGTTAGCAACAGTACCAGCAATTTCTGGACACTGATCGTCTTTGTCAAGAACTCCGTCGCCATCACCATCAGGCCAAGGGCATCCGTCGTTTTCAGCAGGACCAGCTTCGTTAGGACACTCATCATCTTTATCAGCAACACCGTCACCGTCAGCATCAGGACAACCAGCTAGAGCAGGAAGACCTGGAGTGCTTGGACAAGCGTCATCTTTATCGGCAACACCGTCACCGTCAGCATCAGGACATCCGTTCATTTCTTTAGAACCAGCTTCGTTAGGACAAGCATCTTTAGCATCTTCGATACCGTCACCGTCAGAATCAGGACATCCGTTAAATGCCTCTAGACCAGCAACTTCTGGACAAGCATCGTCTTTGTCGTAGATACCGTCACCATCAGTGTCAGTACCACCAAACTTAATGCTGATACCAGCCATATGTTGGAAATGCTTAACCAAGTAATCTTCGAAAGCGTGCTTGTATTGTGTTTGAAGTGTGAAACCTAGGTTGTCAGAAAACCAAAGGTTAACACCAACACCACCATTTACGGTACCGGCACCAATTTCGTCTATCCAAGTATAACCACCACCTACTTCTACGAAAGGATCGATTGTAGTGTTTTTAAGGAAGTTGTACTTAATTGTACCATCAATGGCGTAGTGAGACAAATCATCAACAGATGCATCTCCTATTTTTTCGATTCTGTTCAAGGAACCTCTAGCTCCAACAGAAAAACCATCTCCGATGTACTTGGAAACGCCTACATAGGATACAGAAGGCAAAATGTTCCAGTGATCTGATACGTTAAAGTACTCATCGAACAATGTAGTACTTGAAAGAGGGTTGTTACTATCGTTAGTAGGATAAGTGTCTATCGCATTCACCCCAATGCTAACTTGCCAGGGATTATTTTCGTCTTGCGCTTGTATGCTGTTGAACCCTACAAATACAAGAGCAACAACCAATAATTTGCTAAGATGTTTCATGCTCAAAATTTTAAGTTTAAGTGTTTATCAGCAGCAAATGTAAGTTGTTAAGACTTATTAACAAAATCTAAATTTCTTTTTTTTTGACTCATTTGCCAGAAGAATTACTGCATTTCATCGAATTTAGATGACATTTAACGATTTTCCTACTTTAACGAAGGCTTTTATTGCTCGGTCTAAATGTTCCTTTTCGTGGGCTGCTGAAAGCTGTACCCTGATTCTTGCTTTGTCTTTTGGGACTACCGGATAGAAGAATCCAATCACGTAGATCCCTTCCTCCAAAAGCATATCCGCCATGTTTTGTGAAAGCTTCGCATCGTAGAGCATTACTGGTACTATGGCGGAATCACCGTCAATAATGTCAAAGCCAGCCTCTTTCATTCCTTTTTTGAAGTATTCCGTGTTGCTTTCCAACTTATCCCTCAAAGTCGTGTCCGTATCAAGCATGTCAAAAACCTTGATGGATGCACCAACGATGGCAGGTGCCAACGAGTTGGAGAACAAATAAGGTCTGGAGCGTTGGCGTAACATCTCGATAATTTCTTTTTTACCTGTAGTATAACCGCCCATGGCGCCGCCCAGTGCTTTACCCAATGTACCGGTGATAATATCGATTCGGCCCATAACATCTTTTTCTTCCAATGTTCCGCGACCTGTTTCGCCAATAAAACCGGCGGCATGGCATTCGTCGATCATAACCATGGCATCATATTTATCCGCTAGGTCACATATGTTGTCCAAAGGAGCCAACAAGCCGTCCATGGAGAACACACCATCGGTCACGATTATTTTGAATCGTGCACCATCGGTATTACTTTGTTTGAGTTTTTCCTCAAGGTCGGCCATATCGTTGTTGGCGTATCTGTAGCGCTTTGCTTTGCACAAACGAACGCCGTCAATAATGGAGGCATGGTTCAAGGAATCGGAGATAATGGCATCTTCTGCAGTGAGCAATGGCTCAAAAACCCCTCCGTTGGCATCAAAGGCTGCCGCGTATAATATGGTATCCTCCGTTCCGTAGAAGTCGGCGATTTTCTTTTCTAATTCTTTATGAATGTCCTGGGTTCCACAAATAAAGCGTACCGAAGACATTCCAAAGCCATGAGTGTCCATGGTGTCTTTGGCGGCTTGGATCACATCTGGATGGGAAGACAGTCCCAGATAGTTGTTGGCACAAAAATTGATCACTTCCTCTCCCGTGGAGATTTTTATGACCGCCCCTTGTGGGGAGGTGATAATTCGTTCTTTTTTAAATAGGCCAGCTTCTTTGATCGCTTCCAGTTCTTGGGCCAAATGCTCTTTTATTTTTCCGTACATATCTTTAAATAACTTTATACAAAAATAGGGTCTATTTTTTGGTCAATATAAACAATAACCGATTGTTTGATTTGAAAATCCATATCTCTTAAAATATCGGCGTAGTTGGTAATCTGTTCCTTGTGCTTGGGCGATGGTTTTCCTGTTTTGTAATCAATGATGGTGGCTTCATTTCCTGAAATAACAATTCTATCGGGACGAAGGGAATGCCCATCCGTGGTCAAGATTTCCCTTTCATTCAATACTTGAAGGTCTTCCAAGAACAAATCCTTCAATTTGGGATGGTTCACAACAGCCATTATTTTTTGTTTGATGTCGCTGGCCGCTTCTTGTGGAAAATGCCCCTCAATTTCCAAACGTTCCAAAACGGCATTAACGTCGTTTATGGTTTCAATTTGGCTCAAAGCAAAGTGGATTACATTTCCCATTTCAATGGCTTCAATCCGTTCATCGTCCCACAAGCGGCCGGATTTTGTGGAAATCCTGAATCCTTCATCATCTTTGGGTCGGGTAACATAGTATATGTAGTTCTGGGTTGATTCCGAAGAAGAGATCGCCACCTCTTTTGATGGAAAAGTTCCAACGGTGTAAGTCCCACTTTCGTTTTCGGAAATCTTCTTTTGCTGCACGTACCATTGGAAAAGGTCCGAGTAGGATGCAGCTGCCTCAACGGCAGCAATATCTTTCTTGGGTTTTTCGGTAATTATAAAGAGCCCTTTAACGGGACGGGTCAGCGCCACATAGAGCACGTTCATGGAATCCAGCAAGGTTTTTTGCTCTTCGGCCATATATTTTTGTTGGGCCACCTCGTTGTATTCCAACATATCCTTATTGTTGTTGATCAGGAACTCATCCAACCCCAAAGCCTCATCCTTGGTGGTGGCCGGAACCCAAGTTTTCTTCTTCTTCCGTTTATCGTCCAGAACGGCATTGGCAAAAGGGAAAATCACAAAAGGAAACTCAAGGCCCTTGGCTTTGTGAATGGTCATGATTTTTACGGCATCCACACCATCGGGAGCGGCAATGGACAGGGATTCCTTTTTTACCTCCCAATAAGTAAGGAAGGCATATACGCTGGGTCCTTCTCTTTTTTCCAGATCAAGCACTTCGTCCATCAAAAATGAGATGTGTGCCACGGAGCCATGATAAAGCTCAAATTGCACAATGGCGGTTTCCATGATGGTCAATACAGGCGCTCCTTTCAGTTCATTTATATGGAAGTTGTATTCCGAGGCCAAGAAAGTTTCAATGTCATCCAAATGTTTGTTGATGAAGCTGTGCTTGCCATTTTCATTGGGGGACAGATACATTAATATATGGTATGCTGCCTCCCTATCTTTTACATTTTCAAAAACTCGGAGAATCGATACCAAAAAGATGACTTTCTCATTCTTTGCCAATAAAAGTGCATCCGAAGAAATGATGGGAATGTTCTGCTGCGCCAAAAAATCTGCCAGCAGCATTCCTTTTTTATTGTCCCGCACTAATACACAGATATCTGAATAAGCATAGTTTTCCGAAACAATATGCTGAACTGCTTTCAAGGTTTCATCGCAGTAGACGTCATCCTTATCTTCTGCATCTGCATCCAAAAAGGACATTTGAATATAACCTCCAGGCTTGTTGTTTGTTTTTTGATGGGAATCTTTTAAAAAAAGGTTGCGATAATCCTCATTGCCGAGCACAGGCGCCATTTCCGTGAAAAAACTATTGTTGAAGTCCACGATTTCATCACAACTCCTCCAGTTGGTATCCAACGAATAGGTGCTCGGTTCCACCACAAATGGGTGCGATTTTCCATTGATCAAGTCCAGGAACTGTTCGGCACGTCCTCCACGCCAGCGATAAATGGCCTGTTTTACATCACCTACCAAAAAGAGGGAGCCACGCTCATGCTTTTCATCCTCGCTTTCCAGGGCATTCCCTATAAGCGGCACTAGGTTTTCCCATTGCATTTTGGAGGTATCCTGGAACTCATCAATAAAATAATGCCGGTATTTTTCGCCCATGCGTTCATAAATGAAAGGTACCGGTTGATTTTTGATTTCCTTGGAGAGAATCGCGTTCAGGGAAGAAATAGGAATAATGTCCCTGTCCAATTCAATGTTCTTGATTTCCTTGGCGATTTCGTTCAAGACCGTCATTGGCACCATATTGCCGTACATATTTTGGAGGTAGGCATGTCGATAAACAAGTCGTTTTATGGAGAGATAGTTTTCCAAAATAGTTGTTGCCAATGTGGTAATGTCCCTTTTGTCGCTTGCCTTGAGCAATTTACCATCGACCAAGTTGGGTTCCAGGGTTTTGCTTGTATATAGGTTTTTCGGACTGAACTCCCCATCAACCATTTTTTTAAAATGATTGGGCAAGGTTTTTCTGGGAAAATCGGCAAAATCAAACCCTTGTTGCTGTATTTCCTGGAGCACATTTTGAGCTAGTTGTACCACTTTTTCCTCAATGGCCTTGCTTTCTGATGCTATCTGTTTTTGGATGTCCTGAAAATCTCCGATAGATTTTTCCCGCAATGGGTTTATGTGCGCTGCATGATTTTCTTGGAAGAGGAGTTTTCCTATTTCTATAAGGTCATAAGTAATGTTCCAGCTTTTGTCATCATCAATTTTTTCGAGCGAAAAGGCAATCAGTACTTCGGTGAGCTTTTCATCGTTGCCGGCTCGCTCCAGTAATCTTCCCACGGCTTCTTCCAATAATAGGTCGAGATTGAGCTCCACCTCAAAATTTTGGGATAGGTGAAGATCGCGGGCAAAAGTTTTTATGATTTTGTGGTTGAACTTATCAATGGTCGAAATCTCAAAAAAGGAATAGTTGTGCAGAATTCGCTTTAGAATAAGTTGGGACCGTTGTCGCAATTGCTCTTCGGTAAGGGAGAGTTCATCGCAAAGGGATTGGAACAGACTTTTCTGCTTTTCGGGAACCTGGTCCTGACCAAAAGCGAACAGGTTTTCCAATATTCTGGTCTTCATTTCGTCCACTGCCTTATTGGTGAACGTTATGGCCAAAATCTGGCGGAATTTTATCGCAGAATCATTGGAAAGCAATAAGGTAAGGTAGGTTTTGGCAAGGGCATAGGTCTTGCCCGAACCTGCAGATGCACTGTATATTTTAAAATTGGAGCCCTCCAAAAACCTTTTTCATGCAAAATAAGGATTCCTTACCTGATGTTAACATGGTTTTAGCGGAATATAAATGTTAAAACTCTTATTTTTACGTAAATTGATTAATAACCTAAAAAAACATAATATTATGGCTTTTGAATTACCTAAATTACCCTATGCATACGATGCATTGGAACCTCATATAGATGCAAGGACCATGGAAATCCACCATACCAAGCACCACAATGGCTATACTACTAAGTTGAATGCCGCAATCGAAGGGACTGATTTGGCAGGTAAAGAAATTGTGGATATCCTATCTAATTTGGATATGTCCAATACTGCAGTTAGAAACAACGGTGGAGGATTTTTTAACCACAGTCTTTTTTGGGAAGTTATGTCACCGAACGGAGGAGGAACTCCATCTGGTGAGTTGGCTTCCGCAATCGATGAGGCTTTTGGTTCTTTCGATGCCTTTAAAGAAAAATTCAGTGCAGCTGCAGCTTCCAGATTTGGATCTGGATGGGCTTGGCTTTGTGTTCACAAAGGAGGCAAAGTTGAAATTTGCTCAACCCCAAACCAAGACAATCCCATTATGCCTGGCGTAGGTTGCGGAGGATATCCAATTTTAGGATTGGATGTTTGGGAGCACGCTTACTATTTGCACTATCAAAATAGGAGACCTGAATACATTTCAGAATTTTTCAGTGTGATCAACTGGGATAAAGTTTCTGAAAACTATGCAGCTAGTAAATAATAACTAGCCTTTTATACTATAAAAAGCCGTGCACTGAGTGCACGGCTTTTTTGTTTTAATTTTTTTAAATAGAAAAGGGTGAGGAAGCCCTCACCCTTTTCGTCCCAAATCTTACCATAAACTTAACCTACTTATGCTATGGCGAGACTAAAATACTGGTATTGTGAGAAATAACAAAGGGTTTTAAAAAATATTTTGCGTTTTGGAAGAAAAAGAAAACGTGCAGTTCATCGATAAAATGGATAAAACCTTGGTAGTCAAATATAAAGAAGGCGGAGCACGCTCCGCCTTCTTTCCCCAAATCTTACCATGAACTTAACCTACTTATGCTATGGTCTTCCAAATGTAAGCCAAGCATTGTTTTTGTCCATAACCTTTTAGATGAAACCCCCTTTAATTGGTTAAAGTGTACATCATGGATGATGGATTGATAAATATCAAGAAAACTGTACTTTTTAAGGTTTAGGGAAAGGTGTGGAAAATAAAAAAGGTGGAAGCCATTCCAACTTTTTAGACCCTGTTTGGGCATTTACCAAGAAAACACTTTTTACAACTGTGCTTTAATTTCCAAACTCCCTTTTGTTGCTTTGTACGGGTCAAAAATTATAGTTTTTGAACCTCCTCCATAATAATCCGTGTACCATCGCTCATCAACTTTACCGGAAAGCTTTAAAATAGGTTTGCTATCCAATGAATTGAGTCTTATCAAAATAGTATCGTTCACTTGACCTTTTACCCAAATGTTCATCATAGAGTACGGGTAGTTCTTATAGGGCTCCAGTATAATGGTCTTTTTTCTGGTAAAATCGTTAATTTCTAATGTTTCGTCATCCTTACCACAAGAAGCCAGAAGTAAACACAAAAGGGAAATCGGAAATATTAATAAAATTCGAGCATTCATAATCATTGATTTGTAGGAATTAATTGAGAACTATTTGTTGCATTCCAAAAGCCGTCTTGATATACTAGATTATTCAGATATCTCAAAGCGCCATTGTCCATAGCCTCATGTACCAATTGATACAATTTTCCTGCCTCGTATGCTATTTGCCTACCCTTGGCATTATTGTACAAGTCCATTTGAGTCTCTTTGTGATGGTTGGGATAATCAGGATCATATTCAATGTTTTCATGTGCCGTAGTCAGTTGTGAAGTTAAATCTTCTCCTATATATACGGTACTTAAGGCATTCCAAAATGTATGTTTGAACGCATCCCCTTTTCTGTTCCTCACAGGTCTTGGAAAGTGGGTTTCTGCGTAGATGTAAGATTGAACAGCTGCCATGAGATACCCCTTCTTTTGTAATTGTGATAGATTATTGAACAAGACCACTTCCGTAGGCGACATTCTACTTTTGATCATTTCATTCAATGAAGGGTCATATATCAACATATTCTCAAAATCCACCTCCCCACTGTTGTAACGTGCCTCGATGGCCGCATTGCAAAAGGCAATTGTTTCTTCTGAGTTTCCCATAGTTTCCAAAAAAGTTCCCACTCTTTCGTAGAACGTCGAGTTTTTTGGATCCGTGAACCAATCATATTCCGGCGAGGCGGTGTTCAGTCCTATCTTAAAGGCCAATGGGTCGGCACCTTCCGGTATGCTGTTCATCATCGTGGCAGATATGAGTATATCGTTCCCGGCCGTTGAAACGTTTGTGCCCCCATCGGAGCCGCCCAAATGGTTCTCGGACACATACTCTTGGGCCGCACCGTTGGAATTGCTATCACTGGTGCAGAACATTTCGGATTGGTAATCGGTATAAGGTGAACTACAAGAGCCGTAACCATCGGTACAGTTGCAGTCGCTGTCGTGATAGTGCGTGCCCGTGGCCCCATTGCCGAAGCAGGCATAATCAATGTATACCTCCACGTTGTAACAGTAAACCTCTGCGTTGTCATTGTCCCCGCCACCATTGCAGTCAAGTTGGTCATATAAACAAGGCGTTTTACCGGTGAGCGCGCCCATTTCGTCCATGTCAAAATCCAATAGTTTTTCAAATGTTGTGTTGCGGGCCATGTCATAGTCCTTGGGGAAGATCCCTTTTTCGGTACCGCCATATAAAAACCGGTACACTTCCAATTCGCCCTTTCGTTTTACCACCATCAGGTTCTGTAGTATGGTGGGGTCCCTAAGGTCCCCGTCCGTCATGTAGAAGGTGTAGGAGGTATAATCCCCACTTTCCATCTCAACTTTTTTAACGTGTTTCTTGCTTATCTTGAACTTGCGCTTTTTCTTCCGTTTTGAAGCGTTGCCATCCACTTGTTCAAATTCCAAATGATTGTTGAGGGCATTGTAAAAAGGTTCTTGCTCAAAGGATTCGAATTCTATTTCTTCAATATTGAGTGCTGGTTCCTCCCCAACGGTTTCGACTTTTGGATCTGTCCTTGAGGAGTTTTCCACTTCTTCCGTTGTACATTGGTTGGCCAGAATGGCCAGTAGCATCACTGGCAATAGGTTACGCAGTTGTTTCATTACTTGTCCAATTTTAATTTATACTAAGATTTGGGCGGAAATCTTTAAAAAATTGCCGCAACGTAGGGTATGTGAGACCGGTTCTCACGTACATTTTTGCTGCGTTTAACAAGTAATGGGAATTGTGTTGCGACTAAACTAACAAATATTTTTGACTTAAAATTGGACGAAACTCTTAAAAACTAGGTGTTTCCCGCAATTTCAAACTATAATAGCATGGAAATATGTAAAAATGATTTGTGAAAAGTGTAGAAAATAAAAAAGGTGGAATAGCTTCCACCTTTTTTGCCCCAAATCTTACCATGAACTTAACCTACTTATGCTATGGCACTTACTAAAGTAGGATTGCAGGCAGCTGATTGTATAAAAACCCGCTGTTCTGCTAGTTTCATCGATAAAGTGCACAGATTGTGCTATTTCTCTATCTTATTGATTAATAAGCCCTTTCGTTTTTGCCTTCAAAAAAGTTGACGAATGCTTTGTTGACTATTCTGTTCCCGCCCGGTGTTGGGTAATTTCCTGTAAAGTACCAATCCCCTAAATTTTTAGGACAGGCACTGTGCAATCCTTCAATGCTTTGATATATAATTTCCACCTCTGCATTAATGCCATCCGGGCAAAGGATCTCGCCGATTTTCTTCGAAATCTGTTTGGCCGAAAACGGAGCATAAAACTCCTTCACATAATTTACCGCATCTTTATTGGAAGGGTCGGTCTGCGTTAAGCATTTCTCATAGATCTCTTTGATCAAGTGTGTGGTCCCATGGTCTTCGTGCAAAGCTTTGGCGGCTTTAAAGGCAACAAAGTCTTCCAATTTGGCCATATCTATCCCGTAGCAATCGGGGTAACGGATCTGCGGTGCGGAGGAAACGACTACTATTTTCTTGGGAGATAGTCTATCCAATATTTTAAGGATACTGCGCTTTAAGGTTGTTCCGCGTACAATACTGTCATCTATAATAACAAGGTTGTCCGTGCTTTTTACAGAACCGTACGAAATATCATAAACGTGGGTCACCAAATCATCCCTACTGCTATCTTGGGTGATAAAGGTTCTCAATTTTGCATCCTTAATGGCCACCTTTTCAATACGCGGTCGAATATTCAAGATTTTATGGAGCTGCTCTGCTGTCATTTTAGGGCCCAAAGCTAAAATTTGTTCCTCTTTTTTCTTGTTGAGGTAATTTTGGGCCTCTTTCACCATTCCAAAGAATGATGTTTCCGCGGTATTGGGAATATATGAGAAAACCGTGTTTTCCAAATCGTTGTCTATTGACCTCAAAATTTCGGGAAATACGAGTTTTCCCAATTTTTTTCTTTCTTGATAGATTTCTTTGTCACTACCACGAGAGAAATAAATGCGTTCAAAAGAACAAGCTTTACGTTCCGTAGGCTCCAATATCTTTTTTAGGGCCATGGAACCATTTTTCTTAATGATTATGGCGCGTCCGGGGTCTAGTTCATGTACATCATCAAAATCAACATTGAAAACCGTTTGGATCACAGGTCGCTCCGATGCTACAACCACCACTTCATCATCTTGGTAGTAATACGCGGGTCGTATACCTGCAGGATCTCGCATCACAAAGGCATCACCATGGCCAATGAGGCCGCTCATGGCATAACCGCCATCCCAGTTTTTAGAGGCCTTTCTCAAAATCTTGGCTACATTCAGGCGTTCCGCGATCAAGGCAGAGGCTTCCCTTTTTGTATACCCTTCTTTTTTGATCTGTTTGTAAAGCTTGGCCACGGCATCATCCAGAAAGTGACCGATTTTTTCCATTACGGTAACGGTATCGGCCTTTTCTTTGGGGTGCTGTCCCAGTTCCACCAGGTTGCCAAAAAGCTCATCAACATTGGTCATGTTAAAGTTGCCGGCTACAATAAGGTTCCGGTGCATCCAATTGTTTTGTCTCAAAAACGGATGTACGTTCTCAATACTATTTTTTCCGAAGGTGCCGTAGCGTACGTGCCCCATCAAAAGCTCACCGATGTAGGGAATGTTCTTTTTTTGCCAGTCCACATCGTTCTCGTGCTCTGGATGTTCGGCCAAGGCAGTGTTTATACGGTTGTTGATCTGGGCAAAAATATCCTGAATGGGCTGCTGCTGGGCAGACCGTACACGGCTCATGTAACGTTCACCGGGCTGCATGTCCATTTTTATACTGGCAAAACCGGCACCATCCTGTCCGCGGTTATGCTGTTTCTCCATCATTAGGTACATCTTATTTACACCGTAAAAAGCGGTACCGTACTTTTCTTTATAGTACTCCAAGGGTTTAAGCAAACGGATCAACGATATTCCGCATTCGTGCTTAATGGGATCACTCATAACAAACCAAATAAAAAAGCCCCGAAAATCTCAGGGCAAACATTTATGTTAATTCAATATTGAACTGCGTCAATTCTTTAAACTGTACCAAGCGGGTCTCAACCTCGCTCTTTTTTAAATCCACCATGCGTTCGGTTCCAAAACGTTCCACACAGAACGATGCCAAATTGGATCCATGGATAATGGCGTTTTTCATGCTTTCAAAAGAAATGTTTCCGGCCTCGGTCAAATATCCGGCAAAGCCTCCTGCAAAAGTGTCTCCTGCTCCCGTCGGGTCAAAAACCTCTTCCAAGGGCAGGGCAGGGGCAAAGAAAATATTGTCGTCGTGGAACAAGAGGGCACCGTGCTCCCCTTTTTTGATCACCACATATTCCGGTCCCATTTCCTGAATCTTGGCGGCAGCTTTTACCAAGGAATATTCGTCGGTCATCTGTCGCGCCTCTTCATCGTTAATGGTAATGACATCGATTTTGGAAATAACCGCCATCAATTCATCCCATGTATTGTCCATCCAAAAATTCATGGTATCCAAAACTATAAGTTTTGGTCGTTTTTCCATCTGCTTAATTACACTCAGTTGGATATTAGGGTGAAGGTTGCCAAGCATTACGATATCCGCATCGGAATAATCGCTGGGCACAACAGGATTGAAATCGGCCAAGGTATTCAGCTCCGTGGCCAAGGTGTCCCTTGAATTAAGGTCGTTATGATACTTTCCTTCCCAAAAAAAGGTTTTTCCACCTTTTACTATTTCAACTCCCGAAAGATCTAGGTCCTTGTTTTTAAGAATATCCATGTAGGATTGTGGAAAATCGTCCCCAACTACAGAAACAATCGCAGCGTCTATTTTGAATTGTGAAGCTGCCAAACCGATAAAGGTACCGGCGCCCCCCAATATTTTTCCTGTTTTCCCGAACGGTGTTTCAATGGCATCAAAAGCCATGGTTCCCACGATCAGCAATTTGCCCATTCCCTAATTTTTGCTGCAAATATACGGTTTGATATGCCATATTGGAATCATTGGCATAGGTTTTAAGAAAAAGAGTGGGCAAATAGTATTTCACCTTCAATTACAAGCTGGAATTAAAGGTTGGTTTCGGGCACGCTTTCAGGTCTTGCATCTTCTGTCTCAAATCCAATTTCTTAAAACTATTTTCTTCCGAAATCGGCGGGAATTTCGCCCCAAGCTTTGGTTTCCCACTTTACAATGGGAGTGTTGAACCGGTTCTTTTTGAGCCACTCTTCGGCACGTTCGATGAGTTCAAAAAGCTGAGTGTTTTTGGCTGTTCTGTTCAATTTGGTGCCACATTTTTTCTTTCGTACCCACCCAATGGCTATTCTGGAATCGGAATAAATGATTCGGTCACTTTTTTGCTGTTTTAAGAAAGCAAGGCCGTGTACCAGTGCCAAAAACTCACCGACATTGCTCGTTCCCTGCTCGAACGGGCCTTGATGAAAAAGGACCCTTTTACTTTTGGTATCCACCCCTCGATATTCCATTTTTCCAGGGTTGCCACTGGACGCCGCGTCCACGGCAATGGAATTGTAGTTGGGCTCACCAATTTTCAGTAGTTCTTCTGGGGTAAGTTCGCTTTTCCCCTTGGATTTTCCTTTATATTCCAAATAATTTCCGTTGAAAGCTTTTTTGGCTTCTTCAAAGGTGGCGAACGATTTGTACTGTGCCCCTTTTACCCCGTCAATTTGGGCCTTGCAATCTGCCCAGGATTCAAAAATACCGGGGTGTTTGCCTTGCCAGACTACATAAAACTTTTGTTTCTTGGCCATTAGGACAGCAGTTTTTCTATCACTTTCGGGAAGTGTTCATACTCCAATTGATGTACTTTTTTGGCAATGGCTTCGGCATCTTCCGATGGCTCTAAGGAGACCTTGGCCTGAAAAATAATGGCTCCCTCATCGTAATTTTCGTTCACGTAATGTATGGTAATGCCCGTTTCGGTTTCATCGTTTTCCTTTACGGCTTGATGTACCCTTTCCCCATACATGCCCTTTCCTCCATATTTTGGCAACAAGGCAGGGTGAATATTGATGATCTTATCTGGAAATGCTTCGATGAGGTTGGATGGAATCTTCCATAGAAAGCCCGCCAACACAATCAAATCTGTCTGTAGCCCCTGAAGAAACTGTATTACGGCATTGGAATCCTTGAACGCGGTTTTGTTGAAATAGAATGCAGGCACTTTAAGACGGTCGCAACGCTCCAGTACTTTGGCCGAGCTCTTGTTGGTGAGCACGGCGACGACTTCCACTTGCGGTTTTTCACGAAAAAAGGAAATAATATTTTCTGCATTGGACCCACTGCCCGATGCGAAGATTACAATTCGTTTCATTCGTTAGGAATTGATGTGATTTTGGACTAAATTACATCGGCTAAAGTAAGGCACACTATTTTAAGATGTTTAATTTGGAGCACATTTTATCGACAAATGATGTATTTAATCCAAAGTTTTATATTTTTGCCAACGATTTAAATTTTTAAAACCACAATAATTATGTCAGACATTGCATCAAGAGTAAAGGCTATCATCGTTGATAAACTGGGTGTAGATGAAAATGAAGTAGTTGCAGAAGCTAGCTTTACCAACGACTTAGGAGCGGATTCCTTGGACACTGTTGAACTTATCATGGAGTTTGAGAAAGAATTTGATATCCAAATACCAGATGACCAAGCAGAGAACATTGCCACTGTAGGTCAGGCCATTAGCTACATCGAAGAAGCTAAATAATTAAATGATATATCGCTAAAGATTACAAATTATCCATGTGGTGGTTATCACATGGATAATTTTTTTTATAATTTAGGTCTAAAGGGTAAAAAAATAGTTCAATGCAGTTAAAGCGAGTTGTAGTTACCGGAATGGGAGCGTTAACGCCAATAGGTAACAATTTGGAAGCTTATTGGGAAGGACTAAGAATCGGTAAGAGCGGTTCTGCCCCCATTACTTATTTCGACACCGAAAAATTTAAAACAAAGTTTGCGTGCGAACTTAAAGGGTACGACCCTTCCGATTTTTTTGATCGTAAGGAAGCCAGGAAACTGGACAAGTTTGCCCAATATGCCTTGGTGTCTTCCGACGAAGCCATAGCGGACTCTGGAATAGACTTGAACGTTGTGGACAAGTTTAGGGTAGGTGTTGTATGGGGAGCAGGAATAGGCGGATTGGAAACTTTTCAGAATGAAGTGATAGGGTATGCCCAAGGAGATGGTACACCACGTTTCAATCCTTTCTTTATTCCTAAAATGATTGCCGATATCGCTCCGGGCAACATTTCCATAAAACATGGATTTATGGGGCCTAACTACACCACGGTTTCTGCTTGTGCATCTTCGGCAAACGCCATGATCGATGCACTCAACTATATTAGGTTGGGACATTGTGACGTAATCGTTACAGGTGGTAGTGAGGCGGCCGTAACCATTGCAGGAATGGGTGGATTTAACGCTATGCACGCTCTTTCTACCAGAAATGAAAGTCCTGAGACCGCTTCCAGACCATTCGATGCAACACGTGATGGATTTGTATTGGGTGAAGGTGGTGGAGCATTGATTCTCGAGGAATATGAACATGCCAAAGCCAGAGGCGCCAAGATTTATGCCGAAGTTGTGGGCGGGGGATTATCCAGTGATGCTTACCATATGACCGCACCACATCCAGAAGGTATCGGAGTAGTTCAAGTAATGAAAAACTGCTTGGAAAATGCAGGATTGAAACCAGAAGATGTTGATGCCATCAATACGCATGGAACCTCTACACCACTTGGTGATGTAGCTGAGCTCAAAGCTATTTCTAAAGTATTTGGAGATCATGCCAAAGAAATCAACATTAACTCAACCAAGTCAATGACAGGACACTTGCTGGGTGCAGCAGGAGCCATCGAGGCCATAGCATCTATTTTGGCCATGGAGCATAGTTTGGTGCCTCCTACCATTAACCATAGTGTAGTGGACGAGCAAATTGACCCATCATTGAACTTGACCCTGAACAAGGCTCAAGAGCGTGAGGTAAAGGTTGCCATGAGCAATACATTTGGTTTTGGAGGACACAATGCATGTGTACTTTTCAAAAAAATAGAGTAGTTTTATAATATGAAACTCACCTCCAAAATATTCAATTCCCATCCGAGCACGGATGGGGATTTTTTTTTGGGTATCAAAAGTATCCTTGGATTTAAACCCAAGAACATAGAAATTTATAAAACTGCTTTCCTTCATCGGTCCATGAACAAAAAGGACAAAAAAGGAAACCCGGTGAACTATGAACGATTGGAGTTTTTGGGTGATTCCATGCTGGGTACTATCATATCAAAGTATTTGTACAACGAAGTTCCAGAAGGGGACGAGGGCTATTTGACCAAAATGAGGTCCAAGGTCGTTAGTAGAAAACACCTCAATGAATTAGGAAAAGATCTGGGATTGTTGAAATATGTGGAGAGCAGGATCCCCAAAGAGCATTTTGGAGAAAACATCTATGGAAATGTATTTGAAGCATTGGTAGGGGCGATTTACTTGGATAGAGGGTACAATTATTGCGAAAAATTTATTGATGAAAGAGTAATAGAACCCTATGTAGATATTGAACAACTTGAGGGTAAAGTAATCAGTTACAAGAGTTTGGTTATTGAATGGTGCCAAAAGGAAAAGAAGCCGTTCCATTACAATGTCTATGAAGATACAGGGAATGATGAACTCAAACATTTTGCCGTAAAACTGACTATTGGGGACAGAATGCTGGCAAAGGCCAGGGCCACTTCCAAGAAAAAAGCAGAAGAGAAAGCATCCAAACGTGCCTATTTTGCATTGCAGAGCAGGATTGACAATAACTAACTTTAAATAATGGTAAACTCAAACGTTTTCGCTCTTTTTAGAAGTGTATTGTTTTGTATTAACTAGGCATTCATTAGGATTAAGCCTATATTTACCGTTCGTGTTATGGGCATGTTAACAACGCACAAGATATCAGCTGACTTATATGATGATAGTTTTTCTCTCATCGCCATTCACAGTAATTTGGAAGATTATGCCATCACTTATGCCATAAATTCCGGTTGTGGGCTGTATCTAAAACGGATGAAAAAAGACCTTCATCTTGATGAAAATATGTCTTTCTCCGTTTTCGATTGGGACGATGAGATAAACGATGTGTATTGGACACTGATTTCAAACAAATGTGAAGTGGAGGAAGAGATACCATCAGTGGGATTGTTTGGGAACAACACTTCCACAAGAACAGATCATTTGGTGAAAGAACGCAAGGAAGTGGATTATTTTTTGAAAGTGGATACAGCAGATGAAACCATGTTTGCTCAAAAAATAAGATCCATTAACCAAATCGCCAAAGTGATAACAGCATATCCATTGGATACACAAAACTTAAAATCAAAAAGAAATTTAATCTTTTAACAATGCCAACTAGAAAGAAGACTAAAATTGTAGCAACCTTGGGTCCGGCCACCAGTAAGAAGGAAACCTTAAAGGAAATGATCCTGGCAGGAGTAGATGTTTTTAGAATCAACTTTTCTCACGCTTCTTACGAAGATGTTGCCGAGCGAATTAAAATGATAAGGGAACTGAATGAGGAGTTGGAATTAAACACCGCCATACTTGCCGATTTGCAAGGCCCCAAACTAAGAGTAGGGGTAATGGGCGGCGAAGCCATAGTTTCCCCGGGCGATCAAGTTACTTTTGTTACTGGCGAGCCTTTTGAAGGAACTGCCGAGAGAGTTTATATGAACTATCAAAGCTTCCCCAAAGATGTAAAGGCCGGAGAACGTATTCTATTGGATGATGGCAAACTTATTTTTGAAGTAAAGTCCACCAATGGAGAAAATGAGGTAGTCGCTACCGTAATACAAGGAGGTCCACTTAAATCAAAAAAGGGAGTAAACCTTCCCAATACTAAGATTTCTTTACCTGCCCTTACGAAGAAGGACGTTAAGGATGCCATTTTTGCCATTGGTCAAGAAGTGGATTGGATAGCATTGTCCTTTGTACGCCATGCACAAGACTTATATGACCTTCATAATCTGATAAAGGAACATACTGAACATAAAATTCCGGTGATTTCAAAAATTGAAAAACCAGAAGCCCTTGAAAACATAGAAGAGATTGTAAAGGCTTCCGATGGATTAATGGTGGCGCGTGGTGACTTGGGTGTTGAGATTCCCGCACAAGAAGTCCCATTGGTTCAGAAAAAATTGGTGCTGAGCGCCAAAAAAGGAAGAATACCCGTGATCATTGCCACACAAATGATGGAGACCATGATCACCAGTTTAACACCTACTCGTGCCGAAGTGAACGATGTGGCCAACTCCGTGATGGACGGCGCTGATGCCGTTATGCTTTCCGGTGAAACATCAGTGGGTAATTATCCTGTACAGGTTATTGAAAAAATGACAAGTATTGTTTCAAGTGTTGAGGGGTCCAGCCTTATTCAAGTGCCACAGACTCCACCGCACATCAGGACAAAAAGATACATTACCAAATCGGTATGTTACCATGCTGCATTAATGGCCAATGAAATTTCCGCAAGGGCCATTTCCACTTTAACCAATAGTGGATACACGGCTTTTCAGATTTCAGCTTGGAGACCAGCAGCTCATATTTTGGTGTTCACATCGAATAAAAGAATCTTGACCCAGTTGAATTTGCTTTGGGGCGTAAAAGCATTCTACTACGACAAATATGTGTCCACGGACCAAACCATTGAAGATGTAAACCAAATTGCCTGCCAAAAAGGCTTTTTGGATGTTGGGGATATGTTGGTCAGTTTGGCAGCTATGCCGATCAAAGAAAAAGGTATGGTGAATACCTTACGGGTAACCGAGATTGAGAGCTGTAATTTTTAATGGCCTCAAATTTATGACTCAATAAAAGGTGCCCATTGAAATATGGGCACCTTTTTTATTTCAGTTCCATATCGGACAATAAAGAAGGGACAATGCTTCTTGCCATAAAAATGGGCCAATCGTTTTTAAACAGATGACTTTCGGTAACGGCACTTTCGTACAAAAGGTATAATCCGCCCGAAATTTTTTCCGTTTCCGCTTTGGATAAATTGGAAATATTGTCTCCGACAATCTCGCCTAAATATAAGAGCAGTTCTTTTTTCTGTTGCTGGATTACGCTAAGAATGGTTGTTTGTTCAGGAGACAGTTCCCCCAAGGTTTTAAGTCCCCAACAACCTTGAAAATTTTCCTCGAGGTACATATCCCTTAATAGATCAAAAATTGCCATCAGCTGATTCCTTCCTTCCTGTCTTTGGTCAACGTAGGTTTTAAGTCTATTCATAAAGGCTTTGTGCCGCTGATTCAGATAGGCCACACAAATATCCTCTTTGGATTTAAAATGGCTATACAGCGTAGCTTTTGCGATATCACATTTTTTTATGATTTCGTTGACCCCTGTTGAATTATATCCTTGGGAATAGAAAAGACCTCCCGCTGAGGATATAATGTGCTCGTGCAATTCATCTCGTTGCATAAAATGAGTAAGAATATAGTTAATGGTGGTCGATGGTAGTACAAAGTAATAAAGAAATATTGGGTCGAGCAATTAAACCAGGCCCAAGGTGATTCTAAAATGACCTTTTATCGCATAATTGGGGTTTTCCGATTGGGTAGGACATCCTTTTTTTAAGCTAACTGTTTAAAGTAGCGTTTGTTGCAAACAATTTGCTATCTTGTAATATTCAATTTTATCAATCAAATTATAAACACTACCAAAATGAAAAAGTTACTTCTGGCCTCCATCGTGGGCCTTTTGTCCTGTTCCATGGGTTTTGGACAAGGATTTCAGTTTAAAGCGGATGACATTGACATCGATTACAAAAAATACACCCTTAAAAATGGGCTTACACTTCTGGTCCACGAAGATCATAAAGCGCCCATAGCCGCTGTGAATGTTTGGTACCACGTGGGATCTAAAAATGAAAAACCAGGGAAAAGTGGATTTGCCCACCTTTTTGAGCATTTGATGTTCAACGGAAGCGAAAATTACAACACTGATTATTTTCAAGCATTGGAAAGTATTGGGGGAACCGACCTTAACGGAACCACGAACACGGATCGGACCAATTACTTTCAGAACGTGCCCGTTTCTGCCTTGGACCAAGTACTGTTTTTGGAGTCCGACCGGATGGGGCATTTGTTGGGTGCCATTGACCAAGAAAAGTTGGACGAGCAACGAGGGGTTGTTCAAAATGAAAAAAGACAAGGGGAAAACCAACCTTACGGCATGCAATGGGATTATTTGACCAAGGCCATGTATCCCAAAGGACATCCGTATTCTTGGACGGTTATCGGCGAAATGGAAGATTTGAACGCCGCCTCCTTGGAAGATGTGCAAGATTGGTTCAAATCATACTACGGTGCTGCCAATGCCGTGGTTGCCGTAGCAGGGGATATAGATGCCGAAGAAGTGCATCAAAAAGTGATCAAATATTTTGGGGACATACCTCCGGGCCCAACAGTGGAACGCCAAGAGGTCAATATTCCCAATAAGATTTATGATTCCCGTCAAGAGTACCAGGACCGTGTTCCCGAGACAAGGGTTTTATTTGCATGGAATACACCGCCATTTGGTTTTAAGGAAGACCTTCATTTTGACTTGATCTCAGCCATACTGACAAGTGGAAAAAATTCAAGATTGTACCAAAAATTTATTTATCAAGATCAATCGGCCAGTGCTGCGGTCTCTTTTCAAGCATCTAGCGAAATTGCAAGTCGATTTATTACATACTTGAATGTTAAAGAGGGAGAAGACCCGGCAAAACTGGAAAGGGAACTTGAGGAGGAAATTGAGAAGTTTATCAAAGAAGGACCTACAGAGGATGAATTAAAAAGGGTAAAGGCAAATTACTTTGCCAATTTTATTAAAGGTTTGGAGAGAATCGGTGGATTTGGTGGAGTCTCGGATATTCTTGCCTCTAACCAAACGTATCACGGAGATGCATCATACTACAAAACTAAATTGGAATTTGTGGAAGAAGCAACAGCCGAAGATCTTCGGAAGACCGCCGAAAAATGGCTTACGAAAGGAAAGCATATTTTGATCTGCCAACCATTTCCGGAATATGATGTTGTTGAATCTTCTGTGGACAGAAGCAAATTACCGGAATTGGGAGCGCCAAAAAGCTCAAAATTCCCGGAATTGCAGCGTATGCAACTATCCAATGGTCTTAACGTTGTGTTGGCACAGCGTAAAGGAGTGCCCACTGTAATCATCAATTTGGTGGCCGATGCAGGATACAAAACCGATTATCTGTCCAGTCCTGGAACGGCGAATTTGGCGATGAACTTGATGGATGAGGGAACAAAGGACAAAACATCCTTGGAAATAAACGAGCAACTTCAGTTGTTGGGAGCATCCTTGAATACTTTTTCCAGTCAGGATGAATCCAATGTGTATATGAGTACCTTAAAACCAAGTTTGGATGCCAGTCTGGACCTGTTCATGGACGTGTTGCTCAACCCGGTATTCCCCGAAAAAGAATTTGAACGCTTACAAAAGGAACAGATCAACAATATAAAACAGGAAAAGTCCCAACCCATCACCATGGCCTTGAGGGTTATGAACAAATACCTATACGGGGAAGACCACCCTTACAGCAGTCCTTACACCGGCACTGGCTATGAGGATACGGTTTCAAAGTTGACCAGGGAAGACGTGGTCGAGTTTTACAATACTTGGTTCAAGCCCAACAATTCCACCTTGATTGTTACTGGAGATGTGGAGATGAGCGAGTTGAAATCCAAGTTGGAAAAAACATTGGGTAAATGGAAAAGAGGAGATGTGCCCACCATAGCATTTAACGAACCCCAGACCAATTCTCAGAATACGCTGTATTTAATGAACCGACCAGAATCCCAACAATCAGTTATTTTGGCCGGACATTTGACCGAGAAGTATGGGGATGTTAACGAAATAGCTTTGGAGCAAATGGTCAATATTCTTGGGGGTGATTTTACTTCCCGAATCAATATGAACTTAAGGGAAGATAAACACTGGTCCTACGGAGCAGGAGGGTTTGTACTGGGTTCCAAGGAAGAACGCCCATTTATTGTTTATGCGCCTGTGCAAACTGACAAAACAGCAGAATCCGTGACGGAAATCAGAAAGGAAATATCGGAATTCACTTCCACAAGGCCTGCAACCAGTGAAGAGCTGGAGAAAGTAAAGACCAATCAGGTACTGAAACTTCCTGGCCAATGGGAAACCAACAGTTCGGTAAACAGTTCGGTAAGGAATTTAATCCGGTACGACCTGCCGGACGATTACTATCAAAAATACGATCAGAACGTACGGAACCTTTCTGTGGATGATATCAGAAAAGTGAGCAACGAAGTGGTACAGCCAGAAAAGGTAAACTGGTTTATGGTAGGAGATCGAGCCGAGATCATCAACAAGTTGGATGAACTTGGTTTTGACAACATCATAGAAATCGATGCCGATGGCAATCCCAAGAAGCCAGCAGTAAAATCCATGGAAACGGATATCAAGAATTAAATAATAATGTGCCTCCCGAAAGGGAGGCTTTTTCTTTAAAAGTCAAACTTGAGCTGAACCAGCACGGACTCCTTTTTAGGCGCTTCTTTTTCCTTTTCTGTATTAAGGTTGGCCAACGAAATACCCAATAACCTTACCGAGTTTTCCAAAGAGGATTGGTACAAAAGTTCTTTAGCCGTTTCCAAAATCAAATCTTTACTGGCTATAAAATAGGGAATGGTCTTGCTTCTGGTCTGTAATGTAAAGTCACTGTACTTTATCTTCAAAGTCACAGTTTTTCCCGCAATTTTGGATTTTTGAAGTCTTCTTTCCAGTTCGTTGGCAATGTTTTCCAATTTTTCCAGCATAAAGATCTCACTGCTCAGGTTCTCGGAAAATGTACGCTCTGAACCAACGGATTTGGGAATTCGATCAGGTTTTACGCTGCTCAAATGTATTCCTCGTACCACATTGTAATAATGGCTCCCACTCTTTCCAAAATGCTGGTTGAGGAACTCCAAAGACTTTTCTTTTAGATTTTTACCCGTAAAAATCCCCAAACGGTACATCTTTTCGGCGGTGACCTTGCCCACACCATAAAACTTTCGAATGTCCAAGTTTTCCAAAAACTCAATGACTTCCTCTGGGTTTACGGTTTTCTGTCCATTGGGCTTGTTGTAATCACTGGCGACCTTGGCTATAAACTTGTTTATGGATATTCCAGCAGATGCGGTCAAACCTGTTTTATCAAAAATTTTTTGACGGATTTCTTTTGCGATCAGCGTTGCAGAAGGATTTCCTTTTTTGTTTTCCGTCACATCCAAATAGGCCTCGTCCAAGGAAAGGGGTTCCACTAGGTCGGTGTATTCAAAAAAAATACTCCGAATCTGCATAGAGACTTCCTTGTAACGGTCAAAGCGGGGTTTTACAAATATGAGATCGGGACAATTTCTTCGCGCAATGGCACCTGCCATGGCGCTTCGCACCCCAAATTTTCGTGCCTCGTAGCTTGCGGCGGAGACTACACCACGTTTAGAACCTCCCCCGACTGCAATCGGTTTTCCCTTGAGTTCTGGATTATCATGCTGTTCCACGGAGGCATAAAAGGCATCCATATCCACATGAATAATTTTTCTTAGGGGAAAATCAAAGTCCATTTTCAAATTTAGGGTATATTTAGTTTGATGGAACATTTGGAAATAGAACGAAAGTTTTTGGTCAAGTCGGATGGGTATAAACAAAAAGCTACATCCCAAACACGGATCGTACAGGGATTCTTGAACACTGACCCGGACAGAACCGTGAGGGTAAGAATAAAAGGTGACAAAGGTTTTTTAACGGTTAAAGGAGCCAGCAACGAATCGGGTACCACGCGATTTGAATGGGAGACCGAAATCAGTTCCTCCGAAGCAACGAATTTGATCGATCTATGTGAGGCAGGAATTTTGGAGAAAATGCGATTTGAAGTGCCTTTTGGAAATCATTTATTCGAAGTGGATGAGTTTTTGGGCGAAAACAAAGGGCTTGTTCTTGCAGAAATAGAGCTCAAACACGAAGAAGAGCGTTTTGAGAAACCAGAATGGCTAGGCGAGGAAGTTACAGGCCAAGTACAATATTATAATTCGCAGTTAAGCTTAAAACCGTTTAATAAATGGTAGATAAAATAGTTAAAACAAAATGGACGATCAATATATTGATATTGGTGTCCGCATGTTTGGCCATCTACTTTGGGATGTATAATGAAGGGAACCTTTTTAAGATATTCAAGCCATTGACCACGATTTTGGTGATCACTTTGTTGTTCTTTACTCCAAAAAAGAGCAATGTTCAATTAGGAAGGATGGTCACCATTGCCTTGGTCTTCTGTTTGCTCGGCGATATCCTATTGCTTTTTAAGGACTACTTTTTACTGGGACTTGTGGCGTTTTTAGTGGCCCATGTACTATTTACCGTATCATTTGTCCTTTATAAAGGATTTTACAAGAACTGGATTTCCTTTCTGCTTCTCTTTGGTATAGCCGGTGCATTGTTTATATGGCTAAGGCCCGGGTTGGGAGATTTGCTGCTACCCGTTTTCATTTATGTGTTGGTCATCACGTTTATGGCATGGCAAGGAGTGGGTCTGTACTTTAGAGAAATGAACAATGCGCATGCTTGGATGGCAATGGGTGTATTGTTCTTTATGTTTTCAGATACCTTGTTGGCGATTGCTAAATTTAAGACTCCGTTTTACCTATCGGGTGCATTGATTTTGGCCACATATTGGATGAGTATCTCGTTTATTGCCAATGCAACGAGAGGTATAATCTTATCTGGTGACCAATAAAAATATCAATCCAGTTTTTTATCGAGCGCCAATACCGTTTTCAATAGCACATTGGCACCATTGGCCATATCTTCTGCGGATGTAAATTCTTTGGGCGAGTGACTGATTCCTTCTTTGCTCGGGACAAAAATCATCCCCACCGGGGCAAATCTTGATATATCCTGTGTATCATGGCCTGCACCACTTGGCATATATTGATAGCTTAGCCCTAAGGATTTAGCGGAAGATTCTATTTCTTTTTGGATACTGGTATCCGTTAAGGCTGGTTCCGCAGTGGTGTCCAATGGCAAGAATTCTACCGACACGTTGGAGGCTTCGGCTATCTCCTCTGTTTTTTGTTTAATAGCATGATATACTTTTTGAATCACTTCTGAAGAGAGGTCACGGATTTCCAGACTGGCGGTTACCTTTCCTGGTATTACGTTGGGTGCTCCTGGCTCTGCCTTGATTCGCCCTACGGTGCCTACCTGGGTTCCTTCGAAACTATTGGTAATCTCGTTTACTGCTACGATATATTTGGCAGCGGCCAATAGTGCATCTTGTCTGGCGTCCATTGGAGTGGTTCCTGCATGGTTGGCAAATCCCGTGAATACAACATCCCACCAATTAAGGCCAACAATGCCTTCTACAATGCCGATGTCCAGGTTTTCTTTTTCAAGTTTGCCACCCTGTTCAATATGAAGTTCCAAGAACGCGGCTAAGCTGCCTTTTTCTCGTTTGGCTTCTTTGAGCTTTGTAGTATCTCCACCAATTCTCATGATCCCTTCACCCATGGAGTAACCAGTGGAATTGACCACACCAAGTGCCGATCTGCCTAAATTTCCTGCCATGGCCCTACTTCCCATAACACCACCTTCTTCGTTCGGGAAAACAATAACTTCCAAGGGGTGATTCGTTTTTATGTTGTTCTCGTTCAGGGTTTCAATAACTTCCAAAGCAGCCATGGAACCTACGCAGCCATCATAATTTCCGCCATTGGGAACGCGGTCAATATGGGAGCCAAAAGCAATAGGTTTTTTGGTGGCATCGGTTCCCTTTCTGGTTCCGATAATGTTTCCTGCGGCATCGACCTTTACTTCCATGCCAAAACCCTTAAGTGTTTTGATGACCCAGTTTCGAGCGTCGATATCTGCATCGCTAAAAGCGACCCGCTCTGTTTCTCCGTTCTCTTGTAGGCCGAATTCGGCAAGGTCAAATATCCTGTCTTCAAGACGGGATTGATTTACCTGAAGGTTGGCTTGTTGGGCCGATAGGCTTCCAATAAAAAATATGAAAAGAACGATGTTGAGCGATTGTTTCATGATTACCTAGTTTCCTTAAAAATAGGGATTTTGAACTAACTTTTCTTACGAATGCTAGGCAGCTTTTTCCGCAGCAGCAGAATTTATTTCATGAGGGGTCAATTTTTGCTCCGACCACTTTTTTTTGCTGACCCCACTGATCAAAGGAATAGCAAACCCAACTGCCAAGAGCACAACTGCTATCAAGAAAATATGTAACGGATTTACAAAGAAAGAACCGCTATTGAGTGTTGCTAA
This sequence comes from Flagellimonas profundi, assembly GCF_017313275.1. Taxonomy (GTDB): domain Bacteria; phylum Bacteroidota; class Bacteroidia; order Flavobacteriales; family Flavobacteriaceae; genus Flagellimonas; species Flagellimonas profundi. Next base: position 194,479 of record NZ_JAFLNM010000002.1, on the reverse strand, counting down.
TATCAACATGGTGGACAATGGGAACGAAAGAGCCAGTATAGCCACGCCAAAATCACTGCTAAATGTTCTCTTCTTGGATTTTTTGTCCATTTCCATACTATCTACCGCTGCTATATGAGCGTACGGCCAAAAACTACATGCACTTAGGCCAAAGGCCATCGTGAGCAATATTTCATTTCGGGCCTCGACACCTGCAACGGTAACAAAAATGCCTGAAATCAGTAATACCAACGCTGCACGGGTACACAGCAAAGAAAAAATCTGGAAGAACTGTTTCCTTTTGATTTTTACGGCCAATCCTATAAATAAGAGCACCAAAGGCGTCATGATCAAACTTAGTTTCTCCAAGGTTTCGCTCATAAAAAATGGAAGCGAATCCATGCTAAGACCTAGGGCCAACAACACCAAAGCTGCGCCAATAAATACATTTACAGGCTCAGAAACCATGGCCTTGATCAAGGGCTTTAACTTGGTTCCACCATTTTTCTTTTCGTTGGATTGTAGGCTATAATGCCAGTTCATGGCCACTAAGTATAAAAAGAAGAGCACAAAAACTTTGTTTCCTAAATCCGACATAGCAGCTTTGGCCAGAAAGTCTTCCCCTAAAAATTCCAATATAAATGGAAATGAAGACAGACCGGGTGCCAATGAAGGCACCAACAATTTGGCCGTTCTATACTCCGAGGTTCCTTTGCCAATACCCATAAGGGGCAATATAAAGGGCATGGCAAAAAACAATAATAGGTTAAGCCCAAGGGCCAAAAAGGGCAATATCAACAGGTGCAATTCCACCTTTATGCCGAGCAGCGCAATAAATATGGTTGCTGGCAATGCTAGGTTTAGAATCACCTTTTTTATTCCAGTAATCTCCTCCTTGGACTTAAACTTTACTTTGAGTAAAATTCCAATGAAGATGAAAAAAAGAAATACAATGGTTTTTTGAATACCTACATCCACTATACCAACACTTTATTGAGTGCGGCGGTAAATGTTTTCATTTCGTCCATGGTTCCCATACTGACACGGCACCAGTTTTGGTCCATAAACTGGAAAGCACGAACCCCCACCTTTAACTCAGTCATTTGCTCTAAAAATGCTCTACCCTCCATTTCGATAGGGAATATGATAAAACTTGTTGAAGAGGGCACATAAGACGTTATACCCATTTTCTCTAGGCTGTTATACACGTATTCCCTGCACTCGGCATTTAGGTTACGTGATTTTTCAATGAAAGCATCATCATCCATAGCAGCTATAGCAGCGTAAACCGATGGCAAGGTAATTCCCATACCGCCACGTGTAATTTTTTGTAGTCTTCCCAAAGTCTCTTCGAGGGCAACAATATAACCGACACGAAGTCCGGCCATACCGTGAATTTTGGAGAAGGTTCTCGCAATGATTACATCTTTGCCTTCATTTACCAAGGAAACCATACTCTTTTTGGCTCCTTCGTCCAAGAACCATAAATAGGCTTCGTCTACAAATACCGGAACTTTTTCTGAAACTCTGGAGCAGAAGTCGACCAATTCTTCGTGATCGGTCATAGAGCCCGTTGGGTTGTTGGGGTTACATATATAAACCAATTTGGTTTCATCATCAATGGCTTCTTCCATAGCTTTAAGGTCGTGCGACCAATCATCTTTCAATGGAACAGGTTTCCAAGTTGCACCAACGGATTCGGCCACTTGTATAAGTGACATATAAGCTGGGTCTGCGGAAACCACATTGCCACCGTTCATAAAGAAGACCATGGCCGTTTTTTCCAATAAATCGGAAGAACCGGGTCCCATCATTACGTTTTTACTCTCAACGCCTTCAAAATCTGCAATTTTATCTACCAGTTGAAACAACTCTTTCCATGCATATCTGTTTCCTCCAGCAGCTGAATTTTTGAAAGCCTCTAAGGCCATAGGTGAAGGACCGTATGGGTTTTCGTTGGCATTCAATTTTGCTGCCAATTCTGGAAGTGCGTCTTCAGGTTTTGGCAAGTATTCCTTAAAGAACGGACTGTAAACTGCATTTCCTTGGGAATCCAAGGTTAATGGAGCCTTTGGTTTTTCGGCTAATCCGATATAAGGCAGTGCCATTGCACCACCTGCGGTGAGCATACTTTTTCTGATCCAATCACGTCTGTTGATGTTAGTTTTAGTTCCCATTGGTTTATTAGTTTTTAGAAGAAATTAAAACTACGTGATCATTTTGCTAAAAACAACACTAAAAACGTAAAAATCAGGTGTTTATAAAAGAATTTATTAAAATTGAAGGGGTTTCTTTAGAAAATTGTTAGTTGGGACTACCATTTAAGGGGGCTTTTTTTAAGATATTCCAAAGTGAGAATGCCCCTTAGGTTATTGATAATGATATGGTCTAGCAGTTCGTGAATACTGTATTCTCGGAATAAATTGGCCTTTGAATACACGGTTTCTTCCATTCTGGCCAAAAAAAGTGAACAAACCAGCTCCACTTTTACATTTTTTCTTACTTGTCCCAAGCCTTGTGCTTTTTTTAATAGTGGACATACAATATCCCAAACAATGTCATTTTTTAGCTGGGAATAAACTTTATAGGCGTTGGGGTAATATTTGTTGAGTCCATGAAGAAAGGAGGGGTTGATCTCCTGAAAAGTGATCAACCCCTGCTTGTAAATATATATTATTGTGGTAAGCGGCTGCTCTTCATTGTGATTGATGAGCATGTAATCGTCAATATTGCTTTTAATCTTACCAAGATAATGGGTCAAACTTTCCTTGACCAATTCTTCTTTGCTACTAAAATGCTTGTAGAGTGTTTTTTTGGAAATACCGAGGTTTTTCGCCAATTCGTCCATAGAGAACCGCTTGCTTCCAAATTTGGTGAAGTTTTCTATGGCATAGGCCAATATATCGTTTTTATCCTCTGCCATTTTTTTACTTCCAGCCTCCGCCCAATGCTCTATACAATTCTATAATGGCACTCAGTTGCGCGTATTGGGAATCTACATAGTTCAGTTCGGAATTCAGTGCATTCTGTCGAGCGGTCAGCACTTCCAAATAGTTCGCCAAGCCATTGTTCAGTAATTCTTCTGAATATTCCTCTGCTGTGGCATATGCTTTAAGTTCTTTGGAACGGGCCTCCAACTTCTGGGTTTCGGCATCATAGGTGTAAAGCGCATCACTTACTTCCCTGCCGGCGGTGAGCAAGGCTTGCTTGTAGTTTAACAAAGCTTGTTGTTGCTGGGCTTTGGCCACTTCCATTTGTGTACGAAGCTGTCTTCCGTTAAAAATGGGTTGTGTCAAGGATCCCACTAAATTGGAAAAGAGTGAGCTTGCGTCCAACCAATTCTCCAGTTCCAAACTTTGAAAGCCTCCTGCTGCCGACAACCTCAATGAAGGGTACAAACTGCTTTTGGCGACGTTGGTTAATTCAAAAGCATTGATAAGACCATATTCTGCTTGCATCACATCTGGCCGGTTCGCCAACAACAAATAAGGAACACCTGTGCGCAATTCAGTGTCAATGGCCTGATTGTCCAAACTTCCTCGTTGAATTTTTTGTGGTGCTTCACCCAATAGAATACTAAAAGCATTTTCCAACAGCTTAATGTTGTTCTCAAGGTCGATTACGATAATTTCCGTGGTATGCACTTGGGCTTCTGTTTGTTTTACGGCGACTTCGGTAACCTGGCCAGCGTCTTTTAGTGCTATGGTGGTCTCCAAACTATGTTTTCTGGATTCCAAGGTTTGTTTGGATACCTCTAACTGTTTGTCCAAAGCCAACAATTGATAGTAGGTAGAGGCAATGTTGGCGATCAAGTTGGTTTTTACCGCTTGATGTGCCGAAACACTCTGCAAATATGAAGCACTAAAGGCGCGCTTATTACTTCTGATCTTGCCCCAAACATCTGCTTCCCACGATAGGCTTCCGGACAATTCATATTGTTCCAGGGCACTGGTAAAAAAGCTACCAAACTGACTGTTTCGAGAGTTTTTGGTCCTTGTGAAACTGGCCGTGCCCGAAAGAGTCGGGTAGTAACTGGCCTTACCTTGTTTTACATATGCTTCGGCGGCCACAACATTTTGTAGCGCAATCCGGATGTCTATGTTGTTCTCCAGACCTTGCTCAATGTAGGACTTTAGTTGTTCGTCGTTGAATAGGTCCCTCCAAGATACATCGGCCATGGATACGCTGTCTTGCGGCAAATTGTCGGTCCGGTATAGATTTTCTGTCTCTACTTCCGGTCTTGAGTAGTTTTTGGCCACAAAACAAGATTGCAACAACAGTGGCGCTGTAAGTACCAAGAGCAGTTTATATGTGGATTTTATTTTCATGGATGATATACGTTGTTCGATCAAAGGATAATTAGGCATTGTCAATATGTTGAAGTTTTTCGGGCTTACCGGAAATGCGTTCCTGCAATGCCTGGAACACCACAAAAAGCACGGGAATAATAAATACACCCAAGATGGTTCCCACTAGCATTCCGCCCACCGCACTCACGCCGATGGAACGGTTTCCGATGGCACCTATCCCAGAAGAAAGCGCCAATGGCAACAGACCAAATATGAATGCAAAGGATGTCATTAAAATGGGACGGAGCCTCGCACGAGCACCATCCGCAGCTGCATCAAACAACGATAAGCCTGCTCGTCTACGTTGTAATGCAAACTCCACAATCAAAATGGCATTTTTGGCCAACAGACCAATCAACATGATCAAGGCAATCTGGAAGTAAATGTTGTTCTGCAAACCAGCTACATTGATAAAAAGAATAGCTCCTGCGATACCAAAGGGTAAAGACAACAATATGGAAAGAGGAAGAATATAACTTTCATATTGTGCACTCAACAGGAAGTAAACGAATACCAAGCTCAAAATAAAAATGAGTATGGTCTGCGAACCTGCGTTGCTTTCTTCCCTTGTCAACCCGGAATAATCGTAGGTATAGGAGTTCGGCAATACCTGCGCGGCCACTTCCTCAATCGCCGTAATGGCATCTCCCGTACTGTAGCCTGGATTTGGCACTCCTGTTATTTTTACGGAACTCAACAGGTTGAATCGTTGTACCAATTCTGGCCCGTATATTTTCTTAAGGTCCACAAACTGGCTCACCGCAACAGATTCCCCATTGGTGTTCCTGACAAAAATGTGGTTCAAAGAGTTTTCATTGGCGCGGTCTTCAGGTTTAGCCTGAATCATTACACGGTATTGCTTACCAAACTTATTGAAGTCGGTCGCATAAATACCTCCGTAATAACCTTGGAGCGCATTAAAAATATCGGTCGCTGTCAGCCCGGCCATTTTCACTTTTTCCATATCGATGTCCAAGTTGTACTGAGGGAAACCTGGATCGAACTGGGAAATGGCGTATTGGACTTCGGGCCTAGCATTTAAGGCTCCCAAAAACTGATTCTTCACATCGTTGATACTGTTCCAATCTTCACCAGTTTTGCTCTGAAGCTGTACCTCAAAACCAGAACTCGTACCAAACCCTTGTATACTCGGTGGGGTAAAGTAGATGATTTCCGCATCATTGAAACCTGCCGTTATTCCGTACAATCGTTGCATGGTGGCGTCCACTGATAAGGAATCTGTATCCCTCTCGCTCCAGTCCTTCAATTTCATAATAGAGAATGCGTAGGACCCTGCACTTACACGGCTCAATAAACTAAACCCCGCTACGCTCATTCTTGCATCGATGATATCCATGGACTCATAGATGGAATCCAATTTCATAATGGTTTCCTCGGTTTTTTCAATGGTAGTGCCCGGGGGCATGCTTACATTTACAAAGATCATCCCGCGATCCTCATCTGGCACAAAACCGGATGGCGTGGAACGGAACAAGAAAATGGCCAATGCACTAAAGCCCAATAGCAGGGCAAGTGTAATCCATTTACGCTTCACCAAAGTGCCAATGGAATTCGTGTATTTATTGGTGATTGCCGTAAAACCAGTATTAAATGCCCTAAAGAAACGCGCTAATACATTTGACTTTTTGCCTTTTTCATGGTCATGTGGTTTTAAGAACAATGCCGCTAACGCGGGACTCAAGGTTAAAGCGTTTACTGCCGAGATCAAAATGGCTACGGCCAAGGTAATACCAAACTGTTGGTAGAATACTCCCGAGGAACCTTGAATAAAGGAAACGGGAATAAATACGGCTGACATCACCAAGGTAATGGAGATAATGGCTCCCGAAATTTCGCTCATTGCATTTTTGGTGGCGGTTTTTGCCGAATCGGCTCCATCCTCCAGTTTGGCATGAACAGCTTCGACCACCACTATGGCATCATCTACCACAATACCAATGGCCAAGATCATGGCGAAAAGTGTTAACATATTGATGGAGTAGCCGAACAATTGTAGGAAGAAAAAAGTACCTACAATGGCCACGGGTACTGCAATAGCCGGAATTAAAGTGGACCTGAAATCCTGAAGGAAAAGGAATACCACAATAAATACCAGGATAAATGCCTCAATCAAGGTTTGCACCACATGATCTATGGAAGCATCCAGGAAATCTTTGGAGTTGAACGGAATTACATAATCCAATCCTGTTGGGAAATCTGCTTTTGATTCCTCCAAAATGGTCTCAATCTCGTCGATGATATCCCTTGCATTGGAACCAGAGGTTTGGAAAACACCCACAGCAACACCGGGGTTTCCCATACCAGAGTTCTTCCTAACATAGCTCAGTGCTCCGAGTTCGATTTCAGCTACATCTTTTAGGCGGAGAAAACCACCATCATCCGTAGTCCTAAGAATAATGTTCTCGTATTCCTTTACTTCGGACAAACGCCCTTTGTATTTCATGACATATTCAAAAATGCCATCAGCGTTCTCCCCTATTTTACCTGTGGCAGCTTCCCTGTTCTGTTCCCGTAGAGCTGCCTGAATATCCGCAGGGACTAAGTCATAGGCCGCCATTTTATCGGGAGAGATCCAGATACGCATGGAATAATCCTTGGAGCCGAATACATTTACGTTACCAACCCCTTTGATTCGTTGTAATTGGGGAACCAGGTTGATTTTAGCATAGTTTTCCACAAAGGTGGCATCATAATCCTCATTTTCGGAGAAAATGGAGAAGTACAAAAGAGCACTGTTCTGTGCTTTCTGGGTGGTAACCCCGGTGTTTATAACTTCTTGTGGCAACAGGCTATTGGCCCTTGCCACCCGGTTCTGAACGTTTACCGCTGCAATATCGGGATCAACACCAAGTTCAAAGAACACACTGATGTTGGCCGTACCATCGTTACTGGCTGATGAGGTCATGTAGGTCATGCCCTCCACACCGTTAATTTGTTCTTCCAGCGGAATAACCACACTTTTTAGTACTGTTTCTGCATTGGCGCCGGTATAATTGGCGTTTACCTGTACCGTTGGTGGTGCAATTTCTGGATATTGTTCTACGGGCAATGTACTCAGCCCAAGAATACCCAAAATCACGATGATCACGGATATTACTGTGGAGAGTACAGGACGATCTATAAATTTTTGGAACATATATAAGTTGTTCTATGAATGATTGACGGCAATTATTGTTTTACTGGATTGATGGTCTGTCCATCCTTCAGTTTGGATACCCCTTCGGTAACAATGGTGCTCCCTTCCTGCAAACCTTCCTCTACAATGAATTCCTTATCAGTTTGGGCCACGATGCTCAAGGGAAGTGTTTTTACAGTGTTATCATCATTCAGCAAATACACCATTTTGGTGCCTTGCAGATCCACAGTTATAAATTGCGGGATTACAAAAACATCTTTGTAGGTGGATGGAACCTTAATGGTTCCCGTACTTCCCGAACTCAATAATAAATTGGGATTGTCAAAATCCGCCCTGAGGGTTACGCTTCCCGTTGTCGGGTTGATGATGTTGTTCACCATTGCGATTTTTCCTTTTTGCGGATAGGTTTCACCATTGATCATTACCAATTCCACTTCGGGTGCATTCTTTGCCGAAACCGCTGAGCCATCTTCGGTCATCTCACTTTTCATTTCCAAGAGTTCCTTTTCGGTCATTGAAAAATAGGCGCGGATACCACTTATATCTGAAACCACGGTTAATGGTTCGCCCATGGTACTGCTGACCAAAGCCCCAACTTTATATGGAATCTCACCAATGTATCCATTTACGGGGCTAACAATGTTGGAGTATCCAATATTTGCCTTAATACTACTGTAGTTGCTTTTGGCCTGTTCCAATTGGGCTTTGGCAGTTTCCAATTGTACTTCGCTGATAATGTTTTTTTCGACAAGCGGAACTAGTTTGTTCACTTCTACTTGGGCAACATTAACCGCAGCCTTGGCTGCTTGGGCATCTTGAGAAAGCGTCTGCGTTTCCAGTTTGAACAATAACTGCCCTTTCTTTACCTGTTGTCCTTCTTCCACATAAATGTTTTGAACAAAGCCCGAAACCTTGGGCCATATTTCCACATTCTGTTTCCCTTGAACATTAGTGGAATATGATTTGTATATAGTGATGTCCTCCTTTTGCAAAGTAGTTACTTTAAGCGAAGGTGTTTGGGAACCCGTTGCCGCTTGCTGCTGATTTTTGCCCCCACAGGAAAGGATCAAAAGTGCGCCTGTTGATATTAAGATTGATTTGATTGTTTTCATGTACGAACTTGCTTTGTTACGTTTATGGTTGTTGGAGTGATTGCTCTTTTAAAATTGATTCTAGTTTTTCGATTGATTTTTTTAACATCTTCTCGTTCTCGTTGACGTAGTCCAAGTAAACCTGGGTTCTTTCCTGTCCTTCTTCATACTTTTTTGGACTGTAATTTTTATGATACCCCATAACCAGCGTGATAATGTGCTTTTCGCTTTCAAGACGGTTCAGGTTCTCTTGGAGCTTGGAAAGGAAGAAGGTTTTCTTCTTTGCCGTTTTAAAATATCTTCTCCTATCGCCCGGCTTGGTGAAATAGGTAATTACACCCATATTCAGCAATAGGTTCAAAGAGGTAGAGGTAGAGCTTTTGCTGGCCCCTCTTTTTTCCAAGCAATCCTCAAAGGTGAGCCCATCCTGGTCCGTTAAGATCAAAATGGCATAAATACGGGCCGCCAATGGTGGCAGGTTGTGCTCCTGCTCCAAATGCACCCCTAATGTTTCAACAATTTCTTCCTTCGTATATTCCATGCAATGGATTTTTGAAGCAACAAATTTATAATTGGTTCGGAACAAACCGAACCAACGGGAACTAAAATTTTGTTAAAAGAATGTTTCCTTCGGATAAATACCCATCAACCCTCGGAAAGAATCCCTTCCTTGTCTATAATCGGGATTGTGGTAAGGCGATTTTCCGTGATGGAGTGTTTAGGAAATAGGAACCTTTTTTCAAATAGCTTGTTTTCAGCAAAAAAAGTAACAAAGAATTCATTGTTGAGCGCCAATACCTCCTCTTGAATAAATTCAATTTTTTTAAAGGACTTTGGTTCGACAACGCCAATGCCATGTCGCATGGTCGAGGTTTTTTTGTCATCATCAAAACCTTTGGAAACTACAATGGTCATTTCAATGGCATCCGCTCGGTTGTTGATGAGATAGGCATTCCAATCTTTGGATAGAAATTCATCGTTCCATTCGCGAATTATCGCAATGTGTACATCCTTGGCAACGGGAATTTCAATATCCTTTTTCATGGGAGGGTTTACAATGCGCTTTTGAACTGCTCCAAGAAACGAACATCATTTTCGCTAAGCAGGCGAATATCAGAAATTTGATGGAGAAGAAGGGCAATACGATCTATTCCCATACCAAACGCAAATCCGGAATATACTTCGGGGTCTATACCGCAATTCTTCAGAACGTTGGGGTCTACCATACCACACCCCATTATTTCCAACCAACCTGTACCTTTGGTCATACGGTAATCGGTTTCGGTTTCAAGGCCCCAGTATACATCAACTTCAGCGCTTGGCTCCGTAAAAGGGAAGTAGGACGGGCGCAATCTAATTTTTGACTTGCCGAACATTTCGGAAGTGAAATATTGAAGTGTCTGCTTCAAATCCGCGAAGGAAACGTTCTTGTCCACATACAAACCTTCCACTTGATGGAAAAAGCAATGCGAGCGTGCAGAAATGGCCTCGTTTCGATATACCCTTCCGGGAGAAATGGTCCTGATGGGGGGTTTATTGGCTTCCATATAGCGTACCTGTACCGATGAGGTATGTGTACGTAAGAGGATATCCGGGTCTGTTTGAATGAAAAATGTATCCTGCATATCCCTTGCAGGGTGGTACTCTGGAAGATTCAACGCGGTAAAGTTGTGCCAGTCGTCTTCCACCTCCGGACCTTCGGATACATTGAAACCAATTCTAGAGAAAATATCTATAATTTGGTTCTTTACAATGGAAATGGGGTGTCGGGCACCAATTTCGACCGGTTCACCCGGGCGGGTAAGATCACCATACTTGCCGGTAGCCTCTGTTTGGTTTTCCAGGGCTTCCTTGAGTTCGTTGACTTTATCGGTTGCAGCACTCTTTAGCTGATTGACAACCTTGCCAAAATCTTTCTTTTGCTCGTTGGGCACATTTTTGAATTCGGCAAAGAAACTGTTCAAAAGCCCTTTTTTCCCCAAATACTTGATTCGGAAAGCTTCAATTTCTTCCATTGAGTTCGAAGTGAACCTTTCTACTTCGGCGATGTGTTCCTTTATGGTATCAATCATGACTGCTTACGCTATTGGCGGACAAATTTAGCAAATTGTCCTTGAATATATAGGCAATTAAAAAATGTACTGCGATTCCGCCCAATAAATGCCATAACCAATGGGTACCCATTGGGAAGAAATTTTGATGTTGATCGATGCTCCTAAAGAAAACAGCGATTGCAAAAATGAAGAAGGCCGTAATGACAAAGCCTATATTCTTGCCCTTGGTCTTTATTAAGTACCACGTAATAGGAATAAGTATGGTTGCCGCGGTAATCACATAGCCGAGAGAGATTCTCAATCCAGCAGGAATAGGAAGTATACGTAGTAATAAGGAAGTTCCGAGCAGGACTATGACCCAGATGATTCGTTGCCACCAAATGCTGACGAGTTTAAAAATAAAATAGATGACCAATGCTGCACACAGCAACATTATGGGCATCCAATCCAAACGAAGCCAAAACTCATGGCTGCGCGTGGCATGGAAAACAGTACCCCCTACATAGCTGATCCCAATAATGGGAAGAACCCAAGCTAAAAAACGTTGTTGTCCTGGATTTCGATAGACCTTGATGCCCCAGTAAATGATCAATGCCAGAAATATAAGGTTGCTGAATGTGTTGAAGGGCTCTGCGGGAAACCTTCCCTCCATGGTTTCCAAATAAATGGGTCCCGAATCATTAGGGAATTTTGTGACTAACATGGGTATTAAAATATCAATAACAAGATAGGTGTTGTTGGCAACATCTTGAGTATAAATTTATAAATCAAAAGGGGGCGATCTTAAGATCGCCCCCTTTTGATTATGTTTGTTCATTAAAAAAATTACAAAAAAGTAACATGGCCATCTGAAATATCGTACATGGCTCCTACAATTGCAATTTCACCATGTTCTTCCATTTCTTTCAGGATTACACTTTGACTTCTAATGTTTTCAAGGGCCATTTCAACATTTTTAACGGCAACGGCGTCCACAAAATCCAAGTTCTGTGAATTTCTTTCGGACTCGTCTTTTGGCTCCTTTACTGCGTATACTGCAGGTTCAATCTTATTTATCAAACTGGTCAAATTTCCTAGGCGTGCATGGTCGCAGGCTCCTTTTACGGCACCACAACTGGTATGGCCGAGAACCACAATGGCCTTTGTGCCAGCAAGTTTGCATGCAAATTCCATACTCCCCAGAATATCCTGATTGATAAAATTGCCTGCAATCCTTATGCTGAAAATATCTCCTAGACCTTGATCAAAAACCAACTCTGCGGACACTCTGGAATCGATACAACTTAAAATGGTCGCAAATGGGAATTGGCCATCTTTGGTATCGTTGACCTGTTCCAATAGGTTTCGGTGTGCTTTTAAATTTTGTTGGAAACGCTCATTGCCCTCCTTTAAAAACTGAATAGCTTTTGCAGGAGTCATAGTTGATTGTGTTTCTTTCGTATGTGCCTTCATATTTATCGGTTATGCTGTTTTTTTGGGTCTTAGATTAAAAAATTCGATATAACTTTCAGGGTTCTCGACTTCTCCTCTTTCCGAAATAATTTTAATGTCGATGTTCCTGTTTTTCGCCTTACTTCTAAAATCGTCGAGAATTTCAACGATGTCATTGTCAAGATAGCGAGTTTTTCTCACATCCAATGTGAGGTATGAATTTTCTGGAATATTGTCCAATTCCTTTAATATGGCTCCTTTGTTAAAGAATGTTACCTCTTCGGCCAAGGTCATTTTTATCTTATGTAATTCTCCATCCTTTTCTTCAATGTGAAGAAAGTGGGAGTTTTGATAGCTTTTGATCAATACTACCACAATTCCTACCAAAAGACCTAAACTGATTCCAACCAAAAGGTCAGTGAACACAATTCCAACAACTGTTACCACAAAAGGGACAAATTGTTTCCAACCTGCGTGGTACATGCTTTTGAACAAACTTGGTTTGGCAAGTTTATAGCCTACAATAAATAGGATAGCGGCCAAAACGGACAACGGGATCATATTAAGTAGGGTAGGTATTAAAATTACCGATCCCAAAAGGAAGAAGCCGTGAATGATCGCCGAAGCTTTGGTCTTACCTCCAGATTGTATGTTGGCGGAACTACGGACAATTACCTGTGTAACCGGAAGTCCTCCGATAAGACCGGACATGGTGTTTCCGATACCTTGCGCGATAAGCTCTCGATTTGTGGGCGTGGTTCGCTTTTCAGGGTCTAATTTATCCGTGGCCTCTACACAGAGCAAAGTTTCCAAACTGGCAACCAATGCTATAGTAAAACCAGTGATCCATACTTCGGTATTGGTTATGGCGCCGAAGTTTGGAAAACTAAAAAAGCCTAGGAAGGACTCAAGACTATCCGGTACAGGTACCTTGACCAAATGCTCGGCCGAAATACCCCAGGTTTGATCCCCTTGTGTAATGGAGTAGTAGACTATGCCAATGACCACGGCCACCAGAGGTCCTTGAACAAGTTCGAATATTTTTGATTTTTTGGTCAATACCGTGCTCCATAAAATAAGGATGGCCAATCCGATTACCGCGATTAAGGTTGCTCCTGGACTGATATAATTAATAGAGTTGATGATCTCACTAAAGGTGTTTTCTCCATCCACTTGAAAGAATGCCCAGTCTCCTTCGGGATCGGCATCGTACCCAAAAAAGTGGGGAATTTGTTTTAAAATGATAATGATACCAATACCCGTAAGCATTCCCTTGATTACGGAGGAAGGAAAATAATAAGCTATGATACCGGCTTTAAGAAATCCGAAAACGAGCTGTATGATTCCTCCCAGTACTACGGCCACCAGAAAGTTTTGATAGCCGCCCAATGTACCGATGGCAGTGAGAACTATGGCGGCAAGTCCAGCGGCCGGTCCGCTAACACCAATTTGGGAGCCACTTAGCGCTCCAACAACAATACCGCCTATGATACCTGCTATAAGTCCTGAGAATAAAGGTGCGCCGCTTGCCAGTGCAATTCCCAAACATAGGGGGAGAGCCACGAAAAAGACCACAATACTGGCAGGTAAATCTTTTTTGATATGCTTGAACATAATGATATGTAAGTTTGTTCTTCTATTTGGTTAGGTAATTCATAGAAGAAGGTTAAAAATTGATTTGAATAAAATTTAAGTATTAAACCAATTTTCTGGGGGGAGGGTCCAAGATTTCGACGGTATAATCCGAGATTGGGAAAATGTACCTAAGAAAACCCAACGAATGTTCTTGTAGAAATGGATGAATGCCCCATTCCAAAAGATATTTGTTGTAGATATCGGACTCATCAAACTTTTTGATGGTAAAGACCTTGCTGCTTTTTTCCTCTTCCGCTGCACCAACTAGCATGGTTTCGCCCAACTCCTTATCCAGTAGTGGAATAATGGGAGCGGCCGATATGGCAAGTATCAGCAACAACGACATAAAAGGAAATAGGAATATCTTCACAAACAGCATCAATTTGAACTAAAGTAATGAATTCTGGGTAAGGAGAGCGGTTTTTTGCCTAAAAGTCCTTGATTTTCTTGACATTTTCCGCCTGTAGCCATCCTGTTTGACCATCAGCAATACGAATTCTCTTCCAGTCATCGAGCTCGTCCAAAATGTTCACTTTGGTGCCTTCATGAATGGTAAATACGGCATTACTGTTGCTGTTCGGCTCGGAGTTAACATTCACTTCTTTGGAAAATACGATAGCGGGGTCATTGTTCTTATTCTGTTGGTGATTGAGATAGGCCAACAAAACGCAAGCCACGCACAGGGCAAGCAAAAACATACTGGAAATAAATGCAGCCCTTTTTTGGTTGGCAGGTCTGAGAAAGTAATAGGCCATATACGCCAGCACAAACAAAAAGACAAAAACTACGGCGAAGTAAGCCCATTGATTATAACCGAACATACCAACAATCGAACTATAAATTCGGGACAATTCAGTTTTGGGCATTTCCTCAATGGCGTCCAACCTCATGTTCTGGGCAAACCTTAGATTGTTTTTGATTTCCTCGTTGTTCGGACTTAAAAGCAAAGCTTTTTCGTAATAATAGATACTGGGTCCGATAGCATTGAGCTTGTAGTAGCAATTGCCCAAGTTAAAGTATAGTGAGGCCGAATGTTCCCCGTTTTCAAGGATTTCCTTATAATTTTCAATCGCAGCGGAGTATTCACCTTTGTTATAAAGCTCCGTAGCCTCATTGAACAGCGTTTCGTTTTGGGCAAACCCAAAAGTAAGGCCAAGAAAACATACCAAAAAGGTTATCTTTTTTATGCTCATAACTGTTTGTCCAAATTAGAAATTACTTCACTGGCCTTTTCATAATCCTGTTGCATCTGCACATTGGAGAATGGGCTATAACGGGCCATTTCACAACTTGTCAAAAGTCCGATAAAACCTTCGACATCCCCTTTTTCAACATTCTTTTCGGATAGGATGCTGGTAATTTTATCCTTGCTAAACTCTGCGGTTTCTATGTGCAATTTTGCCTTCAGATAGTTGTGCAATCCTTTTTCCAAGGCAACATAAAATGCTTCTTTATTGCCCAATTCTTTTTTGGCGGTGGACAGATACTTTCTGGCCAGTTTGTTCGCTTTTTTAATTTTGTTGCCGACCACGTCACTTGCAATTGCCTCTCTTTTCTTGAAGGTGAAAATGGCTATTGGAATCAATAATAGTGGAGCGAACAACAGAATGAAAAACAGTCTTGAACCAAAGAAACGTTCTACCTTTATAGGGCTCAAGTTTGGGTTTATATTGATGAAAAGGAATTGTTCCCCGGTCGGCACTACGGTCTGTTTGTTTGCAGAAGGAGCTGAATTGGCAGCAGTGCTCAAAGGCCCTTCGATCACCTCGATATTGATTTCTTCGGAGTTGATGGTCTCATAACTGCCGGTACTAGGGTTGAAATAGCTAAAGGAGATGCTCGGAATTGGATACTTTCCTCTAAAGGAGGGTACTATCGTATAATTGTTGGCCACTTTTCCTTGCATGCCCGAGCTATAGGTATTAATGTCTTCCTCATATTCTGGATCATATACCTCCAAAGAACTGGGCAGCTCTGGTTCTGGAAGCTGGAACAGCTTTAAATTTCCCTTACCCGAAACCTCCACTTTGGCCTGAAGCGATTCAGAAGCATTCAACTGAGTCTTACTTGTGGTCACGGCAAAATCAAAATCCCCCACGGCGCCGCTAAAATTCGCAGGTTTTCCTGCTTCGGGTAATGGTTTTACATTGATGGTCCTTTTGCCTGCGGAAACGGTTTTACTGGTCTGGGTATAAATTCGACCACCGAAAAAGTCCCGACGATTGGTGGGAACATCCACAAATATTTCCAAGGAAAGTGGCTCAATGTCCAACTGACCAGGTTTTTGGGGATAGAGTACTACCCGTTTCAAAACTACATAGCGGTAGGGTTTTCCTTCGAATGTACCGTTTTGTGCCGTATGTTTTGTCACTGGAATATCCTGGCTCCAAAAATTATTGTAGGTAGGATTGTCCAACGGACGGTAATTCGTCACACTTATGTTTGGACTAACGTAAAGTTTATAAATAACCGTTACAGCTTCATTGAGGTACGGACTTCCTTTGGAAACCTCTGCTACCAAATGAAGGCTTTCATCTGCTACATCATCTACTGTTTTCTGTGCATTGGGTTTGTCAACTGCAGCAGTGACTTCTACTTTTTGAGGTGTAGTCTTGTAGGTCTGTCCATCAATTTCGATGGTAGCTTGATTAATGGTGAAACTTCCTCTTGCGGTTGGCTTTAAAACGTAAGAATAGGTTTTGGAAAAACTGCGTTTGCCGTTTACCCAAGATGAACTAATGGATTGTGATGGCCCCATCACTACATTGAACCCTTCAAATTGTGGGGGTTTAAAATTGTCACCATCCTTGTTCATGGTAAAATCTACCCGAAGACGTTCGTTGATTCCCAACTCCTCTTTGCTCAGGTTCATTACAAACTCGACCCCTTCGGTTTCGTCTTGGGCATGGGAATACAGTCCCGATAGAAGGAACATTCCCAAAAAAAGCAATATGTTGCCTTTCAACAGTTTCATTACCAGTCCTTCTCGTTTTTAACTTTCTTGCCGCGAACTTTGCGGGCCTCCATTTTTTCTTGCACTTTTTTCTCCTCGTTCTGCATGGCCTCTAGCAAATTCTGAATCTGCTGTTCGGAAAGTTGGTTGGGTCTGGGTTGCTGTTTTTTATCTTCAGGTTGGTCACCTTCATTGGGCTTTTTTTCCTGCTCTTTCTTCTTGTCGCCATCTCCTTTTTGGTTTTCCTCTGGCTTGTCCTCACCATTATCGCCCTGGTCACCCTTATCTTTATTTTCGTCCTCTTTTTGTTCTCCTTCGTCTTTCTTTTCGTTGTCCCCGCCCTCGTTGTTCTGATCTTGGTTTTTATCCTTGTCCTCGTTTTCTTGGTCCTTTTTGTCTTCGTTGTCTTTGTTTTGGTCGTTCTTTTGCTCGTCCTGTTGTTTTTCGAGCATTTTTTTGGCCAAGGCAAGATTGTAACGTGTCTCGTCGTCGTTGGGATTGCTGCGCAACGCTTGTTTGTATGCTTCCACAGCTTTTTTGTACTCTTTGTTTTTCATGAACACATTGCCCATATTATGAAAGGCTTTGTGTTTTTCTCCCTTGTCTTCTGCGGTATCGCCCGCTTCTTTATATCTACCAAAAGCTTCGCCGAAACTTTCCCTGTTGTAATAGGCGTTGCCTAGATTAAATCTTGCAACTGCATTTTTATTGCTTTTGGATATGGCTTTTCTATAATCCGCCTCTGCCGTAATAAAATCGTTGGAGGTCAGTTGCTCATTGGCCTCATACGTTAGGTCCGTTGAGGCTTGTAAGGCTTTCTCCGCTTCTTGGATCGCCTTTTCGGTAATGTCATCCTGCGCTTGGACTGCGCCAAAACATAGCAATAGTCCAAACATCAACTTTATCTTATTCATCATCGTGCTCATTAAAAAGATTCAGCTTTTTCAACCATTGTGTTTTTCTATCCAAAACGAAGATGTCCAAAAATAAAAATAAAAAGCCAGCGGCGAGGAACCATTGAAACTGGTCCTTGTACTCGGCAAATTGTTTGGCTTCAAATTCCGTTTTGTCCATTCGGTTCAGTTCCTCTTTGATGTATTCCACCGCATTTTCCGTGTTGGAACCATCAATATATTCACCATTGCCCCTGTCGGCAATCTCCGTTAATACGTTTTCGTTGAGTTTGGTAATGACCACTTCTCCTTGATTGTCCTTTTTTAAGCTTTCCACAACTCCATTTCGTTTGATGGGAATCGGCGCTCCTTTTGCCTTACCGACACCTATAGTGTAAATACGGATACCGTTTTGCGTAGCTTTTTCAACCGCGTTGACGGTAGAGCTCTCGGAATGGTCTTCTCCATCGGAAACAATAAAAAGCACCCTGTTTGTCTGCTGGGAATCATCATAATAGGTGCTTGCCAGATCTATGGCTGCGTTAATGGCGGTTCCTTGTGATGAGAGCATATCGGTGTTCATGCTCTGCAAGAACATTTTTGCCGCACCGTAGTCCGTGGTGATGGGCAATTGCGGATATGCTTGACCTGCGTAGGCAATTATCCCGATTCGGTCACTGGCCAATTGGTTTATGATTTCCGAAACAATACGTTTTGATTTTTCCAGGCGATTGGGTGCTATATCCTCGGCCAGCATACTCTTGGAAACGTCGATGGCAAATACAATATCCACACCTTCGCGTTTCACGGTTTCCAGCTTGGTCCCGATTTTTGGATTTACCAATCCCAACACCAAAAACGCAAGCCCTCCCAATAAAAACACCAATTTTACCGTGGATTTAAAGCTCGATCTATTGGGAGCCAAACGTTTTAACAGACTGGAATCGGCAAAACGCTTTTGTGCTTTTTTCTTCCAGATCTGAAGAAAAAAGAACACTAGGACCATAATCGGAATTATGGCCAAGAGGTAGAAATATAATTTTTCGTCAAACTGAATCATCTTCTAAATAAAACTTTTAAAGATGGAATTTCGCAATACCCATTCCAACAGCAATAAAATTCCTGCCAAGAAAATCAACGGCCTGAATTTTTCCTCGTACTTGTAATATTTGAATTCTTCTATTTCTGTTTTTTCCAACTTGTTGATCTCGTCATAAATCTCTTCCAAAGATTCGTTGTTGGTGGCACGGAAGTATTTTCCTCCTGTTACTTCCGCAATCTCTTCCAGCAATTCTTCATCAATCTCCACTTGTCGCATACCGTATCTATAGGAGCCGTCCCTACGATAGCCGATGGGAGACAGGGCATTTCCGTTGGTACCCAGACCAATAGTGTATGTCTTTATTCCAAATTCCACTGCTAAGTCAGCAGCGGTTCTAGGCTCAATAAAGCCAGAATTATTGACACCGTCCGTTAAAAGAATGATAACTTTACTTACCGCTTTGCTTTCTTTTAAGCGGTTTACCGATGTGGCCAGTCCCATTCCTATGGCCGTACCATCTTCCAATACACCATAGGTGATTTCTTCCAACGCCTTTAATACAATGGCCTTGTCACTGGTAATCGGTGTTTTGGTATAACTTTCGGCTGCATAGCTTACCAAACCGATACGGTCGTTAGGCCGTTCTTCGATAAAGTTAGCGGCCACTTCTTTTAAGGCCGATAATCGATTTGGTTTTAGGTCACGGGCCAACATACTGGATGATACATCGATGGCCATTACGATGTCTATACCCTTCGTGGTTTTGGTCCTGGTCGAAATGTCTTCTGTTTGGGGTCTGGCCAATGCAGTAATGATCGCAGCCAAGGCCAATAACCGTATTCCGAATAGGACAGGTTTTAATTTTGACGCCCAACTTTTAACGGTAAATCCCTTGATGCTCGAGATGCGCAGGGAAGCCATTTCATTTTTTCGTTTGAAAAAATACCACAGCAAAGCCAATGGAAGCAACAAGAGCAGCCAGAAAAATTCAGGATTTGCAAATTCTATATTCTCAAACATTTATGCTTGTGTTTTTACGTCTAAACTGTTCAAAATTCGGTCCACGATCTGTTCTGCATATTCATCGTCCTCTTCCCAAGTGATTACCACCTGTTGAATAAAACCTTTGCCGCCAAAAGTGAGAATGTTGTATTTGGCTCTTTTCGAGTCTCCATTGGGTCGTTCCAATGTACCCGTGCCATAGGTCTTTAATCCCTTAACACCCGATTGGGTAACAAACTCTTCTTGTTTGGTTATGATATTGGTAAGCCCCAACTGTTCAAAATTGGCCAATGTAGAGCCGATTACAGCATCAAATTGGGGGTCCTCTTTCTGTTCTTTAAATGTGATGGAACTGGTGCTGACAGAAAAAATGCCGACATAACTACCATAAGAAAATGCCTGAAGTTCTTTGATCAGTTCTTCGGTTTCTTTGGGCAGTTCCAGTTCTTGGCGTACCAAAACTTCCGGCGTTTCCAATTGTATAGGTGGAAAACCGTAAGAACTGGCCACCCACTCACTTTCCAACAAATCCTTGGTGGGATAACCAAAAATCGTATCACGAACTTTTTTGGTTCCAAAATAAACGGTGGATCCAATACCGCCCAAAACAATGATTCCTGCGAAAATGGCCGCGGCCCAGTAGATCCTTTTGCGTTGTTTTTTTCTCGCGAGTTCTTCCAGATATTCCTCATCCAACAACAAATCCTCTTCTGTAGGCTCAGGGAGTCCCTCGTGGGTTTTGGTCACGATTTCTTCGACCAGTTTTCTATCTTGTTCTGCAACGGTCGTTGCTGGCTTATTTTTTGCAAACTTCACCAAATCGGCCGTTTGTAATATTTTTTGAAATTGCTGAATGGTGTCTTCCTCCAATTTAAGTTCTCCAGCATCCCGCAACATTTCAAGTTTGGTGATGAGTTCGGAAGTAGTGCTCTCCATTGCCGAAACATGCACATCTTCTTCTAAATATGAACGGACAATGTTCGTGAGCTCCGAATAATACTGTTTATACTCGTCTTGGATGAGGTATTTGGAGTTTTCCAGTTTTTTCAGTTCCATCAAAGCTCGGTCGTAGGGTGGTAGCAATGCCACCTTTTCTTCCTCGGTCAATGGTTTTTTGCGCAAAAAGAACCAATAGACCAATCCTCCCACCACAATCAGCCCTAAAAGAATCCAAAGTGCGGTAAGCCACATATCGGCAGTGCTTCGCTCCACCTCGATAAGAGGTTTGATGTCGTACATTTTCTGTTTGGTGGTGTCCACGGCCACATCGGCAACCTTCACTTGGAATGAATCTGTGAAAAAGGGTTGCTCGTTAATGGCTATTCGCTGTGGTGGAATGGTATATGAGCCGCTATCAAACTGTGTCAGCGAATATATTTTTTGAAGGATGACCTTATCATCATTTTTTAGGGTATCGGCCATAATGGCCTCTACGGTTTCCAGTGGGGAAAAGGTTTGTCCTTCGGGAAAGAAAACAACATCGGTCGAATCTGCCTCAACCGTGATCTTGTACTTGATCTGTTCCCCTATTTTAATGGCCAGGGTATCCACTTCGGCATCGACCTTGGGCTCGGTCTGGGAATAACCGACCATAGGCAAAAGCATCAGCAACAATAAAACGCCCAAAATGGTTCGGACCTTTTTTATGTTTATGGTTTTATATTGACCGTACATTCGCATTATCCCCTTCGTTTAAAATATCCCAATAGCTTTTTAACATAACTTTCGTCCGCCCTGCAATTGATTACACCGCATCCTGACTTATTAAAGGAATTTGTAAAATATGCTACCTTCTCTTGGTAGTGTTCGCCATAGGCCAACCGCACCTGTTTGGATTGGGTGTTCACCAATTGGATCTCGCCTGTTTCGGCATCCTGCATTTGCACCATTCCCAAATTCGGTATGGTTTCCTCACGCTTATCATATACCCGTATTCCGGTCACATCATGTTTGTTGCCCACAATGCGAAGCGTATTGTCGTAGTCGTCGGCGATAAAATCCGAAAGCACAAAAACAATGGCTTTCTTCTTCATCACATTGGTCAGGAACTTTAAGGCTTCTGCAAGGTTGGTTTCGCTACTTTTTGGGTGAAACTCCAACAATTCCCTAATAATCCTGAGTACGTGGCTTTTTCCTTTTTTAGGCGGGATAAAAAGCTCCACCTCATCGGAAAACAGAATCACCCCGACTTTATCGTTGTTCTGAAGCGCGGAAAAGGCCAGCGTAGCGGAGATTTCGGTGATAATTTCTTTTTTGAATTGGTTGGAAGTACCAAAAAGCTCAGAACCACTTACATCCACCATCAACATCATAGTTAGTTCGCGCTCTTCTTCAAAGACCTTTACATAGGGTTCGTTGTAGCGTGCGGTCACGTTCCAGTCAATACTTCGTACGTCATCACCAAACTGATACTGGCGAACCTCACTGAAGGTCATCCCCCGACCCTTGAACGTAGAGTGGTATTCCCCACCAAAAATATGGTCGGAGAGCCGTCGGGTCTTGATTTCAATTTTACGTACTTTTTTTAGTAGTTCCTTTGTATCCATTTGGTTCAAAAAAAATTGGTTTTCGGGTTGGTTAAAGTATTGCTACTTATTCCGATAAACATTGAACCGCTAAGGCACCTCTACCTCGTTTACAATCTTGTTGATGATTTCTTCGGAAGTAATATTTTCTGCCTCGGCCTCGTAAGTGATCCCAATTCTGTGACGTAGCACATCGTGGACTACCGCCCTTACGTCTTCGGGAACCACATAACCTCTTCGTTTGATGAACGCATAGCACTTGGATGCATTGGCCAAGTTGATACTACCTCTTGGAGAAGCACCAAAACTGATGAGTGGCTTCAAGCTTTCCAAGTTGTATTTTTCCGGGTATCGCGTAGCGAAGATGAGGTCAAGTATATATTTTTCGATTTTTTCGTCCATATAAACCTCACGAACCGTTTCCTGGGCTCTCAAAATTTGCTCCAGGGAAACCACGGGCTTAATGGGTTCCGTATCACCTTTTAAGTTCTGACGGATTATGAGCTGCTCCTCGTTGAGCTTTGGATAATCGATTACCGTTTTAAGCATAAATCGGTCCACCTGAGCTTCCGGAAGCGGGTAAGTACCTTCTTGCTCCACCGGGTTTTGTGTGGCCATTACCAAAAAAGGTTTGTCCAAAATAAATGTTTCGTCGCCAATGGTCACCTGCTTTTCCTGCATGGCCTCCAGAAGAGCCGATTGTACTTTTGCGGGAGCCCTGTTTATCTCATCCGCCAAGACAAAATTGGCGAAGATTGGTCCCTTTTTAATGGAGAAATCGTTCTCTTTGATATTGTAGATCAGTGTACCGATAACGTCAGCGGGCAATAGATCGGGTGTAAACTGTATTCTGCTAAAACTTCCTTTAACCGCTTTCGCCAATGTGTTGATGGCCAAAGTTTTTGCAAGCCCGGGAACACCTTCAAGTAGAATGTGACCTTTTCCGAGCAGACCGATAAGCAAACGTTCAACCATATGGGTCTGTCCTACGATTGCTTTGTTCATTTCCACCGTTAAAAGGTCAATAAAAGCGCTTTCCTGGGCAATTTTTTCATTCACTGCACTAATATCAATAGTAGTGTTTTCTTCCATTTTAAACTTTTATTGTTTGGTATTAATGTCGGGGTTTTTACTAAGGTGTGCAAAATGAAAATTTATTTAAAACCTGCCTGTTAATTAATGGTTAAAAAAAACGCTAAACCCCTAGTTTTATGAAGGATTTAAGGGTTTAATTTTATACTTTAAGCGCATATGGAACAGACAACCAAATTTTCCCGCATTATATCGGGAGCAATGACATGGGGAAGTTGGGGTAAAAAACTTTCCAAAAATGAAATGATCGGATTGATGCACCATAGCATTGATTGTGGACTTACCACTTTTGACCACGCTGACATTTATGGCAGCTATTCCACAGAAAGAGATTTTGGAACTGCCTTCAGGGATAGCGGAATCAAAAGAGAGGACATCCAGTTGATCACCAAATGTGGTATTCAATTGACCCGTGGTAGGAACAACAAAATCAATCATTATCAATACGATAAAGATTACATTATCTGGTCGGCGGAAGAGTCGCTGAAAAAATTGAATACGGATTACTTGGACTTTTTTTTGATGCACAGACCAAGTCCGTTAATGCAACCCGAAGAGATGGCTGAAGCTGCCCAACATTTATTGCAAAGCGGAAAGATCAAACAATTTGGGGTGTCCAATTTTACGCCGTCTCAAGTAGCTATGTTGGAAAAAGCGATACCTGTGGAAGGAAACCAGGTCGAATTTTCCTTAACGCACCGCGACCCTATGTACGATGGGGCTTTTGATGATTGCATAGCCAACAAAAGAATGGCAATGGCCTGGAGCCCTTTGGGAAGTTTTTTCAGAGAGACCGAAGATCAGGTTGAACGGATTAAAGAAGCAATGGTCCCTTTATTGGACAAGTACGATGCAGACGAAAGCCAGCTCCTTTTAGCCTGGATTTTAAAACACCCTGCCCATGTTCACCCGGTTATAGGGACGACAAACAAGAAAAGAATAAAGTTGGCCGCCGAGGCCATAAAATTGGAATTGGAACTTCAGGATTGGTTCACCCTTTTGGTAGCGGGCCAAGGTCACGATGTTCCGTAGAATATATTTAGAATGTCAAAAAAAACAGCATTAATAACAGGAGCAACGAGCGGAATAGGAAAAGCAACCGCTGAACTTTTTGCAAAGCAAGGAATCAATTTAATCCTTTGTGGACGAAGGCAAGAGCGCTTGGAACAACTCAAAAATGAGTTGGGAAGGGATACGTCCATTTTCACGCTTAACTTTGATGTGAGAAATAGGGAGGATGTATTCTCTGCCATTGAAAGTTTACCCAAGGAATTTTCAGAGATAGACATTTTGGTCAACAATGCGGGGAATGCCCACGGTCTGGACCCCATAGACAAGGGCAATCCAGATGATTGGGATGCCATGTTGGACATCAATGTAAAAGGGTTGCTCTATATGTCCAAGGCCATCATCCCTAAAATGGTGGAACGCAAATCAGGGCATATCATCAATATTGGTTCCACGGCAGGTAAAGAAGTTTATCCCAACGGAAATGTATATTGTGCAAGTAAGCATGCTGTAGACGCCATAAACCAAGGTATGCGAATCGATTTAAATGCCTATGGTATTCGTGTTGGGGCTGTAAACCCAGGCTTGGTAGAAACCGAATTCAGCGATGTTCGATTCAAAGGAGACTCGGAAAGGGCATCAAATGTGTACAAGGGTTTTCAACCTTTAAAACCAGAGGATATCGCGGACATTATCCTGTTCGTGGTTACCCGACCCTACCATGTGAATATTGCCGACCTTGTGGTAATGCCCACTGCACAGGCCAGCAGTACAATTGTGAACAAGGAACTATGATCAATAAACGCCTACTCGTAAAAAATCTTTTAGCCCACAACGACGAGAATAGTTTTTACGACAAAAAGCGTTTTATATCCATTGGGGAAAAGGAAGGCAAGGCCAAATTTTTAAAGCATGTCTGTGCCTTGGCCAATAGCAACCCAAAAAATAATTCTTTTATCGTAATCGGGGTAGAGGATGAGGACAATACGATTGTTGGTGTCGATTTTTTTGATGACAGTAAGATCCAGAACCTTGTCAATGCCTATTTGGACAATCCTCCTTTGATTTCCTATGAAAACATTCCCTTTCCCCATTTGCCCGAAGGCAAGGTGGTCGGATTGGTCACCATCAGGTCCAATGGGAAGGTCTGTGCCCTGCGTAAAAATATTTGGAAGTACTACGGAGGTGCCGTTTTCTTTCGCGAAGGGAGCATTAGCCTACCAAAGGCTTTTGATATTGAACTGAAGGATATCAATTCCGAAAAGGTGGCCACCATTGAGCAGCACGCTCGGAACAATATCGAATATACGCTGGATGCCGTCATCAATTTCTTCAATACCAGACACCCTGATCTAACAAGTGATTACAAAGTTTTCAAAGAACAATTTGTGGTCTGTTGGGCGGGCAATAAAAAGAAGGTCAAAGGGAAGGTCTATTATTCCAGGGTGGATATTGAACTGATCAACGAACAAGTCAAATTGTTCTATTCCGCTTTGGATGAAATTACCATTGATTATGATGATGATTCCTTTAAAACGTTGGAATATGTGCAATTGGGATTGGGGTCTCAGCAAAAATATTACCCCTTGGAAGAGATGACGATCACATTTTCGGACAATGGGAAGTACACCATCAACAGTAAACTAATATTTGAACCACCCCAGTTTGATAAAAAAACGTTGTATCATGTGTACAATACCAATAATGCATTGCTCAAAAAACTGGAAAAACATATTCCATTGACCGATGCAGAGCATACGGATATTACCCATTTGCCTGCCACCTATCTTATTTGCTATTTAAATGGTTTTGAAGAGGCCAAGGATAAAATGGACAATTCCAGGGCATTGCTCAAGACCTACGATTCCCACGTGTACCAATCGTTGAAGGAGTCGCAACGGATATTGAGAAAGGTCAGGTATGCCTAGGGTTTCACCAGCCAGAGCATCTGATAGGGCATTATTTCCAAAAGTGCGCTGTTCAGACCCACTTTTTCACCGGATACCAAATCCAAAGGCTCTCCATTACTGAAATACCCCAGTTTTTTGATCCAGCTACTATCGATGACCTGGGCATTCTCATCAAAATTGCAGATGACCAACAACCCTTTTTGACCTTGGGTTCTTTCAAAAGAAAAAATATGATCATTCCCTGTGTGGCACAGCTGAAGATTGTTGCGGTCCGCGAAAACCGTGTTTTCCTTTCTTATTTTGATGAGTTTTTGAAGTGCATCGAATATGTTGGATTGGGGTAGGTCCTTGTTGTCCAAATTTGAAATGGTTTCCCAATCCTGTATCGGGCGGTTTACCCATCGGTTATCCCCTTTTTTTACAGGATCGTTTTGAAAGGAATAGTCGTTTAGTGTTCCTATTTCGTCCCCTGCATAGATCAACGGAATACCTCCGAAGGCCAAGGTGATGCCGTGCAGCATAATAATTTTTCGCACCGACTCTTGCAATAAGTCCTCATCTTTGTTTTTGATGGCCTTTTCAAGTCCCAACAAAGAGGCTGCGCTTCCCGTGATGCGTCCATCACCTGTTTTTGGATTGTACATAAAAAGCATGCCGGTGGCAGGTGACCAATCCAATCGTTGACAAAAGTAGTCCAACAAAAACTTTCGGTGCATTTCGGGGTTCCACCCCAATTCTTGTATGAGGTGGTTTTCGTATCCCAGTCCAATATCGTCGTGGCAACGGATATAATTGATCCAAGTACAATCCTTGGGTTTGGAAGGTATATGCATCAAGCTCTTATAGAGCAATTGCGTTTTTTTTGTGGCGATGGAATTCCATAATAGCGCCATTAAAGATGCGTTATAGGCAATCTCACATTCATTGCCTTGCCTTTCTTCTTCACCAAAATATTTTATGATGTCCGTTGGGGCCACAATGGCTTCTGCCAAAAGAATGGAGCCCGGGGCCACTACTTGCAGGCACATTCGGAACAGGGAGATAAGATTGTGCGCTTCGGGTAGGTTTTGGGAGATGGTCCCTATTTTTTTCCAAAGAAAGGCAAGTGCATCAAAACGGACCACATCCACGCCCATGTCCGTTAGCTTTACCAAATTGGTGAGCATTTCCAAAAATACTTGGGGATTGGTATAGTTAAGGTCCCATTGATAGCTATTGAATACCGTCATTACCCATTTTTCCATTTCGGGGATATAGGTAAAATTTCCTGGCGAACTTTCGGGAAATACCTCGGGCAAGGTTTTTTCAAATTCGGCAGGGATGGTAAAATCCTCGTAGATGTAATAGTACCGCTGGTATTTTTTATCTCCTTTCTTGGCTTTTTTTGCCCAAGAAAATTCATTGGAGGTGTGGTTGACCACAAAATCGAGCATCAAATAGATGCCGTTTTTACGGAATGCTTTGGTCAATTCGAGCAAATCTTCCTTGGAGCCATATTTCTTGTCCACCTCCAAGTAGTTGTTTACTGCATATCCGCCATCGCTTTCTCCCTTGGGCCTGGGGGTAATGGGCATCAGGTGCAAAAAGTTGATTCCAAGTTTTTTGAAATAGGGAATTTTTTCTTGCAGACCCTCTAGGTCTTTGTTGAAATGCTCCACATAAAGCTGCATGCCCACCAGCTTTTCGGATTGGTACCAATTGCCGGATTGCAATCTATTTAAATCTTGGTTCCGCAATATTTCGGGTCTCTCCAAAAACAAAGTGGGAAGTAAATTCAATAATTTTTGGAAATCTTTTTCGTGATGCTCTTCTGGGTATAGGGAAAAGAATTGTTTTTGAATGAGGGTGAGGTTGGCGGCCAATCGTTGATCAAATAGCTCTTGATCGTTCTTGTCTTTTTGGCTGAGCAGTCTATGTAATTTAGCTTGGTTCATTTATTTTTCCAGATCTTCTTTTGTAGGCAGAGCCACAATTGCCCCATAATTTGTGGTGGTTATGGCCCCTGCTTTGTTGGCCATGGCGACCATTTTTTCAACGAGTGAAAAATCCTCGAAAACTGGTTCAAAATTGCCGAGGTCCGAAATTTGGTACAACAAGCACCCAATAAAAGAATCACCCGCTCCTGTAGTGTCAACAGGGGCAACCTTCACGCTTGGAATCACTTTTTTGGTACCGTTCATACTCAATAAAGTCCCGTCCTTGCCCAATGTTACCGTAATAATTTTAGTCCCTGCCTTGTGCAATACGTCACAAGCCTCATGTAAATCTTCTTTTCCAGAGATAAGCTGTGCCTCCTCCAAGCTAAACTTGCATAGGTGTGATTTCTCCACAAACGGCATACATTTCTTAATAAAGGTTTCCTCATCCTCTTTCCAAAGGTCAATTCTAAAATTGGGATCGAAACTGATAAACATCTCCTTGGTAAGTCCATCAAAAAGATATTTGGTGTACGTTTTCTCCAGAGGTCCGCCCAAAAGAGCGGTGGCTGCGCCAAGATGAAGGATGTTCCCAGGAAGATTTTTCCGAAGATCGGGATTGTATTTGAGTTCCCTATCGGCCCCTCTACTAAAAACAAAATCACGTTCTCCATCTTCCGAGAGTGAAACAAAGGCAAGCGTAGTAAAGGTTTTCGATAGTTGTGCCAGTGAAATATCGACCCCTTCCTTCTTCAGGGTTTCCAAAAGGAATTTACCAAAGGGGTCCTCGCCAACACATCCGATAAAAACACCGTTTCCGCCCAATTTGGAAATGGCGCAGGCTACATTGGCGGGAGCACCGCCTGCTTTCTTGGTAAACACATTGGCTTTGGAAAGGTCGCTTCCTTGTCGTTCAGCAACAAAATCTATCAGTAATTCACCAATACAGTAAACTTTTTTCATAGTATTCTAAGGTACATAGAAATTGATACCATGTCCAAAAATCA
The DNA here is from genome assembly GCF_017313275.1 of Flagellimonas profundi. Lineage (GTDB taxonomy): Bacteria > Bacteroidota > Bacteroidia > Flavobacteriales > Flavobacteriaceae > Flagellimonas > Flagellimonas profundi. The sequence goes on along the minus strand of NZ_JAFLNM010000002.1, from coordinate 165,435 downwards.
GTTAGTTTTATTTGAATTCTAGGTTAAATACGTGATAAAGCCGCTAGGATTTTTCACAGGCCAACCATTTGTGTGTAATTTCGTGAAAAACTTTTCTATGCGAACACTTGTTGTGGGCGACATTCATTCTGGGGTACGGGCGTTGGAACAATTAATGACGAAGGCGAAGGTTACTCCGAACGACCATATTGTTTTTTTGGGAGATTATGTGGATGCTTGGAGTACAGCGGTGGAAACCATCGATTTTTTAATTCAATTGCAAAGTGAGTATACCTGTACGTTCATTCGGGGAAATCACGATGAGCTTTGCAGGGCTTGGCTCGAGGATCAAAAGGAAAATCCACAATGGTTGGCGCACGGGGGAATGGCGACAAGGGAATCCTATTTAAATGCGGACAGGGACAAATGGGACATACATCTTAAGTTTTATAAAAATTTAAAAAACTATCACCTTACCAATGACAACCGATTGTACCTACATGCTGGTTATACCAATTTAAAGGGTATCGAATATGAATATTTTGAGCAATCCTTTTACTGGGATCGGACCTTATGGGAGTTGGTCACCGCACTTGATCCCGACCTGACTCCTACAGACCCAAAGTTTCCAAAAAGATTGACCCACTACAAGGAAGTTTTTATAGGTCACACTCCGTTATCCAAAAATGAGTTTGTACATCCACAGAAAAAGGCAAATGTTTGGAATGTGGATACAGGAGCTGCTTTTAAGGGAGGATTGACTATGTTGGATGTCGAAACCAAGGAATATTGGCAAAGTGATCCCGTACATACATTTTATCCTGGAGAAAGAGGAAGAAATTAGCGGTAAAATCATTAACTTATAAGAACTATAAATAAAACCCCGAATATGTCGATCAAGAATGTACGATTGGAAGTAATGCAGGCAATTGAACCCAAGGTAGAAGGGTTCATTGATGAATTTCTTATACCAACAGAAAAAATATGGCAACCCACCGATTTTTTGCCGGATTCACAAAGCGATCATTTTTTTGATGAAGTAGAAAAAATCCGCGGCGAAGCCAAAGAACTAGGTTATGATTTTTGGGTTACCCTAGTGGCCGATACCATAACAGAAGAGGCCTTGCCGACTTACGAATCTTGGTTGATGGACGTGGAGGGCATAGACCAACACAACGGAAAGGAAAATGGCTGGAGCAAATGGGTGCGGGCCTGGACCGCCGAGGAGAATCGTCATGGCGATGTCTTGAACAAGTATTTGTACCTGTCGGGCCGCGTAAATATGCGCGAAATCGAGATTACCACACAGCATTTGATATCTGATGGATTTGACATAGGCACCGATAGAGACCCATATAAGAACTTTGTATATACCACTTTTCAGGAGTTGGCTACCAATATTTCGCATAAAAGGGTGGGTAAAATGGCCAGGAAGAAGGGAAATCCACTTTTGGCAAAAATGTGTACCATAATCGCTGGAGATGAGATGAGACACCATTTGGCTTATCGAGAGTTCGTTAAAACAATTATGGGGCAAGACCCCGACGGCATGGTATTGGCCTTTGCAGATATGATGAAGAAAAAAATTGTGATGCCAGCACATTTTTTACGAGAGTCGGGCGGTACCATTGGCGAAGCTTTTGAGCAGTTTTCCAATTGTGCACAACGATTGGGAGTGTATACCGCTCAGGACTATATCGATATTCTGAAAAAATTGAACGATTATTGGGACATCGGAAACCTCAGGGGATTGTCTGACCAGGCCGATAAAGCAAGGGTTTATTTAATGAAACTTCCAGAACGATTGCAGCGTATTTCCGAGCGAATGCAATTTTCGCAAGACCAATATACATTTAAGTGGGTGGAGGCCAACGGTAGGCTCTAGAGCAAATCTTACTGCTTAATATTTACCGGCACGGTGTTTTTCCTGCCACTCGAACAACTGCTGCCAGTGTCCTTCGTAAGCCATTTTGGCTTGCATGGGCCAAGAAGCCGGGTCGTGGATGCGGTAACGTTTTCCACCGGAGTCGAGTACTTCTTGACATTTGTCTGCGGAGGTTTCGGATAAGGCTTTCCAGGTTTTGATGCCAAAATTGTGGAACAACTCTTCGATTTTTGGGCCAATACCTTCAACAAGTTTTAAATCGTTTTCTTTAATGCTTTTTCCAAACGCTGCTTTGGCCTCTGGGGCATTAAAGGAGAAAGACCTGCTTTTCGAAAGATTTATGTTTGAATGCGGTTTAAGCTCTTTTGCTTTTGTAGTGTAAGACTCAAGCCGTTTTTGGCAGATTTCCAAATCAGACTTCAGCTTGGCGTTTTGTACCTCAAGTTCATTCAGTTCTACGGATTTTTGCGGAATAGAGGGCGTATCGGACTTTCCAAAAAAGTAACCAAGGATTCCAGCAATGATTCCTGTGAAAGCCAAAATAATCCAATACCATATAGTTGAACTTTCCCAATCCATATTTAAATATTTGAACAGCAAAAACTGCACCTTTAAAATATTAAAAAAATCTTAAAACTCTAAATTAAAAGGACTTGAAGTGGTTCAATTTGACAATATGGATGATTTGTAGGAAAAATCAAAAACAGAAAATAGAATAAAAGATACCAACCACACACTTTTTTTGACCACCCGTAAGATACCATTTAATATCTCGGGAAAATATTTTGAAATTTAGGCCAAATATTAGGTAAAGAACCCTGTTTCTCCCGACAAAGTTCCGGCATTGGAATGGGGTTTTAAGTTAAGTTTGAGTTAGTTAAGTTGGTTTTAAAGACTGCCCATTTAGCGTTTAGTCTAAATGGGCGGCTTTTTCTTTTTAAAGGTCGAACTTGATGCCTTGTGCCAACGGAAGCTCTGTAGTATAATTAATGGTGTTGGTTTGTCTGCGCATGTAAATCTTCCAAGCATCAGAACCACTTTCTCTACCACCCCCGGTTTCTTTTTCACCACCAAAGGCACCACCTATCTCAGCTCCAGAAGTACCAATATTCACGTTGGCAATACCACAATCGGAACCTTCAACGGAAAGGAAACGCTCTGCTTCACGTAAGTTGTTGGTCATTATGGCAGAGGAAAGCCCTTGTTTTACACCATTCTGCATGTCCAGGGCATTTTGTAGGTCACCTTTGTACTTTAAAAGGTATAATACTGGACCAAATGTTTCATGCTGAACAATGTCAAAGTGGTTTTCGGCTTCGGCAATAGCGGGTTTTACATAGCATCCGCTTTCGTAGCCTTCACCTTCAAGCACACCGCCTTCAACTAAAACTTTTCCGCCTTCGGCCTCAACCTTCTCAAGTGCACTCAAGTAGTTCTTGACAGCATCTTTATCGATAAGCGGCCCAACATGGTTGTTTTCATCCAAAGGGTTTCCAATACGTATTTGCTTATAAGCGTCCACAATGGCATTTTTGACCTTATCGTATACATCCTCATGCACGATCAATCGACGTGTTGAGGTGCAACGCTGACCACAAGTGCCTACCGCACCAAAAACTGCACCGATCACCGTGTTTTTGATATTGGCATCCGGGGTAACTATTATTGCGTTGTTACCGCCAAGCTCCAAAAGGGATTTTCCCAATCTTGCTGCTACCGCTTGAGCCACTATTTTACCCATTCTAATAGATCCAGTGGCCGAAATTAACGGAACGCGATCATCCTTGGTCATGAATTCACCTACTTTATAGTCTCCCGTTATCAAACAAGAAATACCTTCCGGCACTCCATTTTCAGAAAATACCCTAGCTGCTATGTTTTGACAGGCCACCGAGGTCATCGGTGTCTTTTCAGAACCTTTCCAAATACAAGCATCGCCACAAACCCAGGCCAAGGCAGTGTTCCAAGACCAAACCGCCACTGGAAAGTTGAAGGCGGAAATGATACCCACAACACCAAGGGGATGATATTGCTCGTACATTCTATGGCCAGGTCGTTCGCTGTGCATGGTAAGCCCGTGCAATTGGCGTGATAAGCCAACTGCAAAGTCACAGATGTCAATCATTTCTTGTACTTCACCCAGGCCTTCTTGGTAGCTTTTCCCCATTTCATAGGATACCAATTTGCCCAATGGTTCTTTTAAACGGCGAAGTTCGTCGTTAAATTGGCGAACCACCTCACCGCGTTGGGGAGCAGGCATGGTTCTCCATTTTTTAAAACCTTTTTGAGCGGTACTAATTACTTTTTCGTAATCTTCCTTGGTTGTAGTTTTCACCTTTCCAATGAGTGCACCATCAACAGGTGAGTAGGATGCAATAACGTCTCCATTGGAAAACCAATCTTTTCCGGTAGAAGTACCATTATTTATTTCGTTTAAGCCAAGCTCTTTTAGAGCTTTTTCTATTCCAAAATCAACTGCAATTTTTGACATTTATAACTTTTTAGTAGTGTATTGTTATATTTTTACAATATTACGAATATTCTCCAAGAGGATAAAGGTTTATAGGAATTGATGGATCAATAGTAGAACAATTCCCAAGATTGCCGGTAGACCTTGCACTGCAAATATTTTTTTTGATGCGGTTGCAGCTCCATAGATGCCAGCAGTTGCCACGCATGCCAAAAAGAACAACCCTACATAAATTTGCCATGCTGCATCTTGAATGATCAGGGACCAAATGAGTCCGGCAGCCAAAAAGCCATTGTACAATCCTTGGTTGGCCGCCAATGTTTTTGTGGGTTCAAACAATTCTTCAGGGAATTTCCGGAATACTTTTTTGGCCTTGGTTGTCCAAGCAAACATTTCCAACCACAAAAAGTAGATGTGGAGCAAAGCTACGATTCCAATGACGGTTTTTGCTACAAGGAGTATCATTCTTCTTTGGCCACAAAACGTTCATCAACTGGCATCACCGTGCCACATTTATCGCAGGTACGCAATTCTTCGGAACCGTAAAAGTGCTTAAAATGACCCAAGAAATCTTTCTCAATATCATTAAGTTTAAAATAAACCTCGTACAATTTATGATTACAGTTGTCGCAAAACCAAAGTAGTCCATCTTCGGCATCAAGATCCATACGTTTTCGCTCCACCACTAGTCCAATGGAACCTTCTTGGCGGGCAGGGGAATGAGGCACTTTGGCAGGATGAAGGTACATATCGCCAGGCCCGAGCTTCATGGTCTTTTTTTGACCATCTTCCTGGATATGAACTTCAATATTCCCTTCGAGCTGATAAAAAAGTTCTTCGGTTTCATTGTAATGGTAGTCTTTTCGTGCGTTGGGTCCGGCCACGACCATAACAATGTAATCGCCGGATTCTTTGTAAAGATTTCTATTTCCAACAGGAGGTTTTAAGGTGTCCCGGTTTTCCTCAATCCATTTGTTAAGATTAAAAGGTGCCTGTATCGCCATGTTCAAAGATTTTACGAAAGGTAAAAAAAACCTTGCAGGCAACATAGCAATCAACAAAAAAGACCTGCCAGGTAGCAGGTCTTTTTAAAGTGTATAGTCTTGTTTTGTTATGGTACTTTGATGAATATCTGGGTAAAATAAGGTCTTCCATCTTTATCCAGCTGGATACTCAAGGTGGTGTGGGTAAAATCCCCTTCCATCGCCTCCCTGTGCGAATCACTTTCCACCCATGCTTCCAAGGTTTTCTCCGCAGAAATATAATATCTGGCTACATTTTCCGAAACACTTATGGCATTGGTCTCCTCTGCAACTTGGGATGCCCGTGAGTCAAAATTATCATGGCTAAGGATATTGTGCGCAATCATGTAATCCGTATGCGCTTCTGCATATTTGTATGCCGGGGCACTATTGGCCAAGGTACTTAATCCAAGGGAATTTCGGTGCTGATTTATCAAAAGAACCAAATCTTCTTCCATTTGAACGGGATCTATGGTTACTTTTTCATTTCCCAGATTGGCTTCGGTGTATAGTTGTTCAAGTTCTTCTGTAGAAGACTTACTGCAGCTACTGATTACCAATAAAAAGAGTATGACCAGCGTAGTGCCAGAAAATTTTTTCATTTTTTCGGGGTGTTTTTTCGGGAGTGTTCTAAGTTCCCTAGTGTTCTCAGTTGCTAAAATAATGGACACTTTTTCCATTCGGATAAAATCTCCATGTTAGGGTATATTATTACGTTGAAATACAGTATGCTGAGATGAACGACATTTTTTAGGAAATGCCCAATGCCACTTATCGGTAAAAATGCCCCGTTTATATAATTTCTTCAGAGCTCTCCATTGGGTCGGAAGGGTTATTTTTCTCCTCATCAAAAACAAAAGAGAAAACCAATGCACCAATTTCTTTGATAGGTTCGTAGAAAACAGATTCTTTTTTGGTTTCCTCGTTGATGAGTCCTAAGGGAGATGAAAGCTTTTCGAAGAAAATGAGGAACGCACCCAGGATTACGGCAACTTTTAGCACTCCAAAAATGCCCCCAGCAATTTTGTTCAAAAGCCCGAGCATGGCAAAATCGGCAATCTTGGTCAGGAATTTTCCGGCCAAGTTTACTACAATGATGATGGCAAAGAAGGTAATCAGAAATGCAGCAATTTTTAGGTGTTGATCGCTCCAATCAAACTGCTCGGCAAGGTAATCGCCGGTGATGTATGAAAAATGGATAGCACCATATATTCCCGCTATCAGGGCAATCAACGAAGCCAACTCAACAAAAAGGCCGTTTTTTAAGCCTTTAAAAAGGCCCCAGACCAAAAGAATACCGATGATAATATCCAAAAAGCTCATACAAGGGTTTTAACAAATATAGAATATTGATTTGTACCTTTGGTACACATAACATTTCACATGTCAAGAGACGATCAATTAAAGGAACGATGGAATTTTTTGGTGGAGAAACTCTCCGCACAATTTTCTGATGGTGACCCACTGGAATTGGACGGGATTGTCTATTTGGTAGGGGTTCAAGAACTGGGTAATTTTCATCGAAAGTTTAAAAAGGACGAGAAGGTCAACCTGATGCATATTGCCATTTGTAGGCTGTTGGAGCCTTATGGGTACTATGATTTTGATTTTTTTGATGACGACGGATGGCCACATTATACCATGAAGGAACAGTTGCCCCCGTTAAAGGCCGGTGAGCAATCCGTTTTAATGAAGGAAGCCCTGGTCAATTATTTCTTGGAAAAAGAATACATCACTTAAATGGAACTTGCCAAACCATACTACGCAGTGATTTTTTCTAGTCTAAGAACCGATGGGGATAAAGGTTATGCTCAAATGGCGGAAAAAATGGAAACTTTGGCCCGAAAACAACCTGGCTTTTTGGATATTGAGAGCGCTCGGGATGGAGTAGGTATAACGGTGAGCTACTGGGAAAGTTTGGAAGCCATTGCGGACTGGAAAGCCAATATGGATCATAAACAGGCCCAGAAAAATGGTATAAAAACATGGTACTCCTGGTATAAGGTCAGGATTTGTAAAGTGGAGCGCGAATACGAATTCAATAAATAGAAATATGGGCGAGAACATTGCTTTTTCCAACGTTGACAGAAAGAACAAACTGCAAAAAGCGGCCAAAACCACCTATGACCTCGTAGTAATCGGCGGGGGGATCACGGGAGCTGGTATAGCATTGGATGCTTCGTCTCGCGGAATGAAGGTGCTATTGCTCGAAAAAGGGGATTTTGCCTCGGGTACCAGTAGTAAATCCACCAAATTGATTCACGGTGGACTGCGTTACTTAAAGCAATTCGACTTTTGGTTGGTGAAAGAGGTAGGTTCCGAAAGGGCCATCGTACATAAACTCGCCCCACATTTGGTGCTTCCGGAAAAGATGCTGCTCCCATTGATCGAGGGTGGTTCCTACGGAAAATGGTTGACGTCCATAGGTTTGAAGGTCTACGATATTTTGGCCCAAGTTTCAGGGGATGATAAACGACAGATGTTGGAGAAAAAAGAGGCCATGAAGTTGGAGCCCCTTTTGCCCAAAAAGATTTTGAACGGAGCTGGCTATTATGCCGAATACCGAACCGACGATGCCCGATTGACCTTGGAAAATTTAAAAACCAGTCTTCAATTTGGCGCCGAGATATTCAATTATACCAAGGTCACCGATTTTATGTATGAGCATGAAAAAGTTGCGGGTGTAAAATTTACGGACGAGGTATTTGGAGATGAGTACAGCGTTTCATCAAAATATGTGATCAATGCCGCAGGCCCTTGGGTGGACGAACTCCGAAGTGTCAATCAATCCAAAAAAGGGAAGCGATTGCATTTGACCAAGGGGGTGCATTTGGTGTTCCCTAAAGAAAAACTCCCTGTGAAACAATCGGTTTATTTTGATATCCCCGACGGACGGATGATGTTTGCCATTCCACGCGGAAAGGTAACCTACATCGGCACTACAGATACCAATTACAATTCCGATAAGGACCATGTGACCACGGAACTTGCCGATGCCATCTATTTGATTTCGGCTGTAAACAACATGTTCCCGGACATTGAATTGGAGTTGGACGATATTATTTCCTCTTGGGCAGGATTGCGACCGTTGATTCACGAAGAGGGGAAATCAGCTTCTGAATTATCCAGAAAGGATGAAATTTTTACTTCCGATACGGGATTGGTGAGTATTGCAGGGGGGAAGCTCACAGGATACCGAAAAATGGCCGAGCGAGCCGTGAACCGTATCGCCAAAAAAATGGAGGAAGATCATGGTACAAAACTGGAACATTGCACCACGGACAAGATTCCACTTTGTGGGAACGAGTTTAAAAAGTTCAAGCACGTAAAAAAATACATTTCCAAACTAGAGGAACAACTCCAGGCTGATGGATTTGCCAAATACGATGCGTGGTATCTGGTGACAACGTATGGCAAACAAGCCGAAACCATCTTGGAACTATATGCCAAGATAAAAGGTAAAAAGCCCAAAGAGCGCATGATCAGGGCTGAAGCTCAATTCGCCATTGCCAACGAAATGGCGTTGAATCCATTGGATTTTTTTATTAGACGAACAGGTCGGCTTTATTTTGATATCGACAGCGTTCGAAAATACAAGGAACCTATCTTTGAGGAATTCCAAAATGCGTACAACTACTCCGACCAAGAAATGGAGGCCTTTTCCAAAGAACTGGATGCGCAATTAAAAGAACATTCCGATTTTTCGCTGGAGCGGGAGTAATCCAACTTCTCCGTTGGCTTCCCAAAGCTTTTTATGGGTTGTTTTAATGCGGACCTTGGAACACTACATCCATAATGGCCGTTTTGGACTTCATTGCGAATTCTCCATCAACAAAGTGGTGTCTTAACAAAACATTGCTCTATCCGTCAATTCAAAACCACTATCCGTCAATCCAAAAGGGGGCATCTGTGGATTTTGGGAATTTTGAAAGATAAATTCTACATAGCTTGACACCAATCTTACATTTTCGGCGCTGAAATGGGTAAGGGAAACATATTCTTAACCTATAAATTTCAGAAAATGAAAAGAGTGATTTTTTTAATGACTATTGTTTTTGCTATTGGTTTATCCTCTAGTAGTTTGAATGCCGCAACACTTAAGATTCCTACTGATTGTGAAGGGATGGCATTTGATTATGCTGACCATGTTTATGACCAAACAGGAGATGGATTTGCAGCAGGAAAAGCATTTACTGTGGCATTAGCTCTATGTGAAATGATGTAATTATGCCTTCAATAAACATATAACGGCAGTATGCTTGAAATTTTCAGGCATACTGCTTAAAAAATTCGTTATGAAAAAGTATAGTCTAATATATATTGTTGCTGTTCTATTTGGAGTGAATCAAATCTTCGCCCAAATTACTAGTGGAAAGATTCTTTATAATGTAAGTATGGAGGATTATTACAATAAAAATGTAAAAGAAAAAGAGGCTTCTCCACAGTTAGAAAAAATGCATAGAATGACCGCCGATGCGGCTAAGAATATTCAATTGGAGCTCATCTTCAATCAAGAGCAAAGCATTTTCCAACATCAAAAAGGACTCAGTATTTCCGATTTTAAAGAATTGGACGAGTTTGTAAAGTACCTTATAGCTAAAGGAGTCTATTTCACAAATTTAACCAAAGGCAAACAAATATTACAGACCTCTTATGAAGGGAGGAAGTATAATGTAAGGTCAGAAATAACAAAACAAGATTGGACATTGACCAAGGAAAAAAAAGAATTTGAAAAGTTTATTTGTAATAAAGCTGTTTTAGTAAAAGAAATCGCAGGAAAAAACCGTGAAATAATAGCTTGGTATGCTCCGGAAATCCCGGTTTCTTTTGGTCCAGTGGATTATGTGGGCAACCTGCCTGGCCTTATTTTGGAACTAAAATTGCCCATAGCCACCTACACTGCTGGCAAAATTGAACTAAACCCCAAAAAAGATATAAAAATAGATTGGCCAAAGGATATTGACACCATGACCGAGGAAGAATACAAAAAGGAAGGGGATAAGGTTAAAGCGCGGTTGGATGAAGGGTGGTAGAAGTTCAGAGAACTCATGAAAAAGCAAAAAACGATAGTATTTTAAAGCCTTTTCCTTTCAAAAAACTCAAAACTTGTCAATTCGTAAACTCAATGCCATCATCCATCAACCCAAAAGAAGCATCCGTGAATTTCTAGGGCATTGAAAGATAATTTTTACATAGCTTAACACCAATCTTACAATTTTTGGCGCTGAAATGGGTAAGAGAAACTATTTCTTAACCTATTAAATTTTTAGAAAATGAAAAGTTTATTTTTTGGAATTCTTTTTACGTTATCCCTTATATCGGGGGTTAATGCAAACATCACTACTGGAGTCGAAGACACTGTTATTAAGGAACAAAAGTCTTGTGTGAGTATTGCTGCAGGAATTGCGAACGGAGACTCAAAATTGTTCAAAGCGGCCTATGTGGGTTGTATAGAAGGAAGACTGTAACAAAAAATTTTCGGGGCCTTAAATTTTAGGGCTCCGAATTTTAATCACATAAAGATGAAAAGTGCAATTCAAGTATTCATAGGTCTTTTGTTTTTTACCGTTTTTGCCCAAAGTGGAGAAACATCGGATATTGTTGTGGAGTACACCATAAAGTCATTAAGGGATATAGAGGAAATAGAAAGTGAAGAGGCACAAAATATTGTCAAGGAAACCATCTTGTTAATGGATGATTTTCAATTTGAATTATTGGCTAATAAGGATGTAGCTCTGTTCAAGATGAAAGAGCAATTGGTAAGCGACGATATACCACAATACATATACAATATAGCAGTTGTATCATGTGATGGAGAGGAAGTGTGGTATATGGATAAGCGAAACAACACAAAGATTGTTGCAGAACAAGGCTCTGGTGAGCCCGTATGCTTAACCTATGATCAGGAAAACCAATGGGAAATAGAAGCCTACCAAAAGCAAATAGGTGATTTTAATTGTTACAAGGCCACAACGCTTCGTAAAGAAGGTAAAAGAACATTAGATGTAGAAGCATGGTTTACCACTGATATTCCATACAGTTTTGGACCTCTTGGGTTTAATGGTCTACCAGGTGTAATATTGGAATTAAGAATTTCATCAGTGGTTTACACCGCATCCAAAATAACACTCGATAAAAGGGAAAAAATAATTCAACCTAAATGTGTGTTTAAAGAGTCTTATGAGGGGTATTATAAGAGAATGGATGAGAGAATGAATGCTATAATAAACCAGGGTGATTGAAGCAGCTTACATTTCTGATTTTTTTATGTATTAACAGTGTGTTCGCACAAAATATCGTCCTGAGTGGAGTTATTTTGGATAATTCCAACACACCAATGGCCAATGCCAATATATTGGCATTCCCAAATAATGATGGCGAGAGCACCCAATTTGCTATTACCAACGATAAGGGGGAGTATGTTCTGCGCTTGGAAAAAGAAGTTTCCTACTCCATTGAGGTAAGCTATCTCGGCTACCAAAAACTTTCATTTGAGTATACTGCTTTGCAAGACGAAATCAAAGATCTGTCAATGGTGCCCAAAACCAACGACCTCGATGAGGTGGTCTTGGAATACAAAATTCCAATAGAAGTAAAAGAAGATACCATTACGTACCAAACAGATGCCTTTGTTACCGGTGAGGAACGCAAACTGCGTGAAGTACTTAAAAAACTGCCCGGCATAGAGGTGGACCGAGAAGGCAATGTGACTGCCCAGGGCAAAAAAGTGACCAAGGTCCTCGTGGAGGACAAGACCTTTTTTACGGGCAATAGCAAACTCGCCGTAAACAACATACCTGCCGACGCCGTGGATCAAGTACAAGTGTTGGATAACTACAATAAAATCGGATATCTCAAAGGACTACAGGATTCCGATGAGCTGGCACTCAATATCAAACTAAAGGAGGACAAAAAGAAATTCACGTTTGGCGATATGGAAGCAGGTGGAGGCATCAAAGACCGATATTTGGTGCATCCCAATCTGTTTTACTACAGCCCCAAGACCAACGTGAATTTTATTGGGGACCTGAACAATATTGGGGTCAAAAGTTTCTCCTTTTCCGATTATTTGGAGTTTAATGGAGGATTTGGCAAGCTCATGGACGATATCGGTGGTTACTTTTCGTTGAGTAGGGACGATTTCTCACAATTCTTGAACAATACGGATTTCAAGGCCAATACCAACCGTTTCGGGGCTTTCAACCTTAGGCAAACGGTCTCGCCCAAAACGGATATCAATAGTTATGTGATTGCCAATAGCAGCAGTACACAAACGGAAACTAACACCTTGAATAGCTACAACAACTCTGATGGATTGATTAATGAGGACAGAACCGAAGTCAATGATTTCGATAATTTCTTTTTGATGGGGAAGGCAACGGTGGAACACGAACCCAATAGAGAGGAGAATGTAACACTAAATTCATTTATCAAACTCACTGAAAATAAAGGACAAGGTAGTATTTTGACCCAAAGTGAGAATCAGAATACCTTTTTCAATACCCTTCAGGATGTTTCAGCCCTCGAATTCAAACAGAATGTGGAGTACAGCAAACGTTTTTCTCGGGCACAGACGCTTAGTTTAGAGGCTTCCGCAGCCCATCAGAAAAACAATCCGCACAATGCCTGGGAAACAGACCAAGTATTTCTGTTAGGTTTAATTCCTTTGGAAGAAGATAATTTCTATCAAGTTTTTCAACAAAAAGAGACCCGTTCCACATCATTTGATTTGTTGATGAAGGATTATTGGGTGCTCAATAACTTTAACCATATCTACACAACTTTCGGTACCAATGCAAAGTTTGATGCTTTTATTAGCGACGAAAGACAACGACTTTCCAATGGAACCCTAAATGAATTTTCGGAAAATGGCTTTGGAAACGATATTGATTATAGGTTCAATGATACTTTTTTAGGACTGGAATATAAATTCTTGGCAGGGATTTTTACCGTGAAATCAGGACTATTTTATCACAACTATATATGGGACAATGATCAAGAAGAGCTTTCGGTAAACAATAGCACCCAAGTTTTGTTGCCAACTTTTGATGCAGAGGCGGAATTCAACAGCAGCGAAAAAATACGATTTCGATACCGGCAACGCATGCAATTTCCGACCATTGATCAATTGGGAATCAATTTTATGTTGAGATCCTTTAATTCCGTAGGGTTGGGCGTACCCGATTTACAAAATGGAAGAAACCATTCCTATTCCCTGAGCTATTATAAATTTAGTTTGTTCCGAGGCTTAAACCTAAACCTGGGATTGACCTTTAATGAACGAACCCAAAGTGCAAAAAACGCCACAGTATTATTGGATGGTATCAATCAATTTGTGGCCTATACCATGTTCAACCATCCCGAAAACTCCCTAAACGCTAATTTTGGCTTTGGAAAACGTATAAACAAGGTAAAACTTAGCTTTGAAAGTAGGGGGAGCTATAACGAGTTTTTCCAATTGGTGAACAGCAATGTTTCCAAAAACCTGTCACGTTCCATTTCTGCCACTGGAAAAGTAGAGACGTTTTTCGATGAATGGCCCAATATTGAGCTGGGATATACACACAAACCTTCAGTTTATATCACATCTACGAATAAAAACACCTTTACCAATTCGAGCATTTTTGCAAATCTGGATTATGTGTTTTTCAATGATCTTCATTTGAAAGCGGATTATGAAAGAACCGAATACAACAACGAGGGCCAAAACTTGACCAATATTTTTGATGTGGCCAATGCCTCACTCTTCTATCAACAAGAAGATAGCTCTTGGGGTTTTGAAATCTCTGTAAATAATCTTTTTGATGTGAGGTTTAAAAGGCAGAATTCCTTTTCTGATTATTTGATCAGCGACCAATCCACCGCCATAATGCCAAGGATTGTGATGTTTAAGATTTCATATAAACTGTAATCTTCATAATTGCCAATCCGTCAACTCAAAACCATCATACATCAATACAAAAGAAACATCTATGAATTTAGAAGATTTTGAAAGATAATTTTCACATAGATTGAAGTCAATCTTACCATTTTCAGCGCTGAAATGGGTAAGGGAAACAAATTCTTAATTCTATTTATAAAACCTATTTTATGCAATTCTCTAAAATTAAATTCTCAATCGATTGCAATGCCTTTTTTCCAATCGGAACATTTGTTTTGGCTTTACTGATAGTCTCCTGTGAAAATGAAGAAGAACAAAATATGCCTTTAGAACAAAATCAATCCATTTCCTTACTTTTTGAAAAGGAAGCTATCGAGAAGGCAGAATTAAAAGAGAAATTATCCTACAAAGATTATCATCTTACAAAATTAATGGAAGAAGCACTTCGGATAATACCTGATTTTGATGAAAAGTCAGTTAAGAAGTCAAATAAAATTGAGGGTCTGGGTACTTTTTATTTTGATGATTTACTTAGCAAAGATCTGGTAGCGAAAGGACTAAGGGCAACAAATGATAGTATTCAGTTTTCCCTAAAAGCTTTTACTGATTTGGAGGGGGAGTCTTGGTATCCATACGTACAGAAAATTAAAGAGGGAAGAGGAACCGAATCTTTGTACCTGATTAATAGCTATGACCCAGAGATAGAGAAAGAAATTGTAAAAGGATACAAATTGAACGACACTGGGCAGTTGGAACTTAAGTATAGAGATTTGTCCGAAGAAGACATTTTTGGTCCTGATCCCATTCCGGAAGCATTGGGAAATGATGTTTATGTAATAGGCATTAGCCCAGAGGAACAAAAGTATATTTTACCAGAGGATGATAATTCCGGGTCGTATGGAGGTGGTGGTGGAAGCACTAGTAGTAGTTGGGTAAAACTGGAATATGTTAAAATAAAAGATAAAAAAGAATCATGGCTCGAAAAAGCTGATGTTAAATTTGAAGTTGTCGCCGTGACCGCCAACTCATTACACCCTGGGGAATATAGCACTCATTGCGGATTTAATGCTGGGTTAGGATGCTATTGGAACGGGAGTTTTTTGGTCCACTGTAATAATAGTGAAGTTGGCGATAAAAGACTTATAAATAGGGATATGGGCATTCTTCAAACAGGTGCATTTGCAAAAATAGCCGTTTATGTAATTTTTGAATATGATTCTTGGCCTGCACCAACACATGTTTATGAAAGAACATTGAATGGAGAAACTTTAAAGGTTGGTTATAGATCTTACCAGTCACCATACGATGAATTAACTGCAAATTTTCACGATCAAAACCCTTATAATCTAATCAATGGAAGAAATTTATCACGTAACAATACTGATATTGAATATAACTTAAAATAAGCTTTTATGAAGTTTGCAAAATTATTGATACTATCAGTGGCCCCTTTCTTTATAACTGCACAAGAAATTACAGACAATGATAAAAATATTTTACAATTTATTATAGGAACAGAATATAGAATTACGCCTATTTATAATTCCAGTATAAGTTCACTATCTGAAAACTCAACTTTCACAAATATGGATGCCCAAAATTCTGGAATTGCCTTGAATCTAGGTTTGGAATATGGGATTACCAGAAATTTGTCTGTTGGGTTTTCCAATAGTTTCAGGTACGATATGGTAATAGCACCTAGGCCAGAAGGTAATAATGGGATTAATGTTGGGACGGCAGATTACAAAATTATTGTTGATTACCATCTATACCTTGCTTATTATTTTAAAGTCTTTCCCAAAGGAGATATTTTTGTTAGTGCTGGAATGTCACTCTTAAACACCAATACAGATTTCTCTGTCAAAAAAATTGATGAATATGGTGAAGGGTTTTATATTTCTGATTTTAGCTTCTTTGCCAATAGAATCTCTATAGGGTTTCAATCATCGAAAAGTAGAATTTATTTAGGCATGAACTTGTCAAGAACAACTGACTATTTTGAGGAAACAACATCTTTTATAATACCCCACATTGGTTTTAGCTATAACCTCGCGAGGTTATAGCTAAAACTTTTATAAAGTTTAAGTGTTATATTGGAAAGTAGTTATCGTTAAACGGGAATAAAAATCAATCCAACTTCTCCGTCAGCTTTTCAAATACCTTTTTCGGGTTTTTGTTCTTGTAAAGTATCTGGTACACTGCGTTGATAATGGGCGTTTTGGACTTCTTTTGCAGTTTGTCCATCAGGTCATGGGCGCTTTTGGTGGCATAATAGCCTTCGGCAACCATATTCATCTCCATCATGGCACTTTTAACCGTGTAGCCCTTGCCGATCATGTTCCCGAACATACGGTTTCTACTAAAAACGGAATAGCCCGTTACCAACAGGTCACCCAAATAAGCAGAAGCATTGATGTTGCGTTTCATTTTATACACGCGATCAATAAAACGCTTCATTTCCCGAATGGCGTTGCTCATCAGCACACTTTGGAAGTTGTCGCCATAACCAAGTCCGTGGGCAATGCCCGCAGCAATGGCATAGATATTCTTCAACATGGCCGCGTATTCAGTCCCGATAATGTCATCCGATATTTTGGTGCGGATGTAGTCGCTCTTTAAATGTTTGGCCACCATTTTGGCCTTGTCGGCATCGGCACAGGCAATGGTGAGGTACGATAAACGTTCCAATGCTACCTCTTCGGCATGGCAGGGTCCAGTGATCACACCAATATTCTCAAAAGGGATTTCGTATTTCTCATTAAAATGTTCCCCCACGATCCGTCCACTTTCGGGAACAATTCCCTTAATGGCCGAAAAAATGATTTTATCCTTCAAGGAAACCGTCAAATTCTGCAGTTCCCGATCCAAAAAAGCAGAAGGGATGGCAAAAATGAGCACGTCGGACGCTTCGGCAACTTCATTAATATCGTGGCTCATCACCAATTGATCCACATCAAACTCCACCGAACTCAAATAGTTGGGATTGTGCCACTCCTTTTTAATATGGCGAATGGCAGAATCGCTGCGCATGTACCAATTGACCTGATCTAAGTTTTCGGTCAACATTTTTACAATGGCCGTTCCCCAACTTCCTCCTCCAAAAACTCCAAACGTAGGTTTGTCTTTCATGCATCCAAATTAGTCCGTAAAGCTAAAAAATAAATTCATCAGCCTGTTATAAGCTGATTTCTAAAGGATTAAAAAATTTGGCACAGTGCTTGGTTTAGGTAAAGAGAACTTTAAAACCTCGATTATGAAAAATAGAAAACTACTTTTAGGAATTTTGTTCATAGGTCTTTTGGCCAGTTCTTGCTATACCGAGGTTATTGTGGATGATGATTTGATCATAGAACCACCGATCAATACCGCCTTGGTTTTGGAATCGTACGACCTTTGGTATGTGGATATCAACGAGACACGTGGAAACGGTGAAGTTCCTTTTTTACAGCGTGCCTTTACCATTTCGTTTGATAGGGGAATCGTGTATGCCAACAACAACCTTTCCGGTCTGGGCAAAACAGGCAACGGATTGGGTATAGATGTAGGTGCTTACGCTACTTATAGTGGTCAAGTGGAAATAGATCACGATGCGGACGGACTATGGTTGCTGGAAGTGTTCGCTTTGGACAACAATACGCTGGAACTGTACGATTCCCGTTCGGATACGTCCTATATTTTGGAAGGATACCAAAGGAACAGCTTTGACTACGATATGGTGTTTTATGACAACATCCATTATTTTTTGCAGGAATACCAGGTTTGGGAGAAAACCTATACCAGTGAAGTGGGTGCACTAAACGAATTTGATGAAGAAAACTACTTGCAGTTTTTTGACGATATCGGCGGATATTTCAGGTCTTCGGTAGATGTACAAGGCATTCCACTTACCAATATACAATGGGATTATGAAGGTGATTATGAAGTGTACGATGTGGTCAACGATGCAACCCTGAAAACTTTAACGCTGGATTATGATTATTTGGGCAATGATTATTTTGAATTGTACGTTATCAATGATAGTACCATAGAGTTGTACCATGTATCCAGTGGAACGGTTTATGAATTTACAGGTAGGGGATACATACAATATTTGAAATCAGGTGACGGAACAGGTAAAAAACGTTCAAAGACCAACAACCCTGTAATGGACGTTACCCGTCAACGAAATATGTAAGGAAGAACAATTTTGTTCGACCATACAAACAGTTTTTTTGGTTGGTTATTTAGTTAAGAATCGCCCTGGGCAACAAAGCTCGGGGCGGTTCTTTTTTTAACGGTTTCTGTTTTTATAATCTGAAGGATTTTCGCCACTGATTTTTTTAAAGGTCCGATTAAAATAGGACAAGCTCTCAAAACCGCATTCGTAACATGTTTCGCCAATGTTCCTGCCTGTCAGCAATAAACGTTTGGCCTGCGTAATGCGGTACTGGTTCAAGAAATTGGTGAATGTACTCCCCGTATTCTTTTTAAAGTACCTGCAAAATGCCTCCTTTCCCAGATTTATGGATGCCGCAATATCCTCCAAGGCTATTTTTCTGGAATAGTGTTCATCTATATAGGAATACACTTTTTGTAAACGTTCTTGCTGCTTGTTGGCCTTGTCGTTAATAATCGGGCTTTGGTGCAAAAGCGTGTAATCATCGCTATTGGCCAAAAGTTTGAGCAACTGTAAAATTTTAAGAAATTGTTCAAACCTGCCCATACCTTGTAATTGTTTCATAATAGCCCCCACGTTTTCCTTCGTTTCGCCGTAAAACGCTATACCGTGCTGTGATTTGTCCAACAGATCGTACACATCTTCCAGTTCATCGATTTCGGTAAATACTTTCTCTTTAAAAGATGCACTAATGTGCAAGACCTCTTTATGGTATTCGGTTTTGATGCCATGGTCAAAATTCAAATGGGGAATATTGGAACCGATCAAAACGAGGTCACTGCCCTTAAAATTGGAGATATGCCTCCCAACATGGCGCTTACCATTGGGAGCTTCAATATAGACCAGTTCAAACTCGGGATGAAAATGCCAAAAAAAGAGATCGTTCAACTTGGGGTTGTGCAATAAATGGAAAGAACTTTTGTCGTTGGGCTGTATGTTTTCAAGTTGAATTTTCATTGTATTGCTCAAATATTTATAAAAATAATCATTAAAAATCAAAATAGTTCAAATATTGGTCAATAGTAGGGTGGAAACCACTGAGCAGCTCCCATAGTTTTGGGGTATAGAATCATGCAACTAAAAAAACAGAAATAGAATGCAACAAAAAATGGAAATGGCCAACAAGGCCCACGAAGCGATACCTGGTAACCCATCCACGGCCACTAGCAGTAAAACAAAACTCAACGATAGGTCCAATGGCAAGCCACTGCGCGTACTGTCCGAAGAAGATTGGGCATTCTGGATAGAGAACGGATATATCGTAATCAAAAATGCCGTTCCAAAGGAGCAAGCCAAGGCAACCGCCGATTTTTTATGGGAGTTTGATGAAAAAGACCCGAATGACCCGGAAACCTGGTATGCTCCTCCCCGTGCCGAAATGAAAATGAAAGAACTCACGGGTACTGGAATGGTAGAAGTATATAACAATCAACATTTATGGAACAACAGACAAACGCAAAAAGTATACGAAGCATTTGTGGACATTTGGGGAACGGAAAAGTTATGGGTAACGATAGATCGCGCCAACTTGAACATGCCGCAACGTCCGGGAGAGAACAAAAAAGGGTTCATTCATTGGGATTACGATCCCGAGACCAAACCTCAAAATGTTCAGGGTGTACTGGCCCTTGCCGATCAGACCGATGAAAATATGGGCGGGTTTCAATGTATACCTTGGTTGTACCGAAACTACGATACGTGGAAACTGACACAGCCCGAAGACCGAGATCATTTTCAGCCCGATATTACAGGCTTGGAAGACAAAATCGTGAAAGTGAAACTGGAAGCAGGGGACCTTTTGATTTTTAACAGTACCCAACCCCACGGAATCCGACCCAATAAATCCGGGGACAAGGTTCGGATCGCACAGTACATTTCCATGATGCCTGCAGAGGAGGACAATGAGCAAATGCGTGAATGGAGAATTAATTCTTGGAAAAATAGAATCGCTCCAGAAGGCTATGCGTTTCCAGGAGACCCACGAAAATGGGAGCAGACCAAATACGAAACCGCCAAATTAAGTCCACTTGGAGAAAAGTTATTGGGGCTGACTAACTGGTAGATTATCAAATCCTTAAAAATTTCCGTGCGATTAGGGTCTTGCATTTAATAATGCTACTTTTGCGCGCTTCAAGAAAGAAGCCATGAAAAAGTATCTCAATCTTTTTGATTTTTCGCAAAAAGTAAACTATCGCACAGAAATTTTATCGGGCTTAACCGTTGCACTTGCCTTGGTGCCCGAAGCCATTGCCTTTGCCTTTATTGCGGGCCTATCTCCCCTAACTGGCTTGTACGCCGCCTTTGTTATGGGATTGGTCACTTCCATTTTGGGAGGTAGACCTGGAATGATTTCTGGGGCTACGGGAGCCGTTGCGGTTGTGATCGTTACTTTGGCACAGCAATATGGAGTGGAATATGTTTTTGCCACTGTGGTCCTAGCTGGAATTTTACAATTGTTGGCCGGGGTTCTTCGACTAGGTAAATTGATGCGCTTGGTACCCCATCCTGTAATATTTGGATTTGTGAACGGTTTGGCCGTAATCATATTCATGTCACAGATGAGCCAGTTCAAAACCGTGGATGGCGAATGGCTGAGCGGAAGCACTTTGTATATTTTCTTGGGACTGGTACTGTTGACCATGGTGGTTATTTGGGGACTTCCCAAGCTCACCAAAGCGATTCCCGCCTCCTTGGCCGCTATTCTTTTGGTGTTCGGAATTGTGTTTTTCTTTGGATTGGATACGCGAACCATTGGGGATATCGCCTCCATTCAAGGAACATTTCCTCCTTTTCATATTCCCGATCTTCCTTTTACTTGGGAAACCTTACAGATTATTTTCCCTTTTGCCGCAATCATGGCAGGAGTTGGTTTGATTGAAAGTTTGTTGACCCTGAACATAGTGGATGAGATTACCGAAACCCGTGGTCGTGGAAATAAAG
Source organism: Flagellimonas profundi (assembly GCF_017313275.1). Classification (GTDB taxonomy): domain Bacteria; phylum Bacteroidota; class Bacteroidia; order Flavobacteriales; family Flavobacteriaceae; genus Flagellimonas; species Flagellimonas profundi. The sequence continues at coordinate 144,102 of NZ_JAFLNM010000002.1, read as the reverse complement.
AAGCTGTTGCTCAAGGCACGGCGAACATTCTCTCTGGATTTTTCTCCGGGATGGGTGGTTGTGCCATGATCGGGCAGAGTTTGATCAATACCTCTAATGGTGCACGTGCACGTCTTTCAGGGATTGTAGCTGCTCTCATGTTGTTGGTCTTCATCATGTTCGGTTCCAACTTGATTGAAAAAGTACCCATGGCGGCACTTACCGGGCTGATGATCATGGTAGCGTTGGGAACCTTTGAGTGGGCAAGCTTGAAAACCTTCCGTAGGATGCCAAAATCGGATGTTCTGGTGATGGTATTGGTTACCTTGGTGACCGTATTCCTTCATAATTTGGCCTTGGCTGTTTTGGTAGGGGTGATTATCTCCGCTTTGGTGTTTGCTTGGGACAATGCAAAACGTATCCGGGCCAGAAAGAGCATTGATGACGAAGGCGTAAAACATTACGAGATCTATGGTCCGTTATTCTTTGGGAGCACCACACTATTTGCCGAAAAGTTTGATGTGTTGAACGACCCCAAAGAAGTGGTAATTGACTTTGCAGAAAGTAGATTGGTGGATATGTCCGCTATTGAGGCCGTGAACAAGATTACCGAGCGCTACCGAAAAGTGGGCAAAAAAGTACACCTGAAGCACTTGAGTCGTGACTGTAGAAGATTGTTGGCCAATGCCGACGATATTATAGAAGTGAACGTATTGGAAGACCCAACCTATAAAGTTGTGGTGGATAACTAGATTTTATTCTCGGGTCTTTCCTAAAAATACATTCACCTTTGGGTTCTGTGGATTACCGCTGGCCCGGCGCATCAATACAATTTGACCTGTATGCTGGATGCAGTCGGAAATCATTCCGTTGATCATGTTCCAATAGGGAAATTCCGATGTTTGGTCACCTTGCTTAAAAACCACCTTGAAGCTTTCCACCTCTTCAGGACTCTTGCCCAAAACTTTGCTGCTGGCCGCTTTAAGGTTTTCAAGTGTTTTGGCACGTAATTCTTCGAAAGAATATGGAGTTGGATTTTCTGGTCGTATATAGGGCTTGGCATCCGGTGCCAACAAAATATTGTTGGACATCGAATAAATGTGTTCCAAAGTTTCCAAAGTAGAGCGCCCACTTTCTGAAGGTCTGTAAGCCAAATCCTTTTCGGTTAATCCTTCGGTTGCCCAATAATATCGGTATCCCAATCCATCGATCATTCTGGAAATTAGATTACCAGAGCTGTAATCGGAAGGATAGTCAGGGATTTCTTTATAAGGAAGTTCCATTTCTTGTGCTTGAATTTGGTGATTGGTCATCAAAATAAAAATGACGGAAAAGAAGCATAGTTTTTTCAAAATCAATCAATTTTTTTAAAAACCAACAAATGCTCTTCCGATCCATTGGAGAGATACAGTCGGTTGTTTTCAATTTTATATGTTGTGCTGCCTTGCAGTGCAGTCAAGAACTCGGTTTCTTTGTCCATATTTGGGCATGCCATTCGGGTAGATGCAACTTGTGTAAACCGAAGAACATCCTGCTCGTAAAAAAGGCTCCCCGTCATACGGTTACACCCCGAAAAACCAGAAAAGCGATTGTTGTTGATATTAATTTCCATACTTGGGACGTCCCTTCCACCAAAATTTTCTTTGGAGATAGGGGCCCCTTTCATTTCTTCCAAGACCCAAATATCGTGCAGCCTATAATCCGTAATGTAGGATCCACAGCCTTCGTAAACTGTGGTTTCACCTCCGCCTGTACTTTTGTAAGAAACGGTTACAGTATAAGGGAACACCTCGCCAGACATGGCATTGGTACATTCCTTATGGGAAATAATTACATCCATTTGGGTGGCCTCCGTCTCAATGCGGTACATGCTGATATTACCATCCTGTGCCTTAATGGCCTCTGAGGGAGGAGTGGTGATGGTATCCTCCATGGTCTGTAGCTCCACTTTGTCATCATATATTTTAAGTCCCCAAAAAGGTTCGGTACCGGTAGCTTTAAAGTAACTCCCATCAATTTTTATGGCAATGGGTTCCATTTCCTGCTTTTTTTCCTCGGTTATAAGGGTGTCTGTCTTAATTTCTTCTGATGCTTCGGTCGCTTCAGGCTCTGAAGTTTCTTCCTTCTTTTTTTCAACGCATCCAAAAAACAGCAATACGGCACAACTTAATATGATTGAATTCTTCATGGGTTTACTTTTTTAAATCGCATCATGGGTACATCTCCGACCAAAAGGTTGAGCTTTCCATCCTCCACGGAGTAGCCGTCTATTTTTTTCATCATATTGAGAAATTGCCTTTCACTACCGCCACAGAACATCATGGTGGTAGGGCCGGGATCACCAAAAACTATGGTGTTTTCGGCCAGCTCGTAATCTGCGGAGTAGCCGTTGCAACTATCGGTGCCCATTACTTTTCCAGATTCTTTATCGAAAGTGATTTGTGGTTTCTTTTTTGGGAAGAGCCCTTCGAAGGCAATACGAGATCCGGAAATATACTCGAGTTCCCAAGTGGGGCCATACAGCGCTTCCTCGCTCGTTTTTGGCTCACCACATGATTCCACCAGCAGTACGACGGAAAAAACCAGGATGATTGAGGTTTTCATTTTTACAGAAATTAATGGTTAATGCTGTAGTAAAATACTAAAAAAATAGATGAACTCCTCAATCGATTAGGTTGTTAGATCGCTAAATAATAGGCACTCTATTGAGTTCTTTTGCTCCAGACTTCGTAAATCGGGTTTCCTTTGCTGCTGAAACCGGAGTGGTGCCAATCACCATCTTTCAACTCATAATTAAACTCTAAACTGGCTCCTACTCTAGAGTCATCCCTTGAAAAGAAGCCGATGTTTTCGGTATACTTGCCGTCTACAGTGGTATAGGTGCCTCCACCAGTTCCCATAAATTCTTTTGTAGCCGTGTTGTAGGCAATCCATTGAAATCGGGTGCCGGATAAAATTTTCATGGTTTTTCGAGGCCCTGAGGTATCACGTTTCACAATTTCACCATCTCTTTTTCGCCCTGTAATTAACCAAGCACCGAACAGGTCGCCAGGTGTTCCGTCATCAATTCGGGTCCAACTCAATTTTCCCAATTCTAAATTATTTTCAGTAATGGAGAAGGAATCATTTTTTGTTTTACCTACATTTCCTGGACTGCGTGAATCATATTCATAAGTAAGATTCAAATCATCTTCACTTACTGAATAGCTTCCTCCTTTTGTACCCAAAAACTTTCCACTTGGTTTTTCAAAAATGGCTTCTGAAAAATAACTCCCAGTAAAAATAAGGGTATGTTCTACTTGGTATCCTTTACCATCGGATTCGATGGTGGTCCAAGCGCCTTGAAGGTCCTGCCCGTGCAATAACGGAGTTAACAGCAAACAAAGGGTGATCAGTATATTTTTCATGGGTGAAAGTTTGCTATTAAGATAAAAAAAGCTGCTGTTTTTATTGCAAAACAGCAGCTCTAAAATATAATAACGTTGGTTTGTTAGAGTGTTCTCAAGTATTCTGCAACATCTCTTGCTTCGTCCTCGGTCAAATTTTGATTGAGCATAATGGCGTTATTATACTCTTTCAAAAGCGCTTTGGCAATTGGGTCTTCTTTCAACATACCGTCGGGGTTCAAAATCATGTTCATCACCCATTCTGGGCTTCTTCTGTCATAAACTCCCTTTAATGCAGGACCAATCATTCGCTGGTCGACCATGTGACAAGCAACGCAAATAGCTTCAAACTTTGCTTTTCCACGTGCAACCATTTCATCGTTGATTTCATCTGGAAATTCTAAACTGGTTATTGGCCCAACACCTTTGTTGTCCATATCAACAGGAACTTCTTCTTTAGCTTGTGCTTTTGTATCTTCAGTTTTGGTACGGCTTACTTCAAAACCATCTTTCTTTTCCTTTTTATCGCCGCAACTTGCTATCATGGCACCCAAGGCCAAGACCATTACAATTTTTTTCATTCTGACTCTATTGAAGTTTGTTTTTGAAAATGTAGCCACTAAGATAGGTAATTAGAGACTAATAATCGGAGGGTTTTTTGTTTTGTACCTCACAACTGGCCTGTCATAGCTGTTTTTAAATGGAATTGAAAAACTCCAAAGCCCTTTTTTCGGTATAGGTGATGTTGTTTTTGCCCCAGAAGCCTACGTGGCCACCATAATTAGGGGTTTCCAAAAATAGATGGGAATTCTCATCGGTTTCTTTTACGGGATAGCATTCAGGTCCCAAAAAGGAATCATCTTTGGCATTAATGATTAAACTTGGCACTTTAATACTGGGTAAAAACTGTAATGAACTGGATTTTTCATAATAGTCCAAAGCGTCCTTAAAATTGTGTGCCTTGCTGGTGTAGATGTCATCAAAATCCTTCAGGGTCTTGATTTTTTTAATGTCCGCATCACTGATTTTACCTGGAAACATTTGTTGCTTTTGCCTTAACTTATCCAATAAATTTCCTTTGAACTTAATGGCATACAAAATATTTTTTGGGCTGAGCAGTTGCTTACAGGAATCTTGAAGGTTACAGGGCACGGATACGGCTACGGCACCTTTTAGTTCTTTTGGAACATTGTTGCCTTCGCCCAAATATTTGAGCAACAGGTTTCCCCCAAGACTAAACCCTTTCAAATAAATTTCCGGATAATCCCTGGTATTTAGAATGTGATCCAGAACCTCGATTAAATCCTCTGTGGCCCCAGAATGATAAGAGCGGTACATTGTGTTGGGCTCACCGCTGCATCCACGGTAATTTACCGCACAGGCGTCGTACCCATTTTGATTTAGTATTTTGGCACTACCTGTAATATATGGGCGTTGGGCATCTCCTTCCAATCCATGCAAAAGCACAACCAATTTTTTGGTAGGGGTTTTTGAATTGCTCCAGTCCAAATCCAAAAAATCCCCATCAGATAGTATGATGCGTTCTCGTTTTTGAACTACCCCGTTCACGGATCTGATTATACCTGAATAAATAGTGGCAAAATGGCCATTTCTAAACAAAAAGGGCGGTGTATATTCGGAAGCAACTTGGGGCATTGGTTATTCCTTTGGATATGTTTTCAATAACTGGGCTTGTTCTTCAACGGAAGCTTTAAATTCACCCTTCAGTGTATCGACCAATTGGGATACCGGTAGTACATTGTCTATTGTAGTAACGCCCTGTCCGGCCGACCAAATTGTTTTCCATGCTTTGGCCTCGGTATCCAGTTCCTTGCCAAAATCTATTTTTCTACCTTTTTTCAAATCTTCCTCTGATATACCGGCAGCGTTTAAACTGGCTGCCAAAAAGTTGGCAGGTACTCCTGAAATGGCCGCGGTATATATGACATCACTGGCACCAGAGTCAATAATCATTTTTCGGTATTCTTCTGTAGCTTTACTTTCTTCTGTGTTAATAAAGCGAGTGCCCATATAGGCAAGGTCGGCTCCCATTTGCAATGCTGAGGCAACATCCCTTCCCGTGCTAATACAGCCAGATAAAAGAATGGTCTTGTTGAAAAATTTCTTCACTTCGGCGACCAAACTCATCGGGTTTATGGTGCCTGCATGGCCCCCCGCACCCGCCGATACCAGAATAAGACCATCTACCCCGGCTTCCGCGGCTTTTTCCGCATGACGCTTTTTAATAATATCATGGAACACCAATCCTCCGTAGCTATGAATGGCATCTACTACTTGACTAACCGCCCCAAGGGAAGTGATTACCAATGGCACTTTATGTTTAATGCAGAGTTTTACATCGGCCTCTAGCCTTGGGTTGGTTGGATGTACAACAAGATTTACACCAAAAGGAGCGGCTTTTTTGCCCGTTTCCTCTTCAAAAGCCTTTAATTCCGATTTGATCTGGATAAGCCATTCCTCAAAACCCTCGCTTGTTCGTTGGTTTAAGGCAGGAAAGGTACCTACAATACCATTTTTACAACATTCCACTACCAGTTTTGGCCCGGAAATTAAAAACATCGGGGCTGCAATTACAGGAAGCGCTAGATTTTTGATGAATTCAGCTTTTTGGCTCATGGGTTTCGTGTTAAACTATGTTTAAAAATAGGAACAATTCTTCTTCTTTATGGGAATCAGTTATCAAAACTATGGTATTTTTACAATTATTATGCATGCATAACAAAATAACCTTTTATGTTTTTTAAAGAATTTGAGATTAGGTGGAGCGATATAGACGCTAACCGACATTTGGCGAATTCCGCTTACATCAATTTTATGAGCCATACCCGAATGGCATATTTGGGACTGATAGGTTTTAACCAAGAAAGTATGTCCGCACACAATATTGGTCCGGTGGTATTCTATGAGCACGTCTATTATTTTAAGGAAGCTTTTCCCGGCAAACCTGTAAGGGTTTCATTGGAATTTGTTGGGATGAGCAAGGACGGAATGTTTTTTGAGTTTAGACACAACTTTTACGACCATAATGGCAAAAACTTTGCGCGTTGCGAGATGATGGGTGCCTGGATTGATTTGAAAAAAAGGAAATTAACAGGATTGCCAAAAGATTTTTTGGAGACTTTCGGCGCTATGGAAAAATCGGAAGACTTTAAAATTTTGACGAGGGCCGATACGCGGAAACATGTTCAAGTTCCAAAGGATTTGTAAATATTTTATACAAGCGAGTTCAATGTACTAATCCAGGCTTCTTTTTGAATAGCCAAACCAGCTTGGGGACTTTGCCAATTTTCCTGAAATACTTTCATCCAGCCAACGCTCGTACCAGTCCAAAAAATTGTTGTCATAAGAAAAACGGGGAGCCATTTGTGCGCATACGTCCATGTTTATGACCTTGCCTTCATAAGGTCCGTTCAGCACTAGTGCATGAATGTAGGAGCACCCTTGCGAACCGATAGGCAAGATACCGCCATAAATTTTGGTATACTCCTCATCCAACTCATCGTCGGAGGTATTATTTTCAAATAAGGAATCCATAAAATCATCCCAAAAGATATCGGTCATATTTGGATGCAGAAAACACGCGTTCTTGAGATGCGTCACGGCCCCTTGATAAATCAACTGATCCATATTGGTTCCGAGAGGATATATTCCATAGAAAGGGCCCGCACCGGAATTCAGGTGAGATATTCCTCCATTTCCGACCTGGAGTACAAAAGACCTGTAACATTCAGGAAATCCAATTTTGTATTTTTTCTCCAATGCTTCGACTTCGGCAATACTTGCAGGCGGATTTAATTCATATCTGTGACGTCCCGCTCCAAAGACCCTGCAGTCCTTATCAATCAACTTGGCTTTAACAAGCTTTTTTTTGATGCGGTCGATTTGTTCAGCTAAAGAGGGACCGGTCATTTTTACAATTTTTTTGCCCAATCCAATTAAAAACTAAAACCATTATATATTTAATCGGGGCAAAAGGGATATTAGGTAAGAACGTAAAATACGCGTTAGACTTCAAATTAGGTATTGCCAATTGATGAATGCCCCTTTCCTTTTGACTAAAGCAGGGTTTAAATCAATATTGAGAAATGCGTTTTGGCTTTTTGCTCGCCAAATATACCCCTACCAATACAAAGGTCATTGCAAGTACTTTAACAAGGGTAAGCTCATCTTTTCCGGAAAAAAGAGCGAAAAGGATTCCTACCAAAGGTTGCATATAAACAAATGCGCCCACAGATGAGGCCTTGAGCTGTGTAAGTGCAAAAATATTGAACAAATAGGTCAGGAACGTGGTACCGATAATCACAAAAGCTATTGAGCCATAAGCCCAAATGGGCATAGTGGACCATTTAATTTCCAAAGCCTCCGGAAGGGTAAGCGGAAGATTAATAAAAATAGCGATGGTAAAGAGCCACTTCATTAAAGTGAAGGGGTGATACTTTTCAATCAATTTTTTTACAACTACCAAGTAAGCACCGTAAGAAGTTGCGTTTATAATGAACAAAAAGTTGCCAAAAGGTATATTGGGGGCATCTTGACGGGCTTCTACTCCAAAAAGGATAAGCCCAATGGCCCCAACAAATCCCATGAATATTCCCAACCCTTTGTTCAAAGTGATTCTCTCACTTAAAAACAAGGCCGAAATAACCACTACGATAATAGGTATGATCGTTACTAAAACAGCACTGTTAATGGGTGTGGAAAGTTGCAGCCCCTTAAAAAAGGAAAGCATGTTAATGGACATTCCCAAGAGGGCACAGACCAACATCCTGCCCCAATCTCTTCTTTCAATTTTTTCTTTGGGTCCAAAAATGGAAATCAACCAAAAAAGAATGGCGGCCCCACCAACTCTTAAAAATATAAACCCAAAGGGTTTAACGTGCCCGGGCATCACTCCTTTGGCCACGGTGTGGTTTATGCCGTAAATAAAGGTGGCACCGATAGCGGCCAAAATGGCCAGGGTTCTTTTGCTCATGAATGCAAGGCTTGCTTGGCAGCTTCGACCGTTTTTTTGGAATTTCCCACAAAAATCCGATCATCCACTACAACCACGGGTCTTTTTAAAAAGGTGTAATGTTCTAGGATCAAGTCTTTATAATCGCCTTCAGAAATATTTTTTTCATTGAGGCCCCTCTGACGGTAAAGTACAGCCCTTCTGCTAAATAGTGATTCATAGCTTCCGCTCAATGCACCCATTTGCTCCAATTGTTCTGTAGTAATGGCTTCAGACTTTATTTCTTGCAGTTCCACCCCGTCCAAAGGTTCCAATTCTTTAAGAATGCGTTTACAGGTAGAGCAACTGCCCAAATAATATATTTTTTTCATAAGTATGGTGTTGGATGAGCAAAGGAAATCAAAAATCCCTCAAATTATATGATCAACATGTAAAATCAACAGCTTTTAAGGGAGGTGTTAGTTTTTATTGATCGATATAATCCTTGTTAAAGGTGAGCGGTTTCAAATTTTAGGGCTAGTTTTACATCAATCAAATTGTGTTTTTATGGAAAAGACGTTCGATATTCTTCTAAAGAACAGAAAAATTCTTCACGATTTTTTGCAGAATACGCCCAAAGAGGATTTGTTTCAAATTCCCGAAGGGTTCAACAATAATATTTGGTGGAACATTGCCCATGTTGTTGTGACTCCCCAACTTTTGATGTACAAATTGAGCGGTCTGGATTTTACCATTGAAGAAGAATTGATCAACAAATACAAAAAAGGCACTTTTCCAGATGGGGTACCTCCAAAAGTGGAACAGGAAAAAATATCCGCCTACCTGTTCAGTACAGTAAAGCATATTCAATTGGATTATGAGCATGGCAGGTTCAAAAACTTCCAAGAATATATGACCACTCCGAAAATCGGGTTAAACAGTCCAGAAGATGCTTTGTCCTTTAATGTATTTCATGAAGGGCTTCATCTTGGTGCCATCTTGGCACTGAAAAAGGCCTTGGCACAAGCTTAGAATTTCACTTTTCGTTTTAGGTACAGATTGATTTCATTGTAAGGCAAAATCAACTCAATAGGGCCGTCGGCATAGGAGGCCACTTCATATTGGTTATAGATTAATTTTACCCCATCTTTCGTGTAGCCAATGTTGTTCGGTAGATGAAAGGAATCGCCCTCGAACATAAATCCAGTGGCGTTGATATTGGCATCTTGCGGAATTTTTTCCTGAATGCGGAACTTGGTCTCGGCAAAATCCTCAAATCCGTCCAAATCACCAAAAAGTTCCCAGTTTTCTAATTCTTCACCCTGTCTTTTATCAAAATTGAGATATGAAGTGGAAGCATAACCGTGGGCACCTCCTGTAAAAGAATAGGAGTTCAGCATTATGGTAATGATATTTCGATCCTCATAAATTACTTCGGCATCAATTGTGGTTTCCCATTGTACCTCGTCGGGGAATTTGGTTTTAACTTCTTTATAGCTTTCGGTAAAGGATTGCAAGGCCTTTTCTGCGGTATCAATGTTCTTATCTTCGGTAAAAGATAAAATACTGATGATTTCTTCATTCAGGGAACGGTTGATGGCCTCGGAAACAGGAGTGTCTTCTAGAGCATTCGGGATATTGATCTCTATTTTGGGGCAATCTTCACAGATTTCCCCCTGTAATTGGATAGGTTCAAAAGCGAGTTTGCTCTCGGTTTGGCAGCTTAACAAAGATAATATTAGGATAGAGCCAAGGTATCTTTTCATGGATCAAGGTTTTGGGTCAGCAAAAATAATACTTCGGAAAGATAACGATACATTTGTATGAAGATAGTTTCAGCATGGGCAAAAAAGAGTTAAAATTCAATAGTAAAGCGATTCACGGAGGGCAGCAGCCCGATGCGGCTTATGGAGCTGTAATGCCACCTATATATCAAACCTCCACTTATGCACAGCCTACGCCTGGCGGACATAAGGGTTATGAATACTCCAGAGGGGCAAACCCGACCAGAACGGCCTTGGAAAATGCCTTGGCCAGTTTGGAAAACGGCCATTTTGGGATGGCTTTTGGTAGCGGAATGGCCGCTATTGATGCCGTAATGAAATTATTGAACCCAGGCGATGAGGTCATCTGCACCAGTGACCTCTACGGTGGCAGCTACCGACTTTTTAAAAAGGTGTATGAAAAATATGGAATCAAGTTTCGGTTTTCGGAGATGGTGGATATGCAAGAACTGGTTTCGCAAATCAACGAAAACACAAGGTTGGTCTGGGTGGAAACCCCCACCAACCCTATGATGAACATTATTGATATAGAAGCAGTGGCCAAAATCACAAAGAACTATAAACTATTGCTGGGGGTGGACAATACGTTTGCTACCCCTTATTTGCAGCGCCCATTGGATCTGGGTGCGGATATCATTATGCATTCCGCAACCAAGTACTTAGCAGGCCATAGCGATGTGGTGGTTGGTGCCTTAGTGGTAAAGCAACAAGAACTGGCCGATCAATTGTACTTTATCCAGAAATCCAGCGGAGGTATTTGTGGTCCTATGGACAGTTTTTTGACTCTTCGCGGTATAAAAACACTCCATGTGCGTATGCAACGGCATTGCGAAAATGGGGAATCCATTGCCAAATATTTGGAGAATCATTCTAAAATCGATAAAGTATACTGGCCTGGCTTTGAACACCACCCGAACCACGAAGTAGCCAAAAAACAGATGACGGGTTTTGGCGGCATGATTTCTTTTGTGCCCAAGGGCGGAAGCTACGAGAGTGCCATTAAAATTGTGGAGAACCTTCAAATATTTACCCTGGCAGAATCGTTAGGAGGTGTCGAAAGTTTGGTAGGACATCCTGCGAGTATGTCGCACGGCAGTATTCCAAAGGAAGAAAGAGAAAAAAACGGTGTTGTTGACGCGCTCATCAGGCTGAGTGTCGGCATAGAGGATGTGGAAGATTTGATAGCCGACCTCGAACAGGCGCTCAATTAACATTTTTTGAAAAATTTATAAAAAATAAATATTCAAATTATTGAAATAATATAATTTTGCCCTGAAATTCATAATTCAATAAAATAACGCTTTTCGTCAGCGGAAAGAAAAATAATTTTAACCCAGATATGGAAGAAAGAATAGAAGACAAAATAAAAGTGTTCATGGATGAGGTGATTTCCAGAAATGGACATGAGCCCGAATTCATTCAAGCCGTACAAGAAGTTGCGGAAACCGTGATACCTTATATAGCGCAAAATGATATTTACTATGGTAAGAATATCCTTTTACGTATGGTAGAGCCAGAACGATTGATTTCGTTCCGTGTGGCCTGGATAGATGATGATGGAGAAATCCATGTAAACCGTGGATACCGCGTACAAATGAACTCTGCCATTGGACCGTACAAGGGCGGGCTTCGTTTCCACCCCACCGTTAATGCGAGTGTTTTAAAATTCCTCGCATTTGAGCAAGTATTCAAAAACAGTTTGACTACGCTGCCTATGGGTGGTGGTAAAGGAGGGTCCGACTTTGACCCAAAAGGTAAATCCGATGATGAGATCATGCGTTTTTGCCACGCTTTTATGACGGAACTGTGTCGACACATTGGTCCAAACACCGATATCCCAGCCGGAGATATTGGAGTTGGTGCCCGTGAAATCGGATTCTTGTTCGGTATGTACAAGAAGATACGAAACGAATTTACCGGGGTGCTGACAGGTAAAGGACTTTCTTGGGGGGGTTCCTTGATTCGTCCGGAAGCCACCGGTTATGGTACCGTATACTTTGCCGACAGCATGCTGAAGACCAAAAACGAAACATTTGAAGGCAAAAAAGTGGTGATTTCAGGTTCTGGTAACGTGGCCCAATATGCAGCCGAAAAGGTATTGCACCTTGGAGGTAAGGTGTTGACACTTTCTGATTCAGGAGGGTTTATCTACGATAAGGATGGCATCGACAAGGAAAAGCTTGCCTATGTTATGGATCTTAAAAACAATCAACGAGGAAGAATTTCCGAATATGCCGATAAATACCCATCAGCAGAATACCATAAGGGAGAAACACCTTGGAAAGTAGCCTGTGATATTGCATTGCCATGTGCCACCCAAAACGAATTGGACGGTGACGCTGCGAAAACATTGATTAAAAATGGATGTATCGCCGTGGCAGAGGGTGCCAACATGCCTTCTACACCAGAGGCCGTACACGCTTTTCATGATGCCAAAATATTGTTTGCACCGGGCAAAGCTTCCAATGCAGGGGGTGTAGCTACTTCAGGATTGGAGATGAGCCAGAACTCATTGCGCATTAGCTGGACCAGGGAAGAAGTGGACAAGAGATTGAAAGGAATTATGTCCGATATCCACGATGCCTGTATGCAATACGGTGACGAGGATGGATACTGCAACTATGTAAAAGGAGCGAATATTGCTGGCTTTGTTAAGGTTGCGGACGCCATGTTGGCTCAAGGGGTCATATAATATAAACCATCGAGAATGGTTTTTGGTTGGCAGTTACCAAAAGGAGTGATTACATTTACACTTTTGGTAACTGCTTTTTTATTAGCCCATGCAAATCACCACAAAGGCCATAGTACTTTCCTCCATAAAGTATGGGGACACTAGTCTTATTGTTAGGGCGTTTACCCAATCCGATGGGGTAAAGTCATATTTGCTCAAAGGGGTACTTGCCTCCAAAAAGGCTAAGATCAGGCCAGCTTATTTTCTTCCGTTGATGCAATTGGAAATTGTGGCCAACCACAAGAATAAAGGCACACTGGAAAGCATAAGGGATGTTAAGGTTGCCATTCCCTACCAAACCTTGCATACCGATGTTGTAAAGAACAGCGTCGTACTTTTTTTAGCGGAGATGTTGGGCAACAGCATTCAGGAGCAAGAGCAGGACGAAAGCCTGTTCAATTACTTGGAATATGCACTCCATTGGATGGATATTCATCAGTTATCGCCAAACTTTCACATCTTATTTTTGCTCAATTTGACCAAGTATTTGGGCTTTTATCCGGACACATCTTACCGAAACTCGCCGTTTTTTGATTTGTTGGAAGGAAGTTTCTGTAAAACCCCCACACTTAACCCCTTGGTCCAGAACGAAAACTTGGAAAGTTTTAAGAAATTTTTGGGCATGAATTTTGAGGCTTTAAAGACGATACAACTAACTAAGTCGAACCGGCGAGAACTCTTAAAAACGGTGATTCAGTATTACAGGTTGCATGTACACGGATTTCGTGAACCAAAGTCTCTCGCAGTTTTAAATGCAGTATTTACCTAAAAATGCAAAACCTAAAACCAACCTTAACCCTAATACTCTTTTTATTCACCCTAACTTTTTATGCTCAAGAAGTAACCGTTTTGGATGTGGATACCGGAATTCCCGTGGACAATATCGCCATCTTTAATAAGGACCAGTCCAAGACAACCGTTACCGATGCCAATGGTAAAACCGAGTTGGACATTTTTTTCCCGAACGAGAGAATTACCTTTAAACATATTAGCTACGAAACCTATACTACTACCAAAGAGCAGATTGAACGTCGGGGCAACAGGGTTTATCTTCAATTAAAAACCGAAGAACTTCAAGAAGTGGTGATGTCGGTTTCCAAATGGGAACAACAGAAAAAACATATCCCACAAAAAATTGAAACCTTTGATGCCCGCAATATTGCCTTTACCACGCCGCAGACATCGGCCGATCTCCTACAAAATAGCGGAAAGATTTTTGTGCAGAAAAGCCAATTGGGAGGAGGTAGTCCAATGATCAGAGGGTTTGCCACCAATAGGATTTTATTGTCCGTGGACGGCGTGAGAATGAACAATGCCATTTTTAGGGGAGGGAACCTTCAGAATGTGATATCCATAGACCCATTTACCATCAAAAAGACGGAGGTAACCTTTGGTCCTGGGTCAGTAATATACGGTAGTGATGCCATAGGAGGCGTGATGAACTTTTACACACAAAAGCCACGTTTTTCATTTGCAGATAGTTTAGCATTTTCTGGAAATGTGAATTATAGGTTTGCATCGGCCAACTCTGAGAATACCGCTCATGTGGATTTTAATTTTGGCAAGCAAAAATGGGCTTCATATACCAGTTTTACCTACAATAGTTTTAGAGATCTAAAGATGGGGGAACACGGTCCAGAATCCTATTTGCGCCCTAACTATGTGATCAGAGAGAACGGCGCCGATATTCTGGTAACGAACGATAACCCCAAAAAACAAGTGAGTTCAGGTTATGACCAGGTGAACTTCCTCCAAAAATTCACCTACAGACCCAATAGTACCTGGAACTACGATTTGGGACTCTATTATTCCGAAACCTCGGATTATCCCAGATACGATAGATTGATTCGGCCCAGTAGGGATGGTGATGGGCTTCGTTCTGCGGAATGGTACTACGGTCCCCAAAAATGGTTTATGGGGAACTTTCAAATCACCAACAAAGGAAAAAACAAGTTCTATGATGGCGTAAAATTGACCACCGCCTATCAATTTTTTGAAGAAAGCCGGAACGACCGAGGATTTCAGGACGCCGAACTGTATTCGACCCGTGAAAAAGTAGATGCCCTATCCGTGAACCTGGATTTTGAAAACAAAAAAATAGGAGCTCTTAATCTGTTCTATGGAGCTGAGTATGTTTTTAACAAGGTGAACTCCCAAGGGAGCATGCGCAATATAGAAACGGAAGAAGTTGAGGAAACAGCTTCTAGGTATCCCGATGGAGCCACTTGGCAAACATTAGCCGGATATATTAACGGTGAGTACCAATTAAAGCCCAACCTTTCCTTACTATCAGGAATTCGCTACAGTCAAGTGTGGGTAGATGCTGCATTTGAGACCACCTATTACCCCTTTCCGTTTGATGAGGCCGATATAGTTACGGGAGCGCTCACAGGGAGTTTGGGACTAAGTTGGTTCCCGAGATCGGATTTGCAGGTAACCTTGAACGGGTCCACAGGTTTTAGGGCGCCCAATATTGATGATATCGGGAAGATTTTTGATTCTGAACCGGGGTCTGTAGTGGTGCCAAATCCCGATTTGGAACCGGAGTATGCCTATAATGGTGAGTTGGGTCTCAGAAAAAACTTTAACGATGTCCTTGTGCTGAAGGGAGCCGCTTACTATACCTATCTGGTCGACGCCCTTGTGCGAAGGGATTTTTCCTTCGGAGGTCAGACCGAAATCGAATACAATGGTGAACCGAGCAATGTTCAGGCAATCCAAAATGCGGCCAAGGCTTATGTGTACGGGTTTGAATTTGGTTTGGAAGCTTATTTTAATGATCACCTGTCCCTCAACTCCAACCTAACCTTGACCGAGGGCATTGAGGAAGATGATGATGGTACGGATAGTCCATCGCGCCACGCCGCGCCCACCTTTGGTGATGTACATTTGATTTGGGAAAACCAAAAACTAAAGGCAGATGTCTTTGTCAATTATAACGGAGAGGTAAGCAATGATGATTTAGCACTATCCGAACAGGGCAAAACTTTCATGTATGCCACTGATGCCAACGGAAATCCCTATTCGCCATCATGGTACACACTAAACTTTAGGTCTCAATATCAGATCACCAATGCCTTAAAAGCATCCGTGAGCCTTGAAAACATGACCAATCAACGGTATCGTATGTATTCCTCGGGAATTACGGCCCCAGGTACCAACTTGGTTGTAGGATTGGGATACGTATTTTAAAATAAAGGCTCGGAAAAATTCCGAACCTTCTTTTTTGATTTTTTCAATAGAAGTTTTGAAACCTACATACTGTCAATGGCTTTTTTGGCGGCTTCTTTCATGTCCTCGCCAGCTTTTTCTGCGGCTTCCATGGTTTCTTCACCAGCTTTTTTAATGCTGTCCAATGCTTTTTCGCCCATTTCTTTGGCTTCTTCGCCCGCTTTTTCCATAGCGTCGGTAGCATCTTTTGCAGCCTTTTCCAAATCATCGCCAGCTTCCTTTAAGCTATTGGCAGCATCTTCAGTAGCCTCTTTTGCTTTGTCTTTGGTGTCCCTGCAGGATGTCAGCACCGACATGGAAAGGGTCAATACCATTGCGGCAATCAGTATTTTTTTCATAGTAAAATGGTTAAGTGTTAATAATGAAGGAAGATAGGTAATTTCATATAAACAGGTGATAGGCTGCATATCATATTTAGGTTAAGGGAATTATGTGAATTCTAATGCCAAAATGAAGGGTATAATTCCATCTAAATTTATAATTTTGCAAACTTGAATTCTAGTAGAAGAAGCAGTATATGAAGTTTGCGGAATATAAAGGATTGGATTTGCCAAAAGTGTCTGAAGAAATTCTTGACTTTTGGAAAGACAAACAAATTTTTGAAAAAAGCGTTTCCACAAGGGAGGGCAAGGAGAGCTACGTGTTTTACGAAGGACCACCATCCGCAAACGGAATGCCAGGGATTCATCACGTAATGGCACGTACCATCAAAGATATCTTTCCACGGTACAAAACCATGAAAGGCTTCCAAGTAAAGAGAAAGGCAGGGTGGGATACCCACGGACTGCCTGTGGAAATCGGGGTGGAAAAGGAACTGGGCATCACTAAAGAAGACATCGGTAAAAAAATATCGGTCGAGGATTACAACGCGGCCTGTAAAAAAGCGGTAATGCGCTACACGGATGTTTGGAATGAAATGACCGAGAAAGTAGGGTATTGGGTGGATATGGACGATCCGTACATTACCTACAAGCCCAAGTATATGGAGTCCGTTTGGTGGCTGCTCAAACAGATTTACGATAAAGGACTCATATATAAAGGGTATACCATTCAGCCCTATTCTCCAAAAGCGGGTACTGGTTTAAGTTCGCACGAGCTGAACCAGCCAGGAACGTATCAAGATGTGACGGACACTACGGTTACCGCACAGTTCAAGGCCAAAACGGATTCACTTCCAGAATTTTTGCAAAAGGTCGGTGGCAACATTTACTTTTTGGCTTGGACGACCACTCCGTGGACCCTTCCATCGAACACGGCGTTGACCGTAGGCCCAAAAATTGAATATGTATGGGTTAAATCATACAACCAATATACGTTTGAGCCTATCAATGTAGTAGTTGCCAAAAACTTGGTAGGCTACAATTTTTCTGGAAAGTTTACCCAAGTGGAGACCGAGGAAGAATTGAAATCATTTAAAGAGGGAGACAAAAAGGTTCCTTATTTGGTAGGAGAATCCTTTGTGGGGAAAGACTTGGTAGGCATCCAGTACGAGCAATTGATAGATTATGTACAGCCCTACCAAAATCCAGGGAATGCCTTTAGGATAATTTCTGGAGATTTTGTGACCACTGAAGATGGTACGGGAATCGTGCATACAGCACCTACCTTTGGTGCGGACGATGCATTGGTGGCAAAACAAGCTACGCCAGAGATTCCCCCTATGTTGGTTTTGGACGAAAACGACAAGCCAGTTCCGTTGGTGGACCTTCAAGGGAAGTTCAGGCCCGAAATGAAAGAGTTTGGTGGCAAGTACGTAAAGAACGAATATTATGATGAGGGCGAAGCACCTGAAAAATCGATTGATGTAGAGATCGCCATCAAACTAAAAATAGAGAACAAGGCCTTTAAGGTCGAAAAATACGTGCACAGCTATCCAAATTGCTGGCGTACGGACAAACCTATCCTTTATTACCCATTGAACTCTTGGTTCATCAAGGTAACCGATGTTAAGGACCGTATGTTTGAGCTGAACCAGACCATCAACTGGAAGCCAAAATCTACTGGAGAAGGCCGTTTTGGGAATTGGTTGGCCAATGCAAACGACTGGAACCTATCCCGATCCAGATATTGGGGCATTCCTTTGCCTATTTGGCGTACCGAAGATGGCAAAGAGGAACTGATGATAGGTTCCGTGGAAGAGTTGAAGTCAGAAATGGCCAAAGCCGTTGAGGCCGGTGTGATGGACAAGGACGTTTTTGAAGATTTTGTGGTTGGCGATATGAGCGAGGAAAACTACGACAAAATCGACTTGCACAAGAACATCGTGGATGGCATTACTTTGGTTTCCCCATCGGGACAGCCTATGAAGCGTGAGGCAGATCTTATCGACGTTTGGTTCGATAGTGGCTCCATGCCCTATGCACAGTGGCACTATCCCTTTGAAAACAACGAACTGATAGACGATGGAGTGGCATTCCCTGCAGATTTTATCGCAGAAGGAGTTGACCAAACCCGTGGTTGGTTCTATACCTTGCACGCCATTGGGACTATGGTTTTTGATAGTGTTGCTTATAAAAATGTAGTGTCCAACGGACTGGTTCTAGACAAGGAAGGTAAAAAAATGTCCAAGCGATTGGGCAATGCAGTCGATCCATTTGAGGTATTGCCGGAACATGGCCCCGACGCCACACGTTGGTACATGATTTCCAATGCCAACCCATGGGATAACCTAAAGTTTGATATAGAAGGAGTTGTTGAGGTGAAACGAAAGTTCTTTGGAACACTTTACAACACCTATTCTTTTATGGCACTTTATGCCAATATTGATGAATTTGACTATTCCGAAGCAGATATTCCTTTGGAAGAAAGGCCGGAGATAGATCAATGGATCTTGTCCGAACTGCACACCTTGATCAAAAATGTGGACGAGGCTTACGGAGATTACGAAGCTACCCGTGCCGCTAGAATGATCTCCGATTATGTTCAGGAAAACTTGAGTAACTGGTATGTTCGATTGAGCAGGAGACGTTTCTGGAAAGGTGACTATCAAACGGATAAGATTTCCGCGTACCAAACGCTTTACACTTGCTTGTCCACAGTGGCCAAATTATCCGCACCCATTGCTCCGTTCTTTATGGATCAATTATACAGGGATTTGGACGCCACCACTAAAAAGGAAGGTTTTGAAAGTGTGCATTTGGCAGAATTCCCGGTTTTTGATTCCAATATGGTAAACAAGGACTTGGAGCGTAAGATGCAGTTGGCACAGAAAATATCTTCTTTGGTACTTTCCATTCGTCAGAAGGAGAAAATAAAAGTGCGCCAACCGCTTCAAAAAATCATGATCCCTGTTTTGGACAATCAGCAAAGAAACGATATTGAAGCAGTTTCCAACTTGGTGAAATCCGAGGTGAACGTGAAGGAGATCGAAATGTTGGACGATGCTTCCGGAGTGCTTGTAAAACAAATTAAACCCAACTTTAAGGTTTTGGGCCCAAAATTTGGTAAGGATATGAAAGCTATCGCGGCGGCAGTATCAAAACTGGGTCAAGAAGACATACAAAAAATTGAACGTGAGGGAGAATTATTGCTACAGTTGGAAAATAAAACCGTTAATTTACAGTTAACCGATGTAGAGATTAGTTCCCAGGACATCGAAGGTTGGTTGGTGGCCAGCTCTGGTGCGTTGACCGTTGCTTTGGATGTGACCATTGATGAAACTTTGAGGAAAGAAGGAATCGCAAGGGAACTTGTGAACCGAATCCAGAATCTGCGAAAGGAATCAGGGTTTGAGGTAACAGATAAAATTGATATTAAAATATTGAAGGACGGCCTAGTGGAAAATGCAGTTTCCAGTAACGAGGACTATATCAAAACGGAAACTTTGACCGCCGAGCTCAACTTTGAAGAGAAACTTGAAGAAGGTGTTGCAATAGCCTTTGATGAGGTGAACACAAAATTGTTTATTCAAAAACATTAAGAAAATGGCAGAAGATTCAAAAGTAAGATACTCCGACAAGGACCTTGCGGAATTCAGAACCTTGATCGAGGAAAAAATAGAGAAGGCCAAAAAACATTTAGAACTTTTAAAAAGTTCCTATATGAATGATGGTAACAATGGTACGGATGATACCTCACCAACATTCAAGGCATTCGAAGAAGGCTCCGAGACCATGAGCAAGGAGGCGAACACTCAGTTGGCTATCCGTCAAGAAAAGTTTATTCGTGATCTTAAAAACGCTTTGTTGCGTATTGAGAACAAAACATACGGTATCTGCAGGGTAACCGGAAAGCTCATCAACAAAGAGCGTTTAAAGCTTGTGCCCCATGCTACGTTGAGCATTGAGGCGAAGAACATGCAGAAATAATCAAAACGCCTTCGGGCGTTTTTTCTTTATGAGGGCGTTGTTGTTTTTGTTGGTTTTTTTTACGCTCGTGAATCTTCACGCGCAAAAATTAGTAAGGAAGGCTTTTATCGGCCCCCGAACAGAAACCATTCAAATAGATGCCCAATATTGTTACCGAATTGATTTAAAAACTTCATCTTCCGACGAAGTTCAGGTTTCCGCGAGTATGGAGGGCGAGTATGCCAAAGATTTATTGATTTCCATAGAGCAAAGCGGTACCACTGCCATGATAAGTGCAGATTTCCAACCTCTTTTTATAAACCCCAACGATAAGCTCAGTGCCCATAAAGTGGTTTCCATTGCCTTGGAAATCAGTGTTCCGGAATATAAAAGTGTGGATGTGTTCGGAACCAACACCAACTTATATGTCACTGGAAAATATGAAGATTTGAAGGTTACTTTGTCTGATGGACGATGTACCTTGGAGGATGTTTCGGAATCTGTAGAGGTAATTACACAAACAGGAGACATTTTACTATCGGTCCCTAACGGTGAGATCATAGCCGAGAGTGTTTATGGAAAAGTGGAAACCGAGAATATCCCTTCTGGTTACAATCAATTTGTTCTGAAGACAATAGAAGGAAACATCTTCCTGACGAAAACAAAATAATATCCATATTTTTGCAATCCTTTTAGTAAAAGCATGAATTTAAAGAAGTCCCTTATTATCATTATACTGATCCTGCTTGTGGACCAGATTAGCAAGGTTTATATCAAAACCAGTTTTATCCTAGGAGAGGCCCATGAAGTGTTCAGTTGGTTCAAAATTCTTTTTATTGAGAACGAAGGGGCTGCTTGGGGCACAAAACTGAGCGATATTTTGCCCATCTCCGAATCTGTCGGAAAATTGATTTTGACCATTTTCCGAATTTTTGCGGTCTTTGGAATAGGATATTGGTTATGGGATATCATTAGAAAACAATCGCCGAGAACATTGATTTTGGCCGTTTCCCTGATTTTCGCAGGGGCAGTGGGCAACATTATCGATTCCGTTTTCTACGGGATTATTTTTGATCACAGCAATGGGCAGGTAGCCACACTATTTGCCAATGAAACTTATGGGAGCTTATTTCATGGTAAAGTAGTGGATATGCTCTACTTTCCTATGGTGGATACTACGTGGCCAGATTGGGTTCCTTCCGTTGGAGGTCAACGTTTTCGCTTTTTTGAACCAGTGTTCAACGTCGCCGACACTGCAATAAGCACGGGAGTTGGTATATTGATCGTATTCAACAAAAAGGCGTTTCCAAAGCAAGATGAAAAGAAAGAGGAAGTTACCGATCAGAATTCGTAAATCCTTTCTGGTGTAATGCAGTAGTCCAATGTCACATCATTTTCATTAACATCAGAAATAGGTTCATCTTCGGCATTGAAGAACGACAATCCAATTTTAACGGTTTCTTTTCTGCATTTGTTCAAGAAGGTGTCATAAAACCCTTTGCCATAGCCTACACGATTTCCTTGGAGATCAAAAGCTAAAAGTGGCACAAAAACTACATCGATCTTGGATTCTGGAACTTCAATGCCGTCCACTGGTTCCGGAACCCCCCAATCACTTAATTTTAAAGACGTGTTATCGGTGAGCAAATAGTTTTCCATGGTGTTTTCCCCTATTACTTTGGGGACAACCACATTTTTATCCTTGCCCTGCAATAGGGTTATCAAGGGCAACGTATCTACCTCGTTTTTTTCTTCGATGCTCAAAAATGTATGGAAATAAAAAAAATCCCAAATTGGGATTTGAAGTAAGGTGTTCACTAAAATCAAACTTAAATCTGAGGCTTTTGTTGGGGAAATTTCCGCTCTCAGCTTTTTATATTTTTTTCTTAGTTCACGTTTCAACATATTACTGTTGAAGATTTTGGGGTTATTTTGGGTAAACGACCTATTATTCTTCTTTTGTTGCCACGGAGAAAAAGATTTTGAAGAAAAGCATCAAAATCAGGTACATTCCCAAAACGATAATATAGTTTTCCATAGGATTGTATTTATACGGTTAAATGTAAGTAAAACAATTGAAAACTATACCATGAAATGCACTTTTTATCGATGAAATGCACAATTTTTAGCAACCGTTTAACAATTTAGACCAATTCTTAACTGTTCGTTTGCAAGTTTTCCGTAGTTTTTTAATGGAGAAACCCTGGTTTCAATTTCTTTAAAAAACTACTTTAAAATTCTGATTTCGTGTATTCTTGCAAGAATTGTTGGATGATTATCCATGTTTATCCAATCAAACAAGTAATTGATTAAGTTTAACAATAATCACGGTAATTAAAATATAACTTTGTTGTAAAGTCAAAAAAGTTCACTTTTTAGAGCTCATATGTCCAAATCGGTATCCTTAAAAGTACAGTTAAGTTCCCTTCCCAATAATCCTGGAGTTTATCAATTTTATGATGCCGATGGAAAAATTCTGTATGTGGGCAAAGCCAAAAACCTTAAAAAGCGTGTTGCTTCTTATTTTAACAAAAAGCAGGAGTATGGCAAAACACGTGTTCTTGTAAAGAAGATACATTCCATAAAACATATTGTTGTGCCTACTGAGTCGGATGCTCTTCTGCTCGAAAACAATCTGATCAAAAAATTGTTGCCCAGATATAATGTTTTGCTAAAGGACGATAAATCCTATCCGTGGATATGTATAAAAAACGAAAGGTTCCCCAGGGTGTTCTCGACCCGCAAGTTGATCAAGGACGGTTCCGAATACTTTGGCCCATACACCAGCATGAAAACGGTACGGACACTCTTGGACCTGATCAAGAGCCTCTACCCTTTGCGCACTTGTAATTACGATCTGTCCGAGGAAAAAATTGAGGCTGGAAAATATAAAGTGTGCTTGGATTATCATTTGGGCAATTGCCTAGGGCCTTGCGAGGGGTTTCAGTCGGAAAAGGAATATCACGATCAAATCGAGGACATTAGGCAGATCATCAAAGGGAATTTAAAAAATTCCATACAGACCTTTAAGCAACAAATGAACGGCTTTGCCGAAGAAATGGAGTTTGAAAAGGCTCAACGTGTTAAAGACAAGATCGACGTGTTGGAAAATTATCAGGCAAAATCCACAGTGGTAAACCCAAAAATCAACAATGTGGATGTCTTTACGATCATTTCCGATGAAACATACGGGTATGTCAATTTTTTACAGATTTCCCACGGAGCCATAATCCGATCACATACCTTGGAAATTAAGAAAAAGCTGGACGAAACGGATGAGGAATTGCTGCAATTGGGCATTACCGAGATTAGGCAGCGTTTCAACTCAACATCCAAAGAAATCTATTTGCCATTTCCCGTTACCGTCGATGGAGACTTAAAGGTAACATTGCCCAAGCTGGGGGACAAACGTAGGATTTTGGATCTTTCGGAAAGGAATGCCAGGTTTTACCGTCAGGATAGGCTAAAGCAAATAAAGATCACCGACCCTGACCGGCATACCAAGCGAATCATGTCCCAAATGAAATCCGATCTGCGCTTGTCCAAAGAACCGCGCCATATAGAGTGTTTTGACAACTCGAATATACAGGGAAGCAATCCCGTTGCAGCATGTGTTGTTTTTAAAGATGGGAAGCCATCCAAAAAGGATTATCGCCATTTTAACATTAAAACGGTTGAGGGACCAGATGATTTTGCCAGTATGGAAGAAGTCGTTTTTAGAAGGTACAAACGGTTGCTGAATGAAGAAGAACCTTTGCCTCAACTTATCGTGATTGATGGCGGGAAAGGACAATTATCGTCAGCTTTAAAGAGTTTGGAATTGTTGGGACTTCGGGGAAAAATTGCTATTGTGGGCATAGCCAAACGTTTGGAAGAAATTTATTTTCCGGATGATCCGGTGCCCTTGTATTTGGACAAAAGATCGGAGAGTTTAAAAATAATCCAGCAGCTACGGAACGAAGCCCACCGATTCGGGATTACACATCATAGAAACAAAAGAAGTAAAGGTGCTATTAGTTCAGAATTGGTTAATATTGAAGGGATAGGTGAAAAGACCGCCCAACAGTTATTAAAAAGTTTTAAATCCGTTAAGCGGATAAAAGAAGCGTCCCTCGAAAATTTGACGGCGGCCGTGGGAGAATCAAAAGCAAAGAAAATCTATCGGACCTTTCACAAATAAGCAATGCGAAATACCGTAATAATCATATCAATCTTATTTACCTTATTGGGTACGGTGGCAAGGGCCCAAAACACCTCGGAAGGTAGCCCGCCAAAAGTGGGACTGGTCCTTAGTGGAGGTGGTGCCAAAGGTTTGGCCCATATTGGTGCATTAAAGGTTATTGAGGAAGCTGGGGTGAAAATAGATTATATAGGGGGAACAAGTATGGGGGCCATTGTTGGCGCTTTATATGCCTCGGGATATACTGCACAGCAATTGGATTCTATTTTCAGAAGTACCGATTTTACCGATTTGATCCAGGATAACGTGCCACGAAGCGCCAAAACATTTTATGAGAAAGAGGATTCTGAGCGATATGCACTTTCACTCCCCTTCGAAAACTTTAAGATATCCTTTCCACAAGCCATTTCTGGCGGACAGAACATCTATAATCTTTTGGTGCAATTACTTTTCCATGTAAAGGATATTCAGGATTTTAAAAAATTGCCAATACCTTTTTTGTGTATGGCCACCAATGTAGAAACAGGAGAAGAAATCTTGTTGGATAAAGGCTACCTGCCCGAAGCCATTGTGGCCAGCGGAACATTTCCTTCATTGTTTGAACCGGCAGAGATAGATGGGCAAATTTTGATTGATGGAGGTGTGGTGAACAATTATCCCATTGATCGAGTAAAAAATATGGGGGCGGACATCATCATCGGGGTCGATGTGCAACACGATTTAGCTACACGTGAGTCGCTATCAAGTGCTACGGAAATATTGTTGCAGATCAACAATTACCGTACAGTGAACGATATGAAGAAGAAGTCAAAGGAAACCGACATCTACATTAGGCCCAATATTGATGAGTTTTCTGTAATAGCCTTTGACAAAGGAACACAGATCGTAAAAAGTGGTGAAGAAGCGGCCCAAAGTAAATTGGAAGAATTAAAACAGTTGGCCAAAAGCCAAAATGGGGTGTCAAGACCGAGGAAAAGGGTTGAAATGGCGGATAGCTTGACCATAAACAGAATGATCCTCGAGGGGAACGATCAATATACCAGGGGATACATCAAAGGAAAACTAAGGTTCAACTTGGCTGAAAAAATTTCTTTTGACGATTTAAGACAGGGAATGAGCAATCTTTCGGCCACAGGAAACTTTAAGGCAATTCGATACGATCTGGTGTCCAATGGACTGGGTACGGATTTGATTTTAAAACTAAAAGAGAACCCGACCAAGATGTTCATTAAAATGTCCGCACATTATGATGACCTTTACAAAAGCGCCGCGCTTATAAATCTCACCAGGAAAAATTTTTTAATGAAAGATGATGTGGCTTCATTCGATTTTATCTTGGGAGATCACATTAGGTATAACATGCAGTATTATCTGGACAAAGGATATTATTGGAGTTTTGGAATAAACTCAAAACTGACAAATTTTGATGCGGACACCGATTTTTCACTGATCCAAAGCAACTTTAATATTCCTGCAGACCCCAACATCCAAAGGATAAACATGGATGTTACGGATTTGACCAATCAAGTGTATCTGCAGACAGTATTAAAGGAAGAATTTGCCTTTATCATAGGAGCGGAACACAAATTTCTCAACTATAGTACCAGAACATTGAATCAAGTAGAATCGGAAATCGAAGCCAATATTTCAAGCTCCAATCAACGCACTACTTTTGAAAACTCCAACTACCTTAACGCATACTCCCAAATAAAGTTGGACACTTATGACGATAAATATTTTCCCACTAGAGGATTGTTGTTCGACGGCGACTTTCATTTTTATGGCCTCTCCTCCGATTACAACGATAATTTTAGTCAGTTTGCCATAGCCAAAGCAAAATTGGGAGGGGTATTTTCGGTAGTGCCAAATTTAATTTTGCAGCTGGAGACTGATGGCGGGGTTAAGCTGGGGACCTCGCCGGTAACCTCTTTCGACTTTGTGTTGGGCGGTTTTGGCAACGATTTTGTAAACAATTTTGTTCCCTTTATGGGCTATGATTTCCTTAGTCTTCCAGGAAATAGTTTTATAAAAACATATGGACGTTTGGATTACCGTTTTGCACCTAAGCACCATATACTCCTTACGGCAAATTATGCGAATATTGCCGATGATCTTTTTAGGACCGGGGATTGGTTCAAGGAACCTAGTTTTTCTGGGTATGGGGTTGGATATGGTTTTGAATCGTTCTTGGGTCCGATACAATTGTATTATTCTTGGACCCCGGAAACAAACGATGGAAACTTTTTCGTTAGTCTGGGATATTGGTTTTAATAAAAACCTTTATATCCAAAAGGTTAATTCTCTTAATAATTTGTCAAAAAAACAGCTAAAACCAATCAATTTAATTGGGGTTTAGTTAAAGTCCGTTAAAAACACTTTTACCCACAAAACCTTGCCTTATCTTTGACCCACATAAGGGGTGGTTCCCTTATAACTTTAAGTATTGGTTTTTCATAATTTAAAGTTTGGTTGGTTATTTAGGAAAAGCCCAGTCTTGAGACTGGGCTTTTTTTTGTTTATACTATTTTGGAATAAGTTTTGTTTAAGTATATGTGAACAGCATAGCCCCTAAAGTGATTTTATTAATTTTATACCAATAAAATTGTTTATGAAAAAGATATTGATGCCCTTACTTCTGCTTTTATTGGCAATGCCGGTAATGGGTCAGAGTTTACGACCGGCCTTTAAACCGGGGGAATGGCTCAAATTCAGAATTCACTATGGCTTCCTTAATGCAAGCTATGCAACCATGCATTTGACTTCCAGCAAGCTTGATGAGGTTCCTGTTTATCATGTAGTGGGAAAGGGCAAGACAACAGGTTTTGCGAGCATTTTTTTTAAGGTCGATGATACCTATGAAAGTTATTTTGACCCCGAACATGGCAAACCTTATAAGTTTATTCGAAAGATCGATGAAGGTGGATACACCAAGGATATAGAAATAGAGTTTGACTACAAAGAAGATACAGCTTTATTGATCGATAATAAGAACGGCACAGAAAAAGACATAGCGATCCACGACAAAATACAGGATTTGATTTCTGCGTCTTACTATTTAAGGAGCAACTATAATCTTGAAAAATTTGAAGTAGGGGAATCCATAATCCTGGATATGCTTTTTGATGATGATGGGGTTTTCACATTTCAGTTAAAATATTTGGGAAAAGAAATCCTCAGGACCAAGTTTGGAAAGGTGGAATGTCTTAAATTTAGGCCTTTGGTTCAGTCCGGCCGTGTATTCAAGGAGAAAGAGAGTCTTACCCTTTGGGTTTCGAACGACTGGAACAAAATACCTATTCGAGTAAAGGCAGATTTGGCCGTGGGATCGTTAAAGGCGGATTTGGATGCTTACAACGGATTAAAGAACCAGTTCAAAATAATAATGAATTAGTATCGGCATTAATGGATAAGGACGCAAAAATCGCTTCCCAAATCAACAAGCTAGAGGAGAAGTACAAAAACTCGGGCCAGGACCTTAGCTCTTATCTGGATGGACTTCTATACGAAAGATATCTTACTTACTGGGATTACATCCATTTGGATACACTGCTGAGCCTTCAAGTGCCACGGACACATTTTCCCGATGAGGAAATCTTCATCATGTACCACCAAATTACGGAGCTGTACTTTAAACTCATCCTACACGAAGAAAAACAGATTGTGGAGGATAAATCCCAGGATGTTGCCTTTTTTATAGAAAAAGTTCGTCGCATGAACAGTTATTTCAAGGCGCTTATATCTTCCTTTAGTATAATGATCAAGGGTATGGAGCGGGAACAGTTCCTGCGGTACCGTATGGCATTGCTTCCGGCAAGTGGGTTTCAATCGGTACAGTATAGAATGATAGAATTTTATGCCACTCCATTGGAAAATATGGTACATCCGTCCGAGAGGGATTCATTTTCATCTGAAAGCAACATAGAAGAACTATTTGAGCATGTTTATTGGAAAAAGGGCGCTACCGATTTGGCTACAGGAGAAAAAACCCTTACCCTAAAACAGTTTGAGGTTAGGTATACGCCAAGACTGCTACGAATAGCCAACCAAGTGAAGGACAGTACCGTATATCAAAAATATCTTCAACTGCCCGATGCATCCAAAAACAATGAGGAGCTGATTTTAGCGTTAAAAGAGTTAGATTTGAACGCTAATGTAAATTGGCCGTTGATGCATATGGGTTCGGCACACAGATATTTGGCAAGAGAGGGCAAAGATGTTGAGGCAACTGGGGGTACCAACTGGAAGGAGTATTTACCGCCAAGTTTCCAGAAAATAATTTTTTTCCCAACTTTGCATACCAAAGAAGAGTTGGATACATGGGGCAAACAATGGGTAGACCATGTTTTTAATCCCGACAAAAAATAAAACAAGGAATAGAAGAACGATGCGGAAAATTATTGGGGCAATTGTGGTGCTGGCCGTGCTGGCATCATGCAAACAAACTAAGGAACCGGTTAAAGAGGTAGCAAAGGCAGAACCTATTGAAAAGTTGCCAGAGCTTCACTACGGCTTTAATCTAGATGAATTCAAGGTAGTGCGCGATACGGTTCGGAGGGGCGATAGCTTTGGTGAGCTCATGCTCAAAAACAAGGTGGATTACCCAAAAATCGCTGCCATTTCAGAAAATTATCGCGATACTTTCGATGTTCGCAAAATTATGGTGGGCAAGCCATACCTCATCCTTAAATCCAAGGATACTAGCGAGGTGGCCGAAGTTTTTATCTATCAAAACGATAGGATAAATTATACAGTTGTTGATTTACGCGACTCTGCAGTTGCCTATAAAAATAAAAAAGAAGTTACACTCAGGGAACGTGAGGTTGGCGGAGTAATCAACAGTAGTCTTTCCGAAGCCATGGACAATTTGGGCGTGGACTATGGTGTAACTATTGGTCTATCGGAAATTTATGCGTGGACCATTGACTTTTTCCGTTTGGAAAAAGGAGACAAGTTTAAAGTGGTCTTTGATGAACGCTATATCAATGATACCGTTTATGCAGGAAGAGGCCCCATTAAAGCCGCACTTTTTGAGCACAAGGGAAGAACGGTATATGCTTTTCCTTATGTAGCTGACACTACCAACCAAATTTTGGATTACTTTGATCAAGATGCCAATAATTTAAGGAGCACCTTTTTAAGAGCGCCCATCAAATTTGGTTATAGGTTGTCCTCTAGGTACAACCTTAAGCGAAGAATAGCTTATTACGGTTACAAAGTAAGGCCCCACAAAGGAACGGATTACGCAGCGGACATTGGTACACCAATCGTTGCAACTGCCGACGGAACCGTAACAGAATCTACCCGAAGAGGTGGGAATGGAAGATATGTGAAGATAAAACACAACGGTACGTACAGCACACAATACCTCCATATGAAAGCCCAAAAGGTAAAAAGGGGCGAGTTTGTGCGACAAGGCGACGTTATTGGATGGGTTGGTATGACCGGAAATACCGGCGGGCCCCACGTATGCTATCGCTTTTGGAAGAACGGTAGGCAAGTGGACCCTCTAAAAGAAAAACTGCCTGCAGCAGAACCCATAGCAGATTCGTTGCGTACCGATTATTTAGTACATATTTCTCCTTTAAAAGAACAATTGGACTGCATAGAATTTGTAGATCCAACCCCAACAGAACCCGAAGAAACCTTAATATCATATACCCAGTAATGGCGCTACCCACAATCAATCCTACTACCACTGATGCCTGGAATAAACTTCAGCAACACTATCAACAAACCAAAGGTGTACATTTAAGGGAACTCTTTTCAAAAGAAGAGGATAGAGGGAAAAATTTATCACTTCTTTGGAACGATTTTTTAGTTGACTACTCAAAGAACAGGGTTACCGATGAAACCATAAAGCTGTTGTTGGAACTGGCCGAAGAAGTAGGACTTAAAAGAGCCATAAAAAGTTACTTTGGAGGGGAACTCATCAATCAAACCGAAGGTAGGGCTGTGTTGCATACCGCTTTGCGGGCCAAAAAAGGGGATAGCGTTTTGGTGGATGGAGTCAATATTGTTGATGAGGTATTTGAAGTCAAAGAAAAAATAAAAAGCTTTTCCGAAGCAATTATCTCAGGCGAAAGAAAAGGGCATACGGGCAAAGCATTTACAGATATTGTAAATATTGGAATCGGAGGTTCGGATTTGGGCCCTGTAATGGTGACCGAAGCATTGAAATTCTATCAAAATGATTTAAAAACCCATTTTGTGAGCAATGTGGATGGTGATTTGGTGCATGAAGTCTTGAAAGAACTTGATCCAGAGACCACGCTGTTCGTTATTGTTTCCAAATCTTTTACCACACAAGAAACCTTGAGCAATGCCCTGACCATTAAAAAATGGTTTTTGCAAACAGGAACAGAGAAAGACGTGGCCGATCATTTTGTAGCAGTATCCACTAACCTTGAAAAAATCAAGGAGTTTGGTATTGCAGACGAAAATGTATTCCCCATGTGGGATTGGGTCGGTGGAAGATTCTCGCTTTGGAGCGCGGTTGGCTTGTCCATTGCCCTTTCTGTGGGCTACGAGAATTTCGAGGCTCTTTTGGATGGGGCCCATGAAATGGACACCCATTTTAAAGAAACTTCGTTTGAAAAAAACATTCCGGTAATACTTGGGCTTATCAGCGTTTGGTATAATAATTTTTACAAGGCAGAGACTGAAGCCATAATTCCATATACCCAATACTTGCATCGTTTTTCTGCATACCTACAACAAGGTATTATGGAAAGTAATGGAAAAAGTATGGATAGATCTGGAAATAGAGTGGGTTACGAAACCGGCACCATTATTTGGGGCGAACCAGGAACCAATTCCCAGCATGCCTTCTTCCAATTGATCCACCAGGGAACTAAATTGATTCCAACCGATTTTATCGGCTACAAGAAGTCGTTGCATGGTGATGTGGACCATCACAATAAATTGATGGCCAACTTTTTTGCCCAGACCGAGGCTTTGATGAACGGTAAAACGGCCGATGAAGTAAAACAAGAACTGGAATCCCAAGGGCTATCCGGTGACGCGCTGGAAAAACTGCTTCCTTTTAAAATCTTCGAAGGAAACAAGCCTACCAATACGATATTGATTGATAAACTGACACCAAAAAGTTTAGGAGCCCTTATTGCACTATACGAGCATAAAATATTTGTGCAGGGTGTAATTTGGAACATCTTTAGCTACGATCAATGGGGAGTTGAATTGGGTAAACAATTGGCCAAAAATATTTTGGGAGATATCGAAAATTCAGAAATCGGTAAACACGACAGTTCCACATTGAACCTTTTGCATTTTTTTAAGGAGTAAATTACCAACTGTTTAAAACCCTTCAAAAACTCTAATCAATTGTCTTTCAGATAATTTGTTTTGTTAATTTAGTGTTAAGTATATTTGCATGATTTTAACTTTGGCTTAATGGCAGTGTGTCAAAAATGGATCACATTTGCAGGGCTAATTAAACACTTAAACACTAATTAAATGAAAAGAATCTACTTGGCTATTGCGGCTATTTTTGTATCCGCGATGGCATTTTCACAAGGAACTCTTACTGGTACTGTAGTAGACGGCGAGCTTGGCGGCCCGCTTCCAGGAGCCAGCGTGGTAGTAAAAGGTACTACAAATGGTACGTCTACAGATTTTGATGGAAACTTTACCTTGGAGGTAAGCCAAAGCTCTGGCACCTTGGTGATTTCTTACATCGGTTTTATTAGAAAGCAAGTTGAATTTACTTCAACTGGTGACCTAGGCTCAATTCAATTGATGCCAGACGCCCAAGAATTGGGAGAAGTTGTCGTAATCGGTTCAGGTATTATTGACCTTGAGGAGGACAGAAGTACTCCAATCGCGGTTACTACCATTAAAAGAGACGAGATACAAGCTGTTTCTGCTGGTAACGTGGAATTCCCAGAGGTAATGAAAAATGTACCTTCCGTATATGTTTCCAACCAGACAGGTTTTGGTGATTCTCAAATGTTCTTGAGAGGTTTTGACCAAACCAACACAGCTTTCCTGTTGAACGGACAGCCTATCAACGGTATGGAAGATGGAAGAATGTACTGGTCCAACTGGGCAGGTATGGCAGATATCGCCAATGCCGTTCAGGTACAAAGAGGTCTTGGTTCTTCTAAATTGGCCATTTCTTCTGTGGGTGGTACGGTGAACATCGTATCCAAAGCTACTGAAAAAAGTGAAGGTGGTTTCGGTCGTTTCATGGTTGGTAACGATAGTTTCTTTAAAACTACTGCTTCTTACGACTCAGGAATCAACGAAAATGGCTGGGGATTCTCAGTAATGTTGGATCACTGGCAAGGTCAAAGAAAGTTTGCTGAAGGAACTAAAGGACAGGGTCAGAACTATTTCTTCTCTGTTGGTAAACTTATCGGGGATCACAACTTTAACTTCTTGATTTTTGGTGCACCACAATGGCACATGCAACGTTGGTCACAACCTTTGGAAGTTGTTGAAGCCAAAAGAAAATACAACCAACACTGGGGATTTGACGAAGGTGAGTTGGAGTCCGAAAGAACAAACTTCTACCACAAACCGGTAATGAACTTGAACTGGGATTGGGATATTTCCGATAAATCAGACCTTTCAACCGTACTTTACGCTTCTTGGGGTCGTGGTGGTGGAACCGGACCTAGAGGTAACGGAAGAGTAAGATTGCCGGATTACCCAGTAGCAGGTGGTATTGATGGCCAAATTGATTATGCCGGGATCAGAGCAAACAATGCTCTTGTTGGAATAGGTGGAGATTACGGAGCGCCTAACGGAGCTGGTTACATCCGTCGTGCTTCCATGAACAACCACCAATGGTACGGAATGGTATCTAACTTTAGCCATGATATTAACGATAACCTAAGCTTTAATGTTGGTGCTGATTTTAGATTCTACACAGGGGATCACTTTAGACAAGTTGCCGATTTTTATGGATTGTCCGGATGGTCTAACGATAGACCCGATGACCGTGTGGTAACTGAGTCATTCAGTATCAACCCATGGAGCACATTGACGAAATTCGCTGACGAAGATGAGAGAATCAACTACGATTACTCTGAGGACATCAACTATCAGGGAATGTTCGGTCAAATTGAATACGCAGAGGATGCATTCTCCGTATTTTTCCAAGGAGCAATATCCAACCAATCTTACCAAAGAGAAGATAGGTTTGCAACTGATGTCAATGGTAACCAAACCACGGAAACATCGGACAAGGCCAACAAGTTTGGGTATAACCTAAAAGGTGGTGGAGCGTATAATTTTGACGAAAAGAACGCTGTTTATGCCAATGCTGGTTTCTATTCACGTCAACCATTCTTGGACAATATCTTCTCTGGTACAGCAGAATTGGCCGATCCAGAAGTTGAGAACGAAGAAATCACTGGTTTGGAACTTGGATATAAATTCAACACCTACGATTTCCAGTTCACAGTGGATTTGTACAGAACTGAATGGGCGAACAGATTTATTGCCAATGGTAACACCATCATCGATATCGCTACAGATGCAGAAGTAGATGTTAACCGTGAGCAAACAGATGTAACTCAGTTGCACCAAGGTATAGAGCTTACTGCTCGTTGGAGAGCTGCTCAAGGATTGGTTATCGGTGCTTATACATCTTATGGTGACTGGGTATTCTCTGGAAGCACTCCTTACAGAACAAGGGACTTTAGAGACAACACATACTTTACCAATGCCGAAATAGGTGATTACACAGACCAAAACGGAGATCCACTTCCAGCAAACTTCTTTGATGGAAATGTTAACCTGGATGGGGTTGAGATCAGCAATGCTCCTCAATTTACTGTGGGTCTTAATGCAGATTACGATTTCGCAAACGGATTTGAAGTAGGTTTGGATATGAACCACTTTAGAAACTTGTATGAGTTTGTTGATGTAGCCGATGTTGTTGCAGAAGGCAACTCTTACGAAACAACTAAATTGGATGCATATACCTTGCTGGACATGACTGCAGCTTACACGTTTGATTTTGGTATGAACAAAATGGAAATTAGAACAAACGTTTACAACTTGTTCAACAATGCTTACTTGAACCAAACTGATGCGTTCGGTGTATTCTACGGAAACGGACGTACTTGGAATGCAAGTGTAACATACAGATTCTAATAAGACTTAGAATATATATACTTAAAAGCCCTTCGCGAGAGCGAGGGGCTTTTTTTATGTTCAAAATTCCGTATTTTTAGACCACACAAACTATACCTAATGGAAATCATCAAGAACCTACACTCTTATTTGGCCTATGTGGTGCTGGCCGTTTTAATAATTGCCGTAGTCAACGCCATAGCAGGCTGGTTGGGCAAAAAGGACTTTACCATGCACAAAGACCTTCGCATAAGCTTGTTTGCGCTCATTTTGAGCCATATTCAGCTGTTGGTGGGGCTTGTTCTTTACTTTGTTTCTGCCAATGGGCTTAAAGCCATCCAAACACTTGGTATGGGCGGATTGAATGCTCCCGCACGTTTATTGGCCGTAGAGCACCCATTTATCAATATTATAGCCTTGGTACTGATCACCATAGGATGGTCCAGACATAAAAAGTTTATGGAAAGTGATAGAAAGTTCAAGACCATTTCCATTTTCTACGGTCTAGGTCTTTTATTGATCTTGAGCCGTATCCCTTGGAACCAATGGTTCGCTTAAAAGAAATGGAATGTCATTCCTGCGAAGGCAGGAATCCATAGCAAAGGCGTTGAATGTTTTGTCTCCTTGAGCCTTTCGTCTTCACTCAAGACAGGCTCCGCCGAAAGGTGACAGAACAATCAGGTTGTGGTTTATCCTGAGAAGCCTAATCACCCAATAGTGGCTATATCGCTATGTAGTTTACTTCCGTGATTATGATATGATCTAACAGTTGTATTCCTAAAATCGCTGCTGCTTCATGTATTCGTTCAGTAAAACGATGGTCTGCATCACTTGGTTCTAAATTTCCTGAAGGATGATTGTGACAGAGTATGATTTTTTTACACTTCTTCGATACAGCTAAGCTCAATACATCCACTGGAGATACTATATTTCTATTATCTGAACCAATAGTCACCAATTCAATATATTCAATATCATTCGCGGTATTTAGCCCAATGGTCCAGAAATATTCTTTTTGCCTGTGGAGTTTGTTTTGTCGCCAGAGCATCTTTTGCATTATGCGTGCAATATCGTCGGTGCCCGATATGTGTTTGTCTTCATCTTTTGGTAGTCTTACCGTCATGGTTTAAAGATAGAAAATGTTTTGTATGTAGTATTATTCTATCTCCTTTAACAAAAACAAATACGCAGGAAAGTGGTCGCTATACCCGGCGGTATATGTGCCACCGGAATACGTCCGTAGCGGATAACCTTTAAACCTTCCCTTGTTCGTTCGGATAAATGGTGGCGCAAAAATACCCGCTTTCCAGAATGATAGTGTTGTTCTGTCTTGGTTTACCAAGTTTGCCGTCATAAAAAGCTGATCAAAAAGGTTCCACTTATCTCGGTACGCAAGGGAACCCACTCCTTTTTTAAACATGGTTTCCATGGCGTTGTAAAGGCTCACACTATCCAATTGACGTTTTTTACCTTTTGTTTTCAGTATTTTTTTCAAACTGTCATCAATAGGGTCATCGTTTAGGTCACCCATGGCAATGATTTTTGCATGGAGGTCCAATTCCTGTATCGAATCAATGATTCGCTTGTTCAGCAAAGCAGCGCGTATACGCAAAGGTTGACTTTTCGCTGCCCCACCCCTACGGGATGGCCAATGGTTCACGACAAAATAGATGTTTTCACGGTCCATAGTGCCGCCTACCACCAATTGGTCACGGGTATATTCGCGTTCCCCCATATCATCAAATAACAAAAGCCTGTGGCTCTTAAATGAAGAGGGTATAAACGAAGCCTTTTTGTAAAGCAGGGCCACATCGATTCCGCGCTCATCGGGAGAATCAAAATGAATGATGCCATAATCATTCCCTTGTAAATTTGGGTGTTGCACCAAATCCTCGACCACGGCCAAATTTTCAACCTCGCAAAGTCCCACGATATCAGGGGAGGTTTTGGAGGTTTCAGCACCAATTTGAGAAATAACCTTGGATAGGTTTTTTACCTTTTGTAGGTAGCGCTCCTGCGTCCAATGGTAACGTCCCTCGGGGGTACGGTCGTCATCAAAAGTAAGGGAATCATTTGCCGTATCGAAGAGGTTTTCACAGTTGTAAAAAGCAATCGTTCTTAGGGTGTATGTCGTGGACTTTTGTCCATAAAGTGAGGTCGATATTAATACAAATAGGCATATTAATAATCGCATTTTATTTTGATTTTGAAGCTAAAATAAGTACAATTGTTCGCTTTCTTGCAGTTTGTACAGCAATTACAACCCCTTTTCTTAATTAACCTACAATAAGCTATGAGGCTAGCCATAATAGTGGCCGTGCTTTGTTGTACATCGCTGTACGCACAACAAAGTACCCGAATTACAGGGCAATTGATGGAGAAGGGTTCGGATATACCCATTTCGAATGCAATAATTACCCTGGAAAGCACTTCTCAAGAATTCCCAGCAAACAACAAAGGCGAGTTTGAAATCCATCTAACCCAAACTGGAGAGCAAATACTCCAAATATCCACTTTAGATTTTATTTCAAAGAAGTTTTCGGTCTATCTGGAGGGAAATCCGATTGATTTAGGATCGATTTATCTGGAAAGGGATATTGCACGTGAACAAACCGATAATCTGATTTCACTTACCGATGGCGACCTATCCGACGATTTTGAAGCTGTTTCCAGCTCCATGGGGCTGTTGCAATCTACACGAGATATATTTCTGAATCGGGCAGCGTTTGATTTTGGACAGGCCTTTTTTAAGGTTCGAGGCTACGATTCACGAAATGGCCAAGTGTTGATGAACGGTGTTCCAATGAACAAATTTTTTGACGGCAGGCCACAATGGAATAATTGGGGTGGACTTAATGATGTTGTTCGCAATCAAGAATTTACCAATAACCTAAGGTTGAACCCTTACACCTTTGGTGGAATTTTGGGCAACACCAACATCAATACCCGACCTTCTGGTTTTCGACCGGGTCTAAAATTGTCCTCATCAATATCCAATCGTACTTATCGCGGTAGGTTGATGGCTACGTACAATTCCGGAGAAAAACCAAACGGGTTGGCCTATTCCGTATCCGCTTCGCGCCGATGGGCCAAAGAAGGTTTTGTAAAGGGAACTTTGTACGATGCCTACTCGTTTTTCGCTGCCCTAGAATATCAATTCAACCCCCAAAATAGTATTACGTTCACGTCATTGTTGGCACGTAACCGTCGTGGACGTTCCTCTGCTTTGACCGAAGAGGTTTTTGATTTGATGGGAGGTCGGTACAATCCGTATTGGGGCAAGCAAGATGGTAAAATTCGCAACTCAAGGGAGCGGGAGATTTTTGAGCCTTTGTTTCTCCTCAATTACACGTTGGAGAAGAAAAAAATCAATTGGAATGTTGGAGTGGCCTATCAAACAGGGATCAATTCCAGAAGTAGACTTGGCTATTATAATGCGCCGAATCCCGACCCAACGTACTACCGGTATTTGCCCAGTTATCACATCAACAGTTCCATTGGGGCGGATTTCATCAATGCAAATTTGGCGAAAGAAGCATTTTTAGCGAATCCTCAATTGGATTGGGAACAACTTTATACAGCCAATGCCAATAATGGCGAAAAAGCATCCTACTTACTTTATGGTGATGTTGCCCAGAACACGACCATTTCTAGCGCTACCAGTTTTACTTGCACTGTGAGCGATTTGATACAACTTGGGTTTGGCGGGAATTATAGAACCACGACATCCGAGAACTATGCAGTGATTCAGGATTTGTTGGGATCCATATACCACCAGGACATGGACACCTTTTCCAATACCTTGAACGATGTTGATGGGGAATTACAGAAAACCGAAGGTGAAAAGTTCAATTACCACTATAATTTGGAAGCTTCCCAAATGGAAGGCTTTGCTCAAGTTCAATTGACCTTCAAGAAATGGGATGGATTTATATCGGCCTCGTACTCCAATTTTACTGTGCAGCGTGATGGCTTCTTCAAAAATGAACGCTATTTGGAAAATTCCTTTGGAACGGGAGAAAAAACAGCATTTTCCAGTTTGGCATACAAAGGCGGATTTACCTATTTCGTAACGGGAAGACATTGGTTCACGGCAAATGCAGCGATGGTGGAAAGACCGCCCATCATTCAAAATATATTCATCAACCCGCGAGAAAATAATGAAACTGTTCCAGGGCTTCAGAAGGAGATGGTAAGCAGTGTGGATTTGAGCTATTTTATCCGCTTGCCCAGCTTAACGGGACGAATAAGTGCGTTTTACTCAAGGTTTCAGCATACTACCGATATCAATTTCTTTTTTGTGGATTCAGGATTGGGTTCCGATTTTGTTCAGGAAGTGATTACGGGACTGGACAAGCTCCATAAGGGCATCGAGTTTGGATTTGAGTATGAAGCTTCATCCAGCGTAAAATTGACCGCTGCTGGGAATGTGGGCCATTATGTGTATGCTAGCGATCCATCTGTTCAGATTAATTTTGATACGGCAGGTCCCGAAGAAGACCTTATTGCTCCCGAAGGGAATATAGATTTGGGTATTGCCGACCTCAAGGATTTAAAACTGGCTCAAGGTCCACAAACCGCACTTGCGCTGGGAGTATCCTACCGAGCGCCAAAGTACTGGTGGATAAGCGGCACGACCAATTATCTCACAAATAACTACATCAATCTATCAACGATCACCAGAACTTCCAGTTTTTTGATGGACCCCGAAATGGGCGAACCATTTCCAGATGCTTCGGAAGAGCATATTGCCAAGTTACTAAAGCAAAAACAACTGGAAGACATTTACTTGCTCAATCTGGTCGGTGGTAAATCTTGGCTCATCGATGGTAAGTACATCAGCTTCTTTGCAAGTGTCAATAATGTTTTTGATGCGGTTTTCCGCACGGGTGGGTACGAGCAGAGCAGGAACGGGAATTTTGGTCAGTTGAAACAGGACAACCTGAGTGGCTCGCCCTCCTTTGCGCCAAAATATTGGTACAGCTACGGAAGAACCTATTTCTTGAATTTGGCCATTAGCTTTTAAAACCTACTTATGAGAAATTTGATTTTTAAGATTTTTGAAACCATCATTTTAATGTCTCTTTTATGTTGTGTGGATGGAAGGGAATTTGATGAAAATGAAAGGAATTGTACAACCGACATGGAGGCCAACATCACTTTTGCCGGGTTGGATTCCTTGGTACAAGACGAGGTGATTCAGATTCAAGAAGAGCTGATTTTGGAAGGCTACGTCATCTCATCCGATCGAGCTGGGAATTTTTTTGGACGGCTGTACCTGCAAGATGCACTCAGTAATCCATCAATGGGCATTCAATTGGAAATGGATTTGAGGGAATCCCATTTACAGTTTCCGGTGGGGAGCAGGGTATTGTTAATGCTGAAAGACCTATATCTCGCCAAAAGAGGAAGTACCATTAGAGTAGGGAGTGTTTTCTCATCTTTTGGAAACCTTTCCATTGGAAGATTGCCAAAAGGAAAGGTTTTTGACCATCTTTTAGTGTTGTGCGATGATGGAGGGACCCCTGATCCTGTGGTTGCAACCATTCCTGGATTGGATAAGCTACCATCAAACATATTAGTGCAATTGGAAAGTGTTGAGTTTGCCGAAGAAATCTTGGGGGAAACTTATGCCGTTGTCCAAGAAGAAACAGAAAGAACGCTAATGGATTGCGAAGAAAACGAGATTTCGCTTGTAAATAGTGGTTATGCCGATTTCCAATCCGAACCATTGCCCAAAACAAATGGAACGCTCACGGCGATTTTAATCAAGGATGGTGATACCCCTCAATTGGTGATTCGCACTTTGGATGATGTAAACTTTACCAAAGAACGATGCCCGGAAATCATTACCGAGTTCACTTCCAACCAAATTTTTATTTCTGAACTGGCCGACCCGGACAACAATGCCAGCGCCCGTTTTGTGGAGCTATATAATGCAGCATCCGAACCGTTGGATTTAAACCTGTGGACCCTTCGCAGGTATACCAATGGTAATACGGAAGTAAGTTCTTCCATTGATCTGTCGGGCTTAAGTATTGATGCCGAGGCTACATTGGTTATATCTCCCAATGCCGGGGAATTTGAACTGGTCTATGGATTTGCCCCCGATTTGGGCGTGTCCACCAACAGTCCTGCAGACTCCAATGGAGATGATAATCTGGAATTGGTTGACCCTTTTGGCACCGTGATCGATGTATTTGGAGTTATTGGGGAGGATGGTTCGGGAACCAATCACGAGTTTGAGGATGGTAGGGCCATACGCAACCCTGGCATTATATGTGGAAACCCAACCTTCACCTTTGGTGAGTGGACCATTTATAATGATTCAGGAGGGGCGGGCACAGCGGATTTGCCCCAAAATGCCCCCGAGGATTTTACCCCAGGGGTTCGGGATTGAGATACAATTGTACCTATAGCTTCCCCATTATTAATTGAAAATGGGCATCCGTCGACCCAAAAGGGCCATCCGTTAATCGGGCCCAGATCTGCGCATTGCATTTCCTTACCTTATCTAAGGAACAGCATACCCCAAGAACATTTCAATTCTTTTAAGTATGGAACAAAGAAAAATGTATTGGGCCAATGTATGCATGGTCATGGTGATTTGTTGGTTGGCCTCGTGCGAAAAAGAGGCGGTAATACCCGAAGAGACACAACAAGTTGATCTGGAGGAAAGGGATACTTTGCAAATGATCAAGCTTGGCAAAAAATTGGAGAACCCCTATTCGGTGGCGAATATGAGGAAGGCTTGGGAAAGTTTAAAGGAAAAATCAAAAGTATCAAAAGATGGAGAAATTGAAACAACCCACATATATGTTAGGTTTAAACCTAAAACAGAAGGGGAACTTTCAACACTTAAAACGGATTCTACTCTGGCATTATATGATATTCCTTTAGATTTTGAAATCAGTGAAACTGGCGACTTTTACCATGATCCGGAAATTCCTACAGATCAACCTACATATCAATACGCTTCTGTTCCCATAAATCATGGACTTCCAGAAAACATAGATTATGAGGTTTTAGAAGAGCTTTTTGTTCCAGATGAAGACAATGACCCCGATGATGGTTCTAAACCCGCTTTCGCAGCCAAGGAAACTATATATCAACTAGTTGACGAATCTTTGCGATTAACAGGTAATTTAGATGATGAAATAGGAGACGCATTGACTGCCAAAAGAAAATGGAGACCCTCAGGTATTATTAAGGTTTATGATCATATAACCAATTCTTATGTTGGTGTTTCCGGTATCAAAGTAAGGGCTAGAAGATGGTTTACCACAAGAAGGGGGTTTACTGATAAAAATGGCAGGTATTCATGTAATGGCAGATTTAGACGAAAAGCCAATTACAGTATCAAATGGGATAGGTACGAATTTAGTATACGGGCAGGCTCTTATGGGCAGGCTATCTTGAATGGTCCTAAAAAGCGAGGTGATTGGAATGTAAATTTGGGAAGTTCATTGAGCAAGGTGGTCAATGATAGACAACAGTACTATGCACTTATTCACCAAGGTGCCATGGACTACTATTACGGTAGTAGATTTGGGTTAACATCCCCTCCGCGTAACCATATTTTAAAAAGGCAGTTGAAAATAGCGGCACGTCAAAAAAATGATAGGTCATCCTATGTAAAGGCTCGAAGGATTTGGTTTGGCAGTGACATTTCCTTATTGGAATGGAAGTCAAAATCAGATAAAGTTTATGGGACCATAGTTCATGAATTGGCCCATGCGGCACATAGGGAAGTGGACAGAAATGCATACAATGCTGTGGTCTGGGATGCATGGTCCGGACCCTGTACTTCTTCTAATGGTTGTGAAAACCCTGGGCCTACAGGAACAAACCGTCGTAGATTGTTGGAAACCTGGGCATCAGCTGTAGAAGTTACGTTTGTGTTGCACAGATATAGAAAATACTTCAATAGGTCAAACTATAATTATGACAGCGAAATAAACTTGCAATTGCAAAGAATCTTAGACAAACCCTATTATACATCAGCCGGTTATGACATGATCGATGATGTCAACCAAAGAAATACTTATGGTTCACTTTATCCCATTGACAGGGTTAAAGGATATACCATAAAACAATTGGAAGGGGCTTTGGTTGGGGCCAAATCATGGAACCAGTGGCGAGACAATATCAAGAACAAATATAATAATGCTACCGAAAAATATTTAGATGAACTGTTTAACAATTGGAAGGATTAAATTTAAAAAGTATGAAGAATATATGCTTTCTATTGGCCCTGTTGCTTATTGCATGCGGTGAAAATTTTGGCGAGAGGGATGTCTATTACTATTCCATGGAAAATAAAAGTGGAAAACCTATTGTGATCAAAAGTTACAGATCTGATTTTCCAGATGCAGAGCCTGAAATTACCAATCTGGCTGTCAATGAAAAAGTGGAAAAAGTGTTTAAGGATGGATTGCCACCAAGTGGGTATAGTTTCAAGGTTTTTTTGAGTGGAAGTAGTTTGTATGATTCCCTTGTAATTATTTATGCCGATGAGAAAATGTCAATTTTCAAAGAAGAGTGCAACCAAAACAAAAGGAACCCCATAGACTATTGTATTCATTCGGATGATTTCATAGAGGATTTTGTGTTTACAAAAGAGGATTATAACAATGCTATGGATTGCAATGGTACATGTAATTAATGCAAGGAGTTCAATTATAATGCCCAACCCCTAAAGGAGCAGGTTTTCTAAACAAATTAAAATAATACCATGAAAACTATAATCTATTTTACAATTGGCTTTTGGTGTTCCATGCATTTGTACGCCCAAGACTTTTCCCTTAAGCAACAACAACGGTTAGAAAAATTTGGGCTTAATTATGCCTATCTTATCGAGCAGAGCGAGACAAACGAAGAACAGTTGCGCGAAATTTTAGATATGGATCGAAAGCGAAAGAACAGTCTTATCATTGGGAGTACTTTTGTAGGTTTGGGATTGGTAATGCTTACTGGAGCAAGTTTGATTTATTCTCAGGATAGTGGTTGTGATGATACGGATTTCTGTGAAAATATGGGTGCAACTCTTCTTGGAGGAGGATTGATGGCTCTGGGCACCATGGAAATCAGTGTATCAATACCATTGTTGGCCAATTCTTATCTGAAAAAGCGAAAAAGGAACAAAATGATTAGGGAAATACAATGGCAAAACCCTGTTCCACTACAGTTGCAATAAAAAAAGCCCCTTTTAAAAGGGACTTCCCATTTATACGTACAATGGCAGAATGCTTAAAAAGCCTTATACTTGAATTTTTGTCCACCCACCGAGGCATCGGCCATTAGGCCTGCTTTGGGCAAGGCAAAAACGGCTACCCCATCTTTGTATTTGGCCTCAAAGGCAATCCCAGATTTCAAGGCCACTGCAGAGGTTTCCGCCGCAAACTGGAATTTTTCGGTTTTAAAACGTTGTAGGTCCACATCCGTTTCAAAGAAAATCACCTCAATAATGGCCTGTCCGCCAGCTTGCAGTCCGATGTTCAGTTTTTTAAGGTCGGCCATGCCCACGGCGTTGCCATTTTCGTAAACCACACCGTTGCCCGATGCTCCGCCGATAATAAAACCTCCTTTGCCCACATTCGGAAAAATCACATAACCTGCGGACTCATCAAAAAAGCGCTCCAAACCTGGACTTGTCTCCAACAAGGTGGTTTTTGCCTTTTGTGCATCCGCCATAATTTTCCTATCTTTTTTACTTTGTGCAAATGCACTTGTTCCTAGTAATAGTAAACTGATCACTAGGATGGATTTTATCGTTTTCATACTATTTATTTTTGGTGTTACTCAAAGTTAGAAAACCTAGTCGCGGATTTTAGGATAGGCTTTCCCAATAATTGTTAAGAAAAGCATATGAGCTAAGGTTTTTCTATACTGAGTCCATCTACGATAGAGAACAGTTATGTTTTAATAGTATTTTAATATTAAACCTCTATGATAAGGAGGTGTGATTTTGTATTTTTATTATTCTGAAAATCTATTTAAAAACAACTATATAATCATGAGTAAAGAAATGGCAAATGGAGCAGACGAAAGTATGTGCCCATTTTTAAACGAAGTTGCCGGTGGAGGTACACAAAATGAAGATTGGTGGCCTAACCGACTTAAGTTGGAAATTTTGAGCCAGCATTCAGAGAAGTCAAATCCAAATGGGAAAAAGTT
Organism: Flagellimonas profundi; assembly: GCF_017313275.1. Classification (GTDB taxonomy): domain Bacteria; phylum Bacteroidota; class Bacteroidia; order Flavobacteriales; family Flavobacteriaceae; genus Flagellimonas; species Flagellimonas profundi. Next base: position 99,297 of record NZ_JAFLNM010000002.1, on the reverse strand, counting down.
CAATTACGCAGAAGAATTTAAAAAATTGGACTACGATGCACTTAAAAAAGACCTTTTGGATGTTATGACCGATTCACAAGATTGGTGGCCTGCCGATTTTGGCAGCTATGCCGGCTTGTTTATCCGTATGGCATGGCATAGTGCAGGAACCTATCGTGTTCAGGATGGTCGTGGAGGCGGTGGACGTGGTCAACAACGTTTTGCACCACTAAATTCTTGGCCAGATAATGTGAGTCTGGACAAAGCTCGTCGTCTGTTGTGGCCCATCAAACAAAAATATGGTCAAAAAATATCTTGGGCAGACCTTATGATATTGGCCGGAAACGTTGCTTTGGAATCTACAGGTTTCAAAACCTTTGGTTTTGCAGGTGGTCGTGAAGATGTGTGGGAGCCAGACCAAGATGTATATTGGGGTAACGAGACTGAATGGTTGGCAACAAGTGATACGCCAAATAGCCGTTATCAGCATAATAAAGAAGAACGTGAAATTGAGAATCCATTGGCAGCTGTGCAAATGGGATTAATATACGTGAACCCAGAAGGACCGGACGGTAACCCTGACCCAGTAGCTGCTGCACATGACATTCGCGAGACATTTGAGCGTATGGCGATGAACGATGAAGAAACTGTAGCGCTTATCGCTGGAGGTCATACCATTGGTAAAACTCACGGTAATGGTGATGCTGACAAAGTAATGATGGACGCAGATCCAGAAGCAGCAGATTTGGAATTGCAAGGCTTCGGATGGGTCAATAAAAATGGTTCCGGAAAAGGTTCAGATGCCTTTACTTCAGGATTGGAAGTGATTTGGACGTCTACCCCGGTAAAATGGAGCAACGACTTCTTTAAGTTTTTGTTTGAATATGAATGGGAATTGACCAAAAGCCCGGCCGGTGCACACCAATGGGTAGCTTCAAATGCGGAGGCCATTATCCCCGATCCTTTTGGTGGACCTAACAGAAAACCAACTATGTTGACCACAGACCTTTCGTTGCGCTTTGATCCTGCGTATGAGAAAATTTCACGAAAATTCTATGAGGATCCAGAGGCTTTTGCCGATGCTTATGCCCGCGCATGGTTTAAGTTGACACACCGTGATATGGGACCACTTTCCCGTTATCTTGGACCAGAGGTGCCCAAAGAGGAACTGATTTGGCAAGATCCAATTCCTGCGGTAGATTATACCTTGGTTGATGCTTCAGACATAAAGGAATTGAAAGCAAAAGTATTGGACTCAGGTCTTTCGGTTTCTGATTTGGTGTATACAGCTTGGTCATCTGCGGCTACTTTCCGTGGTGGAGATAAGCGTGGTGGTGCCAATGGTGCACGTATCAACTTGGAGCCAATGAAAAGTTGGGAAGTAAACAAAGGAACCGATAAAACCATTAAGGTTCTTGAGGGTATAAAAAATGAATTCAATAGCAATGCCGGTGGAGGCAAGAAAATCTCCTTGGCCGATATGATAGTTTTGGCCGGAAGTGCCGCTGTTGAAAAAGCAGCTAGCGATGCCGGTGTTTCTACTGAAGTACCTTTTACTCCTGGTAGAAACGATGCAAGTCAAGAGCAAACCGAAATTGAATCAGTAGACTATTTGAACACGCCTTATGATGGATTTAGAAATTATGTGGTTGAAGGCGTAAAAGTGCCCGCAGAGCATTTGTTGGTGGATAAAGCGCAATTATTGACGCTGACAGCACCTGAAATGACTGCTCTTGTAGGAGGTCTTCGTGTACTTGGCGCCAACTTTGATGGTTCAAAACACGGAGTGTTTACAAACAATGTCGGAGTGTTGAGCAACGATTTCTTTGTAAACTTACTTGATATGTCTACAGAATGGAAGGCTGCGAACGACGAAAAATCACTTTATGAGGGAGTTGACCGTAAAACAGGCGATTTTAAATGGTCTGGTACCCGAGTGGATTTGGTATTTGGTTCCAATTCAATTTTAAGGGCTTTAGCCGAAGTTTATGCCGAGGCGGGATCAGAAACAAAGTTTGTGAATGATTTTGTGGCCGCTTGGACCAAAGTTATGAACCTTGATCGCTTTGATTTGGATTAATTAATCCAACAAGGCATAAAACAGAAAAAGAAAATCAATCACAAAGACTGCCATGGCCTACAGGGTTGTGGCAGTTTTTTTATAACTTTCAATTAGCTATGAGCAACAAAGAAGAACTCTTCAATAACATCAGAAACGGGAACTTAAAAGAGGTAGAGAACCTGTTGGAGAAGGCCCCTGAGTTTTTGGAGGCCCAAGACCAAAGAGGGTCCACACCCTTATTGTTGGCGGCATACTATGGCCATGAGGATATGGTGCAATTTTTACTCGACAAAGGAGCTCAAGTGGACGCCTTGGATGGTTCCGGTAATACGGCACTCATGGGGGTTTGTTTTAAAGGATACACCAATATTGCAGAAAAATTGATCAAAGCAGGGGCCAATGTTAGCCAAAAAAATGCGATGGGGGCCACTTGTCTAATTTATGCCGTAACCTTCAACAGAAAGGATATTGCAGAACTGCTTTTAAAACATGGTGCAGATACATCTGTAAAAGATGCTAGGGGGAAAACCGCGATGGACCTTGTTCTGGAGCAAGGAAATACCGAATTGGAAGAACTTTTAAAAAAATACTAGATGCCCGCAACCTTGAACACTGCTTTGATTCAAACTGATTTATATTGGGAAGACCCGGTAAGCAATCGAAAAATGTTTGAAAAGAAAATAGCGAGCATTCCTGATGATGTGGATTTGATCGTACTGCCAGAAATGTTCACTACGGGGTTTACCATGAAACCTGAAAACATTCAACTATCTGAAGGAGAGGGTACGGTAAGATGGATGAAACAAATTGCCCAACAACAAAATAAAGCGCTTGTAGGAAGCATTGTTTTTCAAGAAAACGGCAAATTTTTCAATCGATTATATTTTACATCACCAAAAGGGCATACCAAAATCTATGATAAAAAACACACCTTTACCCTAGCTGGTGAAGATGAAGTTTACGAGGCGGGTCGTGAAAAACTAATTTTTGAATACAACGGGTTCAAAATTTGCCCTATGATCTGTTATGACCTGCGCTTTCCTGTTTGGGCCAGAAATACGGAGGATTATGATGTGTTGATCTATGTGGCCAATTGGCCCAAAAAAAGAATCAATGCTTGGGATACACTTCTAAAGGCAAGGGCTATTGAAAATATGGCTTATTGTATTGGTGTAAACCGAACTGGAACGGACGGGCTGGATTTTGAATACCCCGGTCATTCCGCAGTTTATGACGTTTTGGGCAAAACCTTGGCTTTTTCTGAAGATGAAAAAATTCTGTATGCTACTTTGGATAAAGAACATATTGAGTCAACAAGAAAAAAATTGAGGTTTTTGGAGGATAGGGACCGCTTTAATTTGATAGGATAAAGGTTTCTTCCATTTCCCAGTTGGCCCTGACATCAATAACTCCCGGGTAATAACTTACGCTTTCGGGTTGGATCTTTTTTAGATAATTGCCCGTATCCAATTTGCCATTTCCGTTTTCATCCAAAATTACTCGGGCCACGTATTTACCGGGATTCAAATTGTTGAACTCAAAGATTTGGGATTCAGAAGCGATGATTTCTCGTTGTACCTCCCCTTTTTCATTGGTTAATTGCATTATTACGGGATAAGTTACATCGCCTCCTAAAACTATTCTTAGGTTACCATAGTCAGCATAACTCCCTGTGGACATATTGTAATCAAGCGAATCGTTCTGTACCCCAAAAAAATCGGTGATGGCACCCGGTAAAAGGACAAAGGAATATTTTTGGTTGGGCTCCAATTCAAAATCAAAATCCACCTTATTTTTTAATGTATCTAGGGTATAGGTATAGCTGGCTGGAATGGAGTCACTGACTAGTAAGGAAATGTTACTGGTGTCCAATGTAGCAATGGGCGTATTGGCCAAAACACTGAATGTATCTTCAAAATCAAACTTTCCGCTAGCGGATGAGGTAAGTTTTAGGGAATCCAAGGGCAGGTCTCTCATTTTTACGGTAAAAGTGTCCAACACCTGTGCCTTTTCGTTCTCAACCGTAAAATTAATGGAATCCAATTCGGTCGGGGTGAACCAATAATTCAAGGTGTCCTTGTCCCATTCTTTTAAAATAGTGGTTGTAACGGAGTCGGGTAGCGAAGTCAAGGTTTGAATGTCCATATCCCTATGGTCTCCCTGATATCCGAAAATAATCTTGTTCTTGGCAACCAGGCTTGGCACGGAAGCTTTATAATTTAACTCTTCCCTGAACAGGTTCAATAAGTAGATGGAGTCTGTTGGTATGGTAATGGTATCTTCAATAAATCCGATTTTATCCTGTCCTTGGTCGAACATGTTGTTCTTGTTCACATCTTTTAGGCCAAATAGGGCATACTTTCCCGCTTTCAGGTTCTGCAATTCAAAAAGAGGAAGACTATCACCTGTATTTGTGATGTACAGAGGCGGTTCTTTGTAGATGATGGAATCGCTATAAGTGCTATCAATAGCATAAAGCATTACACTGATAAACTCATCCGCTTTTCTGTTGACGGCATCTTTTACGGCACCCGAAAGTGTTAGCGAATCCAAATAGTCGCCCGTTGAGAACACATAGCTCAAAAAACTATTGGGATTCCCTTCGTTGTTGTCCACAATACTTTGACCGAAATTGATGGTATAAGTTGTGTTTTCCCTAAGGGTATCCTTAATAATCAACTCAATATACTTGCTTGGGGTACCCATTGGGGTTATTTCCGCTGCGTTCTTAAACGGAGGGGAGACCACCAATTGGTTTTGTACATCCTCCAACTTGATGAGTTCATCAAAATAAAGACGTATTTTTTTTGCCTTGAAATTTGTGGTGAAATTTTCAGGTTCGGCCCTAACTAACTCCGGAGGTGTAGTGTCTTTTGGGCCACCACTTGGAGAACCCCTTTTGGCACATTGCCATAAGGCCATAACCATAAAAGTAAAAAAAAGAAGTCCCAACAATTTTTTTAAGTGCACCATGCCTAAAAATAATGTGGAACAAAGAAACAACTAATTTAAAAAATGAAACCCCGCATTAGTAAATTTTAACCCTCTGGCACCATGGCCATGCTCAAAACGGAAATTTCCAAATCATTTTGTTGAAGGAGCGTGTGTGCACAAGATTCGATGGTAGCTCCGGTAGTGATGACGTCGTCCACCAAAAGGATATGGTTATATTTTTTTTGAATTTGGGATTCATTGAGTTGAAATGCATTTTTGGAACTTTCCCAACGACCTTGTCGGCCTTTTTTGGTCTGGGTTTTTATGTTCTTCACTTTTATCAGCCAATCATCACAATATTCGGCTCCAATATGGTCAGCTATTGTTTTGGCAAATAATGCCACTTGATTGTAACCACGTTTCTTCAATTTTTTTGGATGTAAAGGAACGGGTACCACAGCATCAATATATTTTAGTTGTCCATTTTCCTTGAAATGGGTGCCGCACCATTCTCCAAAAAAGCTACCGATTTGTTCCTGATTTTTATATTTCAACCAGTGCAACATATTTTTTATGTGCCCATTTTTTGAGAAAAAAACAAAAGAAGCCGCCTTTTTTATAGGAGTTCTCCCATAAAATATACGGTCCACTGCATTTTCTTCCAGATAGTTATGATCGGTGAGCGGCACATCGTGTCGACAAACGGTACACAAAATGTGTTCTCCACTAAATAATTGGGCATTACATCCAAAACATACCCTTGGCAATAGGATGTTGTTAATCTCGTTTATTATCTTAGCCAACCTTTTTGGTGTCAAATCTTTTACATTTTAGAGTAGTCTGTCAACCCCATGAACTCCCAAGATAACAATTTCAACTACAAAATTATCTTTGCCGCAATGGCCGCGGTAATTGTGGGGATTCTTATTGCCTTTTATTACAGCTACGCCCAATCCAAAAACCAAATGATCTATTTGGAGGAGGAGAAGTCACTTTTGGTGAAAGACCTTACCTTGATGCGAGCGGAAGTTGACCGTTTGTCCGGATTGAATGAAGTAAATGAAATTGAGTTGCAGACCTCACGCTTTAGGGTTCAGCAATTGTTGGATTCGGTAGGAAGGTTAAACTTCAGCATCACCAAATTAAAGGAAACCAGAAAAGAACTTCGGAAATTGGAATTGCGATTTGACAGTTTAAAGCTCAAAAATAATTTTCTTAGGTATAACAATAGCTTATTGGCCAGCAAATATGATGAAACCTTAAAGCAACTCGAGGAGCTTCGAGGGAGGGCCAGTAGCATGCAACAAACCGAATCTTTGCTTCGCGAGACCAATAAGGAACTTACTCGTGAATTGCGAATCAAAAGTTATCTAAAACTGCAGGATGCCGAGGGTAGTGGGTTTAGACTAAGGGCAGGCAGGCCCATAAAAACCAATAAGGCTTCGGTGATCGAAAAGCTGAGGGGATGTGTTACTATTTTGAGCGACCCCAATTCCGATGGCGATATCAAAGTGCTATACCTTCAGTTCTTGGACCCCAATATGGCCATAATCGAGGATAATGCCAATACCATTTCGGTAAGCGGAAACACGTACAGCAAAAAAGTGGAGATCGTTTATACTGGAAAAGAAATCAGTATTTGCGATGCCATCACCGTTCCTGAAGGATCTTTGCCCGAAGGAATTTATACCTTAAATGTATTTGAGAACGAAAGATTGTTGGCTTCAACTGAATTTCAGCTGAAATAGCATACTACTTTTTGGGTAAAATTCTATTTTTGCCCAATGGCAAATCAGGAAGACATTTTTAAGAAAGTTATCTCCCACGCAAAGGAGTACGGTTATGTATTTCAATCCAGTGAGATTTATGATGGACTCAGTGCAGTTTACGACTACGGTCAGAACGGTGCCGAGCTAAAGAAGAACATTCGCGAATATTGGTGGAAGGCCATGGTTCAGCTCAATGAGAATATCGTGGGCATCGATGCCGCCATATTTATGCACCCAACTACTTGGAAGGCTTCTGGCCACGTTGATGCCTTCAATGACCCTTTAATAGATAACAAGGATTCCAAAAAAAGGTACCGTGCCGATGTTTTGATTGAAGATTATGTCGCCAAGATTGAAGCCAAGATTGAAAAAGAGGTAAAAAAAGCGGCCAAGCGATTTGGTGATAGTTTTGACAAGGAACAATTCCTTTCTACCAATAATAGGGTGCTGGGCTATCAAGAGAAAGCCGATTCCATTCTAAAAAGAATGGGGAAATCCCTCGAGAATGAAGATTTGGCCGATGTAAAAGCCTTGATTGAGGAATTGGAGATAGCGTGTCCCCTCTCTGGATCAAAAAACTGGACTGATGTAAAGCAGTTCAACCTAATGTTCGGAACCAAATTGGGAGCTTCTGCCGATAGTGCAATGGATCTATACCTTCGTCCAGAAACCGCACAAGGTATATTCGTCAACTTTTTAAATGTTCAGAAAACCGGAAGGATGAAGATTCCGTTCGGGATTGCCCAAACAGGTAAAGCCTTCCGTAACGAGATTGTTGCCCGTCAGTTTATCTTCCGTATGAGGGAATTTGAACAGATGGAGATGCAATTCTTCATAAAGCCTGGAACCCAATTGGAGTGGTACGAAGCCTGGAAGGAAAAACGAATGAAATGGCACCTTTCCCTTGGAATGGGAGAGGACAACTACCGTTTCCACGATCATGAAAAATTGGCTCATTACGCCGATGCTGCCGCTGATATTGAGTTTAGGTTCCCATTCGGATTCAAGGAACTGGAAGGAATCCATTCCCGTACCGATTTCGATTTGAGCAAACATGAAGAATATTCCGGAAAAAAACTCCAGTATTTCGATCACGAGGAAAACAAGAGCTATACTCCTTATGTGTTGGAAACTTCCATAGGATTGGACCGTATGTTCTTGGCAGTTTTTTCCAATTCGCTACAGGAAGAGGAACTCGAAAATGGTACCACGCGTACTGTACTTAAGATTCCAGCTGTTTTGGCGCCGAACAAGGTGGCCGTTCTTCCATTGTTGAAAAGGGACGGACTTCCAGAAGTTGCCCAAAAGTTGGTGGACGAGCTCAAGTGGGATTTCAATGTGGATTATGATGAAAAGGATGCCGTAGGTCGTCGTTACCGTCGTCAAGACGCCGCTGGGACCCCTTTTTGTGTAACCATAGATCATCAGACATTGGAAGATGATACGGTAACCATAAGGCACAGGGATACCATGGAACAAAAGCGCGTGAAACTTTCAGAGGTGAAAGAAATCATCTCCAAAGAGGTGGACATGCGCTACTGGTTACAGAAAATCTAAGGTTTAAAACAAGCCCGTAATTTCACCATTGTCGTTAATGTCGATGCCTTCGGATGCTGGATGTGCCGGTAACCCTGGCATGCGCATAATATTACCCGTAATCGGAATCAAGAAACCTGCACCGAGCGCAATCTCTATTTCCCGTACCGTGATGATGAAATCCTTTGGCCTGCCCAACAGCTTTGGATTGTCAGATAGGGATTTTTGTGTTTTGGCAATACAAACCGGTAATTGTTCCAAACCTAGATCAGCAATTTTTCTGAGGTCGGCTTTGGCTTTTGAGGTGTAGTCGACATACTCCGCACCATAGATTTCCGTGGCAATAGTCGCAATTTTATCTTTTACACTGGATTCCCAATCGTAAAGCGGTTTGAATGCCGAAGTGCCGGATTCAACGATTTCAATAACTTTTTTAGCCAAATCTTCAGCACCTTCGCCCCCTTTGGCCCAAACATTGGCAACAGCCACACGTATACCTTTCGAAGCGGCCAATTCCATGATTACTTGTATCTCTTCATCTGTATCCGATACAAATTTATTGATGGCTATTACGGGAACTACTTTGAACTTCGTTATGTTTTCCAAGTGTTTTTCCAAATTCGGCAATCCTTTTTTCAAAGCTTCCACATTGGGTTCTGTCAAGGATTTTAAATCTACCCCACCGTGGTATTTTAAGGCACGAATGGTAGTGGTAAGTACTACGGCCTTTGGCTTTAAACCCGCACTTTGGCATTTAATGTCGAAGAATTTTTCAGCTCCTAGATCAAAACCGAATCCTGCTTCGGTGACGGTATAATCGGAATGCGACATGCCCATTAGGGTCGCAATTACGGAGTTGGTGCCCTGTGCAATATTGGCAAAGGGCCCACCATGGATAATGGCTGGGTTTCCTTCGATGGTCTGTACCAAATTCGGTTTTATGGCATCTTTTAATAAAGCGGCCATGGCCCCCTCGGCCTTTAGGTCTTTGGCGTAAATGGGTTTTTTGTCGTAGGTGTAGCCCACAAAAATATTTCCCAATCGTTCTTTTAAATCGGTAAGACTTTCCGCCAAGCATAGAATGGCCATAATCTCGGAAGCTGCGGTAATGTCAAAACCAGTTTCCCTTGGAACGCCGGAGGTTGTTCCACCAAGTCCTACGATAATATGGCGTAAGGAGCGGTCGTTCATATCCATCACCCTCTTCCAGCCAATGGTTCTAGGGTCTAATAGTAGAGAATTGGTCTTACTCTGGATATTGTTGTCAATAATTGCAGATAATAGATTATGTGCCTTTTCAATGGCTGCGAAATCCCCCGTAAAATGTAGGTTGATGTCCTCCATGGGAAGTACTTGGGAATATCCACCTCCTGTTGCACCTCCTTTTATACCAAAAACAGGTCCCAAGGAGGGCTCCCGTAAAACGACCGTCGATTTTTTGTCCAAACGGTTCAGTCCTTCGGAAAGACCAATGGACATGGTAGTTTTACCTTCTCCTGCAGGAGTTGGGGAAATGGCCGATACCAAAATAAGATTGCTCTTTTGGGCTTTTTCACGATTTATGGCTTGTAATGGAAGTTTGGCCTTAAATTTCCCGAACATTTCAATGTTATCGGGGTCTATTCCAAATTTTTCGGCAATGGAAGATATGTGTTTCAAAGAAACACCTTTGGCGATTTGCAAATCGGTCATAGTGTAGTTTTTTATGTGCATGGGAACCACAAATGTGTCCCAAAACTGATAGACAAGATACTATAATTGGGGGAGTAAAACTATGACATTTGTATGTCCAATTGAACTATTCCACTCGCTGTCCTTGAGTAGTGAAGGACAACCCTTGCTGTCCTGATGTGGAAATCATAACTCCTTCAAAATAAGGTTCGTGTGAGTTGGGTTTAATGGACCATTGAAAAAGGAAGTTGGCACCTGTTCCACCCGATCTGTCTTTCTCATCAATAACAATTTCCACGGTTTCCATGGGTTTAATGTAGATGGGCCGATCAAAGTATGTCCGTATCGGGCTGCCCTTGGTATCAAAATATTCGGCTTTATTAATATATACGGTATCCTTTAGGTTGGTGTTTCGCATGCTGATCGTGCTGGTAAGATTGTGTGTTCGATGCTCCGTTTCACTATAAATTTCTGAATATATGGATAGATAAGATGTTCCATTGACAAGGGAATCGAGGTTAGCTATTTCAGCCATTCGGTTATTCCAGTTCACAGGATCGATCGAACTTACTTCTTCCTTGGATTTTTCGGCACAGGAAAGAATCAAAATAAAAAGAATAAGTGAAGACAGCTTGCTCATAGTTCGTTTCAAAAATGAGTAAACTAAGATAGGGATTGTTGGCAAACTTTAGAATCAATTAGGTGCGACCCTGAACTAAATTCAAGGTGACGCTTTAATCAAACCCCTCACTAAAAAATTCTTCCAACGTCATATCAAATGCTTGAGCGATTTTTAGCAAACTGGTGTATTGAATATCGGTGCCTGTTTCGTAGCGGCCATATTGTGCACGATGGATACCGTGATCATAGGCAAAACTTTCATAGCTTGAATAGCCTTTTTTAAGTCGTAAGGATTTGATGCGTTCAGCCAATTTCTTAATCTCTTTGGATTTGTCCATAAAGTAAAGAAATCAAGTGTGCTATTAATAAGTAACTACTAATTAGTAGTATTGTAAAATAGTTTTATATCTTTAGATATAACCAAATCGTCTTAATTATGAACGAAACCCAAATCACCGAATTGACTGATTGGGTAAATGATTGCTACGGCACACCCGAAATACTTGGCCATTATTTGGACTTGGCGGTAGAGATGCTATTTTATGTGAAGCTAGGCAGTTTTGAGCAACAGGAAATTCAGAATGTTGTTACCATACTGAGAGGGTTGAAAAGGATTTTGGATAAAAAGGTACAAGTATAATTTAATCTCATCAATTCATGTGGTTATGCAAACTTTAAAGCTTAATCTCTTAATGGTACTTCTCCCTGCTCATTCAAAATCCCCTCCATTTTTAGGTGTGTGATCACCGGCTTTTTGGCCATACGAACCAGGCTCACATGATCAAAGGCCATGGAGTCCTGTGGGTTTTGGCTGCCTCCCGTAGTGCCTAAAATGGTATAGCTATGTCCTTTCCGCATTTGATTGGAAAAGGAATGGAAATGCCCGTTGATAACAGTATATTCTCTGTCGGCCAACACATCTTCCAAGGGGCCTAGACCTTTTTCATCCTCACGCATCCAAAGGGGTTTGTGCATGAGCACAAAGGTCCATTTTACATCGGGATTGTCCTTCAAAACTTCGGTAAAATAATCCAATTGGGCCTTGCTCATACCTCCAATCCGTCTTTCGGGCATGTGATAGTATTCGGAATCCTCATACTTACCCTCTATTTCCCCATCAATGATCTTTAGGGCTTTGGCCCGTGCATTGTAGATTTCGATCATGCGTTTTTCCTCGTAGTCTTCGGAATCCATCATCAAAAACAGTACGTTTTCATATACAAAATGATAGTAACGTGGCCCGAATCGGTTTTTCCAGAATTCCCGCATCACGGGATTGGTGAGATCGTGGTTGCCGCCCAAATGAAAAAATGGCATATTGAGTTTTGCCGTACGTTCGTCAAAGGAGTCCCATTCTTTTTTTAGTTGCAAGGTGTCTTCCGTGCCGCCATCGATCAAGTCTCCAACACTGAGCACAAATGTGGGGTCGAGCATGTTCAATTGCTCAACGGCGGTAGCGTAAACCCCTTCTCTTTCTCCACCATTGAGGTCGGATATAATAGCGAAAGTAAAATCACCCTCCGTGGTTTCAAATGTTTCACCGGTCCAAGGTTTTGCCCCTGAAGTAACATCATGCTGAAACTTTGCGGCTGGGGCTTCAATTGTTTGTGCACCTTGTTTGCAACCGATTACACTTAAAATGGCAAGAGAAAAAAGAAGGTTTGTTTTCATGGTTTAATTTTTTCTATAATCCAGTGCAGGTTCCCTATCCCCAAGTAATGCTTCATATGTAAAACCTGGTCCTCTGCGCTTTTGGAAATCTGCTTTAACAGCTTCCAAAAGTTTAGGGTTTTTGAACAGGTCCATTGCGGAGAGGGCGATAGTTTTGGCGGCCACCATCATTCCCTTAAATCCGATATCGGTGCCTCCAGCGGCTACCGCCTGCCAGCTGTGCGCAGGTGTTCCAGGCACCCATGTGGCAGTGTTTACGGCTGCCGTTGGGGCATTCCAGCTCACATCTCCCGTATCGGCGGAGGCTTTACCATAGGTAAATTCCATGGGTTGGATCTCTCCCGCGCTTTCAATGGGCTTTGGTGCTCCCAAGGATTTTTGAATTTCTTTGGCAAATTCCAGGTCTTCGGCTGAATACGAAACACCACCAACAAGAGTCATATTGTCGTGCATTATTTTAGAAAGTGGCTCGTTTGGTAATTTCTCGTAGGTTCCACCGATAATTTCATAGGTCATTTCGGTCTCTGTTCCTATAGCTGCTCCTTCCGCAGCTTTTACCACACGATCCCAAACGGCTTTCACCTCTTTTCGATTGGAATGGCGAATCACATAGTACACTTCAGCTTCTTTGGGAACAATGTTGGGGGCATCTCCACCTTTGGTGATCACGTAATGGATACGGGTGGGTTCAGTGGTATGCTCACGTAGCATATTTACCAAATCGTTCATTCCTTCCACGCCATCCAAGGCTGATCGACCCAATTCTGGTGCCATCGCGGCATGTGATGATTGTCCAGTAAACCGGAACTTACCAGAAATAGTTGCCAAATTGGTACTTGGGTTGGATGCGTTTTTATCCCCTGCATGCCAAGAAACCACAGCATCCACGTCATCAAATAGACCTGCTCGGACCATGTATACTTTCCCAGAACCTCCTTCTTCGGCGGGTGTTCCATAAAAACGGATGGTACCCGATTTGCCAGATTCTTTCAAATAGTCTTTGGCTGCAATGGCAGCGGCCATGGAGCCCGTACCGAACAAATGGTGACCGCAAGCCTGACCAGGTGCGTCGACCACTCTTGGTTTTCTGAATGGCACCGCATCCTGGGACATGCCAGGAAGGGCATCAAATTCACCAAGAACCCCAATTACTGGACTTCCGGAACCATAAGTTGCTGTGAAAGCTGTTGGGATTCCAGCTACACCTTTTTTAATGGTGAAGCCTTCTTTTTCCAATTCTGATTGAAGAAGGGCAGAACTGTTCTCTTCCAAATAACCCAATTCAGGATTGGTCCAAAGTTCTTTGGCAATTTCCTTGTAATGGTCTTTTTTGGCATCGAGGTCGGCAATAATTTTATCCTTGTCCTTTTGTGCAAAAGTGATAGTGGAAATAATGCTTAATGCTAAACTGAGTGTAAAAGATCGTTTCATAGTAGCAGTTGGTTTTGGTTGGTAATAGCAATTATTTCAAATATAACACTTAAACCCAAGATGATGTATCGAAGCAACCAATCCAAAAGCATTATTGTAAGATCCTGAAATTGGTTCACTTTTTCTTGATAGGAACCCAAAATTCTTCCTCGGATTCGGGATGTTCCCCCTTGTATTTGTCGCCCATTAGTGCAAAATAGGGTCGTCTGTCCATTTCGTATTCCGAATTTGGGAGCCAATCACCATAAATATATCTGAAAGTTTCCATGGCCTCACTGGGTTTTCCTTTGTATGGGAATACGGCATATAATCCTTCGGGAACAGTAAGGCTTTGCATCCCTTCTGGTATTTTATCTATTTTGGAAACAGAAATGGCTGCCCATTTTTGAAATTCCCGAGTGGGGTCAAAATTTTGAAAAAATGTGGTGGTCGGATAGATTTCTACAGCATAGAGACCACTATGTATGGCATGATTTATTTCCTTTTTCCGAGGAGAAAAACTTTGCCAGAGTTCAAAGGTGTTGTTGTTGGCAAACGAGGTGATTGATTTTTTTCCGACCAATAGCATAGCTGGCAGGGTTTGTATTCTTGGGGTCATTAAATTTTATTTACGGTCAGCATTCTCTTCAACTCTAAACCTCACAATTTTTTCAATAAGTTCAAAAGGTATGGGTTGGACCAAGGGAAACTGCACCGAGCCTTTTCCTTGTTTGTAGTTGGAAAGCTCTTTTTGAAATGCTTCGTGTCCCGACGGCGTCGCATAAAACCCAATATGGTTTTTATATCCTGCAAAGTATACCAAAGGTTTTCCGTTTGTTTTGTAACCTGGCATGCCATAGGCCATTTGCTCAGTAGCCTTTGGCGCCATTTTTTTAATGATGGTCCTAACTTTTTGAAGTTGCTGTTGAACTTCTTCCGGAAACCTTGAAATATATCGGTCTACCTCATTCATAGTCAACCTATTTGTATTATTAAAAATAGGCCTTTCTATTTTGAAGCATAGTTAAAAAACATAGTTTAATTGAAGTCCTCCAAAATAATTCCGACCATTTCCAGGGTAATAATACCTGGGCTGTGCCCCGCCAAATCCCACAGCGTTGATCAATACGGACTGGGCATAGTTGGTATCAAAAATATTGTTGATTCCAGCATTAACTCCCAAACTAAATTGTGATGAAAGTGATTTTCGGAACCCCAACTTGGCATGGAACACATTAAAGGAATCACTGCTTATGGAATTAGTATCCGTCATCGGAATTTCGTCCACGAACTGATGGGTGAGGTTCAATTGTAGGCCATTGGTATGTCGAAAATCGATTCCTGAGCTCAATCGGTGTTTTGGAACCCCAGTAAGTGGATTGCCCGAATAATCGTTGTCACCGTCGACAAAATCCACAAAGGTGTGGTCGTTCAAGGTATAACTGAGATAGGGTGTAAAGGAAATTCTTGGCGAGAATTTTCCTCTGTAGTGTAAATCGAGCTCCATGCCCTGGTGGCGGGTTTCCCCCGCATTTCTACCAATATACTGGTCCTCGCCGACCCGTTGGGCCACCAACAGGTTTTTTACGTTCATTCGGTATACCGTGATATTTGCTGAAAGCCTTTTCTTGAACAGCATCCATTCAGTACCCAGCTCATAGTTTGTTCCTGTTTCTTGGGCAATATCCGGGTTGATGATACCATCCGGGGTCAGTGTTTCCTCCAAACTAGGATTGGAAAATCCCCTGCTAATATTTGCGTATAGCTTTCCTTTTTTCCATTGGTAGTTAAGCCCAAAGTTGGGAAGTAATATGGCATCAAAATTACGCTTGGCCGAGGCATTGGTATCCCCTTGGTTAAACAGGTCCCTAAAATCATAGTGGGTCTTGTTCCAGTTGAGGCCCAGTTGAGCAGAAAGTTGGGCCGTAATGGGGTAGGTCAGCGTTCCAAAAAGGTTGAACTGCCTGCGGAATTCTGTGTTGTCGCTAAGCACAGCTCCTTCTAAGCTACCGTTGCCGTTATTTTCTTCGTACAGATTCTCAAAAGTGCCCCAACGGTATTCGTCCCGATAAAACTCTGCGCCAAAGGTGAAATCCGCTTTTCCCCAATTGCCCGCGAAACGACTTCTAAAGCCATAGCCGTTGGTAAATTCGTCCAAAATGTTGAAGGGACGTGGCTCGTAATGATCTAAATAGCTATAGAAAATACTAGTGGTATTCTGAAGTTTTTCAGAAAATTGATAGGTGTGTGACAGCCCTGTTAAAATATATTTGTTGGCCTCGTACCCCTGGGCAGCCAGCCAGTTTGATGCTGCTCGGGTAGGGTCTTCCTCAAAATCGGTCTGGTTGATGGAGCTTGGAATCTGGGCGGTGTAATCGATATAATTCACCAAAAAGGCCATACTACTTTTTTGCCCTGTCCGGAACCGGGTGTTCAAGAGCAATCCATCACGTTGGAACTGGCTGTTCTGTCGGTAGCCATCGGTTTCTAAATGATTGTAACTAAAACTCAAATTAAAACCATCTTCCGAATGGGAAAAACCAAGGTTGTCCTTGAGCATGTTGTAGGACCCCATCGTGAATGAATTGATGAGCTGTGTCTTGTCCTCCACCGAAGCTTTGGTTTCCAATAAAATGGCCCCACCAAGATTGGAACCAAAGGCTGTAGCTTTTGGACCTTTTATAATTTCCACTGCACCTAGGTTCTCAAAATCGTAGGCCTCGATGGTTGAGGAGCCCGTACCATTGGTCACCGGAATGCTGTTGAAATACATACGGAGCTTATTGGTGCCATAAGGCGTTCGGGACCCTATTCCCCGAACGGTTATCCGATTGGTGTTGATAGCGCCCGAAAGGATGTAAACTCCAGAAACCTGATTGATGGCCGATGGAATGTCCGTAGGGTTGAACCGCTCAAAAGTCTTACCTGCTATTTTGGATGAAGAGGTGATTCCCGTTGCTTTTTTGGGTATGGCCTCTTGGGTGAGCACTACTTCGTCCAGTTGGGTGATGGAATCTTTTTGGATGTCCTGTGCCACTATGGTAAGCGCATTGAAAATTGTAAAAAGTAGGGGGAGTCCTTTTTGTATGAGATTCATTCAATTGATTTATCAAGTTCGCCCAACAAGGTGTGGGTATCCATAATGGTTGCAAATTCATCCTTTAAGTTGGCCAATTCCGCATGAAAGATAATATCTGCTGGATATTTATTGCCATCATACCCCATTTTATCAAAGGCTGCGGTGGCATCGGAAGCCAAAACAACATTGAAACCGAGGTTGGAGGCCATTCGGATCGATGTGGAAATGCAGTGTTCAATGGTCAGTCCCGCAATTACCAAATTGGTTATGCCCATCACTTTTAAACGTGTTTCCAAATCGGTTCCTATAAAAGCACAATTTACCGTTTTTTCAAAAACCGGTTCATTGATCAAGGGTTTTACCGCTGGGTGAAAATTGTTTCCCATTTTACTTGAGTGCAGGGGGGAATCAATATTGGTGGAATTGTGTTTCACATGGAAAACGGGCAGTTGCTTTCGTCTAAAAAATTGCAATACTCTACCACAATTTTCTTCTGCTTCGGGATTATTCCGTTCGGAGCCATAAAAGCCTGTTTCCTGAAGTCCGATCTGGGTGTCAATCAGAATTAGTGCAGTCATGAGGATGAATTTTTTTTTTTCATAAAATTAAGGTAAATCATCAAGAAAGAACACTTTGATACTTTTCATTGATATATCCATTGGTAAATTCAATTTTAGGGAGCCGCTTACAATGGCTATTTTTGAACAAATTAGAACGAATGAAAATTGTATCCTACAATGTAAATGGAATAAGGGCCGCCCTGAAAAAGGGTTTTGTGGAGTGGTTGGAAACGGTAAGTCCCGATGTGGTCTGTTTGCAAGAGACCAAGGCCATGGAGGAACAAGTGGACACCTCTGTTTTTGAAGATGCGGGGTATTCCCACAACTATTGGTTCAGTGCCCAAAAAAAGGGATATAGTGGTGTAGCCTTACTTTGTAAAAAAGAGCCTGATCATATTGAATTCGGAACAGGTATAGATTATATGGACCATGAGGGGAGAAACATTCGTGCCGACTTCGGTGACCTTTCTGTAATGAGTATGTATTTACCATCAGGTACAAATATGGATCGTTTGGATTTTAAATTGACCTATATGGCCGATTTTCAAAAGTATTCGGAAGCGCTAAGAAAAGAACGACCTAATCTGATAGTTTGTGGGGATTACAATATCTGTCATGAAGCTATTGATATTCACGACCCGGTCCGCAATAAAAATGTGTCAGGATTTTTACCCGTGGAACGCGAGTGGATCGGAAATTTCATGAAAAGTGGTTTTATTGATAGCTTCAGGCATTTCAATAAAGAACCGGACAACTATACTTGGTGGAGTTATCGTGCCAACGCAAGGGCCAACAATAAGGGATGGCGATTGGATTATGGTATGGTGGCCGATCCGTTGGAAGATAGATTAAAGCGCTCCGTGATATTGTCGGAGGCAAAACATAGCGATCACTGTCCCATTTTGTTGGAAGTCGAAAAATAGCATCGGCATAAAGGCTGATGTTTTTGTTTAAGTACCTTTGATCGCCCTAAACTTTTGAAATGAAATACACTAGAATTCCACATACAGATATCCGAATATCCAAAATTTGTTTGGGAACCATGACCTGGGGTCGCCAGAACAATGAAGATGAAGCGCACGAACAAATGGACTATGCGCTAGACCAAGGTGTAAACTTTTTCGATACGGCCGAATTATATCCAGTTCCAGCAAAAAAGGAGCTCTACGCCGTTACCGAAGAACTTATCGGAAACTGGTTCAAAAAAACCGGAAATCGGGACAAAGTGGTATTGGCATCCAAAATAGCTGGACCTGGTCATGCCGCAAAACATATCCGAAGTACTGGATTCAGCAAGGAATCCATAATCAATGCAGTGGATGGTAGCTTAAAGCGATTGCAAACGGATTATATTGATCTGTTTCAACTCCATTGGCCAGAACGGAATACCAATTATTTTGGGCAACGCGGATTTAATGCTCATGCTGTTGATGTTTGGGACGATAATATCCACCAAGTATTGGAAACGCTACGGGATTTGATCGCCGAGGGGAAAATTCGTCACGTGGGATTGTCCAATGAGACCCCTTGGGGCACCATGCGTTTCTTGGAAGAAAGTAAAGTACACCAGTCCCTGCCTCGAATGCGCACCATTCAAAACCCATATAGTCTTTTAAATCGACTTTTTGAGGTTGGTCTGTCCGAGATTTCCATGCGTGAACAGATAGGTTTACTGGCATATTCTCCCCTTGGATTTGGAGTGTTGAGTGGAAAATACCTTACGGAAATTCCACCAAGAAAAGCTAGGGTGACCTTATTCCCAAATTACAACAGATATAGTGGGGATACTGCGGTTGCGGCCACAAAAAAATATGCCGAATTGGCAAAAGAACACGGTTTGAGCTTGGCACAAATGGCATTGGCCTTTGTAAATACCAGACCTTTTTTAACGAGTAACATTATTGGCGCGACCAGCATGGAGCAACTCAAGGAAAACATCGAAAGTATTGATGTGGACCTGTCCGATGAGGTGTTGGAGGGCATTGAGGAAATTCACAAAGCTATTCCAAATCCTGCGCCTTAACTATTCCAAAGCATAGGCGCGGTACTCATCACCAGAGTCCGTACCCATTTTGCCACCTCCGCAGGAAATCACCAGATATTGTTTGCCATCGACTTCGTAGGTAATCGGTGTGGCATATCCTCCCGCTGGCAGTTGATCTTCCCAAAGTTGTTTACCCGTTTCCATGTTAAACGCCCGGATTTTTTCGTCCTTGGTTGCTGCAATGAAAAGCACTCCACCTTGGGTGACGACCGGTCCCCCATAGTTTTCAAGCCCAGAAACTGGAACATTGGGGTCCTCTAAGTTTTCCTCGTGCCCTAAGGGTACGGTCCATAAATATTCACCCGAGTTAAGGTCGATGGCATTCAATGTTCCCCATGGCGGTTTTACCACAGGATAACCTCTGTCATCCTTAAACCTTGCAAAACTCGAAATAGAATAGGGCACATCGATTTTTGTTTCCTCCACCCTATGATCTTTGACTTCTTCAATATCCATTAAAAACTCGGTAATGGCATTGGTTTCTTCTTCGGAAAGATTTGGCATGCCCGGCATGGCACCACGACCTTTTTGGATAATGCTTTTTATGGAGTCGATTTCCAATCGCATCTTCACATTTTGAAGCTCAGGGATTCCGTTCAAGCCTTGTAAATCACCACCATGGCATCTTGCACAGTGTATCTGCGCCAAACTTTGTCCAATACTTGAGTTTTCAGCATCGCCACCAATTTCTTTCATTTTGATGATCCATGCCATTTCGTTGGCATTCACATACATTACCCCATTTCGAGGGTCGAGTGCTGCCCCGCCCCATTCGGCACCGCCATCGGCACCTGGAAATAGAATCACTCCAGTGGTATCCATCGGTATAAATTGCCCTTTGGATGTTATGGAGTTGAATTTTTCAAGTACGGTTGGGGCATTATCGGTTTCGTTCCCCGGTACCAAATCATCCACAAAAGCAGTACGGTCTGGGGCATATAAATCCTCCTCCGTTAAAATCTGGCGTGCAAACGGCGCAGGTTTTAATGGTAAGGGCTGTGTCTCGAACGCTTTTTCTCCAAGTAATGTGGAGCTAGGGTATGTTTTTTCTTCAATAGGAAACAAAGGCTCTCCCGTAATTCGGTTGAATACAAATACATGACCACTTTTGGTAACCTGCGCCACGGCAGGAATGGTTTCTCCATCCCGAACAATGTCCACCAAATTGGGCGGTGCGGGCAAATCACGGTCCCAAATATCGTGGTGTACCATTTGAAAATGCCAAATACGCTCTCCTGTATTCGCATTGAGCGCCAACAGGGAGTTGGCAAAAAGGTTGGCTCCTTCACGGTCGCCCCCGTACCAGTCAAAAGCCGCTGAACCTGTGGGGATGTAAACAATGCCTTGCTCGTTGTCCAATGCCATGCCAGGCCAACTATTGGCACCGCCCACTTTTTTGTACGCTTCGGCAGGCCAAGTGTCGTAACCAAATTCCCCTGGTTGTGGAATGGTGTGGAACGTCCATAAGATTTTGCCTGTAAGCACGTTGTAGGCCCGTATGTGGCCTGGAGAAGAG
This sequence comes from Flagellimonas profundi, assembly GCF_017313275.1. GTDB lineage: Bacteria > Bacteroidota > Bacteroidia > Flavobacteriales > Flavobacteriaceae > Flagellimonas > Flagellimonas profundi. The sequence continues at coordinate 78,445 of NZ_JAFLNM010000002.1, read as the reverse complement.
CCAGGTCCTTCGCCCACTCGGGTGCCTTGGATCAAGATATTTTTAAAAACTGCTCCCGGGGTGTTGGAAACCACGGATAATTTGCTTGGGTCTCTCCCCAAACCATCTCGTAGGTCTATGCTGCCGTTGTTTCCGAAATCGGAAATGGGCTGGCCCGTTTCAATATTAATGGCATACAGTTTTGGTCCTGAGGAGAAAAAAATACGGCTTGGGGCCGTCCCATCGGATTTCCAATAATTCAATCCACGGTTCAGTCCTAAACCTGATTCATCTTTGGTTTTTGGTGAAAATTTCCAGATATCCTCTCCTGTTTTTGCGTTGATGGCGAACAGTTCGATGGCTGCATTTACACCGTAAAGAACATTTTCAACCATTAAGGGACTCGTCTGTATCTGTGTAGTTCTTCCTTCCTGAAGCCCTCCGCTTTTATAGCTCCAGGCTAGCTTTAATCGCGAGACATTGGTGGTATCGATTTGATCAAGGTTGGAGAAATGTGTTCGTTCGGGGTCCCCCAAATAATGCTCCCAAGTACTGAAATAGGCTTTGTTTGCTTTATTTAGATTTAGTTTGGAGCAGGAGGCCAAAATGGCCATGGAAACAAGAAGGAAATATCTTTTCATGTGCAGTTTGAAAGTTTCCTAAATATAGAAAGAAACCTGAAATTACTGGTTTATCCGAATAAATGGGCGACAACATCTTCAATCTTGGACACCTTTTGAATCTGGATGCCCGATTGTTTCAATCCAATCTTGTTGTTTTTGGAAACAAAGATTTTGGAGAAACCCAGTTTTTCAGCTTCAAGGATACGTTGGTCCACACGTTGCACAGGCCTAATTTCGCCCGCAAGGCCAACCTCTGCGGCAAAACAGACGCCTTTTTCAATGGCAATGTCCGAATTGCTGGATAGAATGGCGGCCATAACGGCCAAATCAATGGCAGGGTCATCCACGGAGATTCCACCTGTAATATTCAGGAAAACATCCTTTGCTCCCAACTTGAAACCTGCGCGTTTTTCCAAAACGGCCAAGAGCATGTTCAATCTTTTGGCATTGAAACCAGTGGCGGAGCGTTGTGGCGTTCCATAAACGGCGGTGCTTACCAAGGCTTGGATTTCAATCAATAGGGGTCGCATGCCTTCCACGGTGGCAGCAATGGCGGTGCCGCTGAGGTCTTCATCATTTTTAGAAATCAATACCTCGGAAGGGTTGTTGACTTCGCGAAGCCCGCTTCCCTGCATTTCGTAAATACCCAGTTCCGCGGTTGAACCAAAACGGTTTTTGAGTGAACGGAGAATACGGTATACATAATTACGGTCGCCTTCAAACTGTAGGACGGTATCTACCATATGCTCCAAAATCTTAGGGCCGGCAATGGTGCCATCTTTTGTGATGTGCCCCACCAAAATAACGGGAGTGTGACTCTCTTTCGCAAATTTGATGAGTTCCGCAGTGCATTCGCGTATTTGAGAAATGCTCCCAGCAGTGGATTCGATATAATCCGTATGCAGCGTCTGAATGGAGTCGATTACGACCAAATCGGGCTCGATAGTTGAGATTTGCTGAAAAATATTTTGAGTTTTGGTCTCGGTAAGGATGTAACAATTTTCGCTATTGGGTTGAATGCGATCGGCACGCATTTTTATCTGCCGTTGACTTTCCTCGCCTGACACATATAGGATTTTATAGGGTAATTTCAGCGCAATCTGAAGCAGCAACGTACTTTTCCCAATGCCTGGTTCACCGCCCAATAAGGTCAGCGACCCTGGTACCAGCCCACCGCCCAACACACGGTTGAATTCTTGGTCCAATGTGTCCAAACGGAGTTCTTTTTCTTGTGTGATCTCGGAAACCCGTAGCGGTTTGTTGGCCTGTCTGGCGACCTTGTCGGCCTTCCAACTTTTTTTTTCCTCCTTCTGGACGACTTCTTCCACAATGGTGTTCCATTCCTTGCAAGAGGAACATTGCCCCACCCACTTGGGGAATTGGGCTCCACAATTTTGACAAAAAAATGCTGTTTTGGTCTTGGCCATTCAAACTAAATGAGGGGCCTAAAGATATGGATTTAGATGATGGATTGGATGTTTGGATTATTAGATAGTTCGATTTTTAGAAGGGAAATCATCCAATAATCCAATAATCGAGGAACCCATTCCGCTAATACCCGAAGTCTGCTTTAAGGGCATCAATTTTTTCGAGGGCCATATCCTTGGTCAAAAAGTCGATTTCTTCAAGTTGAAATGCTTTTTCGAATGTTTTGAACGCTTTTTTGGGTTCTCCGATGAACTCATAGTATTCCGCCTCGAAATAAAAGCCCATCATGGTATCTGGGAATTCCTTTTTGCAAAGGTCTGCCAATGGTTCCAGTGATTCATAGTCCTCTTTTTTCAGGCAGGCAGCATAAATGGCCATAATATCGTTGAGTTCCACTGGTTTTTCAAACCCGAACAGGTCTTCTATGGTTTGGTATCGATTCTCCAAATAATTGAAAACGGGTTCTTCGGAAGTAAGGATGTCGGATTTATATTCTGCAGGAGTAATGGGCCTATAGATTCGGAAAACGTTATCAAAAGCTTTGCTTATACCGTAGGCCGCTATGGATGTATGGTCGGCACTTTCATATTCATCAAAAAAGTAATGTAGGGACTCTTTGGTGATGGAGCTGATGCTATGGTTCATTTGAAGGACACGCTGCCTATCGTCCGTAGGTTGTTTTTCCACGATTAAATTGTAAAAAATGGTCTGCTCCAATTCGGATAAACGGGTGGGAACCCTACTTTCCATTTCGGTTGCCAGAACAGGCGAAATATTGATATAGGAATTGAACAAGGAACGGTCCTTAAAGAGATAATAGTTGCCAAAGTTGGCTGTGATATCATAACCTACGAACATTTTAAACGGGGCAATACTATAGCTGGTTTCTAGATAAGGAATCAATTCTGTGCCCAAAAATTCGTAGAACATTTTGCCCTTCTCCGTGGGTAACCCCGATACATCCTCGTAGTCGCAATCTTCCCAGCGCAAATCGTTCTGCAGTTGATGAACACCGACCACGATGGCTTCGGGCATACGATCAAACTTGCTTTGGAATTTTACGTTGGCGACAACCAGGTCGAACAAATATTCGGCGTCCAAAACCACAATCAATGGATATGATTTTTCTTCGGTATAGTCTTCGGGAAAATAGTAGGAAACATCCCTGCGTTCTTGCAGTTTGAAGGATTCAAAAATCTCTTTTGTTACTTGAGCGCTGATGTTCAAGCAAGTAAAGCCTATCAGTAGAAATAGACATTTTTTCATTGGTTAAGATTTAGGCGGCTGGGGCTTACCGATTTCTGTTCAATAACGGTAAAACAAGGAAGGATATTGTACCGAAAACCACCACCATCAACGTTTGGGCAATCCACATAATCCAACCAAATGCATCTCCAGATATGGAGCTGATGCCATAAATTCCCAATGCAGCGCTGACAGCAATAGGGTAAAGACCAATTCCACCATTAGTAGTGGACATGGCAAAGGCTCCGGCAACGAAGGCGACCAATAATTCGCCCAAGGATAGTGGTATGGTTTCCTCCACGGTGTATTTTATGACCCAGAACATGCCAAAATAGGCAGTCCAAATAAATAGGGTATGCAGAATGAAGGGCCATTTGTTCTTCATTTTGAAAACGCTCAGAACACCGTCTTGCAATCCATTGAGGAACCCTTTTAGTTTTAATGCGAAAGGCGATTTGGATTTACGGATGATGTACGACCCTAAAAAGAGACCAACAATACCAAAAAGTAATATTCCGATGGCACCGATAATGTTTACTCCCCGTTCTTCCAGAAACCCAAGAATAAAATCAGTTTGAAGCACCAGGGTTATCATAATAATGATCAAAAGCATTAAAAGATCTATGACCCTTTCTGTAACAATGGTGCCGAACCCTTTTTCAAAAGGGACCTTCTCGTAGGTGGTGAGTGCGGTTGCCCTTAATATTTCGCCTGAACGGGGAATCCCCAAGTTGGCAAAATAGGATATAAGTACAATAAATATGGTGTTGATGGTTTTGGGGCGATAACCCATCGGTTCCAAAAGATATTTCCAGCGTATGGCCCTTGAAATATGACTCAATATGCCAATGATTACGGAAACGGTCACCCATATTGGGCTCGCATTGGAAATATAATGGATGATTTGTTTTCGTTCTTCCGGTGTGGTGGAGTTGTAAGAATACCAAACCAAAAACAGCCCAAAAGCGATGGGTACAAATATCTTAAGAAATTTTTTCAGGGATTTGCCCAAAATTTACTTGAGTAGATTGGTTTCCTCGTTGGGGAACACCAATGCTGGATTAAATGATTTTGCCTCTTCGATATCCATCCAGGCGTAGGTAATCAGGATCAATACGTCTCCGACGGCCACTTTTCTGGCGGCGGCACCGTTCAGGGTCAGCTCTCCAGAACCTCTAGGGCCCGGAATGGCATAAGTTTCCAATCGCTCACCGTTGTTGTTGTTCACAATCTGCACTTTTTCGCCCCTAATAATATTGGCGGCATCCATAAGATCTTCGTCTATGGTAATGCTACCTATATAATTAAGATCCGCTCCGGTAACTTTTACACGGTGAATTTTAGATTTTACGACTTCTACTTGCATGGTGCAAAATTATCAATTCAATCTTAGATTATCAATTAAGCGTACGCCGTCTGCGTAAACGGCTATAAACGCCCTGTATTTTTGGTTGTCCTGTATTTTTAAAGCAGGAGTCAATGTGTTCTCGTCCGCGATTTCGAAATATTCCAGATCAAACAAAGGATGTTGTTCAAATTCGGATTTCACCCAATCCTTTACATAAGCAGCACTTTTCGTGCCAAAATCGGTTTTGGCAGCTTGTAGTGTATCGTATATAAAGCCAGCTTTTTTGCGGGTTTCTTTAGAGAGTCTTTCGTTGCGGGAACTCATGGCCAAACCCTGTGGTTCCCTTTCTATTGGACATCCGATAATTTCATACGGCAAGTTCTTGATTTCGGCCATTTTCCGGATAATCTGCAATTGCTGAAAATCTTTTTCACCAAAATAGGCTCTGTCCGGGGCCACGGTTCTTAACAATAGCTCCACAATAGTACCAACGCCATCAAAATGACCAGTTCTGAACTCTCCTTCCATTACTTTGTCAAGACCATCGAACTCATAGGATTCAGATTCAAGTTTCCCCTCATAAATTTCATCAACTGTAGGAGCAAAAACCACAATATTGTCCGAAACCTGTTTCAAAAGTTCAATATCCTTCTCAAAAGTGCGCGGATATTTTTCAAGGTCGTCCTTTTTATCAAATTGGGTAGGGTTCACAAAAATGCTCACTACGACCAGGTCGTTTTCCAAAAGTGCTTTTTTTACCAAGGAGATATGACCTGTGTGAAGCGCGCCCATTGTGGGCACCAGACCAATGGTACGGTCTTTTTTACGCTCCTCCGAAGTGAAGTTGTTAAGTTCTTTTTTACGGTCGAATATCTTCATATACAGGTACAAAAGGGTGCAAAAATACTATAAATACTGCTAATCAGCATAATTTTTGTACTTTTGCAGCTATGTTTTTCAGATAAACAAAAGAAAGTGTTTATGAATGGTAAAAAGGTATTGTTTGTATCTTCTGAATTAGTTCCCTACCTCCCAGAGAATCCTGTTTCCTTAATGTCGTACGAAGCGCCTAGAATGGTGAACAGTAACGGTGGGCAAATCCGCATATTTATGCCAAGGTACGGAAACATCAATGAAAGAAGGCATCAATTACATGAGGTAATACGTTTATCGGGGATGAACCTGGTGATCAACGACATGGATATGCCCTTGATCATAAAGGTGGCATCCATACCAAAAGAAAGAATCCAAGTCTATTTTATAGACAACGATGAATATTTTAAAAGAAAGGCCACATTTGCCGATGCCGATGGGAATTTGTTCCCCGACAATGACGAGCGTGCCATCTTCTTTGCAAAAGGAGTGGTGGAAACAGTGAAAAAATTAAATTGGTCTCCAGATATTATCCATGTACATGGCTGGATGGCCTCCATGGTACCGCTCTATTTGAGAAAATACTACGCGGATGAGCCGTTGTTTTCCGAAAGTAAAATAGTTACCTCGGTTTATGGTAAAGATTTTGAGGGAGAATTGGATAGTGCCATGATAGATAAAATTGCTTTTGATGGCATTGATAAAGAAGAGATTTCCTCACTTGCCCATCCCGAGTATAATAATTTGTTAAAGGTTGCCGTAGATCATTCCGATGCCGTTATTTTAGCCGCGGAGGATTTGTCCGATGACCTTAAAAGTCATATTGATAATCTTTCCGTACCGGTACTGCCTTACGTTTCCCTGCAGGAAGCAGAAGAGGCATACATAAATTTCTATAATACAGAGGTTTTAAAATAGATTGAATGAGATTTTCCAAGATTTTCAAAGTTTCGGCATTGGTTGGGACTTTGTTTTTACTGCTTGCCTCTTGTGAAGACGAATTGGACACCATAGGTGAAGGTGTTATTTCAGGAGAGCCCTTTACGACCGGCAAGGTGGAGTATGATGTTTTTGCCTACAATAAAGGAATAACTGCCGTACAGACCAACAGGTTACCCTTATATCAATTGGGTACTTTCAACGACCCCATTTATGGAAAAAGGAAGGCAAGTATAATTTCCCAATTGTCACTGCCCAGTGTTTCACCAACCTTTGGTGATTTAACACAGTCGAGCGAAGACGAAGCAGATTCGGACGATAATGAATCTACCATTCAAGAGAACGAAACGGTCAAGGAAGTCTATTTGTATATTCCCTTCCAATTGCCCCCTTCGTCGGATACCGATGGAGATGGTGTGGATGACGAGTTCGAAAGCGGTGATGATGTGAATGACCCAAATTCGGATTTTGATGGGGATGGCGTAAGCGATAACCAAGAACGGATCCAAGGCTCCAATCCTTTTGACCCGGATGAAGATGGAACCGGAGATGACTTTGTGGCTAATTCCTACCCAAACAGGTTTGATTTGGACAGTATTTATGGTGATAGGTCGCAGCCTTTTAACCTGATTGTTTCGAGGTCCAATTATTTTCTTCGAGAGCTTGACCCAAATTCAAATTTTGCAGAAGCCCAGGAATATTATTCCAATCAAGATTTTTCCAGTTTTATTGGTGAGACACTTTTTAATGGTGAAGTTACCATTGATGATGAGGAACTGCTGTTCCGGGAGAATGAAGACGATCCGGACACGGAAAATATTGATGAATCCCTAGAAGTGACCAATAGACTCAATCCAGGTATACGAATTGCATTAAATCCTGATTTTTTCCAAGAAAACATATTGGATAAAGAAGGGCAGCCAGAATTACTGAGTCAATCCAATTTTAAAAACTTTTTCAGAGGAATACATTTGTCCGGCACCGATATGGATGAACTTATGTTCCTTCTGGATTTGACACAAGCTAACATTACCATTACCTACGAGTATGATGATTATGATGCAGAGGCCGATGATGTGGTGAAGTCCGAAAGGGATTTCACCCTAAATTTCTTGGTAGGAACTTCTGCGGGAATTACGGGCAATGCCGTAAATGTCTTTGAAAATGAAATGTTACCTCCAGAAGTTGTAAATGCAATCGACAACAACGAAAATGCTTCTAGAATTTATGTGAAAGGAGGGGCCACTCTTGCGGAGGTGAGGCTTTTTGATGAAACCGAGAACGGTGGTTCGGGTATCATTAATCAGATAAAACAGAAAAACTGGATTGTAAATGAAGCTAATTTGGTTTTTTATGTTGATCGCCAAGCTGTGGATGCCTCGGTTGTTGAACCACCTAGACTTTACCTTTACAATGCAGAGAACAATCGACCTTTGTTCGATGCTTCAAATGAAATCGTTACATCAAATTCAGGAACCAACCCATTGAGGTATTTTCCAAATCATGATGGGTTGTTGGAAAAAGACGGTGACTTAGGTTTAAAATATACCATACGAATAACGGAACATATCAATAATATTATTGTTCGTGATTCTGTAAATGCTAAGTTGGGCCTAACATTAACACCAAATATTGGTATCACGCTGCTTCAAGAAGCTATCGGGAGCAATGCTGAAGGAGTCGATTATCCAGTTGCTGCTGCCGTAAGTCCATTGGGAACAGTTCTTTATGGAAGCAATGTAAGCGGTGAGGAAGAAGAGAAAAAACTCAAATTGGAGATTTACTATACCGAGGCCAACTAGAAAGCGTGGACTTATCGTAGTTTTTTGAACTTTTATCGTTTTAAAGAACCATAACTACACTTTTTAACCTATAGCCTTTAAATTTGAATACCAAACCCCCCAAATGGTTTTTAACTAAAAAAGTATCTTATGTGTGGAATAGTTGGTTACATTGGTCATAGAGATGCCTACCCGGTTATTATTAAAGGCTTGCAAAGACTCGAATACCGAGGTTACGATAGTGCAGGGGTAACCCTTTTTGATGGAGAGGATATCCATCTTGCCAAAACCAAGGGAAAGGTAGAAGATTTAAAGAGCAAAGTAGAGACCTCCATTCCCACAAATGGAAAATTAGGTTTGGGACATACACGATGGGCAACCCATGGGGTCCCTAATGATGTAAACTCTCATCCACATTATTCCAATTCAGGTGATTTGGTAATTATACACAATGGAATCATAGAAAACTATGAATCCATTAAACAAGCACTGGTAAAAAGAGGATACACTTTTGAGTCGGATACCGATACTGAAGTACTTGTAAATCTAATAGAAGAGGTTAAGAACAAAGAAGGTGTTAAACTGGGTAAAGCTGTTCAAATTGCACTGAACCAAGTTGTTGGGGCATATGCGATAGCTGTTTTCGATAAAAATAAACCAGATGAAATCGTGGTTGCTAAGTTAGGTAGCCCCCTTGCCATCGGAATAGGTGAAAACGAATATTTTATTGCTTCAGACGCATCACCTTTTATAGAGTTCACCAATAATGCAGTTTATCTGGAAGATGAGGAAATGGCCATCGTAAGAATCGGCAAGGAAATCAAACTTCGCAAAATAAAGGATGATGCCATTGCCTACCCGAATATTTTGGAGCTTCAGCTTAATCTGGAAGAGATAGAAAAAGGCGGGTACGATCATTTTATGCTCAAGGAAATATATGAGCAACCCAAGGCCATTATGGATACCTACAGAGGGCGTTTGTTGGCCGACAAGGGAATTATAAAAATGGCAGGGATTGATCAAAACCTGGAAAAATTTTTAAATGCCAATAGAATCATTATTGTTGCCTGTGGTACTTCTTGGCATGCTGGGCTTGTAGCTGAATATATCTTTGAAGATATGGCTAGGATTCCTGTGGAGGTAGAATATGCCTCGGAATTTAGGTATAGAAACCCGGTAATTACAGAAAATGATGTTTTGATAGCTATTTCCCAATCAGGAGAAACGGCAGATACGCTTGCAGCTATTAAACTGGCCAAAGAAAGGGGGGCATTTGTATTTGGGGTTTGCAATGTAGTGGGTTCTTCCATAGCAAGGGAAACACATGCGGGTGCTTATACCCATGCCGGACCAGAAATTGGGGTGGCATCGACCAAAGCGTTTACAACACAGATTACAGTTTTAACCTTGATAGCCTTAAAATTGGCGCAAGAAAAAGGAACATTGTCCCAATCTAAATATCAAGAATTTTTAGCAGAGTTGGAAGCAGTTCCTGCCAAAGTGGAAAAGGCATTGTTGTCCAATACTTTGGTGGAGGGAATATCCGAGACCTACAAAGATTCGTCCAATTGCCTATACCTGGGGAGAGGATATAATTTCCCGGTAGCTTTGGAAGGAGCGCTAAAGTTAAAGGAAATAAGCTACATTCATGCAGAGGGGTATCCAGCTGCTGAGATGAAACACGGACCCATTGCACTGATTGATGAGCAAATGCCTGTGGTTGTAATTGCAACTAAAAAAGGACATTACGAAAAAGTGGTCAGTAACATCCAAGAAATAAAATCAAGAAAAGGTAGAATTATTGCTGTGGTAACAGAGGGAGACGAAACCGTAAAAGAGTTGGCGGACCATGTAATCGAGGTTCCTGATACTTCGGAAAGTCTTTCCCCTTTATTGACAACAATTCCATTACAATTGTTATCCTACCATATCGCAGTAATGAGAGGTTGTAATGTAGATCAACCAAGAAACTTGGCAAAGTCGGTTACGGTAGAATAATGATATATAAAACATATAATTGAACAAAAAAGGCACCAATTTTGGTGCCTTTTTTGTTGAAAACTTATATTTGAGTGGGATTTTTTATCAAAAAAGTATTATGCATGCATAATTTTTTTCAATTTTGTATAATTGAAATAAAAAAAAATGTATCTTCCCGACTGATACTTAACATGCGCAAAAACTAAATTAACTCTAATCCATAGCAAATGAAAAAACTTATGTTTGTTTCCCTAATGCTGTTGGGTTTGGCAACCTATGGTCAGACCACCGTACAGGGAAAGGTAGTTGATGAAAATAATGAGCCCATACCAGGAGCAAACGTTGTATTGGTGGGCAAAGCAGAAGGGACCACTACGGACTTTGATGGAAATTTCACCTTTAACACTGATGAGGAGCCCCCGTTTCAGCTAGAATTTTCCAGCATTGGTTTCTCTAATTTTACAGCCAATGTGACTTCAAATAATCAAACGCTTACCATAACACTTTCGGAAGCCAATACCATGTTGGACGAAATTGTGATTTCAGCGTCAAGAACACCGGAGCGTATTTTTGAATCTCCCGTATCTGTTGAAAGATTTGGATTGAGGGAAATCAAAAATACTACGGCAGAATCTTTTTATGGTGGACTTCAAAATTTGAAAGGTGTTGATATTAATACGAACAGTTTAACTTTTCAATCCATAAATACAAGAGGTTTTGCAACCTTTGCCAACAACAGGTTTTTGCAGTTGGTAGATGGTATGGACAATACCGCGCCCGGACTTAACTTCGTGTTGGGTAACCTTGTGGGGATGTCCGAACTGGATGTGCAGAGTGTAGAGATTCTTCCGGGAGCTTCATCCGCTTTGTACGGTGCAGGTGCCTTTAACGGTATTTTGTTCATGACCAGTAAAAACCCATTCGATTTCCAAGGGATAAGTGCTTATGCCAAAGGTGGGGTAACTACACAAGATGCCGCTGGAAGCAACTTTTACAAAGATTTTGGTGTTCGTGCCGCCCATGCCTTTAGCGATAAGTTGGCTGTTAAAGCAAACTTATCTGTTTTAACAGGTGAGGATTGGCATGCCAACAGCCGAGTGGATTTGAACAATCCTGGAGCTGATCGTTCTAACCCAGGCTATGATGGATTAAACGTATACGGGGATGAGGTCGCTACAACATTGGATTTTGATGCTGCCGCAGGATTTCCTTCTGGAACCGTTGGTTCTGCTTTTATATCTAGAACTGGTTATGACGAAGCCGATTTGGCCAACTATAATGCAGAAAGTGTTAAGGCAGATTTTGCATTGCACTACAGGCCATTTGCAAATGACCTGGAAGTTATCCTTAATAGCAGAATAGGTAGAGGTACCACGATCTATCAAGGAGCCAACCGCTATGCCGTAGCTGGGTTTACCATGCAGCAACATCGATTGGAAATCAAGAACGACAACTTTTTTGTCAGAGGATATATTGTCTCTGAAAACTCAGGAGATGCTTATGATACCCGTTTTGCGGCAATTAATGTAAACAGGGCATGGAAATCGGATACACAATGGTTCACCGATTATGCCACTGCTTACATCCCAACGTATTTGGGAGGGATTCAGGGAGCAGGGCTTACTCCAGAACAGGCTTCTGCCCAAGCCCACATTGCTGGTAGACAAGCAGCAGACCAAGGAAGATTGGTTCCTGGAACGCCTGGTTTTGAAAGGGCCTTTAACAGCGTAATAAACAATGGGGATTTAACCACTGGAGCCAAATTTATTGATAAGACCAAGTTCCGTCATGTAAACGGTAACTACAATATCGCTCACCTTATCGATGATTGGGCAGATATCCAAATAGGGGGTTCATTTAGGGAATATGAGTTGAACTCTCAAGGAACCATCTTTACCGATATTGATGGTCCGATCAAATACAACGAGTATGGAGTGTACCTTCAGGTACAAAAGAAATTTCTGGACGATCGTTTGAAGTTCACTGGTTCTGCACGTTATGATAAAAATGAATTTTTTGATGGATTTGTATCTCCAAGAGTTTCATTTGCCTATACCTTGGGTGAAGAAAAAAACCATAACCTAAGGGTTTCGGTGCAACAAGGATTTAGAAACCCGACTACCCAAGATTTGTTTATCGGCTTGAATGCAGGACGTGCCATTTTGGTAGGTTCGGCACCTGCTAACTTAGATAGGGACGTGCGTACATTCAATGTGAGTGAAAGCGGACAAGCCCTTATCGGACAATCCACTGTGCAACTAGTGGGTCGCGATGCCTATGAAAATGCATATTCCACAAGCTCTTTGCAAGCTGGAGCACCTCAAGCAGTAAATACGCCCTTGGTACAGCCTGAAGAGATAACAGCTTATGAGGCTGGGTATAGAGCTCAAGTAGGCAAGTTTACCGTTGATTTAAGTGGCTATTACAATAGTTACACTAATTTCTTGGCCAACACAACTACTGCAGTTCCATTTTATGGAGAAGCAGGGGATGGAGGTCTATCGTTATTGGCATTGCAGAATGGAGATTATCAGGTGTATCAAACATACACCAACTCGGAGGCTGAAATTAATTCTTATGGTGGTACAGTTGGTGTGGATACCAAAATTGGAAACTTTGATTTAGGAGTGAACTACACCTTTGCAGAATTGGATATAGATGAAGGTAAATATCCAGATGTAAGAACAAACTTTAATACACCAAAGCATAAGGTTAAGGCCTCCTTTGGAAATACGGCACTATTTAAAAACTTTGGTTTTAACGTAAACTACCGATGGAGCGATAGCTATTTCTGGGAAGCTTCTTTTGCTGATGGAGAGATTCCTGCATACACCGTATTGGATGCACAGATCAACTATTCGGTTCCTTCCATCAAGTCTGTTTTCAAGGCGGGTGGTTCCAACCTATTGGGAGATGAGTACTACACAGCGATAGGAACTGGTTTTATTGGTTCAATCTACTATTTGTCTTGGACCATAAATCCTTAGACAACAGTAAATAAGAAAAAGCATAGGCGTTGGGAAATCCAACGCCTTTTTTCTTTAAAAAAAACTGAAAATCGGTTTCTGAATAAGAATGTAAAAGCATATCTTTGCAGCCGAAAAAATAGCGGTTAGTTTCCGCGTATTCAATTAAAAATAAACGTACTAATGTCTAAAGTAACAGGTAAGGTTGCCCAAATTATAGGCCCGGTCATTGATGTTGAGTTTGAATCAGGGGTAGAGATCCCAAGAATTTATGACTCCCTTGAAATTGCAAAAGCTGATGGCTCAAGATTGGTTTTGGAAGTACAATCACACATTGGTGAGAATACCGTAAGAACCATTTCTATGGACTCTACCGATGGATTGAGTAGAGGTGTAGAGGTAGTAGCTACTGGAAATCCAATTCAAATGCCAATTGGCGAGGATGTTTACGGACGTCTATTCAATGTGATCGGTGATGCTATCGATGGTTTGGAGGAATTGCCTAAAACTGGAGACAATGGACTTCCCATTCACAGGGAAGCACCAAAATTCGAAGATCTTTCCACTTCCACTGAGGTACTTTTCACAGGTATTAAAGTAATTGATCTTATTGAGCCTTATGCAAAAGGGGGTAAGATTGGATTGTTCGGTGGTGCCGGGGTAGGTAAAACTGTATTGATTCAGGAGTTGATCAACAACATTGCAAAAGGTCACGGTGGTTTGTCCGTGTTCGCAGGTGTTGGAGAGCGTACTCGTGAAGGAAACGATTTGCTTCGTGAGATGTTGGAGTCCGGTATTATAAAATATGGTGATGATTTCTTGCACTCCATGGAAGAAGGAGGATGGGACTTGTCCAAAGTAGACAAAAAAGCAATGAAGGAATCCAAAGCAACCTTTGTGTTCGGTCAGATGAACGAACCACCAGGAGCACGTGCCCGTGTGGCATTGTCTGGATTAACCATTGCAGAGTATTTCCGTGATGGATCGGGAGAAGGACAGGGAAAAGACGTTCTTTTCTTCGTGGATAACATTTTCCGTTTTACACAGGCAGGTTCCGAGGTGTCCGCACTATTGGGTCGTATGCCATCTGCGGTAGGTTATCAACCAACATTGGCAACAGAAATGGGTGCCATGCAGGAAAGAATTACATCAACAAAAAGAGGTTCCATTACATCTGTACAGGCTGTTTACGTACCTGCGGATGACTTGACGGACCCTGCACCAGCGACAACATTTGCTCACTTGGATGCAACTACCGTACTTTCCCGTAAAATTGCCGAGTTGGGTATTTATCCTGCGGTAGATCCTTTGGATTCGACTTCTAGGATTTTGACTCCTGAGATTTTGGGTAAAGAACACTACGATTGTGCACAACGTGTAAAAGAGTTGTTGCAGCGCTATAAAGAGCTTCAGGATATTATTGCCATCTTGGGTATGGAGGAACTTTCTGAAGAAGATAAATTGGCCGTTGGTAGAGCAAGACGTGTACAGCGTTTCTTGTCTCAGCCTTTCCACGTAGCAGAGCAGTTTACTGGTATTCCTGGGGTATTGGTTGATATCAAAGAGACCATCAAAGGATTTAACATGATTATGGACGGTGAACTAGATCACTTGCCAGAGTCTGCCTTTAACCTTAAAGGTACCATCGAGGAAGCTATCGAGGCTGGAGAAAAAATGTTGGCCGAAGCATAATGTCATTCCTGCGAAAGCAGGGGTCCATTATTAATTAAGTCAAAATTAAAATATTTCCGTTTACACGGGAATGACAAGAGAAAATATGTATTTAGAAATAGTATCACCCGAAGCTACTTTATTCTCAGGCGATGTAACCTCGGTTACCGTGCCAGGAGTAAATGGTGAGTTCCAGATGTTGGAGAACCACGCACCTATCGTGTCCCTATTGCAAGCTGGAAACGTTAAAGTGAAAGGTAACATCACCATTGACGAGGATTTTGCCGATAAGTTTTCCAAAGGAAACAATGGAGAGACTGTTTTGGCAATTACAAGTGGTACAGTGGAGATGAAAGACAATAAAATAATCGTCCTAGCCGATTAAAATAAATGAATTCATTCACAAAAAAGGGCCGCTTCCATTGGAGCGGCCCTTTTTTATTTCAAAGCAATAACATGCCATTCCTTTTCACCTGAATGGTATATGGTCAATGTTTCAAAACCAATGGTAGCATGCGCTGCCAAAGACCTTTTGTTCTTACCGTCCACTTCCGTGACAATCACATCAAAACCTTTGGGTAATTTTTCTTGCATTGTTTGATATAGCTTTCGGAAAATACCCTGTCCCCGATGACTTTTGGCCACACAAATTTGCCCCATGGCCATATAGTTTAACTTGCCTTCAAAAATTTTATCAATTTCACGGAACATAGGACGCAGCACTTCAATATACTCCGCAAATTTGGGATGCATGCAAAGGGCGTAACCCACAACTTGATTTTTATCGACAGCGATAATATGTCCACACGCCTCGTTCATGGCTTTGAGTACATCCAACGTGTGTTCCACGGTTACAAAACCCTCTTTTGTGCTTTCTTCTTCAGTTATGTTTTTAGGTAAATTACGTTGCTGAAGATCCAGTATTTGTTCCAGCTCTTCTAGGTTTTCCGCTTGTTTGTAAAGAACCATTTATTCCACCTTAAGCCATTCTTTTCGCTGTTGGAGCATCTCTTCTGATGGTTTTTGATCCTTATCTTCCATCAAACTAAAAGTATAATCCGGACTTGGTGTTAAAACCATTTCTGTGGTCTTTTCCGCTCCATACCTCTTGAATTTTACCTGTAAAGCTTCTCCTAGGTTGAATTGCCCCAAGTAATCATCAAAAGATTGGTCCTCTGAAAAGGGCTTATCATTGATGCTCAGAATCACATCTCCATTATCCAGACCGGCCTTGTAAGCAGGGCTGTCCATTTTCGTATTTCTGAGAATCATATAACCGGATTTATCGGCACTCATGGAAACGTAGGCCCCGAAATAGGGTGAAGTTTTAGGCTGTTCCAAAACAACACCGACCGATTTAGCCAATGCTCGGTAATCGGGCATACTGCTTTTATAGATGTAATTATTGAAAAAATTATCTCCAAACGTATCACCTGCGTATTCTTTTAACGCATCATGAAGATTTTGAAGGGTATATGGAATTTCTGTAGCTCCATATTTTTTCCAAACGAGCTTCATAAAATCATCCAATGTCAATCCATTCTCACGTAGGGAAAGATCTAAGGCCAGGCCCAGAACACTTCCATAAGAGTAATATGAAATAAACATATTCTCTCGGTTAACGGGGTCCACGGAGGTTGCCGCATCCACAAAAGGAGCTTGAAAGCTCATTTCTATGGGGTTAAAAAATTGTCGGGCAGGGGAGTTCCAAACATAGTTAAATGTTCCGGCCAATCCTTCAACGTAATCTTTTGGTGAGGAAAGTCCGGCTCGGCATAAAATCAAACCGGTATAGTAACTTGTAAAGCCTTCGGCAAACCAAAGAGCCCCGCTCATATTGGCTGCTTCAAAATCAAATGGCTCCAACGTTTTGGGGCGAATACGCTCTACGTTCCACGCATGAAAAAATTCGTGTGATACCGTACCGATATTGCGTTCCATTCCTCCATTGGCCAAACTGCGGGTACTCATCAAAATGGTAGAATTACGGTGCTCCATACCATCGCCAGAGGCATTGGGAATGTAGCAGGCCAAGAAAGTGTAGTTCCCATAATCAAAATCAGGCAGTTCACCATAGACCGCTTTTTCGGCCAGCACCACTTTTTTTACTTTTTCAAAATATTCATCGGCTTCCGCTTCTGTGCCATTGTGATGGAGTGCAAGGTTGATGGTCTTTCCATCTATCTCAAAAGAACGAAGCATAAAATTGCTGATTTCCGTTGGGCTGTCCATAAAATAATAAAGGTCCGGCGCCGAATAGGTGGTGCCCGATACCAAAGGAAGTTGCGTTGCCACTTTCCAATCCAAATCTTCGCGAACGTTAAAAGTCACTTTTATTTTACGCTCGCTCAATTCAGGGGCAAACATAAAAGTTGCGGGAATGTTCAAATGGGCATGTGTTTCATCCACTTGGGAATAAGTTCCCCCGCCCCGGTTGGCAAACAAAATATATTTGATGTTGATGGTGCCATCGTGTCCGCTAACTTTCCAGGCATAAGGATTGGGGCGGGTAACGGTTAAAACGTTTCCTTTACTGTCCGTAGCTTCAAAACCATAAACGTTCTTGGCAAATTCGTGAAGGGCATACCGTCCGGGAGAAGTCCTGCTCATTCTGAACTCCACAGTATCCGAAGTTAAATCGGGAAAACTCCCTTCAATAACTGCCTCGTGATGGATGGCATTGTCAAAAGAAATTTGATACGTATTGGTTTGGGCCGTGATCAAGAGCCCTGAGAAAAGTGCTAAAATGGAAATGGTAAATTTCATTTTCGGAAAAGGTTTAAGAACGACTAAGATACTGTTTAATCACCGTAAGTGCTACATTTGTGTTATGGAGAAAATTTTCATGAACTATTTGAAAATATCGACTATTTTAAACAAAAAATTGAGCGATTGCAGATAGCTGATAAATTCATTGCGAGTAAGTCCGACATCCAATGTGTGCTAGTTTCAGGAAATGATGAAGTAAAAAGGAATAGCAAACCAATTGCAGCAAGAAGGTTTTAATGTAAAACCTATTCTTTCACCCACCGTAAAAGAAGGTGAGTAACGATTGCGATTTTGTTTGCATGCCTTTAACACGAAAGAAGGAATAAAACAAGTGTTGCTGTTGCTCAATAAATATTTGGACGCATGAAAACCGAATTTTACACCTTGGGAACATTTGAGTTTCCAGCAGATGCCGTGGTTATCAAAGGAAAACTGGAAGCAGAGGGCATCCCTGTTTTTTTAAGGGATGAGGCCACCATCAATTCCGACCCACTGATCAGTGCAGCATTGGGAGGAGTTAAGCTACAAGTGTATTCGACCGATAAGGAAAAAGCCAAGGAAATTTTTGATGAAGTTCGTAACTACGCTACCGACGATTTTGGTAATCCAGTAGTCTGCCCAAATTGTAAGGCCACCAAATCGGAAATTTATTATTCCAGAAGCAGTGTCTTCTATAAACTGTTTCCTTTTTTTGAGCCCAGAAAGTACCAATGCATGCAATGCAATTTTATTACAAGACCCTCTAGATAAAACTATTTGTAACAGCCGGATCATTGGTTCCCCTGAGCGATACCGACACTGTTTGGGGAGCATCAATCACACTTTATTGACGATGGAAAAACTTAAGCAAAAGAATGTTGGAATCGATATTATTTTAGTGGTGATGCATACCGCACCACTAAAGAAATCATTCTAACCGTTGGTAGATAAGTCCTCTCCCCACGCTAGCTTCCAAAATGTAGTGCTTTTCTAGGTGCTCATCAATGTAGGTGTTGTAATCCACCAGTTTTTTATCAAAGATTTCCTTTCCTTTTCTGGCTACCAAGGTTTTGGGTTGTATAACTTCCATAATGTATTGGAGTTCTTCCATACCTGTTTCTCTTGGGTTATCCATGTATGGGAATAATTCCTCACGGGTAATATTACTGGGATGTGTTGCAGCTTTTGTAGGAGGTGTTTCACCAAGGACCCAATATCCAATATGATACTCTGTAAAAAAGATATTCTTGGTTTCCAGCCCATGTTCCTCAATATATCTTGGCACATCAACGCCCTCCCCATTATAAAAAGAACCTTTTTTTGTTTTGTTGGATATGATATTGCCATATTCCAGATAAGATTCCATGGGAATCAAGATCAGCAGGATAATGATGATAGGTCTATATTTTTTGTGGATTTGTGGAAGCTTGGCCACTGCCATACCCAAGGGAATCAATATAAACGGATAGAGTTGAATCAGGTAGTGCCCGTTTACTTTACCAGCCTGCATAAAGGATAATAAGATACCAAAAACCGCTACGGTTAAAATTTGAAGCTTTTTGTCTTTCCAATCAATTATTTTCAGTGTAAACCCGGTAATCAGTAGGCCTAAAATGATGATTGCGAAGGGCAAGGTCTTTAGAGGCGAGTGGAACTTTCCCTCAGAATAGGCCAAGGGCGCTTCAAAAATAGATTCCCACCAAATTTGTAGGTCTCCTTGGAGGTAATACGGCAATGCGATGAAGGCAATGGTCAAGACAAAACCTGAGCCCATAAAAACCAAGTTTTTAATGTTCTTCCAAGCGTGGTTTTCATAAAATCCCTGCCATAAAAAGTAGCATCCTATAAATAAAACAGGATAGGCCATGTTCAGTTTCGTCATAACCGATAGTCCCAAAAGGAGACCAGAAGTAAAGAACCACTTTCGGTCATTCTTCAAAAACAGAATATACAGTCCAGCAACAAAAAAGAAGGTGCAAATATGTTCGGACATTACTCCTTGTAGGCTCCCGAACAGGCTTTGAAAAAAGACACAGAAAATGCCAACCCAAAAAGCAATTTTTTTGGAAGTGATCTTTGTGGCAATGCCATAAGTGAACAAACTTGTCAATGCTACCGTCAGAGCCCCGAAAAATCGAATGGCAAAAAAGCTTTTTCCAAAAACTTTGATAATGATGGCAAAATAAAGAAAGGTAATAGGTGGTTTAAGGTCCCAAAGTTGGGTGTAGGGTAAATGCCCGTTTACCCAAGACTGTCCCATAAGGATGAAAGTACTCTCATCGCGATCCACATAATCCCTAAAAAAGAATGGGAAACGAATAAAGACCGAGAGCACGACCAAAATAAAGAGGACCGTTTTCCAGTCCAGATCATGATACCTAAGGGGACGTAATTTTTTAAGCACGGCGGTATTCAGCTTTTTGGTCATTAATTATCCTCCTTGCAATATAGATAAATTTGAATGTTTTGAGAGATTCTGTAACCGCTGGAAAATTATCGGAAAGGGATAAAAGATACCTTTGAGATACCTTGATGCAGCATAAGACCAGTTTCGCTAGGAGAAAAACTAAGGGCGACTAGCAAGGAACAGCAGGAAAATAATGGACCAAGAGACTTCAGAAGAAGAATAGTTTATATAAGACACCCTTTAAAGAGACCATCATTAAATGGTCTCTTTTTGTTTTATACAGCTATTACCTGTAGATAAGCTTGTTTTAATTTTTCCATTACTATTTGGAGTTCCTCTTTGTTTAAATGTCCATATCCAAAACGAATGGCGCAGGTCTTTTTATCTTGATAAAGAATTGTTTTAGGTAGGAATAAATCTAATTGCTCTGCCTTTTCGGCTAGTTTTACCAGTGATACGGGATTTTTAAATTGCAGCCACATGGCGAGCCCTCCAGAAGGTATTTGCCAATCAAGAATATTGGCAAAGTGCTGTTTTAATAAAGTGCTTAAAGCATCTCTACGTTGTTTGTAGGTAACTATATTTTTTTTCTTGAGGCGGTATATTTCGCCTTCGGATATCAATTCAGAAAGCATTTGTTCCTGTATTAAATCTCCCTGGGTATCCAATAATTGTAAATAATTTTTGGCTTCAGTAATTACCTGTTCTGTAGCCACTACAAAACCCGTATGAAAACTCGGGAATAAAGACTGACCTAGTTTGCCCAAATAAATAACGTTTCCATCGGCATCTGCACTGGCCATGGGTAACATGGAAGATCCTTCAAACTGAAAGTCGTGGTCATAATCGTCTTCGATTATGGCAAAACCATGGGTTTTGGCCAATTGCAGTAACTGCAACCTTCTTTTGGTGCTTAAAGTTATTGTTGTTGGATAGTCCCGGTTAGAGCAAACATATATACATCGAATGTTCTTATGTATAAAATGCTCATTTATGTACCCAATATCCAAACCTTCCTCATCTAAGGGCACGGTTTTTATTTTAGCCCCCGCTTGCTGAAATATCATATTGGCCACATAATTGCTCAGTTGCCCAACCAGCACCAAATCGCCCGGATCAATTAGCACCTGTGAAACGATATATAGGCTCATTTCCGTACTACGTGTATTCAATAAATTGGTTGGGTTTATATGAAATCCTCGTGTGGCATTTAAGTAATTGCAAAGTTGCGTGCTAAAAACGGAAGGGATGGAAGCACTTGTTCTGTTCCATTTGTTAATCAGTGACTTTCTTTTCATTGCAGCACTATACCACCTGGAAAATTGATGCACAGGATGTAAACGCAAATCGGGCTTACCATCACTTATAGCATGTTTAGAAGAGGTTTCCTCCTTGGTAGATGCCAAATTAAAAGATTGCTGAAAGGGGAACCCTGGACTTTTTGGATACTCGTATGCCTGATTGATGTGCTGTGTACTTGCCTTGATTTTTATATCGGAATCTTCCGGAACCACCACAAAAGTTCCTTTGTTGGGAATAATGTTTACCCATCCTTGCGAGGCCAATTCATCATAGATGGCCACGGCAGTATTACGGTGAACGTTCAATAACTCACTTAAAACCCGTGTCCCGGGCAGTTTGCTGCCTTTTTCCAAATAGCCTCGTTGTATGGCGTTCATGATTTGCTGTGCCACTTGCACATAAACAGGCTGCACAATAGACTTGTCTATGGATACTAGCTGGACTAACAAATCAAAAACCGGACTATTCATTGTTTTAAAAGTGGACTAGTTTAATCGTCCGGAAAGTTAGGACTTTTGCAGCATATAATGAATTGACTTAAAAACTTACCTTACAAGTTCATATAATGAAAAACTCAATTTTATTTTCTGCGATTTTACTAGTTGGTGCTTTTCAGTTACAAGCCCAACAAGACGACCCCATTAAGGTAGATTCGTTAAGTGAAGTCGTAGTAACCGCAAACCGGATTAACCTTCCTTTCAAGGAAAATTCGAGAACCATTAATATCATCACTTCCAATGATATTAAAAATAGTGCAGCGATTAATGTAGCGGATTTATTGCAACAAGTTGCGGGTATTGATATAAGAAGACGTGGTACCGGTGGTAGCCAAGCGGATTTGTATATAAGAGGAGGTGGTTTTGACCAAACCTTATTATTAATAGATGGTGTTAAAATGGATGATGCGCAAACGGGTCACCATACCATGAATGCAGCTTTGCCATTGGAGGTTATAGAAAGGATAGAAATTATAAAAGGTCCTGCAGCACGGGTTTTTGGACAAAATGCTTTTGCTGGGGCCATCAATATCATTACCAAGAAGAATCTGGATAATTCCATTTCTTTAAACGTAGAAGCGGGTTCTTTTGGTCAATTAAATGGTAGCGTAACTGCAGGTGTCGATAAGGAAAACTCCTCTCATATAATACATGTGGGAAGGATGACATCTGAAGGGTATAGAAATAACTCGGATTACGATAATGGTAATTACTTTTTAAAAAGTATTTTTAATAAAAATGCGCAGCCAATTGAAATGACAGCTTCTTTCTTGGAGCGTAATTTTGGAGCTGAGAATTTTTACACTACCAATCCTACGTTCCATGAGTACGAAGAAACCCAAAATAGCCTTTTGGCGTTTTCTACCACCTTTAGGAAAAACAAGCTAAAAATACAGCCAAGAATCTATTGGAAACGTAATCAAGACTTGTTTCTCTTGAGGCGAAATGAGCCTGGTTTTTACAGGAATATGCATATCTCTAACAAAATAGGCGTAGAAACCAATGCCTCTTATGCTTCTAAATTAGGAATTACTGGTTTTGGGGTGGAGCTTTCTAAAATATACCTTAGGAGCAACAACTTAGGTAACCGAGACCGTTTTATGTCCAATGTGTTTTTAGAACATCGTTTTAGCATTGCAGACAATAAGTTGGATATTACTCCAGGTGTGGCGCTAACCTATTTTTCCGATTTTAAGTTCAAAGCATTTCCTGGATTGGACATAGGTTATAACCTTACCAATGCTTTTAAAGTATATGGTAATATTGGTTATACCTACCGCATACCGACTTATACGGATTTGTTCTATAACGACCCAGTTACCAGTGGTAACACAGATTTGGAGCCAGAAGAGGCTTTTGCGCAAGAATTAGGTTTAAAGTATACCACGCCTAAAGTTAATGCTAGCATTGCCATTTTTAATAGAGATGCGGATAATCTAATAGATTATGTACGAAACGATGTTTCTGAAGATGTGTTTGTTGCAACGAACATCACCGAGGTAAACACCAAGGGCCTGGAATTGGATGCTGCTTATAATTTTAAGTTCAAAGACTTTACGCAAACCTTAAGTGTAGGCTATGCTTTTTTAGATGATAATATTTTGGATCAAAACGAAGAATTATCCCGTTACTCTTTAAATACCCTAAAACACCAATATACCACGCGCTTAAGCACACAATTGTTCAAAAATGTGCGTCAGAATATAATTTATAAGTATGCAGAACGTACTACGGGGCAAACGTATAATGTTTGGGATGCATCATTGGCTATTAAAGTAAAGCAGGCAGAGTTTACCATTACTGCAAGTAATATTTTCGATGCAGATTACATCGAGTCTGGTTTTGTACCTATGCCGCCAAGTAATGTGTTATTTGGCTTGCGATATAGTTTTAAATAGGCACAACAACCTATGGAATATTAAAAACCCGTGGATAATATTGGAGATGATACACATGGTGGCCACATCCTGAATAGTGTTGCCACAAACGCAGGTGCAATTTTTTGTGGGAAGAACCAAAATGCTCCAGACCAGAGCATAAAATAGAGCGAAGCGAGGCCGCCAAGGAGAAAGATAAATGGTTGCCAAAGAGTAGTTTTCGGAACTATATAAAAACCTTTTATTAATTTAGGGTTTCAAAGTCCTTGAAATTTTGAAGCTGAATCTTGAACAGATACCTCGGGAGAAAACCCTGACGAAGCAGGAGTTTATCCAAAAATATTTCAAGCCCCAGAAGCCTGTTGTAATCGAGCGCTTTATTGAGGATTGGCCAGCCTATTCCAAATGGAACTTGGATTACATGAAAGAAATTGCCGGGGACAAGGAAGTACCCCTATATGATGACCGCCCCGTAAAGCATGATGAAGGCTTCAACGAACCGCATGCCAAAATGAAGATGGCGGACTATGTGGAGCTTTTAAAAAGTGGTCCTACCAAATACCGCATTTTTCTTTGGAACATTTTAAAGGAAATTCCAGAACTTCAAAAAGACTATACTTATCCAGATTTTGGATTACGGCTTATGAAAGGGTTGCCCATGCTGTTTTTTGGAGGAAAAGATTCGCATACGTTTATGCACTACGATATTGATTTGGCCAATATTTTCCATTTTCATTTTGAAGGAACAAAACAATGTATTCTTTTTTCACAGGACGAGACCAAGTTTTTATATAAGATACCCCATTCCTTGATTACTAGGGAAGACATAGATTTTACCGATCCCGATTTGCAAAAATGGCCCGCCCTGCAACGGGCAAAAGGGTACATTACGCATTTGGAACACGGGAATGTACTTTATATACCCGAAGGGTATTGGCACCACATGAAGTATATAACAGCTGGTTTTTCGATGAGTTTACGGGCCATTGCGAGAAAACCCAAAAACCTGGGCAAGGCAGTTTACAATATTTTTGTGATGCGCCATTTTGATAACCTGATGCGCAAACTCAAAGGACAAGAATGGATCGATTGGAAAAACGAAGAGGCTGTGGAACGAACGCAGAAACTATTAGTGCACGATTGAGTTATTTGATAAGTTCATTTGTTTTTTCGTATACCAAATGACTTTCCCAACCTCGGTATAGCAGGTAATCGGACAGTTTCTTTTTTTTCTTGAAGGGATTCGTCTCTTTTATTTGACTTAATCTCTTTTTGGCGAGTTCGTCAAAAGTATTTAGGTAATCATCATTCTGTATTTCCGCCAATGCACTTTTAATGTTGTAAGTAGAGATGCCACGAAACTTTAATTCCCTGGTAATTCTATTGCTCCCCCACTTTTTAATATTGAATTTACCCCTTGCAAAGGCCTTTGCAAAACGTTCTTCGTTAAGGAAATTCTCTTGGATCAGATGTCCCACGATTTGATCTATGGCCTCTGGAATCATGTTCATGGCCCTTAACTTTTCCGTGACTTCCTTGTGGCAGCGTTCCTGGTAGGCACAGTAGTGTTCCATCTTTTTGGTAGCCTCTTGGACAGAGTAAAATTTTTGGGAAGAAAACCGGGATTCCATCTATGTTTACTTTTTTGTTACCGTAATCAGATTATCCGAAAAAGTGAGCGTGGTTTTACCGTTTTCCGTTGCAGTTTCCGCAGTGCCTTCTGTTATTTCATATTCGCCTTCAGGTAAAATAAGTTTAATTTTCCAGTCACTTTTTCGTTGTTGTACTTTAATTTGATGGGATTCCTCGGATTTTGTATGCCATATCGAAATCTCGTTATCTCTTATCCTTACGTTTTCCAACGAGGCATTGTTCCACTCAGTGGGCATCTGAGGTTCAATAATCACTGTTTTTTTGTGAGCCAATGGTTGGATACCGAAAAACTGGTTTACAATGGGAACTGCAAAGGCATAAATATTCCAAGCCTGCGTCATCATCCCATAGTCCGGGGAAACCTCGTACATACTTCCGGGCAGTGCGTAACTAAAAGAACGTGACATTCTTTTTAAATAATCAAGTGCTTGGTCGGGGCGTCCATAATTATTTTCTGCGACTGCCTGTACTCCAGTGGGCAATGTCATTACGGCACCTGTATACGAAAACACTTTACTTCCTTTAAAAGTTCCCTCGTCTTTACCGGCGGTCTCGTCCCGGTCAATTCCCGTTACGAACACGCCAAAAGGATTTGTAAAGTTCTTTGCGTTATCCAATGCCAAAATTGCTTTCGTTGAATCCGCTATGCCCATTTCCATCGGGGTATTCACCACCCAGTTATGATAGAGTACAAAAGGCTTAGGTTCATCGGACGGATTGCGTAAAATTTGTTGCTTTGTGGCTGTAAGCTCCTCAATAGCCCAAGGTTTGTTCAAAGTATCTGCCCTTACCAAGGCGTCTTCTATTAAATGCAGTGCTTGTTCATCAGAACCAATAAAGTCCGCATAGGATTCAAAAGTATCGGACCAAAATTCAGTGTTTATTTTTTGCCTAAGCTCATCTGCCAATTCTCGATACCGCTGCGCCAATTCAAATTCGTTCAGCTCTGCTGCCATAAGAGCGGCATCGGCAAATGCTCGTTGCGTATAGGAGGCAACATCTATCATTTCACTATCAAGGCCGTGTATCTCCATCATGCCAAAACCATCTGGGAATAAGTTTTGGTTGTCATCATTTTTTTCCAAAAGCCAGTTTAAGCCTTTTTTGACCGTTGGAAAATATGTTTCAAGAAATTCTTTATTCCCGTTCCATTTATAAACTTCCCATATCAACGATGCAAATTGAGGTGTTTCATTAATATTTCCTTTATTAAAAACAACACCATTGGTGGACATTTCATGAAGAATCCTACCATTACCATTGACAGCCATAGAAACACTGTCCAAAAGTTTTATGGTATTCCTGACAATATTCTCCTGACCAACCGCCATGTATCCTTTAAGGGCATATTCACTGTCCACGCCGAACCACCAGGGGTAATCCGGTATACCGGCGCCAATGCCTGTTCCTATCTCGGGTACGGTGCGTACAAGCCAATCACAATTATATTTTAACCATTCAAATGTTTCTTGTAAGTGCTTGTCGGGAATAGTTAGTTTGGACCGGTTGGCGAGTTGTTCGTAACGGTCTTTTTTTGCTTTGGCCAACTTTGCAGGGTCCTCTAAAATGTTATGGTATGCAGTAAGCGCATTTTCACGGGAAATATATGAGCCGGCTAGAGCAAAATTTAGTGTTTTCTCGGAATTGGCGGGAATTTCAACAAGATATTTAAGTGCATGGGATGTACCGTTTTTATTGTCCGACCCTTTTATCGCTTCGAAGGAAATAGGGGTTTGGCCAGATCCAAAAACTGTATACCAAGAATTTAAACTATCCTTGGCTATCCAATACTTTTCTTCGAATATGGCTGAATCTTTGGAGTCTATCATGTTTGAACGCTCCCCCAACCAAGTTGGGCGCAAGTTTGCATGACCGACAAAATCCACACTGCTCTCAATGTTTTCTTGGGTGTTGTTTTTGATAAGGAACTGTACAAAAACACCTTGGGCATTATCAGGAACAAATTGAATCCGCTCAATGGTAAGACCTTCTTTTTCAAATTCGAATATATGCTTATTTGCATATGGGTAGTTCACAAACTTGGAGGCCTTGTTCAATGGTAAAACCTGTCCATTGACCACTACTTTTGCTTCAAAACCATCCATAAGTTTTATGGGATGGTTCCAAACCCCTCCCATTTCTCCCTTAATATGCCACCCCAGTTCTGGAAAGGTCCCATCCTGGTGACCAACCATATATACTCTGTTTCCAGCAGTGACATAGGGAGAGTTCAAGTAGGTTTCCTTTCCACTGATATTTGGAGATTTTTCCAATAGGTTTGATAAAGGTTTCTCCACATGCGAGGAACACCCGAGGATTAAAATAGTAAATAGGAAGAGCCTGGTCGTTTTCATTACTTTAGGATGCTTGATGATCAAAAATACTGCTTTGCACCCAACTGGTAAAAACAAAAAAAGCGACCCCGGAAACGGGGTCGCTTTTTATTATGGTCGTATTGTTTTGCCATCTTTGTCCTTAAAGTGATATTCAAGGTATTTGTAGGCATCCCTAGGTTGTATTTTGACCCATTTTTTATAGGTCTTGAACCACTTGGAACGAATGGAAGGGAATCCCTTGGTAAGATAAGCCGCAATAAACGGGTGTATATTCAATACAATACCGTTGTTTTTGCGCCCTGGCTTAAGGATTCGCTCCAAATCTACCTGAATCTTGTCGATCAAGACAATGGGAGCTTCTACTTCGGCACCTGATACATTCGGGTTTTCCTCACTTGTTTTGATATTCATTTCGGGACGAACACGTTGTCTGGTAATTTGAACAAGGCCAAATTTACTGGGGGGCAAAATTTTGTGTTTTGCCCGGTCGTCCTTCATTTCATCCCTAAGGTGGTCAAACAATTTACGTCTATGGTCGCCTTTGGTCATATCAATAAAATCTACCACGATGATTCCTCCCATGTCGCGTAACCGTAATTGTCGTGCAATTTCGGTGGCAGCTAAAAGGTTGACTTCTAAAGCGGTATCTTCTTGGTTTTTTGCCTTGTTGGAGCGGTTCCCGCTGTTTACATCTATTACGTGCAAAGCTTCGGTATGCTCTATAACAAGGTAGGCCCCGCGGCTCATGGATGCTGTTCGGCCAAAAGAGGTCTTGATTTGACGCTCTATCCCAAATTTTTCAAAAATTGGTGCCGGACCGGTGTACAACTTTACAATGGATTCTTTTTGTGGTGCAATTTCATGCAAATAATCCTTGATTTGGTTGTAGAGTGTTTCTTCATCAACATGTATTCCGGTAAAGGAATCGTTGAAGACATCCCTAAGGATGGATGACGCCCTGTTCAGTTCCACCAAAACTTTGGATGGATGCGACGCCCTCTGCAATTTCTTGCACATGTTTGTCCATTTGGAAAACAAGTTCTGAAGATCTTTATCCAGTTCTGCAACTTTTTTGCCTTCTGCTACGGTACGTATAATTACTCCAAATCCCTTGGGCTTAATACTTTTTACAAGTCTAATAAGTCTGTCCTTTTCTTCCTTGCTCGCTATTTTTTGTGATACCGAGACTCTATCGGAAAAAGGTACCATGACCAGAAAGCGCCCGGCTATGGAAAGCTCAGAGCTGATTCTTGGTCCCTTTGTTGAAATGGGTTCTTTTACTATTTGTACCAGTAGTGACTGATTGGCTTTCAACACATCGTTGATACTGCCATTCTTGTCAATGTCTTTTTCAAACGGAAAATTTCTCAGGGAATAATCTTTTAGTTTCCCTGTTCTAGCTTGTTTAATGAATTTCAACATGGAGGACAGTTGCGGGCCCAGGTCATGATAGTGCAGGAATGCATCTTTTTCATAACCTACATTGACAAATGCTGCATTTAGGCCTGTAACGGGTTTTCTTATCTTGGCTAGGAAGATATCCCCTACGGAAAAGTTGTTGTTGTCCTCTTCCTTGTGTAATTCTACTAATTTTCCATCCTTTAATAAGGCAAAATCGACTGCATCAGGAGTAGATCTTACGATTAATTCTCTATTCACCTGAATCGATTTTTATTTATCCCACATGAATTTTGGGATAAATGATTAAACAATATATGGAATCGGTTATTTTTCGAACCGATTGAAATTCGTTTCTTGAATCTCTATGTCAAAGAACGTGATAGGGTAAAACGAAAAAGTAGTTGAAACAACTACTTTTTCTTGTGTCGGTTTGCTCTTCTGCGCTTCTTACGCTTGTGCGTAGCTACCTTATGTCTTTTTCTTTTCTTTCCACTCGGCATATGCTCTTGCTTTAGTGTTGTTAATTATATTATTTTACTTGTACATTAGTTTTTACGCCTTCCACAAAAACTTTGGCTGGCTTAAATGCAGGAATATTGTGCGCAGGAATTTTGATGGTAGTGTTCTTAGAGATGTTTCTACCTGTTTTTTCCGCTCTGGTCTTGATGATAAAACTACCAAAACCTCTTAAATAAACATTATCACCATTCTCCAAGGATGATTTCACCTCTTCCATAAAGGATTCTACTGTCGCTTGCACGTCTCCTTTTTCGATACCTAGTTTTTCTGAGATCCTAGTTACAATATCTGCTTTCGTCATTTCGTCTTATTAATTTTCTAATTTTTTTCGGCTTGCAAATATAAACATTATAATTAATCTTTCCCTTTAACCCTTTAATTTTAAGTATATAAACTGATACATTTGACCTTTATTACTTTCTTTAATGAATTTTGCCCCTAAAATCCTGAATTGGTACCGTGAACATCAGCGTAATCTTCCCTGGAGGGAAACACGTGATCCCTACAAAGTTTGGCTGTCGGAAATTATTCTGCAACAGACCCGTGTTGCCCAGGGAATGCCATATTATTTAAGGTTTGTGGAAGCTTTTCCCACAGTTTATGATTTGGCGGATGCGCCCGAAGAACAGGTGCTCAAGTTGTGGCAGGGACTAGGCTATTATTCCCGGGCACGCAATTTGCACACCACGGCCAAAATGGTAGTGGAAGATTTTAACGGGGAGTTCCCCAATACCTATAAAGAGTTAAAATCGTTGAAAGGGGTGGGCGATTATACCGCAAGTGCCATCGCATCTTTCTGTTTTGATATTCCAGAACCCGTTGTGGACGGGAATGTATATCGTGTTTTGTCGCGTTATTTTGGGGTCGACACACCTATCAATAGCACTCAGGGCATCAAATATTTTAAAGAACTTGCCCGCGAAGTAATGGACCCTGCGAACATTAGAGACTATAATCAAGGGGTAATGGAGTTCGGGGCTGTGCAATGTGCGCCTAAAAAACCATATTGTTTATTATGCCCGCTCCAGGAAAGTTGTGTGGCCCTCCAAGAAAACAAGGTAGACCGACTTCCTGTAAAATTGAACAAGACCAAGGTACGGAACCGATACTTTAATTATATCGTATTGCTTGACGATGATCGCAACACCGTTTTGGAACAGCGAACGGGCAAGGGTATTTGGCGGAATTTATATCAGTTTCCACTTATTGAATCGGAAAAGCAGCTTCAGGCCGAAGAATTAAGACCTTTGATCAAGAAAAAGGATGTTGTTCCCGAAACAGCGTCCTTATCATTATATAATAATGAACCCATTGTGCACAAACTGTCGCACCAACATTTGCACACACAATTTTGGATCCTAAAAACTTCTGATATATTAGAGAAAGGAACACCCTGGAAAGAAATCGGTGGTTTTCCCGTACCAGTTTTGATAGCAGATTTTATCAGGACATTGAAAATTTAGTACTTTTGATTAATTAAGAGAGATATGAGCGGAACATTGAACAAAGTAATGCTGATCGGGCATTTGGGAGACGAAGTGAAAATGCACTATTTTGAGGGCGGTAATTGTATCGGTAGATTCCCTTTGGCCACCAACGAGACCTATACCAACAGGCAAACGGGCGAAAGGGTGACCAATACGGATTGGCACAATATTGTAGTGCGCAACAAAGCTGCTGAAATTTGTGAAAAATACCTCAGTAAAGGAGATAAGGTCTATGTGGAGGGCCGTTTAAAAAACAGGCAATGGCAAGGTGAGGATGGCAATATGCGATATACTACCGAAGTGCACGTACAGGATTTTACCTTTTTGACGACCAAGAAGGAAAGTATGGCCAATGCGCAATCGTCGGGGTCATCGTCCGCCAATTACCAAGAACCGCCAAAGGCTGAGAGCCCCGCAGCTCCTACCGATAATTCGGAGGAAGAGGATGACGACCTACCATTCTAAATAAAAAAGACTAAAAAGCAATATTAAATTGGATCCCGAGCCCCATTGTTTGGCATTTTATCTTACCACTTTTAGTGGAATCTTCACTTTAAAAATTGTTGTGCTAGTGCTTCTTCTGGCTTGCTCTGCACTGATTTCAGCTGCGGAAGTGGCTCTTTTTGGCCTTTCACAGACCGACGTGAACGAAATGAACGAGAACAATTCTTCGCGCAGCAAGTTGATCGTGGAATTGCTGGATAAGCCTCAGAAATTGCTGGCAACCATTCTAATTACCAACAACGCCATCAATATTGGAATTGTGCTTTTGTTCAGTTCAATCGGCAATACCATTTTTGAAGGGATTGATGGAACTTTCCGCTTTTTATTGGAAGTAGTGGTAGCCACCTTTTTGATTTTGATGTTCGGGGAAATCTTGCCCAAGATATACGCCAATCGCAACCGAGTACAGTTTTCGCATTTTATGGCAGTTCCGCTAAAAGTATTGAACTATTTGTTTTCCCCTTTAAGTTCGCCAATGCGTGCCGTAACGCTTTTTATGGAGGATAAATTGGGGAAGAAAAAATCCAACTTGAGTATAAATCACCTTTCACAAGCTCTTGAACTGGCCTCGGAAGGGGATACCACCAAGGAAGAACAAAAAATTCTAGAAGGCATCGTAACCTTTGGAAACACGGATACCAAACAGGTGATGCGTCCGCGGATAGATATTTTCGCCGTAAACGAAAAAATGAAATTCCCAGAAGTGTTGCAGGACATAAAAAAGAATGGATACTCCCGAATTCCTGTTTTTTCGGAAAATATGGACAACGTTTTGGGCGTTCTTTACGTGAAAGACCTTTTACCTTATATAGATAGAAAGAGTTTTAATTGGATGTCGCTCATCCGTGAGCCTTACTTTGTGCCAGAAAACAAGAAGTTGGATGATTTGCTGTTGGAGTTTCAGGACAAGAAGAATCACCTGGCCGTTGTGGTGGATGAGTACGGAGGTACATCGGGAATAGTCACTTTGGAGGACATTATTGAAGAAATTGTCGGCGATATTAGCGATGAGTTTGATGACGAAGACCTGGTCTTCTCCAAATTGGACGACCATAATTATGTATTTGACGGTAAAACCGCGTTAAAGGATTTCTATCGTGTGGTGAAGATTGAACAAGAGGACGAGTTTGAGGGCCAAAAAGGAGAATCTGAGACCATTGCAGGGTTCGTACTGGAAATCTCCGGGAGTTTTCCAAAAATAGGAGAGAAGGTATTGTTCAAGGACTATCAATTTATTGTGGAAAGCATGGACAAGAAAAGATTGAAACGCATAAAAGTAACATTGCCCCATGAAGCATAGGATTGTATTTTTCGTAGCTGTAGCGGTACTTTTAGTAAGCTGTAAAGATGAAGTTTTGCCCAAGCCCAAGGCCATGTTGCGATTGGATTATCCAACAGCGGAGTACGTGCAATCCGGGACAGACTGCATGTATACTTTTGACAAGAACACACTATCCAATATCAAAGAAAACAACGATTGTTCCATGGTATTGGATTACCCGATGATGAACGGTTCCATTTACCTTACCTACAAACCTGTTCAAGGTAATTTGGACACACTGCTTGTGGATGCCCAAAAACTATCCTACGAACATGTGGTGAAGGCCGATAACATTTTGGAGCAGCCCTTTATTAATGAGGAAGACGGTGTTTATGGAATGTTCTACGAAGTAAGCGGCAATGCAGCATCACAATCACAGTTTTATGTCACCGATAGCATCGATCACTTTGTGACGGGTTCTTTATATTTCTATGCTAAACCCAATTACGATTCCATTCTTCCTGCGGCCATGTACTTGCAGAACGATATTAGAAGAATTATGGAAAGTTTACGATGGAAAAAGTAATTATTGTACAGTATCCTTGGCAAGAAGTGCTTCGGCACGTGCAATACTACCATTGATTTTTTCCTTCACCACTTTTACTTTTTCTTCCTCTTCGTCCAGCCACTGCTGTTTTTCCTCGGTAAGCGCTTTGCCCTCCAATATTTCTTCGTGATTAAATCGGTCTCCAAAGTCTTTCATCCAATCCATCATCGCTGTGTTGGCGTCTTGTAGGTCTTTCATCGCCACTTCATATTGCCGTCCCATTTCTGTGGAATCCACCTTAGGCTTCAGTTCTCCCACCAATTTACCGATAGTACCCATTTTGGGCATCACCTCGTCATGAATTGCCATGACTTTATCCATCTGGGCAGTGGATTCTGTAGTGGTTTCTTTGTCATCTTGTTTCTGTTTACAAGAAAAACTTAGGAACAAAATCGTACAAAGCAGTATGGAAAATATTTTTCGCATGATCATTAATTTGAAAACAAAAATAAACAGGAAAAGTTTAGTTGAACAATAATGGAACTTTAATAAGTATTAATGGAAAGTCAAATATATTGCGATAGAGATGGTTTTTAAGTGACTTTGGTCACAAAGCAATAATTTTGGCTGCCTTAAATTTGATGGTTGATTTAATTTAGAAGTAGTATTACATTGAAAAACCCTTCAAATACTTTACGTAGACAAATTGGATTTTCTTTGTTGTTCATTGTTTTGATACTTGTGGGCAACCTCCGTTTTTCGTCCATGTACGTGTATTACAGTTTGGATAGGGAGGGGTTTATAGAACAACTTTGCGAAAACAAGGACAAACCTGAACTAAATTGTAATGGTAAGTGTATGTTAATGCAAATGCTCCGTGCACAAGCGGAGGACGATGAGCCAATGCCCGTGATAGGCTGGGAAGAGGTGTTGGTGTTTTTCATGGATTTGCCCGATTATAACCTGCCCAACGATACTGGGGCAACTACCAATACTTTCTACTATAAAGACTCTTATTCCTATAGCTTTAGCAGTACCCTTATCAAGCCTCCGATGATTTAAGATTCACACGAAAACGGCCAATACCCATGGCCTAAAGTATAATCTTAAACATAACATCAAAAATGAATAAAAGTGCAATGGCAAAACTTTGTGTTTTGCTTTTTGGGACCACTGTGTCCTTCGCGCAGGTTTCGAATGCGCAAGATTCCCTATCAAAAAAACCGGTACAATTGGATGAGGTACTGGTGGAAGGAAAAAGTAAATCAGACCCGGTTTTTTCCACTTTTAAAAGTGAACCGGAGAAGAAAATCGTTCAATCCAAAAATGTAGCCGACCTTTTTAAGGACATTAATGGCTTTAATCTGATCAAACGTGGTAACTATGCTATTGACCCTTCGTTCCGCGCTTCGCAATACGAACAGTTAAATGTTCAGTTCAATGGAGGAACCAAAGTAATGCATGCCTGCCCCAACCGTATGGACCCCATAACCACCCATGTGACCCCAGAGGAGATAGAGCGGGTGGAAGTAGTTAAAGGGCCATATACCTTTAGATACGGGCCCACCTTTGGCGGCATTGTGAATTTGGTGACCCAAGAAGTGGAAAAACAAGAAAAGGGGTATCATGGCAAAGTCAACTTTGGCGGTGAGAACAACGGTAATGCCATCACTAGTTTTGCCAACCTTACATATGTTGGTGAAGATTTTGATGCCAATCTCAATTTCGGATTCCGGGATTTTGGCAACTACGAAGATGGTGATGGAAACGAAATACCGTCATCGTTTAAAAGCACCGATTATGGGGTTCGGTTAGGATATGATCTAACAGATAACCAAAGAATCCAGATAGGGTTTAGACAATCTTTTGGTCGTGATGTACTGCATGCTGGTCTGCCCATGGATACAGAGGAAGATAACAGTAACGTACTCTCTGTAGATTATAAGTGGGACAATATTTCGGATGGATTAAAAACCTTGAGCGCGAAAGTCTATCGCTCCAAAGTAGATCATGTTATGACGAACGAGCTAAGGCCGTCTTTTATGATGACCGAGGCGGTTTCCGTAGTGGATGCAACAACCCTTGGAGGTAGGGTGGAACTGGAGTGGAGACCTATCGACAATTTTAAATTGTATACCGGATTGGATGCTTTTTCCGTAGGAAGAACAGGAAATAGAACACGTCTGGTAAAAAGAAACATGAACGGTGATCAATTGCCTGCCCCAATGGAATTTGTGGATGAGGTATGGCAAGATTCCCAAATTGATGATTATGGAGCATTTGTGGAGGGTAAATACCCCTTATCGCAAAAGTTTTTGTTGAATGTGGGGGCAAGGTACGATAGGGTACATTCAAAAATTGATGCGCCAGCCGATGATTTTGTGGCCGAATATCCCGATTTGGATACTCGTACAGAGCATAATTTTAGTACAACAGCATCAGTAAAATACATGGCTACCTCAAATCTTTTGTTTGAATTGGCTTATGGTAGAGGGGTGCGGTCTGCCAACATGATAGAAAGATTCATCAACCATTTTACGGTGGGTCAAGACCCCTACGAATATGTGGGCAACCCTTACTTGGATGCCGAAGTGAACAATCAATTTGAGTTGGGGGCAAAGGCAAATTTGGATTTTGATGGTTATGCAATCAATGGACTGGATTATGGAGCGTCGATTTATTATTCCATTTACGACAATTACATTGTTCCCGTGATAGATCCATCATTGGATAAAAAGTACATGCCCATGGCCGAACCTACCGATGTAAAAAGGTTCACAAACCTAAATGAAGCCTATAAAACGGGTTTTGAAGTATTCGGGGAACTGGATTTCCTGGAAGATTTTGCCTTTAAAACAGAACTGTCCTATGTGTATGCAAAAAATCAGGATTTGGATGAATCCCTTCCATTGACCCCTCCTTTGGTAACACGTTTTAACCTCAGTTTTGAAAAAGAGAGAATATGGGCCAGGGCCACCTACACCATTACCTCTGAACAATCGGATATTGCCCTTTCTTTTGGGGAACAAACAACGGATGGCTATGGGGTAATGGATTTGCGTTTTGGAGCAAAGCCCTTTGAACACTTAACGCTTGGGGTTGCTGCATCCAATATTTTTGATGTGACCTACAACAACCACTTGAATTTTTCTTTTGTGAACCAAGCGGATTATGGCAGGGTACCCATTAACGATCCAGGAAGAAATCTATCGGCATTTATACAATACAGTTTTTAGTAATTTGAAGAACAATAAAAAAGGCGCTCGTTTAGAGCGCCTTTTTTGCTTTAAAAAGAATAGTATTATTTAAAATCAGAGGCCTCAACTCCTTCGTTAACCTTGATTTCTTTTACAATAAACTCCATGTTCTGAGGTCCCATGGTCTGCATTAACTTGAAAGGAAATTTAATTCCGGATACTTCTTGATAGTCACCATACCCCAACGTGCTGGTCATTTGTTGGCCTTGAACTTCTTGGGTGTTTATTTCCTGTACCTTGAGTCCAGTTTCCACATCGTAGAATGCAGTTTTGCTATCACTTATTTTCAACTTATAGGCTTTTTTATCGCCCACAGGCTCAATGCCTTCAAGTGCAATATCTCCTGCTGCCAAGTAGTTGAGTTCCGGGAAAGCGGCAGATTCTTCCTTTATTTTTGCAATCTCTTCAGGAGAAAGGTCCTTACGTTGGCCTTGAACTACCATATAACCTGAGTCGCCATCCAATACTTGTTTTTGCATGGAGTTGCCCATTACTTTTACGTCTTGCATAAACTGATCTTGAGACGTTTTCTTCATTTCAAGTTCCAATTTCATGCCCTGCATTTCAGCTTCGGCCATCATGGAGTAAGAATCCACACCTTCAAGTTTCGATTTGCCGCCGATGGCCTCAATATATTTTTCCAATACGGATGTTGCGTCCACACCTTCGGGTACGGCAGCATTATAATCAGGTTTCTCCGTTTTGTTGGCATACTTGTCATAGTAAAGTACAGGAACATCTTTTCCATTGAAACTGACCTTTTCCAAGTTTTCCAAAACGTCACTACCTTTTCCTGTTACCACCACACGGGCATTGGTAGTGGAAAAGTGTTTTTGGGCGGCTTTTTGTACATCTTCCTTGGTTATGGCATCCAATCGCTCCAAATACGTCTCATAAAAATCTTTTGGAAGGCCTTCCGTTTCTATGTTTAGGGCATAATTTGCCACTGTTTCGGGTTTTTCCAGAGCCATTACAAAGCTTCCTGCGTATTTTGCCTTGGCGTTTGCCAATTCTTCATCGGAAACCGGCTCGGAAGTGATCTTGTCTATTTCTTTCAAAATTTCCACCACAGAGCTATCGGTAACAGCATTTCTTACCTGTGCATAAGCGTTAAATCGCATTGGGCTGTATTTGTTGGCCCTGATTCCAGAGTAAGACCCATAGGTATATCCTTTATCTTCTCTTAAATTTTGAAATAAGCGAGCCTGTCCGCCACCACCTAAGATCCTGTTGGCCAAAAGAGCATCCAGGTAGTCCTCATCCTTCATTTTTAAATTGGTGATGTTTTCCACGGCAACTTCCGATTGCACAGCGTTCGGCACATCAACAAAGTTGATTTGAGTATACTGTACATCTTTTGGGTCAGAGTAGGAAATAGATGGAGGCACTGCCTTGGACCATGGTGTAAAGGCTTCGGTGACCAACTCTTTCACAGTTTCAAAATCAACGTCACCTATTACTACCAAATAAGCATTGGCAGGTACGAAATAAGAGCGGTAGAACTGCTCTACATCAAGCAGGGAAACATTATTTACGGTTTCCTCGGTCATAAATTCGCCGTAAGGGTGGTTTTTACCATAGGCCAAGGCTGCTTGAACTCTATTGGCAATGGCGGAAACGTCTTTTTCTTCGGATTTGATTCCAGTGATCAGCTTTTCTTTTTCCTTTTCAAATTCTTCTTGAAGAAAGTCAGGGTTAAGCGCGGCATCGGCCATTAACTCTAAAATTCGAGGAAAATATTTGGACAGAGAACTGGCAAAAGCACTTTGTTCCCCAATGTAGATGTTGGCACCAAGAAAATCCACTTCCTCGTAAAACTCATCTTTTGGAATGTTTTTGGACCCTTTGCCCAACATACTTCCGGTAAGGGCGGATACCCCAGCTTTGTCACCCTCCAAAATAGGTGGGTTGTCAATGGAAAGCTGAATACGAACCCTTGGCAATTTGTGGTTTTCCACCACGAGTACCTTCAAACCGTTTTTTAGTTCAAAACGGGCGGGCTCCTTTAAGTTGATTTTGGGAGCCGGTCCTGGTTCTGGCGGTGTACTCCGGTCTATTTGTGCGTATGTGGCTGTCATAAATAAAGACAGCGCTGCTAAAACTAAATACTTTTTCATCTTAATTAGCGTCTTTTTGTTCTGGTAAATACTCCAATTCGATACGTTGGTTCACCTTCAAATATTTTTTGGCCACTTCCATGATTTCTTCACGGGTAATAGAACGGTAAATGTCTATTTCTGAATTTATGAGGTCAGTATCATCCTTCAGCATATAGTTTTCCGCCAAAGAATTGGCGATACCCTCTACACTGCTATTCGCGTTCACAAATTGGTTTTCGAATTTGTTTTGAAGCTTTTGGTAATCTTTTTCGGAAATCAGTTCCATTTGAAGCTTCAAAATTTCTTCGTCGATCTCTTTTTTGATGTCCTGGATGGAATTGTCACCAACGGGAAGCCCCCCAACAATATAAGAGCTGTAATCTTCTGCATCGATGGGCACAGAAAGTATTTGCAGGGCCATTTTTTTCTCGTCCACCAATTTTTTGTAAAGTTTGGAGCTTTCTCCGCTGCTCAGATAGGTGGAAATCATATTGATCACATAAGCATCTCGCTGGCCTTGCCCTGGTGTTCTGTATGCCAACAGAATTGCAGGAATTTGGATGTTGGGATCATAATATTTCGCAAACTTGGTTTTGGTGATCGCCTCTTCTTTAACATCGGGTCTTTTTATTTCGGCACCTCTTGGGATTGGCCCAAAATAATCCTCGATCATTTTCTTGGTCCCATCGGTTTCAAAGTCACCCGCTACCACCAAAACAGCGTTGTTGGGCATGTAAAACGTTTGGTTGAATTTTTTAAAATCTTCCAAAGTGGCACTGGCCAAATGATCAAAAGATCCGATAACTCCCCAGCGATATGGGTGGTTGGTATATAGATTTTTCAGGATTTCATTAAAAAAGGCACCGTAGGGAGAGTTATCTACCCGAAGTCTCTTTTCCTCTTGTACCACCTCTTTTTGGGTGTCCACCCCAACTTGTCCGATTATGGGGTGCATCAAACGTTCGGATTCCAACCAAAGTCCAACTTCCAAGCTATTGGATGGGAAGACCTCATAATAATAGGTGCGGTCCAAAAAGGTATTGGCATTGTGCCTTCCTCCGTTGGAAGCTACAATTTGGTCCCACTCACCGCGTTCAATGTTTTTGGTCCCCTCGAAGAGTAAATGTTCAAAAAAGTGGGCAAAACCCGTTTTCTCAGGGTCTTCGTCCTTGGATCCCACGTGGTACATTACCGAAGTGGTTACTACTGGGGCCGAGTTGTCCTGGTGTAGGATCACGTGCAGCCCATTGTCCAGATCATACTCTTCAAAAACTACCTCCTGTGCCGAAAGCAGCGTTACTCCAAAGAGCATTGCAAATGCAGAAAACAAATGTTTTTTCATGTTAATAGTCAGTATTTAAAAATTGATGTTGCTAAGAGGTTGGTATCGATTTAACGATTGATGTTACGTTAAATATAGAATATTTTCTTACGAGAGATAAATTTTAAAAAAGTCTTTAGAATTAATGTATGGGATAATTCACAAACATTCAGTAAATTATACAATGAAACCAAAAAAAGAGAATAT
Organism: Flagellimonas profundi; assembly: GCF_017313275.1. GTDB lineage: Bacteria > Bacteroidota > Bacteroidia > Flavobacteriales > Flavobacteriaceae > Flagellimonas > Flagellimonas profundi. The sequence continues at coordinate 38,189 of NZ_JAFLNM010000002.1, read as the reverse complement.
GAAAAATTTAACCCTTCCAATCCGTTTCGGTATAGTCACCAGTGCTGTACTGATAGCGTATTTTTTGATTTTGGCCTTGATGGGAAAACATACCAATGTGTTCTACAGCTTATTTAATGGGGTAATTACCGGCTTTGGTATATACGAGACCATTAAGTATACCAAAATTAAACAAGGAAAGAACTTTAGTTATGGAAAGGGATTCACGGCAGGCATCACTACTGGCTTTGTCGCTACATTGCTGTTCACCATTTTCTTTGCTTTTTACGCGACAGAATTGGATACCACTTTTTTAGATGAACTTTCCACCGCATGGTCGAGTGATTATAAAAACTTCCAGGGCATTGTCTTTTTTACCGTGGCCATTATGGGGTTTGCGACCACCTTGGTTTTGACCCTATCCTTTATGCAACTTTTTAAAACGAGCAACAACTCCAAAAAAATAATGGGTTAAATCAGGGAGGAATACTTGTAGATTAAGGATTTAGCAGTATATTTGCACCCGCTAATTTTGATAAAGCGCAGTAATTTTAATCTAATTAACGCATTATGTACGCAATTGTAGAGATGGCAGGGCAGCAATTTAAAGTTGCAAAAGACCAAAAAGTGTACGTTCACCGTTTGCAAGAAGATGAAGGTAAAAAAGTTACTTTCGATAAGGTTCTTCTTTTGGAAGATGGTGGTAACGTAATTATTGGCGCCCCGGTCATAGAAGGTGCGGCTGTTGAAGCCAAAGTTGTAAAACACCTTAAAGGAGATAAAGTAATCGTCTTTAAAAAGAAAAGACGTAAAGGTTACCGCAAGAAGAATGGTCACAGACAATATTTGACTGAGATTGTTGTTGAAGGTATTGTAGCCAAAGGCGCCAAGAAAGCGGCTCCTGCAAAAGCTAAAACTGAAGCAAAACCCGCTACTGAACCTAAAAAGGCAGAGAAAAAAGCGGCGGCTCCGAAAAAAGAAGCTCCAAAAGCAACTGAGGATTTGAGTTCCAAAACGGTTGCTGAGTTGAAGGAAATGGCAAAAGCCAAGGAAATTACCGGCTACTCTTCAATGAAGAAAGCCGAGTTGATCGAAGCGTTAAGCAAATAAGAAAAGAACTAAAATTTATATATCATGGCTCACAAGAAAGGTGTAGGTAGTTCAAAAAACGGTAGAGAATCAGAATCGAAACGCTTAGGTGTTAAGATTTTTGGTGGTCAGGCAGCAACTGCTGGTAACATTATTGTAAGACAACGTGGTACCAAGCACAATGCCGGCGACAATGTATATGCAGGAAAGGACCATACTTTGCACGCCAAGGTAGATGGTATTGTTAAGTTTGAAAAGAAAGTAGGTGGAAAATCTTTTGTTTCCATTGAGCCTTATGAAGCTTAATAAATAACGACAATAGTTAAAAAAGGCCTCGCATTGCGAGGCCTTTTTTGTTACAATTTTTTTATGGTTTCATAAATAAATGTTGGTATTGGAGTGAGGGAGTATAATTTTCCAGGACTTGGTCTAGAACGTAAGCTTTCGTTTTCGGGCGGTAATCTCCCAAGTATCTACTTTCTTACCGTTCTCGATTACCGAAACTTCATCATGAAGGTTAATCGTGGGGCAAATATGATAAGGAATGCCATATAGGACATCGCCAACTTTATATTTGTCCCATTCCTTTACTTGGATTACTCCATGTTCCTCACTTTGTGAAAGCAGTTCATATCCATCAAGATTCAAGAATTTCACCCTTTTGTCAATGGGGTTTTCCGCTGCAACTGATTTATGTCCTAAATCAATGGTAATGATTCCTTCCGTAGGTTTGGAAATAATTCGGGTAACCAAAAGGGCGGCGTGCTTAAAGTCCTGCTCTGTTAACTTTTCACCATACCCCCAATCCCAAAGTACACAGGTTCCCGGGCTTGTAATCCTTTTTTCCTGTAAAGCGTGCGAAGTAAAGGAAGGAGTTCCTCCACATATCAATTCCGCCGCAGGATAATCCGCTCTTAGTGCCTCAAAATAGGTTTCTACATCTTTTACCCCTCTTTCTATTTTTTCACGTCTAGTTGTAAAATCCTTATCTCTTAAATGTCCATCATATGCATGTAACCCTTTAAAATGTAAAGACTTGCATATTTTTAAATAAACCACTAATTCGTCGAGCGCAGGGCCTATTTCAATACCCGAACGGTTCATCCCGTTGTTGATATCAATATAAACGTCAGCGGTAAGTCCCAGTTCCGATGCTTTTTGATTTAAAAGTTCAGCACTGTCTACATTGTCCAAAATAGTTGAAAATTGGGTTTTGGGATAATGCTTTACAAGAGCGAGGAATCGTTCTACTTTTGGACCGACCAATTGGTGGGCGATCAAAACGGATTTGGCCCCAACTTCTGCGGCAATTTCTGCTTCGGCAATGGTGGAGGCCTTAAAATTTGAGATGCCCGAAGCCAATAACAGCTCCATTACCTTGGGCATTTTGTTTGTTTTGATGTGTGGCATCAGGCGTTTGGTTTGGCCATCTACCAAGGAAATCATCTTTTGGATGTTAAAGGACACATGTTCCTTATATAAAGCAATTGATGGGGAGTCAACCGTTTCTATATTTTGTATTTCGTACCAGTTTTTCATGTCTATTGGGATTCAAGCGGGAATAAAGGTAGTGATCAAAGCGGAAAAAGTCTGAAAATAGTTGCAACCGGATTTTTTCGTAGCTTTAAAAACACTAACTATAAATCTTTTATCATGAAAAAAATCATTATTTCTTCGTTGTTGGCTTGTTCTATCCTGTTTTCAAGTTGTTTGGGGTCTTTTAGCGCCTTCAATAGTTTGAAGGATTGGAACCAAGGGCTTACGAATAGCAGATTTTTGGACAACCTTATTTTTTGGGGACTTAACATTGTTCCTGTTTACGGATTATTTTTCTTGGGAGATACGATTATCTTCAATGTGATCGAGTTCTGGTCCGGATCTAATCCAATTGCCATGAAGGATGGTGAGTCTGAAACGCAAATGGTGGAACATGATGGCAATACTTTTGAGATGATCGCTACCAAGAACAGAATGCAGGTAACTGTAGTAGAAGGACCTAAAAAAGGTAAGAAGATAGATTTGGTCTATAAACCAGATGAAAAATCCTGGAATGCAGTTCGTCCTAATGGAGAAATTATAAAACTATCCTCTTTTGAAGAAGGGTTCTACATTGTTTACATGCCAAACGGTGAAGAAGTGAAAATAGACCCAATGAGTACAAGGGAAGAAGGGTTGGCTTTGTTGCAGGAAAGCAAAACTTGCTACTACGGCGAGACCTTATTGGCCGACTAATACAACTAATATCCAATAAAAAAACCCATGGTTTTGGCCATGGGTTTTTTGTTTTCTAAAACCTTTGTGCTTAGTATCGGTAGTACTCAGGCTTAAAAGGGCCTTCGACTTTTACTCCGATGTAATCAGCTTGTTCTTGCTTGAGTTCGGTCAACTCGGCACCTAAACGCGACAAGTGCAATTTGGCCACTTTTTCATCCAAATGTTTGGGCAACATATAAACTTCATTGGCATATTTTTCGTTGTGGTTCCAAAGCTCTATCTGGGCCAAGGTCTGGTTGGTGAAGGAGTTGCTCATTACAAAACTTGGGTGCCCTGTAGCACAACCAAGATTTACCAATCTACCTTCTGCCAAGATCACTACGTCCTTGCCGTCAATGGTATATTTATCAACTTGTGGCTTAATTTCGTCCTTGGTGTTGCCATAGTTCCCGTTCAACCAAGCCATATCTATTTCATTATCAAAATGACCGATATTACAAACAATGGCTTTATCCTTCAAGGCTCGGAAATGCTCTTCACGGATAATGTCCTTATTCCCTGTTGAGGTGATGACAATATCAGCATTGGAGATCACAGTTTCCAACTTTTTAACTTCAAACCCGTCCATACAGGCTTGTAGGGCACAAATAGGATCAATTTCCGTAACGGTAACAATGGCCCCTGCTCCACGGAATGATGCTGCGGTACCTTTTCCAACATCCCCATAACCTGCAACCACCACACGCTTACCTGCCAACATAGTATCGGTTGCTCTTCGAATGGCATCCACGGCACTTTCACGACATCCATATTTGTTGTCAAACTTGGATTTGGTCACGGAATCGTTCACGTTAATGGCCGGCATGGGCAATGTTCCTTTCTTCATTCTTTCGTACAAGCGGTGTACCCCCGTAGTGGTTTCCTCGGAAAGTCCTTTAATGCCCGCTGCCAATTCTGGGTATTGGTCCAAAACCATATTGGTAAGGTCACCACCATCGTCCAAGATCATGTTCAATGGCTTTCTGTCCTCTCCAAAGAACAATGTTTGCTCAATACACCAATCAAATTCCTCCTCGTTCATCCCTTTCCATGCGTAGACTGGAATGCCAGCTGCTGCGATTGCTGCTGCGGCATGGTCTTGAGTGGAAAAGATATTACAGGAGCTCCAAGTTACTTCGGCTCCAAGGGCTACCAAAGTCTCGATCAAGACTGCAGTTTGAATGGTCATGTGAAGACAACCGGCAATCCTGGCACCTTTTAAAGGTTGTTGGCTACCGTATTCTTCACGTAAGGCCATAAGCCCTGGCATTTCAGCCTCGGCAAGCTCAATTTCTTTCCTTCCCCAATCTGCAAGTGAGATATCCTTAACCTTGTAAGGAACATACGGAATTGTCTTTGTGCTCATACTTTTTATAATTTACTTTTGTAGCTTCGCTTAAACAGTGCACAAAGATACGAATTCACTTAACTTTTGTTGATGCCCGTTTACAAAACAATAACAGTTTCCCCGACCACTTCCGTTTATATCTGGAAGGTGACCGAGCCAGAGATTGAACTTGCTAAGGATGTGGAGCTTACGGAGCACTGTCAAAACCGTATGGACGGGATGAAATCGGAAGCACACCGAAGGGCTTTTTTAAGTATCCGTCATCTTATGGCAGAGGCGGGTTATGTAGATCACGACTTGTATTATGATGACTTTGGAAAACCGCACCTTAAGGATGGGAAATATATTTCCATTACACATTCGCACAACTTTACGGGCATAATTATAAGCGAAACCGATGAGGTAGGCATCGATATTGAAATGCAGCGAGATAAAATTCTTAGGATCGCCCACAAATTTACGCCGATTCAAGAATACAAAACCCTGGCCAATACCGAGGCCTTGATGCGAAAATTGACCATTGTTTGGGGAGCCAAGGAGTCCCTGTACAAGATTTATGCACAACGAGGACTGAGTTTTCTAAGGCACATCAATGTAATAGACTTCTCTTTTGAGGATACCAGAACAGTGGCGGAAATCATGTATCAAGGTAAAAAATCGCATTACGAAGTTCAATTCATGGAGTTTGAAGGATTTACTTGTGTGTATGCCTTAAAAATGATGGGAGGATGATGATTCCTTTTCGTAGTTTTGCCCTGAAATTATAACCGACCATGAAAATATCCGTTGAACTTACTTTGTCTCCCCTTCAGGACGATTTTGAAGCACCAATTATTGACTTTATCAAAAAGTTGCGCGATTCAGGACTTACCATTTTGGAAAATCCCTTGAGCACACAGGTTTTTGGTGATTACGATAAAGTGATGGAAGTGCTCAATTCCGAGATCAAAGAAAGTTTTGAGAACTTGGACCATGTGGTACTCACCATGAAAGTGGTAAAATCCGACCGAAGCGAATATGAACCCCATTTTTGATTTTTTTCTCGGTCCCTACGAAGACCGGGAACTATCCCTGATCATTCTTGAGGCCACGGCTTTCTTCTTCGGGATAGCCAGTGTAGTATACGCCAAAAGGGAAGATATTTTAGTATATCCCACAGGTTTGGTCGCTACGGTGATAACCACCTATATATTTCTTGTGGACCGCCTTTACGGCGATATGATGATGAACTTCTACTATTCCATCATGAGTATTTACGGATGGTGGAATTGGGCCAGAAGAAAAGACAATAGGGAGCATATAGTCCATGTTTCAAGAACCAGTACCAAGGAAAAATGGGTGGGTCTTGGCTTTTTCCTGCTTACCATGTTGGTTACCTACGGGGTTTACAAAGCATTTGGTGCAGAAATCGGTCCTACCAATTATGTGGATATTTTTACTTCGGGCGTTTTCTTTACGGCGATGTGGTATATGGCCAATAAAAAATTGGAAAACTGGACCCTTTGGATTTTGGGTGATTTAATAACCGTACCTTTGTATGCCTATAGAGGATGGGGAATGTTCTCTTTACAATACCTCATTTTTACTGTTCTAGCTATACAGGGATATCTAGCATGGAAGAAAAACTTGGCCAACAGCCCACAAACCTCATAAAAGTTGTCCTTTTTGGACCAGAATCAACTGGCAAGACAACATTGTCCAAACAATTGGCGGAACATTACCGGACCGAATGGGTACCCGAATATGCCCGAGAATACCTTCAGGATAAATGGGATAGGGAGCAAAAAACCTGTGAGCCGAACGATTTGTTGCCCATTGCTTATGGACAAATGCGGTTGGAGAACCAATTGGCAAAAAAAGCCAATAAAGTGCTTATCTGCGACACCGATCTTTTGGAGACCAAGGTGTACTCCGAAGCATATTACGACAGCACCTGTGACCCACTTATAGAAAAATATGCCCTGCAAAACACCTACGATCTATACTTCTTAACTTATATTGATACGCCTTGGGTCGCGGACGATTTACGCGACAAACCAGACGAAAGAGAACGAATGTTTGCGCATTTCAAGGATGCATTGGAGAAAAATAACAGGAAATTCATTAATTTAAGGGGGGATAAAGCGTCAAGGCTTTCCACAGCAATAGAACACATAGATAAACTTCTCCAAAAACATGATCGAATTAAGTCCTAAAGACTTGGAACAACTGGATTCCAAAGGAATTTCAAAAGAAAAAGTAGAAAATCAAATACAAACATTCAAAGAAGGTATCCCTTTTGTAACCCTTTCACAGGCCGCGGTGGTAGGCAATGGTATACTTCGGTTCTCCGAAAAGGAGCAGCTGGATCTTCTCCAATATTTTGAGGACCATAGGGGAAACCTTGAATTATTGAAGTTTGTGCCCGCTTCGGGTGCGGCATCCAGGATGTTCAAGGCGATGTTCAATTTCCTGGACAGCTATGACCCATCAAAAGAAAAACTATCCGAATACCTAGAACGCACGGGTGATACCGATGCGAAAAAGTTTACTGAAAATCTTTCCGATTTTCCCTTTTATGATTTGATCATGTCCAGAATAGAGGGCAAAGCCTCCAGCAAGGATGAAGAAGCCTATCTTTTTGTAAAGGAAATGTTGATGGAGAGCGGTCTTAACTACGGATTTTATCCCAAAGGCCTTTTGCCATTCCATAAATATGATACAGGTACGGCAACCCCGTTCGAGGAACATTTAAAAGAAGCAGCTCTCTATGCCAAAACAAAGGGTAAAGCCAATCTTCATTTTACCGTATCGGAACAGCACGATGAGATGTTTGCCAAAGAAGAAGCATTGGTAGGTCCAAAAGTATCGAAGAAAACAGATACCAAGTTCGACATATCTTACTCCAATCAAAAACCTTCCACCGATACCATTGCGGTGGATATGGACAACAAGCCCTTCAAAAACAGCGATGGTTCCATTTTGTTCCGTCCCGGAGGACATGGGGCGCTGATTGAAAACCTGAACGATCAGGATGCTGATATCATCTTCATCAAGAATATAGACAATGTGGTAATCGATAAAAATTTGGAGACCGTGTCCAACAGTAAAAAAATGTTGGCGGGCGTTCTTAAAAAAGTCCAGGATAAAGCCTTTGCATATGCCAAGCTTTTAGAAAGCGATGTGTCTATAGAAAAGGCTGATGAGATAAAGGCATTTTTAGAAAAAGACCTCAATGTGCGCATGCCCAATAATTACGATGATTTAAGTGTAGATGAGCAAAAATCGGTTTTGAAGGACAGCATTAACAGGCCCATTCGCATTTGTGGCATGGTAAAGAACGAAGGAGAGCCCGGAGGAGGTCCTTTTTGGATCAAAGATGCAGATGGCAACATTTCCCTTCAAATAATTGAGTCCGCACAGATTGATATGGACAATAAAGAACAAGCTGCAATTATGCAAAATGCGACACATTTCAATCCTGTAGACTTGGTATGTGGGGTTCGAAACCACAAAGGGGAAAAGTTCAATCTTTTGGATTATGTAGATCCTAAGCAAGGTTTCATCACTGGGAAAACCAAAGAAGGAAAGGAACTGAAAGCATTGGAGCTGCCAGGTTTGTGGAACGGTGCCATGGCTTTTTGGAATACCATTTTTGTGGAAGTGCCCTTGGTCACCTTTAACCCCGTAAAAACGGTTAACGACCTTTTAAAACCAACGCATCAAGCGTAAAAACCAAGAAACAATAAATTGAACCCACTTCCTTAAGTGGGTTTTTTTATTGCCAAATGTGACCTGTTAATAAAAAGTGTGTCTTACAAGTATATTCGGAATTGTTTTCGATGACATGATTAAATTTTGATGATCCTTGCGGGTTGTCTCAACTAGGTTGGTTGATTTGGTAAGAGGCCGTGCATTTTGTACGGCTTTCTTTTCATAAGGTCCGAAAACGATAGGCAACAGCATATATATGTTTTATAAAATAGTCCTGTTTTTCAATCTGTTATCGTTGGTATTGGCACTTTATATTTTAATATCATACTTGAGAAACAGAAATAGGAACAAGAATATAAAAAATCAGGATGATGCTATGTAAACACTAACCACGTATTATCCATTTCTGCCAATCTGTACCATGGTCTTTTTTCCTTGTGACCATTTATTGGCAATAATGAAGGGCTGCTTCGGCAGCCTTTCTTTTTTTAGTGTATTTTTTTATGAAAATCAATTAGCGCACCTTACATTTGTCGTATCTCAAAGGGGTGCTTTTTACCAAAAAGGCTGAGATTATACCCAATGAACCTGGGCGGGTAATGCTGCCAAGGGAATGCGCAAGCCGCATCTTGGAATTTCTATGTTTCTTTTAGAAACAACAATCAATTACTAACAAAGAATAATGACCCCTTTTATTCGTAACCTTTTTACGGATGAAACTCTATTCAATTATTCAAAAAAGAGCCTTTTCTGGCTTATTGCGACCGACGCAAAACAACCATCGGAATTACATTAAAACCTTATGCACAACAATGGCGCTGTTGGGCGTGGCATTGACTACCAGCGCACAAGAAGAACCCATTGACAGCCTTGAAGGCGAAAAAGTGGTGCTTGATGAAGTGTTGGTGCAGGCCGTTAGGGTGACCAAGGATTTTCCGATTACTTTTTCCGATTTGGACAAGGTGGAACTGGCACCACGTAACCTAGGGCAAGATATACCCATTCTAATGAATTTTATGCCAGCTGTAGTAACCACTTCAGATGCCGGTGCAGGAGTGGGCTACACGAGTATTCGGGTTCGTGGTAGCGACGCCACAAGGGTAAATGTGACCATTAATGGTGTGCCTTACAACGATGCCGAATCGCAGGGAACCTTTTGGGTGAACATGCCCGATTTTGCCTCCTCTACACAAAGTTTGCAGTTACAGCGTGGGGTGGGTACTTCCACTAATGGGGCAGGAGCCTTCGGGGCAAGTTTAAACATGCTAACGGATGCCTTTTCAGAAGAGGCTTATGCCACAATTTCGTCTTCGGTGGGCAGTTTTAATACGTTACGGAACAATATAAAGTTCAGTACTGGCTTGTTGAACGACCATTTTGAGTTTTCCGGGCGATTGTCGCGGGTAACTTCCGATGGTTATGTGGACAGGGCATCTTCAGAATTGGACGGCTATTTTCTTCAAGGTGTTTATAATGATGACAACACTTTGGTTAAAGCTTTGCTTTTTGGAGGACACGAGATCACCTATCAAGCGTGGAACGGTATTACAGCAGATCAATTGGAAAACGACCGCACCTATAATTCGGCAGGGGCCTATACCGATGATAACGGTAATACACAATTTTACAACAACGAAGTCGACAACTACAAGCAAGACCATTTTCAACTGCATTGGTATGAAACTTGGAACCCTGCTTGGGATACCCATTTGGCAGTGCACTACACCCGAGGTCGGGGCTTTTTTGAGCAATATAGGGAAGATGATGATTTTGCCACCTATGGTTTGGAACCCATTACGGTAAACGGTGATTTCGTGGAAACCACGGATTTGATACGTCGCCGATGGTTGGACAATGATTTTTACGGAACCATTTTTTCAGCAACCTACAACAGTGACAACCTGGAACTGATTTTAGGAGGTGGTTATAACGAGTACAAGGGAGATCACTTTGGTGAAATCATTTGGGCCGAGTATGCCGGCAACAGCGAAATCAGGGACAGGTATTACGATGATACTTCCACCAAAACGGATTTCAACATGTATACCAAGGCCAACTTTAAGTTAACGGATCAGTGGTCTTTGTTCGGGGATGTGCAATATCGTGGGGTTACTTACCAGGCCAATGGCGATGACACGGGACTGGTAGATGATTCGTTCAACTTTTTTAATCCAAAGGCCGGTATTACCTTCGATTTGAACCGTAACAACAATTTTTATTTCTCTTATGCAAGGGCCAATCGCGAGCCTAATCGCAACGATTATGAGAGCGGAAGCCCAAAACCGGAAAAACTCAACGATTTTGAGTTGGGTTGGAGATATGTTTCACCAAGTTTTCAATTGAACACCAATGTGTACTACATGCGCTATAAAGATCAATTGGTGCTGACAGGGGAATTAAACGATGTGGGTGCCCCTTTAAGGTCCAATGTGGGCGACAGTTATCGCTTGGGTCTGGAAATCGAGGCTAATGTGAACATATCCAATTCGTTCCAATGGAGGCCTAACATTGCCTTGAGCGATAACAGAAATATTGATTTCTTTTTTGAGCGTGATGGAGAACTTCAAAATTTGGGGAATACACATATTGCCTATTCACCGCAACTGATTGCGGGCAATGTTATTTCTTATATGCCCAAGGAGAACTTTCAAGTCTCATTGCTGTCAAAATTTGTTGGCAAGCAATATATGGGAAACATCGATTCCGAGACCTCTGTTTTGGACAGCTACACACAAACGGATTTCAATGTGCAGTACACCATCAACACCAATTCATTTGTAAAAAGTATAGTACTATCTGGTTTGGTGAACAACATTTTTAACGCCGACATTGTTTCTAATGGATATTTTTATACCTATGATGACAATTGGTCAAATCCGGGAACCATCACAACTATTGAAGGTACCGGATATTATCCTCAAGCAGGAATCAACTTCTTGTTGGGAGCAACAGTTAATTTTTAAAGGAAAAAGCATCAGTTCGAGGAAAACCTAGAAGGGTTTTGCATAGGGAACTGTATTTTTGGCCAATAACTTTTAACGGGATTCTGTACATTTATCACAATGGCAGAATCCCGTTTTCATTTTTCTGAAGAGCAACCCCTCCGGTGGGGTGTAATCGGTTGTGGCAGCGTAGCTGAAAAAAAGAGTGTGCCTGCATACAAGAACAATTTCGGATTCCATGTGGATATGATAATGCGACGCAGCTCCGAAAAGGCGGAGGATTATGCCAAAAGGCACCATATACCGGAATGGACTACCAATGCGGATGAGGTAATCAATAATCCCAATATTGATGCCGTTTACATAGCAACACCGCCAGATACCCATAAATTTTATGCACTAAAGGTAGCAGCAGCCGGAAAACCTTGCTGTGTGGAAAAGCCAATGGCGCCCAACTATGTAGACAGTTTGGCCATTTATGAAGCATTTGAAGCAAAGGGAATCCCATTGTTTGTCGCATACTACCGTCGTTCTTTGCCCCGTTTTTTACAAATAAAGCAATGGCTGGATGATGGTCGGATAGGCGAGGTTAGGCATATACATTGGCAAAAGACCAAGGCTCCAAACGAAATCGATTTGAGCAAACAATACAGTTGGCGCACCGATGCAGCTATTGCCAAAGGGGGTTATTTTGATGATTTGGCCAGTCATGGATTGGACCTGTTCAACTTTCTTTTAGGCGATATAGTTGAGGCGAAAGGTTTTGCGGCCAACCAACTGGGGCTATATTCTGCTTTTGATGCAGTTTCGGCCAATTGGGTGCACACCGGAGGTGTCACAGGAACTGGAAATTGGAATTTTGGCACCTATCATCGAACGGACAAGGTTGAAATATTGGGTTGCAAGGGCAGCATCCGATTTGCCGTTTTGGACGAGGCCCCCATTGAGCTTGAAAACGCATCAGGACATCAAGTGCTTGAAATTCCACATCCCGAGCATATTCAGGAGTTTCATGTGCAGAATGTCAAAAACCATTTAATGGGAAATGGGGAACATCCATCTACAGGAAAAACGGGGCTACATACCAGTTGGGTAATGGATAAGATTTTGGGGTCGCTATGATCTTTTACCAAAGTTGGTGCACGTGCTTTTTTATGTGCTTTTTATAAATTTGGTTTACAGCTGCTTTTTCTTCTTCGGTGAGTGATGGCAATTCCACAGCTTCCAGATTACTTTTTAGATGCGCTACTTTGGATGCTCCCGGAATAATACAACTGACCTCTGGGAAATCCAATATCCAACGAAGCGCTATTGGTGCAAGGTTTTCTCTGTTTGGGAATACTTTTTTAAGTTCATCCACGGCTTGCAAACCTATATCAAAAGGAACGCCGCTAAAGGTCTCGCCCTTATCAAAAGCTGCACCTTCCCTGTTAAAGAATCTATGGTCATCTTTTTCAAAAGTGGAGTCTTGGGTAAATTTTCCGGTAAGCAATCCGCTGGCCAGCGGTACTCGCACAATTACACCAATATCTTTTTTCCGTACCTGTTCAAAAAACAGTTCCGAAGGGCGTTGCCTAAACATGTTGAATATAATTTGAACCGTGTTCACATTCGGATATTCGATTGCTTTTAAGCCTTCTTCCACTTTTTCCACGCTTACCCCGAGGTTCTTTATCTTGCCTTCATCTTTTAACCGATCGAACAATTCAAAAATTTCGGGTCTGTAATAAACATCGGTAGGTGGGCAGTGCAGTTGAATCAAATCCAAACAATCCAGCCCAGTATTTTTTAAGCTGTCCTCCACATATTTTCGCAGTACCTCCACCGTATACCCTTCATTCACATGCGGATTGATCTGTCTACCACATTTGGTGGCCACAAAAACCTCTTCCGACCTGGATTTTACTACTCGGCCTACAGCTGCTTCACTTGCTCCAGCTTCGTAAACATCGGCGGTATCTATAAAGTTTACGCCCTCATCTATAGCCTCATTGATAATATGTTCCGCTAGACCATCGTCAAAACCGGAACCCCATTTTCCTCCTACTTGCCAAGTGCCCAATGAGATTTCGGATACTTCTATTCTCGTTCTTCCGAGTTTTCTATACTTCATTTAAAAAATATTAATTGGATATAATTACAACATTACCGCTCTGGGTGGCCCTGTAGAATAGAAGGTCGTAATATCGGTTTCCATCATCGGGCCTGTCCAATTGTTGTCCCGTAAATAGATTATAGGTATATCCCTCACAACTACAAACTGCATTCTGCCCATCAATTGTCATGGTGGAACATTCATTGGGAACATGATTGGGGCAACTGGCCTCCCATGCCATAAAACTGGACCCTGTATTGATAACAAAAGCACCTCTAGTACCAACCCCATTGTTGCCCACATAAACAGGATTACCGATGTTTTGTAGGTTATTGTACAATGGGAGGTTAAGGTTCAATTCAAATCGAAATCGTACTTCCTGTAAATACGGATTTCGGTTCGAAGTATCCGAGCTGCAGGATAAAATAAGTGCCAGAATTACAATGGTCCAGAAGTGCTTCATGGTCAATGTTTGAAAACGTTTCTTGAACAAAGTTGATGAAAATTTGCCTATATTTGCGTTAAATCCTCGCAAAAATACCGTGCAGGTCATAGGTATCGTTGAGGATTTTTTGTATTTGTAGAGAAGAGTACATTGGGGAAATTTTTTCGATTTTCTTCAGTGCCTCTTTGCATTAAAAATTAACGATATGAGCAAAGTTTCATACTATACACCCGAAGGATTGAAGAAGTTGAGGGACGAGTTGAACCACTTAAAAGATGTGGAACGTCCCAAAGCATCTCAGGCCATTGCCGAAGCAAGGGATAAAGGCGATCTTTCCGAGAACGCGGAATATGATGCTGCCAAAGAAGCCCAAGGCCTTTTGGAAATGAAGATTTCCAAAATGGAAGAAACCTTGGCCAATGCCCGTTTGATAGATGAATCGCAACTGGATACATCAAAAATCTTGGTGCTTTCCACCGTAAAACTTAAAAACCAGGCCAACGGAATGGAAATGAAGTATACCTTGGTGGCAGAAAGCGAAGCAGACCTGAAAACAGGCAAGATTTCCGTGACATCTCCTATCGGAAAAGGATTGTTGGGCAAAAAGGTAGGTGACGTGGCAGAGATCAAGGTGCCGAACGGTACCCTTAAATTTGAAATTTTAGAGATTACTCGAGAGTAATAGCAGCTAAATTGGTTATATTTAATCCCGTTGTTCAACGGGATTTTTTATTTTAAAACCGAATCAAAATGGCCAGTATCTTCACAAAGATCATAAACGGGGAAATACCCTCCTATAAAATCGCGGAGGATGATGATAACTATGCATTTTTGGACATCAACCCTAACTCCAAAGGCCATACCTTGTGCGTGCCCAAGAAAGAAGTGGACAAGATCATGGACCTTGATGAGGAATCCTATATGAAATTGATGGCCTTTTCCAGAAAGGTTGGTCTTGCCATTGAAAAAGCTATTCCTTGCAAACGTGTGGGAATGTCGGTGATCGGACTCGAAGTGCCACATGTGCATGTACATCTAATTCCGCTGAACAGTATGGCCAACGCCACTTTTCAACAAAAGGAAAGCTTAACGCCGGAAGAGTTTGAAAAAGTTGCCGAAGCCATAAAATCTAAGCTTTAACTTTCTAGATAAAAGTATACTCCCGCTGCTGCCAGGCACAACATCAAAATTAAAATAATAAAGAATAGCATGGTGAAACGAACAGCTGGCCTGTCCGGTTTCACCAATTTGTTGTAGTAGTCATAAACGCGCTCAATATCGGGAGTCCAGTCCACCGGATAAATGACCGAGTCACATTTTTTACATTTTATCTCGTTGGTAACAACACCGGTTGTCCTGTGGTAAAGTGCGTTAAAAGTGTGTTTTTGATAGAACGTAATCTTAAGTTCCTGATTAAAACATTTGGGGCAATTGTTGGTAATATCAGCTTCTTGGATTACAAGTTGTTTTTCCTTGGCCATAATTTAATTTTATTGTGCGCGTAGGGAAATCTGCATGATAGTTCCTTCTTTACTTGACGAAAATACTTTAATTTTTCCTTTATGGTATTCTTCAACGATTCTTTTTACCAACGAAAGGCCTAAACCCCAGCCTCTTTGTTTGGAAGTTACCCCTGGATTAAAAATGGTCTGGAAGTTACTTTTCGGTATGCCATGACCGGTGTCCGACACCAAAATATGGATGTTTTGACCTTTCTTTTCAATTTGAATGGCAATGTTCCCTTTGCCCTTCATGGCATCGATACCATTTTTTACCAAGTTTTCGATGCTCCAGTTGTACAAGGGCGGATTCATAAGCACTTTGGCTTCATCCACATTGGAGCTGAAAGAAAAATGTACCAATTTGGAGCTACGTTGCTTTAGGTAATCATAGGCTTTTTTGGTTTCGGAAACAATATCATGTTCCCGTAATTCGGGCACGGAACCAATCTTGGAAAAACGTTCGGTGATGGTCTCCAATCGGTCAATGTCCTTTGCAATTTCTTGGGTTACCTCTGGATTGATGTCCTCCGACTTCAACAATTCGTTCCAACCCAAGAGTGAGGTAAGCGGTGTACCTATTTGATGTGCCGTTTCCTTGGCCATGCCCGCCCAAAGCTTGTTCTGTTCCGATGCTTTGTTGGTCCGGAAGAAAAAGAAGATTACCGCTCCAAACAGAAAAATGATCAGCAGCAATGCCAAGGGGTAATACTTTAATTTATTCAAAACCTCGGAGTTGCCGTAGTAAAGAGTTTCCAGTAATTCATCTTCCTGGATAATTTCTATGGGCTGGTTCTCACTTTTGAACTGAGCTATCTTTTTTTGGATATACGCACTATCCGCAATCTTGTCTTCTGGGATGTTGTGCGTTTTATAAGACCCCTCTTCATTCACCAAGATCATGGGGGTAGAGGTATTGTTTCCAAGCACTTTTAGGGTCAGGTTGCCCAGTTCTTGATCTACGGAGGATTGGATGAGTTCCAATTGGGCGGTGGCCCAAATTTCCATTTTTAAACGCTCCTCCTCCTTGAATTTTTTAAAAAAACTATTGGTGTTCCATAAAATAAGACTCACAATGATGAATGCGGATATCAGCAAGATGATATTGGAGGTTTTCCGTTTGGTGCTAAAGTTCATTGGTAGTCGAATTCTGTTTTAAAGATAGGTAATTGGAAAACATGTTGATAGTTAGTTTAAATAACGGCTGCCCATGGAATTCATTTTATGTACTTTTGAATTTTCAACAAAAATTAACATTGCATGGAAGTTCAGGGAAGAATTAAATTGATAGATGAGACCAAAACGTATGGCAACAATGGTTTCAGAAAAAGGGAGGTGGTCGTGACGACTGAAGAGCAATATCCACAACATATATTGGTCGAATTTGTACAGGATAAATGCGATTTGCTAAACAACTACAGCGTTGGGCAAATGGTGAAGATCAGCATCAACCTGAGAGGAAGAGAGTGGGTGAACCCACAAGGAGAAACGAAATACTTTAACTCAATCCAAGGATGGAGAATCGAAAACCTTCAGGCTGAACAGCCTGGTTCGGACAATATGCCTCCTGTTCCACCGATGGAAGCTTTTGAACCGGCGGATGACCTTAACGAGGAAGACCATGATGATTTACCGTTCTAAACGAAAAGCCATTTTATAAAATCAACTGGAAAAATCTGGACCTTGGGTTCAGATTTTCTTGTTTTTGGGCCGATTTGTATTTTTAGAAAAAAATTGCGCTTGGAAAATACGCCCTTACATTTCTTGAACAAGAGGTTGGAATTTCCTCCTGTTGAAACCGCTAGTGAAGATGGACTGCTTGCCGTTGGTGGCGATCTATCCCCAGAGCGATTATTGTTGGCATATAAAAATGGGATTTTCCCTTGGTTCAATGACGATTCTTTGATTTTGTGGTGGACCCCCGATCCCCGAATGGTGCTTTTTCCAGAAAAGGTAAAAGTGTCCAAAAGTATGCGAAAGGTAATACGTGATGGTTCGTTTACCCTTACCCATAACACCTGTTTTGAGCAGGTGATGGACTATTGTGCCCAAATTGAGCGCAAAGGCCAAGATGGTACCTGGATCACTCCCGAAATGAAAACCGCTTACATGAACCTCTATAAAAAAGGGTATGCCAAATCCTATGAGGTTTGGGAAGAAGGGGATTTGGTCGGTGGTTTGTACGGGGTAGATCTTGGCCATGTGTTCTGTGGGGAGAGTATGTTCAGTTTGAGGGCCAATGCCTCAAAATTCGCATTTATACAAATGGCTAAGGAACTTGCGGAAAAAGGTTATCAGCTTATAGATTGTCAAGTACACACTGATCATTTGGAAAGCTTGGGCGCCGAGCTGATTCCCAGAAAGGAATTTGTGAAAATTCTACAGGGTCAATTGGGCGTTCGTCAGTAAAAGGAAAATGTTCTGTGGCATACTCGAGCTAAAGTCTTCCATTCGGTACTCCACACCCACCTGAAATTTAATACTATCATTCAATTGCCAGCCTACTTGTCCCGCTAAACGCGCATCATATTGCGGAGCGTTATGTTTGGCTACACTCAAAAGGTTTTCGAAGCTTCCCACAAAATAAGGTTCTCCAGGGTCCAATTTTTCACCGACCAAAGGAAAATCCAGCGCAAATCGGTATCGGAACCTGTGGATGGTCAATGCGTTTGTGATACGCTGTTCGGTACGGAGCCTATGTCCAAATCTAACAGCAAACGGTTTATTGGTAATGTTGTACTGCTGGGTAAGCCGAAGTTCGTTCCCTTTGTCCTCAAAATTATTTCGGAATCTATATTGAATACCCATAGCGATACTTTGGTTGTCCCTGATATTCCACTTGGAAAAATGGGCAATATCCAATTGTCTCGTTTTTAAGGTGAATTCTTCATCATCAAAAATATAGTTTCGGTTGGCTATGGAAAAATTATGGGAATAACCCCGTGTAACTTGATAGTTCACGGCAAATTGTGGCTGCCAATATCCTGTCAGGTTTTCTTGGCTATGTACAGAGAACATGAACAATAAAAACGAAACAAGTAAAAACCATTTAGTAGAGGACATGGTCATAGCTTTGCGGAAAAGATTTACGGATTCGTTTTAGTTGTCCTTCGGAATCAAATAGCGCCTCGTATTCCTGAAAACCATCACTTTCTTTGGCAGAAAAGACCAGTTCGTAATTTACTTCGGGCAATATCAAGTTTTGGAAGGCGTTGTGCAAGGTCTTTTCATGGGACTGTCCCTTGCGAGTAGGGTATTGCTGCTGAATTTTCTTTACCCTGTACTTTTTATGGTTTTTTTCCAGATAAAACTGTATGGTTTCCCAAGAATCGTTCGGGATGTCCCTTTCCTTTATTTTGAATTCTACATCTTCCAGTTTCCCTTCTTGATCGAACTCGACACTGTAGTGCAGTCGCCTTTTTTTAAATTTGGCTTCGTAGCTTTTCTTGGTACTGTCCGACTCTTGATAAAAGCGAACACGTTTGGCATCTTCTAAATAATCTTCGATCAAGAGATAGGAATTACGTGGGAAATCGTCTTTGTCAATTCTAGATTCCTGTTCGTACTTGTTTTGTGCTAACGTAATTTGTGCGATTCCAAGTATTAAAAAGAAGATGTATTTAAACTTCATGGTATCTAAAACAGTTTACTTCGTGGTCGTTCACCATGCCCGTGGCCTGCATGTGGGCATAAATCACAGTACTTCCTACAAACTTGAATCCACGTTTTTTCAAATCTTTGCTAATGGTGTCCGATAATTCGGTGGTCGCAGGGGCATTCTTGTAGTTTTTCCACGCATTTTTTATCGGTTTGTCATCCACAAAATCCCAAATATAGCTACAGAAACTACCAAATTCTTTTTGAACCTCCATAAATGCCCTTGCATTGGACACCGTAGCGTTCACTTTCAATTTATTTCTTATGATTCCAGGGTCTTGCAAGAGGTTGTCAATCTTGTTTTGGTCGTAGTTTGCAATCTTTTCGTAATTAAAATGGTCAAAAGCTCTTCTAAAATTTTCACGTTTTCTTAATACCGTGATCCAACTCAAACCTGCCTGAAAGGTCTCCAATATCAGGAATTCGAACAAGGTTTCGTCGTCCTTTACGGGAACGCCCCATTCGGTGTCATGATAGGCTTCATAAAGGCTGTCGCCAACACACCAACCACATCTGTGTTTATCCATATCTGTCCGTTTTTATCAAAAGTACAGTAAAATAAGAAATCGTTAATTGAAAGTTAAAGTGTTATATGTTGATAGTAATACTATTATATTCGCGAGAATCTATTTTAAAAATTGGATGGAATGGATATTTTGATGAAGTCCGTAAAATTGGAAATGAATGGAAAGCTCTATGTAAAGGACCCTGAATCTTCAGATTTGGGAAAGAAAATAGTAGAGCAGAGTATACTGCTTATCGATGAAATCGGATTTGAATGCTTTACGTTTAAAAAGCTTGGGGTTCGCATTCAATCCAATGAGAGCTCTATTTATCGATATTTTGAGAACAAGCATAAGTTGTTGCTCTATTTGGCCTCATGGTATTGGGGTTGGATGGAGTATCGGATGGTTTTTGCTACCAATGGCATTTCCAATCCTGAGAAAAAACTTAAAAAAGCAATAGAAGTGCTGACACAAAATGTGGAGGAAGACAGTTCGTTTTCACATGTGAACGAGGTGGTTCTAAATAGATTGATAATCAATGAGTATTCTAAATCCTACTTGGTAAAGGAGGTTGATCAAGAAAACAAGGATGGTTACTTTACAATCAGTAAGAGAATTGTGAGTCGTATCAGTAAAATGATTCAGGAAGTGGATGGCAGTTATCCTTATCCTTTGAGTTTGGCCAGTACTATTTTGGAAGGTACGCTGCATCAATATTTTCTGGCAGAGCACTTTCCAAAACTTACCGATTGTAATCAAAAAATCACACCAACCCAATTTTTTACGGACTTAATATTCCGCACGTTAAACCTTAAACCTAATGGCTAAAAACATACTAACCGCTTGGCAACGTTTAATGGGTCTGTTGACCTTGGACAAAAAAGACATCTTTCAAATATTTTACTACGCTATTTTTGCTGGTGTGGTAAACCTTTCCCTTCCATTGGGAATACAGGCCATTATCAACCTTATACAGGGGGCAAGGGTCAGTACATCTTGGATCGTTCTTGTGGTCTTGGTCACTTTGGGAGTTGCATTTGTTGGTGTTCTTCAATTAATGCAAATACGGATTATTGAAAACCTTCAACAGAAAATTTTTACCAGGTCATCTTTTGAGTTTGCATATCGTTTTCCAAAAATCAAAATGAGTGAGCTTAGGTATTACTATCCGCCAGAGTTGGCCAACCGTTTTTTTGATACCCTTACAGTTCAAAAATCCCTTTCCAAAATACTTATCGATTTCCCAGCTGCATTGCTGCAAATAGTTTTTGGGTTATTGTTGCTTTCTTTTTATCACCCATTTTTTATCATCTATGGCCTATTGTTGCTCTTGCTTATTTACATTGTGTTCAAGTTCACCGCTCAAAAGGGGCTGGATACCAGTTTGGAAGAGTCCAAGATCAAGTATAGGGTTGCCCATTGGGTGCAAGAAATTGCCCGCTCCATTGTTAGTTTTAAACTTTCGGGCAAAACATCCCATGCTTTGGAAAAGAACGATACACTGGTAGAAGAATATTTGGAGGCCAGGGAAAGCCATTTTAGAATATTGGTACTTCAGTTTATCCAGATGATAGGCTTTAAAGTTCTGGTGACTGCCGGATTATTGTTGATTGGTGGATTGCTGGTTTTGGATCAACAAATGAACATAGGTCAGTTTGTAGCTGCGGAAATCATTATTTTATTGGTGATCAGCTCTGTTGAGAAAATGATTTTAGGCCTTGAAACTTTTTATGATCTCTTGACCTCCCTGGAAAAAATGGGGCAAGTTGTGGACAAAGAACTTGAGCCACAAACTGGGGAAACCCCATTTAAGGATAGTGAGGGCTTAACAGTGGAACTTGAAGATGTCGTCTATAAAGTTCCTGGTTTGGATAAAAAGATTATAGATCATGTATCATTGGCTATCCACCCCGGCACTAGATTGTTGGTTCAAGGTAAAAGTGGCTCCGGAAGATCTACCCTTTTACGGATGATCGCGGGAATCTTAGAACCCGATTCGGGTAAAATCTATGTCAACAATGTGGCACTACAGGGAATAAAATTAAGTCAGTACCGATCTTATTTAGGGCACTCGCTAACCGAAGAGTACCCTTTTGAAGGGACTTTGTTGGACAACATTACCTTCGGCAATAAAGATATTCCAATAGAAGACGTTTACTGGGCCTTGGAAAAAGTGAGTTTAACCGAGTTTGTAAAAGAGCAGCCCCATGGCCTAAACACCATTTTATATCCAGAAGGGAAAAAGATTCCGGACTTTATTTCTCGAAAGATTGTATTGGCCAGGAGTGTTGTGACACGACCTAAACTTATGATCCTCAAAGATCCTTTGGAACAATACGATGAAGAGGGAACAGAAAGAATGATGGATTTCTTGGCCGACCCGGCAAATGGATGGGCTCTGGTTGTTGTAAGTGAGAACCCGAAATGGGCAAGTCGCTGTAACCAGACAATCCGGATGGAAAAAGGTAGATTGATCAATGTAAAATAAAGTTCATGCTAAATATTTCTTCAAATAATAAATTGAACGCTAAGGTAGACCTTACCGGTTATGAAGCAGGTAAGAAGGTCTTTCATAAAAGGCACTATAAGCAATTTAACCGCTTTTTGGCCGCCTTTTCCATCATTGTGCTTTTCATGATGTTTTTGCCCTGGACCCAGAATATTTCTGGTAGAGGTTACTTAACAACTCTAACCCCAGATCAACGACCACAGACCGTTCAGTCCCCAATACCGGGAAGAATTGAGAAGTGGTATGTAAGAGAAGGGGATTACGTGGAAAAGGGAGATACCATCTTATTTATATCCGAGGTCAAAAGTGAATATTTTGACCCCAATCTTATTGAGCGTACCGGGCAACAGATCAAGGCAAAGAGTATGTCCGTAACTTCGTATCAAGAGAAGGTAAAGGCCTTGAACCAGCAAATCAAAGCCCTTAACCAAGAACTTGGCTTGAAACTGGAGCAAGCCAAGAACAAATTAATGCAGTCGAAGCTGAAGGTCAAGAGCGACAGTATAGATTTGGAAGCTGCCAAGACCAATATTACCATTGCACAACGGCAGTACGATCGTACCGAAAAACTCCAGGAAGAAGGTTTAAAGGCGGTTACCGATTTGGAAGCAAAACGCCTAAAACTTCAAGAAACACAGGCAAAACTAATAAGTCAGGAAAATAAATTATTGGCCAGTAAAAATGACGTGATCAATGCACAAGTTGAAATCAATAGGGTACAGGCCGAGTACACCGATAAGATTTCTAAGGCGCAAAGTGACTTATATACGGCGCAATCCAATCAGTTTGATTCTGAGGCTCAGGTGACCAAGTTGGAAAATCAGTACACCAACTACGAAATTAGAAATAATATGCTCTATATACGAGCCCCTCAGAATGGCTATATCACAAAGGCCATCCAATCCGGAATTGGGGAAACTTTTAAAGAAGGAGCTCAATTAGTGGGGATAATGCCTTCGGACTACGATATAGCGGTTGAAACGTATGTGGACCCCATTGATCTTCCATTGATTCATGTAGATGAGAAGGTGCGTATTCAATTTGATGGCTGGCCTGCTATCATATTTAGTGGATGGCCAAACGTTTCCTATGGAACTTTTGGCGGTAAAGTGGTCGCAATTGAAAATTTTATCAGCCCAAATGGTAAATACCGAATACTGTTGGCCCCCGATGAGGAAGAAGCACCATGGCCCAAGGATATTAGAGTCGGTTCGGGCGCAAGTACAATGGCTCTTTTGGAAGATGTTCCCATTTGGTACGAGTTGTGGAGGCAGTTGAACGGCTTTCCACCGAATTATTATCAACCTCAAAACAATAGTGCAGATGGCGCAAAGAAATAGAAGATTACTTTTATTTTGTACCCTCTTTTTCTTTACTGTAAGCCTTTTTTACGCTCAGCAAGATTCCTCTGTGCTTGGGTTTAAGGAGTACCTGGGTTATGTAAAAAAGTACCACCCCGTTGCCAAACAGGCCCAGTTGAACATTGCCATAGGGCAGGCGGAACTTATGAGGGCCAGGGGAGGTTTTGACCCAAAGGTTGAAGTGGATTTTGATAGAAAGGAGTTTAAGGGAACCCAATATTGGGACCGATTAAATGCCACTTTCAAGGTTCCGACCTGGTTCGGTATAGAGTTCAAGGGGAATTTTCAGCAAGATGAAGGAACTTTCATTAACCCGGACGAAACCTTGCCTCAAGATGGTTTGTACAGCGCAGGGGTTTCCATGTCCGTTTTACAAGGATTTTGGATCAACGAGCGTATGGCCACTTTACGAAAAGCCAAATTGTTCAGGGAGCAGACCAAAGCCGATCAAGACCTACAGGTAAACCAAGTGCTTTACAATGCATCATTGGCCTATTTTGATTGGTTGAAGGCTTATCGGGATGCTGAAGTGTATAAAGATTTTTTGGAAAATGCGGAAATTCGTTTTCAGGGGATAAAGGAGAGCGCCTTGGCAGGGGATATTGCCATGATTGATACCGTAGAGGCAAAAATTGCCGTTCGAAACAGAGATTTGGGCTATCAGCAGGCAAAGGTGAAATTGATGAAAAAATCATTGGAACTCAGTAATTTTTTGTGGATCGAGGATGTGCCCGTTGAGCTTCAGCCTGGTGTAAGCCCTAATTTAGAGCCGGAAATGGACATCAACTCGACCTTGGAGATAGAAGGAGTGCCTTTGGATAGTTTCAATTTGGAAACACATCCTAAACTCATATCCTTGGACTATAAAATTGAAGGACTTACCGTTGACAAGAGACTTAAGGCCAACAAACTGCTTCCAAAATTGGAGGCCGAATATAATTTTATCACAGAAACACCAGAATACATCAACTCTTTTGTAACCGAGAACTACAAAGCAGGGTTAAGTCTGCAGATGCCCATTTTTCTCAGAAAAGAGCGAGGAGATTTAAAATTGGCCAAGTTTAAACTCAGGGATGCCGAATACGAAAGGGACAACGCGCAGATAGAAATACAGAATAAGGTCATCGCCATTTATAATGAATTGGATTCCTTTACCGAACAAAACCAGTTGATAACCAATATTGTAAAGGATTATACCACGATGTTGGAAGCTGAGGAAAGAAAGTTCAGTTTTGGGGAGAGTTCCCTGTTTTTGATCAATTCTAGGGAGAGCAAGCTCATCGATGCTTATCTGAAGCAAAACGAAATGCAGAATAAATTTTTCTACACCAAGGCCATGTTGTTCAAGAGCTTGGCCATAAACCCAAAAGCACTGTAAGGAATATCTTGTAAAAACTACCAATGATAAAAGTCACCTATTGGGCAGATTGCCCTGGGTACTTTTGCAAAAACAATTTTATGGAAGTATTGGAGAGCAACAGGTTGGAATTGGTACAGGAGTACATAACAAAGGCAATGGATTATCCGAAATACCTTGAATTGGTTCGTCAACTGGCGATAATGGGTAAGTCCACGGGTTCAAACCAATCTGAAGCTATGGTCAATTATACCAAGCTTGGTGACCGCCGAATGGTGCGGTGGGAAAAAACGTTTAAAATCAACGATGAGGTACAACAAAAGTTGGATTCCTTGGACAGAGAGCTTGTGTTCTTGGTGCTCACCGAAAGCTGGTGTGGAGATGCGGCGGCAAGTTTGCCCATCATGAACAAAATTGCAGAAGCAAGCCCGAACATAACCCTAAAAGTTGTTCTGCGGGATGAAAGTCTGGATTTGATGGATACCTTCCTTACCAAAGGCGCCCGTTCCATTCCTAAAATGATTGTTTTGGACAAAGCTGATGATGAAATTATCGGCGAGTGGGGCCCAAGACCAAGTATTGCCACTCAAATGGTGGAAGATTGCAAAAGGGAACACGGTAAATTGACCGATGAGTTCAAACAAGAGCTTCAAGTTTGGTACAATAAAAACAAAGGGCAAAATATTCTGGAGGATATCCTAAAATTACTTGCTCTGGAATAAATAGGTGATTGTTCCAATTTGCGATACCTTGGAATCTGGACTAAAACGCGCCTTTAAAGCATAGGCTATTGCATTGTCCACCAAACAACCGTTGTCCGTTCCGGAACTTTTGTCGTTAAAGCTTGCTTCGGTAACATAACCATTGTCGTCCACCGAAATATTGACAACAACCTTACCGCCTTCTATACAGGTGTAGATAGGAGGTGGTAAATAATATGCATTTCTATCCACTAAGGAATAGGAAATACTGGTGCGCCTGTCTTTTAAATAGTCGGTAAACTCTTCTTTTTGGGCATCGCGTTCGCCCAATTTTTCCTTTTTCTCATCCCGTTGGGCCCGTAATTGCTTCAATTGTTCTTCAAAAGCAGAGTTGTCGGCATATTCGCCTGTTTCGCTGCTCATGGCCCTTTCTTCCAAGAGCTCTTCCAAAGTTTTTAAAGGTTCGGGATTACCAACACTCGGTTTGGCTGTTTGATTCACGGCCATGTGGCTCTTAATGGGGTCGTTGGCGGCCTCCATTTCTTCCAATCGTTCCTCTTCCTCTTCTAGAAGTTTTTCAATATCTTCATCGGCCAAGCTCATTTCAATGACGTATTCATCCTCTTGTATGCCTCCTAAGTGAATATTGAACAACAATAAAATCACTATGGACATAGAGAAGAAAGTAATCAAAAGTGATAACTGGCTCTTATTTAAGTTCATGGTTTTACTATAACCGCTTTTTTTCAAAAATATTTTATCCCAACTTTCCTATGTCGAGGTACTTGCTTCAAGCTTTTCCTTGAAAACATTGGGGCTTGTGGCATTATTTACGTTGAAATCCCCTATTTTGGTTCTTCGGAGCTCGGATAAATAGGCTCCAGAGCCCAAAGCTTTCCCAAAATCGTGCGCTAAGGAACGGATGTAGGTCCCTTTACTGCACACGACCCGAAAGCCCACTTTGGGGAGTTCGGTCCGGGTAATCTCAAATTCCAGGATTTCTATTTTTCTTGATTTTATTTCGACTTGTTTGCCTTCACGGGCAAGTTCGTACAATCGCTTGCCATCTTTTTTTAGGGCTGAAAAAATGGGAGGTACTTGATCAATTTCGCCCAAGAATTTCGTTGTGGCTTCTTTGATGGATGCATCCGTAATGTGTTCGGTCGGAAAGGTCTCGTTCACTTCAGTCTCCAAATCATAAGAAGGTGTAGTGGCACCCAACGTGAACGTTCCGGTATATTCTTTTACCTGTCCTTGCAACTCTGGAATTTTTTTAGTGAATTTTCCGGTGCAGATTATCAATAGACCTGTGGCCAAGGGGTCCAATGTTCCTGCATGGCCGATTTTTATCTTTTTGAGGTCAAATTTTTTACGAATGGCCCATTTAAGTGCGTTCACCGCTTGGAACGAAGTCCATTCCAGCGGTTTGTCAATTAACAGGATTTGACCGTTTAAAAAATCTTCTTTGGTGTTCAAAAACTTGGGGTTTGGGGCAAATATACTGATCTATCCCCAAATGCTCCAAGCAAGGGCGATTAGGCCCACAATCAAACAGTAAATGGCAAAATAGGTAAGCTTGCTTTGGCGTACCAGTTTGATCATCCAGGTACATGCAGCAAGTCCAGCGATAAAGGCAGCAGCAAATCCTGCACCCATGGCCACGGCCTGGTCCCCTTGAAAAGAAATCTCTCCGCCCATCAAATCTTTGGCCACTTTGCCCAAGATAAGCGGAACCACCATCAAAAAGGAAAAACGGGCCGATTTTGTTTTGTCAACTCCCAAAAGGACGGCGGCAGAAATGGTTGCCCCACTTCGGGAAATACCGGGCAATATGGCAACAGCCTGAGCCATTCCGATGGCAAAAGCACTGCGGAACGATACATTTTTATCGGTGGTCTTGGCCAAATCTGCCAAATACAGCAAAAATGCTGTGATCACCAACATAATTCCAACAATCACAATGGCCTCATCAAAAAACACTTCTATAAAGTCATTCAAAAAAAGACCTACCAAAGCAGCAGGAATCATGGAGATGATGATTTTTAAAGAAAATTGGGTTTCCTCGTTCCATTTAAACTGAAATAAGCCTTTCAGAATGCCATAAACATCTTTGCGGAATACCACCAAGGTACTTAACGCGGTTGCAAAATGGAGCACTACCGTGAACAATAAACTCTCTTCGGGAACGGCCTGCGCTCCCAAAATTGCTTTTCCCAATTCCAAGTGACCGCTGGAGGAAACAGGTAAAAATTCGGTCAATCCCTGAATAATTCCAAGGATTATGGCGTCAATTAATTCCAATTATTCCTTCTTTTTCTTGTGGGGATTCAACAAAATGGCGTAAACCTGAATGCCAAGACCGATAAGAATCAAGGTCGGTGCAAGACGAATTCTTCTAAAATTGTATATCTCGGGGTTGAATACTTCTGGGTCGTCGCTTCCGCCACCACTCATCAAAATAAACCCGAGGGCAATAAAGGCAATACCTATAAATAGAAAGAGATAGTTTTTCTTTTGGAAAACAAACTCTTTGGCCGGTTTTTGACCGTTGTTGTTTTTCTTGCTCATGCTGCAAAGTTAATAATAAAGATCGTCCGTTCTCAGGTTTAAAAAGCGTTGTGTCGCAAAATGGGTGCTGGCCCAGGAAATAATAACGCCCAAACCAAATACGCTAACGAATAAAATGATGAGAACAATATAATCTTGCAAAAGATTCAGTTCGGGGAAGTTTTTATCGATATAGTATACTAAAACGCCAAGTCCGATCAATGCCACTACAGCTCCGACCATGCCCAGTTTAATGTTGGTCCATATAAAAGGTCTTCGGATAAAGGTTTTGGTGGCGCCCACCATCTGCATGGTTTTAATGATAAACCTTTTGGAATAGATGGACAGTCGTATGGAACTGTTGATCAGCAAAACTGCGATTACCGTAAAAATGGCGCTGGCCACCAATATCCACAAACTGATTTTCCGAGCATTGTTGTTGAGTAGTGAAATCAGGGGTTTATCGTAGCTCACCTCGTCCACGTAGGCCTTGGCTGCCAATTCCTCTGCTATCTCATCAATTTGTTGGGAAGAGACAAAATCTGCCTTCAAATTCACATCAATGGAATTTTTTAGAGGGTTGTAGCCCAAAAACTCTTCAAAATTCTCACCAATATCCTCACTGTATTGCTCTGCCGCATCTTCTTTGGAAATGTACTCGGCCGACTTCGTGTATTCCGCAAGGGCCAAACTTTTCTGCAATTGATCTATTTCCACAGGTTTTGCATTGTCCTTTAAAAACACTGAAATGGTGATCTGCTCCTTAAAGTGATCTGCTAATTTTTTGGTGTTGAGCACCAAAAGGCCCAAAACACCTAAAAGAAACAGTACCAAGGCAATGCTCAAAGCCACGGAAAAGTAGGAGGAAATCAGTTTTCGACGCTGATATCGTTCAATATATTGGCTCATATAGTAGAATCAGTACGTAAAAATAGAAAAGTAAATTGTATTTAGGGGATTAAACCTATTTTTGCACACGAAATTGAACAAGATTAACAATGAATTACGATTTCCGCGAGATTGAGGCCAAATGGCAGAAGTATTGGGCAGAAAATGAAACTTTTAAGGCATCCAACGATTCGGATAAACCTAAATTTTATGCATTGTCGATGTTCCCTTACCCGTCAGGGGCAGGGTTGCACGTAGGGCACCCGCTGGGATACATTGCCACGGACATCTATTCGCGTTACAAAAGACATAAAGGGTTCAATGTATTGCATCCCATGGGCTACGATTCCTTCGGATTGCCAGCGGAGCAATATGCGATTCAAACGGGTCAGCATCCGGCAATTACCACGGAAAACAACATTAACAGGTACCGTGAGCAATTAGACCAGCTTGGTTTTTCTTTTGATTGGAGCCGCGAAGTACGTACCTCCAATCCACAATATTACAAATGGACACAATGGATCTTTATCCAATTGTTCAATGCATGGTACAATAAGAAATCCGATAAAGCGGAAAATATTTCCAGTTTGGTTTCCATTTTTGAAAAAGAAGGAAATGCCAATGTTGAAGCTTCTTGTGATGATGACACCCCAAGCTTTGATGCTGCAACTTGGAATGGTTATTCCGACACAGAAAAGCAAGAAATCCTCTTAAAATATAGATTGACCTATTTGGCGGATACCGAAGTAAATTGGTGTCCTGCTTTAGGTACTGTTTTGGCCAATGATGAAATCGTGAATGGTGTTTCCGAGCGTGGAGGTCATCCCGTGGTCCGTAAAAAAATGACGCAATGGAGTATGCGCATTACCGCATATGCACAGCGTTTGTTGGACGGATTGGACAAAATTGATTGGCCACAGCCACTAAAAGATTCCCAAACCAACTGGATTGGACGTTCCGTTGGTGCATCGGTTACTTTTAATGTATTGGACGCTGAGCGTAGTCGAAGCGATGAAGATGTGGTTTCGACTTCGCTCAATCACCCAGATCAAATTGAAGTCTTCACCACCCGTCCCGATACCATTTTCGGGGTAAGTTTTATGACCTTGGCACCGGAGCACGAATTGGTGGCAAAAATCACAACTCCAGAGCAAAAAGCAGAAGTAGAAGCTTACGTGGAAGCCACGGCAAAACGTTCCGAGCGTGACCGTATGGCCGATGTGAAAACCATTTCGGGTGTATTTACTGGAGCTTATGCAGAGCATCCGTTCACCAAGGAACCGATTCCCATTTGGATTGGGGACTATGTTTTGGCCAGTTACGGAACGGGAGCCGTAATGGCGGTGCCCTGTGGAGACCAACGCGATTACGATTTTGCAAAACATTACAATATAGCTATCCCCAACATTTTTGAAGGGGTGGATATTTCCGAAGAGGCTTTTGCCGATAAGGAAACCACGGTAATTGCCAACTCCGATTTTCTGAACGGTCTACCTTATAAAGATGCGATGAAGAAAATCATTAACGAGTTGGAAAAAATCGGGCACGGCGAAGGGAAAGTGAACTACCGTTTACGCGATGCCGTATTTAGTCGTCAGCGTTATTGGGGCGAACCCTTTCCAGTGTATTATGTGGATGGTATGCCGCAAATGATAGATTTGGAACATTTGCCTTTAAAACTACCCGAAGTGGAGAAATACCTTCCCACGGAAACGGGCGAGCCACCATTGGGCAACGCCACTACTTGGGCTTGGGACCGCCTCAAGGCGGAAGTAGTTAGCAATGAGCTCATCGATAATGAAAATGTATTTCCTTTGGAGTTGAACACGATGCCGGGTTGGGCGGGAAGTTCCCAATACTTTAATAGGTATATGGATCCACGCAACGACGAGGCCATCTTCTCTCCAGAAGCCATCAACTATTGGCAGGATGTCGATTTATATATAGGAGGTAGCGAGCACGCTACGGGCCACTTGTTGTATTCCCGCTTTTGGCAGAAGTTTATGTTCGATATGGGTTATGTGCCCAAGGACGAATTTGCCCAGAAGTTGATCAACCAAGGAATGATTACGGGAACAAGTGCTTTTGTGTATCGAGAACTGGATTCCAATAAATTGTATTCGAAAGGTTTGATTGCTGGTAGGAATGTTGTTCCTATTCACGCAGATGTTTCTTTGGTGAATGCATCGGATGAGCTGGATATTGAGGCATTTAAGGAATGGCAACCAGAATACAAAGATGCAGAATTCATTCTTGAAGATGGGAAATACATTGTTGGCCGCGAAGTTGAAAAAATGTCCAAATCCAAATATAATGTCGTCAACCCAGATGCCATTTGTGAGGAGTACGGGGCGGATTCGCTTCGTTTGTACGAAATGTTCTTGGGTCCTTTGGAGCAATCCAAACCTTGGAACACGGCGGGAATTACGGGTGTACATTCCTTTTTAAAGAAACTTTGGAAGTTGTATACAAATGGGTCGCTGAGCGGAGCCGAAGCGGAACCCACCGCCGATAATTTGAAAACTTTGCACAAGACCATTAAAAAGGTAGAGGAGGACATCGAGAACTTCTCGTTCAATACTTCGGTTTCCACCTTTATGATCTGTGTCAACGAATTGACCTCACAAAAATGTACCAGCAAAGCTGTTTTGGAACCATTGGCCATTTTGGTATCGCCTTATGCACCTCACATTGCCGAAGAGCTTTGGAGTCATTTGGGTTATTCAGATTCTATTGCCGAAGCACCATTCCCAACGTTTGAAGAAAAGTACTTGGTAGAGAGCAGTAAGGAGTATCCGATATCTTTTAATGGTAAAATGCGTTTTAAATTGGAGTTGCCATTGGATATGAGCAAAGATGAAATCGAGGCTGCTGTTTTGGCCCACGAAAAAACACAGGCCCAGTTGGGAGGAAGAACACCTAAAAAAGTTATTGTGGTGCCAGGAAAGATTGTGAATATCGTAGGATAGTCTCAAAACAGGATTCTTAGGCGAATTAGTTAAGAATATTATAGAAATACCCCAAAAAAGCATGCCGATTGGCATGCTTTTTTATTTTCACACAGGTTTACCCTTAAAAAATAAGGGGTACTTATTAAAAAAGTAATAAAAAATGATTTAACCCCTACATAAAAAGGGGTATAAATGTTAAAAAATAAATATTTTAACCCAACACCCCTATTTTTTATCGAGTTTTTGTGTTTTAATCTAATTTTTTTGCTCAACTTTGACCCCAGAAACCAAAAAACACAACATTATGACTGTTGGTATACCTAAAGAAATCAAAAACAACGAGAGCCGGGTTGGCATGACGCCAGCCGGGGTATTTGAATTGGTAAAAAACAACCACACTGTATATGTGCAATCCGGCGCAGGTGAGGGAAGTGGATTTTTCAATCAGGATTACCAACAGGCCGGGGCCACAATTTTGGATACCATTGGTCAGGTATATGCCATGAGCGATATGATCGTAAAGGTGAAGGAACCCATAGCAGAGGAATATAATTTGATACAGGAAGGGCAAATTGTCTTTACCTACTTTCATTTTGCATCCAGTGAAGCTTTGACGAATGCCATGATCAAAAGCAAAGCTATTTGTATTGCTTATGAAACCGTAGAGGACGAAGATGGCACACTTCCCCTGTTAACACCAATGTCCGAAGTGGCTGGCAGAATGGCGATTCAACAAGGCGCTAAATACTTGGAGAAACCTGTGAAGGGAAAAGGAGTGCTTTTGGGCGGAGTTCCCGGAGTGTCACCAGGCAGGGTTTTGGTGCTTGGAGCTGGCACCGTGGGTATTCAGGCTGCTAAAATGGCAGCAGGATTGGGTGCCCAAGTAACCATTTTGGATGTAAACATGAAACGTCTCAGATATGTGAACGATATTATGCCAAGCCATGTGGTGACTGGTTTTTCGAATGAGTTCAATATCAGAAAGCATATAAAAACAAACGATTTGATTATTGGTGGTGTCCTACTAAAAGGAGCAAAAGCCCCTAACTTGATCACAAGGGACATGCTCAAGGATATGCATCCGGGAACTGTTATAGTCGATGTAGCGGTGGATCAAGGAGGATGCGTGGAAACCACCAAGCCAACAACCCATGAGGACCCCATTTATATTATTGATGACGTGGTCCATTACTGTGTAGCCAATATGCCAGGGGCAGTGCCTTATACTTCTACTGTTGCCTTGACGAATGTAACACTGCCCTATGTGCTAAAATTGGCCAACATGGGATGGCGTAGCGCCTGCAAATTGGATGGATCCTTGGAAAAGGGATTGAACGTGGTTGAAGGAGAAATAGTTTACAAAGAAATTGCTGAAACCTTTAAGCTAGAGCCAGTACTGGTCTAAAAACACTAACATTTTGACAGTAAAGGAGCCCTGCCATAATTTGGCGGGGTTTTTGCTTTTATGTGGTATATTTATATTAAAGAGATAATGCTATGATGACATATTATATATTAATCGGTGGAATTGCTCTGGTCAGTTGGATGGTGAGCAACCGATTGAAGAGTAAATTCAAAAAATATTCAAAGGTCCATTTAAGAAATGGTATGAGCGGTGCAGAAATTGCCCAGAAAATGCTTGATGACCATGGAATTAGGGATGTTAAGGTAATTTCGACCCCTGGGATGCTAACGGACCATTATAATCCTAAAAACAAAACGGTAAACCTTAGTGAAGGGGTTTACAATCAACGAAATGCCTCGGCAGCTGCAGTGGCAGCCCACGAATGCGGGCATGCGGTACAGCATGCGCAGGCTTATGAATGGTTGACCATGCGTTCTAAATTGGTCCCTGTGGTAAGTGTTACCTCTGGTATGTCCACCTGGATAGTATTCGGTGGTATTATGCTTATGGCAGCCACTGGAGTCGTAGGTGGTATTGGTTTTTACATCGCTGTAGCTGGATTGATCATGATGGGCTTCGCGACCTTGTTCAGTTTTATTACCCTGCCCGTGGAATACGATGCTAGTAAAAGAGCGTTGGTTTGGCTAAAACAAAAGAACATGGTAAGCCAACAAGAATATGCCGGTGCGGAAGACGCACTGAAATGGGCCGCAAGAACCTATTTGGTGGCAGCCTTGGGTGCATTGGCATCACTATTGTATTGGGCGGTTCAAGTTTTTGGAGGTAGAGACTAAGATTTTTTAGACACCATATAAAAAAGGGGCCATTTGGCCCCTTTTCTTATTTTATGTCATGTAACAAACTTAACAAACTATTCTATCCAATTGGCAACTTGGTTATCTATCATTTGAAGGCCAACACCTTCGGTGCCCGTAACTTCGATCATATCCAGAATATCCCTAATGGTGTTTTCTTCCTCGACCTGCTCCATAACAAACCAGTCCAAGAAACGTTCGGTTGCTATATCACCCGCTTGCCTGGCTTTTTTCACAATATTGTGAATGGATTTTGTCACTTTTACCTCGTGTTCCAAAGTGGATTCAAAAATATCGGTAATAGAGGAGTAATCGTGGTTGATATCCGTTACTTCTGGTGAAATTGGGTTGCCTCCGGTATCCACCAAAAAGTTGAAAATCTTCATCATGTGCTCGCGCTCCTCTTCTGCTTGTTTAAAGAAAAATTTGGCACTGGTAAAAAATCCGTTCTGTTCGCACCAAGAGGCCATCGCCAAATAGGTGGCAGAGGCATGGGCTTCGATTTTTATTTGTCCGTTGAGCAAATCCATGGATTCCACTTTAATGCTCATACTTTGTCTTGCAATATCTTTCATGGTGTGTATATCTAGTGTGATTGTACTATAAAGTTACAGAATTTAATCTGTTTTACATATGGAGTCCCATAATTTAGAAACCAACTAAGTTTGGATTAAAGTAAGGTTGCTTACTGGATAAGCACTTTGGATTTAGCGGAAAGACCTATCGCCATAAAACCATTTTCAATAAGGTTTTTAAGGTCCAGTATTTCTAGTGTGTTCAGTATAAAGAGATGTTCTTTGTTACAGAGCATCAAAACCTCGAATCCATGGCTGTTCAAATCACCATCAAAGTGGTCTTCAATATGGATGTCCATTATTTTATGCCGTAGTGAAAGTAATTGGCACAAGGACATACGTACCGTTTTCTGACCAAAATCAAGATAAAAACAACGCTCGTTATTGGCCTGGTAAAGGGTGTAATATGTGGATTGGAATATTACATTCATGGGGTCAAATGTAATATTTATTTAGATTTAATACAAATATCAAATCTGTATTTGACGATCAATTTGTTGGTTCAGGGAAATAAAGGTTTCGGTACGGGAAACCCCTTCAATTTGCTGTATTTTTTTGTTCAATACTTGCATCAAATGCTCGTTGTCCCTACAAAGTACTTTTATGAGGATGGACCAATTTCCTGTGGTGTAATGGCACTCCAACACCTCTGGAATACGCTCAAGCTGTTTTACCGCCCTTGGGTTGGCCATTGCCTTATCCAGATAAATACCAATGTAAGCCATGGTGGAATAGCCCAAAACCCTTGGATTGATAACAAATTTGGACCCGGCAATAAGACCGGAACTTTCCAGTTTACGCAGCCTTTGATGGATGGCCGCCCCGGAAATCCCGATATTTCTTGCAATTTCAAGGATAGGTTTACGCGCATCTTCCATAAGATATCTTAGGATTTTCTTGTCAATCCCATCAATCTTAACTGAATTGTTATCGTTTTTCACAACTTGGATTTAGATTTGAAGCTAAAGATATTGAAAATACAAGAGAAACTAACCTGCAACGGAGTCGGGATTATAGCCTAAATAAGGCTTTTCATATTCCTTAAATTTAATGCCATTGTTTTTTAACTCATCCAGAATTGGTTTGTAAACTTCCTTATTGATTGGAATTTGAACCCCTGGAGTGGTAATCTTCCCGTTGAGAATTTGTAATGTGGCCATGGCTACAGGTAACCCTACCGTTTTGGACATGGCCGTGTAGGTTCTGTTTTCTCCGATTACCACCATATTGGCATCAATTTGTTTTTTCTCACCGTTCAGTTCGTAGCCAAACTTGTGGTACATCACGATCATATCTTTCTCATCTTCTTTCAATGTCCAGCTATCCTCTAAAATATATTGCAGCATTTGGGCAGGGGATGCATTTTTCAGTGGAATTTTCTTGGTAGCATCAAAAATGTTCAGATCAAGTAGTTTTCCCCACATAATATCGTCCTGATCTATCTTTAGGTAATGTCTCATTTTTAATTCCACCGAATCCGTTGGGGAATAGGGAAGAAACAGGTTCACGAATTCACGGTAAGACATACCTTCAGAATTTTCGATGGTGTAACTGTCGTCCGTCATACCCAGAATTACGAACATTTGCCAAGCTTTGGAAAAACCAACTCTTCGCATGGTACCTCTGTAAAGGGTCAGGGCATCTTGCAAACCGTATGCCTCGCGGTATTTTAACGAATCTCTGTTGGCATATACTTCAAAAGAGCCGTAATCCTCTATTTCTAAAAATTCTGTTCTTCTAAATAGTTTTTGATAAGGAATATACTTATAGGTTCCTTCTTGTATAAATTTTGCTGCTCCACCTTGACCTGCCAAGACTACGTTTCTTGGGTTCCATGTGAATTTGTAGTGCCAAAGATTGGTATCGCTTTCCGGAGCTACCAATCCACCTGTAAAGGATTCGAACAACAGTATTTTACCACCCTCATCCCTGATCCTATCGATGACCTCCATGGCACTCATATGATCAATACCGGGGTCTAGGCCTATCTCGTTCATAAAAACAAGGCCTTTTTCTTTAACTGTAGCATCGAGTTCCCTTAATTCATCACTCACATAAGAAGCAGTGATAAAGTGTTTTTCAAATTCGATACAATCGCGGGCAACATTAATATGCAAACGTGCAGGCAGCATGGATACCACTATGGATGCTTCCGAAACAGCTTTTTTCCTTTCCTCTTCATTAAAGATGTCCAATTCGAACACGGTACAATTGGGATGTTTGGCAAAATCATCCGGGATGTTCTCGGGATGAAGATCCCCGATTTTTATATGTATGTTTTCTTCGTCTGATTTTTTCAGGAAATAATCTAAAAGGTATGAGGTTGATTTACCTGCTCCTACAACTAAAATAGTACGAATCATGTGTTTTATTTACTTTTGAATTGAACGATCACTAAGGTATTAAAATGTTATATTTTTAAAAAAATAGCTCGCTAAAGTTATGAACAGAACAATTTTGTTAGTTGGAATAGTAATCGGTATGCTGGCGATTATGTTAGGTGCTTTTGGTGCCCATGGACTTGAAAAATTGGTAGATGCCGAAGCGGTAGCTACTTTTGAAACGGGTGTTCGGTACCAGATGTACCATGCGTTGTTTCTTATTTTTTTAGGAATATTGAATGGAGTCAACCCGAAGGCTAAGAGAACCGTTCTTATTTTGGTGCTTTTAGGGGTTATATTGTTTTCATGCTCTATTTACGTATTGGCTTTGAATACGTTGACTGATTTCGATTTTAAAATTATCGGATTTTTAACACCAATAGGAGGTGTTTTGATGATCGCTGCTTGGATTTGTTTGGGATATCACATTTTAACCCAAAAAGCGACCGATTAAGCAGGTTTTAAAAGGACAAAAACTGAATATTTTCTAGTTTTGTACCAACATAAAAACTAAACTATGAAGGATTCTGTTTCAGTTACGAAAACGATTTCGTTAAATGCTTACGGAATTGACCACGACAACATCCATTATCAACTATCCCCGGAAGAACTTCAGGACATCACCATTGAAAAAGGTATGGGCAAAGAGGCCTCCTCGGGCGCTTTGGCCGTCAATACTGGTGAGTTCACCGGCAGGTCCCCCAAAGACCGGTTTATCGTAAAGGACGATATTACCAAGGATAAGGTCTGGTGGGGCGATATCAATATCCCTTTTGATAGTGACAAGTTCGATGCATTGTATACTAAGGTCATTGCCTATCTGAACGAAAAGGAGCTTTATGTGAGGGACTCGTATGCCTGTGCCGACCCGGACTACAAACTGAATATTCGGGTAATCAACGAATATCCATGGTCGAATATGTTCGCCTACAATATGTTCCTTCGCCCTACCGATGCGGAGTTGGATGACTTTGATCCAGAGTGGACCGTGGTGAATGCCCCTGGTTTTATGGCAGACCCCAATGTGGATGGTACACGACAGCATAACTTTGCCATTCTTAACTTTAGCAAAAAGATTGCCCTTATCGGTGGGACCGGATATACGGGCGAGATTAAAAAGGGAATATTCTCCGCACTCAATTTTATTTTACCGGTTTACAAAAACACCTTGCCCATGCATTGCTCTGCCAATG